>CAVPHV010000017.1:0-617189 GCA_963704825.1 uncultured Acidimicrobiia bacterium
CGGGCTTGGTGCGTTCGACCCCATGACGGCCCTCCTCGGTCTCATCTTGCGAACGTGGTTTCTGGGTCTCCCAAACGTACGACCCCCGGCTGAAGAGGGGTATGGGGGATGTCCCCCTATCCCGCAATCGGTGCCGTTGGTAGGTTCGTCTGTCGGGGCGGTGTCAGACCTCGGCCGAGTTCTGGGTTTCCCGGTTCTCTTCCTCGGCGAGGTACTTGTGATACCGGCGGCTTTGGCCCCCGTTGTTGTCGAGCAGGTACGCCGCGACGTGGAAGGCGAGACCGATGCCCCAGCTGAGGGTGACCCAGTAGGCCCAGTCGGCGCCGCCCTGCATCAGGTCGATGGCCCAAAGGAACCCGTTCACGATGACGAAGGTTGCGATGTGCCACATCAGATCAGTGAAGCTCTTCACCCTCTTGTCGGCCCGCTCTTGCGGTGTGCTGGTGCTTGCGTTTGTCATGTTCGGTTCCTTCCTCCTTGCCTGCCCCGCCATCTTCTGCCTGGAGCGGCCTGTTGCCTAGTCGGCCAAAGGTCTGTTTCTGGCCATCAACCGATCGGTTGAAGGCGAGATGGCCGGGTGGGCGATGACCGTGGCTTCGGATAGGAATCCTGGGAACTGCGCAGCACGGCCCTTTCGGCGTAGTCGGCGGCTGCCAAGATCGGTCTGGCGTCGGATAGAGTGGCTGGAGTCGCCGTAGATAGCGAGGAGCGCAGCGCAATGGCTGTTGTCGAGTACCCCCATGGTTCCAAGTTTCCCGGGCGGATCGGATTGACCACGAGCGAGTCTTCACCTGCTTGGCCCGAGCCGATCCGCGCCCGAGACGGGTCGCCAAACATCTTGTTCTTCGTGCTCGACGATGTCGGCTACGGCCAACTCTCGACTTTCGGTGGACTGGTTGAGACACCGAATATCGACCGGGTCGCTGAGAGGGGCCTTCGGTACGTCAATATGCATACGACGGCGCTGTGCTCACCGACGCGCTCGTGCATTCTGACCGGGCGAAACCATCACTCGAACGGTGTGGCCTCGATCATGGAGACTGCCACCGGCTATCCCGGATACGACGCCCGCATGCCATTCGAGAACGGCATGCTGCCCGAGATCCTGAGGCAGGAGGGCTACAACACATTCTGCGTAGGGAAGTGGCATCTCAGCCCCGCCGAAGAAAACACCGCTGCCGGTCCCATGCATCGCTGGCCGCTCGGGCGCGGTTTCGAACGTTTCTACGGCTTCCTCGGCGGCGAGACCAATCAGTGGTTCCCCGACCTCGTTCAAGACAACGTTGCGATCGAACCACCGAGCTCGCCGGAAGACGGCTACCACCTTTCGGAAGACCTGGCCGACCAGGCAATCGCGATGGTTCTCAATGCGCACATCAACGCTCCTGAGAAGCCGTTCTTCCTGTATTACTCCACGGGCTGCGGTCACGCCCCACACCACGTCTCGACCGAGTGGGCCGACAAATACAAGGGCCGCTTCGACGAGGGCTGGGACGCCTACCGCGAGCAGACGTTCGCCCGTCAGAAGGAACTTGGGATCCTCCCCGACCATGCCGTGCTCCCCGCCCGAGATCCCGATGTTCCCGAGTGGGACTCGCTTTCCGCCGAAGAACGGCGCCTCTATGCACGCATGATGGAGGTGTACGCCGGATTTGTCTCCTTCACCGACCACCACTTCGGCCGGATCCTCGACACCCTCGAGACGATCGGAGAGTTGGACAACACCCTGATCATGGTCATCTCGGACAACGGTGCCTCGGCCGAGGGCGGTCCGGTTGGATCCGCCAACGAGATGCTGTTCTTCAACAACGTGCCGGAATCATTGGAAGACAACCTCGAACAGATCGATACGCTCGGGGGCTTCCGTTCGTACAACCACTACGCCTGGGGCTGGGCATGGGCGGGAGACACCCCCTTCCGCCGCTGGAAGCGCGAGACGTACCGGGGTGGCTCCACAGACCCCTTCGTCGTCTCCTGGCCGGTGCGTTTCACCGGCCGGGGCGAGGTACGCGAGCAATACGCTCACGCCATCGACATGGTGCCGACCGTGCTCGACCTACTCGGCCTCGACGCGCCAACCGCCATTCGAGGGGTAGCCCAATCGCCCATAGAGGGAGTCTCGTTCGCGGCCACCCTTGATGACCCGGCAGTCGAGTCGGACCACAAGACCCAGTACTTCGAGATGTTGGGACATCGCGCCATCGACCATGATGGCTGGCGAGCGGTGTGCCCGTGGCCCGGCCCGGACTTCACGACTGCGGCGGAGAAAGGTCGCATGTTCGGCTCTCCGATCCCGCCCGAAGTCCTCGACGACATCGAGACCCATGGCTGGGAGCTGTACCGGATCAGCGACGACCCGACGGAGTCGCGCAATGTCGCTGCCGAGTACCCGGCCAAGCTTCGGGAGCTCATCGCACTGTGGTGGGTCGAGGCAGGCAAGCACCAGGTCCTGCCACTCGACGGCGAGGTCACTTCACGCACAACCGTTGAGCGACCCCAGACGTCACGGCCGCGAACTCGATTCGCCTACTACCCGAACTTGGCCGCCGTCCCAACGTTTGCGGTGCCAAAGACGATGAACCGTCCGCACAGTATCGAGGCCGATGTCACCGTGCCTGCCGGCGGTTGCGATGGCGTCTTGCTCGCCAATGGAGGAGCGGCAGGGGGCTATTCGCTCTACGTCAAGGACGGGCGGCTCCACTACACGCTCAACTATGTAGCCAGGGACTACTTCACCGTCACCTCGACCGAGTCTGTCCCCGAAGGGCGCCATAGGTTCCGCTTTGAGTTCGAGCCCACCGGCGAACCCGACTTCGCGAACGGCAAAGGGGCTCCAGGGCATTTCCAGCTCTACGTCGACGGTGCTCTCGTAGCCAGCCGCGACGTTCCCCACACAACACCGATGCTCTACGAGCTCGAAGGCCTTTCTTGCGGGTACGACTCGGGAGCACCGGTGGTGCCCGACGCCTACGAGGCACCCTTCGCATTCGCCGGCACGATCCATGAAGTCGTGATCGACGTTGCCGGTGAACTGATCGAAGACGACGAAGCAACGATGAGAAGGCTCATGGCCCAGCAATAGGCTGTAGCCCGCCGGCCTTCTTGCGAGTCACGGAGGTCCTCAAAAAGCATCCAGGCAGGGAGCTTGGCGACACAAACCCGCTGGCCCGGCGGTTGGTAACCGCGCTGCCGACGCGTCAGGATGTTCCTGCTCGCAGCTGCTGCCACAATGTAGCGGCCACAGCCGACCGCGATTTCGTGAGGAACAGAGGCGACCGCCATGACCATGACCGACCGGACACCGCCCACCGCTCCCTGGTACACCCTCACCGCCACCGAGGCGGTGCACGAACTCGGTAGCGACGCCGACCACGGCCTCGCCCCGGACGAAGTGCAACGGCGCATCGCTCAGTTTGGGGCGAATGTGATCGCCACCGAACCACCACCGACGCTGTGGCAGATGGCGAAGGGCCAATTGTCGAACCCGATGAACATCATGCTGCTCATCGTCAGCGTTGCCAGCTTCGCGATCGGGCAGGTCGCCACCGGTGCGGTCGTGATGGCTCTGGTCTTGTTCAACGTGATCATGGGGACGAACCAGGAACGCAAGGCGAAGGCGAGCGTCGACGCCCTCGCGCAACTCCAGGTTCCGACGGCACGGGTGCGTCGCTCCGATCGGGTCGAGGAGGTGGATGCGAGCGGCCTCGTCCCCGGCGACATCCTCCTGCTCGAGGCCGGGGACATCATCCCCGCAGATGCCCGGATCGTGACCGCGGCTTCGCTCGAGGTGCAAGAGGCATCTCTCACCGGTGAAAGCGCTCCCATAGCCAAGGATGCTATTGCGTTGCCCGCAGGGGACGTCTCCCTCGGTGATCGCACGAACCTCGTCTTCCAAAACACCCAGGTCACGCGCGGGTCGGCAACGGTCGTCGTCGTCGCGACGGGCGCATCGACACAGATGGGTCACATCGCCGACATGGTTACCGCAACGAAGCGCACCAAGTCACCCCTGCAACAGGAGCTCGACGGGCTGACCAAGGTCTTTGGGTTCCTCGCTTGGGGAGCGGTTGCAGTTATCGCCGTAGTGGGTATTGCACGCGGTCAGGACACGGAGACGCTGATCCTGCTGTGCATCTCGACCGCCATCTCGGCGATTCCGACCGGTCTGCCCACCTTCGTCCAGCTCATGCTGTCGTCCGGCGCCCAGCGTCTTGCCGCCCACAAGGCTGTGGTCAAGTCGCTCACCGACGTCGAGACGCTCGGCGGCACCACGGTGATCAACAGCGACAAGACCGGCACGTTGACGATGAACGCCATGACCTCTGTCACCATGCTCACCGAGGGAGTGTGGTACACGATCGAGGGCAGCGGCTACAGCAAGACCGGCGCCATTCTCGGACCGGCGGGGCGGGCAGCTCCGGACTTCACACGGCTCGGCCTCGGGTTGACCCTGTGCAGCGATGCAACCGTCGCCGATGACGGGTCGATCATCGGTGATCCAACCGAGGCCGCGCTTGTCGTCCTAGCCGCCAAGGCTGGCGTCGATGCGGAGGCGACCCGTCGGAGCCTGCGCCGGCGCGCTCAGGTGCCCTTCGACTCCGAGTACAAGTTCATGGCGACCTTTCACGACATACCGGCTGGGTCGACCGGACCTCTCTCGGTGTTCCCCCATTTTATGTGTGTCAAGGGCGCACCCGACGTCGTGATTGACCGGTGCTCGGGCGCGCCGTGGAACGGCGAGCGGGCCTTGATCGCCGACGCCCGGGGTGACCTCCTCGCCGCCAACCAGGAGCTTTCGGAGAAGGGCTTGCGGGTCCTTGCCTTCGCCGCCCGGGGCCTAACCGAGGAGGAGTTTGCCGCGGCCCTTGATGACCCGATGGGTGCGGTGACCGACCTCGATCTCATTTCGTTGGTAGGGATCATCGACCCGCTGCGCATCGAAGCACGAGATGCGGTCCGCCAAGCGCGTGCCGCCGGAATCGATGTGCGGATGATCACGGGTGACCACACGGTCACCGCGCGGGCGATTGCCGACCAGCTCGGCCTCGGACCGGGGGTGATCACCGGCACCGAATTGGTCGCCCTCGACGATGCCACGGTCATCGAGCGACTGCCCGAGCTACATGTGTTCGGCAGGGTCGCTCCCGAAGACAAGGTCCGTCTCGCACGGCTCATGCAGGAATCCGGCGAGGTGGTGGCGATGACCGGCGATGCCGTCAATGATGCTGCGGCCCTCAAGCAGGCCGATATCGGCGTGGCGATGGGCAGCGGTTCGGAGGTCACCAAACAGGCGGGCAAGCTCATCCTCACGGACGACAACTTCGCCACGCTGGTGCGCGCCGTCGATCTCGGTCGCGACATCTACCGCCGCATCTCGTCCTACGTGAAGTTGCAGCTGACCGTGCTGTCTTCGGTGCTCCAATTGATGCTGCTGGCGACCATCCTCAATGTCAACGGTGGCGTTGCCCTCTTTCCGATGCAGCTGTTGTTCGCGAAGTTCTTCGTCATCGCGACCGTGGTAGTCGGTTTCATCGTCGATGTGCCCGACCCGAGCGTCATGCAGCGGCCCCCCCGGGTACCCGGCACGAAGATCGCCAACCGGGCCCAGACCATCAGGTGGGTGATCGGCGGGTTGCTAATTGCGGCACCGGCGCTTCTTCTCCTCCAGTACGGCCCCGATGAGGCAAGCACCACGGCCGGATCGGTGTCGATGACGATGGCGTTTGCCGTCGTGGCCCTCGCCGGCGTGAACAACGGCCTCGTGATGCGACGCGAGCGCGAGCCATGGTGGTCGGCTCCCCTGTTTCCCTATATGGGATGGGTGATGCTCGGCTGGTTCCTGACGATTGCGGCTGTGGAACTCGGCATGTTCCAGCGCCTGCTCACCACGGTCTCGCTCAGCGGTGGCCAGTGGGTGGTCGCGATCGCGCTCTCCCTCGTCAGCCCGCTCTTCGTGGCAATCGACAAGGAGATCCAACTGCGGCGGGTGCAGGCGTAACACCAGATCAGGGGGGATCTTGCCGGCGTTCGGGGACAGCCCAGCGGCGCGTCCGACCCTACGCGGCCGGGGCGCTACCTGCCAACCATTACGGCCCGAAGCGTTCTACGAGGAGCCCGTGGCGTAGTCCTCGGTCGCTGATCGTCGCGGACTCCTTGCCGAGCTTGGTCATGACGGTCTTGACGACGCAGGCGCCGGCGAGGATGACTTCCGCGCGCTTCGGCTGGAGACCCACGATCGAACGGCGTTCCTCGGTGGGCATGGACGCATACATGGCGATCTGCCGGTCGACTTCGGCCCGGCTGAGGACCGTTCCGTTGACAACATCGGGGTCGTAGACGGTGAGGGCGTGCTTGACCGCCGTCATGTTGGTGACCGCACCGCCCATGGCCACCAGCACGTCGGGTTCCGGACGATCGTCAATCACACTGAGGTCCTCGGAGATGGCGTGCAACGCCTGATGGAGTACGTCGTCGGTCACCTCTCCTTCGAGGTGGAAGCGTTCGGTGTAGGTGACGGCACCGACGTTCACACTGAAGCGTTCCTCCACATCGTTCCCATGGCCGAGGGTGAATTGCGAGCTGCCACCGCCGGTGTCGAGCACCACGATGGGGCCTTCCCCGAGCTGCAGACCTGCCTGGACTGCCAGGTAGGCGAGCCGGCTCTCCTCTTCTCCCGAGATCACCTGTACGGTCACGCCGGCCCGATCGTGGATCGCGGAAACGACGTGGGTGCGATTCGCGGCGATGCGGAGTCCAGCGGTCCCGACGGCGGCGATGGCTCGAGCGTCGTGCTCCTCGGCTTCTTTGACCATCCCTGCGATGGCCGTCGCCGTGCGTTCGAGGGCTTCATCTGAGATGTCGCCTGTCGCATCGAGGCCCTCTCCGAGCCTGGTCACTTCGGCGCGGTCGACGATCGTCTGCCACACCCCGGCGGACGACCGCGAGGCGAGGTGAAACTTGACGGAATTTGTCCCGACGTCGAGCACGCCATAGACGGCATCGTGGTCCTCGATGAGCGTGGTGAGGCCCTCCTCGTAGTTGGTGTTCACATATCCGTCGAGGCCCATAGCTCTGACCGCTTCCGTCACCGCCGCCGCGTCCTCGGACTCGATCGCGATGGTACGTATGGGTCGTCCATCCGCAACGACGTCGGTGACCTCCGAGGAGCAGCCTCCCACGGTGTATCGGACGCGTCGCTTGGTCACCGTCACTGGGCGCACGCCTGCCGGGACTGCGAGCTCGGAAAGGAACTGGTCGAGTGTGTACGATCCCCGGTCGATTCGGGGGAGCGGGGCTTCGAGCACGGCGAAGACATGCTCGAGTTCGCTGAGAGTGAGGGGGAATGTCGCCTTCATGACCGGCATCCACTGCTCCAGGCCGCGGTCGTCGACCTCCCTGAGCACCTTGATGTCCATCAGGCCGAAGCGCACCTTGATGTTCGTATTGGGCGCATCCGAAAGCAGATACAGCTCCTCGCTCTCCTGGACTCCCGTGGATTCGAGTGACGCGAAACGCCGCTCGGCCACGCCAAATCCACGATCGAAGGCTCGCCATTCCCACCGGGGGATGATCACCTCCGCTGGTTCATTCATCAGGTCATTCACTCGCGATCGTTGGTGGTCACATCCTGGACTCTTGCGGATGCAAAGTATTCGAGTACGGTCTTGTCTTCGTCTGCTGATCACCGGTGAGGTCGATGCCCTTCTCGCTGAGGAAGGCGCGCATGCGTGCTGCAACATCGAAGGCGACGGATGGCGCACACTTCGTGGACAGTTCGACGATTCGTGAACCTCCGGGTACTGCCAGAGTTCGGTCACCATCGGGCGGTTGAAGCCTGCGGGCTCCCACCGGAACTTGAGGAGGGTGATGGCACCGAGGGTGGCGAGGCCGTATCGGACCCCTTGATGAGATCGACGAGTGCGCAGACCTCGCGTCGGAGACCAAGGCTGTGCACAGGTTCGCGACTGGGACGCTCGATCAGGCGACGAGGTAGCCGCGCCGCCGGAGTCTCTCGTTTCCAGCGTCTCTTGCCAGTCTGTCCAGGTCGGCAGGGCCGTCGTCACGTCGGCAGGAGTGAGACCAGGCGAAATCGGGATTGTCTTCGACGTAGGCGGAGATCGGAGCAAACCCGGTGGCTCTGATCACCTCGCCGTTTCCGGCGTCGGGCCACCGAAATCGCAGCGACATCGTTACTTCGCCGTTCTCGAGCATCGAGACGGTTGCCATCTGTCGGTGCTCGGTGCAGTGGCGACACAACACGGGGCCGGCCCAAGCGGTGGTCTGGGCGACCGGCAGTCTGATCAGGACGGCGGTGGCGTTCACGGCCGGTATCTTACCGGCGTGTAACTACACATGTGCGACTTTCGGGTCACATACCCAACCTTGCTCACCAAGTAGCGGCAGGTTGCCTGAGGCTCCAGCCTGTGGGTCGAGCGGGGGCCCGGGGACGTAGAGTGCGTCATGGATCGGGTCGTTGTGGTTCCGTTGCCTCCTCTTGATGAGCACTCGTTGCTCGTCTTCTGGTGTCAGATCCTGACCGTGCTTGTTGCGGCTCGAGTGGGCGGCTACGCGATGCGTCGGATCGGTCAGCCCCGCGTGATTGGTGAACTACTTGCTGGTGTTGTCATCGGCCCTTCACTCCTTGGGCGTATCTGGCCTTCAGGTTTCGACTGGTTGTTCCCAGCTAGCGAACGTCAGGCAGGCTTGCTGCTGGGCCTTACCTGGATCGGGATCGTCTTCCTGCTCGCAACCACCGGTGCCGAGGTCGACCTCTCCTCAATCCGCCGCCAGGGACGCGCCGCGGTGACCGCAACGATCGGCAGCCTCACGGTGCCGCTCGGTGTCGGGGCATTGCTGGCGTCACAGCTACCGGACGGTTTCGTGGGAAGTGGCGGAACTCGCACGGTATTCATTGCGTTCTTTGCCGTGGCCTTTGCGATTTCGTCACTGCCAGTAGCGGCCCGGGTCCTCGGCGACCTGGGATTGCTTGAGCGGCCCTTCGCCCAGCTAGCCATCGGCGTTGCCACCGCCAACGACGTCGTCGGCTGGCTACTCCTTGGTGTCGTTGTTGGCGTCGCCGAATCCGGAGTGTTCGCCATCGGTCCGCTGCTGACAGCCATCGGCGTGGTCGTCGCGACCGGTATCGTCGTCGTGAGGTACGGGCCCCCTCTTCTCGATCGGGTCGCTTCGACGATGGAGCAACGCTCGGCCGGCCCGGCTGCGGAGGTCGGCCTCATTGCACTTACGGTGGTTGCGGTTGGAGCGATCACCCAGGCTGTCGGGATCGAGGTGGTCATCGGAGCATTCGTGGCCGGTATCGCCATTGGGAGAACTCGCCTGCGGCACGGGCGCGGTTTCCGGTCGCTAGAAGCGGTCACGAACGGGATCTTCGCTCCGATGTTCTTCGTGGTCGCCGGTATCCGTGTCGACCTTTCGGCGCTGGCGTCACCGTCGGCGGCGACGTGGGCGATCCTCGTGACGCTGGCCGCGACTGCCGCCAAGCTCATTGGGTCCTATTTGGGTGGTCTCGCCGGAGGCCTCGATCGGCGCGACGCATTCAGTCTCGGAGCGTCGCTCAATGCCCGGGGCGCGCTCGAGATCGTCGTTGCCACCGTCGGCTTGACGCTTGGCGTCATAGACACGACCGCCTATACGGTCATCGTTGTGATGGCCCTCGTGACGACTGCCCTCGCGGGTCCACTGTTGAGCTTTTCGAATATTCCGAAGAGTCAGCGTTCACCGACTGGACGACCGATGCCTGACGGGCCAAACCCGAGTTGAGACTTCGCCGGCGAACTCGTAGCGGGCCACCGAGGCCGGGGGCAGGTCTCGGCGGTCGTGGTGATTTGCGACGTTGCGTGGTGACACAATCCCCGGCCCATGACTCCGACCGCCAACGCAGGTCTCCCGCCCAGACCGGCGGGCGCCTGGTGCCCCATGCTCCACTCGCTGCAGCGTTGGCTACTTGATGTGTTCCACGTCGAGGTGGCTTCGATGTGCCGTCGAGTACGGCGTCGTCGCCCAATAGCAGCGGATCGAGAACGAGAATGTTCCTTCCGGTGTCGGTAGCCAGTTCGCGTGACGATCGCTTCGTGAAAGATAGGGACGATCCCCTATGGGCAGGGCTCTGCGCCGGAGGGACGATGTCCCCATGATCAACGGAAAGAGCAGCCGGAAGGTCCTCATCGGGATTGCCGCTTTGGCGGTCGTGCTGATAGCCGCAGCCATCGTGCTCGCCTTGCAGCCGCCTGCCGAGTTCGATCCTGCAACCCCGGAGGGAACGGCACAGGGCTACTTCCGGGGGGTGCTCGACCACGACGCCGACCTCGCCCTCGGCTACCTCAGCGATGACCTGGTCAGCCGCTGCGACCCCGGCGAGATCCGCGACAACTTCCGTAATGCCATCGCTGACGACGTTCGCGTCGTCATCGTGAGTAGCAGTGTCGACGGCGACCGGGCGCGTGTTGAGGTTGCAATCACCGAGACCAGGGGCCGCGACCTCGTCTTCTCCGATTCTCACCGCTTCGAGGAAACGCTCGTGATGGACCGCCATGGCAACCGCTGGGTGATCGCCGAGCAACCCTGGCCGATCCACTATTGCCCGGAGGTGACGCAATGAACATCGTCAACATTCTTGGACCGCTCATGCAACTTGTCATCGTTGTCGGCATCGTCGTATTGATTGTCCGCTTGGTGTCGAAACGAGGGGAATCAAGGGCTGAGGGTGAGGGCACCGGCACCTCACTTCGGCGGTTCTTCGTGTGCGCCATCATGCTGGTCACCCTGCTTCTCGCCGGGCTCGGCGTGGCAGGGCTGATCGAGGCGGCACTGACGTCGTCGGAGTCGGCCGCTCGTGACACCGCATCGATCGCGAGGAACATCGCCTTTGTGGTCGTCGCTCTGCCCGTGTTCGTGGGTCTCGCCTTCTATACGAGAAGGCGGCTCACCGACGATCCCGCCGAACGACGGTCTCTTGGTTGGGCGTTCTATCTGACGGTCGCGCTTGTCGGATCGCTCATTGCAGCGATGTCCCTCGTGACCGGGTTCTTCGTCGAGCTGCTCGCTGAGGGCGACATCAATGTTGCGCTGGCGGCGTCTGCTGTTGTCTGGACTGCAGTGTGGGCCGGACACTGGTGGGTGGCGCAGCATCACGGGTCGGCCGAGCGCCTGCACGTACACCTCCTTCTCGGCTCGGCCGCGGGTCTGGTAGCCGTTGCCATCGGCGCCGGAGGCGCGCTCGGCGTCGCGCTCAGTGAGCTCTATGACCAGCTCTTCGTCGAGTCGGTCGTCGACAGCGGCGTCGATGCCATTGTTGGTTCCCTCATCGTGTTCGCCGTCGGCCTCGGCGTGTGGCTCTGGTACTGGTTCGGGCACGCCTTGCAGTTGCCGCGCTCCGGGTTCTGGCTGGGCTACGTCTTGCTCTTGGGAGTCCTCGGCAGTGCGATCACGGTCATCTCCGGCATGGGGACAATGCTATTTGCAGCATTCGAGTGGTTCGTTGCCGATACCGGCGACGCCTCAGCCGCAACGCATTTCGATGTGGTGCCCCCGGCACTTGCCGCCATCGCCGTCGGCGGGGCCGGCTGGGCGTATCACCGGTTTGTGCTGGGCGATCGGGCGGCGCGGAAGCGCACCGAAGTCGATCGAGTGTACGACTACTTGCTCTCTGGAGCGGGTCTCGTTGTTGCCGCCGGCGGGATCGCCACGCTGATCGCCGTTGGCATCGATGCTCTCGGCGCCCAGGAGCTTGCCTCCACCAACGATGCCGGCATCGCCGTCGCCTCGGCGTTCACGTTGCTCTTGATCGGCGTCCCGCTTTGGGGCCGTTACTGGTCGATCATCCGCCGTCACCGCGGTAGCGACGAGGAAGTGGAGTTGGCGTCGCCAACCCGTCGCATCTATCTCTACGTGCTGTTCGGCCTGAGCGGGATCGTTGCGCTCATCGACCTCATCGTCCTTGTGTACATGGTGCTGGAGGACCTGCTCGATGGTGCCGTCGGAGCGGCCACTCTGAGCAAGATCGCGATCCCGGTGGCGCTGCTGCTCACGACCGGCGCGCTCGCCTGGTACCACTTCCTCGTATTCAGGGAGGATCGAGCCGAGGCTTCCGCTCCATCTGCGGTTCGGTCAGCGCTGCGCGAGGTCATCTTTGTGTCGAGCGACGGGCACGGTCTACGCGAAGCGCTCGCTGCGTCGACCGACACCCGAGTGTCCACCATGCACAGCGATGGAGACCCAATCCACATCGACTCGATGGACCAGGTCCTCGAGGCACTCCAACACGAGACGCACGCCCAGGTGGTGGTGCTGGAAACCGAGGAGCATGGGTACGAGGTGATACCGCTCGTCTGAACCGCACTGGGGCGCGCCCGATGCTTCGGCCTCACGACCCGAGTCGCTTGACCGCCCGATCGTGGTTGCTGCCGTTCAGGCTAGTGATGGCCACAACCAGCCATTTGTTTGATTGCGGCCGACGAGTTGGTTTCGCAGGTCTAGTCGACGAGGCCGAGCTGACCCGCCCGCTTCAATGCCTCTGCTCGGCCATTCACTCCAAGCCTGATGTAGATGTTCTGTAGGCGGCGGCGGACCGAGCGCTCAGCGAGATACATCTCTTGGCTGATCTGCACCACGGAAGCTCCCTCTGAGATCCGCTGCAACAGCCGCTCCTCCTCGCCCGACAGCTCCAGTTCGGCTGGTCGGGGCCGCCCGGCGAGCTGCCTGGCGACCTCAGCGGGAATTATGACTTCGCCGTTGGCGGCTCCCTCGGCGACATGAGCGATCGTGCTCGGGTGAGCGTCGACATGTGCGACGCCATCGGCCCCCGCCGCCAGCGCACGCCTGTATCCGTTGACGTCGAGGTTCTGTACCAACACCACCACAATCGTTTCCGGGTGATGATTTTCCAATGCTTCAGTCTCCATGCCCTCCATAACCAAGACCAGCCTGCGGTGATCCAGCTGAACCCAGAGGCCGAGGTCGTCAGGCTCCTCCGGGTCGAATAGCTCGGTGTTGAGTGCAGCACTCAGCCCATGGCGGAAGGACGGGGAGGGGTGTATCACCACCGTTGGCATCACCAGCCGCTCGGAGTAATCGCCGGTCACGAAGCCACCTCGCCACTCCGCACATGGAGCGGCTGTTGTCTTGTTGCCCAGCTTGAGTAATCGGAAATGTCACAGAACATAGCCATAGCCTATTCGGCGGCTTCCGACATCGCCCCCGTGCCACAAACGGGAAAACGCAGGCCAACGGTGAGCGGGGCGTGCTCTAGCTTCCTCCGCGATCTCCTGGCGGTACCGTACGTTCATGGGGTCCGGGCTCGTCCCGGCAACTATGACGTAACCCTCGAGACCCTTTCGCAAAGGGCAAATGGCTGGTAGGCCGCTCTCAGGGCGTCGGTGATACTGACGGTTCGCCGACGTGGGAGTTCGCATGACTGACAGGGCCGCACCAAGACCAGTCTCGACGAGGCAGTCTCGCCGAGGGCGAGACGCGGTTGGGCGGCGTTTGTTGGTTGCGGGGTTGGTGGTTGGCCTGGTGGCCGGGGTACTGGTGGGTGCGGCCGGGGCAGCCGAGGAGGGGGGAGCGCCGGTGGGTTCGAACTTCCGGGTCGGCGGCGGATTGGCTGCCGATGACGAGACCACCCCGGAAGCTGTTTACAACTTCGTCGCCGACCATTACCTCGTGGTGTGGAACGACAATCGCCGGCTGGGGATCAACGGCTGGGAAATATACGGGCAGTTGGTTGCCGGTGACGGCTCCGCGGTGGCCCCCGACTTTCGGATCAGCGGAAACGGCGCCATCAGCGATGAGTCCACGCCAGCGGTCGTCTACAACCCCGATACCGACCAGTACCTGGTCGTATGGACAGACGTTCGCAGCTACGACATCTATGCGAAGCTTGTCTCCAGTGACGGCTCCCCGGTCGGAGCCGACTTCCGGGTGAACACCGGGGCCAAGCAACGAGATGATGAGCCTGCGGTGGGCTACAGCCAGGATTCCGGCACCTACCTTGTCGTCTGGAGCGACGGGCGCGACAGATACACCAGAGGTTCGGATATCTACGGGCAGTTGGTCTCCGGTGACGGCTCACCGGTGGGTTCCAACTTCCGGGTCAATGATGGCGAGGGGATCGGTTCGGAAGGCTTGCCAGCGGTCGCCTACAACCTTAAGAGCGAACAGTACCTGGTCACTTGGACGGACGGCCGTAAGAAATCAAGAGTAGGGGATGTCTATGCACAGCTTGTCGCAGCCGACGGCCTCCTCGTGGGACCCAATTTCCGGGTCAGCGGCGGGGGCGGACATCGCACCGCGCGCAACATCCGCCCGGCAGTGGCCTACAACCAGGATGCCGGCGAGTACCTGGTCGTTTGGGAAGACGAGCGCAAGCTGACGACCAGAGGGTGGGACGTCTACGCCCAGCGTGTGTCGGCGGTCGGCAGCCTCGTGGGATACAACTTCCGGGTGAGCAGCAAGAAGGCCACCGGGGACGAAAACTATGCGGCGGTCGCCTACAGCCCGAATGCCAACCAATACATCATTGTGTGGGAAGACTCTCGCAAGAACAAATCGCCCTATTTCAGGTCCCTCGACGTGTTCGGCCAGACACTATCGGGGACCGGCTCCCGGGTCGCCTTCAACTTCAAGGTGAACCAACCGACCGGCGTCGCAATGAAACGGCAGGGGCCAGCCGTGGCATTCAACTCAGACGCCAACCAGGTCCTGGTCGCGTGGACTGACCTGCGCTCGGCGACGCCCCTCTCGCCGATCCACGGGAAGGACATCTACGCACAGCGGGTGGCTCCGTGACCCAAACCGCCCTCCCCGCTTGTGTCACCACGAGTTGGTCCCACCGAAAGGGCCCCGGCTACGGTGCGTGAGGACGTTCGAGCACGCAGCGCCGGGCGAACCGCGCCAGATACCTGCAGCCCCAGCGGTCCGGCCTGGTCGCTGGTAGGCCGCTGCGGTCAGTCGGTCAGCCATGCTGGCCGGGAGGCGGTACAACTCGATGATGCGAGCGGCCACGGCCTCGAGGAACCCGCCGACCGGCTCGACGCCACCCAAGAGGAATCGGTTGTGGCCCAGGCGTGGCCCAAACGTGACCAAGAGTGTCGTGGCACTCGACCGTCAAGCAGCCGAAGCCCCTTGATATCAAAGGGACTTCGTCAGTGGGCCCCGTGGGACTCGAACCCACAACCAACGGATTAAAAGTCCGCTGCTCTGCCAAATTGAGCTAGGGGCCCGGGGGGATTGTAGGGGCGGCCCGCCGCAGTGGCTACGGCCGAAGCCCTCGCCGTCGCGACACAGCCGCCCCGGGGGGCGGCTGATCGGTATGGACTCGGTTGGCTAGCTCTCTGCCGGGGCGTCGGCCGCGGTCTCGAGTTCCGCGATCCGTTCGGACACGTCGGCGAGTTCCTGTTCCAGGTCTCGCCGGTATTCCTCCATGAGGCGGAGCCGATCCTCACGGGAGGGTGCGGCGTCATCACGGCAGGGGCCGTGATGGTGGCTCCGCATCATCCTGCGAGCCATGCGTCTGCGCATCATCCGGGGTGGTGGTCCATATCTCATTTCACTGATTCCCTTCTTCGTAGCGCTCCAAAAACGTGGAGATTCGTTCGTTGATGCCTCGCAGCGACTTCGCCCAGCCTGCGAGCAGGTGCCGGCCGGCTTCGGTCAGCTCGTAGGTGCGCTTCGAACGTCCCGGCAACTCGTCGTTCCATTCGGAAGTGACAATGCCCTCCTGCTCGAGCCCGCGCAGCAGGCGGTAGAGGTTGCCGTAGTCGATGCGCTCCGCCCCGGTGACGTCGGCGAGTTGCTCGGCTAGGTCATAGCCATGGGACGGTCCCTCGCTCAGGGCGAGCAGCAGAGCGGGCTCGATGAACCGCTCGACCCTGGCAGAGACTTCCCATTGGTCCGGAGCGACGAGTCGTCGATTCCGGGCCCGCGGTCCGCCGCGTCTGCGTCGGTGATGGGGGTGTGGTCCTGGAGGCATGCGAGTAACATATATGTAACAAACATATATGTCAAGTACCAATATAGCGGCCAATGCGATTTCTCGAGAGCCGGTTGGCATCGGCGGGATCCGGTCCGACGTCGATGATTGCGTTGCCGACTTCTCGCGTAGGCATCCCGAGCAGACTCAAAACACGCGAGCTCAACCTTCGATGCCGCCATTCGCCAGAATGGGCAGATGATCACGTTCGGCATCTCACAGCTCCCGCCGGAAGGCGTCGATGACGCGATGTACCTCGACGGACTGGTCGACCGCGGCCATGGGGCGCTCGAACTCCCCTTCGTGCACGGCTTTCCGTGGAAGGAACGGCGCTGCGAACAGTTCGGTGAACTCGCCGCAGACCGCGCCGTCGCGCTGTCGGTCCACGCCCCGTACTTCGCGGTGCTGACGGTCGACGACGAAGAACGGCGCGCCAAGACATTGTCCGCGCTCGAGCACACCATGAAGCTCGGCCGGGCTCTGGGAGCGCACACCATCGTTGCTCACACCGGGTATGTGAAGGATCGCACCGCCGAGCAGCTCCACGAACTGGTGGCCGAAGGTCTTCAGCGCATCGAGCCGAAGGTTCGCCACCTCGGGGTTGCCCTCGGCCTGGAGACAACGGGGACCGATCGGTCTTTCGGTTCGCTCGGCGACATAGCCCTGATCGCACAACAGTTCGCCTTCGTGCGGCCGGTGATCGACTGGGCGCACGTCCATGCCAAGTCCGGCGGCGGACTCACCAGCGCGGCAGCGTTTGCCTCCGTGATTGCGTTCCTACGTGAGCAGTTTCCGGGCTGGGCGATCGATCCGCTCCACACCCAATTCACCGACAACGCCTTTGGCCCCAAGGGGGAGATCAAGCACGTGCCCTACGGGGCCGGAACGCTGCGCGCAGGCCCGCTCGCCGAGGCGGCCGTCGCCGCCGGGCTGCGGATGATCGTGATCTCCGAGGCCAAGGAGGAGGAGAGCCACGACGCCATCCTTGCCGACCTCAACGCCGCGGCGGCATCAGCGCAGCCGGAGCCGAGCGGTGAGGGGCGCCGCTTGGCCAATGCCGAGATCGACTTCCCCGATCCCGTCGGGCTCGAAGCCGACGGCGACGGTTGGGCCACCGTCGGGCTCGACCGGAGGGTGCGGCTCACCAACCCCGACAAGGACTTCTTCCCTGCCGACGGCTACACGAAGGGCGATCTCGTGCAGTACTACGCAGCGATTGCTCCGATGCTGCTGCCCCACCTCGCCGGGCGAGCTCTATCGCTGGCTCGGTACCCCAACGGCGCCGAGGGTGACTACTTCTACGAGAAGCAGTGTCCGTCACACGCTCCCGATTGGATTGTGCGGGCACCGCTGCATTCGAGTCATCGGGGCGAGCCCATCGAGTTCTGCACTGCGCCCGACCTCGAGTCGCTGCTGTGGGTCGCCAACCTCGGGTGTATCGAGATGCACCCCTGGCTCTCGCGGGTGGAGCGATCCTCCGAACCGGACTTTGCGGTGTTCGATCTCGATCCGCAGGAAGGGGTCACCTGGGACCAGGTGGTCTATGTGGCGGGCCTTGTCAACCTGCTACTCGAGCGACTCGGCCTCGCCGGCTACCCAAAGACCTCAGGCGCCAGTGGCATCCATATCTACGTCCCTATCGAACCTCGCTACCCCTACCGGAGGGTGCGGCGATTCGTCGAGACGCTGGGGCGGATGATCGCCAGCGCCGACCCCGATGCGGCGACGATGGAGTGGGATATTCCGAAACGGGGCGCTCGGGTCTTCATCGACCACAACCAGAACGTCGGCGGCAAGACGATCGCCTCGGTCTATTCGGTTCGGCCGGTTCCGGGAGCCCAGGTATCGACGCCGATTACGTGGGCCGAACTCGCCACGGCCCATCCGGGCGACTTCACGATCGCCACGATCTGGGAGCGGCTCCGCCAGTACGGGGACCTGTTCGCACCAGTCCTGCGCGGCGATCAGGCGCTCGAAGGGGCCGAGGCCGCGCTCGGTCTCTGAGTCCCCTCAGCCGTAGAGCGCGAAAACCTTTCTTGTCGCCGTCTGATTTGGTCATGTACCGTTTGGATTACCGACCTAGTCGGAAACCCGAGGGGGAACGGGGGGTACCCAACCGGGAGTAGGACGGCGGCGCATGGAGAAGAGGGAGGCCCTTGCCGGGGTGATGTCTTCGCCGTCCTACCCGGTTTGGGCTCGGGTTTCGATCTCGTAGCTATGTGACGTCTACGAGCGGCCCATCACCGCTTACTCACGGAGTTGCCTCGGGGTATGCCTGCGGCCCCATCTTCCGTCGCTCCCCGGTGGGTTTCCGTACCGGTACCAGTCCGCGGGGCTCGGCGGCTGCCTCCCACGGGCGGGCGATGACGTGCCAGGCGAGGAGGACCGCCGACATGGGGACGGCCACCATGGAGCTGCCGCGCACGTTGTTATAGGAGACCAGCGAGCCGCGGAACGTGGCCACGGGAGACCCCGCGATCGAGATGGTCCACGCCCGTGGTCTCCGATCTGAGACGAGTTCGTAGTGGTAGATCATCGACGTGAGGTCCCACCGCCGCCCCGCCCAAGAGCGCCGCGTGACGCGAGCGAACTCGTCGCCGTTGCTATCGACCACCCGCACGACACCCTGCCCATGAGGCGCCAGCGCCCAGCGACTGCCGTCCGGCAGGGTGACCATGCTCACGTAGACCCGGCCCAACCGTTCGATCTGCGCGAGCTGGTTGCCGTGCTGGACCAGCTGCCATTGGTTCGAGAACCACGGGCTCGTGAGCTCAAAATCCCCGACCAACATTTGACGCTTCACACGATCCATCAAGGGCAACGGTAGCGGGCGAACAGGGGATATGGCCCGCCGCCTCGCTTCATTTTGTTTACTCTTGTTGGCGGGGAATCCATCCGATGAGATAGACCATGGCCGTACAGGAGCGCAAGTCAAAGGTCGTGAAGGTCGTCAAGTGGCTGCTGTTCGGCGGCCTGGTGATTTTCGCCGTGCTCCAGGTGCTGCCGCTGGGCCGTGACCACACGAACCCGCCGATCACGGGCGAACCGGTATGGATCACGCGAAATGCCGAGGTGATTGCCCGCACGTCTTGCTTCGACTGCCACAGCAACGAGACGCGCTGGCCCTGGTACACCGATGTCATCCCTTGGTCGTGGCTGACGGAAAATGACGTTGAGCGGGGGAGAGCCCAGCTCAACTTCTCCGAGTGGGACAAGCCGCAGCCGGGCTTGGCTACCGCCGACGATACGGTCGTTGACGACAGCATGGCGCCGTGGCGGTACCTGCTGCTCCACCCCGATGCGCGCCTCGACGACAACGAGAAGGCCCAACTGGTCAGGGCGTTGCGCTTCATGCAGATCCGCGCCGCCGCCGAAGAGGGTTAGTCCCCGTGCCCTCTCCCAGCTTGCTGGGCGAGCCCGCACGGCTGATGCTCGGTAGTCTCTGCTCGCCTACCGAGCCTCGCCAGTTTGGGCTCGCCGGCCTGGTCCTGTCGTGAGCGGTAGCGGGTCGGGCGAGCCCCGCACGGCTGATGCTCGGTAGTCTCTGCTCGCCTACCGAGCCTCGCCAGTTTGGGCTCGCCGGCCTGGTCCTGTCGTGAGCGGTAGCGGGTCGGGCGAGCCCCGCACGGCTGATGCTCGGTAGTCTCTGCTCGCCTACCGAGCCTCGCCAGTTTGGGCTCGCCGGCCTGGTCCTGTCGTGAGCGGTAGCGGGTCGGGCGAGCCCCGCACGGCTGATGCTCGGTAGGCTCGCCTCATGAAGCTCTATCTGATCGACGGGACGTACGAGCTGTTTCGCTCCTACTTCGGGGCGCCGCCGCGATCTGCTCCGGACGGGCGTGAGGTGGGGGCGACGCTGGGGATCACGGCGAGCACGTTGGCGCTGCTCGCCGATGAGGGGGTGACCCATGTCGCCGCTGCGTTCGACACGGTGATCGAGTCGTTCCGCAACGAGGTCTACGCCGGCTACAAGTCGGGCGAAGGTATCGAGGAAGCCCTCCTGTCACAGTTCCTGCTGGCGGAGCGAGCGCTGCGAGCCATCGGGGTGACGGTGTGGTCGATGTACGACTTCGAGACCGACGATGCACTTGCGACTGCCGCGGTCCGTTGGGCCAACGATGTCGAGCAAACGGTCGTGCTTTCTCCCGACAAGGACATGGCGCAGCTCTACGGACATCCCAAGATCGTGGGCTACGACCGGCGCAAGGGTCAATTCATTGATCGGACGGCGGTTGTCGAGAAGTTCGGCGTCGAGCCGGAATCAATCCCCGATTACCTCGCTCTGGTGGGCGACGCCGCCGATGGCTTTCCCGGACTGCCCGGCTGGGGGGCCAAGTCATCGGCCACGGTGCTTTCTCGGTACGGCCACCTCGAGAACATTCCGCTGCATCCCTCCCAGTGGGATGTCACGGTCCGTGGCGGCGAGAAGCTGGGCACAACTCTGCGGCTTCACATGGGCGAAGCGCTGCTCTACCGCTTCCTCGCGCAGCTGAGGACCGATGTCCCGCTCCCCGATTCGCTACAGGATCTCGAATGGCACGGCGTGCCCCGGGCAACGTTCGAGACGTTCTGTGACGAACTGGGGTTTGACCGCCTCAAGACCCGTCCTGAGCGCTGGCAGGACTGAGCCAAAGCTCCGAACGGTCTGGTCAGTCGTGTGTCGTCTCCTCGAGTGCCGCCTGGGCGGCGTGGAAGCCACACATGCCGTGAACGCCGGCGCCGGGGGGTGTGGCCGACGAGCACAGGTACACCTGGTCGCCGATGCGATACGGGTTGGCGCTGAGCCGGGGCCGCGCCAGGAGTTGGCCGACGTTGAGCGCCCCACCTCCGATATCGCCCCCGACGTAGTTGGCGTTGTAGGCGGCGAAGGCGGCCGGATTCATTGTGTGACGAGCGATGATCGTGTCTCGGAAGCCCGGGGCGAAACGTTCGATCTGGCTTTCGATCGCCAGGGTCATGTCCGCCCCGGACCCGTTGGGGACATGGCAGTAGGCCCACCCGACGTGTTTGCCTTCGGGAGCTCGGGTGTGGTCGATCAGGGTCGGCTGGGAGACGAGGACAAATGGCGTGTCCGTGAGCCGGCCCTCGGCGGCGGCGGCTTCGGCGGCAACGATTTCGTGCATCGTGCCACCAACGTGAACCGTCCCCGCCCGTGTGCTCCATGGGTCGCTCCATGGGATGGGTGCGTCGAGTGCCCAGTCGACCTTGAACACTCCGGGACCGTGCGCCCACGATTCGAGGCGGCCGCGCGAACGCCCGACCCGGTCGCCGGCAATGGCCACCGCAGCAGCGGGCATCACATCGAGCAGGTACACATCGGCGGTCGGTACTGCATCGAGAGTCTCCACCGGATGGTCGGTGACGATCTCGCCGCCCTGGTCGACGAGATAGCCGGCCATGGCCTGGCTGATAGCCGCAGACCCGCCCTTGGCGATGGGCCAGCCGTGGGCGTGGCCGGCGGCGGCAAGCACGATGCCGATGGCCGCGGTAAACGGACGATCGAGCGGGGCCACGGAATGAGCCGCGAGACCCGCAATGAGCGCCTTGGCCGGCTCAGTGGAGAACCGTCTGGCAAGAAGCGTTGCTGGCAGCATGCCCGCCACCCCAAATCGGGAAAGGCGGATCGGGTGTTGGGGCATCGCCACCAACGGTCCGAGTACGTCGTCGAGGAGATCCTCGAAGTGCTCGACGAGTGGTGCCATCAGCTTTTCGTAGCGGCCCTCATCCGGCCCAAGGTCGACGGCGGTCTCCACCAACGAGTGGTGCAGCACCGCTGCGGTATCGCCGGGCAGGGGGTGGCTGAGGGGGATATCGAAGTGCAGCCACTCGAGGCCGTGGTCCTCGAGCGGGAGCGAGCGGAAGAAAGGTGAGGCGACACCGAGCGGGTGCACCGCGGCACACACGTCGTGGAGGAAGCCCGGCTCGGTGAGTTCCCGGGTGCGGGTACCGCCGCCGATCTCGGCGGCCGCCTCGTAGACAACGACGCGTCCACCCCGGCGAGCTATCTCGATGGCGGCGCCGAGTCCGTTCGGGCCGGACCCCACGACCACGGCGTCGTATTGGTTGATCACCCCAGCATTCTGGGGGTGCGGGCGACACAACCACAAAAAGAGGGAGGGCACCCCCCCTCCGTGCCCTCCCTCGTCCTTGCTCCGGCCAGCCGGGTCTGCTGCTCAGCGACCTTGGCGGCATCGTAGGGGAGGAAAATGTCGCCTCGGTTACTCGTGTGTTACGGGTGGCGCAAACAGGTGTTGCGGGCAGGTTTCGAGGATGCCGGTGGGCTACCCGGGTGGGGCGGCGCCCGGGGGAGGGCGCCGCCCTGGGAGCGGCTATTCCATGAGCCGCAGGGTGCCGGGGATGTCCATGCGGCGCATCCGCCGGGCGGTCAACAGTGGAGCGAGAGCCACGGCAACCACGCCGAGCAGAATGACGGCGGCGATGGTGGTGCCGTTGAGGGTCACCTCCATGCCGAACTCGGGCAGAGTCGACGCGATCAGTTCGCCGGTCATGTAGTGGAGCATGGCGATGCCCCCCACCAGTCCGACGGCGCTGGCGACGATGCCGATCACCAGGCTCTCGGTCATTGCCATTCGCAGCGCAGTCCGCACCTTGATCCCGTAGGCGAACATCGTGGCGTGATCCCGCGACCGAGCATCGAGGTTGATGCTGGCGGTGTTGAAGGCGATCAAGAGCGCTAAAACCAGTACCCCGATGGCCATCACGCCGATGATGCCGACGAGTGCCCCCATCTGTTCTTCCATGGCGTCGGTCGCCGCCGTCGCCGACTGCACCGAGGTGACCGCATCGAGGGTGAACAGTTCGCGCTGGACGTCGCCGGTGGTCGCCCCGGTCGCCGGCGTCACCTGCACTTGGTTGACGATGCCTTCGAGACCCATCAGCGAGGAGTGCCCGATGTCGAGGTAGGCGAAGGAGCGGATTGGGTTCGGGTGGAGGCCGAGGACGGGCAGTTGCGTCTCGACCAACTCCACCGTGAGCGGTCCGGTCCGCTGCGGATGCCGCAGCACGACCGTGTCTCCCACCGCGACCCCGAGGTCGCGGGCGGCTTCTTCTGCCAGCAGCAGGCCGGGCACGGTGTCGGCCGAACCTGCTGTGATGGTGGGCGTCCACAGCCCGTTCTGGGTGTCGATCAGGTCGATCAGAATGTCGAAGCTCTCGGTCTCGGAAGTCACCGTGCCGCCGAGGCGCAGAGTTGCTTCCACTTCATCTACAGAGTCGGCGGCCGCAACGGCTTGCACCTGTGGGGCGTCGGCGGGATAGAAGCCGTCGAGGGCGACCACGATTCGGGTTGGGGCATTGCCGCTGGCCTCATCGGCCGCACGATCAAACGACGCCATCAGCGAGTCGACGATGCCGAGGAAGGCGACCAGCACCATGACGATGGCGCCGATCCCGACCACCGTCAGTGTGGTGCGCCGCAGCGAACGCCGCAGATTGCGGAAGGGGAGCACGGTGAAGGTGTTGCCCGGGAGGCGGCGGGCGACCCGGCCGCCCTTGCTCGGCTTGGCCGTCAGGTGCATGGGTCGGATCGCCTCGACGGGGCGGACCCGGACGGCACGCCACACCGGAACCGCCGTAGCCACAAAGGGTATGAGAAACCCGACCACGGCAACGCCGGCGAACACGCCCCACTGAAAATCGGTCTGCCACATCGGCAGCGGCACGAACTCCTCCATCACACCCTGCATGGCGCCGCCGATCCACAGGCCGACGAGGACGCCGAACATCACGCCGAGCAGCGCGATCTGAGCGCTCACTAGCAGCGGCCGCAACGCAATGCGCCACGGCGACACCCCGAGTGCCATCTGGATGCCGAACTCGCGGCGCTGCTGCTCGGCCAGGCGGTGGATCAGATTGAAGGCGGCGCCGACGGCACCGATGAACAACAGGCCGGCCAGCAAGTTGAACATCTGCTGGTCGTTCTCGACATCGTTGGTGAGGGTGCTGTAGGCGAGGTTGTCATCTCGGGTCAGCACCGTCGTGCCGACGGGCAGTTGCTCCATGGCTGATTCGAGTTCGGCAACCACCAGGTCGCGGTCCGCCCCATCGTCAAGCGTGAGGACCAGATCGTTGACTTGCTCCGGCATCCCGGCCAGCGCCTGGGCGGTCGCCAGGGAGGTGAACATGGCTGCGAACGTTGCCTCGGACAACAACATGTCGCCGTCGGGCGATACCGCGAAGAACTCGGGTGTGAGCGCCTGGCCGACGTATTCGAGTGAACGGTTTCCGGCGATCGTGATCGCGCCGGCGTCGGGGAGGTCGTAGAAGGTGCCGAAGTGACGTTCCAGCATCACGACGGCGGCGCCGCCGTCGGCCGCGCCGAGAAGACGTCCTGTGGAGGCGTGGAACCGGTTCACCGTCGGACCGCCGTCCGTGAAGCTGGTCCCGGTGATCTCGCCGCGGACGAGAATCGTCTCGTTGTCACGGGAGGCATCGACTTGCGTGGCCATGATGAGCCGTTCCTCGGCGGCTTTGATCCAGTCGACGTGTTCGATGGTGCCCACCGCCGCCAAAAGCCTGCCCTGTTCGATGGCGCTGCCGGTGGCGAGTTTCACCCGCACGTCGTGCATTGCGAGGTGGTCATAGCTGGCGTCGTATGAGGCGCGGCGCCAGTTGGCCTGGCTGGTGAGGCCGGCGTAGCCGCCGGTTCCGATCGCGATGACAAGGGCGATGGCAGCGACTTTGGCCCAGTTGGCTCGGAGGTCGCGCCACGACCAACGAAAGAGCAGTGAGAGGTTCTTCATGTCCGCCTCCTACCAGTGCAAGTCGGCGACGTCGGCCTTCCCGCCACGAGGTGGCCCGTCGCTGACGATCTGCCCGCTGCTCAACTCGACGACGCGGTCAGCAATGCGGGAGATCTCTCGGTTGTGGGTGACGACGAGCACCGCACGGCCGTTGCCGGCGTGCTCCTGGAGCAGCCCGAGGATTTGGACTCCGGTTTGGAAGTCCAGTTCGCCCGTCGGTTCGTCGGCGAGCAGGATCGGGCTATCGGTTGCCAGGGCGCGGGCAATGGCCACTCGCTGTTGCTCTCCGCCGGAGAGCTCGTGGGGGAACCTGTCGAGCTTGTCGCCAAGCCCGACGCTGGCGAGCACCGTTGCCGCGTCTTGGTCCGATCCTCCGGCGTCGATGCCGAATCGTACGTTCTCGCGGGCGGTGAGCGCCGGGAAGAGGTTGAACGCCTGGAACACGAAGCTGACGGAATTGCGCCGGAAGTCGAAGAGGCTGCGGCGGGTGGCCTCCGAGATGTCGACGCCGTTGACCCGGACGGTTCCGCTCGTCGCAGTGTCGAGTGCTCCGACGATGTTGAGCAACGTCGTCTTGCCGCTGCCCGATGGGCCGAGCACAACGACGAACTCGCCTTCGTGGACGAAGAGCTCGACGTCGCCGAGCGCAGTAACGGCGACCTCGCCGCGTCCGAAGCGCTTCGTCACGTCCTTGAGCTCAATGATCATGGCGGTTTCCTTTCCTCAATGGCTGGTCTTGAAGCGGTCGTGGAGTTCGACCAGCTCGCTCATGTACCAGTGATAGACCTCGTTGAACGCTTCGAGCCGGGGGCGGGCGTCCTCGCTCGTTCCGAACTGCTCGATGCCGGCCTCGGCGAGGTCTGAGGCTGCGGCCAGCTGATCGAGTTGCAGCCGGAGAAACGCCAGGACGGCTCCGGGGCGCATCGCGAAGTAGTCGCGGCGCTCTCCGGGGATCCACTTGCGGTCGACAAGGCCGAGACGGATGAGATCGCGGGTGGCCATCGAGATGGACCCGGCGCTGGCCCCGAGGCGCTCCTGAAGTTCCATCGCCGTCACTTCGGGATCCTCGGTGATGAGAAGGTATCCCCAGATTCGGCCCGCCATGCGGGTGACACCGACGGCTTCGAAGAGCTGTCCCATCGACTCGGCGAACTGGAGTTCCTCGGGCTGGATTTCGTAGGTCACGTCTTCGCCTCCGGGCGGGTCAGGTGTTTTGGAACTTTCAATAGTTTCTGAAACCTATGAGGGCGACGGTAGGGCCGGAAGTCCCTGATCTCTCCGGGGGCGTTGCCGGTTCGATGAATGGTCCCGGCCTAGATTCCCCGAATTGGCGCTGGCGCGAAAGCGTCAGACCGGCAACTATGGCCCCCCGTCGATGGTGAGGAGATACCCATGGAGAGCGACACCAATCCGGTCACGGACTTCGTTGATGAGTTCCAAATCAAGGGCGAGGAAGTCCTGACCAAGGTCCGAGAACTGGTCCACGAAGGCAACGTCCGTCGCATCGTCATCCAGAACGCCGACGGCAAGACGGTGCTCGAGGTCCCGCTCACGGTCGGGGTGGTCGGCGCCCTCCTGCTGCCGACGGCGGCGGCGATCGGCGCGGTGGCCGCTCTGGTCACCGACTGCACGATCAAGGTGTTCCGCGAGGAAGAGCCGGCCGGCGACGTCCCGGACGTTGTCGAGGACGAAGCACCCGCGGACTCGGCACCTGCAGCCGATGACGCCACGGCAAGCCCGGAGGGCGAAGGCTGATGATCAATCTCTCGGACCTCATCGTCTCGGTCGATGGACCGGTGGGTCGCCTTGCGATCAACCGTCCTACCAGGCTGAACGCCATGTCACTCGAGACTCAGCACGAGATCATCGCGGCGGCGACATGGTTCGACGAGCTCCCCGAAGTGAAGGTGGTGGTGATCTCAGGCGTCGGCGGCACCTTCAGCGCCGGCGTCGATACCTCCGTGCTGGTCGACGTCGACGCCGACCCAGAGGCCGAGGCGCGTGATGACGCCGACCTTGGGCGCCGGATGGCGGAGGCCGTCGAGCAGATGGACGCCATCACGGTGGCGGCCATCGAGGGTCATTGCATCGGTGGCGGGTTGGTCCTTGCCGCAGCGTGCGACCTGAGGATCGCGGTCGACTCCACGTACTTTGCGATCCCCGAGCTCGACGCCGGGATCCCGCTCGTCTGGGGCGGCATCCCTCGGTTGGTTCGGGAGCTGGGTCCTGCCCTGACCAAGGAGTTGGTGCTGACGTGTCGTCCATTCACCGCTGAGGAAGCCAGCATGGCCGGGTTTGTCAATGACATTGTTGATGCGGGTCGGCTGGATGCGGCCGTCGACCGACTGGTGGCGAACCTGGCGGCTCGCCCCAAGCAACTGCTCGAATCCACGAAGAAGGCAGTGCACGCCGCCACGGAGGACTTGACCTCTACGGCCGGCGCCGCGGCCGACGTCGATCTGCTCCTGGCGGCTCTGGCCGATCCGGAGTCGCGCCGGGCTGCCGCTGCCTACCTGGAGCGATTCAGCCCGCGGACGTAGTGACCGGGTCGAGCACGCCCCGTTCGATCAACCGCTGGCGTCGCCTGGTCGCGAACCGGTAGAGAGCGAGGTCCTTGGGGTGGTCGGCGTAGATTCGCTCTCGCAGTCGGTCGTCGAGGGTCAATTGGCGGGTCAGGTTCTGGTCGGCGGCGTGGTGGTCGAGTCCGGTCATGGACGTGGCCCCGGTGCCGGTGATCCGCCGGTTCTCCCAGGTGGTCGGCACTCCCATTGCCGCAAACACACCGGGCAGGTCGTCGTTGAGGTGATCGGTGGTACCGAGGAACCAGAACTCTCGGAGCGAGTCCTTCAACGCCGGCATGGTGTCGTCATCGAGGCGACGGCGCAGCCAGCGAAACATTGGATTGGGCTTGAGGCTTTCGTACCATTCCTCGAAACCGAGGTTGGCGTTCTGCGGCCGGGAGGTCCGGAAGTTGAACATCGAAACCAATCGGTCCGCCGGGTCCCGCACGAACGTCATATAGCGGATGGGACGGCCCGGCACGAGCGCAAGGTCGGCCTTGGATTTTGGCCCGGCGAGGACCAGCGTTTCGGCCCGCTCTTCCTCCGGACGTTCGGCGAACGGCGCCAGGTCGTTGCGAGTGCGGTAGTCCTCACCCCACGGGCCAAGATCGACGACCTCTCGGTCCCATTCGAGGTTGGTTCGCAGGTGTGCGGTGACGGTGGTGCCGCCGGTCTTGGGGATGTGGATGAAGACGTAGAGGGGTGAGAATTGCTCGGGCATGGTGGCTCCGATGAGAGGGGTGTCCTCTCACGGTAGCCGGACAGATTGATCTGGCCGGCGCCGCTCGTCGATACGGTGATCGGGTCTGGAGTCGTCGGCAGCTACCGTTCAGAGCGATGAGTGTGCAAAAACGGGCAGAACAGGTGGCCGCATCGGTCTTCACCGGCGGGCCGGCAAAACACTTCGAGGTGGCGGGTCGCAACCAACTCGCCGTTCTCCTCGAGCATGGCATGCAAACCTCATCGAACGTGCTCGACATCGGCTGTGGGGCTCTGCGCGGCGGATACTGGATCATGCGAGTCCTCGACCCCGGCCGCTACTTCGGGATCGAGCCAAACGCCGAGATGCTCCAGGCGGGATTGGACCACTTGGTCGAACCGGACGTCCTCGAGCGAGCCCGGCCCCGCTTCGACTACAACGACCAATTCGACTTCACCGTCTTTGGGGTCGAGTTCGACTTCTGCGTCGCGCGCTCTATTTGGACCCATTCGTCGAAGGCGCAGATTGAGGCCATGCTCGACGGCTTCGTGGCGACCGCCGCTCCCGGGGCCATGATGCTGGCCTCCATCCTGCCGGTCACCGAGGAGCGACCCGACTACAAGGGCGGGGCGTGGATCGGCCGCAGCCACCAGTCTGACGACCCTGGGACTGTTGCCCATGACTGGGCGTGGCTCGAAACCGTGTGTCGGGTGCGCGGGCTTTCGATTGCCGAGACCGGCCCGAACGTGCTCAACCAGGTCTGGGTGGAGGTGGCCCGCTCCGGTTGAGGCGCCGACGCTACCCGTCGATACCGACGCCGAGTAGGCGTTCTCGACTCAGTGCTTTTGACCCGCTGACGAGCCCGATGATGGCAAGCACCCAGGCGACGGCGCCGACGGTAAAGGCCGCCACCGTTGGGTCGTAGAGCAGGCCGCTGGCGATGGCATACGAGGCGATGATGATCGGAAGCGAAACGAGGCTGGCCGCCTGCTGCGCCGCGGCGGTGCTCTTCACGCGAGCCGATACCCACAAGATGATCGATAGGGCAATGGCGATGAATGGGGGCACCACCCACAGGATCAGCAGCCACCAGCCGGCGGTCGGGAAGAACCATCCGCCCATTTCGGGCCCGACTCGGAAGTTCACGATGAGGGAGTACGCCGTGAACCCGATCGCCGTCGCCAAGTAGCCGGGGATGAGGCTGGCAATCAGCTTGCCGAGGTAGATCTCGGTGTCGGTGAGGGGGGAGTGAGCGAGGAACTCGCCGGTGCCGCGCTCCCGTTCGCCGACGATGGTCTGCGCCCCGACCGCCGACGAGATGGTCAGGGGAACGATGATCGCAATCGGGGCCAACAGGTAGACGGCAAATGCGTAGGCGGCCTGCGCCTCAGGTGTGTCGCCCCGGAGATTGTCTTGGATGGGGCCGGGCAGCGCGTTGAGTACCCCGCCGACCTGCTCGACGATGTTGCTGCCGGTGATGCCGGTGATCATCGACAGGAGCACGAACGGCATGATGACGAAGAAGATCCCAGAAAGCAGCGCCATCGGGATCCAGTAGTCGCGGCTCTTGAACAGGCGCTTCAGGTCGATGCGGGCCATGATCATGACCTTGTGCCAGCTCATGATTCCTCCCGTAACGAGCGCTGCATCTCGAAGTACAAATGCTCCAGGGTGGGGAGCTGCGGCTCGACCCGAGTGAGTCGGGTACCACCGTTGACCATGTCCGTGACGAGGTCGGGGAGAGCGTCAATATCCTCGAGAGTGAGGTGGAGGGCTCCGTTCCATTCGGCTCGCATCACGGCAGGATGTGCGGCGATGTTGTCGAGCGTCGGCCGGTTCTCGGCATCGACGACGACCTTGGGGTGCTTCATGTAGGCGGCGGCGAGTTGGGTGGGGTGCCCGGCGGCCTGGGCCTTGCCGGCGCCCATCAGCACCACTTGGTCGGCGATGCCTTCGGCTTCGTGGAGCAGGTGGGTGCACATGACGATGGTGCGGCCTTTGCCGGCGAGTTCGCGGATCATCTCGAGCACGGCCCGCGACGACTCGGGGTCCAGACCCGCGGTCGGTTCGTCGAGGAGCAGGATCTCGGGGTCGTGGACGACGGCACGGGCCAGGGCGAGCCTGGTGCGCATCCCGGTGGAGTAGCCGCCGACCTCCTGGTCGAGGGCGTAGGTGATGCCAAAGCGTTCGGCCGCCTCGTAGATCGTCGACTTGGGGACGCCGTAGATCTCGGCGGTGAACGACAGGTTCTCCTCACCGGTGAGGCGGTCCCACATCGCAGGCTTGGGAGCCACAACCCCGATGCGGCCGCGGAGCTGGTCGCCTTCGATCATGGGATCTTCGCCGAGGACCCGCACGGCGCCGCTGTTGGAGCGCAATGCCCCGGTGATGATGCGGACGGTGGTGGTCTTGCCGGCGCCGTTGGGTCCGAGCAGTACGGCCACCGACCCGGCAGGAACCGAGAGTGAGAGGCCGTCGAGGGCACGCACCGCGCCAAAGTTGCGCGTGACGTCGGTGAGTTCGATTGAGGGATCAGGCATGCCTGTATTCATCGGCCTCCAGCGTACGAATCCTGAGACCCTATGCACTGACCCATTTGGTGCTGTCGGCAATGGGCCTTGTCGGTTGTGTCAGTGGTCTCTGTACCAGGAGCCGACCGCGTGGTAGTGCTGAGAAATGCTCGAACTCTGCGGTTTGCGCAAGCACTATCGCGATGTCACGGCTCTCGACGGACTCGATCTCACCATTGCCCCCGGCCAGATGCTGGGCTTCCTGGGGCCGAACGGGGCCGGCAAAACAACAGCGATGCGTTCGGTTTTTGGGCTGGTTCGGCCGGAAGCGGGCACCGTGGCGTGGGGCGGCCAACCGATCACAGCGCCCGTGCGGCGCCGATTTGGCTACATGCCGGAAGAGCGGGGGCTCTACCCGAAGATGCGCGTGCACGATCAGCTGGTCTACTTCGGACGCTTGCACGGACTCACCGCCGCTGAGTCTGGCAAGGTCGCGGATCAATGGCTCGGCGAGCTTGGACTCGAAGAACGGGCGAATGCCAAGGTCGATGAACTCTCCCACGGCAATCAGCAACGAGTGCAATTGATGGCTGCCCTGCTCCACAGCCCGGAGTTGTTGGTGCTTGACGAACCGTTCGTAGGGCTCGACCCGATTGCCTCAATGACCATGGCTCGGCTGCTTCGAGACCAGGCCGAGCGAGGAGTGGCCGTGCTGTTCTCCAGCCATCAGCTCGACGTCGTGGAAGACCTGTGCGAGGACGTCGTCATCGTGGATCACGGTCGAGTTGTGCTTGCCGGGAGAGTGTCCGAATTGCGGGCGGCTTCGACCAGGCGCTACCTCGACCTGGTGGTTGCGGACGCGGCGACGGCGGAGATGGTCGATGGCATGCCCGGCGCCCACGTGGTTGATATCCGCGGTGATCGTGTCCGCCTTGTTGTCGACGAAGGGGCTGACCTTGCGGCATTGGCTGCCGCCGTTTCGGCGGTTGCTGAGATCACTCAATTCACCTATCAGCCACCCGCGCTGTCCGAAGTGTTCCGCGAGGCGGTGGCCTCATGAGCGACTGGTCGGTGTTCTGGCTGGCGGTGCAGCGAGACCTCCGGGCGTGGCGCAAGCCGTTCCTCATCTCGTCTGCGGTGATCGTGATCGGGGTCGCCGCGCTGATGGTCGTGGTTACCTTGGTGCAGGGCGAAGACGAACAAACGGTCTTCACGGTGGGTCTGGTGGGCGATACCGCGTCCTCGATGCCTTCGGACATGGATGCCCTGTTCGGTCCTGACGCCGAAGTCACGTTCGTGTCGCTGCCCACCGTCGCCGCGGCAGAGGAGGCGCTGACCAGCGGCGACATCGGTGTCGCCGTCGTCGGGGCGAGCACGATGATGGTGGGTCCCTCCACCTCAGACTGGCTCGCCGACACGACGTACCTCGCACTGGCCGGTGAGATCACGGCAGAGCGCGTTCAGGAATTGGGTTTGTCGGCGGCTGAGGCCGCCCGTCTGGCCGACCCAGGAATCCGGGTCGACGTTGTCGCCGGCGTGGAACAGGAAGGTCAGGCGGACGAGGTGGTTGCCACCATTGCGCTCATTGTGATGTTCATGGCGATTCTGGCCTACGGGCAGTGGATTGGATACGCCGTTGTCGAGGAGAAGGCGAACCGGGTGGTCGAGTTGCTGCTCGGCGCGGTGCGCCCTCACCACCTGATGGCGGCGAAGGTCGTCAGCATCGGCGCCCTGGGCCTGGCACAGGTCGGGTTGCTCGGTGCGGTCGTGCTCACCTTTGGCCTGGTCACCGATCGGATCGATGTGCCCCAGGTGGCCGGGTGGGCGGTGTTCTGGGTGCTGGTCTGGTTCATTCTCGGGTACGCCCTCTACGGCTGCATGTATGCCGCCGGCGGTTCGCTGGCCTCGAACACACAAGAGGCGGGCAGTACCTTTGGGCCGCTGAGCCTCATCCTCGGCGTCGGCTACATGGGTGGGCTCATCAGCATGTCGGCCGCCACCGACAGCCCGGTGCTGCGCGTGTTCTCCTTCATTCCGTTGTGGGCCCCGCTCACCATGCCGGCGCGCATCGTGCGTGGCTGGGCAGAGTGGTGGGAGGTTGGCCTGTCGTTGGCGCTGATGCTGGCGGCTACCTACGGCCTGGTTCGTTTCGCCGGCCGGGTGTACGTCGGCGGGGTTTCGCGGGCGACATCCAAGCTTGGCTGGCGCGAGGCGTGGCGCTCAAGCCGTGATGTCGTCCGCAGCTGACAGGGTTTTGGCGGACAATGGCGCAGCATGCTGCGCACATGTCCGCCAAAACCCTGTGGGACGCGAAGGTCTTCCATCGCGATGGCCAGGTGGGACAATGCCCCTATGTGCGGCCGCTTTGTTCAATCCCAATCACCCAACGTCTACGCCGAGTTCTTCGGTGCCGACGTCATCAAGACCGAGGAGTTGAAGGTGTCGTACAACGTGGCGCCGACCGATCCGGTCTACGCCATCGCCGAGCACGACGACCAGCGGATCTTGGGAACCTTCACGTGGGGACTGCTGCCGTTCTGGGCAAAGGACCGCAAGATGGCGGCCCGCAACATCAACGCTCGGGTCGAGACGGTTGCCGAGAAGTCGTCGTTCCGAGAGTCGTTCGAGCGTCGTCGCTGCCTGATCCCGGCCGACGGGTTCTACGAGTGGGAGGTCAAGCCCAAGGGCAAGCTGCCGCACTTCATCTACACGGCCGACAAGCGGCCGATGGCACTCGCCGGGTTGTGGGCCTCGTGGAAGGACCCCGAGACGGGCGAGCGGGTCCGCACCTGCACCATCCTCACCGGCGAGCCCAACGACCTGGTGGCACCGATCCACGACCGCATGCCGATCAGTCTGCCCCGGGGTCTCTGGAGCGTCTGGCTCGATCCGGACAACCACGACACCGGCGCTCTCGGCGAGTTACTGGCGACGCTGCGCAAACCCGACCTGGCCGAGCACCCGGTATCGACCCTCGTCAACAAGGTCCAAAACAACGTTCCCGAACTGATCGCACCGCTCGAAACCGGTGCCGTAGACCTCTAACCGTTGGCCCCAAACGGGTTTTGGCGGACATCAGCGCATCATGTTGCGCTCAGATCCGCCAAAACCCTCTCTTAGCGGGGGATGACGGCGGCGACCGAGGTGAGGGGGATGAACCAGGGGCGGTTGGTTTCGCCGATCACCATCAGGTGGTCTGACGCGGCGGCTTCGATCCGGCCGGAAATCGGATCGCCGGCGGGGGGAGCAACGATCTCCACCGTGAGTTCACTCAATTCGAGTTCACGCATCCGGGCGAGGAACGACTCAGGCCCAAACCGGTCGCGGCCCTTGCCACCCACCGGTGCTCGCTCAGCAACGCGCAGCACGATCGGTCCACCGAGGTTGACGTGAACCTGATCCCCTTGTGGGGTGACCAGGGTCAATAGATCGCGGTTGGCGTGGGCCACTACGCCCAGAAAGCGACGGTCGCCGGCGAGTACGGCAACGGTATCGCCTCGAGACAGCAGCTCGTACGCAACTTGGTCGAGCGTGCGTTTGCGCAGTACACCCTTGCGGGCGGCGTACTCGTCCTCCTCGGCCTGACGGCGAAACTCGCCACCTACCGATTCGCGCAGTTCCTGCTCGAGGTCCTCGAAGCCGTCGAAGTCGCCCGTCATGATCCAGAGCGTACCGAGTTGGCCCCCGTCATTCCGCACTACACAACGCCGAGGGGCTACTGCGGAGTACTCCCAAACGGAAGAAATAACTTTCAAATACCTTCAAATGGTGTAAAGTATCGTGCAGCGACATTGGGAGGAGCAGAACGCATGCCTATGGAGGACTATCCACAAGTCCTCGACACGGCGATGGTCGCCGAAATGCTCGGGATGAACGTCCAAGTCGTGAGACGGATGGCCCGTGAGGGTTCAATCCCGGCGTATCGACTGCCGGGCGGGCGCTCGTTCCGGTTCTTCCGGGACGAGGTGCTCGATTGGCTGAAGAGCTACCCGGTGCAGGCGGAGGACGAAGCAACGGTCGAGGAAGAAATCGAGGCGCTCTAAGGAGAATCCTGGGTGGCCTCAGGCGGTCGGGTGCCGTATGATGCCCCGCAGATATCACGAGGAGTGGCGGTGGGTCACACTCGGTGGTGAATGAATGGGTCGCCGCAGGGGAATCGGGGGAAGGTGGACCGGCGATGACGCAGACGGCACATCGGTCGGATACGTCGAATGATCACTACATGGTTGAGCCGACGCCGAAGCGGCGTTTGCTGAGCCGCCTGTCAATCGGTCATCTGATCATGCTGATCAGTGGGCTCCTCGCCTTCTTGCTCGTCCTCGTAGTGCTGCGAGATCGTTCCGAAGTCGTTGCCGTCGCCGTGGCCGCCGTCGACATCGAGGCAGGAACCACCCTTTCCGACCAAGACATCACCATGGTCGAGCTGGGAAACGCCGACGACGCTCTGATTGCGTCCCTGCTCGATGAGAGCGAAGTCGGCACCGCGATCTCCGATCAATGGGTGGCGGCGCAGACCATCGTCGATGGCACCGCGCTACGCGAGACCGACTTCAGCCCGCAGCTCGCCAACACGGGTCTGCGGGCCATGAGCATCGAGATCGATCCCGGCAACGCGGTCAACGGGGCCATCGGAGTCGGTGACCGCATCGACGTCATCACCGTGCGAAAGGGCGTTGCTCGTTATGTCGTTTCCAATGCTGAGGTCATAGCCGTCGCCGGTACCGACTCCTCCATCTCCTCGAGCGGCTTCACGGTGACGATCGGCGTTGACGGGCCGACCAGCCTCCGGCTCGCCTCAGCCCTCAACCTCGGTGACATCGAAATTGTCCGTTCCACGGGTGCATCCCTGGCCGACCTCGACGATCTCTACAACCCGTATCAGCCTGCCGGCGAAGAGCCCGAGCCCGCCACTGCTGAGTCACCGGAGGGCTAGTCGATGCGGGAGCCCACCGTTGTTCTCTGCCATTCGACCCGAAGCTGGGCTCAGGATCTCCACTTCTTTCTGATGGATCACGGCGGCGCGGTGGTGCGCGGCTACGTGATGTCGGGCGAGGACGCGCTCGCCGAGACCTACGACGTGCTGCTCGTTGACGACGTGACCTCTTTCCTCACCCGTCGCCTGATTGGATCGCTCCAGGGCCGCGGTATCAAAATCGTTGGGGTCTTCGACGCCGACGATGCCCATGGTGCCGGCAAGGCGCGGCTCCTCGAACTGGGCGTTGACGAGGCGGTTGCTTCGACCACGGCGCCAGCCGAGTTCGTACAGATCGTGGCCCGGCTGGCCGGCCCGTTGATCGACGACGATCTCGAACTGGCGGGCATCCTCGAAGAGTTGGGCGCCCGTCAGCCGCGCCAACCCGCCGCCGGTGCCCCCGACGATGGGCGGGGTCGGCCTGATCGAGGACGGATCGTTGCCGTCGCCGCGGCGTCCGGTGGGGCGGGGGCCACCGAGGTTGCCGTTGCTTTGGCCGGCGCATTGCGTGGCCACGGCGGGGCGACGGTGCTGGTCGACGCCGACGAGCAGGCTCCCGCCGTCGCCCAACGACTCGGGCTGGGATTGCATCCCAACATCAGGACCGCAGTCGATGCCGTGCAGCACGGCAGCGGGGATCTGGAGCACACGCTCACGCGCCATTCTGGGATGGGGATTGAGATCCTCTGTGGTCTGCCCAACCCGCGGGATTGGTTTGAGCTGCGCGCCGGTGAAGTCGCTGAGGTCGTGCTCGAACTCTCGCGCAGCCGGCTCCAGGTGGTGGTCAACGCCGGTCCCCGGGTCGATGACCTCCCCGACCTGGGTGGTCCCGCCCGGTTTGGGGTCACCCGGGCGGTGCTCGGGCTCTGCGACGCCCTGGTCTTGGTCGGGGTGGCAACTCCGATCGGAGCGCGTCGCATCGTCGATTGGTTGGCCGACGCCCAAACGTTGCTGGCGGGCACGCCGGTTCACTTGTTCGTCAACCAGTATCCCGGTGGTTCGTTCGCCATCAGCGAGCTCGAGGTCGAGTTGCGCCGGACGATCTCGCCGGCCTCGGTGACGGTTGCGCCCTACGACAAGCGGGTCGCCCGCGCCACGTGGGAGGGAGATCCTGTGGCGCGTGGTCCCTTCATGAAAGCGGTGAACCGCCTGGCCAGGGTGGTTGGTGTACGGCCGAGGGCGGCCGCAACATGACCACTCGAGCCGCCAGCGCCTACGAGTACATCCGGCGCCGTGCCCTGGAGCGGATCGAATCAGAAAAGCTCGACCCGGAGCGAGACGAGAGCGCCATCACCGGTGTTGTTGCGTCATCGGTGGATGAATACCAGGCCCTCGCCCACCAGGGCGCCGCCGGCTTGCGCACTCTGAGAGACCCGTCCGAGATGGGCCGCAGAGTGATGCGATCCATCACCGGGTTCGGGCCGCTGACGGATCTGTTTGTGCGACCGGAGATCGAGGAGATCTTCATCGAGGGCGACAAGGTGACCTACATCGATGGTGCCGGACGGCTGCAATCGTTGATGTCGCCGACCACGCCGGAGGAGACCCTTCAAGTCATCGACCGGCTGCTCGGCGCCACGGACCGGCATCTCGATACGGCGTCGCCCATTGTCCAGGCGAGGGTGCTCGACGACACAGCCCGCCTCACCGCAGTGATCCCCCCGATCTCGGACCAAATCTCGGCGACGGTTCGGCGGTACGCGCTGCGGCGCGAGACGCTGCCGTTTCTGGTCGAGAAGGGGTCGATGTCGCCGCAGGCGGCTGGGTTTCTCTGGTCGGTGATGCAGGCATCGACCTCGGCGCTCATCTCGGGACCACCCGGCTCTGGCAAGACGTCGTTGCTCGCCGCGATGCTCGATGCCTCACCGCCGACCCACTGCGTGCGCTGTGTGGAAGAGGTTCGTGAGCTTCACGTGCCGCTCAGCCCGCACAGTTCCTACTACGAGGCACGCCCGCCGGGCCTCGACGACCGCGGTGAGATCTCGCTGCGTGCCCTCGTGAAGCTCGTGCTGGCGATGCGTCCCGATCGGATCGTCGTCGGCGAGGTTCGCGGCGCCGAAGCGTTCGAGCTGACTCGGGCTGCCAACGCCGGATGTGGCTTCTGCTGCACCGTGCATGCCAACTCGGCACGCGATGCGCTCAATGCCATCGTGAATGCCGCCCTGATGGCCGGCGAGAACGTGACGGAGCAGATCGTACGCAAGGTCTTCGCCGCCACGGTCGACTTCGTGGTCCACCTCGACCGTGACACCGTCGTCGCCGCCGGCGAGGGAATGCGGCGCCAGACCATGGAGATCCTGGCTGTGGCTCCCGCCCTCACCGACGACTTCACCACCGAACCGATCTTTGTGCGCGAAGCCCTCGGCAAGCCGCTGGTGTGGACCGGGCAGTTGCCATCGGCGGCCGTAGTCGACCGGATCGAGGCCGCCATCGGGCACCAGTTCTCGCTGCGCGCCATCTGTGAAGGATCGGTGACGCCGCTGTGACGCTGCTCATTGCCCTGCTGACCGCAGTGTTCGTCTATTTCCTGGTCGGGTACGTGGTCGGGGCGGCGCCACAGCTTCGGTTCCGGGAAGGCAACGGGGAGTTGAGCACCGCCCAGGTGTGGCTCATTCAGGCCGGGCTCGACGTCACGCCCACGATGTTTCGGCTCTGGTCGTTCCTCCTCGGTGTCGTCACGTTTGTGGTCGGAACCGCTATCACCGGGGCGTTCTGGGTTGCGATTCCTCCGGCGATCGCCGCCATGTTCCTGCCGAAGTGGTTCTACGGCCGGCGCCGCATCAAGCGGCTCGGCGAAGTCCAGGAGGCTTGGCCCGATGGGCTGCGTCATCTCGTGGCGTCGATCCGTAGCGGCATGTCGTTGCCGATGGCCCTCGAAGAACTGGCCGCCACCGGTCCGGACGGATTGCGCCAGGCGTTCGCCCGCTACCCGACGTTGGCGCGGGTGTTCGGGGTGCGTCCCGCCCTCGAGGTGATCCGTGACGAGTTGGCCGATCCCACGACCGATCGCATCGTTGAGGTCTTGTTGCTTGCCCACGAGCGCGGCGGCCCGATGGTCCCCGACATCCTGCGTGACCTTGCCGAGGCAACGACGCAGGATCTGCGCACCGCGGAGGAGATCCGCACCAACGCGCTCGAACAGCGACTCAACGCCCGCATCGTCTTTGTGATCCCCTGGTTCGTGCTCATTTTGTTGACCGCCCGCCAGGGCCTCTATCGCGAGTTCTATCAGAGCCCGGCCGGGTTCCTCGTCGTTGCGTTCGCTGCGGTGCTCAGCCTCGGGGGTTCGCTCCTGGTGGCGCGCCTGGGCCGGGAAGAGGTCGAAGAAAGAGTCTTCGGTGGGTCGGCGCGAGGTGTCCAGCTGTGAGCGGCGTCGTCGGTCTCCCGCTGCTCGCCGCGCTCCTCGCCGGTGTTGCGGTGGCTCTGTTTGCCGGGATCGTGGTCCGTCCCCGGACCCGTCTGTCGAGCCGGTTCCGCCCATACACCGTGGTGTCCCGCAGCTTGTTGGGGCGGTCTGTCGAACTCGGCGCGGTTCACGCCACCAAGGAGCAGACAACCTTCGTTCGTCTTTTTGGGCCTCCGCTGTTCTCGGTGGCGAATCGATTTGGCCGGCTGATCGACAACACCGGCGAAGAAGCTCTGCGTCGCAAGCTCCGCCAAGCGGCGATGCTGCAAGGCGTGCCGGCAGCCGACCGGGTGCAGGAGTACCGGGTCCGCCAGTTCCTCACCGCAGCGGCCGGCGGTGCCCTCGGGTTCGTGCTTGGCGTGGTGCTGCAGATGTCGCCGATCTGGCTGCTGGTGCTGACGGTCGCCGGTCTCGCCGCGGGAGCCTCGTACTGGCGGGGCAAGCTGGACCGGGCCATCGAGGACCGCCGCAACCGAATGCGGATCGAGCTGTACACCGTCAACCAATTGCTGGCGCTTCGGATCAGGGTGGGTGGCGGGGTGGTGTCTGCCGTCCGCCAGCTTTCCGAACGGGGTCGTGGCGCCGTCGTCGATGAGTTGACCGAAGCGCTTCGACTCCACCAAAGCGGTATGCCGGCAAGCACGGCATTCCGCCGCATTGCCGACCTCACGCCCGAACCGCACGCCCGACGCTGCTACACCGTGCTGGCCACGGCCGACGAACGCGGCTCAGATCTGGCGGTGGCGCTGCTGGCGCTGAGCGAAGACATTCGTGACGACCGCCGCGAGGCGCTGCGACGCCAGGCGACCCGGCGGCGAGCCACGATGCTGCTGCCGATCATTGGGATTCTCGCTCCGATCCTGATCCTGTTTGTGGCAGCGCCGCTGCCCTGGATCGTGTTCAAGGGTTTCGGATGAGATGGATGGAGATACACAACCAAGTGGAGGTGGGTATGAGCGATTGGATGCAAGAGGCGGCCGCCCGGGCTCAAGCCTGGGACGCTGGCCGGCTTCGGGACGAAGACGGTTTCCAAACGGCGGAAGCGATCGGCATTGCGGCCGTGGGACTCCTGGTGCTGGCCGGCATTCTGGGCGTGCTGCAGGTGCTCGGCGTGGATGTGATCAACTGGATCAGGGACACGTTCGGCATCCCAGGCGGGTAGGAGACCAGCACGGGTTCACCTCCGTGCAGTGGGCGATCATGATCTCGCTGGTCATGGTGTTCCTGGCTCTGATCACCAACGTCATCGCAATGCAGTACGGCCATGGCGCAGTCCGGGCGGCGGTTGATGAGGCGGCACGTTTTGGCGCGTCGCTTGGTCACGATACGGCCGGGTGCGAAGCCAAGGCCGAAGAGATCCTGCGGGGCCGTGGTGGTCTGCTGCGTGGCCGGCTCGGCGACGGGGTGGTCGTTCGCTGCACCGAATCGGGAGGGGTGATGACGGCCACGGCGACGGGAGCCTTCGAGTGGTGGGCCGGCGGCTTGCCGGACGTGTCGTTCACGCTGGTTGGAGAGGCCGTGATAGAGGAGGCACCGTGAGAACGGACGGGGCTCCCGTGCGCCGCGATCAGCAGGGGTTTGCGGTGGTGGAGTGGACGATCGGGATCGGTCTGATCGTGCTGCCGGTTGCGGTGTTGGTTGCGTCCCTTGCCCCGTGGTTCCATCAAGCGTCGATGGCGCGAACGATGGCCCAGGAGGCCGCTCGGGTCTTGGTGCTGTCCGATGATTGGGAGGCGGGGACCGAGCAGGCTGCAACGCTGGCTCGTCAGATTGCTCGGAACCACGGTGTCGACGACGCCGGATGGTGCGAAGGTGGCAGCGGTTGTGTGTCGGTGAGCTTTGACGGGGACTTGGTGCGCAGCGGCGAGGTCAGGGTGATCGTAAGTGTTCCGATGCAGGGCATCACGGTGCCGTTCATCGGTTCTGCTCTGGGCTTTCAGTGGTCGACCGACCACAGCGAACGGGTCGACGACTATCGGAGTTTCGGACCATGAGTCCGGTGAACCGACTCCGGTCCGGCCAAGGCGGCTTCTCGGCACCGGTCCTGGTGTTGATGGTGGCGATGATGCTGCTGATCATCGGGGGGCTGTCGGTGGATTTGTGGAGGGTGTTGGCAGAGCATCGTGATGTGGCCGGCCTGGTTGACGGAGCGGCGACGGCGGGAGCGACGGGTGTCGACACCGAGGCGATCAGGGCAAATCCGGATGCGCCGATCCGGCTCGACCCGGCCGAGGCGCGGGTACGGGCGTGCGACTACCTCGAGGTTCACGGCGGCTTGGCGCCCGGCTGTGCGTCGCCGGCGGTCGGGGTGTCGGTCGTTGATGCCTCGATCACGGTTCGACTGGAGCGCGACGTCGATCTGACGCTGCTCCGCCTAGTCCAAGCGGTGTCGGGCGACACTGCTCCGATCAGCATCGGCGCCGAGTCGACGGCAACGGCACTGCGCGGCACGCCGTGACCGGCGGGGGGTGAGTGGTGGAGCAGCCGTGGCGTCATCGGCCTCGCCGTGGCGGTGATCGCCGCGTTGATCGGAGGGATCGTCTGGTTCAGCAAGCCTTCGGGAGGCAACCCACCGACGGTGGCGCCGACGTCGGCCGCCGCCACAACGACCGGCGGCGACGGATCGTCGACTGTCGCATCTGCGCCGACCAGACGGCGCGCTTCGAGCACATCGTCGTCGGCTACGTCCGCACCGTCGCCGGAAGCTGCCGTCCTCGAGGCGACGGATCGCGCCCTGGCCGCATGGGTCGAGTTCGCCGTGACCGGAGACCTGACGCTGGTTTCGGGACTCTTCGTTGTGTACGGCCCCCAGCTCGAACAGCTCCGCGGCGAGGGGGCGGCGCTGTTGGCCGAGCCGCTGGGGCCTCCGCCGTACGTGTTAGCTGCGCGATCCGGTGGTGACGATGGATGCTCATCTTCGTCCATCTCGTCGAGGAAGAATACGAACACGAAGACGATCTCGCGATCGCAACAGCAAGGCTCGCAAGGCCCGTCGGATACAGTCGCGCCACCTCTGCACCATCACATTCTCTATTGGATGGATAGTCGCGGACGGGCGCCACAGGTCCCGAACGGACGGGCGGCGCCGCAGCACTGTCCTTTCCGCCGACCCCCAAGCGGGTCAGCATCTCAGACCGACACGCAGTTACACCAATCATCCGAGTGCCATTCTGAGGCTCGTCGGGCCTCCATCCAGGGGGTTACGGTCCGGTCCTGCGTTCGGTGCTGACTCGACCAGTCTTTTGGCCTTGTGCCTGTTGTCAGATCTGTCGCGCTGGGCGTGGGGCCGGCAGGAGCGCTCCTGTCTTGAAGGGAGCCGGTGTGACTCGACTCGGTTGTGACGAAGCGCCCCTGCCGAACCCGGACCTACCGGCGTTGCATCCAGCAGGAGGAGCTCATGATGACAGGACCCGTCGGCGGCATCGACCCGCATCAGCATCAGTTCACCGTCGGCGTCGTCGACCCGAACGGGGTCGAGATCGCACACCGGACGTTCCCGAGCAAACGTCACCTCGCCAACCGAGTCATCCGCCGCATGTGGAGAGACGAACAAGCCCGAACAGCAGCCGTCATCACCGCCGCTTGACAAGGGAGCGTCGGACACTCCCGCTTCGTGCTTCGGCCGAGGTCCGTCGGCCTCCGAACCTGGGTTCTCAACCCGAGCGGATCGGCATAGATTGGGATTGGCGATCGAACGGGAGTCGAGGATGCGTGGGCCGTCCGGAGGAGTGTTGCGCAGGGGTCTGTTGATCTCGTTTCTGGTGAGTCTGGGGCTGGTGATCGTGCCGGCACAGGGTGAGGCCGGTTTCGAATCCAGTGGCGACCGGGGAAGCCGTGTTGCTGGTGGCAGCCAGTGGACCGACCAGTTCGGATCGAGCGATGACGATTGGAGCGGCGGTGTCGCCGCCGATGCTTCCGGGGCATACATCACCGGCGGCACCGACGGGGTGTTGCCGGGCCAGGAGGGTTCGGGTGGCCGCGACGTTTTCTTGCGCAAGTACGACACGACTGGCGAAGTGTTGTGGACCCGCCAATTTGGCACCACCTCGCTCGACAGTGGTAGAGCGGTAGTGGCGGATTCCTCGGGGGTATACGTCACCGGCCACACGGTAGGGGTCTTCGAGGGCCAGGCCGGCTACGGGGGAAGCGACGGGTTTGTGCGCAAGTACGACGGGGAGGGCGAAGTGTTGTGGACCCGTCAGTTCGGCACCTCCGAGGACGATCAGGGCTACGGAGTCGCGGCGGACGCTTCTGGCGTGTACGTCGCCGGCCACACCAATGGGGTGTTGCCCGGCCAGGAGGGTTCGGGCAGCCGCGACGTGTTCGTGCGGAAGTACGACGCCGATGGCGAAGTGTTGTGGACCCGCCAGTTCGGCACCGACTCGGGTGATTCCTTCGGGCGCGTCGCGGCCGATGCCACCGGGGTGTACGTCACCGGGCACACGGTAGGGGTCTTCGAGGGCCAGGCCGGCTACGGGGGGAGCGACGGGTTTGTGCGCAAGTACGACGGGGAGGGCGAAGTGTTGTGGACCCGTCAGTTCGGCACCACCGACGACGAACACATGCCGCAGATAGCGGTGGACGACTCCGGGGTGTACGTGACCGGGTCCATTTTGAGTGGAGTCCCGGGGGAGGGGAACGTCAAGGATGTCTTCTTGCGCAAGTACGGTGCAGGCGGCGACCTCGCCTGGGAACGCCTGATCGACACCGGCGCCGACGATCACGGCGGAGGGGTGGCGGTGGACGCTTCCGGCGTGTACGTCACCGGCCACACCGACGGGGTGTTCCCGGGCCAGGCCGATCCCGGTGCCAAGGACGTGTTCGTGCGCAAGTACGACGCGCTGGGGGGAGTGTTGTGGACCCGCCAGCTCGGTACCTCCGGCCGCGACTACAGCGGAGGGGTGGCGGTGGACGCGTCCGGGATCTATCTCACCGGGCACACGAAGGGCCAGTTCCCGGGCCAGACCAAATCCGGATACCTCGATGTCTTCACGCTCAAGGTCGGAACCGGTGCATGCAAGGGTTGGGAGGTGACCATCGAGGGAACCGAGGAATCCGACACTCTGGTCGGCACGCCGGGCGACGACGTCATCGACGGGAAAGGCGGCGACGACATCCTCCTCGGCAAGGGCGGCAACGACGTCATCTGCGGCGGTGACGGCGCCGACTTCCTTGCCGGAGGCCCCGGCAAAGACATTCTATGGGGACAGGGAGGCCGCGACCTCCTGCAGGGCAGGGCCGGCAACGATGTGCTGTTCGGCGGCTCCCACTCGGACCGGCTCAACGGGGCGAGGGGAGACGACCTCGTCAACGGCGGCAATGGCAACCGCAACCGTCTCTGGGGTGGCCCTGGGGGCGACCGGATCTCAGGTGGACCGGGCGACGATTTGCTGATGGGCGGCGACGACGACGACACCCTGTTGGCCAAGAACGGCGATGACATCCTCGACGGCGGCGACGGGATCGACATCCTGAGGGGTGGCCGCGGTACCGACACCTGCACCAACGGCGAGATCTTGACCGAGTGCGAATAGGCAAGCTTGGGCGGCCGTCCGTGGGGGGAGTCTGGGTCTCCGGTCTGCCGGACACGGGATCGGTGAGGTGCCGGACATGGAAACGCGATGCTCGAACGCGGTTGTCATACGGCGCTCGGACTGGGCCGATGCGGCGAGGCGAGATCTGGTTTGCCCCGCTCCGCCCCGTCTCAGGAAGCGACTGATACGGAGACCACGCCTACGCCATCGACCCCGTCTTCGACCTCACCCTCCCAACCCGACCCGCTTCCATGGTGGAAGATTGGGCTGGGCATTGTGGGCGGCCTGGTTCTCTTGGTCTTCTTGGCGCTCCTCGCCTTCCTTGCTTTCCTAGCCGAGGCCTTCGACGACCTCGACCAGTATGGGGGTATTGAGTGTGGGCGGGTCTCAGCCCGACGGTCGTGGTCGAGTCCCGTGACGCTCGGCAAGCCCGGTGCTCCCACGTGGAGTCCTCCGAGGAGCAGGGTCGAAAGGTGCACGCATCGCCGCCATGCGGCATATGGTGACGGTGTGACACGCCGCAAGACACCGGGCCCGGCCCCCGGCGAGGGTGCCCGGCGCACGAAACCGGCTGCCGGATCCGACGAGTACATCGTGTACGGCGACCCGGATTCCGGCATGCAACAGTTTGAGGATGACCGGGATTGGCATCACGACCAGCGCCGTGCTGAGGGCTACGACGCATGCCCTGAGTGCGGTACCCGGCTGGGGTCATCGGACTGACTTGATCGTGACGACCTCACCCAACCCGATCCACGGCGACCTCGGTGTTCTCCGCGACGACGGCGAGGAGGTCCAATGCCACGTCTGCGCCGAGTGGTTCATGCACCTCCCTGCGCACACGTACCAACCTCACCGCTGACGCCTATCGCAGTCGGTACGGCCTGCCGCTGGGACGCTGAAGAAGACGCCACGGCTCGAAGAGTCCGGCCTCCGTCAATCGACGAGGAGCGCGAGGATGTTGGCAACCTGACCTAGGGGCAGTCATGGGAGCAAGAGGTAACCGCGGGAACGTCGAGCACTTTTCTGAGGAGGTCTGTGAGGGGTGAGTGGTGGAGCAACCCTGGCGCATCGGCCTCGCCGTGGCGGTGATCGCCGCGTTGGTCGGAGGCATCGTCTGGTTCAGTGAGCCCTCGGGAGGCAACCCACCGACGGTGGCGTCGACGTCGGCGACCACTACGACGACCGGAGGCGACGGATCGTCGACTTCCTCTCCTGACCAGACGGCTGCCGCTTCGAGCACGTCGACGCCGGCAACGGCCGCGCCGTCGCCGGAAGCTGCCGTCCTCGAGGCGACGGATCGCGCCCTGGCCGCATGGGTCGAGTTCGCGGTGACGGGAGACCTGACGCTGGTTTCGGGACTCTTCGTTGCGCACGGCCCCCAGCTCGAACAGCTCCGCGGCGAGGGGGCGGCGCTGTTGGCCGAGCCGCTGAGGCCTCCGCCGTACGTGTTCGAGCTGCGCGATCCGGTGGTGACGATGGAGGACCCGGGCGAGGCGAACCTTGCCGCGCAGGTCGTGATGACGAGGCCCGGCGATCCGCCCCAAGAGCTCGACTGGCGGATCCACCTGCATCAGATCGACGGCACCTGGCAGCTGCGGACGGTTGAGCCTTGGCGGCGCAGCACACGAGATCCAACCGTCGTGTGGGGGAATGCAGCCTCGGCAGCCTGCTACTGCTCGGCGGCGGGCTCGGCCGACATTGTGGAGAGGATGATCGACAACCACGGTGCATAGGCGGCCGGAGCTGCTTCGATGCGAGCCTCGAGTTCGGCAAGGCCAACCCACTCGAACTGCGCAACCTCGATCGGGTTCGGATTGGGGACGGCGTCGGTCAATCCCACGAATACGTGGGTCAGCTCTCTTTCCTCGAACTCGCTGCTCGGGTCTCGGGCGGTGTAGAGAACGCTCCGTAGCTCTTCGAGGTCGGCTTCGATTCCCAACTCCTCCATGAGGCGCCGTCGTGCTGCCTCCAGCGGTGGTTCGCCGGGATGGGGGTGGGTGCAACAAGTGTTGGCCCAGACGAGGGGGAAGAGGGGCTTGTGCTCTGAGCGGCGCTGGATCAAGAGTCGGTCTTCATCATCGAAGAGGAGCACGGACACCGCCCGATGCGTCGTGGTTCCGCGACGGTGGGCGGCGACCTTCTCTGTGACGCCGTACTCACGGTCGTCGTCGTCGACGAGCACCACCCATTCCAAGCCCGCTAGCGAGCGGTTCGACTCCTCTGCGATCGTGTCGAGCGCCATCCACATCGCGGGGTCTGCCATATACCCGGAGTGGCCGCGGGCCTCGGGATCGAGCTGGAATCTGGCAACTTCCTCGAGTGGGTCGGCGAGGCGAACATCGGGCAGTTCCCTCGCCCCCGTCTCGCTGAGGTCGAGGTCGGCCACCAAGGCCGGGGATGGATGATCGGCAGGGTGGGGTCTCTCCTGCGCCCCATAGACGGGATTCCCGATAGGGTCGGTCAGCCTCCAGTAGTTGAGCCATCCGGCGTCGGCGACGTCACGGGTTGGACCTAGCCCCTGCGCGCAGTAGTCGAACAGCGATCGTGGGAAGTAGCGAGGAAAGAAACGCGAGTAGAAACGGGTCAACGGGCTTCCGTGGGTGACCAGACGGACCCGGGGCCAGACATCGGCGCGTAGCGATGCGATCGCAGCGAGACTCAACACGGAGCCCTGGCTGTGGCCGGAGAGTATGGCCGCACCCGCCGTCGGCTTCTGACCGGGATCACCTGCCGGAGTCTCCAACGCATTGGTGGCGATCTCGGTGATTCTTGACTGGATCTCGGGCACGGCGCGCACTGCATATGCCGGAGGGGCGAAGGGATGAAACGAGCGAGGCCAGAAGCTCGCAACATCCCACACGATCCCAACTCTGGTCCGAAGCGCGTGGTCCTTGAGTCCGCTGCGCACCGCGATGAACGCTCCAAGAGCGACACCAAGGGCGATCCACGAGGCGACCTGAACGATCCCGCGCCAATTTGCGGGTGCGGTGTCGTCGATCCACGTCTGGTAGTCCGAGCCGTGGGTTGCGACAAGATGAAGAACGAGGGCCGCCGCCCCGGCAACGAGCAACATCGCAGCTACGGTGACCACCACGTCGAGCGCCTGGACCGCCTGCGGAAGGACTTCCTTCTTCGGCCATGGCGTCCCGTCGGCGCGGACCAGGAGTCCGTTGCGGATGAGGAGATACCACGCGGCAAAGCCTGCCACGACGGCAATCAGCATGGCGGCAAAGGCGACGGCGAGCCATTCGTAGATCCCCGTTGCCCTCAGGGCGAAGGCGTCTCCCCCACGGTCCAGGAGGTCAACCAACCAGATGACCAGACCGGAGAAGGCGCCCATGATGATGGCGAGAGCCAACACGGCAACGGCGGCAGGACCGTTCCAGCGCCACCCGTCGAACGGGAACCGTGCCAGCCAAGCGACGGCCATCACTACCCACGACAGCCAAACGAGGCCATAGAACCACTCAGGTCGACCCAGCCACGCCTCAAGTCCGCGACCGGCGAGGATCAGGGCGACGGGGAGGAGGACCAACAGGAGCCGTGCCCGCGGGCGGCTCGCCGGGCCAGCGTTGTTGAACCACCCTTCCTTGGTCTGCACGAGGTTGATGACGGTGAGGATGGCAACAGACAGCAGAACCGGCGTCATCCGTGGCCAGTCGGTTCCAAACGGTGCGGCCGTGTTGCGGGTTGCCCATGCGACGATTGGTGCCAGCCCGCACGTTGCCAGGAACACCGTCAGACGCCATGGATCGGCGGCTCCGGTACTTTGCACCGGTTGCTTCCTCAGCAGTTTCGCGACTGGCTTTGGCAGCCCCAGCACGGCGAGCGCCATGAGGGCTGCCCCCGGGCCGACCCAGATCGCCCACGGCCACAACACGATGAGCACCAACATCAAGGGGACGAGCATCTGGTCGAGATAGATCTGGCGCCAATGGAACCAGCGCACCATCTGCACGATCGAGAACATGAAGATCAAGACTGCGCCGATTCCGAGCAGTTGGATCGGAGCCCAGCCGAATCCCCAGAGATCGGTGCTTGGCGATAGTGGGTTCTCGAGGGAGAGCCCGCTCTGGAGTGGTTGGAACAGCATCGTGTCGGAGAGATCGAGACGCCAGGTGAGCCAGGCCGACACGATGAGCAGTGTGATCGATGAGATCAACACCACCAATGAGAACCTGGAGAACCAGGTGACATCATCCCCGAGCAGCCGTCGTGAGGTGAAGGTTGCTGCGCCAACGCCAAGCGCGGCTACGGCTGCCAGGACGATCGATAGCCCGAGGACGGTAGAGCCGGCAAGATCTGGGACGACGTCGACCCTGAAGTGTCGCTCGAATTCGCCGGCAGCGCGACCGAGCAATCCGGAAAGAATCAGCAATGCCGCCGCAACATGGAGGCGAGCCAGGTCCCGTTGCCACGTCGAGGTGTACCAGAAGCGGGTGAGGCCGATAACGGAGCCGGCGTCTTCTGCGGCGTTGCTGGAAATCCTGTCGTGGGTTTCGTCCCGGTAGGAGTCGTATCGGGTCCGGCTGATGCGGCCGAGGATCCAAAAGAACGCCAGTAGCGCCAGTGGGAGGAGCAGGCCCACGAGGATTCGTCGCCCCGGATGGTTGGCGAAGAACTCGGCGTTGAAGGGTTCCATGTACCAACGGTCGGCGCGACACACCGCAATTCCGCCACACTGAAACGCCAACGTGTTCATCGACATGAGCGCCGCCCACATCACGTACATTGCAGTCGCTACGACGGCAATGAGTGCTACGAACACCTCATGCCATTTGGTGCCCCGCGTCCGATTCCACGTATCGGTTGTGTAGTCAGTTGGGGTCGTGTACGTGCGCGGCGGCTCCACCATCCACCCCGACAGATTCACGAGGGAGAAGGGGAGGAGCAGGACCCAAAACGCTCGACTGCGGCTTCGTGCCGTGAGGCCGCCCCACGAGTATGCCTCCACTGTTCTTCCCGACTGCGGGATAGCGCCTCGGAACATACCGGCCTTGTCGTCGCCGGTGACCTGGCGGACCCCGCTCTGCTCGAGGAGAGCCTCCGGCGTCGTTCCGCCCACGCCGTGGACGCGGATCTCGGTAACTCCCGGCTCAGGTCGAAGGTGGTGGGTAACAGCAGCCATAGCTACTCCCTGGCGGTGCCTTGTCGTTCGTCTCCCCGGCTGCGGTCTGTGACCGCAGCGACACTCTCAGTTCAAGTCTACGCGAGGTGTGCTGAGCCCACGGACGATTGCTGGGTGGTTAGGTTGTTGGGGATGGGCGTCGGTAGCGACATGAGCAAGGTCCACGGCATGGTGGACGCGAGTGCGAGGTTCGTTCGGCTCTTCTCGCTGGGAGCGACCCTCCTGTACCTCCTTGTTGGGGTCGGGACCGGCGGGAGCAGGGTCACCACACAGGTTGTTGTGTCGTCCCTGCTGATCGGTCTCGCGTTTCACGTTTTTGCCGACGTGGGCAATGACGTCATGGACCTGCCGATCGACCGGACGGAGAAGAGGCGGCGATCCAGCCCTTTGGTGCGCGGGATGATTTCGCCGGAGTGGGCGCTGTTGATCGCCCTGGGGATGCTTCCACTCATGTTTGCCCTCGTGGGCCGATCCGAATCGAATCAAGGCGAGTTGTGGCCGTTGATTGCTGCCATCACCCTGATCGGGTTGTACAACTTTGCCGGCAAGGTCGTGCCGATTCCGCTCATTTCAGATGTGGTTCAGGGCTGTGGCTGGGGAGCCCTGGTCGTCACCGGCGCCGCGCTTGCCGGCGGTGCGACGGGGACAACTGCTTGGGCTGCTGCGGCTGTTGTGGTCTACATCGTGATGGTGAATGGCATTCACGGCGCTATCAGGGACTCAGAGAACGACCTACGCGCTGGGGGGCACACGACTGCGTTGTTGCTTGGAGCGACGGCTGGTGCAGAACACGGCGTTGTCGTGCCCGCCACCGTTGTTGTCCTGGGTGCGTCCTTGCAGGTGGCCTTTGGCTTTGCGCTGGCAGGGTTTGTAGCGGCGGTGCCTGGCGAGATTGGTCGTCTCCCAGTCGCCGTCGTGTCGGCCTGGGCGCTCTATGCCCTGTCGTGCGTCGCCCTCATATCTGCCTATCGGGCTCGCGCCTCGCTGAGGCAAGCGATGAAGTACGGAACGTGGCACCTCTTCTTGCTGCCTGCCGCGCTGTTGGCAGCAGCCACGGTCCTCATGGCCGGTTGGGTGGTGGTCGTGACGTTTGGTGCCTTTCTCTTGCCCCCGCTCGCTTTCGCTTGGGCGGTGCGCGGGAGCAGTTTCGACGTTCCGGCCACGTCCCTCGCCGGATCCGCATCTCTCCGACGTCCGTCGCGGCGAGGTCGACTTGTCGGTCTGTGGGAAATGACAAGGCCCGGCACGCCACTCGCTGGTGCGGCTCTTGTCGCTGTGGGCGCGGTGCTGCGCGATGCACCTACGAGGGCGACGTTGGCACTGATGGTTGCGACCGCGCTCGCCATCGCGGCTGCGAATGTCTTCAACGATCGGTGCGATGTGGCAGCGGATGCTGTCAACCGTCCTGACCGCCCCCTGATCTCCGGACCCACGGCGGGTAACGACGCTGACAAGTTCGTGTTGGCCGCAGCGGTCGGCTCCGTCCTGGTATCGGCTGTGGTCGGAGTCGAAGCGTGTCTGGCGACGAGCCTGTTGTTGGTCGTGGGGCTGCTCTACTCCCTGGCATTGCGGCGCGTGGCGTTTGTAGGCCAGCTCGTCGTGGCCGCTCTGTTTGCTGCACCCGTTCTCTACGGCGCAAGGCTCGCCGGCGGCGAGGTGGGCACTCAGCACTGGATTGCCGCTGGATTGGTGGTCGCCTACGTCTTCTCGCGTGAGGTTCTCAAGAGTGTCCCCGATCGTCATGGTGATGTTGCTGCCGGGTACCACACGCCGGCAACGGTGCTTGGCGAGTCGGGCGCACTCGTCGCCTTCCGTTGGGCTTCGGCGCTTTTCTGTATCGCTTCGCTTGCCGCATATCTCTACGTCGACGACCGGTGGTATCTCGTGGCATCAATCCTGTTTGCGGTAGTGCCCGCGCTCAGAACCGTGTTCATGGTCAGGGGTTCGCCCAGCCTCCAGGTGGTCAACACCGCCATTGCGTTCAGCGGACTTGTCTTCACGTCAGGGATCGTGCCGCTGCTACTGCTCCGCTAGCGGTGGTGCATCGACGGTTTCGGCGGTCAACAGGCAGCGACCGCGGATCACGATGAACGCCATGGGGAGGAACGCCGACGTCGTCACCTGAGCGATCGTGACGGCTCCGGTGAGACAGCCGCTCCACAGATTTGCGATGCTTGGGCAACCCCATGAGGAGGAAAGGGTGAATCCATTCCAAGGTCCTGCCATTCCGCTGCTGACGGCGGTCACCATCGACTGCGCCGACCCCGGTGCCCTCGGCCGGTTCTGGGCCGAGCTGCTCGGCGTCGAGATCAGCCATGAGTCCGAGCAGTGGGTCTTCCTGGCCCACGCTCCCGACCGTAAGGTCACGCTGTGGTTCCAGCGGGTTCCCGAACCGAAGGTCGGCAAGAACCGGGTCCATGTCGACTTCGGCGTGCTCAACCTCGAAGCCGCCGAGGAGCGCGTCGTCGAACTCGGCGGCACGTTGGGAGAACGCCACACCTGGCAGCGCTTCGAATGGAGGATCTGCTTCGACCCCGAGGGCAACGAGTTCGACATCGCCCTAGTGGTCCAAGACGCCGCCTGAGGGCCTAGAGGCCGGCGGCGTCCAGGCGGTCGAACGAGTCGACGATCGCATCGACGAGAACGTCTTTGCGGAACCAGATCAGCGTGGCATGACCGCCGCGGATCAGGCGCAGTTCCGAGCCGGGCCAATGCTCGTGGAGATCGATGGTGGCCTGCAAAGGAACGTAGCCATCGGACTTCGCCCCGACGATGACGGCATAGGCGGTGTGCGGCTTCGGTTCGACCCCGAGGACCGAAGCGCCGGTGAGAACCTCGCGCAACCGCGGCTCAGCCGACTCTTGCCCTCCGAGCGCTTCCCAGTCGATCCCGTTGACCAGCACACCGTCGAGATAGACCGGACCGGGGGAGTGCGACGCGGCCAGGGCCGCGATTGCCACCGGGAAGTCCATCAGTGCTCCGACCAGCGCCGAGACGTTGCCGCCCATCGAGTAGCCCGAGACCCCCACCCGGTAGTCGTCGGCGAAGTGGGCCAGCAAGGCCCGACCTTCGGTGACCGCGCTGCGGCCCATCACGGCGAAGTCCCCGACGGTGCGGATCGCCTGGTCGGCCTCCGGCTGCGGACGGCGATGGCCGTAGAAGGGGTTCTCCAGAATCGCCGATGAAATGCCCCGCTCGGCGAGGCGCGTCGCCAGCTTGATACGGGTGGCGTAGCCGTGATCGTTCCACGCCGCCATCAGCACACACATCCGGTTGGTCGGCTCCCGGGGAATCACCTGGCGGACATGGGCGGTCGTCGCGTGGGCCGGCAGGAACTCACCGGGACTCTCGAAGACGCCATCGCGCACGGTCAGACCTTTCTCGACCACGGGGTCCAACCACTCGATATCGATTGAAGCGGGCGGCTGGAGCTCGTCGGGAATCACCAGCTGCTCGATGAGTTCTGGCTCGCCCCACCCGTCTTGAAATATCCGCAGCCGCTGTGGTCCGTTCGACAGCAGCAGCCCCGACGAGCGGTCGATCGGATGGATCATTCCTGGGTCGCCGTCCCCAAGCTGTTGGACAGGAGGTCGATTGTCTCGCCGTACATGCGGCGCTTGATCACCTGGAGCGTGGCGCGGTCCTTGCCGCCTGCGGCAGCCGCCATTTCGATCGCCCGGGGGAGGACTTCGCCCATCTCGACGGCAGCGTGCACGATGTGCTTGCGTTCGGCCTCTTCGCCGCCAACCCGTTTGGCGGTCACCATCACCTCATGGGCGGTGGTGATCGTGAGGCGCTGCATGATGAGCGAGTTCATCCCCGGCGTGAATGGGATCTTGATGTCGGCCTCGGGCAGGCAGAAGAAGCCCCGGTCGGCGCGCATCACCCGGAAGTCGTGGCACAGGGCGAGCATGGCGCCCGCCGCGAAGGTGTGGCCGTTGCAGGCGGCAACTGTGATCAGCGGGAACTCGATCACCCTGGCCAGCAGCTTCTCGACCTCGGCGACGAACTCACGCATGTCCTCGGTGTCGGGCCGCAGCAGCCACTCGAGGTCGAGGCCGTTGCTGTAGAACTTGCCCTCGCCGGTGGTGACCAGCGAACCTGCGGTCGGGTCGGCTTCCACCTCGTCCAGTGCGGCGTTCATCGCGTCGAGCCAGGTGCGGTTCATCCGGTTCTCGTCGTCCCGCATGTGTAGGACATAGACGTCGCCGTCCCTGTGCAGTTGGATCATCGGGCTCCTCGTCTCGCTCACCAGAACGGTAGCGGCGTCGTGGTGCCCGCCAGCCTCCTACCCTTGACCCCATGGACGAGATCACCACAGGCCTGAGAGGCGTTGTCACCGCGGTCGTCGGCATCGAAGACACGGCCATCGCCCTCGGCAGCGGCGACGTCGAGGTCCTTGCCACCCCCCGAGTCGTAGCAATGGTCGAAGCGGCCGCGATCGCAGCTCTGGGGGACCGGCTTGCCATCACCACCACCTCCGTCGGTACCCACATCGATCTGCGTCACCTTGCCCCGAGTCCGATCGGCGCGGTGGTGACGGCATCGGCCGAGGTCACCGCAATTGAGCAAAGGACGATCTCATTCTCAGTCGAAGCCCACATGGGTGACGCCGTTGTTGCCGACGGAACCCACACCCGCGTCGTCGTCCGGCGCGAGGGGTTCGGGTCATGATCGAACTGCAACGCACCGCCGACAGCCCGGCGGCCGATGACATCGAGGACCGACTGCGTGACCTCGTGGTGGCGCACAAGGTGGTCGTCGTCGACGCGGACGGGGCTGCGGCCGACCTGCCCATCATCCGCGACGGCAAACTCACCGCGCACGGGGCCGAGATCCCGGGCTTTCTCGACCAACTGACCCGCGACATGGCCGAGTGGTCCCGCTTCCAGAGCGACGCCTGCTACATCGAGGACGACGGCACCGTCTGCTGAGAAGCTCCAGGCGGAGCGATCGTTGGTTCGACTCGTGAGCTGTGCTTGGGTGCCCTACGGTTTCACGGGTGATTGGTCGTGGGCGAGGAGGCGTGTGAGAGCTTCGGTGCGCGTGGTCATTCCGAGGCCTTCGGTAGTTGGCCACTCATCGATTTCCTCTCGTGCGAACTCGATCCACCGCTCGATGCTCTTGAACATCTCGATCTGGAAGGTGGCGAACAGCACGGAGAGGTGGGTACGTTCGGGGAAGGGATGTCCGCCGTCGAGATACGAACCCATGAGCTCGACGATGGCTCGGTGGTGTTCGCCGATGTCGCTCTCGAACTCGTCGAGGGCTCCGAGTACGTCCTCGCGCGATCCGTGGTCGGCGAAGAGGAGCCTCAGTAGGGCTTCGATCTCGAGTCGTGGCGGCTGGGTTCGGGTGCTGGTCCACTCGGCGAGGGCTTGGCGGCCCTCTTCGGTGATGGTGTAGACGTTGCGGGTTCGGCCGCCGCTGTCCTCTTGGTGGCTGGTGGCGAAGCCGAGTTCGACGAGCTTCTTTGGTTCGGAGTAGAGGAGACGCTCGGACTTGGGCCAGGCGTAGCGGAGGCTTCGTTGAGCCTGGTGGGTGAGCTCGTAGCCCGTCCAGGGTTTGAGGTCGAGGAGGGCAAGGACTGCATACGAGGATGTTGTCATTCTCTGAGCCATACCCTTGACTCTACTGCAACATACAGTATAGAGTCTGCTGCAACTTGCAGTACAGGCGATTTGCGACGACGCCTGAATGAGCCACGAGGAGCAGCGAAGATGAAGAGCAATGTCGAAGACCTCCCGATCGCCCACGAGGCCCTCGGAGAGATGATCCGCGGACAGGACTGGGGCGGCATGACCAGCGCGTACATGCAGTATCCGACCGGTCTCGACTTCTGCCCTCTGCTCGAGGGTCTCGAGCGGGACCATTGTCAGTGCCCACACTGGGGGTTCGTCATCGAGGGCAGCATCCGCGTCAACTACGAGGACGGCACCGAAGAGGTCGTGGGCGCAGGCGAGATCTACTACTGGCCGTCCGGTCACACCGTTGTGGTCGAGGAAGCGGTCAGTATGGTCGAGTTCAGCCCCCACGACCAGATGTCGCAGGTGCTTGCTCACGTCGTTGGCAAACTGTAGGAGAGTGCCCGGTCAGGGTTCGAGATCACGAGACGTGGTACAACCCTCACTCTGACCGATTGGGAGGACATTGTGGAGATTACCGAGCACATCACAGCCGTTGGCCAAGAAGCCAAGCTCCTCGCAGAGGCTGCTCGACAGGGCGGACTCGAAGCAGATATCGAATACTGCCCGGGATGGAACATGCGGGACTTGGTCCGGCATCTGAGCGAGATCCACCTCTGGGCTGCGGCACGGGTCGCGAAACGCACATCGAAGCTCTTTCCCGATGACATCTCGGAACACATCGAGTCCTGGCCGGAGCTGGCCGTCTTCTGGCCGGGCGACAACGATCTGGTCGATTGGTATCTCGAGACGAACGCCAACCTGGTTCGGTCGCTGGAGTCGGCGTCACCGACTGATGACATTCCCACGTTCCTCCCGGCACCATCGCCACTGGCGATGTGGGCACGGCGCCAAGCCCACGAGACGGCCGTGCATCGATTCGACGCTCAGCACGCGATAGGCGTCGAATCGGGGTTCGATCCGGTATTCGCCTCCGACGGGATCGACGAAATGGTCAGCGGGTTCGCCCCGCGGGCGGATCAGTTTCCGACCAGGAGCACTCGGACCATGGTCGTTCATGCCGAGGACACCGACGACCGCTGGCACCTCACCCTCACACCCAACGGGATCACGACCGTTCGCGGCGACGGGCCTGCAGATGTGACACTGACCGGAGACGCGTCAGACCTCTACCTCGCCTTGTGGAACCGGGGCACGGACCCGGCTATCACCGTGGAAGGCGATCGTGAACTTCTCGACCTGTGGCACGAAAACAAGCGGGTCCGCTGGTCCTAGCGATTCGGGATTTCCGGCACGCGAGTCGGGCGACGCCTAGAGGAAATCGACTGGGTCCAAGGCCCACAACGCAATCGGATTCTTCGGTTGGAACCGAGCAGGTAGGTTGGCGGGTATGACGGACGAATGGACGATGCCGCTGACCGTCGAGCAGATGTACGGGCACTGGGATGTCGAGTGGGACGAGGCCATGGCCCTGACAGATCGGAGCCTCGACCCGCGACCGAAGACGTCCCTGTACGACACTCTCGCCACCTGGGTCTTGACACCGGGAGCGTGGTGTTGGATATCGGCGGGCGGGATGGAACCGCTGGGCTCGAGATTGCCGAGCGTTTCGGGTGTCGCGTCATCGTTGTCGACCCGGTGCAACTGAACATCGACGACGCACTGAGCGCCGTCGCCGGCCATGAAAGCGGCGATCTCGTCGACGTTCACTCGGGAACCATCAACCAGATACCCCTCGAAGATGACACCGTCGACGTCGTGTTCTCGCGGGACATGCTGGGCCATGTCGAGGACCTCGACGGAGCACTCACCGAGTGCCGCAGAGTGCTGACCCCGTCGGGGTCCATGCTCGTCCATGAGGTGTTCGGGATGTCACTGCTCGAATCGGAGGAGAAGGCGCGCCTCTGCGCGGACCTCGCGTCAGTGCCCGACCGGCTCTCTGTCGAGATCTTCGAGGACTCGGTCCGCGAAGCCGGTTTCGCGATCCAGGCGATCGATGTCATCGGATCCGAGTGGCTGGAGACGCTCCTCGAGCGAGAGGACGGCGAGAAACGACTGCTGCGCGCCGCACGGATGCAACGCGCCAAGGATGAGATCGTCGCCCAGGTCGGCGTGATCCCCTTCCGCGTCATGCAGGCGAACAACCTCTGGACCATCTATCGGATGATTGGCAAGCTCGAGGAGCGGGTCTACACGCTCACCCTGAAGGCCACCTGACAAGACTCGCCGGGCTTTCGGAGTCCAGCCCCGAAAGTGAGCGCAATCTGTAGCCTTTGCGCAGCATGACGATTCGCCCCTACACCGATGACGATCTGGAGCAGTTGCTCGGTGTCTGGTATCGGGCATCGCTGATTGCTCACCCGTTCCTCTCCGAGGAGTTCTTCGAGGCCGAGCGGCACGAGATCGCCGAGCAATGGCTTCCGGTGGCCGAGACAATGGTCTACGAAATCGACGGGCGGGTCGTTGGCTTCGTGGCTCTGATCGGCAATGAGGTCGGAGCGATCTTCGTCGAACCGGACTCTCAAGGGCGCGGCATCGGCCGTGCCCTCATGGACGCCGCCCGGGAGTCACGCCCGCTCTTGGAGCTCGACGTCTTCGAAGCCAATTCCATCGGTCGCCGCTTCTACGACGCGTACGGGTTCGAGTTCGTGAACCGACACATGAACGAAGCCGTGGGTCTACCTGAGCTACGCCTCCGCCTCGAGCGGTCTCGACCGAAGGAAGGCGGAGAGGGGTAGACGTTGCCCCTCAGAGGCCCGGATCGACCCCCGTCATCTCGATCGACAATTCCCAGAGCCGCTTGGCCTTGGCGGGGTCCTTGCTGGCGTCGCTCGAGTCGACCTGCCTTGCCGGGCCCGACATCTCGCGCCAGTTGCTCGGACCGAAGTACTGGCCGTCCTCGACGCCCGCAGCGGTCGCGGCGAGTTCGGTCGGCCACGCACCCTGCTCGGCAGTGTTCAGCATCGGGCGCATGAGGGGCATCATGGCCCGGGTCACGACGCCGGTGAAGCCCGTGACATAACGAGACAACTCGGTGTCCGAACCACCGGGATGGGCGGCGACGGCAATCGTTGACGAGTCCCGCGCACGGAGCCGGCGATCGAGCTCATAGGTGAAGAGGAGGTTGGCCAGCTTGCTGGCGTAGTAGCGTTTCCTCGGGTGGTAGTTCTGGTCGGCGTTGATGTCATCCCAGTAGATGTCGCCGTCGCCGAGACGGTGACCTCCGCTCGATATCGTCACGATGCGGCTGTCCGGGGTCGCTTCGAGCAGCGGAAGCAAGAGTCCGGTGAGGGCGAAGTGCCCAAGGTGGTTGATGCCGAATTGGGATTCGAATCCATCATTGGTGATGGTCTTCGGGTTCCACATGACGCCGGCGTTGTTGACGAGGACGTCAAGGCGCGGCTCCTGTGCGACCACCTCTGCGGCGGCTCGCACGGATGCGAGATCAGAGAGGTCGACCTCCACGAGGGCGATGTTTGCGCCTGGATGGGCCTCCGCGATTCGGGCAAGGGCATCTTGGCCTTTCTCCGGGTTCCGGCAGCCGAGGAGGACGCGGCCTCCCTTGCCGGCGAAGACCTTGGCGGCTTCGAATCCGATACCGGTGTTGGCTCCGGTAACGAAGAACGTCTTGCCCGACTGGTCGGGCACGTCCGCTGCTGTGAAGTCGGTGATCATGGTTTCTCCTGTGGGGGGTTGATCAGATCAGGAGTGCCCGTTCGGTCGGCACTCGCCCGCATCACGCGGGCCTCTGACCTAGGGGCGGGTGACGGCCCGCCAGGTTGCGGTGACGAGGGTGTCGAGTTCCTCATCCTTCAACTGGACGCCTGCCGCGATGAGGCGAACTGCGACGCCGAATGACAGGGCGTAGATCACCTGGCTCGGTAGATCGACGATGAGCGCCGTGAAGTCATCGGACTGGGCAACCTCCGCGAGCGGGTCACCGGCCGCGATGAGGCGGGCGTGTGCCTCCTCGTAGTACGGCGACTCTTCGAGTTGGCTGAGGAAGCGGGCACGCTCGGGTTCCTCCGACAGAAAGGCATACGCCGTCTTCAGGATGTGGCTCCACTGCTCGAACGGTGTCGCCGTTGTGTCGTACTCTCCGAGGACTGCGACGCCCAGTTCGGCCTTGATCTCGAGGTACGTCGCAAAGACGAGCTCGTCCTTGGACTCGTAGTGGACGTAGGCCGTCCCCGTAGCTACGCCGGCCTCCTTTGCGACGGCGCCCATCGAGGCGCCGTGGAAGCCCCGCTCGGCGACGAGATCGCGGAGGGCTCGGCGGATCGCTGCGGGGCGATCCATGCTGGGGCTCATGCGGTCTCCAGTGCGCTGTCGAAATCGAGGGCGACCCCGGTCTCGCGCTCGGAGACCTCCCAGAGCGTGGTGATCGCCTTGTCGTTGCCCGGGCGCACGACGGGCAGGCGAACGGCCGGTCCGCGGTTGACGAAACGAGGCCCGTAGAACTCGCCTCCCTTGGCTTTCGGATCGGTCGCGGCCCGCAGCTGTGGCAACGCCCCGCGGTCGGCCTTCATGCCGGTGTGGGCGGCCATCCACACCCAGAACGGAGCCGTCCGGCCCGCCCCACCCTCGGATGCGGTGTGCACCTGGAGGTTGGTGTGCGACAAGCCCGGATGCGCAACGAGGCTCTGTGCGGCCAAGCCCCTCGACTCGAACTCCTTCTGGAGCCCGAGGGCGAAGTGGTAGTTGGCCAGCTTCGCCCGGCCGTAGGCCCCCCATGCCGAGTAGTTGCCGTCCATGTTGACGTTGTCGGGATCGACCGGGCGGCCGGTGTGGTGGGCGGTGCTCGTCACGGTCACGACGCGGGCGGAATCGGCGGCCAGCAGGGAAGGGAGCAGTCCAGCGGTGAACGTCCAGTGGCCGAAGTGGTTCACACCGAGCTGCATCTCGAAGCCGTCTTCGGTGCGTCGTTCCGGCATGGCCATCAGGCCGGCGTTGTTGATGAGGATGTCGACGGTGGGGTGGCGTTCGACGATGGACTCAGCCGCAGCCTTGGTCGATGCCTGGGAAGCGAGGTCGAGTTCGACGATCTCGAGGGACGCCTCCGGGTAGGCGGCTTTGATCTCGTCGAACGCCGTCTGTGCCTTCTCCTGGTTGCGTGCGGCCATGACGACGTGGGCGCCGGCGCCGGCCAGCGCCTTGGCAGACTCGAGGCCGAGGCCACCGTTGGCTCCGGTGACGACAGCGGTCTTTCCCGTCAGGTTGGGAATGTCGGAGGCGGAATAGGACACGGTAGGTGGCTCCTTGTGAGTGAATGTTCGCTCATTATGAATGAACGTTCACTCTTTGTCAAGTTGTCTTGGCGGACATCAGCGATACATGTGTCGCTGATGTCCGCCAAAACCCTCTGCGGCATCTCTACACTCCGAACGTATGTTCGCACCTACGCAACCGGAGCCGGCGCCGTGGCTCGACGAGCTCAATGAACGCCAGCGGGCCGCCGTGGTGCACGGTGATGGGCCGTTGCTCGTCATCGCCGGGGCCGGGTCGGGCAAGACCCGCACCCTGGCCTGCCGGGTCGCCCGGCTCATCGACGACGGGACCAGCCCCGACCGCATCCTGTTGCTCACCTTCACGCGGCGGGCCGCCGCTGAGATGCTGCGCCGCGCCGGTGCGCTGTCGTCCGAGGGCGTCGCCGGTCGAGTCTGGGGCGGCACTTTCCACAGCACCGCCAACCGGCTGTTGCGCCACTACGGGAATGCGGTCGGTCTGTCCGACGGGTTCACCGTCATCGACCAGGGCGACACCGAGTCGCTGTTTGGGATCATCCGCAGCGATCTCGGGATGGCCGAGGGCAAGACCCGTTTCCCTCGCAAGGAGACGATTGCCGCCATCTACTCGCGCACGGTCAACGCTCAAACCAAGCTGACCCAGACGCTCGATGAGCGATTCCCTTGGTGCCGCGATCACGCCGAGGACATGAAGGTCATGTTCCAGGAGTATCTGCGACGCAAGCGGAGCCACAACGTCGTCGACTACGACGACCTCTTGCTCTACTGGCGGGCACTCCTTCAGTCGCCGGCAGGTGACATCGTCCGTGGCCTCTTCGACCACGTGCTGGTCGACGAATACCAGGACACCAACCGGGTCCAAGCCGACATCCTGTCTGAACTGTGTGGACCCGCCGGCAACCTCACCGTGGTCGGCGACGATGCCCAGGCGATCTACTCGTTCCGGGCTGCCTCGGTCGACAACATCCTTGGCTTCCCCGGCGAGTACACGGACACCGCAGTGGTCAAGCTGGAGCAGAACTACCGCTCAACCCCGCAGATCCTCGCCGCAGCCAATGCGGTCATCGCCGAGTCTGCCGAACTGTTCCCCAAGCACCTATGGTCGGACCGCCCCGAAGGGCCACGTCCCAAGCTCGTGACGTGTTTCGACGAGCAAGCTCAAGCCGAGTACGTGTGCGACCGGATCCTCGAGTTGCGCGAGGAGGGCATCACCTTGCGCGACCAGGCCGTGCTGTTCCGCACCGGCCACCACTCCGACGGCCTCGAGTTGGAGCTGTCACGTCGCCACATTCCCTACGTGAAGTTTGGTGGCCTCAAGTTCCTCGAGGCCGCCCACGTGAAGGACCTGATGGCGGCTCTGCGCATCCTCGACAACCCGAAGGATGAACTCGCCTGGCACCGCGTCCTCCAGGCCATTCCCGGGGTTGGGCCGGCAACCGCCCGCAAGCTGCTCGACCACGCCACCGAACGGGGTGCCGCCGAGGGCAGCGACGCCGTCGGTGCCCTCATCACCGGCGACTTCCCGTTGCCGCCCGAGGCGCGCCGGCCGTTTGCCGAGCTGCAGACCGGGCTGCGGTCGTCACGCGGTGAAGGAGGTAGCGAGCCGCCTCCGGCGGAGCAGATCGACGCGCTGCTCCAGTTCTGCCGGCTGGTCTTCGCCCGCAACTACGACGATGCGGCGGCCAGAGTCGGCGACATCGAGCAGCTTGCCTCCCTGGCGGCCGACTACCCGACCCGCAGCAGGTTTCTCACCGAGCTAGCTCTCGATCCGCCCACCAGCACCAGTGATCTGGCCGGCCCGCCCCACCTCGACGACGACTACCTGATCCTGTCGACGATCCATTCGGCCAAAGGGGGCGAGTGGCGGGCGGTGTACGTCATCCACGCCGCCGACGGCAACATCCCCTCCGACATGTCGCTGGGTGAACCCGGTGGGCTCGAGGAGGAACGGCGGCTGCTGTATGTGGCGTTGACCCGAGCCAAGGATCAGCTCGAGGTGACGGTGCCGCAGCGTTTCTACCACCGGGCCTTCATCGGGTCGCCAAACCACAGCTACGCCCTGCCGAGCAGGTTCCTCACGCCGGCCGCTGATCACTTCGACCCGGCCTCGGCCGGGGTGCCGAACGAGCCGGGTGTGGTTGCCTGCCACATCGATGCGCCCGACCCCGTCGCTCCCGTGCTGGAAGCGCTCTGGGAGTAGGTGCGCCTACTCGTCACCGCCGGCTTGGCTGAACTCGGCCAGCTGGGTCTTCTCCCCATCGAGCAGGGTGAGGGTGCCGCCGTCGCGTTCGTAGAACAATGCGAGGTTGAGTGCGTTGAGAAACGCCCGCTCCTGCTCCTGGAGCTCCTCGGTGGCACAGGCTGCCAGCGTCATGCCTCCGGTGAGTATCTCAATCCCACCATCGCCACCGTCGGTGGACCATCCGCCGGTGAACGCATTGCAGCCGGTACCCCCGTTGAGCTGACCATCGGCTTCGAAGCTGACGAATACGTCACTGCCTGGAATCACCGAAACCTCACCGAGGTCTGTTGGTCGCCACGACGTGTCCTCCAGCGAGTCGTTGCCGCCGCCGCACGCCGCAACGACAAACATGGCAGCCAAGGTCAAAGCCAGCCACCCGAACGGGTGCCGTCGAGTCATGTCCGATCGCCGAGCATTCAACCGTGTCTTCCCCTGGTTCGCTTGATGTTGATAGTAGCGAGAAGGCACTCCAGGCCCGCCGACGATGACGGCCAACCTGGTCGGTCTGTCGGATCACCCGAGCATCGGGCTGCCTGGCGGGCCGGCCTGGGAGAGTCGTAAGCTAGGGCCCGCGGCCAATACCCCGGCCGGTAGTCGCATCAGCATGTGACCCCTTGCCCTATGCCGCGCCTGAGGTCTCCTCAACTATGGGACCCGTTCAATCTGTCAACAATCAAGTGAGGATGCCGTGTCCGCTAACAAGTGGGTGTATTCGTTCGACGAGGTCGACAAAGCCGAAGAGGCCGTCGGCGGTGAGTGGGATGCCGTTCGGGCGCTCCTGGGTGGCAAGGGAGCCAACCTCGGCGAGATGACCCGGATTGGGGTTCCCGTCCCTCCCGGGTTCACCATTACTACCGAGGCCTGTAACGCCTACCTCGAGGCTGGGGAGGAGTTCCCCAAGGGCATGTGGAAGCAGGTTCGTGAGGCGCTGGCCCACATCGAGGAAGAGACCGGCAAGTCCTTCGGAGATCCCGAACAGCCCCTTCTGGTCTCGTCCCGCAGCGGCGCGAAGTTCTCGATGCCCGGGATGATGGATACGGTCCTCAACATCGGACTCAATCATGCGGTGCTCGACGGGATGATCGAACTCACCGGCGACCCGCACTTCGTGTACGACTCCTACCGTCGTCTGATCCAGATGTTCGGCTCCGTCGTGCTCGGCGTTCGTGACGAGCCCTTTGAAGATGTGTTGGAGCGGTACCGCACCGAAGCCGGGGTGACGTCCGACGCAGATCTCAGCGCCGACGCACTGCATGCCATCGCAGATGAGTTCAAGGTCATCGTCGAGCGCTATGCCGGGCGTCCGTTCCCATCCGATCCCATGGAGCAGTTGCGTCTTGCCATCGAAGCCGTCTTCCGCTCATGGAACGGCCGGCGTGCCGTCGACTATCGCAACGCCGCGGGCATCCGCCACGACCTCGGCACCGGCGTGAACATTCAGACGATGGTGTTCGGCAACATGGGCGACGACTCCGGCACCGGAGTCGCCATGTCCCGCAACGCCACCACCGGTGAGGACCACCTCGAGGGCGACTACCTGATCAACGCCCAGGGAGAGGACGTGGTCGCCGGAACCCGGACCACGAAGCGAGTCGACGAGTTGTCCGAGGAGATGCCTGCGATCTACGACGAGTTTGCCTCGTACGCCGAGAGCCTCGAGCGCCACTACCGCGACATGCAGGACATGGAGTTCACCATTGAGCGCGGCAAGCTGTGGTTCCTCCAGACCCGTGACGGCAAGCGCACCGCGCAGGCGTCGGTGCGGATCGCCACCGATCTGGCCGAAGCGGGACTCATTTCCCGCGACGAGGCCATCATGCGGGTCTCGCCAGACCAGGTCGACTTCTTCCTCCACCCCCAGTTCGTGGCGGAGAGCAAGAAGGCTTCGCTGGCGGCGGGCAATCGGATCGGCACCGGTCTCAACGTGTCACCGGGAGCTGCCGTCGGCGCCATCGCCTTCGACGCCGACCTGGCCGAGCGCTGGGGCAAGGAAGGCAAGCAGGTCGTCATGGTGCGGCCCGAGACCAAGCCTGATGACGTGCACGGCATGCTGGCCGCCGAAGGCATCCTGACCAGCCGCGGCGGCCGGACCAGCCACGCCGCGCTGGTTGCTCGCCAGTTCGGCAAGCCCGCCGTTGTGGGCGCCGAGCAACTCGAGATCGACCTGGGCGAGCGTGTGTTGCGGGTCGGCGACAAGGAGATCCACGAAGGAGAGTTCCTGTCGATCGACGGCACCACCGGCGAGGTCTTCATCGGTCGGCTCGACACGCAGACGCCCGACCTAGAGAATCCCTGGCTGATGAAACTGCTCAGCTGGGCAGACGAGGTACGCGACATGGGTGTGTGGACGAATGCCGACTATCCGGAGGATGCCACTTTGGCCCGCACCTACGGAGCCGAGGGCATCGGCCTCACCCGCACCGAGCACATGTTCTTCGACCAGGCTCGGCTGCCGATCGTGCAGAAGATGATAACGGCCGAGACTCGGGCGGAGCGGCGCGACGCCCTCGACCAGTTGCTCCCGCTCCAGCGCGAGGACTTCGCCGGACTGTTCCGGGCGATGGACGGCCTTCCGGTCACCATCCGGCTGATCGACCCACCCTTGCATGAGTTCCTCCCCAGCTATGAGGACCTGACCCACGACCTGGCGGACCTGAAGATTCGCCTTTTGAGCGCCGGCTCGCTGGCGGAGATCGACGAACTGCTCAGGGACGTTGAGACCAAGGAGCACATGCTCCAGCGGGTCGAGGCGTTGCGGGAGTCGAACCCGATGCTCGGGTTGCGCGGCGTGCGTCTTGGGATCGTCCGGCCTTCGCTCACCAGGATGCAGGTGCGGGCGATCTTCGAAGCCGCCTGCGAGGTGGCTCGTGAGGGCGTCAAGGTGCACCCGAAGATCATGATCCCGCTCACCTCTCATGTGAATGAGCTGGCGCGCCAGCGTGAGGTGCTCGAGGCCGAAGCCAAGGCGGTCATGGAAGAGCAGGCGATGGAGGTGCCCTACGAGTTCGGCACGATGATCGAGATCCCGCGGGCCGCAGTGACGGCCGACGAGATCGCCGAGTACGCCGAGTTCATCTCGTTCGGTACCAACGACCTGACTCAGATGACGTTTGGGATCAGCCGTGACGACGCCGAGGGTTCGTTCCTCCTCCAGTATCTCCAAGAGGGGATCCTCGAGCGCAACCCGTTCGCCACTATCGACCGGGAGGGGGTTGGCGCCCTGATGAAGATCGCCATTGAAAAGGGCCGTGCCACTCGTCCCGACCTCAACGCCGGCATCTGTGGTGAGCATGGCGGCGACCCCGAGTCGATCGCACTGTGCCGTGAGCTCAATCTCGACTACGTGAGCTGCAGCCCGCCGCGGGTCCCCGTGGCCCGTCTCGCCGCCGCCCAAGCGACGATCACGCAGCGCGACTAGGAGAGACACGACCTAGGGAAACAACGACGACCCCCCGGGAACTGGGTGCCCGGGGGGTCGCTTGTGTCTGACCGAAGTGGAGGCTCCTACCCCGGGCAACAGGAAAGCCCTGCTCAGGGGCTCGAGGAGGTTCGAGACCTAGGTGTAGGCCAGCGCCCGCCGACTCCACGTCTCGAAGAGTTCAATGACCGTCGCCGGGGCCTCGATTTGAGGTACATGGCCAACGTTGGGGAGGAGGTGGAACTCCCAATCGGGGCGTTCGTTGGCAGCCCATTGGGCGGACGGCGGGTCCACGATATGGTCGTCGGCTCCGTGGATGAGGAGTACGGGGCAGCTGATGCGGTGGACCATTCTCTTGAAGCCCCGCCGATTGGTGATGACCCGAGCGATTGAGCGCGATGCCGCGGTGAACGACGGAATTGCCCACTCCATTTCGCGGCGAACCCGCAGCATCTCGACGTTGGCGAACCACGCCTCTTCGGTGATGTGGGAGCGGTCCGAGGCGATGAGGTCCATCGTCTGTTCCAATTGCTCCTCGGGAGAGGTGGCGGCGTAGTAGCGGCGCAGCGCCGCTTCGCCGATTCCGGGGATGGCCGGAACCGCAAGATGCTGGAAGGTGAACAGGTTCACCCCTCCCATGGATCGCGGCGGCAGGGCCGGATTGAGGAGAACGAGGCCGGCCACACGGTGGGGGTTCTCATCGGCCTGCATCATCGAGATCAGGCCTCCCATCGAGTTTCCGATCAGCACCACCGGCCGGCCGGGCGCGATGTAGGTGCTGAAGGCGTCGATGAGGTCCTGGTTGTTGTGCACCGTTGCCTTGCGGTTCGCCGGAGGCGTCAATCCGAAACCGGCCAGGTCGACGGCGTACACGTGGTGGTGTTGTGACAAGTCCTTTGTCACGTACCACCAGTTCAAGTAGGACCCCCCAAGGCCGTGGATGAGTACCACCGGAGGTCCATCGCCGCCGTAGTCCATGTAGTGGAACGGCCCGTTGAGATCGATGATGTGCGAAGTTGCCATCAGCCGTGCCCTTCCGCTCCGATGGTCCCGGCCGTGGGGGCGAACTCACCGGCTACGACGAACACGCCGCGGCTGCGAGCTCGCACCACACCATCGCTGGCTGCCTCACCCTCCACGACCGCCTTGCGGTCGCTCGCCTCGGTGACGTGGGTTCGCAGCTGCAGGCAGGCGTCGACCGGGGTCGGCTGCAGATAGGTGATCGAAAGCTCAGCGGTGACGGCAAGCGGGAGCGTCTCGGCCGCCAGCCGCTCCTTGAGATGCCAGGCTGCCGTCCAGGCACTGTGGCAATCGAGCAGCGTTGCGACCACGCCGCCGTTGATGAAGCCGTGAACGGCCTCGTATCGGGCGTCGGGCTCCCACTCGGCGATGAGGGCGTCGCCGTCGATGAAGCTCCCAATGCGCAGCCCTTGCTCGTTTGCCGGCCCACACCCAAAGCAAGCGCTCCATGGGGTGAACTGCTCTTGAAGGCTCAGCGTCATGGTCCCCGCAGGGTACCGCGCCGGTGGCGATTCGTTCAGCGGTAGCGAGCGCGCCGGCCGGGCCGGTTGGCGAGCACCGCATTGCCTCCCCAGATCACCAGCAGCGTCCCCAAGATTCCGAACATGATGCCGCTCGAGGGGAGCACCATCACGATGAGGATCAGCCCGGTGATGAGGACCCGCCATCCAAAGGCGTATGAGTAGTGTCGCATCTCGGCAACGTAGCGGCCGGGTATGACACGAATCGCAGCGCCGCTACTCCGTCGGCGGGGGACCCCATCCGGTGCCGCCGTCGATCTGCTCTCGGAGGATGTCCATATGGCCGGCATGGCGGGCGGTTTCCTCGAGCATGTGAACGATCACGCTGCGGGCAGACGTTTCGCCATCACGCAACGGCACGAGGTCGGCGCCATCGTTGAAGGAGTCCTGGACCTGGCGGCTCTTCACGCACTCGGCGGTGTAGAGGGCAGTGACGGACTCGATGGTGTCATCGTCGTCGATGCGCCAATCCGCGTTGGGATCGTCGTCGGTCCACGGGAACTCTGGGTTGCTCTGGCCCAGGACCGCCTGGAACCACCACCGCTCGACGAAGGCAAGGTGCTTGACGACGCCGAGCAGGTTGGTGCCCGACGGCACCATGGGACGGCGAGCGTCCTCCTCGGAGAGGCCGTTGAGCTTCCAGATCACGATGTTGCGATAGTCGTCGAGCGCCTGGGCCAAGGTTTCCAGCTCGGGAAGGTTGGGTTCGCTCATGACCCTGGAGACTACGCGTCCGCTCAGTTGGCTGCGGTCGACGTCGGCGCACTACCGTCGCTCCACAGGGTCCCAGAAGGAGGGTGATCGTGAACATCGAGGGCGGCTCGGCCATTGTCACGGGTGGTGCCTCCGGCTTGGGGGCGGCAACCGCCCGCAGGCTTGCCGGCGACGGTATGAAGGTGGTGGTGCTCGACCTCCAGGACGCGCTCGGCGAGGAGCTGGCGTCGGAGATCAACGGCGTCTTCGTCCATGCCGACGTGACCGACGCCGACCAAGTGCAGTCCGCCGTTGATGCCGCGATCGAGATGGCGCCGCTTCGGGTGCTGGTCAACTGTGCGGGGATCGGTCCTCCGGCCCGCACCGTGGCTCGTGACGGCAGCCCCCACGACCTCGGTCATTTCACCACGGTCATCGGCATCAATCTGATTGGCACCTTCAACTGCATTCGGCTCGCCGCGGCCGCCATGGTCGCCAACGACCCGATGGACTACAACGAGCGTGGCGCCATCGTCAACACGGCGTCGGTCGCCGCCTACGACGGCCAGATCGGCCAAGCGGCGTATGCGGCGTCCAAGGGCGGCATCGTCGGGATGACCTTGCCGGTTGCGCGTGACCTGGCCTCGGCCGGGATCCGGGTCAACACGATCGCCCCCGGAATCATCGACACTCCGCTGCTGGCCGGCCTTCCCGAGCCGGCGCGTGAATCGCTCGCCCAGCAGGTGCTCAATCCCAAGCGGCTGGGCCGGCCCGATGAATTCGCCGAACTCGTGTACCTGCTCGTCACCCACAGCTACATGAACGGCGAAACGATCCGGATGGACGGTGGGATTCGGATGGGTCCGAAATGACCTTCGAGCCGTACGACCTGGCCGCGCCGCAGATCGATCCGGACGCCTTCGTGGCGCCCGGAGTCCATATCTACGGCGACGTCACCATTGGGGCCTTTGCCGTCATCATGTTTGGAACGGTGATGAGGGCCGAGGTCGACCGGGTAGTCGTGGGGGCGTACAGCAACATCCAGGACAACTCGGTGCTGCACTGTGATGCGGGGATTCCGTGCCTGATCGGCGAGCGGGTCACCGTCGGGCATGCCGCCGTGGTGCATGGGGCACTCATCGGCGACCACTGCCTCGTCGGGATTGGAGCCCGTGCGCTGAATGGTTCGGAGCTCGGCGAAGGCGCCTGGCTGGCGTCGGGAGCGGTACTTCCGGAGGGCCGAGTCATCCCGCCCTGGACGCTCGCCGTCGGGATCCCGGCCAAGCCCCTGCGCGAGCTCACCGCGGCCGAAATCGAGCGGCAGCGCAGCGGGGTCGACGACTACCTGCGGCTCGGTGCGACCTATCGGGAGATGTTCCGCTAGGAAGGTCGAGCTGCCGCCGGGACGAGCGTCCGGAGGGGACTAGTTCCTTGATGGGAAGGTGGTTTGACGCTGCGATTTTGGCGTCATTTGGTCGATAGATGACTCAGGATGATCAGGGGGTCGGAAGGCATCACCGCCGACGAAGAGCGACCTCACATGAGCTCCACAAACACCGGACCGGGCGCATCACCTCTCACCCCTCGAGGCCTGGTAAACGTTCCCGATCTGGCCGAATCCTGGCACACCTTCCGTGCCGTAATGGGCACGATCACCGTCGTAACCGGCGTCGTGCTCGGCGCGATGTGGGGATGGGCCGGTGGCTTCATCGCCGCCGCCCTCGCCGCGGTTGCCGTCGTCGATGCGCTGATCCGGCGCCGGGAACCGCAGCGTCCCGCCCTGCCGGCCATGCTGCTCGACATCACCATGATCGGGGTCGCCATGGTTGTCGTTCAGTTGGAGCCCGCCGGAATCGGGGCCCCGTTCATCTACCTATTGGTCGTCCCGGCACTCCTGCTGTCGTGGAGCCAGGCATGGTGGGTCATGGCCTACGGCGCCGCTTGGACGCTTCTGGCCCTGATCGGTTTCGAGGTGATTCCGTTCCCGGACGTCGCCGCCGCGCCCGAGGTGATCACCGTCATCTCGTATGTCATCTTCGCCGGTCTCACGATCGCCCTCGTCGTGGTGGTCTCCAGTGCTCTCGATCGATCTCGCCGCTCCCGAGACCAGTTCCTGGCTTCGATCAGCCACGAGATCCGCACTCCACTGACGTCGATTCTGGGGTGGTCGCGCCTGCTGCGTGACGAGCACAGCGCCCTGGGCGAGGCCGACAAGGACGAAGCGCTTCGGCTGATCGAGTCGGAGGCCACCGAGGTCACCGACATCGTCGAGGAGTTGCTGACCGCGGCGCAGCTCGACAGTGGTGCGCTCACGGTGCGCAACCGAAGGATCGATCTGCGTGAAGAAGTGGCCGCGGTGCTCCTGGCCAAGTGCCTCGAGCCTGCCGACGCTATCGCGGTCGATGGCAGTGCCGCCGACGCTTGGGCGGATCCGTTGCGGGTGCGCCAGATCATCCGCAACCTGATCACCAACGCGACCCGGTACGGCGGAGGCGAAACCTGGATCAGCCTCTCGAGCGACAACTCGTGGTGCACCTTGGCCGTATCCGACAACGGCTCGGGGATCCCGCCGGAACTCGAACACCACATCTTCGACCCGTTCGTACAGGCCGGCCAGCCACGGGGAACCCAACAGCCGATCGGGCTCGGCCTAACGGTCTCTCGACACCTCGCCCAACTCATGGGGGGTGAGCTCTCCTACCGACGCGAAGCCGCTGCAACCAGGTTCGAGCTCAGGCTTCCAATTGCCCCTCCCGGGGGCGGGAGCGCCGACGTTACGGGACGAGATCCAACCGCGGCGCCCCAGCAGGAGCCGACGTCGGAGTCCTCCGAGTCGCGGTAGCTGCTTGCCCGGCTCGAACGAGGTACCGTCTGAGGCATGAGCACCCTGCTGATCAAGAACGCCACCGTCCTGGCGACCATGGACGGAGACCGCCGTGAGATTGCCGACGGAGGCCTTTACGCCGTTGACGGGTTCATCCAGCAAGTCGGACCCACAGAGCAGTTACCTGCCACCGCCGATGAGGTCGTCGACCTCGGCGGCCACGTGGTGCTGCCCGGGCTGATCAACACCCACCACCACTTCTACCAGACGCTGACCCGCGCCGTGCCCGGGGCCCAGGACGCCGGGCTGTTCGATTGGCTGCGGACCCTGTATCCGATCTGGGCGCGGATGACGCCGGACGATATCCATGTTTCCACCCAGATCGCGCTCGCCGAGTTGGCGCTGTCGGGCTGTACGACTTCCTCGGACCATCTCTACCTGTATCCCAACGGCTCGGCGCTGGCCGATGAGGCCCACGCAGCAGCTGAAGTTGGGATGCGGGTCCACCTCTCCCGCGGCTCGATGAGCCTCGGCGAGTCGAAAGGCGGCTTGCCGCCCGACTCTGTGGTGGAGGACGAGGATGTGATCCTGCAGGCAAGCGCCGACGCCGTCGACGCCTTCCACGATCCTTCCCCGGGGGCGATGACGAGGGTCGTCATCTCGCCCTGCTCGCCGTTCTCCGTCACCGCGGAGCTGATGCGGCGGGCCGCCGATCTCGCTCGCGAGAAGGGCGTGCACCTCCACACCCACGTCGCCGAGACCCTCGACGAGGAGCAGTTCTGTCTGGAGACCAGCGGGATGCGTCCGGTCGAGATGATGGAGGACCTCGGCTGGGCCGGGCCCGACGTCTGGTTCGCCCACGGCATCTTCATCAACGATGCCGAGATTGCACGGATGGCCGCCGACGGCACGGGTGTGGCTCATTGCCCTTCGTCGAACATGCGCCTCGCCTCAGGCATCGCCCCGGTCCGCAGGTATCGCGCGGCGGGCGTGCGCCTTGGGCTCGGCGTCGACGGTTCCGCCAGCAACGACGGCAACCACATGATCGGCGAGGCTCGCCAGGCCATGCTGCTGTCACGGCTGGCGGCATCGCCGGCGCTCGAGGGCGGTGAGTTGCTCACGGCGCGCCAGGCGTTGGAGATCGCCACCCTCGGTTCGGCTGCGGTGCTGGGACGCGATGACGTCGGCTCGCTCGAGGTCGGCAAGTGCGCCGACTTCACCGCCATCTCGCTTGATCGCATCGAGTACGCCGGCGCTCTCCACGATCCGGTGGCGGCGATGCTGTTTGCGGCGCCGGCGACCGTCGACCACACCTACGTCCAGGGTCGGGCTGTGGTTCGGGACGGTCGGGTTGTCACCCTGGATCTGCCCGCAGTCATCAAACGTCACAACAAGGCGGCGACTCGGCTCCTCGCCGGCTGAACTCGGCACCTCGCTACAACAGGTCCCCGCCCCGGAATTCCGAGGCGGGGACGAATGAGCGCTCCTCGTTTGTTACTTGGCGGCCGTCGACTGGTGCTCGAACAGGTGGGCGTTGTGCAAGAAGCCGTGCACGCTGAACGGTCGGGTTGCCTCGTCGTAATGCGGCGGGAACACCATGTAGGCGGCCACGGCACCGATCAGGCAGCCTGCGCCGCAGATGAAGAACGCCAGCGGGAAGTTACCGAGGTCGCCGAGCCACCCGCCGAGGATCGGGAAGATGATGCCGCCTGCGCCGTAGGAGAGGAACACCCACGGGTAGTTCTTGCCGACGGCATCGTTGCCGAACTCGTCTGCGGTGAGCGCGGGGAACAGGGCGAAGTTGCCGCCGAAGTTGAAGCCGATCAACGCTGCGGCGAGATAGAGCATGTATTCGTTGCCCGCCATCGTTGTGAACAGCAGCAAGAAGATGCCCTGGCTCGCCGCCATGATGATCACCGACCGTTTGCGACCGAGCTTGTCGCTGAGGCTGCCCCAGGCGAGGCGGCCGATCCCGTTTGCCAGGCTGAAGAACACCGCCATGGCCGTGCCGGCAATAGCGCTGGCCTCTGTCGATCCAACCCCGTTCGCCTCGAGTGCCTCGATCGGATACAGCTTCATCAACCCAATCGCCATCAGGCCTGCACCGGCGCTGACCATGAAGGTGAGCGAAATGAGGTGGAATTGGGGGGTACGCAGCATTTCGCGAGGGGTGAAGTTCTCGCCGCCGGCGCCGGCGGCCTGTGGTGGCGTGAAGCCTTCTGGCTGCCATCCCGCCGGTGGGAACTTCATCCACAGGCTGCCGAGCACCACCATCACGGCAAACATGACGCCGTAGACCATGAAGGTCCCATCGAGCCCGATGCGGTCGATGAGTTGGCCCCATTCGCCGGCCAGCTTGACCCAGCCGAGAGCACCAAATCCGAATCCGGCCACGGCGGCGCCGGTGATCATCCCCTTGTGGTCGGGGAACCAACGCATCCCGACGGCGATGGGGACGACGTAGGCGAGTCCGATGCCGGCACCGCCGATGAGGCCGACCCCGACCAGGACCGTGAAAAAGTTCATGCCGTCGCCAAGACCTGCGATGAAGTAGCCGGCACCGAGGGTGATGCCACCCATCATGGCGAGGCGTTGTGGCCCCCAGTCGTTGAGTTTGCGTCCGGCGAACACCATCACCAGCGCAAAGCTGGCCAGACCCACCGAGAACACGACCTGCGTGCTGAGCTTCGACCAGCCTCCGTCATCTTTCAGCGCCGGAGTGAAGACCGACCACGCGTAGATGGCCCCCAGACAGAGCTGGATCAGCACTGCTCCGACGACAACTTTCCAACGATTGGCCGTACCGGCCATGACAGAACCCCTTGATTGATTGACTTTGCACAATGTATGGGGCGCAGGCCCGGCCCAACAGGGTCCATTGTCGGAGAGCGAGGGCCATTTGCCACCGGATCTTCCCGTTCGTGCGTGGTTCAGGCGCGGTTTCCGGTACCCCAGCCACGCCAGAACTGGGTGGTGGACGGGACAGGGGGGCTCTGGGTTGCTAGTTTTGGGCCCGATGGATTTTGTAATGGCCCACGGGCTCGACGAAGCCCTTGCCGCCCGGGACGCCGCCCCAGGCTCCGAGCTGCTTGCCGGCGGCACCGACATGATGGTGGAGGTCAACCTCGCCCACCACCGCCCGTCCTCGGTCATCTCGCTGCGTCACGCTCCGGAGTTGCGCGTTCTCGAACCGGGTCGCATCGGTTCCGGGGTCACCTGGGCGACGTTGGAGCGCTCCGACCACCGGGCCTTGGCCCAAGCCGCTCGCACCGTGGGCTCCCCCCAGATTCGGGCCGCAGGGACGCTCGGCGGCAACATCGGTACCGCCAGTCCTGCCGGTGATGGGTTGCCATGGCTGGCGGCCCTCGACGCCGGCATCGAGGTGGCTTCGCACACCAGGGGATCCCGCCTGGTGCCGTGGAGCGACTTCTTCACCGGTGTAAAGCAGACCTCGCTGGCCGACGACGAGATCGTGACCGCAGCAGTCCTGCCGGCCGACCTGCCGGCTCATCAGGAGTTCGCCAAGATCGGCCCCCGCAATGCCATGGTCATCTCCGTCGTGTCCGCCGTGGTGATGCGGTGGGACGACGGCACGACCCGGGTAGCGCTCGGTTCGGTGGCGCCGACGCCGTTGCGAGCTCGGCAGGCCGAGGAAATGATCAGCGCCGAGGCCAATCCCTCCGACACGGCGTTGGCCGAGTTCGCCAGGATGGTTGCCGCCGAGGTCCGTCCTATCACCGATCACCGCGCCACCGCCGAGTACCGGCGTCACGCCGCTGGAGTGCTGGCCAGACGCCTATTGGAAAGGTGCCTTGCGGCATGATCGTCACCTTCACCGTCAATGGAGAGGCCCGAACTGCCAACGTTGTCGGCTGGGAATCGTTGCTCGGTGTGCTGCGCGACGATCTGGGCCTGCCCGGTTCGAAGAACGCCTGCGAGCAGGGCGAATGTGGTTCTTGTTCGGTCGTGCTCGACGGCGAGTTGGTCTGCTCGTGTCTCGTCATGGCGGGCGACTGCGAAGGTGCGACCGTCACCACGGTCGAGGGGTTCGGGTCCGAGGATGAGGCCCATCCGGTGCAGCAGGCGATGCTCGACGCCGGCGCGGTGCAATGCGGCTTCTGCACCCCCGGGTTTGTCGTCGCCGCCGCCTACCTCTACGAATCCAACCCGAGTCCCAATGAGGACGAAATTCGCGAAGCGCTCTCCGGCAACATCTGCCGCTGTACCGGTTACGGCGCGATCCTCCGTGGCCTCGAAGCCCTCGCCGAGGAGGGACGAACGTGACCATCGAGACACGAGGCCGGGTTGCGGGCGGCATCGGCGAGAGTGTGCTTCGGCCCGACGGTGTCCCCAAGGTCTCAGGCAACTTCGCCTACGCCTCGGACCTGGTTGCGGCCGGCATGTTGTGGGGCGCCACCGTGCGCAGCCCCTATGCCCACGCCCGCCTGACGCGCCTCGACATCGGCCCGGCGCTGGCGATGAACGGAGTCCACGCCGTGCTCACCCAGGACGATGTGCCCGGGTTTCCACTCTTTGGGCAAGACCACCAAGATCAGCCGGTCCTCTGCGACGGCGAAGCCCGCTACTGGGGCGAACCGGTCGCAGTGGTGGCGGCCGACGACCTCGAGACCGCCCGCCGGGCCGCGGCGGCGGTCATCACCGAGTGGGAGCCGCTCGAGCCGTTGGCAGATCCCGAGGCGGCCGCGGCCGCCGGCGAGGTCTTCCGCGAGATGACCATTCGGCGCGGCGATCCGTCCGCCAACGGGTCCGTCGTCATCGAGGGCTACTACGAGACGGCGACCCAAGACCAGGCGCCGCTCGGGCCGGAAGCGGGGCTGGCCATCCCGGATGGTGAAGGCGGTCTCGATCTGTACGTCACCAGCCAATGGGTCCATGTCGACCATCGCCAGATCGTTGCCTGTCTCGGCGTCGCCGATGATCGGGTCCGCTGCCATCCCGCCGGAATCGGCGGCGCCTTCGGAGCTCGCGAGGACATCTCGCTCCACATCCACATCGCCATGCTGTCGACGGTGACCGGCCGTCCGGTCAAGATGGTCTACGACCGTAGCGAGTCATTTGTCGGGCACGTCAAACGGCATCCCTCCCGCATGTGGTACCGCCACGAGGCCGACGAGAACGGCAAGCTCGTCAAGGTCGAAGCCCGCCTCGTCTTGGACGGTGGCGCCTACGCCCACACCAGCCCGGCGGTCCTCGCCAATGCCGCCTTCTTCGTCGTTGGTCCCTATGTGTGCGACAACGTCGTGGTTGACGCCGCCGCGGTGCGGACCAACAACCCACCCTGCGGCGCAATGCGTGGCTTCGGTGCGGTGCAGACCTGTTTCGCCTACGAGAGTCAGATGGACCGCTTGGCGGCACGACTCGATCTCGATCCGCTCGAACTCCGCCGCCGCAATGCCCTAGTTGCCGGCGACCCGCTGGCAACGTCCGGTCAGATCATCGAAGGCTCGCTGCCGACCCACGAGGTCATCGACGCACTCGTGGCGATACCGATGCCGGAACCGCTCGACAGCAGCGATCCGCGCCACTTGCCCGGCGGCACCGGGCTCACCACTCCGGCATCGGCGGTGGTTCGCGGCGTCGGCTACGCCCTTGGGTTGAAGAACCTCGCCTTCTCCGAGGCGTTCGACGATTTCTCCGAGGCTCGGGTCGTCCTCACCGACGCCGGTGTCGAGGTGCACACGGCTGCCATCGAGGTTGGCCAGGGCCTGATCACGGTCTGCCAGCAGATCACCAGAACGGTGCTCGGCATGGAGCATGTGGCTGTGATCTGGGACGACACGTCGCAGATCGGCTCGGCGGGATCCACCTCGGCATCCCGCCAGACCCAGATGACGGGCGGTGCGGTCCACGCCGCCGCCGTTGGCCTGCGGGCCAAGCTGCTCGCAGAGTACGACGGCGACGACCTCAGCGATGAGGGCGTGTGGCGGGCCGGTGCGGTGGTGGCCACCGTCGCCGACATCTGTGCCGACGGGCCGGTCGAGCACTGGGTCCAGTTCCGGCATCCACCGACCTACGAGGTCGACGAGTTTGGGCAGGGCGATCCCCATGCTGGGTTCGTGGTTGCGGCCCACCGCGCGGTGGTCGACGTCGATCCGGAGCTTGGTCTGGTCAAGGTCGTCCAGATCGACACCGCCCAGGACGTCGGCAAGATCCTCAACCCGCAGGCGGCCCGTGGCCAAGTCGAGGGCGGGATCATGCAGGGCATGGGCCTCGCCGTCATGGAGGAACTGATCGTCGATGACGGGGTCATCCGCAATCCCACGTTCACCGACTATCTGTTGCCGACCTTCCTCGATGCGCCTTCCATCGACATGCGATTCATCGAAGAACCCGACCACTGGGGCCCATTCGGCGCCAAGGGGATCGGGGAGCCGCCCACGATCAGCTCGACTCCGGCGGTGGTTGCCGCCATTCGTGCCGCTACGGGCAAGGCGCTGACCCGAGTCCCGGTCCGTCCCGAGGACCTCGCGCTCTAGGCGCCTGCCGCCGGTACGCTGCCGGTCGTCACCGTCGCCGTCGAGGAGGAGACCCATGGCCCGCATCTCGTTGTTGCTCTTCGGTGTCGCATTGCTGGCAGCCGGAGGCGTTGCGGTCGGGTCGGGGTCCGCAGCGGCGGGCCAAGCTGAATGCCACGGACTTACGGTGACGGTGCGTGGCACGTCCGGTGACGACGTGCTCACGGGCACCGCCGGTGACGATGTCATCCACGGTTTTGGCGGCGACGACAACATCGACGGCATGGGCGGCGACGACGTCATTTGCGGCGGGGTGGGCGCCGACCAGTTGCGCGGCGGGCCGGGGGCGGACGTGCTCGACGGCGGTGGTGGTGTCGATTGGGTCAGCTACCTGGGGGCTCCGGGAGGGGTGACCGTCGACCTCTGGAAGGGAACCGTCACCGGGGCGGCGGGCGCCGACACCGTGACGGCGATCGAGAACATCAAGGGCTCGGGCCACGCCGACAAGCTGCTCGGAAGCGGCGGCAGCAACCACATCAAAGGCCTGGGGGGCAACGACTACCTCTACTCTCGTGGTGCCGGCGACATCGTGCGTGGGGGCGGCGGCAACGATCACATCAGAGGCGGTCCGGGCAACGACAGGCTCGACGGCGGTGACGGTACCGACTTCGTCGCTCACCCCAAGTCCGACACCCCGGTGGTTGTCGACCTGAGGATTGGTTCGGCGACCGGCGAGGGCGATGACGTCCTGATCGGTTTCGAGCACGCCAAGGGATCACCCTTCGACGACGTGGTGCACGGCGATGGCGGCGACAACAAGCTGTGGGGCTTCGCCGGCGACGATCAACTCTTCGGCCACGGCGGCGCCGACTGGGCCGACGGGGGTGACGGCACCGACGTCTGCGATGTGGAGACCTCGGTCAACTGTTGACCCACCGTTGCGGCGGAGACGAGCGCGGTAGGGTGCGCAGATGTCCGCCAAAACCCTCGTGGGGGTCGTGCTCGCCGCCGGTGAATCGGCGCGGATGGGCCGGCCCAAACAGTTGCTTCCCCTCGGCGGCACCACGCTGCTCAACTTCGTGGTCGCCCAGGCGGAGCGGTCGCGGCTCGATGATGTCGTGGTCGTGACCGGAGCCAACGCCGACCAAGTGGAAGAACAGCTGGATCTTGCCCGGGCGATGGTGACGCGCAACCCCGACTACCGCCGTGGCAACATGTCGTCGCTGGTCACCGGAGCCCAGGCTGTTCCGGATGCTTCGGCAGTTCTGGTGTTGATGGGGGACATGCCCGGAGTCGACGTCGCGGTGATCAATCGTTTTGTCGACCTGTGGCGGGGCGAGCAGCCATGGGCCGCCGTTGCCTCCTATCGAGACGGTGTGGCGCATCCGTTCTTGCTGTCGGCTCCCGCACTCGAGACCGCCCTCCCTCTCGATCAACCCAAGGCACTGTGGACCTACCTGGTGGCAGACCCCGCCGGAGAGGTCCGTCATCTGGACGTCGACCGATCCCGGCCCCGCGATGTCGACACCCCCGAGGACTACCAAGCGCTGCTCGATGATGGGCCCCGCCGGTGAAGGTCTCGTTCAAGACGGGCGTCCAAGACGGTTCCTGGGACGAACTGCTCGCGGTGTGGCAAGCGGGCGACCAGATCGACCGGTTCGTTGCCGGTTGGTCCAACGACCACCTCTACAACCCCCCCTACCCAAAGCACTCAGACTCACCGCGGGCCTTTGACGCCTTCACCCTGCTCGCCGGGTTGGCGCGGGAGACCACCCGGCTGCGGCTTGGGACAATGGTGGCTCCCAACCTGATGCGCCATCCTGCCGTTGTTGCCCGGATGGCAGTGACGATCGACCACCTCTCGGACGGTCGCTTCGAGTTGGGTCTGGGCACCGGCTGGCACGAGTCCGAGCACGCCGATCACGGGATCGATCTGCTCTCTGTTGCCGCCCGGGTCACCGCGTTCGAGGAGTCGTGTCAGGTGATCACGAGCCTGCTGACCGAGCAAGAGACCACCTTCAGCGGGGAGTTCTACCGGATCGACGGCGCCCGGGCAGAGCCAAAGCCGGTGCAGGATCGGATCCCGATCGTGATCGGCGCCTCCGGCGAGCAGCGGATGCTGCGGATCGTGGCGCGCTATGCCGACCACTGGAACATCGACGACCCCGGGCCTGAGGTCCTCGCCCACAAGATCGAGGTGCTGGAACGCCACTGCGCCGACGTCGGCCGGGATCCGGCGGAGATCGAGTACTCGGTGCAGTTCTGGGTCGATGACGCCGTCGACGGCCTGCGGGACAAGGTGGTCGCCCTGCGCGACGTCGGTGCCGAGCATGCGGTGGTGTCGCTGCGCCGACCAGATCCCGCCGTACTCGAAGCCGTTGCCGATGCGCTGGCGGACGTGTAGGCGTCGGACGGCTCACACCATCCGACGCCCAACCGGTCAGCCTGCCGGTGCCCAATGGAGCCATTCGGTCCGCACAATGCGTAGGCCGAGCGTCTTGATCTCCATGTTTCCTACCCAGGTTTCGCCGTTGCGGTCGACTTGGGCGGGAAAGGCGAAGGTGTAGGGGCGGTGGCAACGAAGTCTCCGGTTCGTGTGTGGTTGGCGGTGTCTGGGCCCCGTCGGGCGACATCGGCTTTGATCTCTGCCGACCCCCTGATCTGGCCGATTTCAGGGTCGGCGTGGATTCCAGTGCTGGTGTACAGAGCCGCGACGGCTTCAGGATCGTCGGCGTTCCATGCCGCGAAGTACTCATCGACCAACTCGGTGGGGAGCAAAGACCAATGGAGCCACTCGCTGCGAGCGATGAGGGTCCCTTCGAACTCGAGTTCGACGACTCCGGCCCAGGTGTCCCCCTCAAAGTCGAATTGGGAGGGAAAGGCGAAGGTGCTCTCGCCGGTCAGGGCGAGGTCTCCGGTTCTCACACCGTTGGAAATGCCTTGGCCACGCGTGGCGACATCGTCGGCGATGCGGTCGCGGCCACTGATCAGGCCCTTTCCCGGGTCGATGCTGACGCCGTCCTCGAGATATAGGGCGGCGACGGCTTCACCGTCGGCGGCGTTCCACGCGGCGCCGTGAGCATCGGCCACTGCGGTCGCCGTGGCGAGGTCGATGCTCACAAGGGCCTCGACGACGGTGGTTGACAGAACCTCCGTTGCCACGGTGGTTGTCGGCGGCTCTTCCGCCACCGTCGTGGTCACGGATTGATCCGCCACCGACGCATCGTCGCCTCCGGCTGAACAGGGCCACGGCGCCGATGAGCGATGAGGACCGCGACGAACCCGGCTGCAAGGCCCAGGTCCAGGAACGAGATGGAGGGCGGGTTGGTAGGGACGGACGTCGTGGCCGGCGGGGGCGTCATCGATGCGTCGCCACGCCGTCAGGAAGACATCGGCGCATGCCTCGACGGCGTCCTCCCGGTCGAGACGCCGCAGAAAGTAGGCGAGGACGTCGGGTTGATGCCGCTCGTACAGCAACCGGAACCGACGTTCCTGATCCATCTCGACCCCCCGGGAACCGAACACCTCCTACATGTCCGGCTGAGCCAATCGCTCTCCGACAATCGTCCTGCGGTCCGAGCGCCGAGGCAAGGGGTACAAGGTCAACACTGGCTACGGGCGTCACGGCGCTCCCAGCCAGGTCGACGTGATGGTGGTGCGGGCCGCGGCGGGAGCCGGCTGAATCAGGCGCCGGGCGCAATTGCGGGAGACGATGTCGCCCGCCTGGCATGGTCGGCGAAATCGAAGGCCGGGTCGAGCATCCAGCGAAAGGCAAGCCCATTCAATGTGGCGAGCAGGACCTCGGTGCGCGCTTCTGCCTCCTCGTGATCGAGGTCTGGCCGCTGGCGGAGCAGGGCATCGGTGAAGCGGGCCGTGCGCGACTCGTGGTGGCGGAAAACCCGTTTGCCCAGTTTGCCGTCCTTGATCGCCCCGCTGACGGCGATCTGGAGGTAGATCTTGGCGACAGTCGATTGGTCGGTGATGAAGCGGATGTAGGCCTCGACCAAATCCGCCACCGTATCGGTGTTGCGCCCCTCAGGGTCGGGGTCGACGGCGGCAATGGCTTCGCCCACGACGCGCAGCACGACCTCTTCCTTCGAGTCGAACAGGTTGTAGAAGCTGCCGGCGCGCACCCCGGCGCGGTCGCAAATGGCCTTGAGGGTGGTGGCTTCCAGCCCTACTTCGCCGAGCAGCTCCCGGGTACTTTCGGTGATGCGTGCTTCGGTGCGCAGACCGGCTTGGTAGCGGGCCATGAATCTCCCTTCGTGGTCACGATCTTAGTCAGGAGACCGACGAATATTTAGCATATACTCAAAATAGAGTGTATGCTCAAAATCTGAAAACGACACGTTCTGCTGCACCTGAGCGAGAGGGTTGAGATGAGCCACTACAAGACGAACCTTCGAGACATCGAGTTCAATCTCTTCGAGGCGTACCGGATGCAGGACTACCTCGGCACCGGACCGTACGCCGACATGGATGCCGACACCGCCCGCCACATCCTCGCCGAAGTCGAGCGGTTCTCCACCGATGTGTTCGCGGAGAGCTTCGAAGAGGGCGATCGCACCAAGATCGAACTGGTCGACGGTGAGGTGACCCTCCCGCCGGGCATCGTGCAGTCCATCAAGGCCTACTACGAGCAAGGCTGGGACACGCTCGGCCGTCCACCGGCACTTGGTGGCGTTGGCGCCCCGCCGTCGTTGCGCTGGGCCGCCCAGGAACTCATGGTCGGCGCCAACCCAGGCGCGTTCTTCTTCGTCGTCGGCACGCTGATGGGCAACGTGCTCTACGAAGCGGGCACCGAGGAGCAGATCGAGCGCTTCGTCAAGCCGATGCTTAACAATGCTTGGGGCTCGACGATGGTGCTCACCGAGGCAGATGCCGGCTCGGACGTCGGTGCCGGCACTACCAAGGCGATTCCCGTCGATGAGGAGAAGGGCATCTATCACATCGAGGGCGTCAAGCGCTTCATCACTTCAGGCGAGGGCGACTACACCGACAACATCATCCACCTCGTTTTGGCTCGCCCCGAAGGCGCCGGCCCCGGGACGAAGGGTCTGTCGATGTTCGTCGTACCCAAGTTCATGGTGAACGAAGACGGCACGATGGGTGAACGCAACGGAGTCGCCACGACCCGCATCGAAGACAAGATGGGGATCAAGGCCTCGACGACCTGCGAGCTGACCTTCGGCGCCGACGCTCCGTGTGTTGGCTACCTCGTCGGGATGACTCACGATGGCATCCGCCAGATGTTCAAGGTCATCGAGCATGCCCGGATGCTGATCGGGACCAAGTCCATTGCCACGCTCTCCACCGGCTATCTCAACGCCCTCGAGTTCGCCAAGGAGCGAGTCCAGGGCGCCGACCTCACCCAGGCGACCGACAAGACCGCGCCGCGGGTCGAGGTCATCCGTCACCCGGACGTGCGTCGCATGCTGATGCTGCAGAAGGCACACGTCGAGGGGATGCGGGCGCTGCTCTACTACACGAGCTGGGTCCAGGACCAGAAGAAGCTCCACCCAGACGACACGTACCTGGCGAAGCTGGATGATCTGCTCCTCCCGCTGGTGAAGGGCTATTCGTCCGAGACCGCGTACACCCTGCTCGGCCAGTCGCTGCAGGTCTTCGGCGGCTCCGGGTTCACCAAGGACTACCCGCTCGAGCAGTACATCCGGGACGTCAAGATCGACACCCTCTACGAGGGCACGACCGGTATCCAGGCGCTCGATCTGTTCTTCCGCAAGATCGTCCGTGACCAGGGTGCGACCCTGATGCAGCTCGGGCAGGAGATCCTGCAATTGGTCAAAGGTGGAGCCGAGGAACTGGCCGTTGAGCGGGACCTGCTCGGCGCTGCGCTCGAGGATGTCCAGAACCATGTTGGGGTGCTTGTCGGCCACTCGATGGCCTCGATGCAGAACCCGCCCGAGATCTACAAGACCGGCCTGCACACCAATGCGTTGCTCGAAAGCCTTTCCGAGGTCGTCATCTCATGGCTGATGCTGCGCCAGGCCGAGATCGCCATGGCGGCGCTGCCGGAGGCCGGCGACAAGGACCGGGCCTTCTACGAGGGCAAGATCGCTTCGGCCAAGTACTTCGCCCGGCTCAACCTGCCCAAGGCCCGGCTCCGCCGCGAAGCCGCCCAGGTTGAGGATGCGGCTCTAATGGAGATGGCAGACGAAGCGTTCTAAGGATCCAAACGAGTAGCTGAAGGGGCGTCGACTGAGCCGGCGCCCCTTCTTGCTGCATTTGCGGCCGGCTCAGTTCGGTGAGTCCACCATCCACCCGAGAGCTTCCGCGGCGTGAGCCAATCGGTCGTCGTAGCAGACGAGGCTGGTCAGTGAGTCGCCCAGCAGTGCAGCGGTGGCAAGATGGATCGCGTCGAGGGTTCGCAGCTCGTTGGGCTCGAGCGTTCCCGCCGTGGCGAGGACCCGATTGTTGACCCGGATCAGATCGATCGACCGTAGGACTTCATGTGCCCGCTTCACCGCAACCGGTCCGAGGGGAAGGACGGCGCGGGTTACCTCGGCGCGGGCGAGGGCGCTTGACACGATGGGGCGACGACGCCGTAGATAGGCGCGAAGCGCTTGCGATTCGGGCTCCTGCACAACGAGTTTCACGATTGCCGACGAGTCGAGGTAGCGGACGCGGTCAGCGTTCATCTGCACGCAGCCGTTCGAGTGTCGAGGAGGGTGGTTCCTGGCCGGGTGCGAGCTCGATCGGCTCGCCGAGGTCGCCGATCTTCCCCGTTGCCTCATCGATCTCGCCCGCCGCACGCAGTTGTTCAAGTGGCGACACATCCGGGATGGGGATGAGCAGCGCCACCGGACGTCCCCGGTCGGTGACCTCAATGGTCTCGCCTGTCTCGACCCTGCGCAGGTACTCGCTGGCCCTTTGCCTCAACTCGCGGATTCCGATGGAAGACATGGTGCTATTTGTAGCACAAGCGAAGGGTTGGGGGAAGGGGCTCGAAACGCAGTGCGATCTCTAGCATCGCCACCGTGAGTGCTCAGCCGATCCGCTACCCATCCGAGGATGACGACAGCGCACGATGGCTCGGGTTTCCATTTCGCCGGGGCGACATCGTGATCAGCGCTCGCTCAAAGAGCGGGACGACCTGGATGCAGATGATCTGTGCTCTGCTCGTCTTTCAGACGACCGATCTGCCGCGACCTCTTTCGGTGCTGTCGCCTTGGTTGGACTGGAAGGGGACACCTCTCGAGCAAGTGGTCGCCGACCTGGAGGCCCAGCCGCACCGCCGGTTCATCAAGACCCACACGCCGCTCGACGGACTGCCGCTCGATGAGCGTGCCACCTACATCGTGATTGCCCGCCACCCGCTCGACATGGCGGTGTCGCTCTATCACCAGAGCAACAACCTCGACCGGCGTCGGATCGGTGAACTCACCGGTGCAGACGTGCCCGCCAAGCTGGAGCAACCGCCTCTGATTGGTGACTGGTTGCGGGAGTGGATCGATTGGGATGGCCCGCATACCGAGCGGCTCGACTCCCTCCCGGGCGTGATGTGGCACCTGTCGGATGCCTGGGCGCGTCGCGGCGCTGACAACATCGTGCTGGTCCACTACGACGATCTGATCAATGATCTCCCGGGGCAGATGTGGTGGCTCGCCACCATTCTGGGTATTGACGTTGGCGCGGAGAAGCTCACCGAGTTGGCCGCCGCCGCAGGCTTCGAGGCCATGGCTGCCAAGAGCGGGCGGCTGGCTCCCGATACCGGGGGTGTTCTCAAGAGCCGGGCCGCCTTCTTCCGGCGCGGCTCGTCGGGAGCAGGAGCCGAACTGCTGACCGACGCCGAACTGGCGCATTATCACGAGCGGACCCGTCAGCTTGCACCCGATGATCTGATCGACTGGCTCCATCGCTAGCGGTCAAGGGCGCGGTGCGTTCACTCGGCGATGGAGTAGACCAGGGCGTTGCCCCGCTTGTCGGCAATGTCGATGACGCCGGCGTGCCGGAGGCAGTAGGCGGTTTGCTGGGCGAGTCGACGGGTCGATCGCATCGCTGCCGCCAAATCGGCGGTCGTGAACTCCTGCGGCAGATCGCCCGGCAGGAGGTCGACCAGGTCATTAGGCGAATCGATCGAGGTCACCTCGATAACCTCGAGGAGTCGACGTTCCTCGACCACCCAACCCTTGCGGCGCCAGCCATGGGTCCCGTCGTGGCGCCACTCTTCCTCGGCACGGATCAGCACGACCTCGATCGACAGGTTCGGGTGGGCAACGAGATGAGGGAAGCTGACCAACTCGGCGAAGAGGTCATGCGGCGATCCCCGGCGCGGCGACTTGCGGCGGGTCGCGGCGCTGGTCTCGGTCGCAGGCTTGACGATCCATTTCTCAACGGCGATCGGGTGGACCAGGCGCACCTTGTGGCTTTCCAGCAGGGTGGTCAGCTTGCGCTTGATCGACGAGAAGCTGCGGGTCTGGATCTCGATCAGTAGGTCACTGCGCACGATGTCGATGACAAAGCCGTCGACCGGTACCTCGATCCCGTCACCCTCTCCGGCGTACCAGGCCTTGAGGGCGGCATGCAGCGGTCGTTCCCGCAAGGTGCCGACGTGGGGCGAGGCATCAGGCATGAGCGCAATCTACGGGCCACCTGTCGAAAGCGCGGGATTGCGCTCTTTGCTCGGGGTGGAGAGCGTTGCATGCTTCGGGGATCCGATGTTCGGCCACATCGGAAACCGGAGCAGAGGTGGAGGTTGGGCGCTCAGCCTTGGATGTGCTGTTGGGCTGGGGTTTCGTCGGGTCAGGCCTGCCCAACCCTGGGCCATGTGTACGCACGCCAGATGATGAGCACACTGAACAGAACGTAGAAGACTCCGAGGTAGTACTCCCACCCCTGTGTGGCATCAATGAAGAACACGATGTTGAACAAGAGGTATACGGGAGCCACGATCAGGTTGGTCACCCGGACGTGGGATGGGTGCCCCACGAGGGTGAAGGCGACTACCAATGTCAGCACGATGGCGGTCGTGGGCGCAATGAAGAGGACTGATGAGTCGGTGACCGGCTCGCCCATCTCCTGCAGTAGGGCGAACATATCCCCGAAGATCCACAGTATGAAGTGGCACATCCAGAACACCGCTAGCAGTGTCCGTATGTTCACCTTCGGGTTCACCAGACCCGGGTCGACCTGTCCTTCGTCACCCACGATCAACCTTCCTTCGATTGCACGCAATGGTCGCTTGGCTTGAGCAGCCGGATAAGGGCCGAAGGTCTCAATCCTGCTCACAGCCATGATCGACCGGCTCGTCCACCACGCAGAAGTGGTCTCCCTCAAAGGAGACTCCTACCGACTCAAAGACCGCGACCTGAGGAGCATGCCCACCGACAACACAGAGTGACCAAGAACCGACCCAGGGGGGTCAATATTCAACCGGTGCCAGGGGGTCAATTTTCAGCCGGTGTTGACATCCTGAAGTGGAGGTGCTGATGACGGCTCGCATGTCCGCCCCACCAGCTATGGTCTCCGGCCTTCCGGGGCCCAGGGAGGGTCGTAGGGTGCGGACGTCGCCGAGCGCTCGGAGGGCTTCTTAGCCAGTGATTAACCCCCCCAAACCTCCCCTTGCGCGAAAATGGAAGTCTCCTGAGGAGGTGCGGACATGCACGAAGCGAAGCTTGCCAACATGACGCAGCAGCAATTGGTCGAAACCCTCTCAGCTCTCATGCTCGACTACGAGCAGGACTCGTGGTCGGTCGACGACGCTGCACTCATGGCCGAGATCCGAGACGAACTAGAGAACCGGGGCTGCTCGACTCAGCTCCTGAATGAGCTCCGTCTCGTACGATCCCACTGAGGATTTCGACTTCGGGGAACGGGCCGGCACCGCCGGCGTCACGAGTCGGGTCGGGTCGGGTATATGTCGCTCGCCTGCTCAACCCCAACCAGACCGCACGCCTATGCGCCTGATATGGGTGGTCTGGTGATCAGGGCTGGCTCGCCGCGATGCCGATCAGTCGTGAATGGTTCGGTCCATGGTCATCGGTCCACCATGCTCTGCGATCGATACAAAGACCGGGATGCCGTCGAGTAGGTATTCGCCGTGGGAACGCTCGGTTCGCATCTCGAACCCGAGCGTTCGGAATTCTGTCCCGCCCGCATCCAGTCCTATCAGCGGTTCTGATCGCAGCTACCCCTACGGGTACAGCCAGCGAGCGCGTTGTGCGCGGCTCTAACCACCGAGGGCCTCGAAGACCTCGTAGACCATGAATGCGGGCCAGAAGACTGCCTGGATGAAGGAGAACAGGTACTCCCAAAACGAATCTGCTTGTTGCCAGAAATACGCAAAGGCTCCGAGGATGCCCAGCCCGTAGATCGCTCCACCACCAGCGGCACCTGCGTTGCTCGAACTCATTGAACGCCACCTCTTTCTATCGCAGTAAGTCTACGCCGAACATATGTCGCTGCCACTGGTCCGCTCCGCCTGTACCTGGTGATCCGGACCACATTCGACGCCGACCACACGTTGCGCTGTTCCGGGTGGCGCACCCATCTCGCTACGCTCGGGGCATGAGCACCTACGAACGCATTCTGAAGCTGCGAGCGATTCGGGACTACGAGGACCGGATGCTGAGCGACGAAGACCTCGACAAGATCCTCGAGGCGGCACGGTGGACGGGAAGCTCGAAGAACCTGCAGAACTGGTCCTTTGTGGTCGTGAGTGATCCGGCGCAGAAGAACCGTCTTGCTGCTGCCGGGGACTTCACGGTCCCCATGCTCAATGCACCTGTGGCGATCGCCATCGTCGAAGAGCCTGGTGGCTACGAGTTCGACTCTGGCCGGGTGGCGCAGAACATCATGCTGGCTGCCGATTCCATCGGTGTTGCCTCGTGCCCGATCACGCTGCATCGCGAGGAGTTGGCGGGTCAGGTGCTCGGTTTGCCTCAGGGCGGGCGGTGCCGGTATGCGATCTCGCTGGGCTATCCGGCCCCCGGGGCCGAGGCTCGCCGTTTCGGAGGCCGCAAGCCGATGGACGACCTGGTCCACTACGACCGGTACTGATCGGGATGGATTCGAGGCTGGTCTCTCGTGAACAGTTCGACGAACTCGTCGACCAAGCTGCCGCCGCACTGCCCGAATGGGTGGAGGGGGCGATGAAGGACGTGGCGATCATGGTGGAGGATCTGCCCCCGCCAAGCGACACCACCCCCGGCCTGCTGCTGGGCCGCTACCACGGCGTACCGCTCGCCAAGCGGGGCTTCCGCTATCCCGGTTCCATGCCCGACGCCATCTGGCTCTATCGGATCAACATCCTGACCGTCTGCCGCAACATCGATGAGGTCGCCGATCGCATCAACCAGGTACTCCTCCACGAGATCGGCCACGCCATGGGCCTCAGCGAATCGCGGCTGCGGGAACTCGGCGTCGGCTGACCTCCGGCCCGTTGGGTGCGGCAGCCGGCCGTGTGCCAGCATGGTGCGCCATGACTGACGTGGATGTCGCCAAGCAACGCAAACCCCGGGTGTTCGATCGCTTGATTGCCAAGGCATCACGATTGTTGGCCAAGGGTGTCTACCAATCGGTCGAGGTTGCCAACCCGGAACCCGGCTGGAGCGGGCACCCGGCGTTGATCGTCGCCAACCACCCGACCGGCTTCTCCGATCCGGCACTGCTGCTTGGACTCCTTGGCCGCAGTCCACGATTCCTCGCCAAGTCCACGCTGTGGAAGACGCCGGGTGTCGGCTGGTTCCTCGATCGGATCGGTGCCATCCCGGTCCACCGCGCCGAGGACGGTGGGACGACGGGCAATGCCGTGATGTTCTCGGCGGCTTACGACGCCCTGGGCGAGGGAGAGACCATTGCGATCTTCCCCGAAGGGGGGGTTCACGACCAACCGTCCCTAGGTCCGGTGAAGACCGGTGCGGCTCGCGTCGTGCTCGGGGCCTACGACGCCGGCGTCGCCGGCCTGCGGGTGGTGCCGATTGGGATCCACCTGGAGGAGAAGGCCGCCATACGGAGCCGGGCGTTTGTGCAGGTGGGAGCCGTGGTCGATCTCGATACCGCCATCCCCGATCTGCTCGCCGGCCACACCCCATCACCAGAGGATCACGAGGCCGTCAACCTGCTCACCGCCGAGATCGCGGCCCGGCTGCGATACGTTTCTCCCGGCTTTGATGATGAGGCCGAGGCGGATGCGCTGTCGTTTGCGGCCGAAGTTGCCATCCGGGACCCCTCTGGGTCGGCACACGTGTCCTTCGCAGATCGCCAGTTGATTGCCGGGAAGCTGGCCCGCCGCTCGGATGACGCGCAAGCTGCGGTGGCGGAAAAGGCAGTCCGCTACCGAACCGCGTTGGCCGGGGCCGGGGTGATCGACGCCGGCTTGGTCGCCGCGCAGCGGGGGAGCCGGCTGAGCTGGAGGTATCTCGAGGTGCTGGCCGTCTTGGTCGTGCTGGCGCCTTTTGCGCTCGCCGGGGTTGCGATGAACATCGTGCCGTATTCTCTGCTGCGAGCCGCGATGCGACTCAAACCCAAGTCGATGACGCCGTCCACGGTCCGGCTGGTCGCGGCCGTCTTCGCCTTCCTGGCGATGTGGATCGTATGGGTGGTGATCGCCTGGCGGATCTGGAACGGCATGGTAGCCCTGATCGTCTTGGTGGCGGCGCCGCTCTACGGTGCGGTTGCGATCTACGTGCTCGACCGAGCCGTCACCCTGTGGCGGGCCTGGGCGGAGCGCCGCAAAGCTCGTCGCCTCGGGCCGACGGCCGAGCCGCTCCTGGCTGAGCGTTCTGCGCTGGTGGGAGCGGTTGAGGGAACGTTGCGATCATGAGCGGATGGAGCGTGGTGCTCTTCAGCCTCTTGTTCGTGCCGGTGGTGCTGCTGTGGGGCTATGCGTTGGTTGACCTGCTGCGCCGCACGGACCAGCGGGCCTGGCGCAAGGTGGCCTGGATCGCCGCGATCGTGCTGCTCCCGATCGTCGGCCCGCTGCTCTACGTCATCTTTCGGCCCTCGCGGCGCGGCGACATCCGTGGCTTCGGCGAGCGAAACGGCGACAGCGACCGCGCCGAACGTCTCCTCAATGGTGAGGTCGCCGACGATTCACCCAGCTCGGATCAGTCGTAGCTGAGGTCTTGCTGGTAGTTGAATACCGAACCGGGCACCGGCCCGTAGCCGAGCAAGCTCAGCGCGAGGTTGCCGGCCTCGTGGCCGCGGATGGGTTGTGTCCCGTTCAGGCCGGGTTGGCTCGTTCCGGGATCTGTCCGGTTGCCTGTGTTCAGTGAATACAGATCGGCTCCGGCGCTCACAGATGGGCCCCACACGACAAACGGAATCGTGTAGTTCTCGGCCAACGTCGGGTCTCCGTGGAGGAGTTGACCGGCCGGGCCACCATGGTCGGCTACCACGATGATCGACGTGGTCGTAGCCAGATCTGGATCTGTTTCGATCGCCGTGACCAGGCGACCGAGGACGGCGTCCGAGGCCTCAACTGCACTGCGATACTCGGGGCTTGCCCATCCGGACTCGTGACCGGCCGTATCGGGGTATCTGATGTGGAAGAGCACGTATTCGAGATCGCTCGAGGTCGCCAACTCGTTGATGAGTAGACCGGCCGCGTTGTTCGGATCCGTCAGCCTGAAGTCGTCGATCTTGTCCTTCCCGTCGTTCACGCCGGTGGTGTCGGGTGCGCCGTTGGTGCCGTTCCAGTTGCGATCGAGCATGTTGAATTTGGACTTGCCGGCATAAAGCAGTGTTCGTCCGCCGTTGTCGTGCACGACGTCGAAGGCAGAGGCGACGTAGTGGCCCGCCTCTTGATGAACGGTCGTGCCGGCGTCTTCATTGAACTCGACCTGATGCCCCGACCCTCCCAGCACGGAACGCCCTGTCACCTGCGATGTGTGGTTGGGCAGAGTCCTCGTGACCGCAGGGTCGGTCCTGGCGTTCATGGTGGAGGCGCCTTCGTCGATGAGGCGGCTGAGGTTCGGCATCAGCGCCGGGGTGATGTGGTCGACGCGGAGCGCGTCGATGCTGACGTGGATGACAAGCTCGGTATCCGTGCCGGGGGGCGGGGGAGGCGGCGGCGGCGGAGGGTCGCCCTCGTGGCAGGCGGTGTCGGTTGAGGTTCCGCTCGCCCAGGTACGGACCACGTAGGTGGCGGCCGCCGGCGCGGCGGTGTCTACGAACGACGATGATCCCGATCCGGGGCTCGCGATCCACTTGTTGTCGCGGCGGATGACGTGGAAGCCTCCGGCGTCGACCCAGTTGAGGGTGACGTTCGAGTCGTTGCGGGTGGCGATACAACCGTCGGCCGGGGGAGGCGGCGGCGTGGTCGTCGTCGTGGTTGTCGTGACCGGGGTTCCCTCGGTGCAGTTCCGGTCGGAGGATGTACCCGACTTCCACGTTCTCACCACGTAGGTCGCTCCCGCTGGAGCGTTCTGGTCGACGAATGACGACGTTCCGGTGCCCGCCTTGGCGAGCCACTTGTTGTTGCGGCGGATCACATGATGGCCGCCGTCGTCGAGCCAGCTGAGGGTTGCCTCGGAGCCGGAGAACTCCACGACACATACGTCGGGGTCGGTGACGTCGATCGGTACGGCAAACGCCGAGACCACCAGGGCGACCGCGATCGCGACTCCGCCGAATGCCCAACGCCCGCGTCGAATCGGGTTTGCTCGAGCCATGCTATTCCCCCATGAGAGCCAGTTACGCGCCTGACGATAGCGCTAGGAGGGTGTTGGTGGGTGCGGTTTTCGAGAGGGGGCCCGACAGTCTCTCAATCGCCTGTCGCACCATGCCAGTTCGCGGCGATGGTCCGACAGTCTCTCAATCGCGACTGAAGATGAGATAGGCACCGAAGCCGACCAGCAGCAGGGCGACGGCGACACCGCCCCAGCTGCCATACTCCCGGCCCGAAATGCCGATCAGCAGGTCGAAGATGACAAAGCCGGCGGCGAAAAGGCTGAGTCCGACGATGAAGGTGGTCCGACCCCCGGTCCGCATCTCTTCGTCACCGCTGCGAAGACCAACCAGCCACAACGCAAGCCCGACGCCGCCGGGGGCAACGAGGGCCCAGGCATAGGCCCAACTCTCCCAGTGACCGGTGTTGGCCTGGTACAGCATGAGGAGCCCAGAGATGAGCGCCATCATGCCCGGCACCGCCGCACCGGCACCGTTCGGTGTTCCCGAGGCAAGGCCGAAGACCACCAAGATCGCCCCGGGAACGATGATGAAGAACGGCCAACCGATACTCCACACATCGAAGTCGAGGATCTCGCTCAGCAGCCACAGACCTCCGAGCACGACCAGCACGATACCGACAACCATGGCAACGGCCTTGCTCCCATCGGGTGGCGTTGCGGGGGCGCTCATCGCTGCCTCTACTCGGCCCTATCGAAGGTTTCGGCCCGCAGCGCAGGCAGGCCGTCGATGCTCATTCGGTTCTTCTCGAGTTGGTACTCGCGCAGTTGGTCATCGTCACGATGGTCACTCCACGAGACCAATCGGCTGCGCTGACCTTGGTACTCAAAGGTGGGCACACCGTAGCCGCACGAGTCGGCGATTCGGTCGAGGTCGACGACGATCACCGAACGTGGCGCCCGAAACTCGGCGAACCCGGCGATGAGGCCGTCGTAGCCGGCGTCGCCCGGCTCCACGACATGCGCCGACCCGTAGAGGCGAACGATGCGGGGTGGCCCGGCGAAGGCGCAGAACAGGAGCGTGATCCGCCCGTTGTCTCGGACGTGGGCGATCGTTTCGGCCCCTGAGCCGATCAGGTCCAGATAGGCGACGGTGGTGACATCCAGGACCCGGAAGGTCCCATCGAGCCCCTTGGGCGAAACATTGACGTGGCCGCCCTCGGTTGGGGCGCTGGCGACGAAGAACATGGGCTGGGCATCGAGCCATCCGATCATTCGCGAATCGAGTTCCGTGTGCAGCTTGCCCATCTCTTTCGACACCTCCGGCTTCGTTCTGACTTCCACCGTAGCCGCACGATGCGGCCCCGTCGGCACCTGAATCAGCGGTGCGTTGCGCACCTGGTTTCGGGGTGGGCTCGGCGCCGACAGCGCCGTCCATCTTGCGTCGACGCCCTGCAGCGGCGCGGTACCAGCCCATCCTCGACTTCGGCGGATAGTCCGGAGGCCACTGCCAGGGCGGCGAACTCGTCGAGGAAGAGGGCGACGACCGTGTCGGGGTCGGGAATGACCCGCTCGTCCGACATGACACCGATATCGACCTCGCCGGCGTAGCTGAAGATGCTCACTCCGAGCCCCAGTCCGGCCGACTGCGGGACCCAGAACATCATGCGGCGCAGTGTCATCCCAGCCAGATAGAGGCGGACCGTCGGCCCGGGAACATTGGTCATCACCAGCGAGGTCTTGGTACCGAAGAAGTTGACGATGAGTCGCTGCACGTCGGAAGCGGTCGAGCCGATCGTCTGCAGAATCGCGAACGACACGGCGGCCTGTGGCGACGCTTTGATTGCGTCCATTTCGCGTTTGACCGCGCCGAGGCGCTCAATCGGGTCGTGGTATCCAACCTCGAGCTTCGGCAGTACGAGGCCAAACTCGTTGCCGAGGCCAGGCGAGACCTCGGTCGATCGGATGTTGACGGGCACCATCGCCCGAATGTGGGCACCGTCGATGTCCTCGCCGTGCAGGCGGAGATACCGGCCCAACCCACCGCCGACCGCGCTGATGAGCACATCATTGACGGTGGAGTCGTTTGCTTTGGCAACCCGCTTCACGTCTTCGAGACGGACCCGGTCGGCCCAGGTGGTTCGCTTCACGGTGCTGAGCTCCCCCTTGAGCAACGTTGGAGGATCGGGTGGCATCACGGTGAGGTGAGTGAGCGCCTTGGCGTATGCGGTCCCGGTTCCGGAGTACTCGAGGATGCTCGCCGGGCTGCGCAGGACATCGATGCCGCTGTGCATCAGCCTGCCGGTGAACTTGCGGGCGCCTGCGACGGTGCGGGCGGCGGGGCGCAGATATGAGGTGATAGATGGCGATCCGGAGGAGCGCCGCTTGGCCGCCGAGCGGGTAGCCGGCGGGTTTGGGAAGGTGTCACACACCGAAAGCAGCACTCGCATCATGGCGATGCCGTCCCCGATGGCGTGATGGATGTTCCAGATGATGGCGGTCCCGCCCCGGTAGCCCTTGACCACTGTGGCGCGCCACAACGGCCGGCTGCGATCGAGCGGGGTTGCCGCCAGTTCGTCGAGGAGGGTGCGAAAGGTCCGCTCGGCGCCGCGTCTCGGCAGTGTGACCATCGGCAGATGGTTGTCGAGATCGAAGTCGGGGTCGTACTCCCATCGGGGTTGGCGGAACAGGGACTGCTCGACGGCAAGTTGCCGGAAGCGGGGGAACGGCAGCAACCGGGTCTCGAAGGTGTGCCGGAGCCGTTCCATGTCGAGTGGTCCGCTCAGCTCGAAGAACCCGTTGATCATCATCAGGTTGGTGGGAGTGTCCATCCGCAGCCAAGCGGTGTCGACCGTGGCGAACGGTTCGCCGGCGGCGATGCCTCGGCCGGGTGTCATCCCGAGTTCTCCTCCAGGTAGGCGAGTGACTGGTCGTACTCACCCTGGATGGTGGCCAAGGCGTCCTGAAGCAGGAAGCCCTTGAGTCGGCCGCCGATGACGGGAATCGGGATGCTCATGTTCCCGGTGATGTGGTACACCGTGGCGCCGTTGCTCGCTGCCAGCGTCATGGACCCCTTCATGGTGATGGGAGCGCCCTTGACGTTGACTTCCCAGCGGCCGGCACGGACGCCATCGGCGTCCGGCTCTAGGTCCCAGGTATCGGTCTGTTCGATGGAGGTTCGGGGCGACAGCACCTTGCGGGCGAACTTCGGGACGTTGACCAGCACCTTCCGCCTGATCTGGATGCGGAACTCGTCGTCGACGGGGCCGCACTCGGTGACGGCAACGTCGGTGTGGCCGAGAGCTTCGGAGCGATCCTTCAGAAAGCCGGCATCTCGGAACATGGCGAACACGGCTACCGGATCGGCCGGATACTGGTTTGCCACGTCGATATCCATGAAACCTCACTCCGCCCATGACCATACGGTGCCGGCGCTTAGTCCGCCAGGAGATGGTGGACGCCTCTTGACGATGCACCTCGGTGCCCTATGGTGAACGCCCCCACAATCGAGGACTGATGCCGGCCCGAGGATACGGCGAAACAGAGACCCGATTCCACTCGTTTGGAGATCTGAACGAGCCGTTTGTGCTGCGGGGCGGTGCCAGCCTGCCCGAGGTGACGCTCGCCTACGAGACCTACGGAGAGCTCGACGCCGACCACGCAAATGCCATCCTCGTCTTCCATGCCCTCACCGGTAGCCAGCACGCCGCGGGGTACAACGGCGCCGTCCCCGGCGTTGGGGACCGCTGGAACGATGAGTGCCGCTTTGGGTGGTGGGACGCCTTCATCGGGCCCGACAAAGCCCTCGATACCAACCGCTTCTTCATCATCAGCGTCAACTATCTGGGGAGTTGCTACGGCTCGACCGGGCCGGTATCGATCAACCCCGAGTCCGGCCGCATCTACGGTGGCTCGTTTCCCTCTGTGACATTCGCCGACATGGTCGACACCCAGGTCCGGCTGCTCGAACACCTCGAGATCGACCAGCTTCACGCCGTTGTCGGCGGCTCGACCGGCGGATTGATGGCTCTCTCCCTCGCCACTCGGTACCCCGAGTTGGTCGACATCGTGATTCCGATTGCAGCCGGGGCGCGAGTCACCCCGCTCCAGAAGATCCACAACTTCGAGCAGATCATGGCCATCGAGAACGATCCGAATTTCAACGGCGGCGACTACTACGAAGGGCCCGCCCCCGACGAGGGCCTGATGCTCGCCCGCATGATCGGCCACAAGACGTTCGTGTCGCTGGCGGCCATGGAGGCTCGAGCCCGCCGGGAAGTCATCCGGAGAGACGAGGGGCCCGGCACGTACGCCATCACCGACCCGATGGAGTCCTACATGTGGCACCAGGGGACCAAATTCGTTGAGCGGTTTGACGCCAACAGCTATCTGCGGATCATGGAGGCATGGCAGCGCTTCGACCTTGCCGCCGACGCCGGGGTCGACGACTTCGCCGACGCCTTCATTCCATGCAAGCACCAGCGCTACATGATCTTCTCAATCGACTCCGATGTCTGTTTCTATCCCGAAGAGCAGACCGAGCTGGCTCGATTCCTCAAGCTGGCCGACGTTCCCCACCGCAGAATCACGGTCCACTCCGACCGCGGCCACGACTCATTCCTGTTGGAACCACGCCTCTACGCTCCCCACCTGGTCGACACGCTCACCAACGACTGGGGTTGACCAATCCTGCGCCTCCCCCGTCAGGAGGAAGGGGGCGGTGGCCGCAGCCGCAGGCTGCAGGCCGGGGGGAAGCTCCGGGCGAGTCGCGTTCTCGAGCGCCGTTCCTCGCCCAAAAGTCGCCTGAATCGGCCGAAGCGCGCTTCAATGTGGACCATGTCTTCCAACCGGCCGATTGGGGTCTTCGATTCTGGGGTGGGCGGGCTGTCGGTACTCACCGAGATCCGGCGTCAACTGCCCGGCGAGTCGGTCATCTATGTCGCCGATCAACGCTGGGCACCCTATGGGTCGCGGTCGCTGGTTGAGGTGAGGCAGCGGTCGGTCCAGTTGACGGGGCAGTTGATCGAAGCCGGAGCCAAGCTCATCGTTGTGGCCTGCAATTCGGCATCGGCGGCCGCCCTGCACCATCTGCGTGAGGTGTATCCGGACACCCCGTTTGTCGGCATGGAGCCGGCCGTCAAGCCTGCCGCCGACCGCTCGCGCAGCGGCGTGGTTGGTGTACTCGCCACCGAGGCCACTTTCCAGGGCGAACTCTTTGCAACGGTTGTGGACCGCCATTCCAACGGCGCCGAGGTCGTGCGGATCATCGGGCACCGATTGGCCGACCTCGTCGAGGCTGGGGGTGCCGACAGCACCGAAACCAAGGAGTTGCTCACGCGGTACCTCGAACCGTCGCTCGATCGAGGAATGGACACGCTGGTGCTGGGCTGCACCCACTATGCCTTCCTGACGCCGACAATCCGCAGTATCGTCGGCGACGATGTCACCCTGGTCGATCCTGCCCCGGCCGTGGCTCGACAGGTGGGTCGGGTGGTTGCTGCCGGAGATCTCCAAGCGCCGATCGGGAACGTCCCAACGGTGGTGCATGCCTCGACCCTCGATCCGGCCCGGCTGGCAGTCCAGATTGTGGACCTCACCGGGGCCGCGCCCGAGCCAACCCCGATCCGCTGGTGAACGAACGCCGGGGACGCGCCGCGGCGTAGTCTGTGCCCATGGATGCCATCGCCCATCGTCAGGTCAAGGACACACACATCTTCGCCGTACGCGGCGATATCACGACCCAACCGGTTGCAGTGATCGTCAACGCGGCCAACGAGGCGATGGCGCACGGAGGAGGAGTGGCCGTTGCCATCGTGCGGGCCGGGGGGCGGGTCATCCAGGAGGAGTCCAACGCGTGGATCCTGGAGAACGGACCGCTGCTTCCGGGCATGGCCGCCGTGACAACGGCGGGATCGCTCCAAGCGTCCCATGTCGTGCACGTTGTCGGCCCCCGCTACGACGAGGACCAGGACAACGAAGCGCTGCTGGCTCAGGCGGTCTATGCGGCACTTGACGCGGTCAGAACGCTCGACGCCGAAGCTTCCGTCGAGGCGAGGTCGGTGGCCTTTCCTGCGATTTCGGCCGGGATCTACCGGTACCCGCTCGCCGAAGCGACGGCCGTCATCGCCGAAGCGGTGACCCAGTGGCTTCAAGATCACGACAACCGGATCGAGCAGGTATGGCTGGTCGGCTATGACAAGTGGACTGCGCAGGCCTTCGCCGAAGCTCTCGAGGGCTCCTGATCTAGATCAGCTTGCGGTCCTGGGCCCAGCGCGACAGTTCGTAGCGGTTGGAGAGTTGCAGCTTGCGCAGTACCGATGAAACGTGGTTTTCAACGGTCTTTGGTGAGATGTAGAGCTGCTCGCCGATCTCACGATAGGTGTAGCCGCGGGCGATGTGCTGGAGCACCTCGCGCTCCCGCTTGGTGAGGAGATCGAGTTCGGGGTCGACGTCCTTGACGGGGATGGCGGAGAAGGCATCGAGCACGAACCCGGCGAGTTGTTTCGAGAATACGGCGTCGCCGCCGGCAACCCGGCGAATCGCGTCCGTCAGTTCAGGAGCTGAGATCGTCTTGGTGACGTAGCCGCGAGCTCCTGCCCGCACCGTGGCGACGACGTCCTCGGGCGCATCCGACGCGGAGATCGCTAGGAACTGGATCTCAGGATGGTCACCGTGGACGGCATCGATCACGGCCCGGCCACCGCCACCAGGCATGTGAACGTCGAGCAGGACCAGATCCGGCAGCCGTTCGAGAATCATGTCGATGGCGGCAGCGACCTCCGATGCGTCGCCGACGACCTCGATGTTGGCCGGCAGTTCACTGCGGACCCCCGCCCTGAAGAGGTCGTGGTCGTCGACGATGAATACCCGCACCGTGGTGGCGTCGCTCATGTTCCGCGGTCCTCCCATTCGAGGCGAACCTCCGTGCCGGCACCGGGTCGCGACTGGATCGTCGCGCGGCCGCCGTGCTGTTCCATTCGGCTCACGATGGACTCCTCGATGCCTCGTCGTCCGGCGATGACGTTTGCGGGAACAAAACCCTTGCCGCGGTCGCGGACGTAGATTGCCATACGATCCGCCGCAGCTTCACCGTACACCGAGACCTCGGTCACGTGCGCATGTTTAGCGGCGTTGACCATGGCCTCGCGCCCGGCGAGCACGATCGCTTCCACCGCCTCGTCCCAGTCCCGATTGCCGACAACGACGAGGTCTGCCTTGACGCCGGTGACCTCTTCGACCTCGGCACACGCCTCCCGGAGTGCCTCGCGGAACCCCGGCTCGGCCGGTTCGCCGTTGCCGTAGAGCCAGGACCGCAACTCTCGCTCTTGGCGGCGGGCGACATTGGTGACCTTCCCCGGGTCGTTCGCTTGTCGTTGGATGAGCGCCAAGGTCTGGAGGACGGAGTCGTGAATCCGCACCGCCATCGCGGTCCGCTCTTCGGCCCTGGCCCGCTCGGTTCGCTCGGCGAGCAGCGCCTCCTCTGCTCTGCGGCGGGCTCGATCGCTGGAACGGATCACGGAGAACGCCCACGCGGCAGCGGCGGCAACAAAGGGGTACACGATCACCAGCGAGATGTCGGCCGCCGTCAACCCGGTGACTGCGGGGAAGCGAAGCAAAGCGGACACGGACAGGGCGCCGGCTACGGCTATCCCCGGCCAGGTGCCGCGGCTGTAGATGGTGCCGAAGATCGCGGCGATGGGGTACCCGCCGGCGAAGACGACGGTGCCGGCCCAATCGGCGGCCACCATCGAGAAGATGGCGATGGCGACATCGAGCACGATGAACCACGGCGAGGCCAGCAACGTCTGGCGGCGCGCCGAGATGATGACGGCAAAGGCGGTGAAGGCCGCGACCACCGCCATCGTCACGAGGACGACCTCCGGCTGATCTGGATCACCGCCTCTACCGGCGAGGATCAGGGTCCCGAGCAGGCAAAGCCAGACCGTGGCGAAGATCCGGTAGCCGACCACCGCACGCAGCAGCGGAGTCTCACTCCCGGCTTCGAGTGGTTCGGCTTCGTCCATCTCCGCAGCGTACCGCCGGCATGGGTCCCCCACATGGAATCTGGGGGGCTTCCCCCATGGTCTCCGTGGCCGTGGGGGGCGGACAATGGGAGAGGAGGTGCCAACCATGGACGAGCAGCAGACTCAACACTCAGACGTCACACGGAAGTGGGGTCAATTCTTCGGTTTTCTGGCCGGCGGCATCTTTCTTGGGTTTGCTGTTGGAGAACCCGGCGCGCTTGGGTTGCTGGGTGCCATCGTGGGCGTGGTGGCTGCGTTGTCGAGCCGCAAGACTTCCGTGCCGCGCCACCTTTCCGAGGTTGGAGCGTTTGTGCGCAGTGCCTACCGCGATGGCGATATCGATACCGACGCGTATGAACGCTTGGCGGACCGGCTCCGCTCGCAGGGTTTCTGGATGGCGCCGGCCGCCCAGGTGGTACCCGAGGCTGAGCAGCAAGCTCCAATAGCGGCTTCATCAACTGCGGTCGCCACCGCACCGGCACGGCCACCATCTGCGCCCCCGTCCTTCGTGCCGACTCCGCCACGTCCGGCGGCCAAGCCTCCGGTCACCGCTTCCCGGCCGGCTGCTCCGCCGCCGGTCAAGCCTCCCGCAACTCCTTCCCGTCCGCCGACCCGTCCGAAGCCGGTTTCCGACCGGCATCCCGTGCCGGCGCCGACTCCCCGCCAGGCTCCCACCTTCCTCCGTACGATCCTCGCCCCGATCCAGCGTTTCTGGCAGGCACTGGCCGGCGACTTCGCCGTCCAGGGCCTGGGCTCGCTCGGCGTGCTGTTGGTCTTCACGGCGACCCTCGGGTTCGTCTTCTTCGCCTTCACTTCGGTCGGTGTCGCCTATCGGCCCATCGCTGAAGTGTTGGTTCCCGTCGTCCTATTCGGCATGGCCGCTTTCCTCCGGCGCCGCAATGCAAGATTTATGGCTGCCGCCGTCGAGTTCCTCGGCGGTGCGGTGACGCCGGTAATGGTGTTCGCCGCCATCGTCGACGGCTCGGCCTTTCTCCCCGACTTGGAGCGCGGCTCGCTGATTGCAGCGTTGGCGACTGCCGCTCTGGCGATGGCAACCGGGTACGGCTGGATCGTGCATCGCCGCCCGACGTCGCCGCTGCGGTTCCTGGTTGCCCCGCTGGTGTGGTCGGCAGTTGGCGTTGTCGGTCTTGTCTTCCACGAGGGTGCGTCCGCAGCCCAGATGGCTCTTGTCGTCGGCGCGGTGGCCGCCACCGCGTGGGTGGTCAAGCTTCGCCCCGGCGGCGCTCTGGCAGATGCCACCAGGCTGATAGCGCCATTCGGGCTCGTCGTTGCCTACGCCCTCTTGCTGGTCTTCGCCCTCGCCGAGGAGTGGCCGCTCGGGCCGATGGTCGCCGGCGCTAGCGCCGCCATCGCCGCGGCCGAAGCGATGCGATCCGTGGTGTCGCGAGCGTGGCTCGTTGAGGCTGCCGTTGTTGTTGCCACCGCCGCAGCCGCCACCGTCACCGTTGACCCCGCTTGGGTCGGCGTCGTCGCCGCTGCAACGTTCCTGGCACTTGCCGAGCGTTGGGCCATCGCCGGAGAAGACGACGCCGAACTGGCCACCAGGGTGTTGGGCGGGGCGGCCTTGGCCGGCGCGTTCGTGGCTATCTGGCAGCCAGAGCCACTCATCGCGGTGAGTGGGCTCGTCACTGTCTGGGCCAACCTGCGACGCTTCCGGCCGCTGCCCGGTCTCGAACTGGCGACCGCGATGGCCGCCGCCATCGCACCGGTGGGGACTGTGGTTGGACTCGCGTTGCTGGTCGATGTGCCGACTGCCGTGCTGGTCGGCGCAGTGGCCGTGCTTGCGGTGTCGCTCGGGGTTCGTTTGACGGCCCCTGGCGACGTCTTCTCTCAGATGTGGGTCGTTGGGGCCGCGGTGCTCGTTGCTGCCGGGGCAGCCGCCGGCTGGCCCGTCCCCGCCGATGACTATCGGCTGGGCGCCGCCGTCGTCATGGCTGCCTTTGCCGTGGTCCTTCCTCGGATCCGGGTCGATGTTCGAGTCTGGACCTCAGCCGCCCTCGCCTACTGGGGATGGATCCTGCTGGCCGAGGCGGCGCAACTCAGCGGCGACGTGCGCGGCTTTGTGATTGCGGCAGCCGGACTCGGCCTTGTGCTCGCCGGCGTGTTTGTTCCAGACCGCAATGGCGGCAACGTGGCCGCGGTCGGCCACGTCGTGGCTCTTTCAGCATTTGCCTTCGGCCCGCAGTCGTGGTGGCTGGTCGGCGTGCTCGCAGGTTGGGTGGCGGGTTGGGCGGCCGAGGTTGTCACTGAAGACCGTTCTCCACTGCAGCGGCTCAGTGGTGCCGAGGTGTCCGCAACCGACGTGAGCTGGGTGCAGGCGATCGTGCTCGTACTGAGTGTTCCCGTCCTTGCCGCCTTCACGGCTCTCGAGATCTGGCCAGACGCGGAGTTCGTTGCCCTCACCTGGACCGCAGCCTTGCTCGGTATCGGGTACGCCGGTTGGGCGGGATTTGTCGCGGTCCGGCCCCGCCTCGGAGAGATTGCCGCCGTCGGCAGCATCATTCTCACGATCGCCGCGATCGGCGTGGCCTTCGCTGAGTTTGATGTGCTCGTGGCGTCCGATCGGGTCATTCAGATGAGCGCCCTCACCTCCGGCATCGTCGCCGTCGGACTGGTCGGCGGGCGCCGCCGCCTGTGGATGCATTGGTACGCCTGGTTCCTGTCCTTGCAGCTGACAGTTGTCGCTGCGATGGCGCTCGGCCTGGCGGAAGCGGATGTGCACTGGGCCCTGATTGGGTGGGGCGGCGTGGCGTTGATCGGGTCGCTGGCCACGGACGAGATCCGTTGCGGGATCCGGCCGATCCGCACCGTGATGCGTGACGCTCGCCTCTGGCCACCACTCGTGTTTGGCGCCGTCGCTTTTGTTGCCGGCATCGCCACCGGACTTGTCGTTCCCATCGAATCGGCATGGCCCGTCGCCGTCGCCGGACTGGCCGTCTCGGGCCTCGTCTCCCTCCAATTGCGGTTGGGCGTCCTCTCTGCGCCGACCTGGGCGCTGGCGGCCTATGCCACCGCCTCTGGCCTCATCGCCGGCGGATACGACCTCGTTGCTGATCCCTGGCTGCTGGTGGCGCCGACCCTGGCGCTCCTCGCGGCTGCGGCGATGCTGCCGGGCCGCGGCGACTGGGCCATTCGCTGGGACCTGCCGCCATTGGTGGTCGGCCTACTGCTCGGTACTGCCACCGTCGGGCTTGGCTACGAAGCGGCATCCACTGCGACGACCTGGGTACCGATCGGGGTCGGCCTCGGTTTGGTAGCCCTCGTCAAGCGGTGGTGGGCATTGGCCCCGTTCGGTTTCCTGCTCGTATTGGGTGCGGCCTACCTGGCCGGCCACGGCTGGTTCGCCGCCGCTCTGGCCGCAACGATGATTGCCACCGGAATCGCCGCCCGGTTTGCCGAGGGGGAGATTGCCGCTGCGCTGCAGTGGTTGTCGGCCGGGTTCGGGGCCGCCGCCTGGGTCGAGCTCACGCTTGCTCTCGGTTTGTCGGAAGACGAGACCTTGACGGCGAGCGCCGTCGCCAGCGCAGTGATCGCCGTTCTCGTCGCCGGGGTCGCCTGGACCCGACCCAGCGGAGAACGACTGATGCGTTGGACGGTGCCGTGGGTGTCCGTCGCCTGGGTCGGCTACGCCTTTGTCGCCTTGGTCGCCGTCTCCTTGGACGTCCCGTCCGCAGTGGCGGCGACGGTGGCTGCGGCCGGCTGGGTCTGGGCGCTGGCTGTGGTCGTGAGCGTGGTTCGGCTCGACGTGTCCGAGTTGCAGATCCTCGCCGTGGGCCAGACCTTCGTCGCTATTGGATTGACCGGCTGGAGCCTCGGCCTCGACGCCATCGGCTGGGTGACCTGGCTGACCAGCGTCGCCGCCGTGAGCACTGCAACCATGATGGCCGTGTCGCTGCGGGCCTCCTCGGCTCGCTGGGTTCCTGCAGTGGCCTCAGTCGCCGGTGGTTCGTTGATTGCCGCAGGGGGGGCGGCAGCAACCCTGTGGCCGGAGCGCGGCTCGCTCATCACCGTGCTGATCGCCGCCACCGGTTTCACCTTGGTGGCCGGGGTCGCCACGCGGGATCGCCGCTGGTTCTACCTTGCCCCCGGGCTCGTCTTTGCCGCCTGGGCCATCTTCGCCTCCGAGGCGATGGGAGGGAACGTCCAGTGGATCTCAACCCCGCTCGCACTCGCCCTGCTCGTCGACGTCGAGCTTGCCCGTTACGACCGGCGCCGCCGCGGCCTCGAGGCTTCGAGCCAGGAACTCGTGCTTGTCGAGTTGATGGCGATGGCGCTGTTTGTCGGACCGGCGTTGGCCCAGACTCTCCTGGTTTCGACCGCCTACGGGTTGCTCGGCATCGTCCAAGGCGTTCTGCTCGCCATCTGGGGCACGGCAACCCGGGTACGGCGCAGGGCCTTGGGTGGATTCCTGGCCGCCGCGGTGGCGGCGTTGCTGATGATCGCCGTGCCGTTGGCCGAGCTGATCCCGCAATTCCGTGGCCCGGCCCTGTGGGCCACCATCTTCGGGATCGGTGCCGTCCTCATCGTGATTGCATCGACCATCGAGCAGACTCGGCGCCGCTTCGTTGAGATCCGCACCTCCGTCGAGTCGATGATGCAGGGGTGGGAGTGACTGCGGCACTGCTTCGGGCATGCGGACACGTATGCTCGGGCGTATGACCGACTGGCCATTTGCCTCACCGATCAAACCCATGAAGGCCCGGGTGAAGGAAACTCCGCCGCAGGGCGAAGGTTGGGTGTACGAGCCCAAGTGGGATGGCTTTCGCGCCATCGCCTGGGGTGGGGCCGAACCAATGCTGGAGAGCCGCAACGGCAAGCCACTGCTGCGCTACTTCCCCGAGCTGCTTCCGGCGCTCGAGCAACTTCCGGCCGGGACGGTGATTGACGGCGAGGTCGTGGTGGTGGTCGACGACGTCACCCAATTCGACCAGCTCCAACTTCGGATCCATCCGGCCGCCTCGCGGATCGAGAGGCTCTCCGGCGAGATCCCCGCCGAGTTGGTGGCCTTCGATCTGCTTGCCGTTGGTGGAGAAGACCTGCGCGCCACGCCGTGGGTCGAACGTCGGGAGCGGCTCGAGGAGCTCTTCGCCGGGCTCGAGCTCCCCTGGCATCTCACGCCGGTGACCAGTGACTTCGCTGAGGCCGAGCGGTGGTTCTCCGAATACGAGGGCGCCGGCTGCGACGGGATCATCTGCAAGCTCGACGACGGCGCCTACGTCGAGGACAAGCGGGTGTGGATCAAGTGGAAACACCGGCGCGATTGTGACTGCGTGGTCGGCGGCTACCGGGTCCACAAAGACGGTGACAAGATCGGGTCGATTCTGCTCGGTCTCTTCAACGACGAAGGCAACTTCCACTTCATGGGCCATTGCTCCGGATTCTCCGACCACGACCGGGTCGAGTTGTTGCGCCAATTCGAGCAGATCCGTTCAGACGAGAGCTTTGGCGGCGATGACGACGTCAGGGTGCCGGGCGCCCAGAGTCGATGGTCGACCGGCAAGGAACTCGACTGGATCCCGGTCACGCCCGGTGTTGTGGTCCAGATCAGCTACGACCAGCTCGAGGGTGGCCGGTTCCGTCATGCCACCCGTTTCGAGCGGTGGCGTCCCGACAAGCCGGCCGACGAATGCACCCTGGACCAGTTGGAACGACCCGAAGGGGCCGGCTTCGCCGAGGTGGTCGATACCTCGTAACGCAGAACGACCCGCCCGACGTCTGGCATGGTCGAGCGGGTCGTCGTGGTTTGCTACTTCACGAAGAGTCGTCGCCGCCGGCCGCTGCGTTGCTTGCAGCTTCGGCGTCGGTCGGCGGAGGATCGCCGGCGTCGGCTTTCGCTAACGCCTCTGGATCGTCGTAGATCGACGTGTACACGACCGGTTGTACGGTCCGGTAGTGCGACAGGAAGGACGTGATCAGCGCCGCGACCGGCAGGGCCATGAAGGCGCCCATCGGCCCGGCAATTGCACCGCCGGCCAGGGCGGCTCCAAAGGCGACCCCGCCGTTGAGTGTCATGGTCTTGGCACTCAACCTGGGACTCAGCCAGTAGTTCTCGACCTGCTGATAGATCAGCACATAGGCCAGCACGATCAGCGCCTGAATGAAGCCCTGGAGGGCCAGGGTCATCAGCACCGGGACGGCGCCGCCGATGTACGTGCCGATGGCGGGAATGAACTCGGAAACAAACCCGGCAAAGATCGCAAGTGGTATGGCAATCAACACCGGCAACCCGACGAGGACCATCGTGAAGAAGAAGCCGAGGCCGTTGATCCCCATCAGGATGATGCGGGAATAGAAGTAGCCACCGGTTTGCTCGATCGCCTGATCAAACGTCCACCCGAGCCGTTCCTGATGTTTCGGCGGGAACATCGAGAGAACCAATTGCTCGATCCGCTGATGGTCGGCGGTGAAGTAGAACGTGAACAGCGCGATGGTCATTGCGCTGAAGATGAGACCGATCCCGGTAGCGAAAACCCCGACGATGCCACCGAGGGCTTGCTTGGCCCAATCCTCGGCGGCTCCGGCCGCATCTTCGCCTGCGGCGGCCGTCGATGAGGTGTCGCTGAGGCTGACGCCGAAGGTGTCCGCGAGCCAATCGTTGGCATTGTTGACCCACTCCGACCAGTTGTCGCCGATGGTCTGCGCGACTTGGACGATCATCGGGATCAGGAAGACCACCATGACGATCATGAAGAGTGCGCCGGCGGCATAGACCACGCCGACGGCGGCCCCACGTTTCCAGCCGCGCTTACGGTGGATACGTTCGACGAGTGGAATCAGCGCCAGACTGAAGAAGATCGAGATGATCAGCATTCCGACGAGATCGCGAGCACGATCGAAAATGATGTAGCCGGAAACGGTGAGCAGGACCGCACCGATCACCCGCCAGATCGATCTGGTGCTGATCTCGTACACGATTGGCGGTGGCGCGGCCGGTGGACTCGATGGAGCGGCAGACACCGCTGCATCGTCGGATGGTGTCGTGCTGTGCGGATCGCTCATGTCACCTCGAGTGTTGACGTTGACTGCATTCTGGCTGAATGCTCGCCGCATTTCCTCTCACGGCGCGGGCGTTGCTGCGCGCCTACTCGTCTTCCCAGTTCTCGGCCCGCTTTTTCGAGGGCTGCACCCGGGGCGGCTCGCCGGGCATCTTGGGGTAGTGCGGTGGCCAGGGGGCATCGCCGATGCCCTGTTCCTCGTCGGCGGCAACCAGGGCCATGGCGGCCTCGAGCGAGCAGGCAGCCTCGTCGATGCCCTCGGTGAGGTCGCCAACCTCGGCCCAGCGCTCCTTGAACGCCATGATGTCCATCGCCCGGTGGTCGATGGTGGCGAGTTCGTTCCAGCGGAATGGGGTCGACACCCATCCGGTGTGCCGGATCGAATAGGCGCTGGCGATGGTTTTGTCCCAGGCGTTCTGGTTGAAGTCGAGGAAAACGCCGTCGCGCTCCTCCTTCCACCATGCCGTGGTGGCCAGCTCGTGGCGGCGTTCCACCTCGCGGGCGATGGCGAGTCCGGCACGGCGCAGCTCGAAGTAGTCCCAGGATCGTTCGACTCTTGTGTAGATGTGAATCCCGCGGTTCCCCGATGTCTTGGGCCAGCCGATCAGCCCGAGTTCGTCGAGTACCTCTTTGACGATGGCGGCGACCTCTCGGGCTGCCTCGAAGTCGTAGTCGTCGGTCGGGTCGAGATCGATCCGCAGCTCGTCGGGATGATCGATGTCGTCGGCGCGGGCGTTCCACGGGTTGAGGTCGATGCAGTTCATCTGTGCCATCCAGATGACGTCGCCCTCATCCAGGGGAGCGAACATGCGCCCCGGCCGAGCTGAGGGAAACCGGACGTCGACCAGGTTGCTGGCGCTCTTGGGGCGCTTCACGAACAGGGGTGGCTCAGTAACGCCGCGGTTCCAACGTTTGAGCAGCGACGGCCGGTTATAGACCCCGCGCAGCGCTCCGGTGGCGCACATCAGGTAGTGCTCGACGACATCGAGCTTGGTCCAGCCCTGTTCGGGGAACATGACCTTGCTCGCGCTCGAGATTCGAATCTCCCGCCCGGCGGCCTCAACAAAGGTCTCGTCTGAGGCCACGATCGGTCAGTTGCCGTACTGGAGGGTTTCGGGCCGTTCGAGCAGCACGGCGTGCGCTGGGGCGTCGGCTATTGGGCGGTGCTCGACTCCGGCGGGAACCACAACGACATCACCGGGTGCGAGGGCGACTGGTTCCGAGCCTTCCATCTCGATGCGGAAGGTGCCGTCCCAGCACAAGAAGAGCTCGTCCTCTTCGTGGTGATGCCAGGGAAACTCGCCGTCGAGGCGGGTGACGCGGACGACGGCGTCATTGACCCGAACGACATCGGCCGGCTGCCACGGTCCCTGCAGGGAGCCGATGAGGACGGGAAGGGAAACCACACGACTGTTCATATGGCGAGCGTAGCGATCGCTTCCGGCCCAAGCCGCTACGTCAGCGAGTAGCGGTAGACGTTGGTCTCGCGTCGTTCGAAGCCCATCCGCTGGTACAGCCGATTGGCGGCTTCGCGGCTCGGACGGGAGGTGAGACCAACCGACTTGGCGCCGGCGTTGCGGGCCCGCTCGATCGCCTCTTCGGTGAGGAGGGCGCCGACGCCGCGACCTCGCACCTCGCCGTCGACGACGACATCCTCGATGCGGGCCTGGAGCCCGGTCGGGATGCGGTAGAAGGCAAGGGTGAGGCTGCCGACGAACCGTCCGGTGTCGGTATCCCGAGCCACCAGAAGATGCGTATGCGGATTGGCTGCCATGTCGGATAGGGCGTCTGCGTCCGGCGGCGGATTCGACGACGAGAGCTGAGGAATGAGTTGGGCAAAGGCGGCGACGACCTCGTCGGTGACGTCGACGATCTCGGTGACGTGGATCATGGCCCGGCAGTGTACGGGAATCGGGACACGGTGGGGCAAACGCGACGGCGTGCAACGGAGACGGCCCCCGCTCGAGTGGAGCGGGGGCCGTCGGTACAGCGGTGTGGGAGGGAGGGGAGAACTACCGCTGAACGTCCACAGTCACCCTGCGGGGCAGGACTTCTGGCTTCATCGGAACGACGATCTCGAGAATGCCATCGTTCGAACTGGCCGCGATGGACTCCTGGTCGGCGCCTTCGGGCAGGACGATGGTCCGCTTGAAGTCGCCTTCGAAGATCTCCTTGCGGCGATAGCCGTTGCCGGCCTCTTCGGTCTCGAAGCTGCGGGTGCCGGCAATGGTGAGGGTGCCTCCTTCGACGGTCACCTCGACGTTCTCGGGATCCACGCCGGGCAACTCGGCCCGGATGACGAGTGCGTCGCTCTTCTCGAAGACGTCGACCCGTGGCATCCACGGTCCTGTGGCAAACCCCTTGTCCTCGAACAAACGATCAAACTCGGTCATGAAGCCCCAGGGGTCAAAGCGCACCAGATTGGCCATGTTGTGGTCCTCCTTGTTGGACAGTCAAGTTCTACTTATCATACAACATAATGAAATCTGAGTCTATTCCACTCAGATAAGCAGAAGAGCGCAAGTGGCGAAAGGTCCGAGTGCGCACAGAGAGGGGGCCCCGTCGCTGACGGGGCCCCTCTTGTCTTGGTGAGTCGGGTCGACCGGTTCAGTTGGTCACGATCGAGAACCGGCGATTGGCCTTTTGGGGGTCCTTGTTGCCGGCCCGGTCCACAACGTGGGCGAGGACCTTGAAGTTCCCGTCCTTCTTCAGGTTGCGGGTGAAGGTCCACGTGGTATCGGTACCGCCGGGATCGGCCAGGGTGACCCTCGGCAGCTTGACCTTCGGTCCCCACGACCCGTCGGGCTGCAGATACTTTCCGGTGTTGGTGTCCTTGACGATGAGTCTGACAAAACCAACCCCGAGGTTGTCGGTTGCCCTTCCCTCGAACTGCACCGTCCGGGATGACAACGTCTGGTCCTTCTTGGGCTTCTTGAAGGTGGCGTTGGGAGCCGTCGTATCGACGCTGAAGGTGGCGGAGGCCTTGGCAGGGTCTTTGTTGCCCGCCAGGTCCTTGACCTGGACCCACACCTCGAAGTTGCTCTCCGGGAGTGTGCCATTCCAGTCCCAATTCGTTGTCGGTGTGTTGGGGGATGTCAGATTGGCGGGGACCGCGTTCCAGGCTCCCCAGGTGGTGCCGTTGTCCTGGAGGTAGTCACCCGTCTCCTTGTCCTTGATGATCAGGTTGACCTCGGCGACCGCAATGTTGTCGGTGGCACCGCCGCTCATGGCGACCGAGGTCGTCGCGAACGCTTGGTCCGGGGCCGGGACATCGAGTGTCCCGTCCGGCTCAACCGTGTCGTTGCCGGAGGTCACGACGAACGATCGCGTCGCCGGCGAACCATCCACGTTGCCGACGATGTCTTCGGCCCTGACCGTGACGGTGTAGCTGCCGTTGGGGAGGTCGCCCGACCAGCCGAACGCGGTCGATGTGGCCTGATACTCGTGGACGAAGGAAGGAATCTGGGCCCACGTCCCCGCCCACGTCAAGTCCGGCTGCAGATACTGGTCGTTGCCGGTGTTCTTGACCACCACATAGACCTCGGCGACACCCCTGTTGTCGGAGGCGGTGCCGGTGACCGTGACCCGACCGTTGTATACCTGACCGTTGGTCGGCACCGTCAGGCTTCCGTTTGGTGCGGTGGTGTCGCTGGGTGGGGTCGTGCTCGGGAGCTCGAAGAGGGCGTGACGGAAGGTCTGGAGCCCGCCGAACCGTTCACCGTCGCTGCCGGCGAGGAGCCCAACCGGAGTGGCCTCGAGGGCGAGGACCCCGCGTTGGCCGGAGGCTCCCGGGTCCCATGGCAAGGCGGTGCCGTTGGCGGGATTGATGGCGCCGATCTGGTTCCGGTCCACCGTGTTGGCAGGCTGCGTGTTGGTGTTGCCGTTCCCCCAGTCGGTCCACACCGTTCCCGGCTGCTGGAACCAGCGCATGTGGCCACCGACATAGATCGCCTCGTCGGTGATGGCGACGGCTTCGGGAGTGTCAAACATGCGAGATACCCACGTTGGGTTCACGCCGTTGCCCCCTGCGGTTGGGAAACGCACTGCGACATCGCATCCTGGGGCGAAGTTGCCGAGAGACGACACGGCTACGAAGTAGGAGCCGTCGGGCGAGAACTGCGCGTCGCGCATCAGCGGCCGGATGAACGACTCGAACCACGGCTGGCAGTCGTAGTCGTAGTTGGTGGTCTTCCAGGGCAGCAGGCTGGGGGCTCCGTCGATGTCGATCAGGGCCACGCTTTGGCGCGCCTCACCGCCGACCTTGCGCGAGTTGTGGACGACCAGCAATGTCTTGCCGTCGGGGGTCACGTCGAGGGCCCGTACCGCACCTGCCCTGTTGTTGGGATCCCCATCGATCCAGTACCCGGTTTCCTCGGTGACCGGGAAGTTGAAGTCCGCCGCGACCGCTCCGGTTTGCAGATCAACTGCGGCGAGCTTCTCGCGGGCTGTTCCGTTGACCTGTGCGAAGCCCCCGCCGAAGTAGACCCGATTGCCCGCAACGACAACGTCGTTGACCACTGCTGTGGCGTTCGCTTTGAAGGCGGTCACGACGGATCCGTCGACCACGTTGAGCTTCACGACTCGCTTGCGGCTGAGCCCATTTACCGTGTTGAACTGGCCGACGGCGATGATTGTGCCGTCGCCGGCATCGGCCAGGGCAAAGACGGGGCCGCTCAGCTCGGGTCGGAATGCCATGTCGAGCCGGCCGGTGGCGATGTCGTAGGCAGCGAGATACGGCTGGTTGACCACACCGAAGGTGTTGTCGCGCACCTGGGTGTAGCCCCCGCCGACGATGATGCGGTTGCCGACCTGGACGTGGCCGCGTACCTCGTCGTCGAGGAACTCGGGCGTATTGGCCCGAGGAACCTCTTTCACCACGTCACCGTGGTTGACTCCAGTGGCGGCTGCTTCGTCAATGGTCAGCGCCATGGTCAACGCTGTTGCCAGCGCCAGCACGACGACGAAGCCGGAACGAGCGCGGCCCTGTGTGAATCCGATCCCCATACTCCTACCCCCGACGCGATGTAGCTGCCGTCGACCAATCCTCGTGCGGTGCGAAGCATGGCCGCCGTTGCTCCCACTCTAATTGCGGAGGGGACTAGTTGGAGTGGGAGTTTTGGGGGCGCGCCGGAGGTCTAGTCTCGGCGGTGTGACGTTCTATCTGCTCACCAATGACGACGGGGTGGAGTCTCCTGCGCTTGTACCGTTTGCCCGGACATTGCGTCGCCTCGGGCGGGTCGAGGTGGTGGTGCCGGACCGAGAGCGAAGCTGGATCGGCAAGGCCATCACTCGTCACGACGAGATTCGGGTCGAGGTGGTCGAACGTGATGGGGTGCGCATCCACACCGCGACCGGTTACCCGGCCGACTGCACCCAACTCGGGGTACATCTGCTCTTCGATGAGACGCCTGCCATGGTGGTTTCCGGGATCAACATCGGGTACAACCACGGGGCTGGATTCCTCCTGTCGAGTGGCACCGTCGGGGCGGCCATCGAGGGGTGGATCAGCGGGGTGCCGGCCATGGCGTTCTCCGCAGGAACCCGCGGGGACTGGGACTACTGGAGTCACTTCGTGTGGACGGAAGACGCCACCGAGATGTGGAACCGTCTCGCCGGTCTTGCCACCGACATCATCGAATCGGTCATTGCCGCCGGTGGTGCCGCCGGGGCTGATGTGCTCAGCGTGAATCTTCCCGGCGACGCCGACACCACCACCCCGCGTCGGGTCACCTCGGTGGCGCGGGTGGGGTACGACCACCTGTTTCGGCAGGTCGGCGATGGTGTCTTCAGTCACAGTTTTGGCGGTGGGTTTCGGCACATGGGTGGCCTCGTCGGCACAGATATCGAGGCGGCGGAGGATGGCATCATCTCCATCACGCCGATCCTCGTTCCCCAAGCCGGCACAATGACCCCGGACTTCGTCGCAATGTTGGAGCGCGGTGGTCGGGCCCCCGGCAGCTGAGGCTCGTGCACCTGAGGGGGTGTTGAACAAGCGCCGTGCGGGATTGCGCCGTCGAGCAAGCGCCTGGTCTTGGACTTCGCGGCAAGCCCAAGCTGGCGTTGTTCAACACCTCTATGGGATGGTGGGGAGAAGTGCCCGAATCCGCTCGAGTACGCCGTCGAGAGTCACCACGGTGAAGCGGAAGGTTGGCGTCTCCGCCGGTTCGGTGGCCACCACCCAATAGCCGAGGTGTCCGGCGTCGAGCACTCGAAGTTCGGCGTCATGGTGAGAGTGGTCGATCTCGGTCCACAGACTCGAAACACACCACGTGCGAAGCCGCGACCGATGGGCGAGCACCAGGCGCTTCGCCCAGTGGGCCTCGACGCCGGCGTCGGCGATGATTGCGGTGGCCGCGGCCGGATCGGTCATCCAGAGGTCCTCGGCGATCTCGATCGTTTCAACCGGGACGATGACCGAGCCATTGAAGCTGGGGTCGGGACGGGCGACGATCTTGGTGAGCTGGGCGAGGTGGAACGGGAGGAGGACGGGTTCGATCGAGAAGAGTGCGAAGGCGTCATGGTCGCTCGGTTGGCCGAGGACGGCCTTTCCGTTGTGGTGCCAGATGGTTGCGATCTCGGTGTGCTCTTCCGTCACCTCGGTGGACACAACGGTGGTTGGTCCGGTCACGACCGAGAGCAGGTCGGCCGCCAGCGGGTGCAGGATGCCGCCACGGCTGATTCCGGCCCGCTCCAGCTCGGAGATCGCTCGAGTAATGGTCGGGTCTGCGTCGGTGGCGCCCCCGGTTCGCAGCAACATCGCCACCGGAACCAGGCGGCGGGGCAAGGTGAGGGCGCGTCGCCCGGCGTCGAGTATCGGCTGGGTCACTGAGTGGCAGATCCGTGTGAGGCCGGAGGGCCGGGGAGGATGTCGGCCACTTCCCATTCGCCCCCGTTGCTGGAGAGCTCCAGTGTGTAGGCCACGACATGGACGATTCCGTTTGGCGTGGTTGCGTTGACGACGGTGCTCACGTAGGTCCGGCCATCGACAACACCTGTCGCCAGCTCAGACAGGGCAACCGCCTGATAGGGGAACGGCTCGATTGCCCGGATGTCGCTGCCTGCGACGGTGTAACGCGACAGACGGTGCGACCCAACGAGCATGGCGTCGAGGAACTCTGCGGTGAACTCGGCCAGCTCGGCGTCGACCTCGTCTGCGAGGGGCGGGATAGGCGGCGGCGTCGGGGCGGGCGGCCCAGCAACTCGTGCCGGGATCTCGGTCACGATGAGCCGCCCATCGACCTTCATGACTCCGACTTGGTAGTGCTCGATCCCTGCCGAGACGTATCCGTTCTCGGTACGCTCCATGACCTCGGTGGCCACGGTCACATCCCAGTAGGCGCCGCCGAGCGTCCGGATCTCGATAGTGGCTGCTCGAGTCACATACCGATCGAGTGGTGACATCGCCGCCATCGTCGCCTGGGGTGCCATGAAGGTCTCAACGGACTGGCCGTTGGTCCCGCCTCCCGTCAGATAGGTCGCGATGAAGAGTTCGGCGAACCCGTCGACGCCGGAGGGCGGAGCAGGGGGTGCCGACACGGTGGCGCTCTGCGCTGCTCGGGATGCCCACAGCCCCGCCGCGGCGGCGAGCAGAGCGCCGATGGCGAGCGCGACGATGAGACCCCTGGTAGGTCTGCCCGCACGGTGTCTTGGGTACGGCGGGGCCGGTTCGATTTCCGCTTCGGTTGAGGGCTGAGTCTCCGCCCCGAAATAGTCCTCGATGTCGGTGACGGGTCTCCCAAAATCGAAGTGCGTGGTCATGGCTGTTCCTCGGCAACGGCGGGCAACACAACGATCTCGCCGGGATAGATGAGGTCGGGGTCGCTCGAGCGGATGACGTCTTGGTTGGCGACGACAACGCGGTGCCAGTACTCGCCGACATCGGGCAGTTGGGCCCCCGAGGCCGCGAAGGTACCGAGGTGTTGTTCGGCAATAGTCCACAGGTTGTCGCCGGGGGCCACGGTCCACTGCGCCGGCTCGGTGATCACCATGGAGGTGGGCGCCGCAGTTGCCGGGCTGGGCACTCCTGCTGGGGTGGGGGTCCATCCGACTCGGGTGGCTCCCTGTGGCAAGGTCTCGGCCGGCTCGGGGTCTTCGCTGCCGACAAACGGCGGAATGGGGAGGCCGTCCTCGCCGATTCCTACGACGATCGGAGAGGGTCCGTCGGTGGCGATGGCGGACATGGCCGGTCCGGCGACGGTCGCGGCGACGATGGTCAGTGCCGCCGTGCCGTCAACGACCCTGCGCACCGCCGGGAGCGTTGCCCACTCGATCGCCCGTGCCGCGCCCGGAATCCTGGCCAACCGGGCCAGGGCGTAGAGCGCCGTTGAGATCGCAAGCCAGTAGGCAAGAGCCAGCGCGACGATCCGGAGTAGTGCCGGCAGCGACTCGTCGGCGGGAGTCTGCTGGAGCCAGTTTCCCAGCTGACGCCATGGAATCTGGAGCCACTCAACCTCTCCGATGGCGTGTAGGGCCACGAGCGCGCCGGCCTCGAAGACGATCAGCGTGGCCGCCCGGACCCCTCTCGATTCTCGTTCCATTGAGTCATCATATGCATTGCTAAATGTGTTTGTCAATAGTCAACAATCGTTATACTATATTGACAATTGTTAAATACCTTACATAATCTTCAACTATGACCAAGTCGACCGGCCCTGCGGTCGGTCGACTCGAGCAAGGAAGGAAGGACCAGCACAATGGCGAATATGTTTGGGGCGGATCTGTCGGATCTCGCGGCCCTGCGGGGGACGTTTGAGACAAAGGCGGGCGAGGTCCAGGCGCTGACCGGAGAACTGTCGGCAAAGGTGGACCCGGCCGCAACGGCGTGGCAGGGGCCGGGCGCCGACAACTTCCGGGCGGCATGGAACGGCGACTTCAAGCCGGCACTCACCAAGCTCGAGACGGCCCTCGAGGAAGCCGCAGTTGCCGTCGGCAAGTACCGCGAGAACATCGAGGCGGCTACCCGGTAACCCTGAGTCTCGAGATCGGGAGGGGAAACCGTGACCCCGCACCAGCTCCGGCAATTGGCCGACCGCAATCGGGCGGAGGCGGACGCACTGACGGCGTCCGCCGCCCGACTGCGGACGACTGCCGAGTCGTTCCGCGATCTGCTGGAGGGGATTCCCGACCAATCCCGCCGGGTCTGGCAGGGACCGGCCGCGACCGACTTCGAGGACAAGGCGCAGGCCGCAGACCGTGATCTCCGCCAACAGGCTCAGGTTCTGTTGAGCACCGCGAGCGACTTCGATCGGGAGGCGGCAGATCTCAGGGCAGCGGCCCGCGGGCTCGAGGTGCGAGCTGCTGCTGAGGAGGCGGCGACCGTTCCGGGTGAATCGGGTCCGCCTCCAACCGGCGTGTGGTGAGTGATGCAGATCGTTGTGCACCGCGCCGGAGCCGAGTTCGAGGTGGTACTCGCCGTCGGCGACGAATCGGCCTCACTCGGCGAGATCGTGGCCGGGTGGTTCGAGGATGCCCCGGCGGCATTTGTCATCGACGGTGTGGTGCGATCGGGAGATACTCCCCTCGCAGCAAGTGGTCTGAGATCTGGATCAGTGCTCATTCCGCTGGCAGCAGCAGGCCCTATCCCCGAACTGACGGAGGGTGGGCTGGGCGCGGTCGGGCGGCCGTCCTCCTCCTCTCGCATTCCCTTCAACCGCCCGCCGCGGCCAGAGTATCCGGTGTCGCTGCCGGCCATCGAGGTGCCGGCCGCACCGCCGGTGGCCAAAGCCTCGACCCGTTTTGGCTGGGGAGCGCTGGTCGTTCCGCTGATACTCGGACTGGTCATGGCGGTGTTCTTTCACCCCCGGATGGCGCTGTTCGCTCTCTTCAGCCCGGCCATGATGCTGGCCAACTGGATGGAAGACCGCAGGCGCAGCCGGCGCGAGCGCAGGAGCAGCCAAGCCGACCTCGATCGCAGTCTCGCCGGATTCGGGGACCGGCTCGACGACCTCGCCACCGCCGCCGCCCGACTCAAACGCCGCGAGGTGCCGCATCCCGATGGGCTGATTGCATCTCTTGTCGCCGGGAGTCTGCGGATGTGGGAGCGTCGGGTCCATCACCCCGACGCCATGGTGCTCGGAATTGGCAGCGGCGACGTCGCGTGGAGCCCGGCCCTGATCACCCCACCTGGGGGCGCCGCGGAGGAGGCGCTGGCATTGCTGGCGACGCGCCGCGAGTTGCGCGGGGTTCCGGTCGAAGTCGAGTTGCGGCCCGGTGAGGTGACGGGACTGGTCGGCGATCGCCGCCGCGCCCTTGGCATGGCACGCTCGCTCCTGATTCAGGCTGCGATCCTCCACGGTCCGGCTGATCTCGAGCTCACGGTGGTCACCGACGCTCCGGATGTGTGGGATTGGATCAAGTGGCTGCCTCACGCCGACCTCGACCCGGTGGCTGGGCTGCGCCGGCTCGGAGCCGACCGTGAGGACGTCGGCCCGGTCGTTACCGCCCTGTTGGAGTCGATTGAGCGGGATCCCGGAGGCAGCGGGCCGATGCGATTGCTCGTCGCCGATGTTGTGGATGTTGCCGCCGAAAGGTGGCAGCGGGTGCGAGAGGGGCTGAGCGCCGCGGCTCGGGGCAAGGCCGCCGCCATCGCGATTGCCCGCTCGATGAGCGAGTTGCCGTCGGTGTGTACTTCGATTGTTGCGGTTGGTGCCGGCGGGCCAGCACAGCTGCGGGCTCCCGCAGAGAATCGAAACGTCGGCGGGATTGCGCCGTGGGTCGTTGCTGCGGCGACGGCGCGCCGTGCGGCACGGGCGCTCGCCGGGTTTCGGGATCCCGATGTTGTCGCCGGTGCAGCAGAGCTTCCCCACCAGGTTCGTCTGCCTGATCTTCTTGGAATCTCCGATCCAACGCCGGACGCCATCCTGCGCCGCTGGCAGGCCGCAGGCGCCGCCCCGCGCCCGGCGGCCCCCATCGGCATGACCGCCGACGGTCCGCTTCTTGTCGACTTTGTGTCGGATGGACCCCACGCTCTGTTGGCCGGGACCACCGGCGCCGGTAAGTCCGAGCTGCTGCGCACGTTGGTCGCCTCCCTGGCGGCAACGAACGACCCCGACCACCTCACCTTCGTGCTGATCGACTACAAGGGAGGGAGCGCCTTCGACGTCTGCGCCGACCTGCCCCACACCGTTGGTCTGGTAACGGATCTCGATGGGCACCTGGCGTCGCGGGCGCTCACCTGCCTGGAAGCCGAACTGCGCTACCGCGAGCAGCGTTTGCGCGCTGCGGGGGCATCTGATCTTGCCGCGTACTTGGCGGGTGGCGAGCCGGAGCCGCTGCCCCGGCTGCTGGTTGTCATCGACGAGTTCGCTGCCCTGGCCAAGGAACTGCCGGCGTTCATGGCGTCCCTCGTCGACATCGCCCAGCGCGGCCGCAGCCTTGGGGTGCACCTCTTGCTCGCCACCCAACGGCCCGGGGGTGTGATCAGCGACAGCATCCGCGCCAACACCAACCTGCGGATGGCGCTGCGAGTCCAGGATGGGTCCGACTCGACCGACGTCCTGGGCATCCCGGACGCGGCAACGATTGGTCGGATGCAGCCGGGCCGTGGCCTGGTGCGGCGCGGACCCGGTGATGTGGTGCCGTTCCAGACGGCGCTGGTCACTACACCAAGGGGCGATGGCGCGGCAACCGCAGCTGCGGTGCGGCCGTTTGTCTTCGGCTACGAGCAGCCTGCGGCGGCAGGCACCGACCGCACCGAAACCGGTCCGACCGACCTGGGGGCGCTGGTCGACGCGGTGACTGGGGCGACCGCCACCCTCGGGCTCGAGCCACCGCGTCGACCGTGGCCGGACCCGCTCGAAACCAACGTGGCCGCCAAGCTTCTCGACGCGACCCCGCCCGATCAGGTGCGCGGCGCGCGGATCGCGGTGCCGCTCGGGCTCGCCGACGAGCCCACCCACCAGCGGCAGCGGACCGCGTGGTGGTCAAGTGAGGATGGCAATCTGCTCCTGTACGGCGTGCCTGGTTCGGGAACGACGACTGCTCTGGCGACCATCGCGCTTGGGGTGGCGGGACGCCACTCGCCGGACGATGTGCACGTGTACGTCATGGACTTCGACGACCAGCGCTTGGCCCCATTGGCCGGTCTCCCCCACGTCGGGGCGGTGGTCGGGGCAGGGGAGCGAGAGCGTCAGCTGCGCCTCCTGCGGTTTCTCCAGGCCGAGGTGGAGGAGCGCCGGGTGGCGGTGGCGGCCGATCCGGCAGTCCTCGGGGAATTGCCCGCCCTGCTGGTGCTGGTGGACAATTACGCCGGTCTGGCGGCGGCCTTCGACGAGCCGGCCGACATGGCGGTGCGGACCATTCTCCCCCGGGTCGCGGCTGATGGCCCCGGCGTCGCCATCCATGTCGTGGCCACGGCAAAACAGCCCATCGACATACCCGCCCAGCTGGGTTCTCTGGTCCCCGCCAAGCTGGCCTTTCGCCTCACCGATCGCTACGAGTACGGCGGGCTCGGCATCCCCATCGAAGAGGTGCCAAGGATCCCGGGACGCGCTCACCAATCGGGGACGGGGCAGGAGATCCAGATCGCTCGAGCCCATCCCGGTGGTGTCGCCGCGGCCGTAGACGCGCATGCCGACCAGGCAGTGGCGCGGCCACCGCATCGCATCGAGGTACTCCCCACCGAAGTCAAGGTGCCCGACATCGTCGATGCGGCGCGCGTCTTCGACCTCGAGTGGTCCCTGCCGATCGGGATCGGAGATCACGACCTCAGCCCGGTGGGGTTCGTGCTCGGCGAGGGAGATCACGTTGTGGTCGCCGGGCCGCCACGGTCGGGCAAGTCGACGGCGCTGATGACCATGGCTGCGATCGTGGCGAGCCACCGGCCCGACGTGATCATCACCGCGGTGGCTCTGCGGCGCTCTCCATTGCGAGACTGCCCGCAGGTGACGCGGCTCGTCACGGATCCTGAGCAGCTCGAGGATGCCCTTGGTTCGGTGCCCAACGGCGATGGGTCGCCCCATCTCGTGCTGGTCGATGACGCCGGGATGGTCGACGACGAGGGCGGCTGGCTATCCGCAATGGTCGCTTGCCGTCGGCCCGGGGTGCATCTGGTGGCGGCCGACCAGGCGGACACGCTGCGGGCCGCCTACGGGCATTGGACCAAGGATGTGCGACGTTCCCGTCTCGGACTCGCCCTCAAGCCGAACGCAGGCTCCGACGGGGATCTATGGCTAACGCCACTGCCGCGTCGAGGTCCGCCTCACTTCCCTCCCGGGCGGGGCTACCTGTTGGCGGATGGCCGCTGTGAGCTGGTGCAGACGGCATGGCAGTGAGCGGCTTTCGCGGGATTGATCCCGACGGGCTCGTTGGGTTGAGCCGGATGATGGAGGGCACTGCGGCTGAGGTGCTCGCCGCAGGCAACCTGGGCTACGCGGTGCTCGTCCGCCGCGACCGGGAGTCCGCCGGCGACCGCTTCGGGATGGCGATGAGTCGCCTCGCCCGGCAACTCGACGACGAGGCGGCGGAAATGAGCTGGCGGGCTGAGGCAATTCGACGGGGTCAGCTGATGACCTCCTCGTCGATGCCCTCGATGGTGGTTGCCGAACTCCTCTGGGAAGAGGCTGAGTTCGCCGCGGCCGCCAGGTTCACCGTCGGCGACCGTCAGGTGAGCTTCGAACAGTGGCGCCAACGCCCGCCGGTCCGCGCCCTGAGGAAGATGCGGCCGGACCAGGTGTCGGCGGCCTTGGCGGCCATGTCTCTCGCGGCAGTCGATCGCCTCCTGCTCGAAGAGCCAACCCTGGTGGGGGGGTTGGACGGAGCCCCCGCTTGGCTGCGGTGTACCGCAAACGACATGCTGATCGGGCGGGAGGTGAATCGGCTCGCCGGACTTGCCGCCGAGATCGCGGATGAGATCAACCAGTTGGAGGATCTCGAGTGGTCGGGCCGCACCACGCAGCAGCGTCTGGTGCGCGAGGTGTACCTCGACGAACTCGAGCGGATCGAGGCGCGCATCGCCATGTTCGGTCGGTGGTTGGCCGAGGATCGCCAGATCCTGCTGTTCGACCCTCGAGGTGACGGCCGAGTCGCTGAGGTGTTCGGAGACCTCGACCAAGCTGGTTTTGTCGCCGTGGTGGTGCCGGGGATCACCAACGACATCGACAACTTCGGTCCGATCGACGGTGGGGGGTTTCGAGCCAACGCCGGACAGCTCTACGAGGAGGCGGCGAGGCTCGAGCCCGACGTGGCCACAATCGCCTGGCTGGGCTACGACACGCCCGATGGCGCCGATGCGGCGCTAGCCGGTGCCGCTGAGGACGGTCACCGCCACCTCGTTGCCTTCACCAAGGGTCTTGCCGCAGCGACTCCCGAACCGCACCTCACCGTCATCGGTCACAGCTACGGTTCGCTGGTCACCGGGATGGCGGCGGGTGCCGGCATGGCGGTTGACGATGTTGTGTTCGTCGGAAGCCCCGGAACCAGCCTCGACCGGGCAAGCGAGGCGATCATCGACAGGGGGGGACGGGTGTGGGCGGGCTTGGCGCACAAGGACCCGATCGGGGCGGGCATCGATCCCCTTCCCGACTCGGCATGGGAGTTCATGCTCGGCCCAATCGGCTCGTACGTATGGGACAGCTTTGGGACCGGTGACTACGCGACGGAGGACCTGTGGCATGGCCGCAACCCCGTTCACGAGTCGTTCGACGCCATCGAGTTCACTACCGATGGCGCCGCGGGTCATTCGCAGTACTTCGCCGCCGGCACCGAATCGTTGGCCAACCTGGCGCGCATCATCGCCGGTCTCGACTTCGCCGTCCGCTTGGTCGGTGGCGGCGAACTAGCAGCCGACTCAGTCGAAGACGATTGATTCGAGCATGGCTTCTCCCTCGGCAATCCGTTGCACGTTCAGATCGCCCTCATAGAGGAACGCGGCATATAGGGTGCCCGTTGCTGCCTCGATCAGGACAAAGCGGCTGACCGAAACCGTGCCGTCGTCATGGGAGATGGTGCGCTCCACGATATGGGCCGGAGCGCCGTCGATCGTCGCTTCCTCAGCCACGGTGACCTCGCTGGTGCCGGGGGTGGGGAAGAAGAACTCAGCGAAGAGGTCGGCATTGGCGTCGGCGATCTCGGCTGGAGTTCCTGCGTCGGCGAAGTCGAGGTCTTCGGAGGCGAAGCCGATGAAGAGGACGCCGCCGGGCCCCTCCTCGGTGTCGATCAAGGCGGCAACACGCCCGTAGGTGATGCCGTCCTGGCGCACCACCCAGTCGCGTGGCACCGTGATCGAGATCCCGAGCGGCTCCACGGCAACCGGGTCGAGCGGGGCAGGCGCCGCGGCGCTCGACGTTGTCGGCGCCGCCGATGTCGTCGCACTGGGCGAGGCAGTGGTCGAAGTCGTCGTTGCTGTGGTTGTTGTGGTGGTGGCCGTGTCGGTTGCGGAGCACGCCGTCGCGGCGAGGACGACGACGGCGAGGGCTGCTGGCAACAACGTCCTACGGATGGGCATGGCCGCCATCTTGGCCCGATGCGGTTCTGGCGGCGAGCCATGTGGTGATGGGCACTGCGGCTACAAGGCCGATGCTGCCAACCAGGGTCCTTACGATTTCGACGGCGACGACCTCGCTGTTGGCGATCGACCCGAGCGATTGCTGGGCGAGCACAAAAAGGACGAGCAGCGGGAGCGAGGCTCCGGCGTAGGCGAGCAGCAGGGTGTTGACCGTCGAGGCGATGTGGTCCCGCCCGATCCTCAGGCCGCCGGCGAAGAGGCGGCCCCGGGTGAGAGCCGGGCTGGCCGCCTTCAGCTCCCACACCGCGGATGCCTGGGTCACGGTGACGTCGTCGATTGCGCCGGCGGCGCCAAGGACGATGCCGGCCAGCAGCAAACCCCGCACGTCGATCGACCCGAACAGTGTGAGGAACGAGCTCTCTTCGGTGGCGACCCCGGTGAAGTTCGCCAAGGCGACCACCACGGCGGAGAGCAGCGCGGTGAGGATCAGAGCCGACAGCGTACCGAGCAGGGCGACGGTGGTCATTCGCGAGAAACCATGGGCCAGATAGAGGGCAAGGTAGGCAATCGCAGAGGCACCGACCACGGCGACGAGCACCGGGCTGCGGCCATCGAGAATGGCAGGCAGCACAAAGAGCAAGAGCACCATCACGCTGGCGATAAGGCCGCCGAGTGCGGCAACTCCACGCAACCGCCCCAGGGCGACGACGACCGCGGCAAAGAGCAGGGCCAGGGCGATCAGCAGCGGCCGCCGCTGGAAGTCGGCGAACTGGTAGAGGATGCTGGGGTCGACCGGCGCCACGGCGAGGATCTCGAGTTCATCGGCTTCATCTTGGAAGAACTCGATGACGGCCATGTCACCCGGCAGCAGCGTCTCGGCGTAGTCGCCGGGGAACAGTTCGTAGTCGACATACCGGCCGGCGTCGCCATCGTCGATCAGGAGGGTGAGCGTTCGGCACACCTCCTCAGGATCGAACGAACATGGTACGTCGGTGACGTCGACCACGGTTGTGCTCGGGGAGAGGTACGACAGCACGACGGTCTGCCCGGCCGCAAAGTCGGGGATGGATCGTCCCTGGGTGTACTCCTGGACGAAGACGTACCCGACGTCGGGCCCGCTGCTGAGCTCCATTTCGACCCGTAGGCAGGTCTCTGTTGGCAAGCCGCGGCAGGGGCGCTCCTCGGCGGTGAGCACGGTTGCCTCGTGGAACTGACTTGGCACGCCCAGGGCCACCAAGCGCTCGGCATCTCGACGCGACTCGCCGGTGGGGCGGAGGGCGATCATGCCCACGATGGTGAGGACGGCGCCGGCGATCGCGAGATAGGCAAGGACATCGAGGTCGACGCGAGGCCGCTTCTTCGCATCCGACTCTGGGGCGTACGCCATCCAGTCACCCAGGTCGGGATCGTGGGCGGGATCGTTCGGGACGTCCGGCGTCTCCATGGGGCAATGGTGGCACAGTCGGCGGGTGGAGTGGTCGCAAACTCCCGGTCGGGCGGGAACCCGAGGTGCGTGGGCCTAACATCCGTGGATGCGACCGTCCGTTGCTGTTCTCGGAGCCGGCTCGATGGGGACCATCCTCGCCGAGGGGCTGGTGCGCGCCGGCTGGGATCCCGCCGACTTGGTGCTAGCGGTCCGGCGCAAGGAGCGGGCGGTCGAGACCGAGCGCCTCACCGGTATCACCACGCTGCTCGATGCTGCCGCCGCGGCGGCAGGCCGTGATGTGGTGGTCGTCGCGGTCAAGCCGAAGGACGTCGGCTCGTTGCTCCGCCAGGTCGCCGACACAATTACCTCCCACCAACTCGTTATTTCGCTGGCGGCCGGCGTACCCATCTCGGTTTTCGAGGCGGCGTTGCCGGGCGTGCCGATCGTGCGGTCGATGCCGAACACGCCGGCCGCGGTTGATGAGGCGATGACGGCGTACTGCGGGGGAGCCCATACCGACGAAGCCTCGCTGGAGCTGGCGGCCGAGGTCCTCGCCGCCGTCGGCGACACCATCAACCTCAGCGAGGACCTGCTCGATGCCGTCACCGCCGTCTCGGGTACCGGGCCTGCCTACATCTTCTTGCTCGCCGAATCGCTCACCGAAGCCGCGATTCGCGAGGGCTTGCCCCATCATGCCGCGGAGCGCCTCGTCGACCAGACGCTGCGCGGCGCCGGCGTTCTGCTCCAAGGCTCGGAGAAGAGCGCCTTTCGGTTGCGGGCCGAGGTCACCTCGCCCGGCGGAACCACCGCGGCCGCAATGCACGTGCTCGAGAACGGCGGCTTTCGGGCGTTGGTCGAGGACGCAGTCCGGGCCGCCTCGCAGCGTTCCAACGAGCTGGGGGCCGCCGCGGCCGAAGCAGCCGGTGAGGAGAGCTGAGCGTGACGTCGACACTGGGTCGCACCGTGTTGGCAATCACCGAGCAACCGCCCGTTCGCAAGGTCTTCACCGCTACCCGCCCCGGGCGCGCCCTGTCGACTCGCTTCGTTGCGGGTGAGACCATGGATGACGCTGTGGCGGCAGCCCTGGGGCTGAATCAACTCGGCGCCCAGGTTTCGCTCGATCATCTCGGCGAGCACGTAGCCGACACGACGCAGGCCGAGAGTGCACGTAACGACTACCTGGCGTGCCTCGATCGCATCGGGGTCGAGGGGATCGACGGCAACATCTCCGTGAAGCTCACCCAACTCGGTCTGGGCAACGACGACGGCCTCGCCGCCGAATCGCTGGGAGCGCTGGCGGCCCGCGCCCAGGAGGTCGGCACGTCGGTCAGCGTCGACATGGAGGAGAGCGCCCTCACCGAGGCAACCATCACCATGTTCGAGCAGGTGCAAGCGGCGCACGGCAACCTGGGCCTTGCCCTCCAGGCGTATCTGCGGCGCACCCCGCGCGATCTCGATCGGGTCATCGCAGCCGGGGGCCATGTGCGGCTGTGCAAGGGCGCCTACGCCGAACCGCCCGACCTGGCCTACCAGAGCAAGGCTGAGGTCAACGCCGCCTTCGACCGGCTGACCCGGTTGGTGATGGGTAACGGCAGGATCTACCCGGCGATCGCTACCCACGACGACGAACGGATCGCGCTCGCCACCGAGTTGGGCCGGTCACGGAACAAGGGGTGGGAGTTCCAGATGCTCTACGGGGTCCGCACCAAGCTGCAGGAGGAGCTCCTGGCGGCCGGTCACAAGCTGCGGGTGTATGTGCCCTACGGCTCGGCTTGGTACCCGTACCTGACCCGCCGCCTCGCCGAACGCCCCGCCAACCTCTGGTTCTTCCTACGAGCCGCCGCCAGCCGGGGCTGAAGCCCTCCCTGTTCCGGCGTGGCCGAGGTACCAAAAACCGCGCCCTGGCCACGCAAGAACAGAAAACGCCACGTACGCCCCGGTTGTGTGGAGCGTGATGTCCGAGGCGTTGTCGAACCCTGTGGTGCCGGACTGTCGGGTCCACACCGGTTCACCATCCGTAGTGAATCTGCGGACATAGCCGTCCAGACGCCGACGTTGGTCTGGCTGGGCAGCGCCCCTTCAGTCGTCACACGGTCCTAGGACCCTGGACCGGTGGGTCAGCGCAGCCGCAGAATGCGGAGAGGACCTGCGTGGCGATCTCGTGGAGGATCTGAGATGAACACCTCAAGGGTGGCGAAGCTTCTTGTCGCGGTTGCCCTGTTGACTGGATGGATGCTGTTGCCGGGCGGGGCCGAGGCAGCCGGCGGGGACTTCGAGGGTCCCAATTTCCGTATCAGCGGCAGCTCCGACACTGGGCACGAGTGGTTCCCCTCGGTGGCCTACAACTCGACCGATGACGAGTATCTCGTCGTCGGTCAAGACGGCAGCGGACACGTCATCGGGCAGCGGATTGCGCCCGATGGCCGCCGCTTGGGTGAGATGTTCGGTATCAGCGGCAACCGGGCTGTCGGCGTGTCCGTCCCAGCCGTCGTTCACAATCCCGTTGACAGTGAGTATCTGGTCGTGTGGTGGGACGCCCGGCGCGCCAAGGGTGGCGACGGTGACCCGACAGGCGACATTTTCGCCCAGCGGATCGCCGCCGATGGCAGTCGAATCGGGTGGAATCTGAGAATCAGCGGGAAGGAGATCACATGGCGCTGGGACCCTGATCTGGTCCACAATGTCGTCCGCAACGAGTATCTCGTCGTCTGGGAAAGCTCGCGGGATATCGTCGGTCAACGACTCTCGTCAAGTGGCGAGCGGATTGGCAGGAGGATTCCCATCAGCGCTGCCGACAGCGTGCAGGCGGCGTATCCATCGGTTGCCCATGACGCAGCCCACAACAGGTACCTGGTGGTCTGGCAAGACGGCAGGAACCTCGACGTGTCCGACTGGGATGTCTATGGCCAGCGGATCGCTGCCAAGGGCAGACTCGTGGATGCCAACTTCCGGATCAGCGGTGCAGCCGCGACCGCGTCGGATCAGTATCCGGGTGTCGGGTTCAATACCAACCGCAACCAATACCTGGTCTTTTGGCATGACGAGCGGAGAAATCGACAAGTTGGCGCCGATGTCTACGGGCAGCGACTTTCGGCCAAGACAGAACGCTTGGGCGGCAACTTCCGGCTCACCAACGACATGACGAAGTCCAATGGCTGTTGCCAGTCGCACAACGTTGCCTACAACCCAACAAGCGATCAGTACCTGGCGCTGCTGGCGCCCATCGATCAGGCCGGGCACGTCTACGGGCAAAGGATGCGGGCCAACGGAAAGCGCCTTGGTGCTGCCTTCCGCATCAGCGGCCCAAACGCCGATGTCTTTGGATACGGTTCGAACGCCGTTACCTGCCATCCGCTACGGAACGAGTACGTGGCCGTTTGGGCCGACGCCAGGAACGTGGACACCCGGGGGATCGACATCTATGGCCGGCGAGTCACCGGGGCGGCCCCGTAGCCAACTCTCTCAAGAGGCGTGTGCCGCTTTTGCGCAGCACCGGTGACCGCCTCCGGGTCCGGTATCCTGTCGCCGCGATGACATCACTGCGCAAGTTCTCCGCCCTGCTCGTTGTTGTGTTCGTTTTCTCTGCGTCGGTGGCCGCGGCTGTCGCGGTGGAGTCCGGCGAGATCGCCGAGGAGGTATTCACCCAGGGCTTCTACGTCGAGGAGGGTGCGTCCATCACCGACGCGGAAGCGAGCGCGATCGTCTCGGCGGCTCGCAACGAAGGCTCGCGCTATCACCTCATCGTGCTCGTGGAGACCCCGCCGGGGGGCAATACGGTCTTTGCGGAGGCGGTTTACGACTTCATGGGGATCGACTCGGGCACCGTCTTTGTACTCAGCGAGGACGACACCGGATGGGTTTCGGTTGACGAATTCAGCGAATCCGAGCTGGAAGACGCCTTCATTCTCGCCAGCGACGCCGGCGGAAGCGACGCCGCCTATGCCGCAAACTTCACCGGTGCTCTCTTCGGGCTCGACCTCAACGTGGGCTCCACGGCCGGTGGTTCCGACGACCGTGCGAGTTCCACCACCAGCGCGGGGGGTTCCGCCACTGGGGGTAGTTCCGACGACGGTGGCGGCGGAGGCGGCTTCCTGTGGTTCATTCTGATCGTTGGCGGTCTGGTCTTGCTCGTGTGGTGGCTGATGCGGCGCAGCAAGGCCCAGGCTGCAAGGGCCGCAGAGAGCCAGTTCGCCAAGGCGCGTTCCGAGATTCAGGTCCAGCTCGACGGCATCGCCAACGACATTCTCGAGATGGAGAGCGAGGTCCGTGGCGCCGACAACGCCACGGTTGATGCCTTGTTCGACGAGGCCGGCACCACCTACAACGAGGCCTCGGATGAGCTGGCAGAGGCGGACAGTCCGCAGGAGTTGCTGGACCTCTCCAACAAGGTCGATCTGGCGGTGTGGCAACTGGACTCGTGCGAGGCGATCCTCGACGGCAAAGAGACGCCGCCGAAGCCTCAGCCGGAGAAGCTCGTGCCGCCGCCCCAGCCCAAACCGTCCCAGCCCGCGCCCGGCGGTGCGTCGTCGGGTTCATCATTGCCACCGCGGCCCTCCTACCCGCAGTACCAACGGCGTTCGACCCGGCGCAGCTCAGGACTCTCCCCGGGGATGCTCGAGATGCTGATCGGGCTGGGGGCCGGAGCCATGATGGGCCGTCGCCGAGGACCGTCGCGCACCGGGTACTCGAGTAGCGGCGCCCGTTCGAGCGGTGGGGTGATTCCGGGACCGTCCCAGCGGTGGCAGCTCCTCATCGCGGAGGAGCTCATCTGGCCGGTCTCGCAGCACGGGCCGACGGGTACGCGGTGGTGGCAAACGCAGGCGTTGACAGAGTCTGGGAGGGCTCTTCCGGGACCGCCTAGACTCGACACAGACATCAAGTTCAGGGAAGGATCGGTATGAGTTGGTTCAAGCGAGTTTGGGGCTATTTCGCCACGCTCTTCAAGCGCACTGCTGAGAACGCGATGGACCCTGAGATCGAGATCGAGCAGGCGATCAACAACGCCAAGAAGCAGGACCAACAGCTGCGCAATCAGGCTGCCAAGGTCGTTGCCCACCGCACTCAGCTCGAGAGCAAGATGGAAAAGGCCGCGGATGCGGTTGGCGAGAACCGTGAGATGGCCAAGCAGGCAATCCTGCGCGCCGAGGACGCCAAGTCCAAGGGTGACGTCGAAGGTCAGACCAAGTGGGTGAAGACCGCCCAGGCATTGGCGATGAAGCTGCAGGCGTCCGAGAACAATCTGAATACGCTGAAGGTCCAGTATGAAACCGCCGCGGTCCAGGCCGACAAGGCAAAGGCGGCGGTAACCGCGAATGCGATGAAGGTTCAGGAACTGGCCGCCAAGCAGATGGAACTGCTCGGGACGCTGCAGGCCGCCAAGATGCAGGAGTCGGTCAACAAGGCCGTCGACACCATGTCCAACACGATGGACTACGACGCGCCGTCGTTGGCGAAGGTCGAGGAGAAGATCGAGAAGCGCCAAGCGGAAGCCATGGCAAAGGCCGAACTGCGCGACGCCACCCCGGATGGTGCTGAGGCGGAGCTCAAGGAGGCCATCAACATGGTCCAGGCCGACGCCAAGCTCGAAGAGTTGAAGGCCGAGCTCGGCATCACCGAGTAGGAGGCTGTTGGACAATCGGCGTGAGCGGCGAGTAGCCAGACGCAGCTGAAGCGACATGAACGGCCCTCGGATCACCGGGGGCCGTTTCAGCAGAAACGGAGTGCCATGTACGTGATCCGGAGAGTGTGGACCGTCAAGCCCGGCGAGGCGCGCCGCGCCGCCACGATCGTGGCAGAGATCGGCAAGCACTACGAGGCCTCGGGCAAGCGCAGCGCCAGCCGGGTCTACTTCAACAATGGCACCGTGCCTGGCGCGAAGGACCGCGTCTACATGGAGTGGACCGAGGAGTCGATCGAGTCGCCCTACCGGCCGGGCACGTCCAGCCCAGAGATGACGCAAGCATTGGGCGCCAAGCTGCGAGAGCTGGCAATCGAGAGCCAGATCGAGTTCTACGAGATGATGACGCCCGAAAAGGCGATGGATATCTCTTGAGAGAGACTGCATGTCGCTGAACCGCCCGTAGGCTGCGGTGCCATGTTCACGTCCGCCTCTCTTCGCCGACTCGCTGCGAATGTGGCTGTCGCCGCGTTGCTTGGTGCGGCGTGCTCGGCAGTCGGAGCCGGTGACACGACGCTGCCGCCGGCGGACCGGGCAACCACGACCTCGGTGCCGTCGGGACCAGCGGCTGCTGCGACGACGACCACCGTCGTGTCGCCGGCGGCCACAACGACGACGACCACCTCGGCCACGACCACGACCACGACGCTCCCGGCCCGGGCGGAAGGCGAGGTTCCCCCGTGGACCGTCGGTGCACCCTGGGGTGAGATCGAGGGCTTGACGATGTTCCGCGGCAACCCGACCCGCACGTTCTACGGCAGCGGACCAATCCCGCAGCAGCCCCGGGTGCTCTGGCGCTTCCCGGAGAGCCCGATGTGTGGCACCTCATCGGTGGCGGGCGAGGCGAAACAGTGGTGCGGCTCGGGATGGACCGGTCAGCCCGTCGTGTGGGAGCGAGACGACGGGGTCACCGAGGTCATCTTTGGGGCCTACGACAAGCGGATTCACTTCCTCGATGCCGACACCGGCGAGCGGCTCCGCCCCGATTTCTCGATGGGAGACATCATCAAGGGCTCGGTCACGCTCGACCCCGACGGGTTCCCGTTGCTCTACGCCGGTTCGCGCGATCCCAACTACCGCATCATCGCCCTCGACCGTGACGAGCCAACCGAACTGTGGTCGCTCCCGGCGTCGGCGGTCAACGGCATGTGGAACAACGACTGGGATTCGAATGCGGTGATCATCGACGACGTGCTGCTCATCGGCGGCGAGAACAGCTGGTGGTTCGCCGTCGGGCTCAACCGCGGCTACGACGCCGCCGGCAAGGTCACCGTGGATCCCGAGATCCTCTACAGCATCCCGGCGTGGACCCAGGAGTTGGTCGGCCGGGTGGGGCGGCAGCAGAGCGTCGAGAGCTCGACGGCCGTCTTCGGCACCACCGCCTATTTCGCCAACTCGGCCGGCCGGGTGGTCGGAGTCGATACGTCCCAGGTGCGCTCCGGCGAGGGTGCGATCGTCTTCGATTTCTGGATGGGCGACGACGTCGACAGCACCATCGTGATCGATGAAGCCGGCATGCTCTACGTGTCGGCTGAGGTGGACCTCAGCACTTCACGCGGTCGCGAGGTTGGTCAATTGGCGAAGCTGGATCCCTCCCGCCCCGATGATCCACTGGTATGGAGTGTTGCCGTGCCCGCCACCACCGTCGACGGCGGTATCTGGGCAACTCCGGCGCTGGTCGGTGACGTGCTGTATGTGCCCACCAACCCCGGCGACCTGCTGGCAGTCGACACCAAGACGGGCGAGGTCCTCTGGCATGATGAGATCGGCGTCAACGCCTGGTCGTCACCGGTGCATGTCGATGACACGCTCGTGGTTGCCGTCAACTGCGAACCCAGCCCGGCGCTGCGCGCCTATGACGTGAGCGACCCTTCCCGTCCCCAGTTGCTGTGGGAGCTTCCTGTGGGCGGCGGCTGTATCGAGTCAACCCCCGCCGTCTGGAACGGCCGCATCTACGTGGGCTCCAGGGATGGCTACTTCTACGCAATCGGCGAGTAAGCCGGGGACCCTGCGCGGCCGTTCGCGCCAGTCGCGGACCAAGTACCGAGGTCCGCTGTGACCTCCTGCCCTAGAGCTACGCCGCCTATGGTGGTCGAATAGCGCAAAACACATCCGGTCGAGGAGCAAACGCCGTGTCCACTGAATCTGCACCTCGCCGCTACGTCACCCTGGACGGGAACGAAGCGGCTGCCTCTATCGCGTTCAGGACCAATGAGGTCATCGCGATCTACCCCATCACCCCGGCATCGCCGATGGGCGAGCTATCCGACGCCTGGGCGGCGCGGGGAATGAAGAACATCTGGGGCACTATCCCCGAAGTCATCGAGATGCAAAGCGAGGCCGGGGCGGCTGGAACCGTTCACGGTGCGCTGCAAACCGGTGCGTTGACGACGACGTTCACCGCTTCGCAGGGCCTACTGCTGATGATCCCGAACATGTTCAAGATCGCCGGTGAGCTGACCCCGGCCGTCTTCCACATTGCGGCGCGCACCGTGGCCACCCACGCCCTGTCCATCTTTGGTGACCACAGCGACGTGATGTCGGTGCGCAGCACCGGCTGGGCGATGCTGGCCAGCGCCTCCGTACAAGAGGCTCACGACCTCGCCCTTGTCGCGCAGTCGGCGACGCTCGAGACCCGGGTGCCTTTCCTGCACTTCTTCGATGGCTTCCGCACGTCCCACGAAGTCGCCAAGATCGAGGAACTCACCGACGACGACATCAGGCACATGGTGTCACTCGACGCCGTACTCGAACACCGGATGCGCCGCCTCGACCCGGATGCACCCGTGCTGCGCGGCACGGCGCAAAACGCCGACGTCTTCTTCCAGGCCCGTGAGGCGTGCAACCTGTACTACGACGCCGTCCCGGACAAGGTGCAGGCGGCGATGGATCGCCTCGCCGGCCTCGTCGACCGGCAATATCACCTGTTCGACTACGTGGGCGCCCCCGATGCCGAGACCGTGATCGTGCTGATGGGATCTGGTGTCGGCGCGGCCGAGGAGGCCGTCAACAAGCTCGTCGCCGAAGGCCGCAAGGTTGGGATGATCAAGGTCCGCCTCTACCGCCCCTTCGCCTCGGGCGCCTTTGTCGCCGCCCTGCCGCCGACGGTCCGCACCGTTGTCGCCCTCGACCGGACCAAAGAGCCCGGCGCCGTCGGCGAGCCCCTCTACACCGACGTCGTTGCTGCCATCGTCGAGGAGACCCACGACGAGCGCACCACATGGGCCGTGATGCCGCGGGTACTCGGCGGCCGCTACGGGCTTTCCAGCAAGGAGTTCACGCCGGCGATGGTCAAGGCCGTGTTCGACGCCGCCGAGACCGATGATGCGCCGCGCGAGTTCACCATCGGCATTTTCGACGACGTGACCAATCTCAGCCTCGATTGGGACCCGGAGTGGTCGGCCGAACCCGATGGTGTGAAGGCAGTGTTCTTCGGCCTTGGCGCGGACGGCACGGTGGGCGCCAACAAGAACTCAGTGAAGATCGTCGGCGAGAACACGGATCAGCACGCCCAAGGCCATTTCGTCTACGACTCCCGCAAGTCGGGAGCCGTCACGATCTCTCACCTGCGGTTTGCTTCGCAGGAGATCCAGTCCACCTATCTGATCACCGACGCCGACTTCGTGGCCTGCCACAACTTCGGTTTCCTCGAAAAGATGGACGTACTGGGCGTGGCCCGCTTTGGGGCGACGTTCCTCCTCAACAGCCCGTATGGGCCCGACGAGGTGTGGGACAAGATCCCGCGTGAGGTACAGGAGCAGATCGTCTCCAAGCAGCTCGACTTCTACATCGTCGATGGACACGGCGTCGCCGAGAAGGCTGGGCTCGGAGGGCGCATCAACACGGTGCTGCAGACCTGCTTCTTCTACCTCAGCGGGATCTTGCCCCGCGACGAATCAATCGCCGCCATCAAGAAGGCCATCGAGAAGAGCTATGCCCGCTTCGGCGAATCGGTGCTCGAACGCAACTACGCCGCTGTCGATGGGGCCATTGAAGCGATCCACAAGGTCGAGGTTCCGGCGAGCGCATCATCGGAAATCGAGATGCGGCCGGTGGTGCCTCCCACCGCTCCTGACTTCGTGAAGCGGGTCACGGCGATGATGCTAGAGGGCAAAGGCGACCTGCTTCCGGTCAGCGCATTGCCGGTTGACGGTACCTTCCCAACGGCGACCACGCAGTACGAGCTGCGCAGCATCGCCAGGGAGATTCCGATCTTCGACGCCGAAATCTGCATCCAGTGCGCCAAATGCACCATCGTGTGTCCCCATGCGGCGATTCGGATGAAGGCGTTCCCGGCCGAATTGGCCGAAAATGCCCCCGACGCCCTCCAGGTGTTGCCGTTCCGCTCCAAGGAACTCGAAGGCCACGTGATGACCATTCAGGTCGCTCCCGACGATTGCACGGGTTGTGGCGTCTGCGTCAACGTGTGCCCGGCCAAGTCCAAGGAGGTGGTCAAGCACAAGGCCATCAACATGGAGCCGAAGGAAGACCACCTGGAGGTCGAGCGGGCCAATTGGGACTTCTTCAAGACGATTCCAGAGCCGGACCGCACCTTGATCAACATCAACAATGTGAAGGGCTCCCAGCTGCTCGATCCGTTGTTCGAGTTCTCGGGCGCCTGCTCGGGGTGTGGCGAAACGCCGTACATCAAGCTCCTCACTCAGTTGTTCGGCGATCGCATCATGGTGGCCAACGCCACCGGTTGCTCGTCGATCTACGGCGGGAACCTGCCGACGACGCCCTATGCCGTCAACTCCGAAGGACGGGGACCGACCTGGGCCAACTCGTTGTTCGAGGACAACGCCGAGTTTGGGCTCGGGATGCGACTGGCGCTCGATCAGGAAGTCGATGCTGCGCGGCGCTTGGTGGCGGCGCTGTCGGGCGAGATCGGCGAAGACCTCGCCACTGCTTTGCTCGATGCGGACCAGTCGGATCAGGCGGGTCTTGACGCTCAGCGGGCCCGTGTCGCCGAGCTGGTCGGGAAGCTGAAAACCGTCGACGACTCCCGGGCCCGCAGGCTCGAAGTAATCGCAGGCACTCTGGTGCGCAAGAGCGTTTGGATCGTGGGTGGCGACGGCTGGGCCTACGACATCGGTTTTGGCGGTGTCGACCACGCCATGGCGTCGGGCAGGAACATCAACATTCTGGTGCTCGACACCGAGGTCTATTCCAACACCGGCGGTCAGGCGTCGAAGGCGACGCCCCGGGGAGCCGTGGCCAAGTTTGCCGCCAGCGGCAAGACCGTTGCCAAGAAGGACCTCGGTCAGATCGCGATGGCCTACAAGAACGTCTACGTCGCCCAAATTGCCGTTGGGGCCAACAACATCCAAACGGTCAAGGCGTTCCAGGAGGCCGAAGCGTTCGACGGCCCGTCGCTCATCGTCGCCTACAGCACCTGTATCGCTCACGGGATCGACATGGAGACCAGCATGGAGCACCAGAAGGATCTGGTGAGCTCGGGATTCTGGCCGCTGTATCGATACGACCCGCGGGTGACGCTCGAGGGCAAACACGCCTTCCATCTCGACAGTCGAAAACCGACGTTGGCGTTTGCGGAGGTGGCCAAGACCGAGGGCCGCTTTGCGATGCTGATGCGGTCGGCTCCCGAGACCGCCGAGCGACTGTTTGCCATGGCGCAGGAGGACATCGACGAACGGTGGAATCTGTACGAGCAATTTGAAGACATGGACCGGACCATTCTCGGCGAGGAGGCCAGCGTGGAGGAGCCGCAGTCATGAGTGTCGATCTCAGCACCACCTATCTCGGCCTGAAACTGGCGAACCCGGTGATGGCATCCTCTTCGCCGCTCACGGGATCCGTCGACACGCTCAAACAACTCGAGGATGCCGGGGTCTCTGCGGTGGTGTTGCCTTCGCTATTCGAGGAGCAGATCGAGCACGAGGCGATGGAAGCACACCGGCTCGTCGAGTACGGGGCAGAGAGCTTTGCCGAGGCGCTCGGTGGCTACTTCCCCGAATTGGACTCGTACAACACGGGGCCCCAGCTCTATCTCGACCAAGTCTCCGCGGCCAAGGAGGCACTGTCGGTCCCGGTGATCGCCAGTCTCAACGGCACGACCCGTGGCGGTTGGGTTCGCTACGCGAAGCGAATGGAAGAGGCCGGCGCAGACGCCCTGGAACTGAACGTGTACCTGATTCCGACCGACCCGTACGCCACGTCACTCGACGTCGAGCGTCGCTATCTCGACTTGCTCTCGGCAGTTGTCGAGACCGTCGATATTCCGGTGGCGATCAAGATCGGCCCCTACTTCTCGTCGCTGGCCCACGTGGCACGCGAGTTCGTGGAGGCCGGTGCGGCCGGGTTGGTGCTCTTCAACCGGTTCTATCAGCCGGACATCGACCTCGAAGACCTGCGGGTCCTGCCCAATCTCCAACTGAGCACCTCGGCAGAGTTGCGGCTTCCGCTGCGCTGGCTGGCGATCCTCCATGGCAAGTTGCGGGCCGACATGGCGGTCACCGGCGGCGTGCACACGTCGGATGATGTGCTGAAATCGCTGCTGGTAGGTGCGGACGCGGTGATGATGGCGTCGGCATTGCTCCAGGAGGGCCCGTATCACGCCGCTGCGGTGATCGGTGGGGTCAAGGCGTGGCTCGAGGAGCACGAATACGACTCGGTTGAGCAGATGAAGGGGTCGATGTCGATGGCTTCGGCCCCCAATCCCGACGGCTTCATCCGCTCCAACTACATGCGGGTCCTCGCCAGCTACACGACGCCCGTTCCGTAGGGCTCAAGGCTGCTGCGAGTCGTGCTGCTGAGTAGGCTTTTGTGGACCTGTCGCCGACCCAACAAGAGGGTCTCTGCTGCGGTCTTGGCGACCGTGCTGATTCCGGCTGGCTCGGCGACGGCGCTGCGCCCACAACCGGCGTGATGACCGCGTAAGCATCGGTAGAGGGGGAGACATGTCCACCAGTCAGAGTTCGCACCCAAGAACGCCTCAGCTCCAGAAGGCCGTCAGTCCGCAGGATCGCCGCGCCAAGGGGAAGGCGATTCGCAAGGCGGTGCCACGTTCCAGCCACGGCGAATGGTCGGCGCCGGCCGACCGCCAAGACCCCGTCGCTGTGATCGCGAGTCAGGATACGGAGCGAGTGCAGTGGCTGGTCCCTATTCGACACGGTCGGATGTCGGATTCGCCCTTCACGTTCTACCGCGGCGCCGCCAAGATCATGGCGGCCGACCTATCTCACACCCCGAGGACCGGTCTAAACGCTCAGATATGCGGTGATGCTCACCTGGCCAACTTCGGCTCCTACGGTTCGCCCGATCGTCGTCAGGTGTTCGACGTCAACGACTTCGACGAAACCCTTCCCGGCCCCTGGGAGTGGGATCTGAAGCGGTTGGCGACCAGCGTCGTGTTGGCAGGACGCGACAATGAATTGGACGACTCCGCCATCAGGACGGCGACGCTGGGATCGGTTGCGGCGTACCGCCGGGCAATGGCGGAATTCGGGAGCGCGAGGACACTTGACATCTGGTACTCACAGCTCTCGCTCGAGCAGATGGCGGCGGCGGCGCCCACCAAACACGACCAGAAACTGGTGGAGAAGAGGGCAAGGAAGGCTCGTTCCAAGGACAGCCTGACGGCCTTGTCGAAGCTCGCGGAGAAAGTGAACGGGACCTATCGGATCAAGAGCCAGCCGCCGTTGCTGTTGCCGATCGCGCGAACTGGCCGGTTCGAGAGATCTGGACGAGATCAGGGCTGGGGTTGACGACAGCTTGTCGAGCTACCGGTTGACCCTCCCCGACGATCGTAGGCTCCTGTTCGACCGGTTCACCCTCGTCGATTTTGCGCTGAAGGTGGTGGGTGTCGGCAGTGTGGGAACTCGCTGCTTGATCGTGCTCTTTCAAGGGCGCGACGACGAAGACCCGCTTTTCTTGCAGATCAAGGAAGCCAGCAGCTCGGTGTTGGAAGGTCACCTGCCGCGGAGCCACTACGAAGAGCACGGCAAGCGGGTGGTGGAAGGGCAGCGACTCATGCAGGCGTCGAGCGACATCTTCCTGGGCTGGACGGTCCACCTCGACTCCAACTGGCACTTCTACTGGCGCCAGCTCCGCGATATGAAGGGCTCGGCCGACGTTGCGGCGATGGGCCCGGCACGGTTGGCGGACTACGCGAGCTTGTGCGGATGGACGCTGGCTCACGCCCATGCCCGATCGGGGGATCCCATCGCGATAGCGGGATACCTCGGCTCGGCGGACGTCTTCGATCGTTCCGTTGCCGACTTCGCGTTTGCCTATGCCGATCAGAACGACAAGGACTATCAGGCGTTCGTGTCCGCCATCAAGTCGGGCAAGATCGAAGCCGTCACCGGCGAGTAGCGCGCTGCCGTGGCAGTGTCAGCTCAACCGGACGTCGCCGCGCCGTGGCACATTTTGAGTTTGCGCCCGCTCCCACATGGGCACGGGTCGTTGCGCCCGGCGGTGGCGAAGCGTTGCGCCTCTTCGGCGTCGAGGACGGCCGTGACGCCGGCAGGAGCGCGGCCTTGGCGCAGCAGGCCCGACATGATTCGCATTGGGTGATCGATGTGGTTGAAGAACGTCTTGTAGCCGGCGCAAAGGTAGTTCAGGCCGGGGTCCCCTTCGGGAGTGGTGGTGAAGCGGTTTCGGGGGCAACCACCGTGGCAGGCAAACCGGACCTCGCAACCCCGGCAGAACGGCGGAAGCGTGTCCCGCTTGTCGAGGCCGAACTGGCGTTGTCGATCGGATGCGACCAAGTCGATCATCGGAGTCTCGTTGATGTTGCCGATTAGGTAGTCAGGCTCCACGTAGTGGTCGCAGGAGTACAAATCGCCGTTGTGCTCGAGGGCCACGGCGAGGCCGCAGGTCTCCGAGAACACGCACACCCCCGGCGGCTCGCCGTGCCAATTGGCCAGAGCCGTGTCGAAGTGCTGCACGTAGACCTTCCCGACGTCGCCTTGGATCCATTCGTCGAACACGGCGCTGAGGAATCGCCCAAACCCTTCCGGGCTGACGCTGCGTTCGGTGACACAGCTTCCGGCTTGCACGTAGAGCGGTCGCTTCTCCTTGCTCCCGGTACTCCACCCGAGGTTGGCCAGCGGCAAGAGCGTCTCTGTGGCACGCTCGACGATGGGAATGAACTGGATGAACTCGACGCCCATGTCGTCGCGGAAGAAGCGGTAGACCTCGGCCGGGTGATCCTGGTTGCCGGCATGGATAGTGCACAGGACGTTGACGTCGACGCCGGCGGCACGAAGGTGCTCGTAGCCGGCCATCACCCGATCGAATGAGCCGTTGCCGCGCTTGTCGATTCGGTACCGATCATGCAGCTTTCGGGGGCCGTCAACCGAAATGCCGACGAGGAAATTGTTCTCCTCGAAGAAGGCCGCCCAGCGTTCGTCGATGAGGACGCCGTTGGTCTGGATGGTGTAGGCGATCCGCTGGTTCGGCTTCCTGAGTTCGTCGACCAACTCAACCGAGCGGCGGAAAAAGTCGAGGCCCATCATCGTGGGCTCCCCACCTTGCCAGGCGATGGTGACCTCGGGAGTGCGGTGCGATTCGAGCAACTGGCGCAAGTAGGTCTCCAGCATCTCGTCGGCCATGCGGAACCGATCGCCGGGATACAGCATCTCCTTGGACAGGAAGAAGCAGTACTCGCAGTCGAGGTTGCAGATCGGTCCCGTCGGCTTGGCCAGCACGTGATACGCCGGCGGTCCCCCCCGCATCGTCAACACATCGTCCTCCTGGAGTACTCGTCCTTGCCGCAGGTTATCGACACCGCTATGCCAAGGAGGGGCCGCGTTGGTGGCGGTAATGGGGCCTCGGGCTGGTCTCGGCACGCGAGGGGTCTGATCTGATCGCCGACGTTGTACACGGGGCGAATCGTGAGCAGGAGGTCGGCGGCAGCGTCTTCAACCATCGGCTTGATCGTAGGGACGCCAAAGGCGAGCAAGATGACCACGATGATTGTGGCCCAGCCGACACCGACGCGGAGTACCTACACCGACGTCACGGCGGTGGCCTGATCGCCACCAGAGACGCTGCTGAAGGCCTACGCCTGGTCGCTCACGTCGGCGGGCGTCGGCTAGATGCAACGACTCGAGGTCAGCCGGCGTCGGCGACCCGAAGAGCGGGCCGCCGACGGTTCGGACTGGATAGTGGGTTAGGAGTCGACGGCGTCGGCGATCTCGTCGTCGGACTTCGAGATGGCTTTCTGCAGTTTGTCGTAATCGTCTTGGCTGATCGCCTTGTTGACCCGCTTGTCGGCGTCGGTCAGCGCAGCCTCAACCCGGTCGAGATACTTGTCGTCGACGACGACAACCACCGCAGATGAGTTCGGTGGGAAGTACTCGTCGAGCTCAACGCCGAGTTCCTTCTCTTCGTGCTTCTTGGTCAGGTGTCCGAGCAGAGCACCGATGCCGGCACCGATCGCGGTCGAGGCAAGCAGCGGAGGAGCGAACAGGCCAACAACGAGGCCAATCCCGCCGCCGATCCACGCACCGGCCGCGGTGTCTTCGTTGGCAGCGCCCTTCTCGAGCACGTCGACCTTACCGTTGGCGTCGCGGCTCATCACCACGGCGCCCACGACCTTGAAGTCGTCGCCCTCGGCGTCTTTGAGCAGTTGGAAATCCGACTGCGCGGACGTTGCGTCGCTGTACGCAGCTACGTACAGAACAAGATTGTCACCTTCTGACATGTATGTGTCCTTTCTCTGACACGAGTCTTCCTGTCTCCCCGCCGAGTGATGCCACGACGGAAACCTTGTTGCGTGAGGATGTGGTCATGCGATGACCACGGTGACCGGTCCACCTGCAGGATTGAGTGAGCCGTCCGAGAGGTCTACTGCGTAGCTGAGGTGTCCATTCGACAGTTGGTGGTCACTGAGGACCACGATAGTGTTGCTGACGTTGCTGACGTCGGTGACGGGAGAAGCGCATTTGGCGGGTTCTCCGCAATCGTGTCGTCCCCTTCACCCCACGTCGAAACGCGGTGAGACCGTGGAGGAGCACACTCATCCCTACCGTGATGGCGGCGACCGCGGTGATCGTGGCTTGGCCGGCGAGATCGGCCTCCGTGACTACGAGAGCTGCTAAAACGATTGTCACCAGTCCTCGGGGACCGAACCACCCCATGTAGAGCACGGTCGGCCCGGCCGGCTTGGTCCCACCATGGACACGGCAACCGGGCCGATTCGAGCCACCGTGAGGGCGAGCACGGCCATAGGGACGATCTGCCATGTCATCAGATCGAAGGTGCGATTCAGCACGAGCGCGAAGCCGAGCACGCAGATGGCAACGTGGAAGATGACACGTGCCATGCCCGGCCTCGTTCGCTACGTCTGTTCTCCTCCCCGCTGGGTCAGGCGGCGTGCAGCTCGCGGCCCTCGTAGGCGCTTGCCGAGTACGCGGCGATGTCGGCGATGACACCGAGGCCGATGATCACATCGTCAAACCCGGTGATCACCGTTCGCCTCACTTCTCCCGAAGGATGTCTCGCATTGCCCGCTGCGACCCCACCCGTTTCGCGTGGATATCGCCGAAGATGCGCGGTGCTCCGGGCATCTGTAGTCATCGGTTTGCTGTTCAGGCGGTCATGTACCGCTCACGGTTGGTGTAGCCACTGCCGGCGTACGAGGCAATGTCGGCGAAGATGCCGAGGCCGAGGATCACGTAGTCGAAACCGGTGATGCCACCCGGTGCTACTGATGCCCACATGAGGGTGGTCCACGGTGCGAAGATGAAGCCGACGAATGCCCACCAGAAGCTGGAGAAGGCGGCTTCCCACCGCGCCGTGTCGATCAGCCACCACACCAGGATGGCGGCGCGGGGTCCGAGGAAGACCAAGCTTGTGAAGAAACAACACATCCGTCCCGAACCTCCGTGCTGAGCCGCCGTTTACCACAGAGACGGTACTTCCATGCTCGGGCGCCTGGCAAGCCGGTGCCTCCCCTTCACCACGTCCTCAGGTCTAGTGTGATACTGAGACGAGGCGAGGAATCACCATCATGAACGGCGACCCATCGAGCGAAGATCGTGAACGCGAGGAACGGGCGGCGCAAGCGCGGTATGAAGTAGAGCGCAAGGCCAGCCACGACCGCTACGAAGCCGAACGTGAAGCCTCCCACGACCGTCACGAGGTGGAACGACAAGCTGGTCGTGACCTCGACGACTCTGCCCAGCGCAACGAGCGGGAACGTTTCGAACGGGAGCGTCGCGAAGAGCGTGAACGGATCGATCAGATCCGCCGCGACGAGAGAGAGCAAGCCGATGCCCTCCGTCGCGAAGAGCGAGAACGCGATGATGTGGAACGGCGCGAGGCTCGCGATCAGAGACGAGCCGACCGAGAGGGCTGAGACCTGGTGATCACGCGCCGGACGTGAGGCGGTCGACGAAGGCGTTTGCGTGGCGGCGGTCCGGCACCGTCGCGACCCTCGGCCGACTTCCCTGTTCTGGCGTGGCTCAGGCGCGATTTCCTGGACCCGAACCACGCAAGAACGGATTGGGTCGAGCGAACTCCACAACGTTGATACCTGGAGCCACCTCACGTTCGTCGGTGCGATGAAAGCCGAGGGACTCGTAGAGGGCGCATGCCGGCTCGTTGCGAGCGCCGGTCGACACGGTGACGACGGGATGATCGAGCACGGCCTCGACCAGGGCACGGCCGATTCCTCGTCTGGCCTGGTCCGGATCGACGATGAGCCGGTCGATGTCGCAGCTGCCGTCTGGTGCGACGACAAATCCGATGGCACCGACGATGGCGTCACCCTCGAAAGCCGCCAGCCAATCGATGGGCTGCGACTGGAGTTCGTCGACCGTCTCGTCGAGCGGCGGAATCCCGTCGTAGCCGATGAGATCCGCCTCGATTTGGTAGGCGGCGTGCTGAATCGCCAGCAGGCGGGTGGCGATGGCGGTGTCGCCGACCTCGGGGGTTTGGATGGAGATGGTGGCCATCGCCGCCACCCTAGGCGGGGAATTCGCGCTTGACTGGTCGATGTGATTTCGATCAACTCTGCAGAGCGAAGGGCCCGGCTCGCCGTTCGCCACCGGCTGGCGCGGCCCGCCGATAGCGTCGTTACCGCAGCAGCCGACATGGTTGGTCTGCACTCGAGCGATCCCGCCACGGTCTACCTGTCGGCGTGGGCCCGGGTGCCCGGGTTCGTTCACGGTGACCTCGAGGCAGCCCTCTACGACGATCGAGCTTTGCTGCGCATGCTCGGGATGCGGCGCACGATGTTTGTGGTTCCTCCAGACCTTGCCGCGGTGATGCAGTCCGCCTGCACGGACGCCCTGCTTGCCCCGGAGCGCCGCCGGTTGGTCAAGATGCTGGGGGAGCAGGGCATCGCCACCGATCCCGAGGCCTGGCTGGTCGACGTCGAGTCCCGAGTCCTGTCGGCACTGGAGGGCCGTGGTGAGGCGACCGCCGTCGAACTGACCGAGGATGTACCCGAGCTCGGCACCAAGCTGATGTTTGGTGCGGGCAAGAAGTGGGGCGGGACCATAGGCCTATCAACCCGCGTTCTCTTTCTTCTCGCCACCGCCGGTTCGATCGTGCGCGGCCGGCCCCGGGGCACGTGGCTGTCGAGCCAATACCGCTGGGCGCCGACTACAACCTGGGTGGGGGCGCCGCTTCCCGAGTTGGACCGAGCCGAGGCGCAGGCCGATCTCCTGAGCCGGTGGCTGTCGGCCTTCGGCCCGGGCACGCTCACCGATCTCAGGTGGTGGACCGGATGGACGGTGCGCGACACCAAGGCGGCGCTTGCCGCCAACGGTGCGATCGAGGTCGAACTCGAGACCGGGACCGGGTGGGTGCTGCCGGACGATCTGGAGCCGGTACCGGCAGCGGGGGATTGGGTGGCGTTACTACCTGGGCTGGATCCGACCGTGATGGGCTGGAAGGAACGGGACTGGTACCTGGCCGATCACCAGGCACTCTTGTTCGATCGCAACGGCAACGCCGGACCGACCGTCTGGTGCAACGGCCGCATCGTCGGCGGCTGGGCGCAACGCCGCGACGGTGAGATTTCGATTGAGTTGCTCGAAGACGTTGGCGCTGCCGCTGCCGCCGAGATCGAGGCCGAGGCCGCTCGCCTCCACGAGTGGCTCGGCGACACCCGGGTCACTCCGCGCTTCCGCTCTCCGCTGGACAAGCGTTTGAACGGCTGAACGCAGTGTCCGCACCGATTCCTGCGTGGCCAGGGTGTCGGAAACCGCGCCTGAACCACGCAAGAACGGGTTCTCGCTGCAGAGGTCTGTGAGCTGCCGGGTACACTCGCTGGGAGGCCGACGGGATAGGAGGAGACGTGGCAACGACCGCCACTCAGGAAGCTCCGGAGGACGCTGCCCCGAAGCAGCGCAAGATCACCGCCAGCGGAGCGCTTTTTGTGCTTTCCGGGCTCGCCGTTGTCGGCACGCTGCTGCTGTGGTGGATGGGCACGCTCCCCGACGAACCCGAGATCGAAGTCGGCCGGCTCGTCTTCGGCAACATTCCGGGGCCTGTCATCGCCCTGTTCTATGTCTCCGTTGCGGTGTTCCTCGGCGTCTCGATCTACCTGCTGGCACAGCGGGCCAAGAGCTGGGAACGCGGCTCGTGGGAGAACCGCAGCGGGATGATGAAGAAGCGGCTCCACGAGTTGCGCGAGGGTCTGTCGATGCGCACCCTGCTACGCGACCGCAACGCCGGGCTGATGCACTCGGCGATCTACTACGGGTTCATCGTGTTGTTCCTCGGAACCGTCACGCTCGAGATCGACCACCTGCTGCCCAACAACCTCAAGTTCCTCTACGGCGCCTTCTACCAAGGCTTCTCGTTTGTCCTCGACCTGTTTGCCGTGATCTTCCTGGTCGGCATCGTCTGGGCGGCGGTGCGTCGCTACGGCATGAAGCCATGGCGGCTGCGCTCGAAGACCAAGCCGGAAGACGCCGGCATCCTCATCACCCTCGGGCTCATCGGCGTCACCGGACTGCTGGTCGAGGCCGCCCGTGTCGCCGAGATTGGAAGACCGGACTTCGAGAAATGGTCGTTTGTCGGCTACCCGCTGAGCTACCTCGTCCCCGAGAGCTCAGCCGCCGGCATCCATCAGGTGTTCTGGATCACCCACGTCGTGGTGTTCATCGCGTTCCTGGTGATGCTGCCGACCACCAAGCTGCGACACATGGTGTCGTCGCCGGTCAACATGTTTCTCTCGCCCCATGAGCGGCCGAAGGGCGCGATGCGGGAGGTGCCGAACCTGATGGAAGCGACCGACATCGAGACCATCGGCGCCGCCACGGTTGGGGAGTTCACCTGGAAGCAGCTCTTCGACACCGACGCCTGCACCATCTGCGGGCGGTGCACGTCGGTGTGCCCCGCCAACACCACCGGCAAGTCGCTCGATCCACGCGAGATCGTGCTCAAACTCGGAGAGGTTGCCGACCGCACTGCGGCCGACCCCGTCTCGCCGCCGGTGTCGGTCGACCAGGCGATCACGGTGACCTCGGACAACGTCTTCGAGCGGATCACCGCCGAGGAGCTGTGGGCGTGCACGACGTGCCGGGCCTGCGACGAGATCTGCCCGGTCAACATCGAGATCGTCGACAAGATCCTCGACATGCGCCGCTACCTGTCGCTGATGGAGGCCGACTTCCCCAGCGAGCTCGGCAAGGCCTACGTCTCGATGGAGAACTCATCGAACGTGTACGGCATGGACCAGAGTTCTCGGGGCGACTGGACCGATGAACTCGGCTTCCCGGTCAAGGTCCTCGGCGAACCCGGTGTCGAAGCCGAGTACCTCTACTGGGTGGGGTGTGCCGGATCGTTCGACGATCGCAACCGCAAGGTCACCATCTCGACCGCCCGCCTGCTCAACGAGGCAGGAGTCGACTTCGCCATCCTGGGGCCCCGTGAGCTGTGCACCGGCGACCCGGCTCGCCGCACCGGCAACGAATACGTGTTCCAAGGGCTTGGCGCTGCAGAACATCGAGACGCTCAACGATCTCGGGGTGACCAAGATCATCACCCAGTGCCCCCACTGCTTCAACACGCTCGGCAACGAGTACCCGCAGTTCGGCGGCGACTACGAGGTGGTGCACCACAGCGAACTGCTGATGCATCTCGTCGATAGCGGCAAGATCACCCCGAAGTCGAACGGTCAGTCGATCACCTATCACGACCCCTGCTACCTGGGCCGCTACAACGATGTGTTCATGGCGCCGCGCGAAGTGCTCGACACCGTGGGCAGGCGGGTCGAGATGCCCCGCAACGGCACCGGCTCGTTCTGTTGTGGCGCCGGCGGGGGCCGGATGTGGATGGAGGAGCAGACCGGCAAGAAGGTCAACATCGAGCGCACCGAGGAGGCGATCGCCACCGGCGCCGATGTCATCGCGGTTGGGTGCCCGTTCTGCTTCGTGATGATCGACGACGGAGTCAAGGAACTCGGCAAGGACGAGGACGTCGAGGTGAAGGACCTGTCGATGCTGCTCGCCGAACGCTCACTCGACTGAATCTGCACCGTGACGGAGCCCATCAGCGCTGCCGGAGCGATCGCCTCCGTCACCCTGGTCTTGCTGGCGGCCGGTCTTTCGTGGTGGCGTGGAGTCGGGGTCGAGAAGTCGGTGCTGTGGGCGGCCTTTCGTGCGGCAGTTCAGTTGCTCGCAGTCGGCGCCGTGCTCGCCGTGATCTTCACGTCGGGCGGGGCGATGGTCTTCGCCTGGTTGTGGGTGGTCTTCATGGTGGTTGTGGCAGCAGAGACCGCCCGGCGCCGCGCTCCCGAGGTGCCCGGGCTGCGGACGACCGTGTTTCTCGCCATCGGCGGATCGGCCGCTGTGGCGCTTGCCGTGGTATTCGGGTTCCAGATTCTCGACCTGACCCCGGTGACGGTGGTGGTGACGGCGGGGATCACCATCGGCAACACCATGCCGTCGACCGTGCTCGCCAGTGACCTGGTGGTGTCCTATCTCCAGGACAACCGGCTCCAGATCGAGGGTCTGCTCTCCCTCGGGTTCGATGAGCGGGGTGCCTCGCAGTTCCTGGTTCGCACCACCTCCCGCACCGCTCTCATCCCCCAGATCGAGCGCACCAAGGTCGTGGGCTTGATTGCCCTCCCCGGGGCCATGACCGGGCTGCTGCTGGCAGGCGTCGAACCGATTCCCGCCGTGCTCGTGCAGCTCGTCGTGATGTACCTGGTGCTTGCTGCAGTCGTGGTTGCGGTCCTCGTGGTGGTGTCCACGATCTCCCGGAGAGCCTTCACCCCCGACCTCCGACTCGAGTCCTGGACGGTGCGGACCTAGCGGGCATGTGGGGTGGGGCCAACCGCACCGCGGGGTTGGTCGGGTGGTGGGGGTGCCCGAGGGGGCGGGCCTTGCCCCGGCCCCCTCGGCTCGATCGGCCCGGCTGAGCCGGGGCGATCGGCAATGAGGGCGGCCGGGAGGCCGCACGAATACGAGCCGGAGCCCCTTTGGGGCGGAGGCGAGAACTCAGAGGACAACCGGAGGTTGTCCTCTGAAGGCCCTAGCCCTTGACGGCGCCTGAGGTCAGGCCGCCGACGAGCTGATCCTGCATCGGGACGTAGACGGCGATCACGGGAATCGACGCCAGCACCGACGCCGCGGCGAGGCCACCCCAGTTGGCGGTGTAGCTGTCGGAGATCATCAAGAACAGACCGCGCGGCAGCGTGTAGAGGTTGGTATCGGACAGCAACACCGAGGCGAGGATGTACTCGCCGTAGATGAAGACGAACGTGATGATGAACACCACGCCGAGAATCGGTCGGGTCAGCGGCAGGATCACGCGGTAGAAGATGTCGAAGTGGCTGGCACCGTCGACGACCGCCGCCTCGTCGAGCGAGAACGGGATGGTGTCCATGAAGCCCTTGATCAGCCAGGTATTGATCCCGATCGAACCGCCGAGGTAGACGAGGATCAACCCGAGGTGGGTGTTGAGTCCGGCGATCGGGAAGATGTCACCGATGCCCCGTACCAGCAGCAGGATGGCGACAAACGCCAAATACTGCGGGAACACCTGGATCAGCAGGACGATCAGCAGCCCAGCCCGGCGGCCGCGCCACTCCAACCGGGAGAAGGCAAAGGCGGCAGATGCCGACATGAGGACCTGGATGGTGGCCACCACAAAGGCGATGTAGAAGCTGTTCCACAGCCAGCGGCCGACGGGGAGCAAGGGGTCGGTGAACAACTCTTTGAAGTTGTTCAACGTGACCGAGGTCGGAATGAGGTTAGAGGCGCCCAGGGTGTTGAAGGTGTTGAACGCCGCCGAGACCATCCACAGCACCGGGTAGATGGCGAATGCCATCGCCACCCACATCACGGCATGACGCCATCCCTTGTTGCGCAGCCAGACCTTGAAGCTGGTCTTGTTCTTGGTACCGAGACTTATCTGCCCGGCGACGACCTTGCTGTCGGTCGGCTTAGAGGTTGCCATAGAGTCTCTCCAGGCGTTTGGTGAACCGGAAACTGAAGGCCGAGATCAGAGCCACGATGATGAAGATGAGGATGGCGAATGTGGCGGCGAGCGCAAACCTTCCGGCGTTCTGCGACAGCGAGAACGTGAAGGTGATGAGGAGATCGGTTTCGCCGACCGGTACGTCATAGGTGAGTAGCTGCGGTCCGCCGTTGGTCAGGAGGAAGATGTTGATGAAGTTGTTGAAATTGAAGGCAAACGATGCGATGAGCAACGGGGCGATGATCACCATCAGCATCGGGAAGGTGACCTTGCGGAACGTCTGGAACCCGTTGGCGCCGTCGACCTTGGCCGCCTCGATCAGCGACGTCGGTATCGACTGGAGCGCCCCCATCGAGATCAGCATCATGTAGGGGAAACCCTGCCACACGGTGACCAGGATCACCGACACCTTGGCCCAGAACCCATTGGTGAGCCACGGAACCGCAAACCCCGTCCACGCCAGCAGGTCGTTGTTGATCGGTCCGAAGTTGGTGTCCATCAGCCCACGCCAGATCAGCACCGAGATGAAGGCGGGGATGGCGTAGGGCAAGATCAGGATCGATCGGTAGAACTTGATGCCGCGCAGTTGAACGTTGTGCAGGGTCAACGCCAGCCCGAGGCCGAGCGCCAACTGGAGGAGCACAACGGAGATGGCGAAGATGACGTTCCAGGTGAACACTCGCAGCAGCGGCCCCCCTACCCGTCGGTCGGTCAGGGCATCGACGTAATTGTCGGCTCCGATGAAGATGCGCCAACCCGGAGTGAGTACCCGCCCGTCTCCGCAGACGTAGTTGCCCTCAACCGGCACACATTCGGTGTCCTCGATGTTGTCGACCATCAGGTCGCGTGCCGCGTCGTATGTGTACCGCTGGATCTGGCCGGCCTGGGCCGTGGTTGCCGTCACCACGACGGCCTCGCCGACCGGCGTGTCGATCGCAGACGCCAGTAACTCACCCTCGACTGCGATCAGGTCGATCAATCTGAGCTTGCTGAAGCCGTCGATCTCGTCGGGTGGGGCGGCCGGATCATCGAGGGGGACTGGCTCACAGGTGCTCTCGCTGGGTGGATCCGTCTTGAGGCGTGGTGCCCCGAAACACGTAGTGCCCTCGTCATCGACGAGGAGGAATTGAAGGTCGCCGTTCGGCGCCTGATAGACGGTGAGGGCGAACTGCGCCGGATCGTCGGAGATGACCTTGATGCTCTCGAGCGAGGCCGTCGCCTGCTCCTTGTTGACGTTGTTCGGTTGGGCGAAGTTCGTCATCGAGAGGTAGATGGTGTACCCGATGGGGTAGACGACAAAGACGAGAAGGAAGACCAGGCCGGGTGCGATGTAGCGCAACGGGATGGCCTTGCTGGAGAAGTAGATGAAGTTGAGCCCGACGGCGCCGACCGCCAACAGCGCCATGACGAGCCATTGCTCTTGGTCGATCAGGCTGTACATCGCCCACAGGGCCATGGCATCGACGATCGCCATCGACCCGAAGCGGAACCAGAAGCCCGGTCCCAGGCTTCCGAATCGTCCGGAACGCGCCGAGGACGGGGCCGTCATTTCGACCCCGTCCTCTGGTGTCCTCCAAACATGCTGTTGGAGGTTAGTCGGTTGCTACGTCAGGCTCCGATCAGACCGTCGATCTGTTCGCCGGCCGCGGTGAGCGCGGTCGTCGGGTCGGATTCGCCGTTGCGGATCTGGAGCATGGCGGCGCCCCACGAGTCCCAGACATCACCGGTCATCTGCGGGATGTTGGGCATCGGCTGACCGTTGGCGATCGACTCCGTGAAGGCGGCAACGATCGGGTCACTCGACACGGCCTCGGCCACGGTCTTGTTGGCCGGGAGGCGCGGGTCGGCGTCATAGAGTGCCTGCTGCACCTCAGGCGTGGCGGCGTAGTCGTAGATGAAGGTCTTGGCGACGAGCACCTGGGTGGTCTGCGAGCTCAGGTAGATACCCCTGTGCGCCGAAGAACGGACGGGGCGTGTTGCCCTCCATCGTCGGGATACTGATCACCTGGATTTCGAAGCCATTCTCGGCGGCGCCGGTCTCGGCATCACCACGGGCCCACGGGCCGGTCATCCAGAACAGCGCATTGCCCTGTTGGAAGGCTTCCTGCGCATTGCCGTAGTTGTAGGACGGGATGTACCCGGCGTCGACAAGTCCGGCCATGAAGTCGGCGCCGGCGATGGACTCGGGGGAGTCGATGCCGGCGGTGTCGGCCGTGTAGCCCGTTGCCGGGTCGAACGTGAAGATCGAACCACCGAAGGCGGATTGGAACGGGAACATGTGGTAGGCGTCGGCTGCGTCGGCGCCACCGGGCAGCGCGATGCAGACCTGGTCACCGCTGAGCACGCTGTCACACAGCGCCGTCAGGTCCTCGAACGTTGCCGGGGCGTCGGTGGTGGCAGCCAGCGTGGTGTTCATCCACATGGCGATGCCCTCCATCTGGAACGGCAAGGCGTAGAGCGAGCCACCCAGGGTGAAGGCGGTGAGTGAAGGATCGAAGAAGTCCGCGGCTCTGTCGGCCGGGAGATCGTTCATCGGAGCGATCACGCCGGCGTCCGACAGCGGCCCGGTCCAGTCGTGGGCGCCGATGAAGACGTCGGGGCCTTCGCCGGTCGGGATCAGCTGAATCGCCTCGTCGCGGATCGAGCCGAAGTCCTTCTGCACCACCTCGATGGCGACGCCGGTTGCTGCCTCGAACTCAGGTGCGATGGCGATGATGGCCGGGGCACGGCTCTCGTCGGCCCACACCACCAGCGCCTCGGCTGCTGCGGCCGTGGTTGTCGTCTCAGGGGCAGCCGTGGTCGTTGTCTCTTCCATGGCTTCGGTCGTTGTCGTTGTGTCTTCCGTGGCTTCGGTGGTCGTTGTCGTGTCGCCAGCGCTGTCATCGTCGCCACAGGCGGCAGCGATCAGAGCAAAGGCAAGAACAAGGCCAACCAGAATCCGGTACCGACTTCTCACAAGAAGTCCTCCTCCGTTATCCAATGGGGTTGCGCGGGGCATCTCGAGTGAGTGCCTCCGATGCTGGTAGTAAACCAGCAAACGCGAGTAAAGCACGTTCCTTGCAGGATTTCCAATCACTTTCTGCAAGTCTTGCAAGAACTTGCAAAGTGGGGGATAGTAGGGGGATGCGTCCCAAGCTCCAGGAAGTCGCCGCGCTCACCGGCGTGAGTGAAGCCACCGTCAGCCGCGTGATGAACGCCAAGCCCGGCGTGTCGGAACACACCCGCCGGTTGGTGCTCGACGTGCTCAGCGACCTCGGCTACCGCGAGGTCCCGGTGCGCACGGCGCGTTCGGGGGTCGTCGGCATCATCACCCCCGAGTTGGAGAATCCCATCTTCTCGCTGCTCGCTCAGACCATCGAGGCGCGGTTGGCCCGCCACGGGATCATGTCGGTCGTCTGTCCGTCGACATCTGAGACGATCCACGAAGACGACTACCTGGATCATTTGGTCGACATCGGGGCCACCGGTGTCGTGGTCGTCAACGGTCGTTACGCCCAGGCCGGCATCGGATACGAACCGTACGAGCGTCTACTCGACAAGGGGATTCCGACGGTGCTGGTCAACGGGATCTTCCCCGACTGCACCGTTCCGGCCGTGTCGATCGACGTCGCCGGTGCCGCAGCGTCGGGAGTGCAACACCTCACCCGTCTCGGCCACACCACGATCGGTTGTCTGATCGGCCCCCGTCGCTACAGCACGTCACAGCTCCTGGTCGAGGGCTACCAGGAGGCAATCGCCGCAGCGGGGCTCAGGAACGGCAGCCGTCTCATTTCCGAGACTCTCTTCACGCTCGAGGGCGGCCATGCCGGCATGGCCAAGCTGCTCGAGGCCGGCGCCACGGGAGTCATCACCGGTGGTGATCTCATGGCCATCGGCGCCATCGGCGCCGTTCGGGCCTGGGGCGCCAAGGTGCCCGACGACGTCTCGGTTATCGGTCTCGATGGCACTCCAATCGCCGCCCTCACCAACCCGGCGCTCACCACCATGCGTCAACCGGTCGATCGCATGGCCGCCGCGGTTGCTTCGATGATCGTGGCCCAAGCCACCGACCAAAGCCGTCCCCGGCCCCAATTGTTCCGCCCCGAGTTGGTGGTAGGCGGCTCTGCCGCGGCGGCGCCGTAGCGATCTGCGCAGCCAAACGGGTGTCAGTCTCGTTCGACGCGATCGTGATCGCTGGTCACGGTGACGGGACCATGCAGGTAGGTTCGGACGGTCGGGTAGGCGAGCTCGACCCGGTCGGTGCCGTCGATTCCGTCGAGAATGGCCTCCCAGACCGCCTGGGCGATGTCACGCTGCTGGCGCGCCCCCACCAGAAAACGGCACGTGAACATCACGCCGCTGTTGTCGACCGACAGGTACACGATGGGGGTGAGCGTCCCGACCTTGATGTGGTAGTCGCGGGCCGTCTCCCGAATCCGGGTTCCAGCTACTTCCTCGACATTCGCTGTGTTGTTGATCACGGCTCGTTCGAGGATCTGGCGCGCTTCGGTCCGATCAGACTCAAAGGTGACGAGGACGGGAATCTCGTACCAGATGAACTCAAAGCCCTCCGTGTAGTTCGCCACCTTCTTGGTGAACAGCAGGCCGTTGGGGATGTGAATGAGGCGTCCCGTCGACTGATCGGCGTCGACCCAATTCCCCACTTCCATCAAGGAGAAGCGGAAGAGGCGGACGTCGATGACGTCACCCTTGGTCCCATCGATCTCGATGCGGTCTCCGAGTCGAAACGGTCTGCGGCTCAAGATGAAGAACCACCCGGCGAGGTTCTTGAGGACGTCTGAAAGTGCAATGGCGATACCCGCAGACAGCAGGCCGAGGAAGGTGGGCAGATTGTCAAAGGCATCTATCCAGATCCAGGCCAACGACATGAGTCCAATGATCGTGGCCGTGTAGGTGATCATCTTGCCGGCCCGATAGGCACTCCATAGATCGTCGGAGACCTTGGGTAGGGTGCGCAGGACGAGCCATCTGCCGATGAAGAGAGCCGCGATCACGACAACGGAAGCGAGGAGCTTGCCCTGTGTGTCCGGCGAGATTCCGAGTTGTTCGGTGATCCACTCCATGTCACTCGTCTCCCAGGCTGACGAGAAGACGCCGCAACAGTTGAGCGAGCGCATCCCGCTCGTCGGGATCGAGTGCCGCGAGCAGGTAGTCCTGCCTATCGAGATTTGATACGAGGATCTGATCGACCAGATGGCATCCCTCATCGGTGAGGCGGATAACGAGGGCCCGTCGATCTGACGGGTCGGCATGGCGTTCCACCAGGGCGGCATCCTCGAGTCGATCGAGACGGCTCGTCATGCCGCCCGTCGTGATGAGCGCTGCTTCGGCGAGTTGCGTGGGGGATAGCTCGTGGCGAGGCGTTTGCCGGCGGAGGGCGGCCAGTGTGTCGTAGTCGCCCTTGGTGCTCAGCCCGGCCTCGATGGCGCCCTGTTCGAGCTCAGTCTGTAGGTAACTGGCCAAACGGAGGATTCTGGCAACAACTTCGGTGGTTGAAGCATCGAGATCGGGACGCGCGGCTCCCCACTCGTCGATGACTCGGTCCGTGAAGTCGCGCTCCATTCGATACCCCTTACCACAAGATTACTTGAGATATTACTATCATATCCCGAGGAGTCAACGTGGGGTGACGAGCCGGCCGCGAAACTTCCCCCACCGCCATTCGGCCGAGGTCTGGTCGACCCGCCACTCCACCGGCGTCTGGGGCGGTTCTGCGTTCTCGACTCGAGCTCGCACCGCTGCTCGGACTCGGTCCCTGAGATCGTCGGATCCGCTGAAGCGCATCGGGACTCTGCCGACCTCGAGACCACCGGCGAGGGCGGAGGTTGTGTGGGTCAACGCCTGCTCGGTGCCGTAGAAGATGGCGGGCACCCCGGGGAGGGCGAGCACGGCATCCGTCGCGGCGGCCAGTCGCGCCGAGTCGCCGCTCCAGCGGTGCAGGCCACGACCCATGTCGTGGTTGTCGAAGAAGCGAACCCACGAGAAGTCTTCGTGGGCGAGCACGGCAGCCGCCTCTTGCTCGACCTCGACCAAACCGGCGGGGTCCAACTCGCCCCCGAGGAAGTCACGCAACGCATAGGCGAAGAGGAAGTCGGTCACCCCGTCGAGCACTCCGCCGTAGCGTCGACAGAATGCCGGCGTCGCGGTGGCTTCTCCAAACAGCCAGGCCTCGGGATGGGTGCGGTTGAGTTCGCTCGACAGGTCGGCAAAGAACGATTCGCTCGGCCCGAGCACATGGTCGATCCGGTAGCCGGCGACTCCGTACTCATCGAGCCAGTGCCGGGCGGCGGCGATCAGCGCGGCCCTCGCCTCGGGATGGTTCACGTTGACCTTGGGCATCCCGGGGTTCCCGAAGAACGTGTCGTAGCTGCCGTCTTCGTGGATGAAGAACCAGTCCCGGGTATCGCCACCTCGGCGGGCTTCGGTGAACCACGGGTGCTCATTCGAAACATGGTTGGGCACGAAGTCGAGCAGGACCCGGATGCCGGAGTTTCCCGCTGCGATCACCAGGTCGTTGAGGGCGGTGTTGCCCCCGAAGCGTGGATCGACCTGGCCGAAGTCCCTGGTGTCGTACCCGTGATAGCTGCTGCAGGTGAAGATTGGGGTGAGCCAGATCGTGTTGATCCCGAGGTCTGCGAGGTAGGGGACCTGTGCGGTGACTCCGGCGAGATCACCTCCGGCCCACGCTTTGGGGTGTTCGGGCTCGGGAACGGGACCGCTTGGGGTGGCGAATCGGTCGACGAAGATCTGATACACGACCGCATCGTGAGTCCATGGGGGCGGGCGTCGTGAGGTGACGCGGTGGGTGAAGACGGTGGCGGCTCGCTGAGGTCTGCGGCCGTCGGCGTACCAGGCGCGTTCGGTCCCGTCCAAGCTGCGCACGACGTAGTTGACGATGGTGCCGTCCGGCATCCCCGGCATCACCGCCTCCCAATGAGACCCGACCCGTCGGGCCGGGTATTCAACGCCGCTTGTTTCGATCGCTTGGGGCGTGACGGCGGCGGGGTCATCGGCGGCAACGATGGTGACCCGGCGCGCGTCCGATGTTGTGGTGACTCGCAGCACAATCGGTCGCCCCGGCCGAGGGACACTGGGGATCCGGTCGTACTGGTGATCGACGGCCAGGCCTTGCTGGAGGTCGAACATGCCGAAGAGGAAGGCGGCTTGGGGGCGGCGGGGGAGCATCGGCGGAGCGTAGCTCGCGGGCGAAGCTGCGGAGTGCCAACATGGGGTCCGTGAAGGGTCGCCTTGTTTTCGTCATGCATGCCCACTTGCCCTATGTCTTGGGTCACGGCGAGTGGCCATACGGGGCGTCGTGGTTGTACGAGGCCGCGGCCGACACCTACCTCCCGCTGCTCGGATCGCTCGAGGCGCTCCAGGCCCACGGGGTGCGGCCTGCGTTGACACTCGAGTTCTCGCCGGTGCTCGGAGAGCAACTCGATGATGACCGCTTTCGAACGGGTTTGGTCGGCCACCTTGGGGCGCTCATTGCCGCCGCCATACGGAACCGAGATGACGCCGCGGCGTCGGGCGATACCGACCGGGCCGAAATCGCTGAAGGGTGGCGGGATCGGTACCAAGCGATGCAGGACGATTTCGAGCGGCGCAATCGTGACATCCTGAGCGGGTTCGGCGCTCTTGATGCTGTCGGCGCGATCGAGCTGTTCACCTGCGCCCGCACCCACGGCTTCCTGCCCCTGCTCGGCTCAGCGGAGCGCACCCGCTGCCAGATCGAGGACGGCGTGGATTGGTTCCTGGCGCGGTTTGGCCGCAAGCCGCGCGGGATGTGGATGCCGGAATGTGCGTACCGCCCTGGTGGTCCGTGGCAGCCTGCCGCAGGCCTGCCACTCGACGGTGAGCGTCCCGGAGTCGAGGCGTTCCTGCAGGCGGCAGGCATCGACTGGACGATCATCGACGCTCACCTCGTGACCAAGGGGGCTCCGATCGGCAACTATCCGCCGTGGTCGGCGACTGCCGGGCAAGGGTTGTCACCCCACCAGATCTACACCCTGGGAGATTCAACGGTTGCGGCGTTTCCCCGCGATCCGACGACGACGGTCCAGGTGTGGTCGGGCGACGTTGGCTACCCGGCCAATCCGTGGTTCCTCGAGTTCCATCGGCGCCATCACGAAGGTGGGCTGCGCTATTGGCGAGTCACCGATCGCGAGCTCGACATCGGTGAGAAGGCGCCGTACCAACCAGGTCCTGCACGCGCGGCCGTTGCCGAGCAGGGCCACCACTTTGCCCGGCTCGTCGGTGAGACTATCGCCAACACGGTTGCGGCCGGAGTTGAAGATCCTGTGGTCCTGGCGCCGTACGATGCCGAACTCTTCGGCCACTGGTGGCGCGAAGGCGTGGAGTGGTTCACCGCTGCCAGGCGCGAACTCGACGCCGCCGGGATCTCGGTTGCCACGGCCTCGGAGGCGCTCGACGCCTCAGGCACTGCCCAAGCGGTACGGGTCCCGGCAGGCTCTTGGGGGGACGGCGGCGACTACCGGGTGTGGGATGTGCCGGCGACCGCCGATCTGTGGCGCGCCATCTACGCCGCCGAGGTCGGCCTCGAACAAGCCGAGGCGGAGGATCCGGAACCGCAACGAACGCTGCGGACCGTGCTCGACCAGCTCCGCCGGACGGTGTTGCTCATCGAGAGTTCGGACTGGGCATTCTTGATATCGACCGGTACCGCGGTCCGCTACGCCACCGAACGCTGGAGAGGGCACGCCGCCGACGCCACCTTTCTCGTCGGCCTCGCCGAACACCTGGCCGGAGGCGACGCCCTCGACGGAGACCAGGAACGTGGTCTTGCCGGCCTCGTGGAGCGAGATAGGGTGTGGCTGCCGTGAAGATCCTGATGTCGGCCGCCGAGCTCGCCCCATTCGTCCGCACCGGAGGTCTGGGGAACGCCGTCGAGGGACTGGCCGGAGCGCTGGCCCGACTCGGCCATGAGGTGACGGTCACCGTTCCCGGGTATCGCGATCTCGAACCGGAAGGCACCCCGATCGGTGGGAGCTGGTATCGGATCCCCGACCCCCTGCTCGACGTCCTTGCCTACCGAGACGCCTCGTTTGCCCGCCCCGGGGTCTATGGACCCGAGCCCGGCACCGGCTACGACGACAACTGGCTGCGCTTCGGCCGCTTCGCCCGGGCGACGGCGGACCTCGCCGGCGACTTCGACGTACTCCATCTCCACGATGCTCACGTTGGTGCGGCGGCGCTGCTGGCGCCGGTTCCGACCGTGTTCACGATCCACAACGCGGCCCACCCGATGCTGGGGCCACTCGATGAAGCGGCCGCCTTGCTCGGAGTGGCTCCCGAGGCGGCGATGCCCGGCGGTGCCCTCGAGTGGTACGGCTCGGCCAACTATCTCAAGGCAGGCATGGTCGGTGCCGACCGGGTGACGACGGTGAGTCCGGGGCACGCGGCTGAACTCGCCGTACCGGACACGTCGTTTGGCCTTTCCGGCATCGTTGGCTCCCTGGCCCACCCCATCGTGGGGATCTTGAATGGGATCGACACCACGTCGTGGGATCCAACAACCGATGTCACGCTCCCGGCGCCGTTCAGCGCCGATGACCTGAAGGGCAAGAAGAAGTCGCGGGCGGCGTTGATGGGCGTGGCGGGCCTGAGCGACGGCCAGGTCTTCGGCAACGTAGGGAGGATGGCGCGCCAGAAGGGCCTCGGCCTTCTGGCGCCCACCATCGACGATCTGGTGGCTGAAGGCTTCCGATTGGTGTTGGTCGGCAACGGCGAACTCGATGCCATGGTCGACGACTGGGTGCTGCGTCACCCGGGTGCTGTGGCTCACCTGCCCTACCAGGACTCGCTGTCGCGGCTGGTGTCGGCCGGCGCCGATGCCTACCTGATGCCGTCGGAGTTCGAGCCCTGCGGCCTCGGACAGTTGTACGCGATGCGCTACGGGACGCCGCCGGTCGTGCGCCTCACCGGGGGTCTCGCCGACAGCGTGCATGACATCGACGAGCACGACGATCGCGGCACCGGACTTGGGTTCCGCACGTTTGAGCCGGAATCGTTGGCCAAGACGATTCGCCGGGCCATGCGCTATCACCTTGGTTTGCCTCGGCTTTGGAATCGGATGCAGGTGAACGGGATGACCGTTGACTGGTCGTGGGAAGCCCGCGCCGCCGAGTATGAGGCGGTCTACGCCGCCTCCGGTTGAATCTCTCCTCAGGCTGCGCTCCGGTCTGGTCGATGTTTCCTGGGAACCATGACGTGCACTTCCCCACGCCTTGACTGCGGGATGGCAGTGCGATGACCTGGCACGGAGAACGATGGGAGGACCGTCGCTTCCGGGCCTGGCTGATTCGTGCCGTCGTCTTCATTGTGCCCGTTGTGGCTGCGATCGTGGTGGCGACGGTCGTGGCCAACTCACTGCCCGACCCCGAAGGACTCCCGGGCAGCTTGGCGTGGTGGGCGCTCGTACTCGGATCGTCGTTCGGAACCATGTGGCTGGTCGACCGCATCGCCCGGCAGCTTCTGCCGCTGGCAGCGCTCCTGCGGATGTCGCTGGTGTTCCCGGACAAGGCACCATCTCGGTTCAGCGTTGCGCTGCGGTCGCATTCGTCGCGTCGCATGCAAGCCGAGGTCGAGCAGGCGCGTGCTGCCGGGGTCGATGACGATCCCACCAGGGCCGCGGAGTTTGTCTTGGCGATGGTGGCCTCGCTGGGTGACCACGATCGTCTCACCCGCGGTCACGCCGAGCGGACCCGGGCCTATACCGATCTGCTCGCCGAGGAATTGGGCATTCCGGCGGACGACCGTGACCGCTTGCGATGGGTGGCCCTTTTGCACGATGTCGGCAAGCTGGGGGTTCCGGCCGAGGTTCTCAGCTCCGACCACAAGCTCACCGACGATGACTGGGCCCATGTCAGGAATCACCCCGCCGATGGGTTCGAGCTGACCCGCCCGATTCATGAGTTCCTGGGACCATGGGCCGTCACCATCCTCCACCATCACGAGCGGTACGACGGTTCAGGCTATCCGGCGGGGATCGCAGGAGAAGATATCGCCTATGGTGCCAGGGTCGTCGCGGTCGGGGATGCCTACGACGCGATGACCGCGTTTCGCACCTATCAGCCGGCGCTGTCGACGGCTGCGGCCCGAAAGGAACTCGCTGCCGGCGCCGGATCCCAGTTCGACCCCCACGTGGTGCGGGCATTCCTCAGCCTCTCGATGGGAAGCCTGCGCCGGGTGGCCGGTCCGCTTGCCTTCCTCGGACAGTTGCCCTTCATTGGGGGCCTGCGGCGGCTCGGTGACACCGCGACTGCCGCTATTGCAACCACGGCCGCATTGGGCGTAGCTCTCGTCGGCGGACTGATTCCCGGGCCAAACGGTGGAGTGAGCGTCGGCGACATCGTTCCTTCCTACGCCGGCCAGGACGTATCCGAGTACCAGGTGAGCTGGGACGGCGACGGGACGTTCGACCCGAACAACATCGACCCCGACACGGTGTTGATCGTACAGAGCCCGACCGAAGGCGTCGTGGCGCCCAACGCCGATGGTGTCCTCGTCTACTTGCCGGGCCCGGGGCCGGTCACCGGTGACCGCTACGTGGTCAGGTTGTGCGACATGGATGGCGACTGTGTGTCGCTTCCGGTTGTCGTACTCCCCGAAGATGACGTTGTGACCGCTCCTCCTGAGGGCGGCGCGACGCCGACCAACCCTCCGCCACCTGCAACGACCACCACGTCGTCGACGACCACGACCTTGGCGACGACGACCACGGGATTCCCGACACCGAGCACGCTGCCTCCGCAGACGACGACCACCGCCCCGCCGACCACAACCACGACGACGACCAAGCTTCCGCCGACCACCACGACCACCACGACAACGACGGTTCCGCCGACCACCACGACCACCACGACAACGACGGTTCCGCCCCACCACACGACCACGACCACCACGACAACGACAACCACCACAACAACGACGACGACGACGACGCTGCCACCGGCACCGCCCGATGCGGTGCCGGATTCCGCCGCTACCGACGAGGACGTCCCGGTCGTGATCCCGGTGCTGGCGAACGATTCAGACCCCGACGGCGACCTCGATCCGGCCACTCTGGCCGTGACCTCGGCCGCGGCGCAGGGGACCGCCACCGTCGTCGGTTCGGAGATCGAATACGTCCCGGCTGCCGATATCTCGGGTGCAGATTCGTTCGACTACGAGATCTGTGACATGGGAGGCAGGTGCTCGACGGCTGCGGTCACGGTGACGATCGCCCCGGTGAACGACCCGCCTGTTGCTGTGGACGACACTGCGTCCGGGCAGCCGCGGACGGTCATCGTGATCGACGTGCTCAGCAACGACAGTGACATCGACGGCGGCCCGCTCACCATTTCTGGATCCGATCCCATATCGGCCTTGGGTGGCTCCGTTACCTGCGGCGCGCAATGCACTTACATCCCACCCGACCCGTGGACCGGACCCGACACTTTCAGCTACGTCGTGAGCGACGGCGCCGGGGGCGTCGATGCGGCGACGGTGACGGTGACCCCTACGACGCCCGACACTGAGCTCTTTCTCCGCGCCGCCGGCGCCGGCAACCAAACCTCCACTCCGGTGCTGCCGCTCTCGACCGGGGCCGGCCCCACCAACGCGTCTCTGCCCAACTACGACACCAATCGTGATGCCGGACCGGGGCTGTTCTTGGAGCAGGTCAACGGCGGGATCGGGGTCCAAATCGCCGAGACCAACCCGGCTCGGTACCAGCTCTGGTCGTATCCGCTGGCGAGCGACCTCGTGCTCAATGGCGACGCCTCCATGGATCTCTGGGCAGGAATGGCCGCGCTCCAGTCGGGGGTGCACGGCCGGCTGCGTGTGTTCGTGCTCGACTGCCCGGCGGGTTCGATCGACGGCACAGACTGTATTCAGATCGTGCGTGAGTATGACGACCGTGACCCGTGGACAACGGTGGATCTGCAATGGGAACGGGCCGTGTGGGATTTCGGCACACTCGCCTACACGATTCCGGCGGGCCGCTCCCTCACCTTGAAGGTGGTCGTGGCCGGCCCCAATGCCGACGACGACATGCGGGTTGGCTTTGATGCCGCCGGCTTCGAGAGCAGCTTCGTGCTCCGGGCGGGGTAGTCACCGCAGCGGGCGTTCCAGTTCCCAGACCGCTACGGCGAGCCCATCGACATCCTGGGTGCCCTGCTCGGTGCGGGTGAACTCGTGCAATTCGTAGAAGTCGAGGGCGCGTTCGTTGTCGGCTTCCGTTTTGACGATCATCTTTTGGTAGCCGGCGTCGTGACAGGAGGCCACCGTCGCCGCCACGAGGGCGGTTCCGATGCCGTGCCCCAGCAGCGACTGCAACACCATGATCCCGGCCAACTCCACGGTGGCTTCGTCGATCCGGGTTGTGGCGGAGAACCCGACGACGCGCCCGCCCGACCGTGCCAGGAACATGCGCCGATCGGGTCCACCGAGACGCTCCACGATCGCCGCCTGGGTGGTGAGTTCGCGGATGACCTCATCGGTGGCGCCGGCAAATCCGGGGGCGTCGGGGCCGGCCTGTTGCCACGCCTCCCAGAAGAACGCGGCGAAGGCGCCGGCGTCGTCGGCGGTGGCCTCGGCGACGGTGATCGGGCTGGCGTCCATCACACGACGCGCCAGATGGACCCGGAGCGCGGTCCGATCGAGAGGCGGGCGTTGTTGTCCCCGGGTTCGACCATGTCTTGACCCCACAGCACTTCCAGCCGGTCGCCGGCGAAATCGCTCAGCGGCAACACCAAGGTTTCGCGCTCCTCCCCGGCGTTGATGGCGACGATGATCTCCTCGCCGGGGGCGGTCCGTTCGATGACGGTGAGCATCGTGCCGTGCTGTCCGGGCGGCGGCCAGACGCGGCGGTAGTTGGCGGAGCGCAACGCCGGATGGGCCTTGCGCAGCGCGATGAGTTGTCGGAAGGTTTCCAGCAGGTCGGTATTCCACTGCGCCTCGTCCCACGGGAAGCCCCCGCGGGAGCCGGGTTCCTTGGCACCATCCATTCCGACCTCGGTGCCGTAGTAGATGCTCGGTGCCCCGGGAAAGGTGAACAGCAGCAGGGCCGCCAGCTCGACGGTGGTGACGTCACCGCTGGCAATGGTACGGATCCGGGCGGTGTCGTGGGAGTCGAGCAAGTTGAGGTTGGCGAGGTGGGCGTGCTCGGGATATGAGGCGAGCAGTCGATCGATACGATCGTTGTACCCGGCGGCATCGATCGGCGGCAGGATGTCGTACCACGGATTGTCGAGGGTCTGTTCGGGATCGACTCGCGAGCCGGCAGCGAAGGCGATGATGGCGGTGGTGAGCAGGTAGTTCATCGTCCCGTCAAAGCGGGTGCCCGACGCGATGTAGTCGGAGGCGTTCGACCAGATCTCGCCGACGATATATGCGTCGGGATTGATGGCGCGAACCCGTTGGCGGAACTCCTCCCAGAAGCCGGGGGTTTGGATCTCCTCGGGCACATCGAGCCGCCAGCCGTCGATGCCGAGCCGCATCCAATGTTCGCCGACCTGCATCAGGTACTCCCGAACCTCAGGGTTGTCCGTGTTGAACTTGGGGAGTGCCTTGATGCCCCACCACGCGCCGTAGTTGGCCGGTTGATCGCCGTAGGGGTGCAGCGGCCAGTCGTAGATGTGGAACCAGTCGGCCCACGGTGAGCCCGCCCCGTTCTCCAACACGTCGTGGAACTGGAAGAAGCCACGGCTGGAGTGATTGAGTACGGCATCGAGCACGACCCGGATACCACGTTGGTGACACGCTTCGAGGAACTCGCGGAATGCTTCGTTGCCACCGAGGAGTGGATCGACTTGGAAGTAGTCGTGGGTGTGATAGCGATGGTTGGAGCCGCTTTGGAAGATCGGGTTGAGGTAGATGGCGGTGATCCCGAGGTGGCTCAGGTGATCGAGCCGTTCGGTGATCCCGAGCAGATCACCCCCCTTGTACCCGTGGTGCGTCGGCGGTGACTCCCAATGCTCGAGCCCGTTTGGCTTGTCCAACCGAGACGAGCGGGCAAATCGATCCGGGAAGATCTGATAGAAGACTGCGGCGTTGGTGACCCACTCGGGCGGCCGGTGGAAGCGTTCTGGTTCCTGGGGGTGGGGTCGTTCGCAGTCGGCGCACCAGTGCCAACCCTCGCGGCTCCGCAGGTCTGGAGGTTCCATGTCGCCGGGTCCCCTGTCTCGATTTCAATGACTGCATCGGTCTTCTCGGCGAGCCACCGTAGCCAATCGACGGCCCATTGATCGAAGTCCGCCAACCGATCGCCCCACAGCGATGCCTCGGGCGACCCTCATGACTCTCCTCGCAAGGTCGAGGAGGACCGTCTCCAGCGTTTCTGGGTCGGCTCGTTCGAGGAGGGGAGTCGGACTTCCCGCTTGGGGAGGCATACGGGTATCGAGTCGAATCGCTTCGGAATCTGACATTGTCCGGGTCGCCGCCGCTCGCAAACTGGTCACCTCAGTGTTCTACGGGATGTGTGACGGTGAGATCCGCTGCCTGAAGGAGGCGGGCCCGGGCGAGTGTCGAGACTTGGTGTTTGGAAAGGGTCTTGTGATTCTTGTCGTAAGAATCGGTGGCTGAGACCTTCTAGGGGGTGAGGTCGTGGAGGTGATGTTGGTTTCTTCGAAGTCCGTGGCAGTGGAGAGCTTCGAAGGGTTTTTCGCGGAGATAGAGCCGATGCTGCGGCACGCGTTGGTGGCGAGCTTGGGGTTCGAGACGGGGCGTGAAGCGGCAGCGGATGCGTTGGTGTATGCATGGGTTCATTGGGATCGTGTCGGTTCGATGGAGTATCCGGTGGCGTATCTGTATCGGGTTGGTCGCAGTGCCGCCAGGAAGTACCGGTGGAGACCGGCGGTCGTGGAACCGCCGGGGCCGGTGTCGTTGCCTTGGGTTGAGCCTGCGCTCGAACCGGCGTTGCGTCGCTTGTCGGACCGGCAGCGTCTTGCCGTGGTCCTCCGGTACAGCTTTGGGTACACATACGACGAGATCGCACACGTGATGGGAGTGTCGATCTCCACGGTCCAGAAGCACGCCGAACGCGCTCTGGTGAAACTGCGACGGCGATTGGAGGTGCCCTGATGGTCCGTGACCTGATCCAAGAGTTGGAAGGGTACGGTCACGCTGCCGAGGCGTTGGTTCCCCCGGTAGCGCTCGATGAGCTGTCGGACCGTGCGGGCGGTGCGGTGACTGGCGAGCGGACCGGGCCGACGAGAGCGACACGCGGTCCATGGTCGGGGTGGATTGTTGCGGCGGCAACGTCGGTCGTGGTGGTTGTGCTGGTTGGCGGTGTGGCATGGTTGTGGCGTGGCGTGGGTGGTGAGGTGGCCGAGTCACCTGCTCCTCCGACGACGGCAATCGCGGTCGAGACGACCACGACCGAAACCGAGCCTGGCGAGGCTGTGACGTCGTCGGTCGATCCTTGGGGTCTTGCGGAGTTTGAGATGCCCTCGACGCAGGCCCAGGTGACGGCGGTGCTCTTGGGCATGCCGGATGAGATCGCTGGCATGGTGCGTCGGGGCGATGAGGGTGGCGACCACGTGGCGACTATCGAGTATCGCGGTGCGGGCGACGAGGCGACCTCCTTGTTCGCGCAGCCGGGGGATTCCCGTGATCGAACCCTCCCCGTTGAGTGGCTGACGATGATGGCTGAGGGCGAGGAATTGGCTATCACGTCGAGTGTCCTAGATCCGGCCAGCGACCTCGTATGGATATCGGGGTCGGTGATTCCACAAGAGGGCACCTTGTATTTCGCGGCATGGGCGAACCCCGAATCGGACTGGGTCTTCTACGTAGAAGCCGACTCGCCGCCAAGCCGCGACGCCACGGTCACTGCGTTTTCGGAGGCGAACCGAAATCGCTTGTCCGCATCCGGGGACCGGGAGGCGAAAGCCGTCACCCCAACACCTACGACAGTGCCACCCGGCTCGCTGTCGGACGAACTCATCGTGGTCGCGGACCTCCCGCCGATGGGGTCGTGGGAGATCGCTCCGATCGACCTCGAGTTCGGGGATCCGAACTCGGCCAATGCCAATGCGGTTTCGGTTCATTTCTGTGCGGACCCGACGATGCCGGAGGCGCCACGTCCTTGGAACCTCGTGGCAACGCCGCCGATGAGTGAGTTGGGTAGCGGACCGGTCGCCGTGGTATTCGAAACAGATCGTGTTGGGATCCAAGAGGTGATCTATGCCGATACCGCACTTGCGGTCACTGCCGCGTTCGACAGCATCGTGTCTTCTTTGGAGAGATGCCTCGACCAATTCGACCCGACCTTCTCCTTCACCGACGATGCAGCACATGAAGGGTGGCATTGGGAGGCGGACCGGCTCGACATGCTGCTTTTGGGAGACAACGTGTATGCCATTCAATTCAGCGCAGTGGATCCGGACGGCGTGGAGGGCAGCTATCAGATGGATCACAGCTTGGCGGTCGTTCGCAGTGGCGACCGTCTCGTGGTCATCGAGATGAACGAGGGCTACGCCAACGAGACGCTACGAGGCTCCGAGTTCTCCGACCTTGTCAACGCAGCGATTCAACGACTCGCAACCTGATCCGCACCGACCACACCGCCAACTGACCTCATCCGGCAAACCAAGCCGCCCATGCCAGGCAATATGGCGCACGCGAGTCGTGGATCGCTCCTCGGTCGCTGCGGGAGCAGGTGCGGTACCGCCACAAGTTGTCCCAGCTCCGTACCGGGTTGAAGTCTCAGGTGCATTCGGTGTTGGGCAAACAGGGGGTGGTGCCGTCGTTGACGACGATGTGGGGTTTCTGGCGGGAACCGGTTCTTATGAGACACCGCTTGAGAAACCCCCTTGACATCCAAACAGGCATCGATGTGCGCGTGGGGCGGTCAGACGCTGAAGACGGGGACGGGTTGGGGGATTCCTTTGAGTGTCACTGGATCGGGCAGGGGGGTGGCTCGGATACCGGCTGCGGCGATCGTGCGCTGGCTTGCCAGGATCGTTCCAGGTTCGGCCCGGTCGCACAGTCGTGAGGCGAGGTTGACTGTGGTCCCTATGGGTGTGTAGTCGTAGCGACCTTCATATCCGATCCTTCCAAGAGTGGCATATCCAGTCGCGATACCAATCCCAAGGCCCAGTTGGAAACCGCGTTGTTGCCATTGCTCAGCGAGGGGCGTGAAGGAGGTTTGCATCCCTCGGGCCATTGCAACCGCTCTCGAGGCGTGATCGGGAACTGGATTCGGGTCGTTGAAATAGATCATCAGACCGTCACCGTCGAAACCGCCGAGGGTTCCTTCGTGCTCGATCACGTGGGTACCCATTTCTCGGTGGTACTCCCCAAGAACCGAAATGACCTCCTCGGGTTCGGCCATCGCAGCGAACTCGGTGAAGCCTCGAATGTCCGCGAAGACAACAGTGATCTCTGACCGGTGGCCCTCGAGGAGCTTCAACCCATCAGGAGAGGAGATCAGATCAGCGACTTGCTGGGGGAGAAATCGGGCCAATTCCACTCTCTGGCTCTCCACTGTTGCAGCCAGTTGACTGGTGACAGTCGCCAGGGCAGCCTGTTCGGCGAACAGCGACAGTAGATCGATATCACCATCGGTAAACGGCAACGCCTCTGTGCGGAACAAGGAGAGCACACCGATCACCTCCCCCTTGTGCAACATGGGTACGCTCAGCAGCGTCCTGAATCCGCCGAGGCGCTGAGCTTCCCGATACTCGTATTCATCGTCCAATTCGATGTCCGGGATGTGAACCGGGCCACGCTCGAGCACCGCCCGTCCGGTTGAGGTCCCTCTGCTCGGGTGAATCGGGTTGGCCTGGTTGAAGGCGACCACCTCTGGTGTCGCTCCGACATCCGCCACATGCCGATAGACACCCTCGTCGTTCAGATAGATGAACCCTTTGTCCGTGTGGCAAAGGCTCACGGCACTCTCCAAAATGACTCGAAGGGTCGAGTCGAGATGCGCTGGTGACTCGACAAGAGACCGCAGAACCTCAGTCACTTTGGTCCTCTCGGCCAGGTAATCACTCTCGTTGAAGGGCATGCCATCACCGTAACGACGAACTCAAACGCGCGCCCACAACCGGCACATATGTTCGGCAGACCTCAAGCCAACACTGAGCCGCTGACGTCGTCTCCTCATGGTGTTGACGCACCCCCTCAGACCGAAATCGACCTGGCGACGTTCGCTGCTCTTCATCGTGGCGAAACCAGCTCGAAACATGGCCGCCGTAGGTTGCTCGGGTTGACCGGCGCCGACCGATACGGCGGCGGGCGTCGAGGACAATCTGTCGAGGAAATGGGGCAAACGATGAGGCGAAGACTGGCGGTCGTTGGTGTTGGGGCGAGCTTGGCGACGCTCGCGCTGGCTTCTCCGGCACTTGCGCAGGAGGAGATCAGCGCAGAGGCGGTCCAAGTCACGCTGGACAACATCTGGATCCTGATTGCGGCGGTGTTGGTCATCTTCATGCAGGCAGGGTTCGCGCTCGTTGAAGCCGGACTCACTCGGGCCAAGAGCGTCGCCAACATCATGATGAAGAACCTGATGGACTTCTCGGTGGGGGTGCTCGCCTTTGCCCTCGTTGGTTTTGCCATCGCCTTTGGCTCGGGCAACAGTCTCTTCGGCACCGAAGGGTGGCTGCTGAATCCCAACGTGTTCACCGAGGGATACTTCGGCACGCTCACCCTCCCGACCTTTTTTGTATTCCAGGTTGCTTTCGCCGCGACGGCCGCGACGATCGTCTCCGGAGCGATGGCGGAGCGTACGAAGTTCAAGAGTTACTTCGTCTACAGCTTCTTCATAACTGCGCTGATCTACCCGGTCGTCGTGCACTGGTTGTGGGGAGGAGGCTGGCTGGCCGAACTTTCGACGCCGATGATCGACTTCGCCGGTTCGACGATCGTGCACAGCGTTGGCGGCTGGGCCGCGCTCATGGGAGCGCTCATTCTCGGCCCTCGCATCGGCAAGTACGACAAGGATGGCAAGCCGCGAGCCATTCCCGGTCATTCGATCCCGTTCGCGATCATCGGCGTATTCATCCTGTTCGTCGGCTGGTTCGGGTTCAATCCTGGGTCCGAGCTTGCGGCGGATTTGGCAGTCGGCTCGATTGCCCTGACCACGCTGATCGCCGGTGCGGCCGGTGGCGTGTTCGCAACGATCACGGTTTGGTTGAAGACGGGGGTTCCGGATGTGGCGATGGCGGGCAACGGTGTCCTCGCCGGGCTCGTCGGTATCACGGCCGGCACGGCCAACGTCGCAAACTGGGGCGCCTTCATCATCGGGGCCCTCGCTGGGGTTCTCGTCGTGTTCTCGGTGTTCTTCATCGATCGGCGCGGCGTTGACGATCCGGTTGGTGCCATCTCCGTCCATGGAGTCTGCGGGGCCTTTGGCACCCTGATGGTCGGGTTGCTCGCAACTGAGGGTGGCCTTTTCTACGGCGACGGGTTCGATCAGTTGTTGACGCAGCTGATCGGGGTGGTGGCCGTATTCCTGTTCGTGACGATCACGGCCGGATTGCTGTTCCTCGCCATCAAGGCGACGATAGGGCTTCGGGTTCCCGCCGATGAAGAGCTGGCCGGTCTCGATGTGATCGAGCACGGCGCTCCCGGGTACGGTCCAGACGTTTCCGCCATGGCTTCGGCCGCGGGCTGAGAGGAGTAGCGAGAATGAAACTGGTTACCGCAGTCATCAAACCGCACATGGTCGATCAGGTCAAAGATGCACTACGCGCCGTCGGTGTCCAGGGGATAACCGTCACCGAGGTCAAGGGATTTGGACGCCAGGGCGGACACAGCGAAACGTACCGGGGAGCCGAGTACAAGATCGACTTCACCCCGAAGATGAAACTGGAGATCCTGGTTGACACCGAGGACGTGTCGAGCGTCACCGCCGTGATCCAGACGACCGCAGGCACCGGCCAGATCGGGGATGGGAAGATTTGGGTTACTCCCGTCGAGGCGGTTGTCCGGATCCGTACCGGGGAGAAAGGCAAAGACGCGATTTGAGCGTCGGGGGCTGGGTGCCGAAGCGGTGCTCAGCCCCCGAGGCGGTCGCGCAGGCGGCCCACCAGGGCGGTCAACTCGGGTCCGGTTCGGATCGGGACACCAAGTCGGCGCACGTAGAAGACATCGCGCGCCTGGCCGCCCATCGTGTCGACCCGCGCCAGGTGGATGTCGAGGCCCTCTCCGTGCAGTGCCTCGACGATTCTGGTGAGTAGACCGAACCCGTCTTGCGCCCTCACCTCGATCACCGTGAATTGGCCCGCCTCGTGTCCCCGCACCTCGAATGCGCTCCTTTTCTGCCCGTCGACTCGGTAGGCGAGGGTCTTCTCGCTGATCTTGGTCTGCAGTGCATGTTGGTCGGAGAGCAGCGCAAGCAAACTGGCAAGAAGTCGGTCCCACCGATCCGGCGCTACCACTCCTTTGGTGAGTTCATCCCGCACGCGGAACGTATCGAGAACGACGCCATCCGACCGGGTGCGCAGGCGGGCTTCCATCACCTCGACACCGTTGGCCGTGAAGGCGCGGGTCACGGCGAGCAGGAATCCAGACCGATCTTCTCCGACAACCAGCACGCGACCAGGGTCGTCGGGGTCAACGGACACTTGGGCCGGCCTTTCAAGGACAGACGTCATCTCGATATGCCAGACGACGTCGCGCGGCGTCGCCGCGTCGAGGTACTCGGCCGCCATTGCGGCCACGTGCTCCTCGATGGCGCGACGGTCGAGCGTCGGTCCTGCGGTCGCCACGATGGCGTCGATGTCGGGGGTGGCGCGCGGCGCGCTGCCTGCAGTGATTGCCGTGCTCACCTTGCTGTATAGGTCGTGCAACAAAGCCGCCCGCCACTCGTTCCACATAGTCGTTCCGGTGGCCCGCAGATCCGCAATAGTCAGGAGATACAGCACGTTGAGGCGATGGAGGTCTCCGATCTGGGTCGCCACCTCGTCGATGACGGCTGGGTCTGCGGTGTCCCTCCTGGTCGCGGTCTCCGAGAGCAGCAAGTGGAGGCGAACGGCATCGGTGACTGCCCCGATCGTTGCGGGACCGTAGCCGACGCGTCGCATGAAGCTCGCGGTGAGGTCAGCACCGACGATCTGGTGATTGCCGCCACGCGCTTTGCCGATGTCGTGCAAGAAGGCGGCGAGCAACAACTCCTCTGTCGATCCGACCTCGTCGGCCAGGGCACCGGTTTCGTCATGGCTTGCGATCAGACCGAGCATCTCGTCGACGGTTCGCCACAGATGGGCACCAACTGGGTGGTCGTGAAACGGTGCAAGTTGTGGAGCCGTCGCCACCGGGCCCCATTCCGGGAACTCCCGATCGACCCAGCCCAGCTCCTCGAGGCGTCCGAAGATCGCTCTGCCTCTTGGGCCTCCAGACAGGAGGGTCACGAACGCAGCGCGATCGTCGGCCGACCATTTGCCCACTGAAGCTGCCCGCACCACCTCTGCTTCACCTCGCGTGAGGCTGGCGCCGTTGCGGCGGCCCGCCGCTCTCACCGCGATGGCGAGAACGCCCGTCTCGCTGCTGGTCGCCTCGCCTGATGCCGAGAAGCGGCTTCGGATGGTGGCGAAGACCCGCCGGCCGAACCCTGCGAGGGGAGTTCGGTCGACATGGAGGTCCGGCCAGCGCCTATCGGCAAGCCGATCACCGGTATCGAGGGCTGTGGTCATGTCGGCTGCGAGCGAGTACACATCTGTCTCGAGCCAGCGCGCAGCCGAATCGCGCAGGTCCACCACGAATCGGTCCATGGCCCGGCCGGCTGCGGCGTGGAGGGCATTGCGAATCGACAGCAGGCTGGCTCGGGCTTCAACCTCTTCTTGTCCGGGCACGTCGACGTCGAGACCGATGAGTTCTGCACGCCGCCGCTCCCACCAGAAGCCCTGGTGGGTCCGCAGTGCACCTCGGCCTTCCTTCACGTCTGCCGTCATGGTGGGGTACGGCTCGACAACCCGACGCTCCCGTTCCTGCGCCACGAGCCGCGAACTCAGCGGATGCGTGCGAACCAGATCCGCGACCGTTGCCATGAGGTCGGCGAACAGTTCCTCGTCACCGGCCACCAAACGGGCCGACAGAAGCGAAGTGAGGGTATCCAGGCGATCACCGCCGGCGTCTCGACTCTCGGCAACGGTTCGCACCGCGTGGCCGACCTTCAGATTGGCGTCCCAGAGGGGATAGAGAACCGTTCGGATCAGAGACTCGGGGTCGCCGCCTCGATGCAGCAGCATGACGTCGATGTCCGACCAGAGGCATTGTTCCTCACGCCCATACCCGCCGAGGGCAACGACGGCTGCGTCGGAGCCGACATCAACCGCAAGCTCACGCAGGGCTGAATCGAGGCTGTTGCTGAGGGCGGCACAGGTGTCGAGTCCACCGTCCCCAATCCGCTCATGGGCGAGCCGGCGACGGAGGTCGAGGAAGGGTTCGAGGGGTGGGAGAGTCAGCGCGGGCTCCCAACCAAGATCGGGGCAGCAATGTGGGTGCCGGAGCTGAAGTGGATCGGGGTTTCCATGGGGGTTGCACCGTATTCGTTCAGGGGTGCCGGGCTATTCCAGTTCCCAGATGAGTGGGACGATTCGGTGTGTGCCATCGAGTCCCTTGAGTGACACGGCCATCGGTTCACCGAACTCGAAGCCGTGATCGCCCGCCAGTTCTGCGGTAACGGCAGAAGCCATGATCTCGCCTCCCTCAGCTGCGGCGGCGATGCGTGCCGCTTTGTTCACCGTCAATCCGAAGTAGTCGCCCTCGGCATGGAGTACATCTCCCGAGTGCAGCCCGACTCGGACGCTGAAGTCGACGACGGGAGATGCTGTGGCGACCGCCCGCTGAATCTTCACCGCGGCAGACAGACCGCCACGGGCAGATGCGAATGTGTACATCCCGCCATCACCGAGCGTCTTGACCACGGTGCCGCCTTCCGCCTCGACGATCCGTCGCAGCGCGTCGAAATGGGATCGCAACACTGCCGACCAGCGTTCGTCACCTATCGCCTGGGAGATCTGCGTCGAATCCGCGATGTCAGTGAACATCACCGTTGCGGTTCCGGCCGAAACGTCCGCTGCGTCCCCGCGATCACCCTCGCCGTCGAGCGAAGACACCAGCGCATCAAGACTCGTCGTCAGCTCAAACCCATAGAGGTCCTCGTTCGGGACACCGATCGAGTTGTGCATCTGGATGATGCGCCACGTCCCTGCCTCGAGCAGCAGCACGAAGGTCGACCTCATCAGCACCGGGTCGCCCAGAGTGGCCATCGCAGACCTCGCGGCAGCCCAACCGACCCGTCCGTCCTCGAACGCCCGGAGATGAGAGAGCTGAAGATGCGGTGAAGAAAACCCCTCGCGGACCCCGGTCAGCTCGCGCGACTGCTCCTTGCTCACCTCCGAAAGCTCGTTCCGGCCCACCCACCATTCATCTGCATCGGTGCCGATGCCCAAGAAGTCGGAGGATGTCGACAGGAGATTGAAGGCGGTCTCGTCGTCGACCCCTGAGAGGTAGCGACGAACCAGCGCCTCGATTTCAGGTGACGGCTTCATCAGACGCGATTGTATGCGGCCCAGAGGACCGGCGATTCGGCCTCAGTCGACGGCACAGAGAGCAGCAGGCACGCCGCTTCAAAGATGTGGGGCATCGCCCGAGTGGTTGGCCCCCGAGCCGCGCCGAATCCGCTTGAATCGCACCCATGGACAAACGGGCCACCAGCCTCGAGCTCTTCTTCGACCTCGTGTTCGTGTTCGCCATCACCGAGGTGGCCGGGTTGGTGCACGACGATCTGACCTTCCAAGGTTTTGCCCGCGGCGCCATCGTGATGGCCATCTTGTGGTGGGGGTGGTCCCAGTTCACGTGGGCTGCCAACGCCATCGACCTCGAACCACGGCGGGTGCGAGCCGTCATCCTCGCCGCCATGGGGGTGGCCCTGATCATGGCGCAGTCGGTGCCCACCGCGTTCGTCGATGGGGGTCTCTGGCTCGCCGTCGGCTATGCCGCCCTGCGTGGGCTCGGCCTCTGGCAGTACTGGGTCGGCACCGAGGACGACGCGGGAACGAGGCAAGCGCTGTTGCCGTTCATCCGGTGGTCGTCGCTCGGGCCCGCAGTGATGATCCTTGGTGCCTTCCTCGACACCCCGGCGCGCAGCATCATATGGGTCATTGCGCTCGGGCTCGAGATCCTGGCCGCATCGCGCGCCGGGCGCGGGCCGTGGACGATCAACGCCGGCCACTTTGCGGAACGCCACGGCCTCATCGTGATCATCGCCCTTGGCGAAACCATCGTGGCCGTCGGTCTCGGCGCCTCCGATCGGCTGCCATCGTTCGAGGTTGCCGCGGTCTTGCTCATTGCACTCGCCGGCAGTTGCATCCTGTGGTGGGCCTACTTCGACTGGCTGGCCGACTTGTGGGAGGGCGAGCTCAAGCTCGTTTCCGCCGACCAGGCCGGTAGCTACGCCCGCGACGTGTACTCCTTCCTCCACTACCCAATGATCAGCGGCATCGTGCTCTACGCCCTCGCCGCCGAGGAGATGGTGGCGCATCCCGAGGAGGCCCTCACTTCCGGCGCCCAGTTCGCCCTTGGTCTGGCTTTGGCGCTCTATCTCGGCGGGCAGGTGCTGGCCACCTATCGCAGCAGCCGCCGCATTCTGTGGGATCGCGTCGCAGCGGGGGCGGTGCTTCCCGTCGTCATCCTGTTGACCGGCTCGTTGGCGGCACCCTGGACGATCGGGATCGTGATGGGGCTGCTCCTGGCGGCCCTGGTCGTCGAACACGTAGGGCGTCGCGGCCGGGTCCCCGCGGCCACCTGAGGACAACACGCCCGAGCTAGCCGACCGAGACCAGGGCCACCGCCGCCAGCGCCAGCGCCAATCCGACGATCCGCCGGGTGGTGAGGCGTTCGTGGAAGAACATCCGGGCCAGCAGCACCGTGGCCGCCGGGAACATTGCAGCGATCACTGTTGCCACCGCCAGCGACTCGAGACCCGTGGCGATGATGAAGAAGCCGTTGCCGATCGCCGTCAGCGACCCTGCGGCGATTCCCGGAGCCCTGGCATCGCGGGGGAGTATGAGGCTCTTGCCGAGCCAGAGCGCGACCACTGCGATCAGGATGCCTCCGGCGATGCGCGATGGGAGCAGCGCCCAGATGCTCGAACCGTCCGCCGTGAAGCTGAGGAAGATGAGCTGCGCCCCAAATCCGAGACCGGCGATCAGGCCGAAGCGAAGCCCGTCGCGGTCTCCGGCGAGGACTTGACGGTTCCCACCGCTGACCAGCCAGATGGCGGCAAGGCCGACGACGATTCCGGCAACCACTAGGCCGGTGGGGAAGTCCCCGGTGACGATGCTCCATACCACGGGCCAGGTAGCGGCGCCGACCGCAGCGATCGGGGACACGACGGCGACGTCGCTGCGAGTGAAACCGGTGTACAGCCCCATGACTCCCATGGCGCCGCCGACGCCGGCCAGCGAACCCCACATGATGAGTTCAGGGGTCAGGCTGCCGTCGAGGAAGGGAGCGATGGCAAGTACGGTGACGGCGCCGGCGACATGGTTCCATGTCCCCACCGCCCACGTGTTGGCCCGACGACTCGCCAAACCTCCGAGGAAGTCACCCGTGCCCGCAAACGCCGCGGCAAGGGCGGCGAGTAGAACGCCCATTACCGCACGCTAACGGGATCCTGAGAGTGGCGCCCGTCGGCAAGTCACCTACTCTGCTCACTCATGCGAATCGGATACCAGGGCGAAGCCCACTCCTACAGCTTCCGGGCAGCCAATGAGCTGTTCCCGGCAGACGAACATGTCGGCCTACCCAGCTTCGTGGCTGCCTTCGCCGCGCTCGAGGACGGCTTCGTCGAGCGCCTGGTGCTGCCCGTGCAGAACTCCACAACGGGCAGCGTGCTGCCCGTGCTCGACCGGCTCCCCGGCACGAAGGACCACGGACCCATATCGATCATTGCCGAACACCTCGTCGAGGTTCGACATGCGCTGCTCGGCGTTTCCGGAGCCACCGTCGACGGGCTGCGGGTGGTCAAGTCCCATCCCGAGGCGCTCGCCCAGGCCGAAGCACGTCTCCTCGACCTGGGGGTCGAGGCGGTCCCCCGTCACGACACCGCCGGGGCGGTCCGCGAGGTGGCCGCCGAGGCCGACCCAACCATTGCGGCGCTTGCCCCGCCGGAAGCCGGTCCACCGCACGGGCTCATCGTCCTGGCGGAGAACGTCCTCGACCAGGACCACAACACGACCCGTTTTGTGGTCCTGGCACCGGGCGAGCCGCAGGTCAATTCCGACGATGACAAGACCACCTTGGTCTTCATCACCGAGCACCGCCCCGGTGCCCTCGCCCTCGCTCTCACCGAACTCGGTTTGCGGGGTGCCAACCTCACCAGGATCGAGTCACGTCCCTCGAGCGAGGCATGGAGCTATCGGTTCTTCGTCGACCTCGAACACGACCCCGGTCCCGAGGGGTTGCGCCACGTCATCGATCCGCCACCCGCCACCCTGGCCCACCTCCAGGTGCTGGGCAGCTACCGTGCCGACCGTCGCTGAGAGGGCTCCGGTACGCTTGCCGCATGCAGGTCCGGCGCTACTCCGATGCAGGTGAGTTCCTGGAGGCTTCCCGCCCCCTCTTGCTGGCGGCCGAGGACCGGCACAACCTGATCCTGGGGATCACCGGGACCCTGATCCACCGTCCCGGCTTCTACTCCGACTACCGGCTGTGGGTTGTCGCGGATGACGACGCTCCGCAGGCGGCGGCGCTCATCACCGTTCCCTTTCGGCTCGTCCTCGCCGAGGCTGCCGACCCGGCCGCTCTGCGGGTACTGGTCGACGCCGTGAGGTCGGACGGCGTTGCCGTTCCCGGCGTCGTCGGCAACCGCCCCGTCGTCGATGACTTCGTGGTGATGTGGACCGAAGTGACCGGGGACACCGCCGAGTTGTCAATGACCCAGGGGGTGTTCGCCCTGCAGCAAGTCAATCCGGTGCCCGTCGTTGCCGGGCAACCCCGCCGCGCCGTGCTCGCCGACCGGGAACTGTTGATCGACTGGTACACGGCCTTTGCGACAGAGGCGCTCGGCGAAGAGGAGAACCCGATCCGAGATCGTCTGGAGCAGACGGTGGACCTTCACCTCGATGCCAGCGATGCCGACGCGGTGTGGCTGTGGGATGTCAACGGTGACCCTGTGGCCCTCTCCAGCTTCGGGCGAAGCACTCCAAACGGTGCCCGCATCGGCCCGGTCTATACCCCACCGCGCCACCGCAGCAACGGGTACGGCACCGCCTTGGTGGCCGCCCAATCACAGTGGCTACTGGATCACGGCAGGCGTTTCTGCTTCCTCTACACCGATCTGGCCAACCCAACCTCCAACGCCATCTATCGGCGCATCGGCTACGAGCAGGTCACCGAGTCGGCCGAGTACGTGTTCTCCGCCCCGGCTGAATAGAGCGGACGCTCGCCACTCGGTACCCTCTAGAGCGTGTCATCTGATTTGCTGCTCGTCCTGTTGTTGATCTGTGCTGTTCCTGATCGCCGTCTTCCTCGCCGCGGGGGAGGCGTCGCTGCTGCGGGTGCCCAGGGTGCGGGCCGCGGTGCAGGCCGATCAAGGTGACCGCCGGGCGGCGCGGGTGGTCGACTGTCTCGATGATCTGCCTCGGGTGATGAACACGGTTCTGCTCGTTGTGCTGCTGGTCCAAATCGGATCGGCCACCATCACCGGGGTGCTCGCCGAGCGTCACTTCGGCAGCCTCGGCATCACGCTGACCTCGATCGCACTCACTCTGGTGCTCTTTGTCTATGCCGAGGCGATCCCAAAGACGTTCGCGGTTCGCCAGCCGATGCGGGTGTCCAAGATGGTTGCGGGACCGGTGTGGGGCATGTCCCGGGTGCTGCGTCCCTTCGTCTCTCTGCTGGTCTCATTCGCCGATCTGCAGGTGCCGGGCCGGGGCATTGCCGGTCCGATCGGTGTGTCCGAAGAAGAACTCCGTCACCTGGCGGCAGAAGCCGCATCGACCGGGGCCATCGACGAGTCCGACGTCGAACTGATGGAACGTGCCTTCGAACTAGGCGACACCCGGGTCGACGACGTCCAGGTGCCTCGGATCGACATCGTCGGCATCCCAGCGGGGAGCACCATTCGCGAAGCGCTCGACACGGCGATTGTCTCGGGTCATCGCCGGCTTCCGGTTTACGACGGCAATCTCGATCACATCGTCGGAGTGGCGAGGCTGCGGGATCTGGCCCAAGCCGTGGCCGAAGGGTCAATGGGCGGGGTGGAGACGGTGATGCAGCCGGTTCTCATCGTTCCTGAGAGCAAGCGGGTCATCAGCCTGCTACGCGAGATGCAGAGCGCGGCGCAACACTTCGCGGTTGCGGTCGACGAACACGGCGGCACCGCCGGCATCGTCACCATCGAGGACGTGGTCGCCGAACTCGTCGGGGAGGTCTCCGATGAGGGGCAGGTCCGGGTGCCCCCGATCCACGAGACCGCAACGGGAGTGTGGAGCGTCTCCGCCGCCGCCGACGTCGAAGATCTCGAGACCGAGCTCGGCGTGACCTTCCCCAGTGGCGATTGGCGCACCGTCGGCGGGCTCGTCACCGATCTTGCCGGCACCATCCCCAAGGTCGGCGACATCGTCGCCTCGGCCGGGTACGAGTTCCGGGTGAAGGAAGCGACCCGGCGCCGGGTGCACCTTGTGGAGGTGCGCCGCTTCGCCGGTGAGTCCGGCGACGATGAGCCGAGCCCGACTTAGGCTTGGCCGATGCAGGAGACACGACGTTCGTGACGACCACCGCGACCTCCGAGCCCCATCCCTGGTGGGCAGACGACACCGACGCGATCGTCGCCAACCTCGAAACCAGTGCCACGGCCGGGCTCACCACCGCCCAAGTCGCCGAGCGGCTCGAGAAGTACGGTCCCAACGAACTCGACGAGGCGACCACCGTTCCGGCATGGCGCATCTTCCTGGCGCAGTTCGCCAACACCATGATCGTGGTCCTGCTGGTCGCCGCCGGCATCATGGTGGCGATCGGCGAGCCAACCGACGCCGTTGTGATTGGCGCCATCGTCGTCCTGAACGCTGCCATCGGATTCTTCCAGGAGTACCGGGCCGAGCAGGCAATGGCCGCGCTGCGCACCATGGCTGCCCCCACCGCCAGGGTGGTGCGCAACGGTGCCGAACTGACCATCACGGCTCCGGAGCTCGTGCCCGGTGACCTGATCGTCTTCGACGCAGGTGACGTTGTCGCCGCCGACACCCGCCTCACCGAATGTCCCAACCTGCGGGTCAATGAGTCCGCTCTCACTGGCGAGTCCGTTCCCGTGGACAAGACACCAGACGTCATCCCCGAGGGATCCGGGGAATTGATCGGCGATCGGCGCAACATGGTCTTCAAGGGCACGGCAGTGGTCTACGGCCGGGCCCGCGGCATCGTGGTCGGTACCGGGATGGACACTGCGCTCGGGCAGATCGCCGGGCTGCTCCAGGCCCATCAGGCCCCGAGCACGCCGTTGCAGAAACGTCTCGCCGTGCTGGGCCGCTGGCTCGCTGCCGCGGCCGTCATCATCGCGATCATCGTGTTTGCCGTCGGCGTCGCCCGCGGCGAGGACGTCGAGGAGATGTTCCTCGTTGCGGTCAGTCTCGCCGTGGCGGCCATTCCCGAGGCACTTCCCGCGGTTGTCACCATCGGCCTGGCAATGGGGGCCCAGCGGATGATTCGCCACCATGCGCTGATTCGCAAGCTCCCGGCGGTGGAGACGCTTGGCTCGGTGACGGTGATTTGCACCGACAAGACCGGAACCCTGACAGAGGGGCAGATGCTGGTCGAGAAGGTGTGGACGCTCGACCAGGAGGGCAACGTCACCGGGTCAGGGTACGAGCCTTCGGGGGAAATTCGAGTCGACGGTGCTCCGGCCGACGTCGCACCGCGAACCCCGCTGGCGAAGCTGCTGACGGCCGCGGTGCTCTGCAACGACGCCGTGCTGGTGGCGCCGGCGGAGGTCGGCGATGAATGGGCTCTGGTCGGTGACCCGACCGAGGGTGCGCTGCTGGCTCTGGGTGCCAAAGCAGGATTCGAGCGGGAACGGGTCAACACCGAGTACCCCCGCACGGCCGAGATCCCGTTCGACTCGGAACGCAAGCGCATGGTGACGATCCACCGCACCGCGAACGGCAGCGCCGGCTTGGTCGCCACCAAGGGAGCCATCGAAGCCACCATCGACGCCGTCGAGCAAGTGGCTACCCAGGCAGGCGACCTCGACCTGACTCCGCAGTTGCGGACCGCGGTGCTCGACCAAGCCGCCGAGTTTGCCGCGGAGGGCTACCGGGTGTTGGCCATCGCCGGGCGGTCCGTCGCCGACGGCGTCCTCGGTCACGTGCTCGAGTCGGAGCAAGACCTCGTGCTCTACGGTCTGGCCGCCATGGCTGATCCGCCGCGTCCCGAGTCGCACGCCGCGGTCGAGGCTTGCCGCACCGCCGGGATCACCCCGGTGATGATCACAGGTGACCACCCGGCCACGGGGAAGGCCATCGCAGCGCGGCTCGGCATTCTCGACCGCGACGAGCAGGTGATGACGGGCACCCAACTCGCCTCGGAGTCGGTCGGCGAACTGGCGGACGAGGTGAACAGGATCGCGGTATACGCCAGGACCTCGCCGGAGCAGAAGCTCGATATCGTGCAGGCCTGGAAAAAGCGCGGCGACATCGTTGCGATGACCGGCGACGGGGTCAACGACGCCCCGGCCCTGCGCACCGCCGACATCGGGGTCGCGATGGGGGTGTCGGGGACCGAGGTGGCCAAGGAAGCCGCCGACATGGTCCTCACCGACGACAACTTCGCTTCGATCGTCACCGCGGTCGGCGAGGGCCGGCGAATCTACGACAACATCAGGCGGTTCGTCCGCTACACGCTCACCTCGAACGCCGGCGAGATCTGGGTCATGTTCCTCGGCCCGTTCGTCGGGCTGGCAATCCCGCTGCTGCCGGTGCAGATCCTGTGGATCAACTTGGTCACCGATGGGTTCCCCGGCCTCGCCCTCGGGGTCGAACCGGCGGAACCCGATGTGATGGAACGCAAGCCCCGGCCCCCCGACGAGAGCATCTTCGCCCAAGGGGTGTGGCAGCAGGTCATCTTCATCGGGCTGCTGATGGGATTCCTCACGCTCGGCCTCGGGGTGTGGGGGGAGGCGACCGGTCGTCCCTGGCAGACGATGATCTTCACCACGCTGGCACTGCTCCAGCTTGGCAACGCCCTCGCCATCCGATCTGAGCGGCAGTCGTTCTTCTCTCTCGGGCCCAACAGCAACAAGCCGTTGTTGTGGACCGTGATCCTGACGGCGGCGATCCAGATCCTCATCATCTACTGGGCGCCACTCCAGCAGCTGCTCCATACCGAGCCCCTTTCGGCAGCCGAACTCGGCATCGTCCTGGTGGTCTCCACCGGTGTGTTCTGGGCGGTCGAGATCGAGAAGGTGGTGCGGCGCAGGATGGGAGTCCAGTCCGGCTAGTAGCGGGCCCGACCGATCTGTGTCACAGGGCCCCGGTAGGGTGACCATGCACATTGAGTAGGAGTATCCGTGGCGGGCAAACGGCAGCCAACCAGCACCTCGAACTTCGGCGCAGGACGCCGGGAGAGCCACGATGCCACGAAGTTCTACGAGCGGTTCGCCGCCCCCGAACTCTCCGACGACGACTCCGTGGCCGTGGCACCTCTGCTGGCGGAGATCTGTATTGAGGGAGACTCCCGCGACATGGCGGCGTTGCCCGACAACTCGGTGGCATTGGTGGTCACTTCCCCGCCCTACTTCGCCGGCAAGGAATACGAGGAGACGTTAGGCCTCGGCGGGGTGCCCGCCTCCTACGCGGAGTACCTCGGGATGCTCCACGAGGTCTTCGCCGAGTGTGTTCGGGTGCTCGAGCCCGGCGGGCGGATCGCCGTCAATGTGGCCAACCTCGGCCGCAAGCCGTACCGCAGCCTGTCGGCCGATGTCATCCGCATCCTCCAAGACGAACTGCGCCTCCTGTTGCGCGGCGAGGTGATCTGGAAGAAGGCCGAGGGCGCCGCCGGGTCCGTCGCCTGGGGTTCATATCGCAGCGCGGCCAACCCGGTCCTTCGCGACATCACCGAGCGGGTGATCATTGCCAGCAAGGGTCGCTTCGATCGCGCCCGGTCGCCAAAGCAGCGCGAGGCGGAGGGGTTGCCTTTCGACACCAAGACGTCTGCCGACGAGTTCATGGCCGCCACCCTCGACGTGTGGGACATCCCGTCGGAGAGTGCCCGGCGGGTCAACCACCCCGCTCCCTTCCCGGTCGAACTGCCGCAGCGACTGGTCAAGCTCTACACCTACGAGAACGATATGGTGCTCGATCCGTTCATGGGGTCGGGCAGTGCCCTGGTGGCCGCCCTCAAGGAGGGGCGGCGTGCCGTCGGCTACGACCTCGACCCCGGCTACGTCGAGACCGCCCGCAAGCGCGTCGCCGAGTTCCTCCACGAACGGGCGGAGCGCATCCAACGACACACCACGGCACCGCCGAGCCCGCTGTCGGTTCAGCCCAAGCTGCCGGATCCCGATGAGAGCTTCCAGGCCAGGGCAACTCGGGAGGGCAAGGCTGCTCAGGCGATTGCTCGCAAGGTCCTGGAGGAGGCCGAGTTCACGATCGTCAAGAAGGACTACAAGGTCAGCCGGGCCGGCGTTCGCTTCAACCTCCTCGTGAGCGACAAAGAGGGCGGCCAGTGGTACGTGGATGTCTCCGGCGCCTTCACCACCACCCGGGGCGGCCTGCTGCGCACCGACACGGTATGGAAGGCGCTCGGCCGGGCACTGGTGTTGCGCGAGAACCCTGAGGTTGGCGATCACCCCAGGTTGTTGTTGCTCACTTCCGACCTGCCCAAGCCGGGGAGCGAAGGTGACAAGGCGCTGCGGGCGGCAGGACCGGGTTCGTTCTGGGATGCCATCGAGATGTTGTCCGATGACGGTCGCCGGCGCCTCCGGGAGTACGCCACGGGAACTCACGAACACCCGCTGCCCGGGTTCTGGAACGACGCCGATCTCGAGGGACTGGCGTGAGAGGAGTGACGGTGGCCTGTGCCGTGGTGCGCGACGAACCCCCGGTGCTCATGCTCGCCGAGGATCTCGACGTGTTGCAGCGAGCGCTCGCCCTCCGTCTGGTTGCCCGCAACGAACCGCCACGGCTCACCGACGTCCAGCGTGAGGGGATGCAGGCGGCACTGCTCGATGAGCGATGGGGCGATGCCGTCGCGGCGTGGATCGACCACACCGGAATCGAGGTCGACGTGTACACCGAATCGATCCTCACCGCGGCCGACGTTCCCGCAGACCTGGTCGGGGCCGAACTGCAGTTTGCGCCGCTGTTTCGCGGTGGCTGAGCAACCGTGCCGGCACTACGCACCGAGATCACCGAAATCGTCACCGGGTTGGGGATGCTCGGCTTCCCCAACCTCGATCGAGCACTGGAGGTGCGTCCCACCGCAGTGCGCAATGTTGCGGTTGAGCACTACGACCGGCTGGCGGCTGCCCGCCACGACGGCTCGCATCGTCGCGCGTTCGAGGTCGCTTGGCGCAACGGTGTCGAGTTCGCCCGCTCGCCGGAGGGGCTGCGGGGCCGGCCGCCATGGTGGCTGGAGTGGAAAGGCGGCCACCGTCCTCCCGGCTACGAGCAGGTGCCCGCCGACCTTCGGGTCGATCACGTCTACCTGGTCTCGTGCAAATACGGCTCCAACATCCTGACCAACTCATCACCCGCCAATCTGTTCGATCGGTTGCTGGGCGACCGCCGCGACTCGGGGTCGGATTGGTTTCTCGAGGTCGCGCCCGATGGATATCAGGACCTCTACCTGGCGTGCCGTGGGTATCTGGGTGCCCCCGGGCTGCCCGACCGGGTGTCCGACCTCGAGCAGCACCATCGTGAGGTTTTGAAGCGGGAATTGCCGCGACGTTTTGGCGGCGACCTGCAAACGGTCTACCGGGAATTTGCCGCGGAGGTTGCCCGTTCTTCCGTCGAGCGTTGGAGAGCAGCCATGACCGATCGTCGCGACCAAGAAACCCAATTGTGGCGGCTGCTGCGGCTCCAGGCCGCGCCCTACTTCGTGCTCGGCGAATCGGCCGAGGGCCGGCCACTCCAGTATCGGGTTGGCACCCCGTGGGATTTCCGCAACCGCTATCGACTACGCAAGCTCGATGCCTGGTCTGATCCGGATCGTAGCCAGCCGGTCGTGTTGTGGCGGGCCGAGGTCCACGATCAGCTGACGGGTACCACGACCGAGGTGGCAGGCCACGTTGAGGTGCGGTGGAGCCACGGACGGTTTGCCCAAGCCCCGGAGGCGAAGGTCTATTTGGGAACGGCACACCATGCGGTTCCCGGTTACGTGCCGCTCAGCCGACCCGAACGCGACCCGGAGCGCCTTGCTCTCGGCTGGGGTGGTGGGGCCTCATGAGTGCTCCTGTTCCGGCATGGACCACTACGTCGCCGCCGCTCGAAGCTGCAGTCCTCGCGGCGTTTCCCTACCTGGTCGGTGTCCTGCTGGTGGCACTCCCACTGCTCCTCGTCCCTGATTCTTGGGATGTCTTTCCCACGTTCGTGATCCAACTCGGCGGCTTGGTGCTCCTCGGCCTCGTCGTCACCACCCGGCTGCTCGGGTTCACCACCGCAGGCTGGTACCGATGGGTCGGTTGGTCGGAGCGAGCCAGGCGCCTCGCCGGCGATGTTTCGCTGGTTGTGCTGGTGACCGGATTGGTTGGACTTGTCACGCTGGCGACGTCGGCAGCGCTGCGGCTCGAACCGTCGCTTCAGTTCCTCCAGTTACTGTCGGCGCTCGATATTGCGTGGGCGGGAGCCGCCATCATGATCGGGGCCTACCGGCTGTGGGGGCGCCGCGCCGCCCTGGTGGGAGGCAGCCTGCTTGGAGTCTTCTGTGTCTGGTCCATCTGGAACTACCTGCACATCGTCGGCTTCACCGGTGACGATGGGTGGCTGCTCGAGGGCGGCCAGATCATGCGGCTCGTGCTTCCCTTCGACATGATGGCGGCCGTCGTCGCCATCTCCCTGCTCGTCGTCGGCTCGGGCCGAGACGACTCGAACCCTCAGCGGATGGCGCAGGCGAGCGACCAGTCGTAGGGCTGAAACGCCACTCGGGGTGACGTGTCCGCCGTCCAGCGGACAACCTTGGGATCGAGCCACGGAGACAGCAACGCCGCGACGTGCTTGCTGCCGGCCGGCCGCCAGGTGGGCATCTTGTGCGGCCGGGCAAAGTCGCCTCCGTACCAGCGGAAGATGCGAGACAGCCTGAGCACGCCGCCGGATTGATCCATCACGGCCCCACCGCCGGCCAGGAATGCACACATCTGATCGTCGAGCTGTGCGTCGAGCTGATCACCGCCATACGGTTCGTGACGCAGGGTCGGGCACGAGGCCGAACCGCACACCAGGGCGCCGTGAATGCGGGGATCGCCGAAGCGCCTGATCTTGCCGTGTTCGATGGCATCGAGGGAGAGGTTCTCGCCGGCAACGGTGACCCAGGACCGCTGAAACCCGCCGGGGAGCCTCAGGACCGAGGTCGCCTGCCGCACAAGGGATTCGGCAGCAAGATCGAGTGCTCCCGCGTTGTAGAGGTTCAGCCAGTAGGCCAGAGCGACCGAGGGCGAGAGATCGTCGGGGTCGATCCTCGCCATTCGATCCCGATAGGCATGGAGCGCAGCTTGGTGGTCGACGAGCGCGGCCACGCCGGTGCTCTGCAACGCAGCGAGCACGGGGGCCAGTTCAGTGTGATCGACGGTCGAGGTGCCCGTCGGTTGGGGGCGACGGTCCCGCGAGGCGCGCCAGATCGACCAGGCGACGGTGAGTGGATTCGGTCCCTTGGGGGTATCGGCCATGTCGACGCGGAGGGTCAGCCGCCGGCCGGTGTCTCGACGATGCCGAGTCTCTTGCGACCGGCCTCGAGCTCCTCGTCGGGAGTCTTGCTCCGCCGCAACAACAGGTAGCCGACCACACCGGCGATCGTCGAGCCGATGAAGATGCCGATCTTGGCCCGGTCGACGATCTGGGCATCGGTGAAGGCAAGCTCCGTGATGAACAACGAGACGGTGAAGCCGATCCCGGCCAGGGTGGCGAGGCCGAAGACCTCCCCCCATCCCGAGCGCGGCGGCAGCCTGCCGATTCCGAACTTGACCGCGAGGAACGTCGCCAGAGTGATGCCGACAGACTTGCCGACGAGCAAGCCGGCGGCGACACCGAGGGCGACGTTGCTGGCCGCGGTGTCCAGCAGATCGATGTCCACGAAGCGGACCCCGGCGTTGGCGAGGGCGAAGATCGGGACGATCACAAACGATGACCACGGGTGGAGGGCCAGCTCGAGCCGGTCGAGCGGCGAAACCGACTCCCTGGCGATGGTCGAGAGATCCAGGGCGTCGTGATCGACCCGCTCCCGTGCCCGCGGCGATGCGGCATCCATGTCATAGCGGCTGAGGAGCCACTTCGACTTCTGGTAGTACTCCTTGTCCGAGTACATCGCATGCACCGGCGTCAAGAACCCAAGGGCGACGCCGGCGAGGGTGGCATGGACGCCGGATTCGAACACGAAGAACCAGGTGACGATGCCGGCGACGACGTAGAAACCCATTGAACGAATGCCAATGCGAGAAGCAAAGGCGATGGCCACGAGCGCGCCGAGGCTGGCCAGCAGCCATCCGAACGCAAGGTCGGTGGTGTAGAAGATGGCGATGACGGCAATGGCTCCGATGTCGTCGGCAATGGCCAGCGCCAGTAGGAAGAGTTTGGCGCCGACCGAGATACGGTTGCCGAGCAGTGAGAGCACACCAACGGAGAAGGCGATGTCGGTGGCCATCGGGATTCCCCAACCTTGCAGGGCTTCGCCTCCGGTGCCGGCGACGAAGGCGACGTAGATGAGCGCCGGGAGCATCATCCCGCCGAGGGCGGCGATGGCAGGCAGCGCCGCCCGCTTGCGGTCCCGCAATTCGCCGACGACGAGTTCGCGCTTGATCTCTAGGCCAACAACGAAGAAGAAGATGACCATCAGGGCGTCATTGACGATGTGCGTCAACGACTCGTCGAAGTGGAATGAGCCGATGGAGAAGGTGACGTGGGTATGCCAGAACTCCTGGTATGACGCACCCGATCCGGCATTGGCCCAGATGAGGGCCGCGACGGTTGCGGCCAACAGCACGATGCCGCCCGCCGCCTCCACGTGGGTGAACTGGATGAGGGGTCGCACAAAGCGGCTGGGAATAGTACGGTCGGAGTGGAGCCACGTTCGGTGGATTCGTTCGCGTTCGTCTGCCATGAAGAGTGAAGGCTAGCTGCGTCGCAGCACGTGCCCTCCTCAGTTGTGGTTACCATCCTCGGGTTACCGGCAAAGAGGAGCGTGGACAAATGATCGCAGCGGCGATCGCTGTGGTCGGCGGTCTTCTGCTCCTCATCTTTGCCTCCGACCGTCTCGTTGTCGCCGCGGTTCGGCTCTCCGAAGCGCTGGGGATCTCGGCCGTCTTGATCGGTGCACTTGTGGTCGGGTTGGGCACCTCGATGCCTGAGATGCTGGTGTCTGCCCTGGCGTCGGCCAACGGCGAGGTCGAGATTGCCATGGCGAACGTGGTCGGCTCCAACATCGCCAACGTCACCTTGGTTCTGGGGGTGGCCGCCATCATTGCCGCCATCGTGGCCGAGTGGCGCATTCTGCGCCGCGAGGGCGTTCTGATGCTCACCTCGCTCCTGGCCCTCACCGCGGTGTTGTACGACCAGGAGATCGAGCGCTGGGAGGGGGGCGCTCTTGTCTTCGGCTTCGTGATCGCGGTCTACCTGTTGATTCGCTGGTCGATGAACGATGCCGAGGCCGTCAGCCATGCCGAAGCTGAGGTCAAGGAAATGGTCGGTGGCGAGCACAACGTGGGGTGGGAGGCGTTGATCGGCACGGTGACTCTGGTGCTCACAGTGCTCGGAGCGCGGTTCCTGCTCAGCGGAGCGCTCGACATCGGCGAGGAGATCGGTCTCAGCGACACGTTTCTCGGCGTGATGCTGGGCGTCGGTACGAGTCTGCCCGAGTTGGCGACGGCGACGGCAGCCATCCGGCGGCGGGAGTCGGATCTGGTGATGGGCAACGTGCTCGGCTCGAATCTGTTCAATTCTCTCGCCGTGGCCGGTCTGGCCGGCCTGGTCGGCCCGGGCCTCCTGCCCGGCCTCCCCATCGCCGCCCTCTGGGTGATGATCGGCGTGTCAGCGCTGGCCGGGATCTTCTCTCGCACCGGCGCCCGGGGCCGCATCGTGCGCGGCGAAGGCATCGTGCTCGTCCTGGTCTTCCTCGGCTTCACCATCCTCGCGTTCTAGGAACGTTGCTCGGAGCCCACTGATAGGCTCGGCGGGCTATGACGGGTACCAATCAGGAGGTGGCGCGGCTGCTCCAAGAGATGGCCGATCTGACCAAGCTCGAAGACGGCACGCCCCAATCGTTTCGGGTTCGGGCCTATGAGAAGGCGGTCGACGCGGTCAGGGAGTTGCCGGCCAACGTTGCCGACATGTCGGAGGCCGAACTCGTTGCAGTCGATGGGATCGGCAAGTCAACCGCAACGAAGATCCGCGAATACGTCGATTCCGGCAGCATCGCCAAGCTCGAGGGTCTGCGGGCCACCTACCCACCGGCGCTGGTCGAGCTGACTCGGATCCCCGGCCTGGGACCCAAGACCGTGATCCTGCTGCGAGATCAGCTCGGGGTCGGGTCCGTCGATCAACTGCGTGGCGCCATCGAGTCGCACCAACTGCGCGATCTGCCCGGGCTCGGCGCCCGTAGCGAAGAGAAGATCGCCAGGTCGATCGAACGGCTCGGGCTGGCAGGCAAGGAACGGCGCACCCCCATCATTGAAGCGATGCCGGTGGCAAACGAACTGGTGGCAACCCTGGGAGCGCTACCCCAGGTCCGCAGGATCGAGTATTGCGGCAGCCTGCGTCGGTTCCGCGAGACCATCGGTGACATCGACATCCTCGTTGCCTCCCATGACCCCGAGCCCATCATGGACGCCTTCGTGGCGCTGCCGATGGCCCGCGAGGTGCTCGGGCACGGTGCGACCAAGTCGGCGATCGTCACCTCAGGCGGCCTTCAAGTCGATCTTCGGGTGGTGTCCCCGGCCCAGTTCGGCGCGGCGGTGCTGTACTTCACCGGTTCGGTGGCCCACAACGTCGAGCTGCGCCAGCGCGCCATCGAGCAGGGCTGGACGCTCAACGAGTATGCCCTATCGGACGCCGAGGCCGGAGTGGTGATCGCCTCGCGAACCGAAAAGTCGATCTATGCGGCCCTCGGCCTGCGCGAGATTCCCCCCGAACTGCGAGAGGGCCACGGTGAGGTAGAGGCCGCCGCCACCGGGACCTTGCCTCGACTCGTCACCGAGAGCGACATCAAGGGCGACCTCCACGTCCACTCGACATGGTCGGGGGATGGCCGCTCGGAACTGCTCGACATGCTCGAGGTAGCCGCGTCCAGGGGCTTGGAGTACGTCGCCATCACCGAGCACGGCGAGGACCTTGCCATCAACGGTCTTTCCCGTGACGAGGTCCGCGAGGAGCGTGCCCTGATCAACGAGTACCGAGATCGATTCCCCGACATGGTGATCCTGCACGGCGCCGAACTCAATATCGGCCCTGACGGCGGGTTGGACTACGACGACGACTTTCTGATGGAGTACGACTGGTGCGTGGCCAGCGTCCACTCCCAATTCGAGCTGTCCGCCGAGCTACAGACCGAACGCTTGATCCGGGCCATGACCCATCCGGCGGTCAACGTCATCGGCCACCTCACCGGGCGCATGATCGGGCGCCGGCCCGGTATCGATCTCGATGCCGAGGCCGTGTTCGCGGCGGCAGCTGCCACCGGGACCGCACTCGAGATCAACTGCCATCTCGACAGGCTCGATGTTCCCGCGGACCTGTTGCGCCGGGCCCGCACCGTCGAAGGAATCCGGTTCGTCATCTCAACCGACTCCCACCACACCAAGGAGTTCGGCAACCTGAAATGGGGGGTCAAGAACGCCCGTCGCGGCTGGGTCGACAAGCGCCAAGTGGTCAACACCTGGCCGGCCGAACGGTTCCTGAAGTGGGCGGCCAGCAAGCGCGGTCGGTGAGGTTGGGTCGGCCGCCGATCGCGGAGTTCACACTTTGGTAATCGCCAATCGCTAGGGGTTGGCGGCGGTGCCGTGTTATACCTTCGTCACACGGTTTCTCATGAACGACGTACCACCCCAAACTCGCCGCCCAGATCGGGGCCAGGCCTCCCTGGCCGGCGCCGCAGCGGCCGGGCTCTCGCTCGGGCTCACCGAACTGGCGGCCGGGCTGTTCGGCTCGGTCCCGTCGGCGGTTGCCGCCGTCGGCGGGCTGGTGGTCGACGTCGCCCCCAAGGTGGTGCGTGACGCTGCGATTTCCGTCTTCGGTACCGCCGACAAGGGCGCTCTCGCCATCGGCACGGCGATTATCACGCTCGTGATCGGAGCCATCGTCGGGCGCCTTGCGATGCGGCGTCCCTGGGTGGCGACGGTTGCCTTCGTTGGTTTCGCCGTCCTCGGTATCGGGGCAGCTCTCACCGAGCCGCTCATCTCGCCGCTCGCCACAACACTGGTCATCGGGCTTGCCGCCTTCGCCGGCTGGTGGGTGCTGCGCAAGCTCCTGGCGCCACGCCCGATCGAGTCGCCTTCCGATCACGTCCCGGCCGATGCCGGGCGCCGCCGCCTCGTGACGCAGATCGCCGCCGTCGGCGTCGCTGCGGTCGTCGCCGGTTCCGTCGGCCGTTCCATGATCATCCGACGTTCCGAGGAGGTCAGGGTCGACGCCACCCTCCCCGAGCCGGTGACGCGAGTGCTTCCCCCCGGACCGGATGCCGCGCTCGATGTGATCGGGCTGAGCCCCATCGTCACACCGAACGATCGGTTCTACCGGATTGACACCGCTTTGGTCGTCCCCGGGCCCAATCCGGACATCTGGCGACTCAAGGTGACCGGACTCGTGGATCGTGAGCTCGAGCTCTCACTGACCGACCTGCAGCAGATGGGGCTGCACGAGGAGTACGTCACGATCTCGTGTGTTTCGAACGAGGTCGGTGGTGGCCTGGTCGGCAATGCCAAATGGACCGGGGTGAAGCTGACGGATGTCCTCGACCGGGCCGGGGTCAAACCCGAGGCGACCCAAATCGTTGGTCGTTCGGTCGATGGTTGGACCGCGGGGTTCCCCACCGAGGTTGCCTACGACGGTCGGGAGGCGCTGATCGCGTTGGGGATGAACGGCGAGCCGTTGCCGCGCCGCCACGGCTTCCCCGCTCGTTTGATCGTTCCGGGTCTCTACGGCTACGTCTCCGCGACGAAGTGGCTGCGAGAGCTCGAGCTGACCACATGGGAGGACTTCGACGGCTATTGGGTTCCCCGCGGCTGGTCAAAGACCGGTCCGATCAAGACGCAGTCTCGGATCGACTACCCACGCCGGGGCGAGCAGATCACCGGCAAGCCTGCGGTGGTTGCCGGGGTGGCGTGGGCCCCTACCAGGGGTATCTCCGGAGTCGAGGTGAGGTTCAACGACGGCTCGTGGATTCCGGCCCAGCTGACGACCCCGCTCTCCGACAGCGCGTGGGTACAGTGGAAGGTAGAGACCGAGATTGCGCCGGGGGAGTACATTGTTGCCGTCAGGGCGACCGACGGCACCGGCCAAACCCAGACGTCGGAGGTGAGCGAACCTGCTCCCGACGGGGCCACCGGTTACCACCAGATCGACTTCGTGGCGGTCTGAGCACCTCCGATGGTTCGGCCGGATGGGGCCATTGGGCCCTGAAGCCGGTTGCGGCAATGAGGCACAGTGGAACCTGCGGGAGGATGTTATGGGCGACCAACTCCGCCATGTCACCGAGGTGCTTCGGGTTGCCGGCGTCACGGTGGCCGACATTGCGGAACGATCCGGTTACTCGCTGCAGAACGTGTCGGCCGAGCTCGCCGGGCGCCGCCCGATGTCGCTCCATACCCTCGAGGCGATCGGAAGCCTGGCCGGTGTCACCGTGGCGGCAGAGGTCCAGGCGATGTCGGGGCGGGCCCGGGCCGAGTACCTCGAGGAGGCCAACGCCGGCCGGTTGTGACGACGCCGGATTGCGCTCCGGTGGCGTCGTATGCTGCGGGCATGGAGCAGAACACCACGTCATCACCAAGTGAACCGGAACCGCTGAAGCCCCAGGTTGTCGACGAAGATGAGATGGGCCAACCCGAAGGTGGCGACGGCACCTTCGTGACCGAACCATCGAAGCTGCTTCGCATCGCGTCGATGACCCGAGCCATGCTCGATGAGGTGCGCCAGGCACCGCTCGACGAGCAGGGCCGCCATCGGCTGCTCGAGGTTTACCAGGCTTCGATCGATCAACTTCACGAAACACTCAGTCCCGATCTCCAGGATGAGTTGGCGACCATCTTCCAGCCGCTCGAGCAGGAAACGGCCAGCGAATCGGAGCTTCGGATCGTTCAGGCTCAACTGGTCGGCTGGTTGGAGGGTCTGTTCCATGGCATCCAGGCGTCGCTGTTCAGTCAGCAAGCTTCGGCGGCCGCCCAACTCGAGGAAATGCGCAAGCGCCGTGCCCTCGAAGCCGCCACCCACGAGGAAGAGACCCGGCCCGGGTTGTATCTGTAGAACGGGTCGTCAATTCTCCGGGTCGGGGACCACCGGCGGCGGGTAGCGCAACGCTGCCTGGGCCGCGGCGAGGCGCGCGATGGGGATACGGGGCGGGCCGCACGACACGTAGTCGACGCCCGCACGGTGGAAGAACTCAATCGATGCTGGGTCGCCACCGTGTTCGCCACACACCCCGATATCGAGCCCGGGATTGACCCGCAGCCCCTCTTCGATGGCGATCTCAATCAATCGACCAACGCCGTCGGGATCGATGGTGCGGAACGGATTGTGAACCAGGATGCCCTGTTCGAGATAGTCCCGCAGGAAGGCCTCTTCCGCATCGTCGCGGCTCAGACCGAGCGTGGTCTGGGTGAGGTCGTTGGTCCCGAATGAGAAGAAGTCGGAGCCGAGGGCGATGTCGCCTGCCACCAGCGCGGTCCGGGGCAGCTCAATCATGGTGCCGATCGCCAATTCGAGGAGCCGGCCCGCGTAGTGGAGCTCCTCTTCGATCATGTCCCTGACGAGGAACAGCTCCTCGGGCAGGCCAACGAGCGGGATCATCAACTCCAGGCGCGGGTCACCTCCCGCGTCGAGGCGGCGCCGTACGGCTTCGAGCGCCGCCAGCACCTGGACCCGGTAGATCTCGGGGATGACTACGGCGAGGCGCACCCCGCGCAGGCCGAGCATCGGATTCGACTCCTCGTGCCAACCGAGGGAGGCCTCGAGTCGTTCGAGATCCTCGGTGGGGAGGCCCTGATCGCGTCGCAACTGGAGGTCGTGCTCGACATCGAGGCGGTCGGGGAGGAACTCGTGGAGTGGCGGGTCGAGCAGGCGGACCACGACGGGCATCCCGTCCATCGCCTCGAGGAGTCGTTCGAAGTCACCGATCTGGAGTTGCTCGAGTTCGGCCAAAGCCGCGGCGCGTTCCCCCGGGTCGGCTCCCAGCAAGATCTGCTGGACGACGGCAAGCCGGTCGCCGGCGAACATGTACTCGGTTCTGGCCAAACCGATTCCCTCGGCGCCGGCGCGGCGAGCCACGATGGCGTCCTCCGGCGTGTCGGCGTTGGCCCAGACCTCGAGGCGGCGCACCTCGTCGGCCCACTCCAGCAGCCGCTCGAGCGAGGGTGAGCGCACCGGGGGCTCGATCGCCAGCGAACCGGCGTAGACGTTTCCGGTTGAGCCATCGATGGTGATGGTGTCGCCGGCTCCGAAGCTGCGGCCGGCGATCGACATCTGCCGGCGCTCGAGGTCGATGGTCGCGTTGCCGATTCCCGCAACGGCCGGAGTCCCGATGCCGCGTGCTACGACAACGCCGTGCGAGGTGCCCCCGCCGTGGGTGGCGAGCAGACCGGCGGCAACCCGGACGCCGGCGACGTCCTCCGGCAGGGCCTCCCGGGTGACCAGGATCACCGAGCGGCCCGCGCTGGCGGCATCAACTGCGGCGTCGGCGTCAAAGACCATTTCGCCTGCCGCGGCACCCGGCGATGCCGCGGCGCCCGTCGCCAGCGGGGTGGGGAGAAGATGCGGGGCCAAGTGGGGGTGGAGCATCCCGTCGAGTTGTTCCGGGTCGATCCGGAGCATGGCCTCGGCCTTGGTTAGCAGCCCTTCGTCGACCATGTCCACAGCCGAGCGCACCGCTCCCTGGGGCGCCTGCTCGGCACGCCGAGCCTCCACCAGCCAGAGTTCGCCGCGTTCTCTGACGAATTCGACGCGCACCACCTCCCGCCTGGCCTGCTCGAGCGCACCGAGGGCGCCGATGAGGTTGCGGTGGGAGACGTGGTCTGCGGTATCGAGGTCGGCGATCCCCGGATAGAGCAGCTGGGACTTTGGTCGGCTCGCCCCGTCGACGTAGATCCCGCCCGGCATCGGATGGCCGTCGACCGGGTCGCGGCTGAAGGCAACTCCGGTGCCGCTTCCCCCCGGTGCGTTGCCGAAGACCATGAGATGGGCGACCGCGGCGGTCCCGAGATCGTCGAGGATGCCGCGCTGACGCCGATACTGACGGGCCGGACGGCGATCCCACGACTCGAACACTGCTTCGACGGCTTCACGCGCTTGCGCCTCGAGCGTCGCCGGGAGGGGGCGTTGCGACTCCTCCACGATCAGCGCAGCCATGGCATCACCGGCGGCAACGAGTCCGGCTGTATCGAGCTCGGCAGGGTCCTCGGCCCCGCGGGTCTGGCACACTTCGGCCATCACCCTTTCGATACGGTGGCGCGGCACCCGCCGTACCGTCCTGGCGAACCCTTGAAGGAAGCGGCGCCGGACGTCTGCGGCAAACTCCTCAGAACCCCACTCGATCAACGCCGGGTAGGAGTCGTCGGTCACTCCGACGTAGAGCACGGTCCCCATCACCCCCGGCATCGGAACCGTCGGGCTGGCGCGCACCGCGAGCAGCGGCGGCCGGTTGCCGGCGGCGACATGGCTGAGGTGAGCAACGACCTGGTCCCAGGTATCGCCGGGAAGATCGCCGGTCTGCAAGAAGCGGCGGCAGGCCACCGCGCTGATGCTGCAGCCGGGCGGGACCGGCAAGCCCATTGCAGTCATCTCCGTCAGCGCCCGGCCGCGGTCGCCGATCAACTCTGGGTCGGCATTTGCTTCGTCGAAACCCCAGACGTACTGCATGGGCCCAGTTAAGCCTGTTGTGGGGCCCGGCGGCGAGACGAAGCTTCTCGCTACACGGGGATGCGGATCCTCACGGTGGTTCCGATGCCGGTTGCGCTCACGACGGTGGCTTCGCCACCGGCGCGCGAGGCCCGAGTCCTGATGTTCTCGAGTCCCATGCCGGTGGTGGGTGCGGTCGGGTCGAACCCGGTGCCCTCGTCGGCGATGCTGAGCATGATTTCGTCGCGATCGCGTCGAATCGAAACATGGATGTTGTCGGTGTCGGCGTGGCGCAGAGCGTTGCTGACCGCCTCGCTGATCAACTGCAGCGCGTCGTCCACCATGGTGGGCGGCAGGTCGTCGAGCTGCCCATCGAATGTCATCTGGGCCACCGTGGGATACGGTTCGGCGAGATGGCCGATCAGATCGGACACTTCGGCCCGCAGGTCACGCCGGGACCACACCGGAGGGCGCAGGTCGAAGATGAAGCGCCTGAGCGATGCGATGGTTTCGTCGAGGCGTTCGACGGTCTCGGCGATGACTCTGGCGACTTCGGGTTCGACCACCTTCTGGGTTTGCGCCTGGAGCGAGAGCCCGACGGCGAAGAGGTCCTGGATGATGGCATCGTGGAGGTCGCGTGCGATTCGCTCTCGGTCTTCGACGATGGCGAGGCGGCGCAGCCTGCGCTGCATTCGTGCCGTGTTGATGGCGGATCCGGCGATGACGGCGATCCCCTCGACCAACCGCTCGTCCTGAACGGTGAAGCCGTGTTCCTTCTCGGTGAGGTAGAGGTTGCCGTAGACTTCAGAACCGAGTCGCACCGGCACTCCCAGGAAGGTGTCCATGGTGGGGTGGTGCGCCGGGAACCCGAAGGCCTCGGGGTGATCGGCGATGCTGTCGGTCCGCACCGTCTGTGCCTTCCGGGCGAGCATGCCGAGCAGTCCGAGCCCCTCGGGCTCGTGGCCGATGGCTTCGGCAACGTCGGGTGGCACCCCGAGATAGAGGAACTCGAGCAGTCCGCCGTCCTCGTCGAGCACCCCGAGCGCGCCATATTGGGCGCCGGTGAGCTCCATCGCGGTCTCGATGGTGGTGTACAAGACCGACGTGAGGTCGGTTTGGCCGGCGACCGCGGCTGCCCCCTCGACGAGCTGCCGGAAGCGATCCGCCGGCAGCGGGGTCACATCCATGGCCGTGAGCGTAACTGAGATCGGGCACGGGTGGTTTCGGCGTTGGACCGCGGGTACTGTCAGGAAGGGCCTTAAGACCCCCCCGCCATGGCCGGCGCGGCCGTTAGGTTGACCAACGAAGATGAACAGCGAACCGTTGAGAGTTCTGCTCGTCGATGACCATGAGGTGGTGCGGCAGGGGCTGCGGGCACTCTTGGAGTCGAACGAGACGATTGATGTGGTCGGCGAAGCCGGAACGGCAGCCGATGCGGTTCGACGCGTCGGCTACGACGGACCTGATGTCGTCGTGATGGATGTGCGGCTTCCCGACGGCTCCGGCGTTGATGCCTGCCGGGAGATCCGATCGCGCTGGCCCGACATCAGGGTGCTGATGTTGACCTCTTATGCCGACGAAGAGGCGTTGGTGGCGGCGATCATGGCCGGCGCCGCTGGCTATGTGCTGAAGCGGATCAACAGCGAAGAGTTGGTCCGCAGCGTGCAGCGGGTGGGGCGCGGAGAGTCACTGCTCGACCCGGAGATGACCGAACGGCTGTTTCGCAAGATCCGAGGTGAAGCGGAGGAAGATCCGCTGCTGGCCCGCTTGTCGCCCCAGGAACGAAAGATCCTCGATCTCATTGCGGCCGGGATGACCAACCGCGAGATTGCCGAGGAGCTCTACCTCGCCGAAAAGACGGTCAAGAACTACGTATCGAATCTCCTCGGCAAGCTCGAGATGAAGCGTCGCAGCGAGGCTGCTGCCTATGCGGCGCGGCTGGCGGCCAGTCGCCGCCGGCAGTATCCACCCGAGGATTGGGAGGGCTGATGTCTGGGGGGTTCGCGGTAGGCTGGCGCCTGGCGACGGCCCGCAGGGCCGCGAAAGGAGATCGGGCATGAAAGTCTCGGATGTGATGACCGTCGACGTGGTCACGGTCGCACCCGATACGGGCCTCAAAGCTGCCGCCCGAAAGATGGTCGAGCACGGCGTGAGCGGCCTTCCGGTCATCGATGGCACCGGCCGGCTGGTCGGCATCATCACCGAGGCCGACTTCGTCAAGCAGGAAGCCGGTCGTAGCCAGTTCCGCTACCGCAGGTTGCTCGATGCCGTGTTCGGCGAGCGCGAGACTCGCCCCCAGGGCGATACCGTCGCCGACGCGATGACCCGCCAACCTCTCACGATCGACGAAAACGCTCGTCTTGCCGAAGCCGCCCGCGAAATGTCCGACCGCGGGGTCAAGCGGCTCCCTGTGGTCGACGGCAACGGCCATCTGCTCGGGATCGTCAGCCGAGCCGACATCGTCACCGCGTATGTTCGTCCCGACGATGTGATCGAGGATCAGATCCGGCAGGATGTGATCGAACGCATCCTCATGATCGAGGGCCATGAACTCGAGGTGAGCGTCGAAGAGGGCGTGGTGTGTGTCGCCGGCACCGTACCCACCAGGACCGACGCCCGGCTCCTCGAGGAGTTGGTCGGCAGGCTCGAGGGTGTGGTTCGGGTCGAAGCCAAGCTCGAGTGGCGGGTCGACGACACGGTCTCGCCCGATATGCCACCGGTCATGTGACAAAAAAAGTTCGCCACAGCGGCGAATGTCGATTTATTCTGCCGTTTGACCGCTTATCGCGGCGGCCATCCAACCGTCATAATGGAACAAGTGTTTGGTCGCGTGCGTTATCTGCACCAAGGCCAAAAGGACGTATACATCATGGTGATGGCACTTGATGACCTCATGTGGGAGCCAACCGAGGGTTGGCGTGACGATGCCGCTTGCGGCGGCGCCGATAGCGCGCTCTTTTTCCCGGTCGGCGAAGAGGAAGTGTCGGCCGAGGCCGCCAAAGCCATCTGCGCAGCTTGCCCGGTCGTCGAGGAGTGCCTCCAGTACGCCATCGCCACCAACCAGAGCGAAGGGGTGTGGGGCGGGATGACGGGCGGCGAGCGCCGCCGACTCCGCCGTCGTCTCCGCGAGCGGGAGCGGCGCGCCTCGTGACCTCCTAGCCTCCTACTCGTCCCGCAGCGAGCGCTGCAGCCGGCGCATGCCATCGAGCCAGCGGTCGTAATCGTCCGCCTTGCGACGGAAGAACTCGCCCACCTCGGGATGGGGCAGGATCAGGAACCGCTCGTCGGCCAGTCCGGCGACGACCGCCGCGGTGACCTCGTTGACGCTGATGGCTCCTGCCTTGACGTAGTCGGCCATCCGAGGCTGATCGGCAAACACGTCGAGCATGGCAGTATCGACGAACTGCGGGCACAAACACGAGACGCGAATGCCGCGGTCTCCGTATGTGACGGCGAGCCACTCGGCGAGCGCCACGACGGCGTGTTTGGTGACTGAATACGGCGCCGCTCCGAGGTTGGTGAGCAGGCCGGCGGCCGACGCGGTCTGCAGTAGGTAGCCTTCGCCCCGCTCGAGCATCTGGGGTAACACGGCGCGGGCCGTGTAGATGTGGGACATCACGTTGACATCCCAGGTGCGTTGCCACTGCGCGTCGGGCACCTCGACTCCACCACCTGTGGCGATCCCGGCGTTTGAACAGAACAGGTCGATACGTCCCTTGTCCTGGGTCACCAGGTCGACGAGATCGGCGACGGCGGCTTCATCACTGACGTCGAGCTGCACTCCGGCGCCGCCGATGCTGTTGGCAACCGTCTCGGCGGCCGCTCCGTCGAGATCGGCGACGACGACAAATGCACCTTCCGCGGTGAACCGTCGCGCCAGGCCGGCGCCAATGCCGTGCCCACCGCCGGTCACGACGGCAACTCGGTTCTTCAGCTCCATGAGTTGGCTGCGGGTTTCACGTCGCCGATCGAACAATGTCGGTTGGCGCTCGCGATGTCTACTACAGACCAAGCGCTCCCGTGGCGGGGCGATCGCTCGCGCCAATTTCTCGACAGTCTCCTCACAACATTCGTCCGGGGATGTCCTTGCGGCTGGGCAGGAAGAAACCGCCGACGGGGCGAAGCCGCATCCTGGCATCGACCACCGAGACTCCGTCGCCCGGCGGGAGCACCTTGACCGGGTTCAGGTCGATCTCTGCGATCTGGGGATGGTCCTCAACGAGGGCGGACACCCGCAGCAACAGTTCCTGCAGCGCCTCGAGGTCCCCGCCGACGGCGCCGCGGTAGCCTTCGAGCAGCTCGGCCGACTTGACCTCGGACAACATCTCGCGGGCGTCCACGTCCGACAGGGGATTGATTCTGAAGGCGACGTCGCGCATGAGTTCGACGAAGATCCCGCCGAGTCCGAAGACGACCAGCGGTCCAAACAGCGGGTCCTCGGCCATGCCGACGATGACCTCATGGCCCTCGCCGACGAACTCCTGAACGAGCACGCCGGTGGCGTCGTCCGCGGCGGCCACGACCTGACGGTAGGCCTCACGGACCGCCTCGTCGCCCTCGATGTCGAGGGCGATGCCACCGACATCAGACTTGTGCAGCGCCGATGGCGCAATGACCTTGAGGACGACCGGACCTCCGAGCTCCGCGGCGGCCGCGACCGCCTCGTCCTCGGTATGGGCGATGCGGGTGCGCGCCGCCCGAATGCCGTAGGCCGTCAGCATGCTCTCCGTCTCGGCGGCGTCGAGCCAACCGCCGTCCTTGCCGAGCCTGCGCAGCGCGGCCCGGACCGTCGTTTCTCCGGCACCACGATCGACATCGGGGAACCGGACGTACTGGCCCTCGGGCTTTTCCCGCCACTCCCGATACTCCACGGCCGCAGCGAGGGCGCGTGCCGCCGCCTCCGGGTACTGATAGACCGCAAGCTTGCTGTGCTTGCCCAACTCCTCTTCTGCGGCCTGTGATGAGCCCATGAAGACGCCGATCGTGGTTTTGGGGCTCTCGCGGGTGGCAATCGTCTCGTGGATCGCCCGCAGCGCCTCCTCGGTGCCTTCGGGTGCGGTAGGAATGTAGATGACGATGACGGCGTCAATCTCCTCGCTGTCGAGCAGCAGGTTGAGGCACGCCCGGTAGTTGTCGGCGTTGGCTGAGGCGATCATGTCGACCGGGTTTTGGGGGGCCGCCATGCCGGGGAGCAGCTCGGAGAGCCGGCCCTGGAGTTCGGGGGAGAACTCGGGCAGCTCGAGACCGAAGCCCTCGATGGCGTCGGCTGCCAGGATGGCGGGTCCGCCTGCATTGGTCAGCACGGCCACCCTGCGCCCCGCTGGAAGCGGTTGGTTCGCCAGCAACTCGGTCACGTCGAACAGCTCATGGAGCGTGTTGGTGCGGATCACCCCGGCGCGAGAGAACAGGGCGTCGACGGCAACATCAACGCTGGCGAGTGAACCGGTGTGCGAGGCTGCGGCTCGCTGTCCCGCCGAGGTGCGACCCGACTTGACGACGACGACGGGCTTCTTGCGTCCGACCCGCCGGGCGAGCCGTCCGAAGCGTCGGGGGTTTCCAAAGGACTCCATGTACATGACGATGACGTCGCTTGCCGGGTCGTCCTCCCAGTAGAGGAGCAGGTCGGTGGGGCTGACGTCGGCGCCGTTGCCGAGCGACACGAATGTGGAGATCCCGATGTTCATCGCGGCGGCCTGCTCGAGGATGGCGATCCCCAGCGCCCCGCTCTGGCTGGCCATCGCCACGTTCCCGCGCGGCGGGAAGGTCGGTCCGAACTGGCCGTCCATGCTGATATTGACGTCGGTGTTGAGCAGACCCATGCAGTTGGGGCCGACGAGGCGCAATCCGCGCCGCCGGGCCGAGGTGACGATGGCCGCCTCCATGGCGGAGCCGTCCTCGCCGACTTCACTGAAGCCCGCCGAGATCACCACGACACCCTTGACACCCTTGCGTCCGCACTCGTCGAGGGTGTCGCTCACCGCGGCGGCGGGGACGACGACAAACGCCAGATCGACCGGGTCGGGGATGTCGAGCACCGATGGGTACGCCAGGATTGAGTGGACGTACGGGGCGGACGGGTTGACCGGGTAGACGGGGCCGGTGAAGCCGTTGATGAGCAGGTTGCGCAGCAGCCTGCCACCGATCGACGAACCATCGCGGCTGGCACCGATGACCGCAACGGAGGTTGGATACAGAATCGGCATCAGCGATGCGGTAACGGCACGCTTCTCGTGTTCCCACTCGGCTTCGCGGGCTTCGAGCGAGTACTCGATGGGGAATTCGACCTCGAAGATGCCTTCTTCGAGGGTTCTCGTCAGGCGATATCCCGAGTCGCGGAAGAGCCGCATCATCCCGACGTTTTCTGCCAGCACGAACGCCTCGAACTCGGTAATGCCCCGCAGCCGGGCATAGACCGTGAGGTGTTGGAGCAGGTGACGGCCGATGCCGCGGCCCTGCCAGGCGTCCTCGACGAGGAAGGCGACCTCGGCGACCTTGAAGTCCTCGGTGGTTCGTTCCGGTAGCACGTCGTAGCGGCCGACCGCGACCATTTCGTCGCCGTGTACGGCGATGAGGGCCATTCGGTCGTCGTAGTCGAGCGTGGTGAAGTGACGCAGCTCCTCGGGGCTCAGATCGAGCTTCATTCCGAAGAAGCGGTGATAGACGCTCTCAGGACCGACCCGCTGGAAGAAGCGGTGTTCCCGCTCGGCGTCATCGGGTCGAATTGGGCGGATGTGGATGGCTTGACCATCTTTGAGGAGTACGTCGAACTCGAATTCGGTTGGGTACTCGGCCATGACTGTCCTTGCTCGGTTGGCGGCAGACCACAAACTACCGAATGTCGGAGCGACCGAATCCGCCGCGCGGCGTTTTGGGAGTTTCCGTCGCTCTACGACCCTGAACGTGGCAGACTTGAAGGACGCAGTAACGCTCCGCTCGTACCGTGGGTCCGATGAGGGAGGAGGACGTCATCGCGCAATCCAACGGTGGCCATCCCACCATCATCCAGGGCGGCATGGGCGTCGCTGTCTCCGGTTGGGAGCTCGCCAACGCCGTGGCGGCCAAGGGCCAGATGGGCGTCGTTTCCGGTACCGCCCTCGATCTGGTGTGCTCGCGTCGGTTGCAACTTGGCGATAGCGGCGGTCATGTGCGCCGAGCCCTCGAGCACTTCCCCGTCCCCGAGGCCGCGCAACGTGTGCTCGACGCGTACTACGTGCCGGGCGGCAAGGACCCATCTGCTCCCTTCAAGAACGTGCGCAGCATGACGATCACGCCGTCACGAGAGCTGCTCGAGCTCCTCGTCATCGGCAACTTCGTCGAGGTGTATCTGGCCAAGGAGAACGTTGCCGGGCCGGTTGGCATCAACTTCATGCGCAAGATCGAACTCCCGCTGGTTCCCTCGGCCTACGGCGCGCTGCTCGCCGGCGTCGACTACGTCATCGTCGGGGCCGGCAATCCGCGGGAACTGCCCGAGGTGCTCAACAAGCTGGCGATGCATGAGGACGTCGGGCTCGCCCTGCGGGTGCAGGGTACGACCTCGGCCGACGGCGATATCGAGGCTCCCTTCAGCCCTCGCGAACTCTTTGGGTCCGACCTTGCCCCGCTGCGACGGCCACCGTTTCTGGCGATTGTTGCCTCGCTCGATCTGGCCGCAGGCTTGGCCGATTCCCCGGCACATCGACCCGAAGGCTTTGTGGTTGAAGGCAACATGGCTGGTGGCCACAACGCCCCGCCGCGTGGCCCGCGCCGGGTGGATGATCGGGGCCAGCCGATCTATGACGAACTCGATGTGGTCGACCTCGCCGGGCTGGCGGAAATCGGATTGCCGTTCTGGCTGGCCGGTTCGTATGCCACCCCCGAAGGACTCAAGGCGGCGCAAGCTGCCGGTGCCGTCGGCATCCAGGTCGGCACCGCGTTCGCTCTGTCGGCCGAGTCCGGCATCGAGACCGGCTTGAAACGTGACATCGTCGGTCAGGTCGCCAACGGAGGCATGGAGGTTCGCACTGATTGGCGAGCCTCCCCGACCGGATTCCCCTTCAAGGTCGTTGAGATCGATGGGACCCTCTCGGACCCCACCGTCTACGAGGAGCGGCGTCGGGTATGCGACCTCGGGGTGCTGCGCGTCCCGTTCAAGACCGAGGACGGCAACATCGGCTACCGCTGTCCGGCCGAACCCGAACGTGCCTACACGGCCGTGAAGGGCGGACGGCCCGCCAACATGGAGGGCCGCATCTGTTTGTGCAACGGCCTGCTGGCCACGGCCGGCCTCGCCCAAGTGCGACCGAGCGGTTACGTCGAGCCCCCGGTGGTCACCGGAGGCTCCGACTATCGGGCGGTTGAACACCTGTTGGCCGCAAAGGCCCCGGGAGAGGACTTCTACACCGCAGCGGACGTCATCGACTACCTGCTGTAGCGGGCTACCCGCCGCGGTCAGCTCTCCGAGATGGCGATCGAGTTGATCACCACATCGTCGAGCGGACGATCGCGTCCATCGGTTGCTGTGGTCGCAATGGCATCGACCACGTCCTGACCTGCCGTCACGGTTCCGAAGATCGTGTAATTGTGGGGGAGCCCCACATCGGTGTGGCAGATGAAGAACTGCGACCCGTTGGTGTTCGGGCCGGCGTTGGCCATTGCCAGCGTGCCCTGGCGGTAGGCGCCGGGACCGGCGAGTTCGTCGTCAAAGCGATAGCCGGGGCCGCCGGTGCCGGTACCCGTCGGGTCGCCGCCTTGGATCATGAAGTTCTCGATGACGCGGTGGAAAATGACGCCGTCGTAGAAACCATCGTTGGCGAGGAACACAAAGTTGTTCACCGCGTTGGGCGACCGATCGGCGAACAGCGCCAGCTCGATGTCACCCTTGTTGGTGCTCAGGGTGGCGGTATACGTCTTGCTGGGAACGATGGTGAGCTCGGGCGCGGAGGAGTATTGCTTGGCCATGATGCCTTTCCGATGTGGCGAACGAAGGTGGAGAGTAGTGCGGTAACTACTTTGGTCAGTGTACGGTCAGATACTCGAGTTCTCTGGGCTTCGGTCGGTGGGAACCACTGGACGACCGAAGAGGGGAGGGCTGATGGCCGACAACGAGGTGTATGCGCTGCTCGAGGCAGTTACGCCGTCTGTCGACAGGCTCATGGCCGAGCACCGCCGGCGGCGTGAACATTGGTACGCCCACGAGTACGTTCCGTGGGAGCAAGGCCGCAGCTTTGTGATCGAGCCCTGGGAGGAATCCCAGGCGTCGCTGTCGCCCGAGGTGCGCACCGCGCTGGTGCTGAATCTGCTCACCGAGGACAACCTGCCCTACTACCACGCCGAGATCGAGAAACACCTGCCCGGCGGGTCGCCGTGGCAGGACTGGAATCGGCTGTGGACCGCCGAGGAGGGCCAACACGCCATTGCGCTGCGGAGTTATCTGCTCACCTCGCGCAATTGTGATCCCGCCGAACTCGAGGACGATCGTCTTGCCACGATGGAGAAGGGCTACGAGGGCGACTTCCAGAACCCGATCGACGTGTTCGTCTACACGTCGGCGCAGGAGCTGGCGACCCGGGTGTCCCACCGCAACGCCGGCAAACTCGCCGATGACAAGACGGCCTACGAAATCATGGCGAGGATCGCCGCCGACGAGAACCATCACTACATCTTCTACAAGAGTGTGGTGGCCGACATGCTGGCGGAGAATCCTTCACCGGTGCTGGAGTCGATGCACCGGGTGCTGGCCAACTTCCAGATGCCCGGCACCGGCATCCCCGGCTACCTGCGGCGGGCCGTCGCCATGGCGAAGTCCGGGGTCTACAACCTGCGCCAGCATCACGACCGGGTGGTGGTGCCGTTGCTGAGGGATTGGAAGGTGGATCAGCTGACCGACTTGACGGCGGAGGCCGCCGAGATGCAGCAGAAGATCATGGAGCTGCCGAAGCGGATCCTGCGCCGTGCCGACGCCTTTGATCGCCGCTTCGGCGAAGTGACCCAGTAGCGACCCTGGGGAAACCGGGAACCCACTCTGACCTGGGCAGCGTCAGAGGTTGGGCCCATGGGGGGACCCTCCGGCGCCTCCGACGCCGCGGCGACTATCAGACTCCGCGGCGACTTTCAGACTCCGCGGCGACTTTCAGACTCCGCGGAGACTTTCAGACTCCGCGGAGACTTTCAGTCTCCGGCGAGGAAGAAGCGCCACTCACCGCCGCCGTCGATCCCGTGGCGCCAACCGACATAGCCGCCGAGAACGTCGAACATCTCTTCGAGTTCATCCACCGAGTACAGCTCGAGTAGTGCGGCGTAGTCGGCATCCGACAACCCGTCGCCGTACGGTGAGGTGAGGTTGGCGATCGCCGATGGCCACAGGTAGAACCCGCCTGCCTCGGCGGCGGCCGGCTCGGCGTAGGCCAGGTTGAGGTGCCGGGCCATCGCCGCCACCACGGCACTACCCCGGATTTCGAGGTCCATCCAGAACTCGGGAACCTCGCCCCCGCCAAAGCTGGCTTCGAAGCCGTTCTCACCCTGGTTGGCTAGTTCGCCGAGTGTCGCGTAGTCACAGGCCATGGCGCCTGCGAAAATGGCGTCGCGCGTTGTCGCCACGTCGTCCGGCAGTCCTTCCTGAGCCAGCGGTTCGAGTTCCAGGCCGGTGGTCGAGCAGATCGCCGGGCTCTCCTCTTCGAGGTTGGTGGTCTGGATCTCCAGGGTGGTCTGGTCGAGCAGGGCGTAGCCGTCGTAGCCGGACACCGCTACGGCCGTCTCAGTGCCGGCGAGATTCTCGAAGACGACCAACTCGACGGGGTCGTTGATCGTCCAATACTCGGGGAGCGTGGTATCGCTCGATGGTGGGTAGCCGCTGTCGTTGACCCACGGGTAGACCCGCACCAGCGCCTCACCGGTGGCGCGGTTGATCCGACACACCATCGAGTCGGGGAGCCCACCGTCGCCCTGCCGGGCGCAATAGGCGGCGTCGGGGGTGAGTACCAGCCGTTGTGGCGGCAGCCCCGGCAGCGGCCAGGCCCGGATGATCGCCCCGGTCGAGCCGTCGAGCAGCAGAACCTCGCCGTATTCGATGACGTTGATGAAGTCTGCGACGTAGTCGCCGTTGCGGTCACCGAGTACACCGTCGCCGGTCAGCGTCCACAGGTCGTCGGGGGGCCGGGAGGCGACCCAGACGCCTTCGGCAGCGCGTAGTTCGAAGACCGGGTCGACTCGCAATTCGATCGGCAGCGCGGCAAGTTCGGGCACCACGCCGTCTCGCTGTGCATCCGCGGCGCTTTGGCTCGGTTCGCCGGTGACGATTGTGGTGGTCGTCGTTGCCGGCGGCGCCGTGGTCGTCGGAGCGGTTGCGGTGGTTGAGGCCGGTGGTGCTGCCGTCGTGGTGGCAACCGGCGCGTCTGTGGCCGCCGGGGCGGTGGTGTCGCTGGCTTCAGTTCCGCACGAGGCGGCCAGCATGGCCGCTGCGAGCACCGGGGTCCAGACCCGAAGCGTCCGCAGCCATGTCATCAGCGCCTCCGTGTGATGAGAAAGTCGGTCGGATACTCGCGAGAACGTTATCGCACCTCGGCCGAGTTCCCCGGCAGTCTCGAGGTCAGATGCGGCGTCGGGCCGACGCCTTTTCTGATGACGCAGTCTGGAGGTCAGATGCGGCGTCGGCGTCGCCTGCCCAGAGGGCGACCCGTGGCGGCCTTGATCGGAGCGTCCTCTTTGTTCGGGTGCCAATTCGACAAGTCGGCCAGTCGCTCGTCGTTCGAGAACATCTTGACCATCGGAACGTTGAGTCCGGCCTGGCGTTGGATCCGGATCACCTCATTGACCTGATCCCACTCGACCAGGGTGACCACCAGTCCCGACTCGCCGGCGCGGGCGGTACGTCCGGAGCGATGTAGATACGTCTTGGGGTCATCCGGCGGGTCGAAGTGGATCACGATGTCGACCCCTTCGACGTGAAGACCGCGGGCTGCGACGTTGGTGGCGACCAGCACCGGTGTCGTTCCGGCGGTGAAGCTCTCCAGCGCCTTTTCCCGTTTGTACTGAGGAAGGTCGCCGTGGATCGCCCTGGCCTCGACGCCGAGGTCACGCAGATCGTCGGCGGTTCGGTCGCATCCGTGCTTGGTGCGCACGAACACCAGGGTGCGGTCGGCGCCTGCCGCGATGGCAGCCGCAATCTTGGCCTTGTCCATGTAGTGGACCTTGAGGAATCGATGGGACATTGTGTCCACCATGTCGTTGTGCGACATCACCTCATGGGCGACCGGGTCTTGCATGTAGCTGCTGATGAGCGTGCCGACCTGGCCGTCGAGTGTGGCCGAGAAGAGCATGGTGTGGTGGTCGCTCTCGACGGTGCGCATGATCCGCCTGACCTGGGGGAGGAACCCCATGTCGGCCATTTGGTCGGCCTCGTCGATGGTCACGTAGGCAACGTCGCTCAGCGACATCTCCTTGCGCTCCATGAGGTCGATGAGCCGTCCCGGGGTGGCTACCACGATCTCGACCCCGCGGCGGAAGGCGGCGATCTGTTTGCTCATGGATGCGCCACCGTAGACGGCGATCAGGCTGAAGCCGCGGGCTGCGGCGAGCGGCTCGAGTTCGCTGGCCACCTGGTTGGCGAGTTCACGGGTGGGGACCAAGATCAGGGCTTGCGGCTTGCCCTTCGCCGCCTTCGTGATGGACTGCACGATGGGTAGCCCAAAAGCGAGGGTCTTGCCGGAGCCGGTCTGGGCTTTGCCGGTGACATCTCGTCCGGCCATTGCGTCGGGAATGGCCAGCACCTGGATCGGGAACGGGGCTTCGATGCCGCGTTCGTTGAGGATGGCGACCAGGTCGTCGGCGATGCCGAGGTCGGCAAAGGTGCCTTCGGTGAGGAGCTCGGTGGTTGGTGTTTCGGGTGTGGTCAACGTGACATCTCTCGGTGGAAGAATGGGCGAGGGGGCCAAACGAGCTGGTTCAGCCGCTCCCTCCATACGCCAACTTAGTCGGATCGACGCCTCTGGCGGACATATATGCGACATGGTGCCCTCGAGTCCGCCACGATCCTCGGGGGTAGAGTGCGCGCATGACTTCCACGTTGTACGGCGGAATCGAGGCCGGCGGTACCAAAGTTGTGTGTCTGGTCGGGTCGGGACCCGGCGATGTGATTGCCGAAGAGCGGTTCCCGACCACCACTCCCGGCGAGACCATTGCCCGTATGGTCGACTTCTTCGAGACGCAGCGTGACGCCGGGCACGGACCGGCTGCGATCGGGATTGCCTCTTTCGGGCCGGTCGAGCTGCGGCGGCAGCGTCGCAACTATGGATTCATCACGACCACCCCAAAACCTCACTGGTCGAACACCGATCTTGCCGGACCGATCGCTGCGGGGCTCGGGCTGCCGGTGGCGTTCGACACCGACGTCGACGGTGCCGCCCTCGGTGAGGGTCGCTGGGGAGCCGCTGCCGGTCTCACCACCTTCGTCTACATCACGGTGGGGACCGGGATCGGCGCCGGAGCTGTGGTGAACGGTGCCGTCGCCCATGGACTGGTTCATGCCGAAATGGGCCACGTGATCGTCGAACGGCAGCCCGGCGACGAGTACCCAGGGTGGTGCCCGTTCCACGGCGATTGCTTCGAGGGGATGGCGGCCGGTCCGTCGATCGAAAGACGCTTTGGGGTCCGCGCCGAGCACCTGGAGGGGCCTGATCTTGTCCAGGCTGTGGAATGGGAGGCGGGCTACCTGGCCTCGGGGATCCGCAACATGGTGTACACCCTCGCTCCTGAGCGTGTTGTGATCGGAGGCGGGGTGGCCGAGTTGCCCGGGCTGTTCCCGGCGTTGCGGCAGAAGCTCGTTGCCACTCTGGCCGGGTATCCCGGATTGCCCGAGCACGAGTCGGACGACTTCGTGGTCCCCGCTGCGCTCGGTGGCATGGCCGGTCCGCTCGGATCACTGGTGCTGGCCGAGCAGGCGCTTGCGGCAACTTCCTAATCGGGGCGGCGGTGCTCGTTGACGTCGTTCACTTCGGCACCGAGCAATACCGCAAAACCGGAAGCGAAGAACCACAGCATGAGGACGATGACACCGGTGAGCGCCCCGTAGGTGGCGCTGAACGTGGCGAGACGATCGGTGTAGACCGAGAGCCCAACGGTGACGGCCATCCAGGCAACGGCTGCCGCAAGGGCGCCGGGGCTGATCCACGGCGAGCGGTTGGCAGGACGATTGGGTGCCACCTTGTACAACAACCCGAGCCCGAGTACGACCACGAGGAGGATGGCCGGCCACCGCGACCATTCGACAAACGTGGCGGTACCGGGCAGATCGATGCTGTTGAGCAAGTCATCGAGGATCGTCACGCTGGCTACGGCAACGACAACGAACAGGGTCATGCCCATGGTCAGACCGTAGGCAAGCGCCCGCTGGTGGGCGAAGGGCCGCTGCTCATCGACGTCGTAGGCGATGTTGAGGCCGCGGATCAAGGCCTTGGTTCCGGCGGACGCCGACCAGAGGGCGACCAGGATCGAGATTATGGCGCTGACTCCGAGCTGGGTCGACGACCGCGCCACGAGTCCCGAGAGTTGCTGGCCGATCAACGTGGCTGCTTCGGCGGGTAACTGGTTGGTGAGGTCGTCGATCACCTGTTGAAGCTGGTTCTCGTCGAGCCACAACCCGTAGATGGAGATGGCGGCGATTGCGGCGGGAAACACGGCGAAAAGTGCGTAGTACGACAGGGCTGCCGCGATCATCGGGATGTTGTCCTTCTTGATCTCGGCCCCGAGCTCTTTGAGGAACCCGACGCTGTGGTTGGCGGCGGCCTTGGCCTGGTTCGCCAATTGTGCATTGGCGGCAGTGTCACGGGAGCCCACCGCGATCGGTGCCGTCGTCGGTGCCGGTGCGGCTTGCGGCACAGGCGGGTTGGCCGGCACGGGAGGGCCGGTCGTCGGTTGCCGACGGTGCGGCAATGCGGCCTTGATGGCGACTCCTACGGCGATTCCGCCGAGGACCCAGTTGAAAACGCGCGGCGCGCCGGCCATGTGTGGTGCCCTCGCCTAGCCCAGGACTCGTTGGATCAGCCCGGGTTTGACGCTCGCCTTGCCGTGACGCCGTCCCAACAGGTAGGTCGAGCCGGCGAGGGCGACCGCGCCCGCCGTCGCCGTGGTGCGTTTGATGACCTTCTTGCTCCTGCGGCTGAACTCAACGATCGGCCAGCCCCGCTGATAGGCGATCGCGGCGAGCGCCTTGTCGGGGTTGACCGCGACAGGATGGCCGACCGCCTCGAGCATGGGGAGGTCTCCGATGGAGTCCGAATAGGCATACGACTTTTGCAGATCGTACCCCTTGCGGTCGGCCATCCTGACGATGGCCTCGGCCTTCCCAAGTCCATAGCAGAACGGTTCGGCCAGCTCTCCGGTGTACACCCCATCCTTCAGCTCGGCGACGGTGCCGATCGCACCCGTCATGTGCATCGCCTCGCCAAATCCGTCGATGATCTCGATCGGGGATGCCGACACGATGTAGGTGTCGCGTCCGGCCTCGTCGTGCAGATCGATCAGGGCACGGGACTCGTGACGTACATCGTCGAGCAACCGGACCAGGATGTCGTCACTGAGGGCGCGAAACTCATCGATGTGGACACCCTCGATGGCTTGGAGCACTCGGTTCTTCACCGCCTCGGTCTTGGCGTCGCCCGCACCTTTCAGCTTGAAACCCACGTAGCTCATCAAATCGCGGAGGAGATCCCCGGTGGGCATCATCCCGGCTCGATAGGCCACCCACCCCCAGATGAAGACCGACGACCCGCTGATGATGGTGCGGTCGAGGTCGAAGAAGGCGGCGCCACGCTGTTCCTGCGCCATCTCACACCCCCATCAGTTCGTCGTCGATCGCAAACAGCGAGTCGGCGCCGCGGGTGACGGCGGGAAGCAGTCCGGCCGCTTGGGGCAGGATCTGCTCGGCATAGAACCGGGCCGTCGCCACCTTGGCCTCGAGGAATCGGTCCCCGGCGCTTCCGTTGTTGAGGAGGCGGGTGGCAACCAGAGCCGATTTCGCCAGGTAGTAGCCGCCGGCCACGATGCCGAACATGCGTAGGTAGGGCGTAGCGCCGGCGAGCCGGTCGTTCGGGTCGTCTGCCGCCGCGAGCCACTCCGTGGCTTCCCGCAGCAGGGCCACACCGTCACCGAGATCGATCCTGATCGAGGCGAGGTCGTCGTGTCCCTCGAACGCGGGGTCGAGTGCCGCCATTTCGTCGAGGTATCCGGCGACGACGGCACCACCCGCCATGGGCAGTTTGCGCATCACGAGGTCGATGGCCTGGATGCCGTTGGTGCCCTCGTAGATCGGGGCGATGCGAGCATCGCGATAATGCTGGGCGGCTCCGGTTTCCTCCACGAACCCCATCCCACCGTGGACCTGAACCGCCAGTGAGGTCAGCTCTACGCCGAGGTCCGTGCCCCACGCCTTCGAGATGGGGGTCAGCAAGGCGGCGCGAGCGGCGCCGCGCTGGCGGCTCTCGTCGTCGGGTCCGTTCTCTGCCCAGTCCAAGGCGGCGGCGTTGTCGTACATCAACGCTCGCATCGCCTCGATGTTGGCCCGCATCGTCATCAGCATCCGGCGGACGTCGGGATGCTCGATGATGGGTGAGCTCCCCGGCGGCGTGGTTCCAATGGCGCGACCCTGGCGGCGCTCCTTGGCGTAGTCGACCGCCTGTTGGTAGGCCCGCTCTGCGATGCCGAGGCCTTCGAGTCCGACATGGAGCCTGGCGTCGTTCATCATCGTGAACATGTAGCGCATGCCCTGGTTGACCTCGCCGACCAGATAGCCGACCGCACCGTCGTCCTCGCCGAACGCCATGACGGCAGTTGGGCTCGAGTGAATGCCGAGCTTGTGTTCGAGCGATACCGCCGTGACGTCGTTGCGTTCGCGGCGCGACCCGTCCGGGTTGACCAGGTATTTGGGAACGATGAAGAGGCTGATCCCCTTGGTCCCCGGCGGCGCATCGGGAACCCGGGCCAGCACCAGATGGATGATGTTGTCGGCGACGTTGTGATCGCCCCATGTGATGAAGATCTTGGTGCCGTAGATGCGCCACGTGCCGTCGTCTTGGGGCTCGGCCTTGGTCCGCACGGCGCCCACATCCGAGCCGGCCTCGGGCTCGGTGAGGACCATGGTCCCCGTCCATTCGCCGCTGATCAGCTTCTCGAGATAGAGGGCCTTCTGTTCGTCGGAGCCGTGTTGGTCGATGGCGAGGATTGCCGAGGCGGTCAACATGGGGCAGAGCGAAAACGCCATGTTGGCCGACGTGAGCATCTCCATCACCGGGATTCCCACCGCGGTGGGGAAGCCGTGGCCGCCGTATTCGGCGGTGCTTTTGACGGCACCCCAGCCGGCGGCAACAAACTGCTCGTAAGCGCGTTTGATCTCCGGTGCCAGGATCACGTCCCCTTCGGTGTCGATCATGGCCCCCACTTCGTCGCCGATCCGATTGGTTGGGGCGATGACCTCGGCCATGAACCGGCCGGCCTCGTCGAGCGCGCCAAACGAGAGTTCTCGATCCACATGTTCGTAGCCGGGCAACTCGGCAATGCCGTCCAGGTCCACGATGTGCTCGAGGACGAACTTCATGTCGCGCAGTGGGGGTCGGTAGTCGCTCATAGCGGCAGAATACTGGCCCTCAACGCACTGGAGCCATTGGATCATGGAGCGTGGATCATGGAGCGCAGCATCCAGCCAGTCGTTTCGTGGATGTCGATCCGTCGAGCGGCGAGGTCGGCTTCTGCACCAGAGGGGCCGAACGGTAGGTTTCGGGGACCATTCGTCCCTGCCACCCATCAGGAAGGAACGACCGTGAAGTTTGCACTGCTCATCTACAGCGACGAGAACACCGCCCCGATGCCGGAGACCCCGGCGGCGCAGCAGGTGTTCGACGAATATGTGGCGTTCACGACACGCATCACCGAGCGGGGAATCAGCCGCGGCGGCGAGGCTCTCCACGACAGCGGTACTGCCGCCACCGTGCAGGTGGTCGAAGGCGAGGTTGTTGTCACCGAGGCTCCGGCCGTCGACTCGCGCCAGGTGCTCGGCGGCTTCTATGTCATCGACGTCCCCGACAAGGCGGCCGCCATCGCGGTCGCCACCGAGCTCCCCGGATCCCGTTACGGCGCGGTCGAGGTGCGGCCCGTTTGGTCCTGGGAGTGAGCCGTTGGTGACGAGGGTTCGAACGTGTGTGGTCGTTGGGCCCGCCGACCCATTTTGCAGATTGCCCTGCAGAAACGGGCAGAATATGCCGATAAACCCCGGGAGTGGATAGAGCTCTCCAAGGGAGGCGGCTGAAGCCGAGCCCAAGGTAGGTACCGATGTCCACTCGCCGACAGAGGCCTCAGGGCGGCGGTCCGTATTGCATCTCTATGCAGCGGTGATCCAACTGACCGCTCGAAATCCTCAGAAGCCCGCCCCGCGGCGGGCTTCGTCGCGTGCTGCTGACGGAGTCAGCAGCACGTTGTAGTTTCCTACCGGAAACTACTGGTGAGGGATTCCCGGTGGGGTGACGGAGTCAGCAGCACGTTGTGGTTTCCTACCGGAAACTACTGGTGAGGGATTCCCGGTGGGGTGACGGAGTCAGCAGCACGTTGTGGTTTCCTACCGGAAACTACTGGTGAGGGATTCCCGGTGGGGTGACGGAGTCAGCAGCACGTTGTGGTTTCCTACCGGAAACTACTGGTGAGGGATTCCCGGTGGGGTGACGGAGTCAGCAGCACGTTGTGGTTTCCTACCGGAAACTACTGGTGAGGGATTCCCGATGGGTGACGGAGTCAGCAGCACGTTGGTCAGCTAGGTTTGCCGCCATGGCCACCCTTGTGTTCTTCCATGCCCATCCCGACGACGAAGCCATCGCCACCGGCGGCTCGATGGCCGCCGCCGCCGACGCCGGCCACCGAGTTGTTCTCATCGTGGCGACGGGCGGTGAGGAGGGCGAAGTTGCCGACGGCTTCCTGAGCGACGGCGAAACCCTGGAAGAGGTTCGCGAACGCGAGACGTGCGCCGCAGCCTCGATTCTCGGGTCGGCCCGGGTGCACTTCCTCGGGTACCGCGATTCCGGGATGATGGGGGAAGCGGCCAACGAGCACCCGGAGAGCTTCTGGCGAGCCGACGTCGAAGCTGCCGCCGCTCAGGTTGCCGCGATCCTCGCAGAAGAGCAGGCCGATGTCGTGACGGTCTACGACGACCACGGGGGTTACGGCCACCCGGACCACATCCAGGTGCACCGCGTTGGTCACCGTGCCGCGGAACTGGCCGACACCCCGCGGGTGTTCGAAGCGACCATGAATCGTGACCTGGTTCGCCAGTGGAGTTCCGTGATGCGTGCCGAACGGGAAGATCTCACGACGGCGGCCGAAGTCGATGACCCCAACCTGGAAAAGGTGGGGCTGCCGGACGACCAGCTCACCACCGCCGTCGACGTCGTGGCGTTGATCGACCGAAAGCGACGAGCGATGGCCGCCCACGCCAGCCAGATCGATGACGACTCGTGGTTCTTCCAGCTCCCCCCGGACGCCTTTGCCATGGCCTTTGGCACAGAGTGGTACCGCCGCACCAGGCCGGCGTTCGAAGCCATGTTGCCCGATGGCCGTGAGCACGAGTTGCTCGGCTGATTGGCAGCGAGAGGGGAACACCAGATGCGGGCATTGTTGTGCACCAACCCGGGGCCGGACTTCACACTCGAGATCGGTGAGATTCCGGATCTGGTGCCCGGTCCCGGCGAGGTTGTGATCGAGGTGAAGGCGGCTGGGCTCAACTTTCCCGACACGCTGATCATCCAGGGCCGGTACCAATTCAAGCCTGAGCCACCGTTTTCTCCCGGGGCCGAGGCGGCCGGACTGGTGGCGGCGGTCGGTGATGGGGTCGACCTGGTGGTGGGAACGCCGGTGGTTGCGCTCGGGGTCTTTGGCGCATTCGCCGAGCAATGGGTGGTGCCGGCTGACACCGTGATGCCGCTGCCTGTCGGTCTTGGGTTCGAGCGTGGCGCCGGATTTGGCCTCACCTACGGCACGGCGTACTACGCGCTCAAGCAGCAAAGTCGCCTCGAGCGCGGTGAGGTGCTGCTGGTGCTCGGTGCCGCCGGAGGAGTCGGCAGCGCTGCCGTCCAGATCGGTAAGGCAATGGGGGCCACCGTCATTGCGGCCGCCGGGTCGGATGAGAAGCTGGCGTTCGCAGCAGACTGTGGCGCCGACCTAGCGGTCAACTATGTGCGCGAGGACCTGAAGGCCCGGATCCGCGAGCTCACGGCCGGTCACGGGGTCGACGTTGTCTTCGACCCGGTGGGAGGAGACATGTCGGAGCCGGCGTTGCGAGCGACGGCGTGGGACGGCCGCTTCCTCGTCATCGGATTTGCCGCTGGCGACATCCCCCGGATTCCGCTCAACCTGGTTCTGCTCAAGGGCCTCCACATCATCGGTGTCTTCTGGGGGAGCTGGGTCGGCCGTGAGCCGCTGGCTTCACGTCGCAACTACGAAGAGCTGCTCGAGATGGTGGCAGGCGGCGCTATCGATCTGCCTGCAGTGGAGGTTCATGAACTCGAGGATCATGCCGCCGCCTTTGCCGCACTGACGGAGCGCAGGGCCAAGGGCAAAGTCGTTCTACGAATCCGGGAGTGATCGGGTGCTCCGAAGGCGGGCACGGCAGGACCCGCCCGTTGCGTCACACCCCGGGCGCCGGCACGCCGGCCACCATGTGCCCAGCCACACCTGCCATCCCCTTCGGATGGTGCCCTGGAGCAAACTCATCAGCAATTTCAGCCCCCGATCGTTTCCCGGATGCCGGCAAGCACCTGGGTCGTGTCGATGAGGGCGTGGCGCTCGATGGCGAACTGGGGCCACGGGGCGTCGGTGGCGGTCAGCCGGCGGATCGGCACCTCGAGGGAGTAGCCGCATCGCTCGGCGACTTCGGCCGCAACCTCGGCGGCAAACCCGCCGGTGCGCTGCGGCTCCTGGACGATCAAGAGCCGTCCCGTCTTGTCGACGGAAGCCGTGACCGTATCGACGTCCCACGGGTAGATGGTGCGCAGGTCGATCACCTCGACATCGAAGCCTTCCTCAGCCGCGGCCGCGGCGGCCCGCAGCGAGACGGGGACCATGCCGCCGTACGTGACCAGCGTCAGGTCCGCCCCGGTGCGCCGCACCCGCGCCTTGCCGAGCGGGATCTCGTAGCGGGCCGACGGGACCGACTCCTTGCCCGCCCGATAAAGGGCCTTCGGTTCGAGGAAGATGACCGGATCGGTGCCGGCAAGTGCAGAGGCGAGCAGGCCCTTGGCGTCGTACGGCGTGGACGGAACCACAACAACCACTCCCGGGATGTGGGCAAACAGCGCCTCCGGGCTGTCACAGTGGTGTTCGTGGGCGCCGATCCCGGCTCCGTTGGGTGAACGGACGACCAGGGGCAGCGTGGCGTGACCCCGGGTGCGGAAGCGGATCCGTCCGAGGTGGCTGGCGATTTGATCGAACGCCGGATAGGAGAATCCCTCGAACTGGATCTCGGCCACCGCACGGCTCCCCGAGATCGCCATGCCGATTCCGGCGCCGACGATCCCCGATTCATTGATTGGGGTGTCGATCACGCGTTCCTCGCCGTAGCGGTCGTAGAGGCCCTCGGTGATGCGGAAGACTCCGCCGGCCACGCCAACGTCTTCGCCGAGAATCAGCATGGACGGGTCGGCTGCCATGGCTTCGTCGAGGGCCAGGGTGATCGCCTCGGCCATTGTGATGGGTTCGGTGTCTGCGACCACGGTTGGTTCGGGACCTGGCGTCCAGACCTCGGCCGGCTCGAACGGCGTCTCGGATTCTCCGGCTCGCCGCTGCATGGCGTGGAGTTGTTCGATCAGCAGGTTGGGAATGCGGGCGTAGGCATGGCGGACGATGTCGTCGCGGTCGGGCTGCGGAGTCTCGTCGAGAATGCTCATCGCCTTGTCGAATTCGACCGTGGCCTCGACACCCAGGGCGAGTTCCCGTTCTTCGTCCCACAGGCCCCGGCGCTCCAGGAAGGTGCGGAAACGATCGATCGGGTCGCGGGTGCGCCACTCCAGCTCTTCGGCTTCGCTGCGATAGAGCCGGGCGTCGTCTGCGGTGGCGTGCGGCCCATAGCGGTAGCAGACGGCCTCGATCAACGTTGGCCCTTCACCGCGCCGGGCGCGAGCAACGGCTTCCCTGGTGGCGGCATAGACGGCGAGCACATCCATGCCGTCGACGCGTATCCCCGGCATTCCGTAGGCGATGGCCTTCTGGGCGATGGTGGCTGCCGCAGTCTGCTTCGCATAGGGCACCGAGATGGCCCAAAAGTTGTTCTCGCAGATGAATACCGTTGGCGTCTTCCACACGCCGGCGAAGTTGAGTCCGGAGTGGAAGTCATTCTCCGAGGTTGCCCCATCGCCGAAATAGGCGGCGGTCACGATCTGCTCGCCACGTTGCCGGGCCGCATAGGCGTGACCCACGGCGTGGGGAAGATGGCTGGCGATCGGGACGGAAACCGACATCATCCGATACTTGTGGACGTCCCAATCGGCGTTGGGTAGCCCCCGCCAGTAGGCGAGGACCACGTCGAGCGGCATGCCCCGCATCAGCTGCACGACATGCTGGCGGTAGGCGGGGTAGATGAAGTCTTCCGCTCCGAACGCCGCAGCAGATCCAACGTGGACGGCTTCATGGCCCTCGCTCATGGCGTACGTACCAAGCCGGCCCTGACGTTGGGCCCCCATTGCTTTTCGGTCGTACTGTCGACTCAAGCCCATGAACCGGTAGAGATCGACGAGTTCGCCGTCGTCGAGATGCGGCGGGTCGCCGACGACACGACCAGTGGGGTCGATGATCTGCTCCATGGCGGCGGTGGCGTCTTCGATCACTGCGCTCCTCCCTGGGCCCCGGTGTCGTCCGGCGGCGCGTTGGTGCGGGCCTGCAAAGCATAGGGAACCGGCCAATTGCTGCGCGCCGCCCGGGTCGCTCGTTTGGTCCCCGATACTCCCGGTATCGCTCTAGGCTTCCGCCCGCCTTCCAAACCAGGAGTTCCTCTCATGACCCGCGTCCGTATTGCTGTGCTGCTTGCTACGGCCGCTCTGGCCATTGCCGCCTGCAGCGGCGATGACGCCGAGGTGGCGTCCACGGTCACGGAAGGGGATGAGGTGACGACGACGGTCGGGCAAACCCAGCAGGAGGGAATCGTGGTTGAGGTCGGAGACCAGGTAGAAGTGCACTACGTCGGGACTCTCGACAGTGGTGAGCAGTTCGACTCATCTCGCGATCGAGGAGAGACCCTGGGATTTGAGGTCGGCGCCGGTCAGATGATCGCTGGTTTCGACCAGGCGGTGCGTGGCATGGCCGTCGGTGAGGTCAAGACGGTTCGGCTCGAAGCGGCCGACGCCTACGGCGAACTCAGTGATGAGTTTCGCCAGGAGGTCCCGCTGGCGGACCTGCCCGAGGGCCTTGCGGTTGGCGACCCGTTGTTCACCCCCGAGGGCCTACAAGTCACCGTGATCGAGATCAATGATGATGTTGCGGTGATCGACTTCAATCATCCGCTCGCCGGGGAAGCACTCACCTTCGAGATCGAGATGGTCACGATCACCCGCTGAGCCTCCTCCTCGTGCATCGGGGCGGCGCGCGGCGTGCGGTCAGCTCAGAGAATTGCTGACGACAACCGTCAGTGGGATCACGAAGGCCGCAGCTGCGAGGGCCCCGGCGACCACTCCGACGTAGAACAGTTGGTTTTCTGAGAGCTTGGCCACGTGGTCCTCGTTGGTGCTTGTCGACGGCTGGATGGATGATTGCACAAAGAGGGTCGTTGGTCACTTCGACGACGCATGGCAGTCTACCTAGGATGCGTCCCGACAATCGGTCAGGTGGAACATCACAACACCATCACATCACGAGGAAGGGCCTGAGGGCGTGGACACAGACGGCTCTGAAGGAACGACCCCGGCTCCCGAGAACCGCTGGGATCGGTTCGTCAAAGGGTTTGCCCTCGGGGCGGCCGGTCTCGTGCTGCTTTGGGGAGTGCTCGCGGCCTTGGTCTATTGGACCTCGAGCGACGACTACGACGAAGCCGCTTCGGGCGATGGCCTCTCGAATCAGACCACTACGACTGGAGGACCCAGCGAAACGTCACCACCTGGGGATGTCGACGGCGCCGCCGTTGCCGACTCGGCCGGATGCACGGCCTGTCACTCGAGCGACGGTAGCGCCGGAGTCGGGCCGACATGGGCGGGGATCGCCGGTACGGAGCGTCCCCTCGAAGATGGTTCTTCGGTGCTTGCCGACCCGGCCTACCTGCTCGAGTCCATCGTGGACCCCAATGTCAAGATCGTTGCCGGCTACGCCGCCGGTCTGATGCCGCAGAACTTCGGCGACACGCTCAGCGACCAGGAACTGGCCGCCCTCGTCATCTATATCGAGTCGCTCAGCGGCTGAGTCAGCTTCCAACGGAGATATCGGCGACTTCGGCGGCGACGATTTCCCGATAATCCTTTAGCGCCATGGTGATGGTCTGGGTGTGGCTCCCGCCGCGGAACGTGATTCGTTCGCCCGTGAGGCGAGTGTCGAGGATCGTTCGCATCTCATAGAGGCTGCCCAGCGGCGGCTCCGCTCCCGCCTCGCAGTCGCCAAACGCTGCGGTGAACTCGTCTTCGCGGGCCATGCGTACCTCGCCGCCTCCGAGCACGGCTCGCGCCTTGTCCAGGTCCACATGTTTGTGCCCGGGGACGACCGCCATCACAAACCGATCGTCGGCCATCAAGATCACCGGTTTGGCGATCTGCTTGCCGGAGATGTGCTCAGACTCGGCCACCCGTTGTGCCGTGTACGCGAGAGGGTGATCGGTCATCTCGTAGGCCACTCCGTGGGTGAGGAGGTACTCCCGAACCCTTTCGGCACCCATGTCCGCTGCTCCTTCCCGTGTTCCTGACCCAACACTGCCCAAGGGCCGAGCCATCCGCCATGGGCAATGGTCACAAGTACGGCCAGTGGATGTTCGCTGCTGGGCACTCCGACCCTGGTCCGCCTTCCTGCCCGCTGGCAGGCTGAGTCGGTCGCTCGACCACAACTCGACCACAAGGAGTGCTTCTGTGACCAGCAAGCAGGCGGACTTGGCCGGACCGGGGATGGGGGACTACTCGGAACTCGAAAAGGTGCTGCCGGACGACTACCGGTCGCTGCTCACCCGCAAGGAGACAATGGCGGCGCTGTTCGCGGCGAAGTCGTACATCGAGGAGAACCTCTGTGCGGAGCTGAACCTGTTCATGGTGCAGGTACCGCTGATCGTCGACGTTGCACGCGGCGTCAATGACATGCTCGATCGCGACGGGTCGCGCACCCCGGTTGAATTCCACATCGCCAATGACGGGATCAACTCGATCGACGCCCAGATAGTCCAGGCCGCCACGAAGTGGAAGCGGCCCGCCCTCGCCCAGTTCGGGTGCGACGGTGGGCGAGGGGATCTGCACCGACATGAAGGCGGTGCGCAAGGACTACTTCCTCGATCACGACCACAGCGCCTACGTCGACCAGTGGGATTGGGAACGCGTCATCTCACCCCAGGAGCGAAGCCTGGAGTTCCTCACCGGGGTCGTTGAGAAGATCTGGAAGGTGTTGCACGGAGCCGCGCTGCATGTCCACGAGCTGTTTCCCCAACTCGCTACCGACAAGTACCCGCCGATTCCGTCGGAGCTGAAGTTCATCCACGCCGAGGACATCCTGGCGATGTTCCCCGATCTTCCCCGCAAGCAACGAGAGACCGCGCTCCTGCAGGAGTATCCCGCGGTGTTCATCTACGGGATCGGGTGGCCCCTAGAGGACGGTTACCCCCATGAGTTGCGTGCCGCCGACTATGACGACTGGGTCACCGAGACGGTATCGGCCGATGGGCGTCCCACGCACGGGCTCAACGGCGACATCCTGGTCTGGAACCCGGTCACCCAACGGCGTCATGAGCTGTCGTCGATGGGGGTGCGGGTCACCAAGGAGACGCTGCGAATCCAGCTCGAAATGGCCGGCCAACTCGACTTCCTCGAGCTGCCGTACCACCGGGCGATACTCAACGATGAGATTCCCCTTTCGATCGGGGGTGGCATCGGTCAGTCGCGCACGTACATGTACCTGCTGCGCAAGGCCCATCTCGGCGAGGTGTCGGTGACGGTGTGGCCGCAGATCCTCAAGGACATGTGCGCCGCAAAGGCCATCCACGTCCTCGAATAGTCAGTCGCAGGTCCCTCGATCCCCAACTCTGAAAGCCGTTCGGTAATCGCGGTTTGGATCCGATAGTCTCCCTGGAATCTCACTAGATGCGGAGGACGCGAACCATGAACGAGCAGGCGTGGCACCACGGAACCCATCTCAGTCCGGAGGAGCGGCGAGCGATCGGTAAAGCGGCGCGCAAAGCCGTCCCGCGTTCCAGCCACGCCGACTGGTCCCCCAGTCCCGATCGCCCGGACCCCGTTGCGCTGGTCGAGGGGCAGAACGCCGATCGGCTCCAGTGGTTGGTGCCGGTGCGGCGGGGCCGTATGTCGGCTTCGGCCTTCACGTTCTACCGCGGGGCCGCCCGCATCATGGCAACCGACCTGGCGACGACACCGGCTTCGGGGCTCACGGTTCAGGCCTGCGGTGACGCCCACCTGTCCAACTTTGGCGCCTACGGCTCGCCTGAGCGGCAACTGGTGTTCGATATCAACGACTTTGACGAGACGCTCCCCGGCCCCTGGGAGTGGGATGTGAAGCGCCTCGCCGCCAGCTTCATGATCGCCGGGCGAAACCTGGGGTTCTCCGATGCGGACAACCGCCAAGTCACGGCCGCTTCCGTCGAGGGCTATCGCCAGACCATGGCCCAGATGGCTGGGACCCGAACGCTCGATGTCTGGTACGCCCATCTGTCGGTAGATGAGCTCAACAACACCCTTGTGAGCCAAGGTGCAACCAAGGCATCAAAACGTGCTCAGAAGTTGGCCAAGAAGGCCAAGAGCAAGGACAGCCTCGAGGCATTGCGCAAGCTCGCCGAGAAGGTCGACGGCACCTACCGGATCAAGTCCAATCATCCGGTTCTGGTACCGCTACGGGAGATCGGCGACGGGGCAGAGCAGGATCGGATCCGGCAAGCGGCTCTGCAGAGCTTCAAGGAATACCGAGCAACGATGCGTCCCGATCGACGGTTGCTGCTCGATCGCTTTCGACCGGTCGATATCGCGGTCAAGGTCGTCGGTGTGGGGAGTGTCGGTACCCGGTGCTTGATCGTCCTGCTCGAGGGCCGCGACGAAGCCGACCCGTTGTTTCTCCAAATCAAGGAGGCAACGAAGTCGGTGCTCGAGGAGCACCTCCCGGCCAGTCGTTGGCGCAACTCCGGCCGGCGAGTGGTGGAGGGTCAGCGATTGATGCAATCGTCCAGTGACGTGTTTCTCGGCTGGTCACGCAGCATCAACAGCCAGGATTACTACTGGCGTCAGCTGCGCGACTGGAAGGGTTCTCTAGACCCCAACACGGCACAACTCAAGGGCCTCACTCTCTACGCCGGGGTTTGCGGTTGGACCCTGGCGCGCAGCCATGCGCGCTCGGGCGACCCGATCGCCATTTCCGCCTACCTGGGCACCAGTGTGACCTTCGACAAAGCCATCACCGAGTTCTCGGAGAAGTATGCCGACCAGAACGAGAGCGACTACGCCGAGTTTGCCCGAGCCATCAAGGATGGGACGCTCGAGGCCGACACGGCAGGGTAGAGGTCGGTCAGCTCGGTCAGCCGTCGGTGCCGTCGGGTGGCCGCCCCGCTGCGACGTGGCGCAGTTCTGCGAGGCGCGTGGCCGGCCCGTAGCAGACCAGCGTGTCTTCGGCCTGTGCTGAACCGCCGACCGCGGCGGCAGGAATGGTCTGGAGGTCGCCGTCGACCAGCCGTTGGACCCCCAGCAACGTGATATCGGGGTCGCCGAACGGCTCTTGGTCGAGCCGTCGGCCAACGAGTGGGCTCGATGGCGCTATCACCAGACCGGCCACGGCCTGGTCGCCGAATACGACCCACGGACTACTGATGTGAGCTCGGAAGAGGCGGCGGGCCACAAAGCGAGCCGGGCGCCGTCCGATGCGGGAGAGTATTCCAAAGAGATTGAGAACAAAGAAGAGGAGGAGGAACCCGACGAGGACGGTGGCTCGCAACGCCGGATCCTTGGCGGAAGGAACCACAAAACTCACGCCGAGTAGACCAAGAATCGCTGGTGGTCCGATGTATCCGACGAGGAACAACATAGAGGCCGCATCGCGTGACGGCGCGTCGTGTACCACGGCGTCGGATTGGGTCGTCGTGTAGCCGGTTCCGGTGAGCGCAGAACGCGCTTCGAAAGTCGCCGGCTTCTGGCCCATCCCGGCTCCTTGATAGACCTCGGCCGCGATCAGCAACACAAAACGCCAGATGAGAACGACGATCAGGATCGCCACCACACTTGCCATTGCAGCTCCTTTCTCTTCTCTCGATCTTCAGCTCGGCGTGAGATGGGCGATGGCTACGGCTGCGAAAAGAGCGATTCCGGTCGCCATCGCCTCTTCGTCGAAGCGCACCCGGTTGGAGTGGTTGTTGGGAGCCTCGCCCGGCACGAGCTCAGTCGGGCAGGCGCCGAGGAAGGCCATCGCGCCGGGCACCTGCTGCAGCACGTAGCTCCAGTCTTCGGCGCCCATGAGGGGGAACGGCAGCTCGGTGACGGCGTCTTCACCGACGAGATCAGCAGCAACGCTGGTGACGAGTTGTGAGAAGGCGTCGTCGTTGACGGTCACCGGGTAGCCGGTCTTGATCCGGACGTGGGCCTCGACGCCGTGAGCGGCGGCGACGTTGGTGGCGACCCGTTCGATCATCTCATGTACCTGGGTGCGCGTCTCTTCTGAGAGCGCCCGAATCGTTCCGGAGAGCTCGGCCGTCTCTGGAATCACGTTGTGGGTAGTGCCGGCCATCATCCTGGCGAAGGTAACGACGGCAGGATCGAGCACGTTGATACGGCGGGTGAGGGCGGTCTCGACGGCCAGCACGATCTCGGCCGCCACCGGAATCGGGTCGTGGGCGAGGAAAGGCGCCGAGGCGTGGCCGCCCCGGCCGGTGATCGTGAGGTACACCTCGTCTGCCGATGCCATCAAGGGTCCGGGCCGGTGGTGGATTGTGCCTGTTACGTGGCGGGTGGTGACGTGGATGGCGAATGCACCGGAGGGAGCGGGGTCGACCACATCGAGCAGTCCCTCGTCGAGCATGATCTGGGCGCCGTGGTTGCCCTCCTCGCCGGGCTGGAACATGAACACGACGCGCCCCGGGAGTTGGTCGCGCAGTCCGCTGAGCAGTCGGGCGGCGCCCACCAGCATTGCAGTGTGCAGATCGTGGCCGCAGGCATGCATGGCGCCGTGGACCTCGCTGGCAAAGGGAAGTCCGGTGTCCTCCGGCATCGGCAGGCCATCCATGTCGCCGCGCAGCAAGATGGCCGGGCCGGGCAGTCCGCCATCGAGCACGGCAACGATGCCGCTGGTGGTTTCGTGGAGGTGGAGTTCGAGGGGCAGCCCCTCGAGGGCCGTCAGCACCGTCTCGCGGGTCACGGGGAGGTCGTTGCCGATCTCGGGATGGCGGTGCAGCGCACGCCGCAGCTCAACGATTTCGGGCAAGAGTTCTCGGGCTGAGGCAAGAAGGGTGTTGTCGTTCATCCGTCCATGCTACGGGGCCGGTCGGCGGCTGCCCCTACCCGGCGCTCCCGACCCGGCTGAGACCCATTCGCGGCACATCGCCAGCAACTTCAGCGTTTCGGCGTGATTGGGCAGGAGCGCAGGCCACACGTGGTACATGTCGTCGGCAATGTGGAGCGTCACCGCGCAGCCATCGGATTGGGCCTTGGCGGCGAGGCGGATCGAATCGTCGAGGATCATCTCTCTTCCGCCGGCGAACACCAGCACCGGGGGGATCCCGCGGTAGTCGCCGTACAGCGGAGAGGCGTAGGGGTCCTTGGGATCGTGATCGCCGAGGTACTCGTGCAGCGGACGGATTGGATGCAGAAGCGGCAGGTAGTCGGTGGCCATGTTGCGATAGATGGAGTTGCCGGTATGTTCGAGGTCGGTATACGGGGAGAAGACGATGGCGCCGGCTGGGAGCGGATCGCCCTCGTCGCGCAGCCGCAGCAGCGTGGCGAGGGTGAGTCCGCCACCGGCGGAGTCACCTGCGATGACAATCTGGTTCGGATCGGTACCGGCTGCGACCAGAGCCCGGTACACCCTCACCGCATCGTCAACGGCGGCCGGGAAAGGATTGGCCGGGGCGAGCCGATAGTCGGGCACGATGGCAGACCCGCCCACGGCCCAGGTGAGATTGGCGACGAAGCGGCGATGCGTCGCCGGGCTCCCGGCGAGATAACCGCCTCCGTGGAAGTAGAGGATGGTCGACGTGTCGGTGAGTTCTGTTCCCGAGCCGTTCCGGATGTGCCGCTCCACCGGAACCCCGGCCACCGTGTCGTGCTCGAGTCGCATGGCGCCGCGCAGCCGGGATGGGAGCGGCGGATCCAGCTTGCCTTCCAGCTTGGCGCGGGCGAGCGGATCGGGGTGGGTGGCCGCCGACATGATGAAGGCTCGCAGCGCGACGGCCTTGAGTTCGACGTCCCAACCCCATCCGGGGACGGCCGGACCGGACAAGACGCGGCGGGCGATCCGGGCCGCAACGGCGATGACCATGGCCACCAGCAGCCGAAATACGAGGACCAGGGTTCTGATCACGCGAGCTGATGTTCCAGGGCGCCGATTTGAGCTTCGAGATCGCCGAGTTCGGCCTCGATCTCCGCTGCCGATTGATCGGTGGGTGGGCGAGTCAGTTGACCCTGCACGGCTCCGTAGCGATTTGAAGCGTCGCGGAATTCTGCGGCGAGCTGAGGACGGCCATCGAGCTGGACCTTGGTCGACAAGTCGAGGATGGGATCCGACAGGGCATCGGCTCGGGTCTTGAGTTGGGACCAATGGCTGCCCAGAGCGCGTTCTCTCCGGCTTGCCGCGGCGCGTTGTTCAAAATGGCGACCGCCGAGTCCGACGATCAGCAACACGGCGGCAATCCCGGCGAGGATGAGCCCCCAATTGGTTGAGGAGGTTTCGGTCAGGGCTGCGTCAACAAAGGCATCGACACCGTCGGCGATCGATGGGCCGGAGAGCTGGTCATCGGCTGCGGCCAAGGCCGAGTCCATCTCGCCCTGCGAGAGGGCATCGCTCGATGCTCCGTACGCAACCGGGGTGAAGACGAGGACCGTACCGGCGACGAGGTCGTTGACCTGGGCGGCGAAGGCGACGGCGTCGACGGCCGGGTCGGCCAGCACGACGACGCGGAGTCCGAGCCCATTGGCTGCGGCTCGGTCGATGGAGGCGATGACCCGGTCGACGTCGAGGGCGCCGGCTCCGGGCTCGACGTAGAGCCCGTCCGAGAGCCCGGTGGCGGCCTCTTCCGGCGTCGCGGCGAGGGCCGTCGGTGCGAGCAACGATGCGAGCGCAACAGCCAGCAGCAGCGCTGCAGTGATGTGTCGCATGGTTCAAGCCGTCCGTGAGCCGATTCAAGATGCTACAACGGTCGTGGCAGCGGCCACGAGCCGCCGGCTGGGACGGGGGATGTTGGTGCAGCAACGCAGAGTGACCGGGCCGGATGGCACACGGTGGATCGTGGGGCGGCGCTGGTTGGTGTCTCGGCCGCGTTATTTGGGGTTTCGGTTTGGGGTGGATCGCAGGGTTCCACAGTACGAACCCCCGCATTCCGGCGATGTGCCCGCACCGCGGGTGGTGCGGCGCCCGGCGCCGACTCGTCCGCCGACGCCCCCCATCGTTCACTACCGCGACAAGGGTCCCAAGCCCCGGGGCGGTTGGTGGTTCGGCGGTTCGGGCAGGTCCGGTGGCAGAGGGTTCGGCCGGGTTGGACCCGGTGGTGGCCGGAGCAGCGGTGGCGGTGGCCGATCCGGCGCATCGGGCGGGGGCGGCCGGGGCAAGTCGTCGGGCGGGGGCAAGCGCGGTGGCGGCGGCGGTGGCGGCGCCATCGGTGGCGCCGCGGCAGCCTTGCTGAAGATCCTCAAGTACGTGCTCATTGTGATCCTGGTCATCGCGGTAGCTCTGTTCGTGATCTTCGTGCTCGTGCCCACCGTCTTGTTCTTGCTCCACTACGCGGTCTTCTCCCTCGTCGTTGGAGCCACCATCGCGCTGCGGATGCTCACCGGGAGACCGTGGATCATCGAACTGGAGGAAGCCGATGGCTATCGGGTGAAGGCGTGGCGGATCAAAGGCTGGCAGGAGAGCAAGCGAGTCATCGACGAGGTGGCCGAAGCCGTTCGTCGTGGCGATCGTGCCGAGCCCGCCGGTGCCGAGTCGGTTGAGATCGTCAACGCACCGTGAGCGCGTTCGTAACCACGACGCCGGCGCGCCAGAATCAAGGCCAATCACGATCGCGAACGTACGAATGGGGACCGACCAACTGATGGATCACATCCTTTACCTCGAATGCATGGTCTGCGGCAAGCAGTACGACGTCGCCGATGTCGAATACGTGTGTCCCGACCACGGCCTTGACGGCGTCCTCGATGTCATCTACGACTACGACCGGATCGGGGCAAGTTTCCCCCGCCAGCATCTCGCCGCAGACTTCGACCACAACATGTGGCGCTATCGGCCGCTGCTGCCGATCGAGGCGCACGCCGCAGTGCCGCGCCTGCACGTTGGGTGGACGCCGATGTGGCGGGTGTCGGAGGCCGGCGACCCCTATGGGCTCCACGACCTGTGGGTCAAGGATGACAGTCGGAATCCAACCGGTTCACTGAAGGACCGCGCCAGCGCCATGGCGATCGCCAAGGCGAAGGAGTCCGGGGCCGCCGTGGTCACCACGGCCAGTACCGGAAACGCCGCTGCGGCGTTGGCGGGCTTGGCCGCCGCCGAGAGAATGCCGGTCGTGATCTTCGTTCCCCGCAGCGCGCCGGAGGCCAAGATTGCGCAGCTCCTCGCCTACGGGGCCCGGGTGTTCCTGGTCGATGGCACCTATGACGATGCGTTCTCATTGTGTGTCGAAGCTTCGGACCGTTTTGGCTGGTACAACCGCAATACCGGATACAACCCCTACATGAGCGAAGGGAAGAAGACCGCAGCGTTCGAGATCGCCGAGCAGCTCAACTGGGAGGTACCCGACGCCGTGATCGTCAGCGTCGGGGACGGATGCATCATCGGAGGGCTCTACAAGGGGTTCCACGATCTGAATGCCCTGGGATGGATCGACAAGATGCCGCGCCTGATTGGGGTGCAGGCCAGCGGTTCCAACTTCCTCGGAGACGCCTGGGAGCGCGGTGAGGACGTGTTGACCAAGGCACCGATCGCCGCTTCGAGCGTGGCAGACAGCATCGTGGCCGGCCTCCCGGCGGATCGTCTCAAGGCAATGCGGGCGGTGAAGTTCACCGAAGGCGGCTTTGTCGAGGTCTCCGACGACGAGATTCTCGCGGCCATTCCCGCGATGGCTCGTCAGACCGGTGTGTTCGCCGAGCCTGCGGCGGCGGCGGCCTACGCCGGGTTGGTCGGCGCCATCGCCGAGGACCTGTTGGCGCCCGAGGACCGGGTCGTCATCCTGAGCACCGGAACCGGTCTGAAGGATGCCCCTGCCGCGATGCGCGGCGTGGCGTCCGTCGGTATCGAGGGCACGGTGATCGAACCAACGCTCGATGCGGTCGAGCGGGCGATGGCCGACGAATAGGGACCGGCACCTACCCCTCATCCAGCGGGATGGCGATGGTGTAGCAGGGCTCGGCGAAGCTGTAGTTGGCGGCGACGTCGGATACCTCGAATGGTTGGATCAGCTCGTAGGGGGCGACCGCCCCTTCGGCGAAGTTTGCATTCAGCCCACCTTGTTCATCGAAGGCTTCTTTGTTGGGCCGGTAGAGCGCCGTCTCCCTGGTCACGGCGTCGTTGATGTTGTTGGCGAAGACGGTTGCTGGGCTGATGCCGCCGAACTCCAGGCCGTCAAGATCGGCGCGAGCCGCCAGCAGGCCCTCGGGGGTCAGGTCACCCAACTCGGCGGCGCGGTCGAGGATCTGCTTGGTTGCTGCGAACTCGATGTAGCCCTCGATCAAACCGTCGCTGGGATAACGGTCGGGGAAAGCGTCGGCCAAGACGGCGTAGACCTCGGACATGCCGCCGACGTCGGCGCCAATGGGGGCGAAGAGCATGGAAAGCCTCCAGTTGTCCGTCAGATAGTTGCCGAGGTCGCTGGCGAGCAGCCAGGGGCTGAACGATGGCATGGCGCCCGACCAGGCGCCGGCGTATTCCTCGGCAAGGGCGGCCGTCACGATTTCGGCCGTTGAGTTCGGGTTGGTGGCGAGCCAGGTCCAGTCGACTCCAATCCCGGCGATCTCGGTTCCGACGGCACTCATGTCGCGGGTGGGGTCGATGGTCCCGCCGCCGTCGAGGCGGATCTCGAGTCCGAGTTCCTCGGCGAGGATCCGGGCACCCGCCGCGGAGTCCTCTCCGTACTCGCTGCCGTCGGTGGCGATCGCCAGAATCGGCGGCAACCCGGTCTCCAATTCATGAGCGGCCGCGATGGCACTCAACCCGTTGATCGCCTCGATGCAGTAGTTGCTGCCGGTCGCGATCACGTTGGCGCCAAGATTGGGGTCGGCCCAGCCCGAATACCAACCGGCGGCAACGGCGAGCCGATCGTCGGCTACGAGGTCAGCGGCAATGGCGGCGGTGTTTTGCGACCCGCTGGAATGCGAGAAGAACACCACACGATCCTTGAGGTCTTCGTAGGAGGCTTGGTAGCGGCCGGGGTCAAGGCCGGTGTCCGCGATGAGGAGCTCGACCCGGCGCCCGGAAATCCCGCCGGATTCGTTCAGATCGCTCCAAAAGACGAGCTGGGCATCGACCACGTCGACATCGTTGCCCGAGAGGGGACCGCTGAGGTCGGCGAGAAGACCGAGGTAGATGGTGTCGGCGGTAACGGTGATTCCGTCAACCCGAATGCCGTCCTCGACGGTGGGGCTGGTCGTGGTGGTTGTGATGGCAGGGGCGCTGGTCGTCGTTGTGGTCGTCGTCGTCGCCGCTGTGGTGGTGGAGGTCGTGCTCGCCGGGTCCGACCCGCCCGACCCGTTGCAGGCTGCGGTGACGAAGGCGAGCACGATCAGCAAGCTCACACCTCGCAACCGCGGGCTCACGGGGCGACCTCAAACGTGATACTGCTGCTGTTTTCGGACCCGGCCACAGCCATCAGTCTGGCTGTCGGGATGTCCCGGCCAACCAAGAACAAGACGACGGCGTCGGCCCGCGCTCGGGCCAGCGCTTCGTCGGTTTCGGGGTCACCGGCCGGATCGGTGTTGCCGGTGACGATGACGGTCAAGCCGAGGTTGTCGGCGATGAGTACGGCCGCCTGATCGAGCGTGGCTTCGTCTTCGGGCGTGAGTTCGGCGCTGCCGGTGGCGAAGACGATCGGCGAGGCCTCGACCAGAGCGTCGAGTTCACGGCGCAGCGTCCCCTGTTCGCCGCGCACCTGAAGACGGGTCCGTACCGAATCGATCCCGTTGACGGCCAACAACGCTTCACGCAACGGAGCGGTGTACCCGAAGTATCCGCCGTCGAGTCCGTCGAGCGGGACCACTCCGGTGATGGTCGCCGTACCGTCGATGACGGTGACTCCGAGATGGCCGAACCCGGCGTCGTCCCGTGCTTTCTCCGCAGCTGCCGGCACTTCGGCCGGATCCGGCGGCAGGGGCGGTTCGACGACGAGGCGGTTGTCAACCGCGCTCACGCCTGAAACGGAGCCGACGGCCGCGGCTGCCGCAGACTTTGCCTCATCAGACTCAACGGACCCGGTGAGTATCGCGGCCCCATCATCAACCGTCACCGTGACCGCGGTGAGACCGCCGTCGATCAGGGCTTGGGCAGCTGCAGTCTCCGTGGCCGCAGTCTGCGGGGTGTCCCCGGTCTCGCCCAGTTCGCCCGATGAGGTGGTGGGCGCGACCTGTTCGCTCCTCGTTTCGAGCGGAGCGGTGCTTTGGTTGTTGAGCGCCCACCATCGCCCAACGACAAAGGCGATCGCAGCAAGGACAGCAACAACCACTACCCGAACCACGATTTTTCGCTTGGGATGCTTTTCGGCGACCGGTCGCATGCGACTTCGCAGTTGGGCCCCGAGCGTCTGAGGATCGGAGAGGTCGTCGCTTGCGGCTACTGATTGGCCGGGACTGGGGCGGGTGCGCGGTCCCCGCACGGGTTCGGTCGGTGGCGCGGTTTCGTCCCATGTGTCGAGGTCGGTGTCGTCGGCGATGTGCTCTTCGTCCGTAGCGCGCGTGGCGGGCACCGGCTGGGCCGTCGCGGTGTCGGTGGCTTCCTGTGAGGCCGCAGCCTCGTCGGGAGCAGCTGCCGGCGATGCTTCTGCCCCGGGTTCGGTAGGTTCTGTCGGCAGCTCAGGTCTTGGCTGCGGCTCTGGATCGACCATCGGCAGTGGCGGGGCGTGGGCTTCGCTCGTCTCTGCCGATCCGGCTGCGACGTCGGGGGTGGCGGTGTCCGTCGCTTCAGTGACAACCGGGGCCGCCTCGGGGGTGGGTTGGTCGGTGTCGACCGCCGCAGGAGGAGACGCAGCCTCAGGTTCGTCGTGTGCCTCCTGTTCGGTGAGCAGCGAATGGGTGCGTTCGAGCGACTCTTGTGTGGCGGCCTCGATGCGCGAAGCAAGTTCGTCGAAGCGGGCGCGAAGCGACTCTAGGTAGTCAGATGGCGCGTCGTCGCCTGCCTCCCCGTCGGTGTGGGTGCTGTCGGGGTCCCCGACGTGCTCCTCCATGCGTTGTCCCTTCGCCGCGCCGCACGTGCGCGTCATCGTAGGCTCAAGGATCGGCACGAGATTAGGGCACCTTGAGATTGCCCGCTGCCGGCTCAGCGGTCGTAGTCGCCGGCCCACAGGTGGCGGAACTCGTCGCTGGTCTCCAGCAGCGTGACCACGTCGCCGATGGCGTCGATCTGCCCGTCTTTGAGTACCACGATCTGGTCGGCTCTTTGGAGCGCGGGACGACGGTGCGAGACGACCAAGGCGGTGGCACCGGCCTGGTCGGCGAAGAGGCGCTCCCACAGGGTGCGTTCCGTCTCGACGTCGAGCGCGCTGGAGAGGTCGTCGAAGATCAGCAACTCCGGCTGCCGAACGAACATCCGGGCGGCCGCGGTGCGTTGAACTTGCCCGCCGGAGAGCCGCATGCCGAGAGGGCCGACCATGGTGGCCAGGCCGTCGGGCATGTTCTCCAAGTCACGCTCCAGCGCCGCCGAACGGATGGCGGCGGCCACGGTCTCATTGTCTTCGGGCAGCCCGAGGAGCAGATTGTTCTCCAGGCTCATCGAGAACAGGGCCGGTACCTGGGGGGTGTAGGCGGATCGGGGTGGAACGAAGAACCTGTCGGGATGATGGACGGGAACTCCATTCCAGCTGACCTCGCCACGGTGGAGGGGGACCAATCCCATCAGGGCGCGCAGCAGCGTTGTCTTGCCGGATCCGATCCGTCCGGTTACCACCGTGAAGCTGCCCCGTTCGATGGTCAGGTCGATCTCGCTGATCCCGGCCTCGCTTTCGGGGTAGTGGAAGGTGAGATCGTGGATTGTGAGCCGTTCGAGCCGGTCGACAGCGGTTCGGATCGGAGCGGCCGGCGGCGCGACGTCGCCACTGAGCCCGAGGTCTCGCTTCTGAGTCAGGTCGCGCCACGTTCCGCCGCGCATCAGCTCGACCATCCGATCAACCGAGACACCTGCCTGCCGGAAGCGCGCCAGGAACAGGCCGACGAAGAACACGGAGTCGGTGACGAAGTCGAGGAAGTACACGAACAGGGCAAACTCGCCGACGGTCATCTCGCCGTTGCCCATCGCTTCCGCCGACAGGATCAGGATGAGCCCGGTTCCGATGTTGAGCGTGTTCCAGAACACCGATTCGAGCGAGGCGGTGAGTACACGGTCGCGCACCATGGCTTGGCGGCGTTCGTCGTTGAGTCCGGCGAAGTGGTGGATGACACTTCGTTCTGCGCCGGCGACCTTGATCGACTGCACGGACCCGAACATCTCGCCGATGACACTCGTGATACGGCCGGTCGCTTCTCGGGCCGCGACCCGGTAGCGCCGGATGCGGGTACCGGCACGTTCGGCGATCACAATCACGATCACAAGCGGGGTGAATACCAGCAGGGTCATTCGCACGTCGATGGTCAACAGGATTGTGAGCGCAATCGTGGCGAACACGGCGGAACCCACCATGTCGACCGTCCAGCTGACGGCTTCTTCGGTGTGCTCGACATCCTCGCGAAAGCGAGTGATGGTTTCGCCCGAGGAGTGGTCGACGGCCTGGGCGCCGGGCAGCTGATAGATACGTTCGAGCATGTTGCGCCGCATCAAGCTGCCGATGCGGAATACGAAGTTGGCGTCGCTCCACATGCCGATGAACATCACGACGATGCGGGCGACCCCGTAGGCGATGAGGGCCGCGATCAATGTCGTTACGTTGAATCCTGCCGGTTCCTCCTCGAGCCCCGTGAAGAAGGCCGCCACGATCAGCCCGGGGATGATCGGCATCGCCCAGATGATGGTCCAGAGCACCAGATTGAACCCGTAGCGCCACGGGAATGCCCGCATCAGGCGCACCATGGCGCGTCCGGTTGGGTTTGAGGCCCGCTTGTCGGTGGCCGGTGTGGGGGTCATGCGAGCACCTCCTCCAAGCCGGTGGTCAAAAGTTGCGAGAAGCGCGACTCGGGGTCGTTGACCAACTCGGCCCTGGGCCCAAACTCGATGATGTGGCCGTCTTCGATGATGAGGATGTCGTCCGCTCGGGTGACGGTGGCGAGCCGGTGGGCGATGATGAACCCGGTTCGATTGGTCAGCAGCTTGCCGACGGCGCGCTCGATCATGGCCTCGGTTGCCGGATCGAGGCGCGACGAAGCCTCATCGAGAATGACCAGACCGGGGTCCTTCAGAAAGATCCGAGTGAAGGCGAGCAACTGGGCCTCTCCGGCGGAGAGGCCTCCACCACCGGCACCAAGATCGGTGTCCAGCCCCGCCGCGAGCGACTCCAGCCACGGGGTCAGCTCGAGTTCGTCTATCACCGCCCGCAGATGGTCATCACTTACCGTCTTGTCGAAGAACGTGAGGTTGTCCCGCACCGAGGCGCGGAAGAGCTGGACATCCTGCGTGACCATCCCGACCTGGTGTCGCAGGTCTTCGACGTCGGCGTCGGGAGCGGCGATTCCGCCGAGGCGGACGACCCCGTCCTGGGGGTCGTAGAGGCGGGTCAGCAGGCGAGCCAAGGTGGTCTTGCCTGAGCCGCTGCGGCCGAGAACACCAACGACACGGCCGGCGCCGATCCTGCAGCTGATGTCGTGCAGCACCCGGTCGGAGTGGCCGTCGCCGTCGTCGTCGTAGGCAAAGGTCACGTGCTCGAAATCGATGGACAGCGGACCCGGCGGGATGGGAATGGAGCCCGCTGTAGGGAGCTCGGAGGCGCGGTCGAACAGCTCTTCAACCCGAGCAATCCCGGCGCCGGCCTTCTGGAAGTCCTCCATCTGTGCCCGGATCTGCTCCATCGGATGCCGCATCATCTCCGTATAGTGGAAGATGAGGTAGACCGAGCCGATGGTGAGGGCGCCGTTGCCGAACAGCACCGAGCCGAGCCAGAACACGAGCGCGGTCCCGACGACGTATGAGGCGATACTGGCGCCCCACAACATCGAGAAACCAAAACGGCCGCGGACCTCGGTGGGCCGCCACGCCCGGATCGTGTTGGTGAACCGATACAGCATGTAGCCGACGCCGCCGTTTGCCTTGGTGTCTTCCGTGCCGCCGAGTTGCTCACCGAGGAACCCGAAGAAGGAGGCTCGTTGGGCCCGCGCCGCCGTCCACCACGGGACGGCTTTGGCCTGGGTGAGCAGCATTGACGTCATCGCGACGACGGAAAACACGGTCAGGCCGAGCCCCACCCACACGTTCTCGCTCCACAGCAGGACCAGGATCCCGATGAGCAGCACGAAGTTGGCGAGGACCTTGATCGCAAACGCCGAGAAGAAGTTGGACAACGCGGTGACGTCGCCGTCGATCCGTTCGATGAGTTCACCGGGGGTGTGCTGTTTGTGGAAGGTCATGTCGAGGTCCATGACATGTTCGGCGAGATCCCGCCGCATCTGATTGGTTGCCGTCCAGCCGACGTCCTCAGCCAGGAAGGTGGCCAGTACCGAGAGCCCCTGGTGGATGACCGCGATGATCATGAACCACACGGCGTAGGGGAGCAGCTCGCTGATCGATGCACCTGCTACGGCGCCGTCCAGGAAACGGGCGATGAGCTGAGGGTTGAACAGCTGGAGGATGATGACGACGAGCAACAGGACGGCGAGCAGCGCCACCTTCACCCGTTGCGGGCGGAGATAGTCGATCAGGAGTCTGAGATAGGCGCGGACCGGGATCATGGGTGATCTTTCGTCTAGGGAGCAGGAGAATGCTCCCGAGGCATACAGAAACGGTGGCGGGTGGTGGCCCGCCGGCGATGGCTCGGTGAGGCTCTACCGAAGCAGAGCTAGTTCGCCGCGAGGTGAGCCGGGCTCGCCGCGGTGTTCGGCAGTTGCCGCACCATGGGATGGCTCCTTGGATCGCTCCGACCGTTCCGGTCCTGACAAAAGTCTGGCCGCGACGCGATGGTCTGCGCTCACGGCCTTGCCACAGGATAGGGTTTTGGCGGACATGGGCGCAACATCCTGCGCCATTGTCCGCCAAAACCCCCGTCAGGCGGGTTCGGGGTCGTTCCCGTCTCGGTCGTGGTCGCCCCACCACAGGGTGCGTTGCGGGAACGCGATGACGATGCCGTGTTCCTTGAGTGAGCGGCTGATGGCGCGAGCGGTCGCGTCGGTGACGACGTAGCCGGACAAGATGTCGGAGGCATGCCAGAAGCGGACCAAGAAATCGATGGACGAGTCGCCGTATGCCATGACGTAGGCCTCGGGGGCCGGGTCCGGTTCGACCCCGGCTGCTGCGGTCACGGCGGCCTCGAGCACCTGCTTGGTTTGGTCGAGGTCGGTGCCGTATTCGACGCCGACTACGAGCTCGGACCGACGGTGGGCGTGGGCCGTGAGGGTGACGATCGGATTGGCCAGTACGGCCGAGTTCGGGATCGCAACCCGTTCGCCGCTCTCGGTTGTGACTACCACCGACCTCCCGTTGACGTCCTCCACCCTTCCGGAGTATTCGTGCGTGGTGATCTCGTCGCCCACGACGAACGGGGCGCGAGTCTGGAGGATCAAGCCGGCGCCAAAATTCTCGAGGATCACCCGACCGGCAATGACGATCAGGGCGAGGATCACGATGATGAAGATCACCAGCGGTCCGATGTCGACGCCGAGGAAGGGAAGCGCGAACACGACACCGAGCAGCCGGATCGACCAGGTGGTTGCCGTTGTGATCATGCTGGCGATCCGCGGCGGGATCCCGTCGAAGGCGGTGAGGCCGCGCCGGAGAGCCTTCTTGGCGATCCAGGCCAATACAAACGCGGTGAGCACCGTGGCGAGGGCCCACAGGTAGTCCCAACCTGTGACGTTCGTGGTGTCGATGAGTTCATCGACCACGCCGGGGTCGATGCTCTGTACGGCGATGCTCACTGCGGCTCCACGGCTCGTGGCTGGTGCCGACCGATTATGCCAGGTGCGCCCCGGAGATCAGCGCAGGGCGGCGCCGAAGTGGTCGCCACCGCCGGCGGTACCGGGAATGCCGGACGAGTTCTGATGCCACGTCTGATCGCGGGCGGGCGTGAGCCCGGACCCCGATCCGAAGATGACCTGGACGACTCCGGTGTCGGCTGCACCTGAGATGCTCTCGAACGGCACCCCGACGACGAGGTCCATGAACCCGCCACCGTTGTAGTCCCCGATGGTCACCGCGAACCCGAAGTTGTCTCCGCTTTCACCGGTACCAGAGATGCCGGACGAGTCTTGATGCCACAGCCGGTTGCCCTCAACGGTGAGGCCGGAGGTTGCGCCCAGGATGACATTGACGGCGCCGTTGGTTCCTCGGTCCCGGGGTACCCCGACGGCGAGGTCGGCGTTGTGGTCCCCGTTGAAGTCCCCCGTTGCCAGTGCTGCGCCGAAGTTGTCGTTTGCCTTGGCGGCCCCAACGATGTTGGCGGTCTTCTGCTTCCACATCTGGTTCCCCGCGGCCGCCAACCCCGATCCTGCGCCGTAGAGGACGTTGACGGCGCCGGTGTTGGTGACCCCGGCGATGTCCTCGAGTGGCACTCCGACGGCGAGGTCATCGCGATCGTCAGCATCGAAGTCGCCGGCGGCAAGGGCGGAACCGAAGTGATCGTTTGCCTGGCCGGAGCCCAGGATGTTGGCCTTGTTCTGGTGCCACAGTTGATTGCCGGTGGCGCGCAGCCCGCCACCGGTCCCGTAGATCACGTTGACGGCGCCCATGTTGGCGACGGACTTGATGTCCTCGAACGGCACCCCGACGGCGAGGTCGTCGCGGTTGTTGTCGTCGAAGTCTCCCGAGGTCAGCGCCGAACCAAAGGCATCTCCGGCATTGCCCACCCCGGTGATGTCGCTGCGATCCTGGGTCCACAGTTGGTTGCGAGCGGCACCCAGTCCGCTTCCCGATCCGTACAGGACGTTCACCGCACCGGCGTCGGCTGCATTGAGGTCTTCACCAGGGACCCCGATGGCGAGGTCATCGAAGCTGTCGCCGTCGAAGTCGCCCGAAACCAATGCCGCTCCAAATTGGTCACCCGGTTGCATGGCGCCTTGGACATCCGGGCTGTCCTGGGTCCACTGTTGGTCACCTGCCGCGCTCAGGCCGTTGGCGGTCCCGTACAGCACGTTGACCTCACCGCGTTCGCTGTTGTTGCCCGGCGCGCCGATGGCGACGTCGCTGAAGCCGTCGCCATCGAAGTCACCGCAGGCCACCGCCGCTCCAAACCGGTCACCTGCGCCGGGGCCACCGGCAACTCCGGTCGATCCTTGATGCCACAGCTGGTTTCCCTGGGAGCCAAGACCGTCGGCCGACCCGTAGATCACGTTGACGACTCCGGCGTCGGGCTGGCCCGCCTCGTTGTCGTCGGGTGCGCCGATGGCGACATCCGAGATCCCATCGCCGTTGATGTCGCAGGCCAGCTCTGGGCGGGGGGCGTGGGCGAGCATCACGATCTCCTGGCCGTCCGAGAACAGCGTCTGTGGTGCGCCGGCGCCATCACGTTGGACGGTGGTGCCGGATCGCCCCTCGTAGCCTTCACCGGCGTACCTCACATAGAAGAGCGTGGTGCTGTCGGTGTCCCACACCGGCGATTCCAGCTGGTGGTTGGACGAGTCGCGGACGGTGACCGTCCCGCCGTCGGCGTCCTCCTCGACCACCTGCCACCCGCCGCCGATGACGACGTAGGCGATCTTGCGGCCGTCGGGTGACCACGCCGGTTGTGCCACGTTGCCGGCTGCCAGCTGATACGAGCCGGTGCCGTCGAGGTTGGTGACGTAGATGCCGTCGTGGCGTTCGTAGGCCAGGCGCGACCCGGAGGGGTCCCACGTCGGGTTGATGCCGCTGCGCGTCCCGGGGATGGTCTTCTGTTGCGTTCCGTCTGCCCTCATCCGCATGATGACGCAGCAACTGTTGGCGTCCATGTTGCCCTCGGTATTGCGGGAGAAGGCAATCCAGTTGCCGTTGGCAGACCAGGCAGGGTCGAAGTCGCCGAGTTCAGGGTTGGTCAGCTGTTGGAGTCCGCTGCCGTCGACATTGACGACGAAGATGGCCCAGCGACCGTCGGTCCCGTCGGTGATGGGGCCTGAGTAGGCGATTCTGGTGCCGTCGGGGGAGTACGCCGGGCGGCTGATGATCGGCCTGCTGAGGGGGGTTCGGTCGTCGAAGCCGGCACCATTGGTGATCTTCAGTTCGTAGTAGAAGCCGGAGCCTCCTTGGCTGCCTTCCTCGACGGCCAGGAAGGCGAAGTCGTCGTCGGCGCTGTCGGCGGCGGCAGGCACCGCGGTGGCAACGACGGCGAGAACCACCACTGCGATCAACGGTGTCAGCCTGCTCATTGGATCCCCGGCGGGTAGGCGGATGTGATCTTGATCGCGGCCAGCAACTGGCCGGCGCGCCGCGCTGCTTCCTCCCGGTTGGCGTAGCTGCCGATGACGATGTACAGGCAGAACGCCCGGCCGTTCTCCGTGAAGAAGTCCTGATACCCGGCTTGGTTGGGGATCCAGCGCTGGAGCCGATTGGTGCCGAAGCGGTCGGGGTCGATGCGACTGGGCAGAGTGCCGGGGGAGAACAGCGCCGAGTTGACCGCTTCATCGCCGTACTCGAGCAGGGAAATGAAGACGTCGTTTGGTCCCATCACCTCGACGGCGCGGCTGCCGAAGTCGCCCCGCGCCTCGGGGAGGGGGAACGTGGCGGCGTGCAGTACCGGCTTGGACACGTCCTCAGGCTCACGGGGCAGGTGCCTGGTGATCCTCACCTCCCAGCCGACCGGAGTGTCGGCGCGCAGGCCATGGGCTTCGACCCTCATGCGGCCACCGCGGCGAGCAATGCGGCGGTGCCGGCAACAGCACAGGATGCCGCCAGCACGTTGTTCATGGGTTGGGCGAACGCCTCGACCCTGCGGTGGAGGCGCTGCAGCCCCGAGGCGGTCGTGACCCGCCGAGTCGAGAGCAGGGGCAGCGCTCGAGCCAGCCCAAAGGCGATCCCGATGATGAGTCCGCCCTGCCATGAGAAGGTGAGGAATTCGATGAGGAACATGAGGTAGATGGCCGCGGTCGGAACGATGGTGGCCCAGCCGAGGCCGAGTTGGTAACCGAAGCCGAAGCCGACGACCCAGCCCCGATAGGTGTCGAGCCAGTTTTCGTTGACCTGGCGGTGGACGGTTGGCAGAGGAATACGGATCCAGCCCATCTCGGCGGCGGCAACGATGAGGGCGAGAACGCCAATCACGATCGCAACAGTTGCGGTGCCGGGCCGGACGGACGCGGGGATCAGACTGCCGAGCCACCCAAGGGTGATCCCGACGGTTGCGCCACCGGCGATGGAGCCGGCGAAATAGAACGCCGTCGTCGTCGCCCAGTTTCTTTCACGTCCCTGCTCACCGAGCGGGGTGATGCTGGCCAGCATCGACTCTCCTCACGGCGACCAACTGGAGCGGATCGCGGCTGCGACGGCGATCACGACTCCGGCGACAATGATTCCGACGCTGGTCATTGCTCTTCGTCTTCCTGGTCCTGGTCCGGATAGAGGCTGGGGTGACCGGGGTAGATGCCGGCAGCCAGCAACTCTCGGTCGACGACATCCTCACGATCGGCGTCGGCCCGGGCCTTGCGGCGCTTGCGGGTCTTGGTGTCGTCGAGTGCCTCGCCCATGAGACGCAACAGCTGATCCCAGGTGCTGGCTGAGCCTTCGCCGGCGATCGATCCGTTCGTTCCATCGACGAGTACGAAGTATGGGGAGCCGGGCACCTGGTAGTCGTTCCAGGCTTGATCGGACATGACCACGGGGTAGTCACCCGACGCCAGCTTGGCGATACGTGACGGACTCTCCTCGTTCTCACCCTTGGTGAGCACGATGAGGCGGGTGGTGCCGAGCCCATTGGGACCCTTGTCGAACGTCTCCCAAAACTCGGCGCAGCCGAGACATCCGCTGGAGAGGAAGGCCAGGAGCGTCTTCTGCTTGGCTCCGAGCACGCGGATCCCGATGCCGTCACCCTCCGGCCCGGTACCCGAGATGTCGTGGGCCTGGATCACTTCGCCCCGCGGCGTTGCCACCGACGGGGCGAAGTTGAGGTCCGGCGTGCTCTGGTCGTGATCGTGTTCGAGGCCCGCCCCGAGACTGTCGAGTTGGCGGAGGATCTCGGCGTGGCTGCGCAGCAGGCTGGCGACGAGAAGGCCGAGCAGGAGGATCACGGCGGCCTCGGCGATGATGAGGGCGGTCATGTGCAGTCTCCCGCCAAGCAGGGCGCGGTCTGCTGGCCGGTCTGGTTGTCGATCCGCAGCGAGGTGCCACAGTCGTCGAACAACTGGTACGGCGGAACACAGGTCACCACCCGGCAGGCGACGGGGCCGCTGCACCCGATCTCCGTGTGGCATTGGCCGTACCGGAAGTAGTTGCAGCACACCCGCCGACGGTCGCAGGTCGTCTCGTTGCAGCGGCATTGGCAGGAGATGCACGATGGGTTACAGAAGCGACCGTTCTCGCACCCGTTGGTGCAGATGCACTGGGGGTGACAGTCGATGTAGTAGCGGGCCCTGGGGTTGCCGTTCCCATCGCAGCAGTAGGTCGAACTGTCGGCTCGCCACCAGCCGCCGACGAACATCCCCGGTGGGCAGCGGTTGATGCCGCGGTTTGTGGTGCAGCAGAAGATCGTGTAGCCATTCGAGCACTCGGAGTACGGACCGCAGACGGCGGCATATGCCGTCATCGGACGCAAGATGAAGTCGAGCGGAGCCGTCAGCAGAGCCGAGCCGACGACGGCGACTCTGGCCAGGAAGGAGCGGCGGCTGTGTTCTCCGCCGAGGGCTCGGGCGGTACGTTCGGCAAGGCGGCGGCTCATGTTTCGGCCCTCACTGGGATGACGGTGGGTACGACGTTGAGGATCAGATAGGCAAACCAGGTGCCCATCGCAACGAAGGCGACCAGAACCAGGCCGGCTGGGGGATCGCCGGCGACGGCATCGAGGATGCCGGTCGCAGGCGCGGCGACGGCACCGAGCGCAACTGCTGCGGCGGCGAGGTTGAGGATGAGGTGCGCCCACGTCGGCGGCGTGTCGTCACGCCCGAAGCATCCACAGGAAGCGACGACGCCACCCTTGGCGAGGGCATACCCCACAAAGCCGGCGAATCCGAGGTACACGATGGCAACGAGCAATGCGCTGACGCTGCCACCGAAGAGCAGGGCGTACGTGCCGATTGTGATCTCGCCGAGCGCCATGAGCCGCACCAGCAGGGGAGATCCGGGTAAGGAAACAGAGCGAAGGGCTCGCGCCGTCTCGTCGGGACGGGCGAGCTTTGGTGCCCCCGCCACAACAAGGAGGAGGGAGGCGATGTAGAGCGGTCCAGCCATCGTCTGCATCGGTGGCCGGGATAGTGGCATCTCAAATCGAGATGTCAAACGCGACGTATCTCCTGGTCAGCGATAGAAGATGGCTGAGATGATGGTGGCGGCCCCCGCAAGTGCGATCAGGAGTGCGATGAATCGGATCAGGAAACTGGTCGAGGCCATCAGACCTCCCGTGGATCGGGAGAACCGGGCGGGCCAGTGTGCGGCGAGTCGATCGACCAAGGCGAGCGAGTTCGATGCGAGCGCCGTTCCGATCAGAAGGAGTGCCACGCCGAAGACGATCAGGCCCATGTTGCTCCTTGTCTGTCCTCTTCACGATACGGGTGATGACTACCGGCCAACAGAGCATTCTGGACGGTTGTCACGTGGCGAGACCGGGTTTCGGCAGTGGGTACTATGCGTTGATGTCCGACCAACCCTCGGTTCTCTTCCTCTGCACCCACAATGCCGGCCGTTCGCAGATGGCGGCCGGCTGGCTGCGGTCGCTGTCCGGAGGGAAGGTCGGTGTCTACTCCGCTGGATCGAGTCCGGGGGATGCGGTGAATCCGGTTGCCGTCGCCGCCATGGCTGAGGTTGGGATCGACATCGCCGCGGCTCAACCCCAGCAGTGGACCGACGACATGGTCCGGGTCGCCGACGTCATCGTGTCGATGGGCTGCGGTGATACCTGCCCGGTCTTTCCGGGCAAGCGGTACCTCGATTGGGAGCTCGACGATCCCCACGGTGCCGGCATCGAGGCGGTACGTCCGATCCGCGATGAGATCGAGGTTCGCATTCGCGGGCTGCTGGCCGAGCTGGGAGCTGATGCCGTCGACTGAGCGGCACGTTTCGATCCGCGCGGCACCACCTGTCGCCTCAAGTTTCGTGTTCCAGGATCTGATCCGTCACTGCCGTGAGGTCTGATCCGATGATGTCGGGCTCGGGGAACAGCGGATTGACGACCATGCCCGGCCTCGTGACGTAGGCGCCGGCGCAGCCCGCCCACATCGCTCCGGCGATGTCCCAGTCGTGAGCGGCGACCATGCGCATCGCGGCGGTGGTCACGCCGAGGCGGTCGGCGGCCATTCGGTACACGGCGGCGGCGGGCTTGAACCGGCCGGTCGGCCCCACGGACATGATCTCGTCGAAGCAGCCTGCGATGCCCGCATTGGCCAGCTGGGTCTCCGCAGCGTCCTGGGGCGAGTTGGTCAGCGCCACGATGCGCAGCCCGGCGTCGTTGAGACGCTGCAGGCTGGGGACAACATCGGGATGTGGCGGCAGAGCGGCCATGGCGCCTGCGACTGCGGCTCCATCGGCCGCGGAGACGGTGACGTCGCGTTGGTCGGCGACCATACCGAGCGAGGCGGCGCCCACGGCAACGAAGTCGTGGTAGTCACCGATGATGGTGAGGGTCAGGGCATTGCGCAGCACGAGGCCGAACCACTGCCGGCGCACCGCAGCATCGCCGAAGATGCGCTCGAAATGGGGGTCGAGGGCTCTGAGGTCGAGCAGGGTTTCGTTGACGTCGAAGACAAGAACGCGAGCCACGCCACCTCCCGATCGGGCCCAAACCAAGCTAGCGCCTCGGGCGCCACTGTGATCGGCGGGCTTCTGCGGGCCGGCGCGCGGTACCCATTGACGATTGCTAAGGTTCACTATTGCGATTGACTTGCAATAGGAGATGATGTGCACATTCCGGACGGGTTCATCAACCCCGGTGTCTCCGCCGCCGCCGGCGTGGTGGCGGCCGGTGGCTTTGGCGTTGCCGTGCGTCGGGCTCGGGCCTACCTCACGGAGCGGCTTGTCCCGTTGGCGGCACTGGTCGCCGCATTTGTGTTTGCGGCCCAGATGATCAACTTTCCCGTTCTTCCCGGCATGAGCGGCCATCTCATCGGAGGAGTGCTCGCCGCCGTGCTGGTTGGCCCGGCCGCCGGCTACATCGTGATGAGCATCGTCCTGATCGTCCAGGCGCTCGTCTTCGCCGACGGCGGCCTCTCTGCCCTTGGGCTCAACATCGTGAACATGGGCCTGGTTGGAGCGGTTGGTGGCTACTACGTGTTCCGCGCCCTGATGCGGGCGACCGGAAATCGTCGCGGCCGTGTCCCGATGGTCGCCGGATTTGCCGCCTTCGTCTCGGTGCCGATGGCGGCAGTCGCCTTCGCCGTCGAGTTCGCTCTCGGCGGTACCGCCGAGAGCCTGTCGATGGGCGCCATCCTCTGGGCACTGCTCACAACCCACACCCTGATCGGGATCGGCGAGGGCCTCATCACGGCTTTGGTGCTTGGTGCGGTGATGTCCGCTCGACCCGATCTCGTGTACGGCTCGCCGAGCTTCTCCGGGCGCCGGGCCGAGGAGTCGGTCCGATGAGTTCCGGGGGACGGCGGCGCAACGTGGCACTGTTCGTCGGGGCCTTGGCGCTGGTTCTGGTGACTGCCGTTGGGCTCTCGCAGATTGCGTCGGATCAACCCGATGGGCTCGAGTACGTCGCCGACCAGGAAGGCTTCGCCGAGTCGGCGGATGAGCATGTCCTGGCCGAGACGCCGCTGGCCGACTACGGCGGGAATCTCGACGGAGCCGATTCGACCAACGTCGCGCTCGCCGGCCTCGTCGGGGTACTCGTCACCTTGGGCCTCGGGTTTGGAGTCTTCTGGCTCGTCCGAGCGGGTGGCACGCCACCCAAATCGGCCGGGAGTTGAGGTGGCGGGCGGTCACGTCCACGCGCTCTACCGTCACGGTCACTCCGTTGTGCATCGGATGGCGCCGCAGATCAAGGTTCTCGCGGCATTTGGGTTCGTGCTCGCCGTGGTCGTCACCCCACGCGAGGCTTTCTGGGCGTTTGGCCTGTACCTCGTGGCGCTGATACTCCTCATGGCCATCACGCGACTCCCGATGCGCTTTGTCCTGCGCCGGATGGTGGTCGAGATCCCGTTCTTGGTTGTTGCCGTCATGCTCCCGTTGTTTGGATCGGGGGATCGGATCGACGTTCTAGGCGTGTCGCTGTCCGAACAAGGGCTCTGGGACATGTGGAACCTCTTGGCCAAGGCCACCCTGGGCCTGCTCACCGCCATCGTTCTCGGGGCCACCACCCAGGTACCGGACTTGCTCAAGGGGCTCGACGCCCTCCACGTTCCCGCGGTCGTCACCGCCATCATCTCGTTCATGGTTCGCTACGTCGATGTCATCCTCGGCGAGTTCTCCCGAATGCAGGTGGCGATGGCGTCGCGGGGCCACGAGGTCCGCTCGGTGATGGGGTGGCGTCCGTACGCCAAGACGTTTGGCGCAATGTTCGTGCGCACCTACGAACGCGGCGAACGGGTCTACCTGGCGATGGCGTCGCGGGGCTACTCGGGGACCATGCCGGCGTCGATGCGAGTTCCGGCTCCGGCTCGGCAGTGGGTCGTCGGGCTGGGACTGGTCGCGGCCGCCTGGCTGGTGGCGTACGCCGCATGGGCACAGCAATGACGGCGCCGGTGATCGCGGTGGACGGCCTCGACTTCGTGTACCCGGACGGTACTGCGGCGCTCGAGGGGATCTACCTCCACGTTCATCGCGGCGAGCGCATCGCTTTGCTGGGACCGAACGGAGCCGGCAAGACGACGTTGGTGCTCCACCTCAACGGCATCCACATGCCTCAGCAGGGCACGATTGATGTTTCAGGGTTGCGGCTCGATGGAGACTCGGTGATGGAGATTCGGCGACGGGTCGGCATCGTCTTCCAGGATCCCGACGATCAATTGTTCATGACGACCGTCCGCGAGGACGTCGCGTTCGGCCCCCGCAACCTCGGACTCACGGGTGACGAGCTGAGCCGGCGGGTCGCTCTTGCCTTGGCCGCGGTCGAGGTGGACGATCTTGCCGATCGGCCGCCGTCGCACCTTTCATTCGGGCAGAAACGCCGGGTGGCCATCGCCGGAGTGCTCGCCATGGACCCCGAGATCATCATCCTCGACGAGCCGACCTCGAACCTCGATCCGGCAAGCCGACGGGAGCTGTCGGCGACCCTGCAGGGCCTCGATGTGACTCAGATGATCGTCACCCACGACCTGCTGTACGCGTTGGAACTGTGTGAACGTGCGGTGATCCTCGACCGGGGGGCCATCGTCGCCGACGGGCCAACCCGGGAGTTGCTCGCCGACACCGATCTGCTCGAGCGCCATCGGCTGGCCCTCCCCACCGGAGTGCGCCTCGCATGACGTTCCGGCGTGGCTGAGGTACCAGAAAACGCGCTCGAGCCACGCCGGAACGGTCAGTCGCAGGGTCCGTCGCTCTGGGCGACCTCGAGGACTTTGCGCACCGATCTTCCGGCGTCCAGCCAGCCCAGCGGCGACATCGTGGCAAGCATTGGGTGCGGCCTTGCCAGCCAATCGGCGATGGCGATGTCGTCGTGGTCGGTCTTGAGCGCTCCAACAACTTCTGCCACTTCGGGACGAATCCCGGCGGCGCCGAATTGGAACTCGAAATACGCCTCGGGGAGCCAGATGCTGGTAACGCGCAACAAGTCGTGCCGCGCCAGCAACGACCGGCCGCGCAGATCCGCCTGGTTTGCGGCGGCGGATCTGGTCAGGAAAGGCCCAAGGAGCACGCGTTCTGTCATCACTACCCAACTACCGGGACCTGTCTGGTGCCGGTCCATATTGCAGGGTGCGCATTCGACGACCTCCGAGACAGGGGCGAACGCCCTGCAATGTGTACCGGCAGACCCTTGAGAAGGGGAGGCTCAGTCGCGCCCTAGCGGGGCCTGAGCTTCCCTTTCGTGGTCGACGTAGTGACTGCCGCTGACGTCGATCACCACCCGGTCAATGATTCCGCCGGTGGACTCAAACGGTGCAGCGTAGTCCGGAGACACCGGTGGCAAGCTGTCATCTCCGTCGAGGGCATGCCTCCCGGGAATCCGCCGTGGGCGGAGCTTCAGCCGACGCGCGGATCGTCTGCAAGCCGTTGCTCCACCAAGACAACGACGGCGGCCGCGATGTCCTGGTATGAGACCGTTGCCGTGTTGAACGTCGCGTCGTAGTTGGTCGGGTCGCCGACGTCGATCTGGAAGTTGATCTTGAGGAGCCGGGCCCGGTGGGTGTCTCGCTTCTTCATGAGAACGCGAGCCGCTCGTTCGTTGAGATCGTGGATCTCCATCAACCGGTGGACCCGATGGTCCTCGGGGGCGACAAGGCGGAGGGCAACCCCGTAGGGCATCCCTTTGGTCACCTGGGACCCGCCCCGGCCGACAATGACGGCCTTGCCGAGAGTGGCCAACGCCCGTACGACTCGAAAGACCCGATTCATCACAACATCCTGGTGGAGCTGCGTGCCCATCATCTGGCGGAAGAACTCGTCGGTCCGCGAGCGGTACTCCTCCTCCTGCATTGCATCGATCGACGATGCATAGCGCGGGTCCTCGGCGACGATCTCGCACAATCGTTGGTCGAACACCTTCCAGCCGCCGAAGAGGTCGCGGTCGTCGTGATGGGCGAACGCTTCGAGGAGGGCATCGGCCAGGGAGTGGCCGCCGGCCCCGGCTTGGCGGGAGATGGTGATGAACGGCTGGGGTCGTGGCTCAGTTGTGCGCTGAGCCTCCTCGGCGGCCATCTGCGCCCTGATGAAGAGGTCGATGCCCTCGATGTGTCTCATGGCGACTCCACGACACCACAGGCGTCGCTCGCCCACCAGGGTCGGGAGGCCCTTACTGTGGCGGCCTTGGTCCGGTCAGGGGCGGGGCGGGCCCTCCATCACTCGCGCCAGCCATTCTTCGGGACTTCCCGCCGTCCCCGGGATCCATCCCTCACGCCACCAGGTAGCGCCGGCGTCTTCGAGTGCAGCGAGGTAGTCGCCGTGGCGGTCGTCCTCATCGAGGGCCGCCCCGCCGGGAGCGACATCGAAGTGGTGATCGGACTCGCGGTGCGCCTTGACGTAGGCCACGATCTCGGCCAGCACACCGGCCGTCATCGGCTCGAACTCGTAGCCGTCTGAGATGATCGGGACGACGCCGTCCCAACAGGCGGCCCGCCGGAAGGGCCGTCGTTTCGGCCACATCCCGGCTACCCAGATTGGGATGCGTGGTTTCTGGACCGGAGTCGGCAGGAACGTGACCGGCTCGACCTGGTAGTGGTCGCCCTCAAACGAGAACAACTCGCCGCTCCACAAGCCGGTAAGGACGGTGAGGCCTTCGTCGAGCATGTCCGCCCTGGTGCGCAGATCAACCTCGCCGTGGAACCGGGTGAACTCTGGGTCTGTCGGCCACCCGAGTCCGACGCCGAGGATGAAACGACCCTGGGACAGGAGGTCAATGCTCACGGTCTCGCGCGCCAGCTTCCAGGGGTGGCGGCGGGGGATCGGCGTGACCATCGGCATCAGCGTGATTCGCTCGGTCACGGTCGCGGCGGCAGCGAGCGAGATCCACGGATCGGCAACCTCGGCTCCGTCCCACACGATGATGTGGTCCCAGATCGAGAGGCCGTCCCAGCCGACGTCTTCGATTCTGCGGGCAAACTCGGCAACTTCGCCGGGATCCGACCACGGGCCGAAATTGGGGATGTCGACCGCATACTTCATGGAGTCACCGCCTTGTCGAGGGTCGCGATCATGTCATTGGTTCAAACCGCGCGGTGAAGTGCCGCAGCCATGGGGCCTGTTCGACGATCCGGTAACCGCGCAGCGATTCGGCTCTCGCGGCCACGGCGATGACGACTTCGCCGACGAAGTCGATGTGACTCTGGGTGTAGGTTCGCCGCGGGATGGCGAGGCGCACCAGTTCCATGGCCGCCGCCTCGTCGGGTTCGCCGGCCCGGGTCCGCCCAAACATGACGGTTCCGATCTCGACGCCGCGTACTCCGCCCTCCCGGTACAACTCAACGGCGAGCGACTGCGCCGGATACTCGTGCGGCGGAATGTGGGGAAGGAATGCCTTGGCGTCGAGGTAGACGGCGTGGCCGCCGGGAGGTCGCACGATGGGGACGCCCGCCCCGAGCACCTTCTCGGCGAGGTACTCAGTCGATCGGATCCGGTATCTGAGGTAGTCCTCGTCGAGTACTTCCTCGAGACCTTGAGCGATCGCTTCGAGGTCGTAGCCGGCTAATCCGCCGTAGGTAGGGAACCCCTCGGTCAGGATGAGCAGATTGCGACAGCCTGCGGCCACCTCGGGATCATTGAGCGCCACAAAACCACCGATGTTGGCCAGGCCGTCCTTCTTCGCCGACATCGTGCAGCCGTCGGCAATGGAGAACATCTCGCGGGCGATCTCCTCGGGTGTCTTGTCCGCGTATCCCGGTTCGCGCAGTCTGATGAACCAGGCGTTCTCGGCGAAGCGGCAGGCGTCGAGGAAGAGGGGGATCCCGTACTCGTCGCAGACGGCGCGCACCTCGCGCAGGTTCTGCATCGAAACCGGTTGGCCGCCACCTGAGTTGTTGGTGACGGTGACCATCACCATCGGAATCCGCTCGCGGCCGACGTCTTCGATGGTCGCCCGCAACGCGGCTACGTCCATGTTGCCCTTGAAGGGGAGCACGGTCGCCGGGTCGGTCCCCCCCGGGATGACCAAGTCGCGGGCCTCCGCCCCCTGATACTCGACGTTGGCCCTGGTCGTGTCGAAGTGGGTGTTGTTGGGTACCACGTCGCCGGCCTTGACGGTGACCGAGAACAGGATGCGCTCCGCGGCTCTGCCCTGATGGGTCGGGATGATCTCGTCGAAACCGGTGAGATTCTTCACCGCCTCCTCGAAGCGGTAGAACGAGCGACTGCCGGCGTACGACTCATCGCCGACCATCATCCCGGCCCACTGCTTGGCCGACATGGCCCCGGTACCCGAGTCGGTCAGCAGGTCGATGATGACTTCCTCGGCGTGGAGTCCGAACAGGTTGTAGCCGGCCCGTTGCAGGGCGGCTTCTCGTTGCTCCGGGGTTGGGAAGTCGATGGCCTGCGTGCTGTGGATCTTGAATGGCTCGATGATCGTGCGGTACGGCAATGGGGTCCGTCCTTCCTGCGTCCAGCAACGAGTCTGCCAGGTCCGGCGGTGTCATGAACAGGGCATCTGGACCCTGCTCGACTATCGATGGGGCGGCCCCGAAGGGCCGCCCCATCAGATTGGACTGCAAGGTCGTGCCGTTACCGGCGGGGGAAGCCGCCCTTGGTGACGTCGATCCAGACCAGTCGATGGTCGGAGCTCACCGCGGGGAAGCCCGGTCCGGTGAGATAGAAGTACGGATCGTCGCTGGTGGGCCAGAAGATACCGGCATCAACCAGCTTCAGCGATCGGCTTGGCAGCACGTAGTCTGCTCGCAGGTTGCCGGGTCCACCGAACGCAGCCTCGGAGAAGTCCGCCGTGTCGAAGGCGGGATCACCGAGGTGGGTGTCGTTGGGTGGGCCCTGGCCCACCATCTCGACGCCGCCGGCGCTTGCCGGCGTGATCTTGGTGTTGACCTTCGGGCTGTCGAGCAATTGCTGGGGAGCTCCGGGGATCGAGTCGCCGTCAAAGGGATCGGCGTTCTGGTCTCCTGCGATCACGAACAAGGCACCGGGCCACAGGCCGCCACGACGACCGTTGTCGTCGTAGATGTAGCGGCTGTGCTTGCCACCACGGATGTAATCGGCCCAGAATCTGATCTCGTCGAAGTTGCGGGTTCCGTTGCGATCCTCGGGCCCGTCGAACACCGGCGGGGTCGGATGGCTGGTGAGGAAGTGGACGGTCTTCTGACCGATCCGAACTGGGATGTCCCAGTGGCTCTTCGAGGAGAGTCGGAAGATCTCGAGGTCACCTTCGTCGTAGTAGGACGCCCCGGTGTCGGGAACAACCGGCAGCATGGCGCCGGGCATGTCCTTCCACAGGAAGTCCTGGAACGTGCGAACCGAACTCTCCCTGATGTCGTACCTGGAGAACACGGCCATGCCGTATTGGCCGGGGAACTCGCCAAAGCCGAAGGCGTCACCCGGTCCGCCGATGACGCCATCCTTGTCGAGATCCCGGCCGGATTGGATCCCGGTATTTGATTCGGCGGCAAAAGTATGCGGGTAGTGGATTGGCCTGGCACCATTCTGGGACACGCTCAGGTAGTTCTCCTGGAATAGTGCCATGGCCCTACCGGCCGAGTCGTAGTCGAACTCGTTGACGAGGAGAACGTCGGGGCGGGTCCGCTGGATGATCTCAGCCACCGCTCGGGCTTGCTGATCGTCCGGCGTAGAGAGGTCCTCGATCAAGTCGCCCAAGTTGCTGCGATTGAGCGAGGCGTTGAAGGTGGCGAACCGGGCGGCGCGTTCTTCGTGGCCCCGCTTCGCTTGGGCGGGCATGACAACGGACACCACCATCAGTGCGGCCACGAGTGCCATCAAGGTCATCCGTCCAAAGTGACGTCGCCGGTGCATGAGCTCCCCCTTCAGGTGCTTGCCGATCTACCCATACTCTCGCGCATGCGGGTGCCCTGTGGGGGACCAAAATTCGCGATCGGCAGTTCGCTCGCCGCCGCACGTACCGCGCCCGGTATCCTTGGGGTATCGCCATCCCCGGAGCTTCATGTCTGAGTTTCTCACCGACCAGGACGTCTACCTCTTCAACGAGGGCACCAACTACCGCATGTGGGAGCATCTCGGCTCGCACCTCGTCGGTGAGGGCGCCCACTTTGCGGTGTGGGCGCCAAACGCGAGTCGCGCCTCGGTGATCGGCGACTTCAACGGGTGGGATCCCTCCCGTGGTGACCTCTTTCCGAGCGAGTCGGGCATCTGGCGAGGTCACCTTCCCGAGGCGCACAAGGGCAACACCTACAAGTACCGCTTGGAGGGCCCAAACGGCGGCGTGATGGAAAAGGCGGATCCCTACGCCTTCACAGCTGAGGTGCCGCCGAAGACCGCATCCGTGGTGTGGGATCTCGACTACCAGTGGGGCGACGCGGACTGGATGGCGAGCCGTCACGAACGTAATGGCCATGACTCCCCAATATCGATCTACGAGTTCCATCTTGGGTCGTGGCGCAAGAAGAGCCGAGCGGAGTCGTATTCGTATCGTGAGTTGGCGCCGCTGCTGGCCGACTACATGAACGAGATGGGTTTCACCCATGTCGAGATGTTGCCCGTCACCGAACATCCCTTCTACCCGTCCTGGGGTTATCAGACGACCGGCTACTTCGCTCCTACCAGCCGCTTCGGTACCCCCCAGGACTTCATGAACTTCGTTGACACCCTGCACCAGGCCGGCATCGGAATCCTGCTCGACTGGGTGCCATCCCACTTCGCCACCGACCCCCACGGGTTGGGCAGTTTTGACGGGACCGCGCTCTACGAGCATGCCGATCCCCGGCTTGGCTGGCACCCCGACTGGAACAGCGCCATCTTCAACTACGGCCGCAACGAGGTCCGCAGCTTCCTGCTTTCGAGTGCGAACTTCTGGATGGACATCTACCACATCGACGGGCTCAGGGTCGATGCGGTCGCTTCGATGCTGTACCTGGACTACTCGCGCAAGGAGGGCGAGTGGATCCCCAATGTCCATGGTGGCAACGAGAATCTCGACGCGATCTCGCTCCTGCGCCAGCTCAACATCGATGTCTATGGCGCCCACTCTGGGGTCCTGACCGTGGCCGAAGAGTCGACGGCATGGCCCGGGGTTTCGAAGCCGGTCGAAGCCGGTGGTCTCGGTTTCGGCTTCAAGTGGGACATGGGGTGGATGCACGACACCCTCGCCTATTTCCAGCGTGAGCCGGTCCACCGCGCCTACCACCAGGACGACCTCACCTTCCGCGGCCTATACCAGTACGACGAGAACTTCATCCTGTCACTGAGCCACGACGAGGTGGTTCACGGCAAGGGCTCGCTGATCAACAAGATGCCTGGAGATGAGTGGCAGCAGTACGCCAACCTGCGGGCTCTCTACGGCTATATGTACTCGCTGCCCGGCAAGAAACTGCTCTTCATGGGCGGCGAGTTGGGGCAGCGTTCTGAATGGAGCGTCGACCGCGGTCTCGACTGGCACGTTGTCGACTACGACCACCATGCCGGCGTGCAGCGCTGGGTCGCAGACCTCAATCGGGTGTATCAAGAGTCGGACGCGTTGTGGGCAGAGGACTACAACCCCGAGGGCATGGAGTGGATCGACGCTTCGGATGCAGCCGCCAGCGTTCTCTCCTACGCCCGCTTGGCGGGAGATCACAAGATGATCGTCGTCGGCAACTTCACGCCGCTGTTGCGTGAGGGGTATCGGGTCGGCGTCGACCTGCCGGGGACCTGGGAGGTCGTTCTCAATTCAGACAACGTCGAGTACTGGGGATCCGGCGCAGGGACGACGGGTACGGTTCCGGTCGACGACGTTCCGATGCACGGCAGGGATCGTTCGCTGCTGCTCGATCTGCCGCCGCTTGGCGTGCTCTACCTGCGCCGGGTCAACTCGTAGACGCTCCTGTGGCGACGATGAACAATCGAGGAAACGGAAAGAGCGTCACTCCACTCGGCCGAGTCGGGTAGGCAGTTCGCAGCTTCTCGCGATAGACGTCGAGGAAGCGCGCCAGGTCGGCCTGGTCGAGTCCTTCGAGGATCGGCCGCAACGCAGTGCTGCTGACCCACTCGAGCACGGGGTCTACCCCGCTGAGGACCTGGAGATAGTGGGTTTCCCAGATGTCGACGTCGCCGCAATACGGTGCCAGGAGCTCGTGGTAGACGGCCGGCGCGGACACCGGCTGCGTGCCCATCCGTCTCCTCAGATCGGTGCCGCCGAGCGGCGTCGCTCCCGGTCCGCCGGTGGCAAGGACCTCACGCATCAAGTGGTGTGACGGCCCGTGCCAACTGAGTGGCATCTGGATGGCAAGGACTCCGCCGGGGGCGAGAAACCCGGCAAGGCGCCGGATCAGGTCGTTGTGGTCGGGGACCCAGTGGAGCATCGCGTTGGAGTAGATGAGGTCGACGGGTGCGGGTGGCTCCCAGCCCCGCACGTCGATCTGCTCCCAGCCGATCCGGGACTCCTCGGCGGCGGCGACCTCGAGCATCTCAGCCGACAGGTCGGTACCGGTCACGGCGGCGCCCGGCCAGCGGGTCGCGATGATCCGGGTGATTTTCCCGGTGCCGCACCCTAGGTCGTAGATGTGACGCGGAGCGTCGAGGGAGACCCGGGAGAGAAGGTCGAGCGCCGGGCGTAGCCGGGCGTCGGCGAATCGAGAGTATTGGGCAGGATCCCACGTGACTGCAGCGCCCATCGGGCCATTCTTGCCGAACAATCCGTATGTTGTGGCTACGTGTTGTTGAGGAGCTCGATGTCGTGAGATCCGCAGGTGCGACATCGCAAGGTGGGGCGGCCTGTCGGTGAGTCGGGGATCGGGGTCCCGCCTTGGCCTCTCGAGGCGGGCGACGGCCTGGGCTTGAGGTGCACGACCCGCTTGGTCAGGTCGGCGCCGCAGGTGACGCAAAACGAGGCGTCGGCATGGTGACTGGTCCCGCAGTTGGGGCAGTCCTTCCACGAGCCGCGGTCGGCGACGACCTCTTCAACATATTCCTCTTCCGGCTCGAGTTCCTCCTCGTCGCCTTCCATGATCACGACGTAGTGGTCTTCGCCGGCGGCAGAGAATGGCGGGATGAAGTCTTCTTTTGGCATCAGCATGCGGGCGGCCGAGGTGTGAGGGATGACGTCGCCGGTGCTGTCGATGGTGTAGAGCGCCACCGCGTGGTTTTCGCCGAAGGCCTGTGCCGAGTCCGAGTAACCGCTGACGGAAAACAGGACCGGGGAGAAGTCGGTGTCGGCGACGTACTTCAAAAGCGCCAGGATGGCGGCCTGGCCGACCTTGAGCCGGTCGTAGCGGATGCGCGAGAAGAGACCGCCACCTTCCATCTCGATGACGCCGTCCACCGGCTCATCGACGCGTTCGGGCACCGCTCCAGCGTGGATCAACCACGTCTGGGCGGCGTGATACGCCTCGGCGAGACTCAGTGTTGGGTCCATGTAGCCGACCATGGGCGACACGGCTCCCTTCTCATCCGCAGAATCATCGTGCTGGGTTGCACGATAGGAACATCGGCGGCGCCTTGGTGACGCTTCAGCATTCTGTGCGCGGCGACGGCTTCGGGGCGGCTGGGGTCGTCTGGCATCGGAATCAACGTAATTGGTGGGGGATCGAGTGATTCCAGTCGGCCAGTAGCGTGCGCAGCGACGCCACAAACGCCAGCGGTTGGTCGAGAATCAGGTGGTGATGCGCTTCCGGAATCGATACCACCGGGGCGGATCGGCCGAGCAATCCGTACATGTAGTCGGCGGTGTCGGGCGGAACCACGACGGAGTGCTCGCCGCGCAGCAGGGCGACTCGGCACCGCACCGAAGCGAGTTGTTCGCGCAGCGCAACCAGCGTGTGGGCGAACAGGTGAGGGTCGAACTTCCAGGTCCAGCCGTCCTGGGTTTCGCGCAGGCTGTGGCGAGCGATGTGGTCGATGATGAAGTCGTGTTCCGATGGCTGTGGTGGGATCAGCCGGAAATGACCGATGGCGTCATCGAGTGTCGGGTAGACGCCGGGCGATCTGAACGCTCGGCCGCTGGCGCCTTCCTCGGACTCGGGGTCGGGACGTCGCACCGGAGAATCGACGATCACGGCGCCTGCCAGCTGATCGCCATGGGTCGACGCGGTTTGGATGGTCACCATTCCGCCCAGGGAGTGGCCGACAACCACCGGCGGGCCGGGGAACTCGGCGTCGGCCGCGACGGCGAGGACCTCGCGAGCCCACTGTTCGTGGGAGTACTCGGGTCGCTTGCCGCTGTCACCGTGACCGGAGAGGTCGAGGGCGACCACGTGCCAGTCGGTCGCAAACCACGGTGCCAGGAAGCTCCACCAGTGGGCGTGGGCGGCGCCGCCGTGGACCAGGACGAGACCCGGACAGCCGCGACAGCCCCAATCGAGGTAGTGAATGGGGGTCTCGTCCACGGTCACAAATCGTTCCGTGACGGGAACGGACAGGGCGTCCGTGAACCATGGTGGCGGCGTGGAGGTCACACCCGGGAGACTACCCACCTTGGACTACTGCTCGACGGGGAACCCTGCCTCGTTCCATGCCACGATGCCGCCGTCGAGGTTGTAGACCTGCTCGAAACCGAGATCACGCATCGTCTCGATGGCCTGCCCCGATCGGTTGCCGGAGCGGCAGTACACGAAGTAGGGGAGGGTCTTGTCGAGAGCGTCAAGGCGGTCGGCAAAGTCGGGGGCGTAGAAATCGAGATTGCTGGCGCCTGCGATTCTGACCTCGTTGAACTCCTCGAGGGTGCGCACGTCGAGCGTGACCAGCCCGGTGGGGGGTTCGGCGAGGATCTCGGCCGCTTCGGTCGCAGGGACCGTTTCGATCACGGCGGTGTCGGATCCGCCGCAGGCGGCCAACAGGAGTGTGCTTGCCGCCAGGATGGCGGCGATGGTCGTGCGGGTCGTGCGGGTCATGGGTCTTCGTCCTCCGTGGAAGTCTGTCAATGCGATCAGCTGAGTTGCAGGAACATGCGTTCGAGCTTGTCCGCCGAGTATCCCTGTGCTTCGGCCTTGGCCGGGTCGAGGGCACATTGGGTGAGCGTGGTGGCGAAGTACTTGAAGCCGGCTTGCTCGAGCGCCTTGATCGCAGCCGCAAACTGGGTGACTACGTCGGTGCACTCGCGCCCCTCGCGAATCATCCCTTGAATGCCACGAACCTGGCCTTCTACCCGCCGCAGACGGGCGACGAGCTGATCGGTCTGCGCTTCGGTCAATTCCATAACCCGGGGAGTATACCCCAGGGGGTATCACTCGATGTCGGGCGAGGTCTCGCCGATACGAAGCTCGTCGGGGAACGGGAACCAGCGAAGATGCTCGAAATCAACCGTGACTTCAGGCACGCCGAGCGGCGAGGGCAGTTTCAGTTGAGCCGTTGCCAGCAACTCCTCGGCAGCACTGAGATAGTCGACGAGTCTGCTGTCGCCGACTTGCTGCCTGCGATGCCGGTACGCCATCTCGCCGCCGTCGTAGGAGATGTCGCCCAGGCTCATCGGGGGTTCGCCTCTGCCGTCGCGATGCCGCCACAGGCCGGTTGTGGTGTCGAAGCGGTAGAAGGGCAGCAGCTTCCAACCGGCGTTCGCCACCAGGTGCACGGCATCGATGATGAAGTCGAGGACCGTTTCGGAGATGAAGTAGTTGAAGTTGACCCTGACCCAGCCGGGCTTGATTCCCTCACAGCCACGCGCGATTTCCCGTTCAAACTCGTGTGAGGTGTCGATGTCGATGCCGAGGAGGCGGTGTCCGTACGGCCCGGCACAGGAGCAGCCGCCCCGCGACTGAATCCCGAAGAGGTCGTTCAACAGGGCAACGACGTAGTTGTGGTGGAGGTACTGGTCGCCGTGACGGATCACAAACGAGACGATCGAGAGCCGATCGGCTTCGTGGTTGCCGAGCACCTCGATGTTGGGATTGTTCTCCCAAGAGGAGATGGCCCGTTTGATGAATGCCTCTTCCCGGTCGCGGATGACGTCGGCGCCGACGGCTTCCTTCAGTTGGAACACCAGGCCGGCTCGGATCGACTCGACAATCGCCGGGGTGCCGCCTTCTTCGCGGTGTTCGATGTCTTCGAGGTAACGATGGTCTGCAGGGTTCACGTAGGCGACGGTGCCGCCCCCGGGCACTGCCGGGACCCGGTTGGCGAACAGTTCGCGCCGCCCCACCAGGACCCCCGGCGTGCCCGGGCCGCCGATGAGCTTGTGCGGCGAGACAAAGACGGCGTCCTTGTACCAATCGCCATCCGCCGGAGAGCCCATCTCGACCGAGACGTAGGGTGCCGCGGCGGCAAAATCCCAAAAGGACAAGGCTCCGTGACGGTGCAGCAGGGAGGCTACGGCTCGAGTGTCGGTGATGATGCCGGTCACGTTCGAGGCGGCGGAGAACGAACCAATCTTGAGCGGACGATCGGCGTGACGAATCAGTTCTTGTTCGAGATGGGCGAGGTCGATGTGGCCGTCGTGGTCCTCGCCGATGGTCACGACGTCGGCGATGGATTCACGCCAGGGAAGTTCGTTGGAGTGATGTTCAAAAGGGCCGATGAACACAACCGGTCGGGCTTGGGACGGAATCTGATCACTGAGATGGTGCGAGTCGTCGAGACTGCTCGGCAGCCTGATCCCGAGCACATCGATCAGCTTGGCGATCGCCCCGGTGCAACCCGAGCCGGCGAACACGACGGCGTGGTCCTCGGTTGCCCCCAGGCAGCGCCGAATGATGGCCCTGGCCTCCTCGCGATAGCGGGTGGTCTGCAACCCGGTTCCCGATGACTCGGTGTGGGTGTTGGCGTAGAGCGGGAGCACCGCCTCGCGAATGTAATCCTCGATGAAGCTCAACGATCGCCCAGACGCCGTGTAGTCGGCGTAGGTGACCCGCCGCGGGCCGAAGGGACCGTCGACGACTTCGTCCTTGCCGATCACCGACTGCCGTATGTACTCAACGAGTTGCTGATTCGTCACGGACGTGAGGTTAGGTGACTGGTGCCTCAAGCTGCGGCCGGGCGGCACACCTTGCAGGGCCGGTAGCCGGCAGCCTCGGCCTGGCGCTCGGAGCGGAACGGCACGCGGTGGCGGTCCGTGATCCGTCTGGCGTGGCGGCACGTGGGGAAGCAGAACACGTTGGTGGTGTCGCTGCCGTAGAACCGGATTCCGGCGTCGGCGCCGGCGTCGAGCGCGGTTGTGTCGAGACCTTCGTGCGTCAGCAGGTCGCGCTTCATCTCCTCGCCGAAGGCGTAGTCGCCGATGCTGCCGTCGCTGCGGCCCACTCGGTGGCACGGGATCACGACCGGCACCGGGTTCCTGTTGAGGGCGCTGCCTACGGCCCGCACCGCACCGGGCTTGTCGATTTCGCGTGCCACCCACCCGTAGGTGCGCAACTCACCGGGAGGGATTTCCGCCGTCTTGCGCAGCACGGCTTGCTGGAACTCGGTCAGGTGGGTGAGGTCTACGGGCAGAGCGCCGAGCCTGCCGGTGCGCAGCGTCCGTTCGAGGCCTGCTGCCAGCCGGGGAGGGAGTTCGCCGGGGAAGGCCCTGGCGCCGACTCGGGTCTCGTAGATGGTGAGGAAGCTGGCCTCGTCCGGAGCGGGCACCACCGCCGATACCCCGCGCTCGTTGTGCGCCACATAGAGGACGATGCCGGTCGGCCCCGTGATGGTGGCGTAGCGGTCGGCGAGCCCGGTTGCGGTCAGGGTGTGAGCCAGGATGCTCGACGGAGCCGAGGTACGCAGCGCCTCAAGTCCGGTGACGACGTCGGACGTGGTTGGGTTGGTCATGGTTTCTCCTCAATCTCGGCGGTGAGCAGGTCCCGCAAGTGTTCGAGGCCGCGGTGCACGTCGGCTTTCGTCGTGCCGACGGGGCGGTCGAGCGCGGCAGCGATCTCCGCATAGGAAAGCCCAACGACGTGGCGCAGGACGACCGCGACGCGCTGCGGAGCCGGCAGTGTGTCGAGCCGCTGCTGCCATTCGGCGGCGATCACGGCCGCCATGCCGTCGGCGGCGACGTCAACTGTGTCCGGCGCGGCGCGATCATCGGTCGCCAATGGCACCGTGACGGCGGCACGTTTACGGCCGCGAGCCGCGTTGCGGCACAGGTTGACGGCGATCGTCCACAGCCAAGGGCGCAGCTTCAGATCTCGGATCCGATCCGGGTCGTAGCCGAGCAGTGCCCGGTAGGCCCGGATGAAGGCTTCCTGGGTGACGTCCTCGGCATCGTGGCGCGTCGGCACCATGCGCAGGACCCCCGAGAAGATGCCGTCCTGGTGGGCGATGATCAGGTCGGGAAACGTGGCGGCGACGTCGCGAGCCAGCCGTTTGGTGAGCCGCCGATCGGTATCGGCATCCACTCGGTTGGTTGGCGTCGTCATGGTCACCGAAACGTCTTCCGTCGTTGGGTTCACAGAGAAGAACCCCGCCGCAGGCGCAACGGTTGCATCAATCGAGCAGGAACTGGCGCACCAGGTCGATCCCGACGGGGCCAACCCCGAGGAGGTCGGCATGGAACGCTTTGAGATCGAACTGGTCGCCGCGCGCCGCCTCCAGCTCGTCACGGGTGTCGAGGATCATGCGTTCTCCCACCTTGTAGGAGATGGCTTGACCCGGCCATCCGTAGTAGCGGGTCACCTCGGATGCGGCGTACGCCGGTTCGAGGGTCGCATAGTCACACAACATCTGTGTTGCCGTCTCGAAATTCCACGCCTCGCCGGGGTGGAACGACTGGTCGCGGGGTATCGGGTACCCGAGGTGAGAACCGATGTCGATGACGACTCTGCAGGCTCGTAGCATCTGGGCCGACAGCCACCCGAAGACGTAGTCGGGGGTATCCAGATAGCCCAGTTCCTCCATCAGGCGCTCGGCATAGAGCGCCCACCCCTCGCCGGTGCCGGATTTCCACACCCACAGGCGCTGCAGGCGGCTGAGACGCTCGGCGTGCGACATCTGGACCCCAACTTGGAGATGGTGGCCGGGGAACCCCTCGTGGTAGGCCGTGGTGATTTCGTCGTAGAGCGGGAAGGGGCCGTCGCCCTCGAGTGACCACCAGACCGATCCCGGTCGGCTGAAGTCCTCTGATGGCCCAACGTAGTAGGCACCCAGCGAGCCTCCGGGAGCGGCCAGCTTGACCTCAACGTCCCGGATTGTGTCGGGAACGTCGAAGTGGGTGCCGGCCAGCTGCTCGAGGGCGGCTCGTTCCCGTTCCTGGATATCGCGCACGAAGGACGCCCGATCGGCAGCCAGCCGGTTGGGGTCGGTCTTGAGTATCTCGATGGCATCGGCAATGGTGCCGCCGAACGTAATCTCCGCCGCCACCGCCTCCATCCGAGTTCGCAGGTCGGCGACCTCGGCCCATCCCCAGGCGTAGGTCTCGCCCGGGTCGATCGTGGTGCCGAGGAACCGCGCCGCCTCACGGACATACCGAGTTTCGCCGACCGCATCGGTGGCGGCGGCATTGGGCAGGTACTCGGTGCGAAGGTAGTCGGCGAAGTCTCCAAAGGCACTGCGCCCCGCGACGATGGCGGATTCGAGTCGCGACGCCAGATCTTCACCCTCGGGCAGTTCGGCGGCGGCGAGCGACTCACGGAGGGTGAGGAACGGCGACTGATCCGACGCCATCGCGGTTGCCTGCTCGATGGCGGCTTCGACCTGGCGTTGGGCGACGGCCAATCCCTGCTCGATTCCGAGGTCGAGCGACTCCCGATAGCGGGCGAACGCTGGCCCGAGTGTGGTGAGTCGGGCCACGATGTCGTTCCATGCTTCCGCCCTGTCGCGGCTCATGTGGTCGAACGTCTCGCGAAAGCCCTGCAGGGGAGACGCGATCGAATTCAGTGCCCTGAGGTGGTCGCCGGAGGCGATGAAGTCGAGTTCTTCCTCGAGCATGTCGCGCGCCACCTCGATGGCGAGCGCTTCCCACCGCGAAGTGGGCGGGGGCACTTCATCCACCCGGCTCTGGAGATCCGTGAGTGCTGCCGCAATGGTGGCGTACCCGGCGGGGCTCAGGTCGGGCCAGCGGTCGTCGTACCCGGCCACTCCCCGGTAGGTGGCCTCGTTGGGCAGCAGGGCGCACATCTCGTCGACGATCGTGCTGGAGAGGGGATAGATCGGGTGATCAGGCATGTCGTGAGGGTACCTCGTGGACCTCCCTCACCCCGGCCCCACCTCCACCGGAATGCCGTTCAGCACCGCGTTGCCCGACAAAGGGTCGATGTCGTCTCCAGCGAGGACATTGGAGTTCACTCCTGGGCGGCGGGAGGCCACCGTCAGGTCGATGCCCGGGAGGTCGTGGCCCCAGCCGTGGGGGAGGCTGACGACGCCGGGCATGATGTCCGTGGTGATCTCGATCGGCGCGGCGACGGATCCTGCGCCCGAGGTGACGCGGGCAGTATCTGATCCAGCCAGGCCGAGGCGCGTCGCGTCCACCGGATGGATCTGCAGCGTGCAGCGCTCCTGACCCTTGACGAGGACCTCGACGTTGTGCATCCACGAGTTGTTGGAGCGCAGGTGGCGGCGACCGACGAGCACCATGGCGCCGTTGCCCGGGGCGGCGGCGGCTTCGAGCCTGGCCAGGTCGGCGATGATGGCCTCAGGAGCCAGCTCGACCTGTCCCGACGGGGTTGCCAGCACCTCAGGGAGGCGAGGCTGGAGCGGTCCGAGGTCGATGCCGTGCGGGTGGCGGCGGAGTCGTTCGAGGTTGAGCCCATCGGAGTTGTGCCCATATCCATCGCCGTACGGCCCGACACGTACCAAGTAGTCGAGTATCCGTTCCGGGCCGCGGTCGCCCGCGGTGGCGGCGATGATCTCAGCAGCGTTCCGGCCGCTGATGGTGGAGGCCGGGTCGCCGACGCCGCGCCCGACCATGGTGGCGAAGACCATGTCGTCGAACTGGTCGAGGTCGGCGTCGGGGCCCATCCCCGAGACGACGGCTGCCAACCGCAGCAAGGTACGCCATTCCGGCTCGGCACCTGGCTCGGCGGGGAGCACGGCTGGGGAGTAATTGGCAACGTTGTGGACGGCGAGGGCCCCAAAGGCGAAGTCGTAGTGAGGTCGGCGCAGCGCCGGCGGCGCCGGGAGAATCACATCGGCGTGACGGGTGGTTTCGTTGCGGTAGATGTCGACGCTGACCATGAAATCGAGTTGGCCGAGGGCGGCGTCGAGCCGCTCGCTGTGCGGGGTGGACAGGACCGGATTGCCCGCCACCGTGATCAGGGCACGGACCCTGCCGTCTCCCGGGGTCGTGATCTCATCGGCCAGGCCGGCGACCGGCAACTCGCCGCGCACCTCAGGATGACCCCCGGTCCGGCTCGTCCAGCGTCCGGTCGTCCAGCCGCGCTTGGGGCGGGGCTGTTCGTGGGCCGCCTTCGGAAACATCGCCCCACCGGGCCGATCGAGGTTGCCGGTCAGCGCGTTGAGGACATCGACCAACCAGGCGCCGAGCGTTCCGAATCGCACGGTGTGGGTGCCGATTCGGCCGTAGACGGCGGCGGTCTCGGCTGCGGAGAGTTCACGGGCGAGACGGCGAATGGTGGTGGCATCGATGCCGCAGATGGCAGCGACTCGCTCAGGCGGGAAGCCTTCGGTGGCGGCTCCAACGTCACCGACGCCGCGGAGGTGATCGGCGGCCGGTCCGAGTTCGACGAGGCCTTCGTCGAACAGCACGTGCCCCATCGCAGCGAGCAGGTACACGTCGGTGCCGGGCTGGATGAATAGATGCTCGTCGGCGGCCTTGGCGGTCCGGCTGCGCCGGGGATCAACCACCACGACCCGGCCCCCGCGCTCTCTGATCGCGTCGAGCCGTCCCGGCCAATCGGGCGCGGTGGCCAGGCTGCCGTTCGAGGCGCGCGGGTTGGCGCCGAGGATGAGCAGGTAGTCGGTGCGGTCGATGTCGGGCACCGGAATGATGTCGGGGTGGCCGAACATCAGGCCGCACGAAACGTGCTTGGGCATCTGGTCGACGGTACTGGCGCTGTAGAGGCTCCGGCTGCGCAGCGCCCGGATCAGCACCCGGTTGTAGAGCGGACCCGACATGGCGTGCACGTTGGGATTACCGAGATAGAGGGCGACGGCGTTGGGCCCGTGCGCGGTGATCACGGGAACCAGGTTGTCCGCAATGTGTGCGAAGGCTTCATCCCACGTCGCAGGCTCGAATTTGCCGTCGCGTTTGATCATCGGTTGCCGCACCCGGTCGGGGTCGGCGTCGAGCTGTTTCAGGGTCGAACCCTTTGGGCAGATGAACCCGCGGCTGAACACGTCGTCCCGGTCACCTCGGATCCGCACCACGGCGTCGTCGCGGACGGAGATCTCGAGCCCACAGGTGGCCTCGCAGAGTGGGCACGTTCGAAAGGCCAGTCGAGTGGTGTCGTCGGAGTTCATGCTCCGAGCGTACTCACGCGACTTCGAACAGACCGGCCGCTCCTTGCCCGCCGCCGACGCACATGGTCACGAGGCCGAACCGGCCCCCGGTGCGCTTGAGGTGACGGAGGATCTGCCCGACCATCCTCGCCCCACTCATCCCGTAGGGGTGCCCGAGCGAGATCGAGCCGCCCATCGGGTTCAGCTTCTCGTCGGGGATCTCCAGAACCCGCTGGCAGTACAACACCTGGGAGGCGAAGGCCTCGTTGAGTTCGACGATGTCGATGTCGTCGAGGGTCATGCCCACCATGTCGAGCAGCTTGGGCACGGCCTCGACCGGGCCGATTCCCATCTCGTCCGGATCGACACCCGCAACCTGGAAGCCACGGAAGATGCCGAGGGGCTCGAGGCCGAGGGCGTCGGCGCGCTCGGTCGACATCACCACTGCAGCGGAAGCCCCGTCGGCGAACTGCGAGGAGTTGCCCGCGGTCACCGAGCCGTTCTCGGGATCGAACACCGGTGGCAGCGAGGCGAGCCCTTCGAGGGTGGTGGTGGGCCGGTTGCACTCGTCGTGATCACACACGTAGTCCGTTTCCACTCCGAAGCTGCCGTCGGCTTGCTTGACGGCCCGATCGACCGTCATCGGCGCGATGTCCGCGGCGTACCAGCCCTGTTCCTGGGCGTGGGCTACCCGTTGCTGCGACATCAGGGAGTAGGCATCTTGATCTTCACGGGAGATGCCGTAGCGCTTGGCGACGATTTCGGCGGTTGCGCCCATGGAGAGGTAGATGCCGGGCCAGTCCTTCATCAATGGCTCGTTGTAGAGATCGACACTGCGAAAGTTGTCGTTCTGGACGAGCGAAATCGACTCGACGCCTCCGGCGATGATCGTGTCGACCTCACCTACCATCACCCGATGCGACGCCATGGCGATGGTGTTGAGACCAGACGAGCAGAAGCGGTTGACGGTGGTGCCCGGTACCGATGAGGGAAGCCCGGCCCGCAGCGCGGCGATACGGCCCACATTCTGACCTGAAGGGCCCTCAGGAAGCCCGCAGCCGAGGATGACATCTTCGACATCTGCGTCGGCAACGGCCGGGACGTCGGCGAGCGCAGCACGGATGGCGTGGGCCGCTTGGTCGTCTGGTCTGGTCATGTTGAACGAACCGCGATATCCCTTGGTGAGCGGGGTTCGTTTGCTGGCGACGACAACGGCTTCACGCATGCTGTGCTCCTCGGTGCGACCTGGGTCCAGGGTAACCGTCGGAGCCTCCGTGCGATTCCGTGGCGAGACAGCATTGCCTCTACCCTTGAGCCCACATCCCGAAGCGAGGAGAGTCTCATGGGCGTTCTGGCCGGCAAGACGATGTTCATCTCCGGCGCAAGCCGCGGGATTGGGCTGGCGATCGCCAAGAGGGTGGCCGCCGACGGCGCCAACGTGGCACTCATCGCCAAGACGGCGGACCCCCACCCCCGGCTGCCGGGCACCGTGTACACCGCGGCGGAGGAGATCGAAGCCGCCGGTGGACATGCCCTGCCGATCGTCGGCGACATTCGCTACAACGACCAGGTGGAGGACGCCGTCGGCAAGGCCGTCGACCACTTCGGCGGCATCGACATCTGCGTCAACAACGCCTCGGCCATCAACCTCTCCGGATCTGTCGACCTGCCGATGAAGCAATACGACCTCATGCAGAACATCAACTGCCGGGGCACGTTCCTCGTCACCCGGACGTGCGTCCCATTCCTCCAAAGGGCCGACAACCCGCATATCTTGACGCTGAGCCCGCCGCTCAACTTCAACCCGGTGTGGTTCCAGCAGCACGTGGCCTACACCATTGCCAAATACGGCATGAGCATGTGCACGATCGGGTTCGCCAACGAGTTTGCCGCCGACGGGATCGCTGCCAACAGCCTGTGGCCGCGCACCATCATTGCGACGGCGGCGGTGCAGAACCTGCTCGGCGGCGACGAAGCCATGCGTCGTTCCCGGCGGCCCGAGATCCTCGCCGACGCTGCCTATGAGATCTTCAAGCTTGACAGCCGCGAGAACACGGGGAACTTCTACATCGACGACGAGATACTCGCCACGGCGGGTATCACCGATCTGTCCGGATACGCGTACGTCGAGAACGCGGAACTACAGCGCGATATCTTCCTCGACGAGTAGGCGGCCTCGATCCGACCGGTTCAGACTCCCGAAAAGGGTCCGACGGCGCCGCTGGGTACGGCGGTTCCGCAGAACTGGCAGGCGGCCAATCCGGCCCCGACCTTGGCACCACATTCGCGACAGGGCGTCGCTCGCGGAGTGCGTTTGCCGTCGATGGTGCCGTCTGCGGCGTCGAGCGCCTCGATGCGAGCCTTCAATTGTTCGGCCGTGTAGCCGTTCTCCTCGAGCAGCGTCCACATGGCTTCGAGCACGAGGAGCGCCCGGTCGATCCGGTCGTGGATGTCGAGGAAATCCTCGAGTGTCGGCCCGGTGCCGCTACCGGCGGCCGCCGCCAGCCGAGCCGACTGCGCGCCGTGTTGGCCGAGAACATATCCCGTGAGGAAGCCGAGTCCCATCCGAGGGATTTCGACCGCTAGGTGTCGTCACTTGACGAGAAAGTGAACCGGGTGGCCGTGGTCGGGAACGTGGCTTCTCCCCAGGCGAGGCACTTGTCGGCAACGACTCGCCAGAAGTCCGCTCCCGATTGGTCACCGACGACGTCGATGCCGTACTTCGCCACGTACGCCTCGGCGATTTGGTCCATCACCTTTGGATCGGTCACTCGTTCGGCCCGACCCTCCAGCATGACGGCGTCGTCACCGCTTTCGAGGTGCACGATGATCGGGGACCCGGATCGCAGGTTCCGGCTCTTCACGGCAGTGGCGTCGGTGCCGAAGTGGAGTGCGGCCCCGAGCCAGACCCCCCACACGGGAACACAATGGGGTCGGCCGTCGGGCCGGGTGGTACCGATCCAGTAGTTGCGGGCACCGGCCAGGCGGGCAGCGACGTCGGGCCAGCTCATCAGCCCATCGGCATCTGGTGAGATGCCGTAGCTTGCCGCCAGGTCGGGTCGTTCCGCTTTTGGTGCCACCAAGCGCAGATTACCCCGTTCGGTGAGGGAGGCCGCTCCGTCGCTCGTCCGCTACCCGACGGTTGGGTTGGTGACCTGGCCGATGAACAGGATCTCGCCCGTGCTGCGGTGTTTGATGACAAACAGGAACGGCCGATCCAACGTCAGGGTTGCCGGTTGCGGCAGCGAGGTGAGACCCAAGATCACGGCCGTAGCCGCGGCTGCTTCGGTGCCCTGCTCGTCGACCTTGATGAAGGACTTGTGCACGACATCTTGAACGTAGAGTTCCTGGCCTTCGGTGATTCCGGTGAAGTCGGCGGTTCCTGGGCCGCTTGGCGGGATGAAGGCTTCAACCATGCCGAGTTCCTCGAGGGCGCCCTTGAGCCCGAATTGGGCTTCGAACTCGAATTTCGGCATGGTCAGGTCCACGTCGCGCCGTTCGCCGCTGCCTCGGACGTCGAGACCGTCGTTCCCGAATGCGGCGGCGACCTCTTCGAAGCGTCCTGGGTCGGGCAGCACAACCACCATGTCGGCGTCGCCGGCATACGGGATCGCCGCAGCGGCAAAACCGTCCCCGGTGGTGTACGGCATCGTGACTTGGCCGTGCATCATTGGTGCCTCGACGGTGCTGCCGTCGAGCAGGGTGAAGTCACCGGGAGCGGTCAAGGTCGGTTCGAATTGGGTAGCCCAGTTGGCCTTGAACCAGATGGCGTTGACGAGGACCATCCTGGTGAGCGGGGTGAGGACACCTTGCGGGATGAGGTCGAGGATGCGGCCTTCGGTCTTTTCCTCGACCCAGTCGTTGATGGCAATCCTGGCGCCTTCAGTGTCGTTGGCGAAGTCGGCGAGGTACATGCCGGCGTCGTAGTCGCGGGCCAGCATGTCGAGGAACGCCTCGAGGAAGGGGTAGTCGGGCTGGCCCCACACCGAGTTGGCGGTGTTGATCGTAAATGGCTGGCTCTCGTCTTCGGGCGCTTGGGGCGGCGTCGCCGTGACCCGCAGGTCGAGTTCGTTGCGGGCGGCGTGGATCCGGTCGTCGAGCAGACTCAGATGCAGCGTGGTTGCCATCTCTTCTGCCGTGGTAGCCCGCGCCCCGCCGTAGGTCATCGTCAGGGCGGTGACGATGCTGTTCGGGCTGAGCATCGTGTTCTCGCCCCCGGCGGCGGCGACCCTGAAGATGTCGAAAGCGAACTTGGTGTCGCCGGCGACAAGCGCGGTGATCTCTTCGTCCGTGACGTCGGTTGTGGTGTCGCGGGGGATCTCGGCCCTGACCAACTCGCCGGTTGTGGCCGGCTCAGGAGAGCCGGTCGGCACCTCGGTATCGGTCGGCGGCGCGGCAGAGGTTGTTGTCGCAGTCCCGGCGGGTTCGGTCATGGTTGTTGTCGACTCGCTCTCTGCTCCACAAGCTGAGGCAAACACGGCAACAGCCATTGTCATGGCAAGAATGTGGCGCGTCTTCATGGTGATGAGCCTCCTCACCATTACGACGATATCGCGCCCGGCGAGAGTTCCCGCTCAGAGGTCCTGGACGTCGAAGCAAGCCCAAGCCGGCGTTGTTCGACGGTCTCCTCAGCTGAACACCGTCTTGGGTCGATCCTGGAATTCGCCGTCGACGTAGATGTCGACCTTCTCGTTGTAGAAGCTGACGTACCCGGCGATCTTCTGGCTCTCTGCCACCGGCGACGGATACCACCAGACGTGGTTCTCGAACGTTTCGCCCCGGGCGGTGACGTGGTAGTAGGACGCCACCCCCTTGTAGGGACACGCCGTGTGGAGTTCCGACGCGGTGAGGAGGTCCATTCGCACGTCGGTCTTCGGAAGGTAGTAGCGGGTCGGCAGCGCGGTTTCGAACAGCAGGCGGGGCTGGTGGCTGTCGGCGATCCTCTCGCCGTTGATCACGACCTCGATGTGGCGGGAACTCTGCAGGATGTCGACCCGCGAGTACGGGTCGCGGGCATGGACGTAGACCTCCTCGTCCTCCTCGAACCAGGCGTCCATCGCCGACCAGTCGAAGGTGACGAAGTCGTTGAGCTCTTCGATCTTCGCCGCGGTGTACCAACGCGCGGCACCGGCAGCTTCTCTGCCGTTGGCCTTGACGGTGTGCAGCTGGGCGGTGCCGCGGCTCGGGCTGCGGTCCTCTTCGCCGGTTGCGACCAGATAGTCGGTTTGGACGTCGGCGACCGGGAAGTAGTAGGTCGGGTAGTGGGGCTTCTCCCACACGAACTTCACGCTTCCGGAGTCGGCGACGACGATGCCCCCGAGCATGGTGCGGACCCGTTTGCCGCCATCTTCGATTCGGATACGTCCGTGGGTTCGTGCCGTCACTGGATTCCTTTGAGTCTGTGGTGAAACCCACAACCTGGCGTGGTTCGGCCGCATTCCCGGGCCTTTTGGGGCGCCGCCGCCTCGGGGGTTACGCTCGCGGGAACGCCCACTGAAGGGGAGTGCTGTGAGCAACTACGACTACATCATCGTTGGCGCCGGATCCGCCGGATGTGTGTTGGCCAACCGGCTGAGCGGCAACCCCGACCGTTCGGTGCTGTTGCTCGAGGCCGGGGGATCGGACCGGCGCAAAGAGGTCTTCATCCCGGCGGCGTTTCCCGAGCAGTTCAAGACCGACATCGACTGGGACTACGCCTCCGAGCCCGAGCCGAACATGGCGGACCGCGAGCTGTACATCCCGCGCGGCAAGATGCTCGGTGGCTCGGGCTCGATGAACGCCATGATCTACATCCGCGGCAGCCGCCACGACTACGACGATTGGCGCAACCTGGGCTGCGCGGGGTGGGGCTACGACGACGTGCTGCCGTACTTCAAGCGTTCCGAGAACAATGAGCGGATTCACGACGAGTATCACGGCCGCGGCGGCGAGATGAACGTCGCCGACCTCCGCTCGCCTCATGAATACACCCTGGCGTTTGTCGACGCGGCCGCCGAGGTGGGAATGGAGCGCAACAGCGACTTCAACGGAGCAACCCAAGAGGGCGCCGGCCTGTATCAGGTGACCCAGAAGGGCGGTATGCGGCATTCGACGGCTCGGGCGTTCCTGCGCCCCGCAATGAAACGGGACAACCTCACCGTGGAGACCGGGGCCCACGCCGGCCGGATCGTCATCGACGGGGGACGTGCCGTGGGCGTCACCTACCGCCGGGATGGTGCGGTGCGCACGGCGCGCACCGATGGTGAGGTGATCCTGACCGCCGGCGCCCTGGCATCACCGCAGTTGCTGATGCTCTCCGGGGTGGGTCCCGGCGACGAGTTGGCAGAACACGGCATCGGCGTGGTGGTCGAGTCGCCCCAGGTTGGGGCCAACCTGCAGGATCATCCGGTCATCATGGCGGTGTGGGAGACGACAAGAGGTCCGAGCCTGACCGACGCCGAGAAGCCGCGTCATTTGCTCGACTACGCCCTGTTCCGCAAGGGCATGCTCAGCTCGAACGTCGGCGAAGGGGGCGGATTCGTCAAGACGAGGGATGGGCTGGACCGTGCCGACATCCAGTTCCACTTCGGGCCCGCCTACTTCGTTGCACATGGTTTCGAGACATTTGAGGGCCACGCCTTCTCACTGGGTCCGACGCTGGTGAGCGTCAAGAGTCGCGGTCGCCTGACGCTGCGCTCGGCAGACCCGACCGCAAAGGCTGCCATTCACGGCAACTACTTGGATCATCCCGACGACATTCGGTCGTTGGTTGCGGGTCTCGAGATGGCACGCGAGATCGGGCGATCGGCCGCTTTTGACCACTACCGCGGGACGGAGATCTATCCCGGGCCGGAGTACCAGACGCCGGCGCAGCTCGAGCAGTTCGCCCGGCGACGGGGCGAACTGCTCTACCACCCGGTCGCGACCTGTGCGATGGGGCCGGGGGACGCCGTCGTCGACGCCGAGTTGCGGGTGCGCGGGGTCGACGGGCTGCGGGTCGCCGACGCCTCGGTCATGCCCTCGGTCACCACCGGCAATACCAATGCCCCCACGATCATGATCGCCGAGAAGGCCGCGGACCTGATCACCGGCTGAAGAAACCCTGTTCCTGCGTGGCTCAAGCGCGGTTTCTGGTACCGCAGCCACGCCAGAACAGAAGGAATCTGGCCCCGGTAGCATCGCACCATGGCCATCGACATCGCCGGGTTCATCACCTACCTCAAAGACCACGCCGTCGAGCACGGTTTCCACGTCCACGACGAGCGGCACTTCATCGAGACCTTCTCGCTGCGCCAGTCATGGGAGGTGGACCTCCACCCGGAGTCGGCCTGTGATGGACCGCTCGATCTCAACGTTGCCTTTGACGTCGAACCGCGGGTGCTGCTTGCCCTCGAAGATGAAGTGGCGAAGATGGACGGCGATTTCGAGGAGCCCACCGGCGATTTCCGTCTGCCGCTCCTGTTCAACTGGGCGCTGCCGGTGCTGAAGTCGCCGCCCGATCTCGTCATCCTGGCCACCGAGCTGGCAGGCGTTGGTGGGCCGGGGCTTCCCATCGAGGTTTCGGGGGTGGCGTCGACCGCGGTGCTGTCGAGCGGGTCGGATCTGCGGTTGTCGATCACCGGTCGAGTTGAGGTTTCGCTGGTCGAGGTCATGACGGGCCAGGAGACGCTGTGCGAGGTCCTGGATCGCTGCCGCGAGGTGAGCGAGTTTCTCGTCACGGGCGCCGACGAGTGGAAAGTCGTTTTCCCCGACGAACTGCCCTGACCGCGTCGCCCGGCTCAGACGCCGATGGCGAACTCGGTGAGGCGTCCGTAGAGCGGCAGGCAGGCGGCACAGAGTGGCTCGAGTTCCTCCGGGAACGGTTCCGCCTTCGGCCGATAGGGCTCGAAGCCTGTCGTCTGATGGAGCCTGCCGTACCAGTGGTCGGCCCACACTCCGTCCTCGGGCTTGGGGCCGGCGGGCCAGCTCAGCATGGCGGCATCAAACGGCAGGTCGAGCCGGTCACACAACTCGGCCAATACCGCAGCAGGATCGTCGAGGAGTACCCGAGAATCCACGACAATCGGAGTCACTCCGTTGGCCAACTGGCGGGCGACGATCTCGTCCTGGATGTCGAAGCCGGTGTCGCCGATCACCGGGATCCGACCCAGGCCCCTGGCCAGCGACGGCAGCATGTCGCGCGGATCACGTACGAGTATGAAGCTGTCGAGTTGGTCGAAGCCGGCCAGGTCGAATCCGACCAGATGGTGCGCCATGTTCTTGTAGAAGCGGACTGGGGTCGGGCATTCGGTTTCGAGCATCCCGGTCACGATGTGGTCGGCGTCGGTGGGAACTGCGGCCAGGATGTGGTCGCGTCCGGGATGATCGACGCCGGTCACCACCAGGTAGTGGCCGTACATGGGCTCGTCCACCACGGTGGTGTCGGCGCGCTGTCTCCAGCTGTACATCATCGCAGTGGACACGTTGCGGGGCCCCGACCACATGTTGATCAGGCGGCACTCGCTCACGGCGAGCCACCTTCCTCGTCGAGCGCAGCTCGATATGCGCCCGAGAGCTGAGCAGTGACCGGCCCGGGCGGGGGGCCACCGATCGGCCTGCCATCGACTTCGATCACCGGGGTGAGCGCTCCGAACGTCCCGGTGACGAACGCTTCGTCTGCGGTGTAGACGTCGCTGAGCCCGAATGGTCGCTCGAATACGGGGATGCCGGTGGCGTGACACAGTTCGATGACGAGGCAGCGGGTGATGCCGTTGAGGCAGTGTTCGCCCGTCGAGGTCCACACCTGACCGCCCGTCACGATGAAGAAGTTGGTTGCGTTGCAGGTGGCGACGTTGCCGGCCACATCGAGCATCAGCGCCTCATCGGCCCCAGCCTCGATTGCCTCGAGCAGCGCCACCACCTCATGGATCTTCGAGTGACAGTTCCAGCGCTGGTCGATGGTCTCGGGGGGTGGCCGCCGGACCTGGGCCGTCGCCAAGCGGATGCCGCTGTCGACCACTGCGGGGTCGGCAATCTTGTGCTCGGCGATCACCACGATGTTTGGTCCGCCGACCACGAGGCGGGGATCTTGCGACGGGGTCTTCTTGGTGCCGCGGGTCACCATCAATCGGACGTGGACGTCGGTCTCCATGGCGTTGCGTTCGACGGTCTCGCCCAACATGGCGGTCAGCTCATCGCGGTTCTTGCCGATGTCGAGGTGGACCGCGGCGGCGCTGGCGAACAGCCGGTCGAGGTGGCGATCGAGATGGACAAACCGGCCGTTGTGGAGCCGGATTCCCTCCCAAACGCCGTCGCCGACGAGGAATCCGCTGTCGAAGACCGAGATCTTGGCCTCGTCGCGGGGAAGGAACTCGCCATTGACGAACACGAGGACGTCGGCGTTGCGTGGATCGGGGAGTGCTTCGTGGGTGCCGCGCGCCATAGGGACACGCTAACGCACCGGCCCCGCCGGCCGCTCAAGAATGCCGCCGCCAAGGTCGATGTTGTCTGGGAAGGTTCCCATCAGGAGGATTGTCGTGGCGTGGGTCATGGATGCCGAGCTCTACGAGCTCTTCGCCGAAGAACTGGATGAGCGCTCGGCAGTGCTCGCCGACGGAGCTCGCGCCATCGAGGCCGGGCAAGTCGAGCAGATCGACGCGGAGCAGATGCGTCGCGAGGGTCACACCATAAAGGGCAACGGCCGCGTGATGGGGTACGACCTGATTGGTACCGCCGGTCAGGTCTGTGAAGAGATCTGGGGCTGGATCGAGCGTCGGGAAATCGAAGCGACCCCGGCGTTGGGTACGGCACTACGACACCTTGCCGAAGCCATCCCGGTCGCCGTCGACAAAGAGGCCACGGATCTCATCCCGGCGATCCGGGCGGTGCACCTCGTCCTGGATGGTGAGTGGCTCCCCGGCGAGCTCCCGGTCGTCTAGACCTAGCCGTCGCCGGGCGCAGCGACGGTCTTTTCCATCTGAAGTACACCGGGAAGTTCCCTCGTGACCACAAACCCAAGGCGCTCGTAGAGGCGTCGCGCTGCTTCGTTGTGGGTGAAGACGGCGAGGTGGAGCACGGGCAGGCCACGGACCCGAGCCCACTCCTCGACCTCATCGATCGCCGCCGTCCCGAGGCCTTGATTGCGGTGGCGTTCGAACACCACGATGTCGAACAAAGTGGCGACGGGGCGTCCTCGGACCGGTTCCTCGCCGAACCAGATCCACCCCACGGACTCGTCGGCAAGGCCGCCCCGAATTGAGCAGAAGTGATGGTTCTTGCTCGGGTCGCTGGTAGCCAGGACGTGGGTGATCGCCTCACGAGCTTGGAGTTCGGCCTCGAAACGATTGAGGTCGAAAGCCTGCATCAGGTGGGCCGTGTGGTCGGCGATGGTCCATTCCAAGTAGGCGTCGAACTCGGTTCCCGCCATCGGCTGAAGCTCGACGTAACCGGAAGGGAGTGGGGCGTGCTGGCTGGGACCGAGGTCAAGGCTCAGGCGGTGCTCGTCGAGATCGGGGTGGGACGGCAGCGACTGGACGCGGCCGGTGTCGACGAACCCGCAGCTCTCGTAGAGGTGTCTGGCGACGTCGTTGTCGGTGACGACCCACAGCCCGAGTTCGTCGGCATCGGCTTGCCGCGCCCATGAGATGACACGGTCGGTCAGAAGCCGGCCGTGGCCGCGACCCCGGAATCCGGGTTCCACCCACATTGCGATCATGTGGAGGGACCGTGGGTTGCCTTCGATGCGGAACGCCCCCGCCAGCCCGACGAGGCGGTCTTCGGTTTCGGCGACGAACATCGCCTGGTCGTTGCCGGCAGAGGTGGCCGCCGCCCAGGTGTCCCACGATTCGGGCGGGCGGTCGGCCTCGCGCTCATATGACGAGGCGAACGCAGTCGGATTGGTGTGCAGCGCTCGGAGCCGAACCTCACGGAAGGCGGGCCCGTCTTCGGGCCTGATCCGCCGGATCGTGACCGGCGGGCGGGGATCGGTCACAGGAAGCCGGCCAAGGTGTCGATCACGGGATCCGGTTGCTCGATCATCATCAAGTGGCCGGTGCCGGGCAGGATGACCGTGGTGGCGTCCGGCAGCGCGGCAGCCAGTGGCCGGGCCGCGGCCGGCCGAGTCATCACGTCGAGTTCGCCGAGCAGCAGCAGTGTCGGGCAAGTGACCGTAGCTGCCGCCTCAATGGCCTCGACGTAGGTGTTGCATGCCCACAGATCGTTGGCGAGCACTCCGGGCGCCATGTGCTCGAGGAGTCGGAGACTCTCGCCGGTCATCCACAGTCCGGGGGTCTGGTGGCCTCCAAGCTGGGACCGTGGCGCCAGGCTCCAATGGGTGATCAGCTCGAACGCCCGCGGATCCCCGGCTTCGGCCGCCGCCAGCAGGTCGGGATGAACCGGCATGGCCGCCGCGGTGCCGAGCAGGGCCAGCCGGTCGACCCGCTGCGGGTAGTGGGCGGCCAGATGGAGTCCGATGAATGATCCCATCGAGTGACCGACGACGGACGCCGCGGGGAAGCCGGCGGCTGGGATGACTTCGGCGACCCAGTCTGCATAGCCGGCGATGGAGTCGGGCGGCGGGCCGGCCGATCCGCCATGACCGGGCAGGTCCACGGCGAGGACCGACCAGCCGTGGTTGGCGAAGTAGCGGGTCTGGAGCTGCCAAAGGGTGCGGTCCATTCCGGCGCCGTGGATGAACACCAGCAGCGGCGATCCCGGATCCAGCGGCCGGCCGCCGGTCGTGGCCCGCACCAGCTTTCCGGCGACGGTCAGTTCCATCTCAACTCCTCTGCGATGCCCGCAACGCCCGGCGGAGGTCGCTGATGAGGTCGTCACTCGACTCGAGGCCGATGGACAACCGGACGAGGTCCTCGCCGATGCCGGCGGCCTCGAGCTGCTCCGGGCTCATCGTCGAGTGTGTGGTCGACGCCGGGTGGATGACGAGTGACTTGGCGTCGCCGACGTTGGCGAGATGGGAGAAGAGGCCCAGCCGCTCGATGAAGCGCCGTCCGGCCTCCCGGCCCCCCTTGATCCCGAAGCTGAAGATGGCGCCGGCCCCAGCGGGGAGGAGCTTGGCGGCGAGTTCGTGGTCGGGATGCGAGTCGAGCTCGGGATATCCGACCCAGGCGACTTCGTCGGCTTGGTCGAGGAATGCAACCACGGCGCGGGCATTGGCGACGTGGCGCTCCATCCGAATCGGTAGCGTCTCGATCCCTTGTAGCAGGTAGAACGCGTTGGTCGGGCTCATCGCCGCCCCAAAGTCGCGCAATCCCTCGACCCTGGCCCGGGTGATGAAGGCCTGCGGCCCGAACTCTTCGACGAAGCGGAGTCCGTGGTAGCTGGGATACGGCTCGGTCATCATCGGGAACCGTCCCGAGGCCTCCCAGTCGAATCTCCCGCCGTCGACGAGTACTCCACCGAGCGCGACCCCGTGGCCGCCGAGGAATTTCGTCGCCGAGTGATAGATGAGGTCGGCGCCCCATTCGAAGGGCCGGAACAGGTAGGGGGTGGCGAACGTGTTGTCGATCAGCAGCGGCACCGCGGCGTCGTGGGCGGCGGCGGCAACGGCGGGCATGTCCATGATCTCGAGGCCGGGGTTGCCGAGGGTCTCACCGAGGACCAGCTTGGTCTCCGGCCGGATGGCGGCGCCGATCGCCGCAGTGTCGCGCGGGTCGACCATCGTGGCCTCGATCCCAAAGCGGGGGAGAGTTTGGGTCAGCAGGTTGTTGGTGCCGCCGTAGACGTTGCGGGAGCACACGATGTGGTCGCCGGCCCCCGCAACGGTCGAGATGGCGAGCCAGAGAGCGGCCTGTCCGCTGGCGGTCGCCACCGCGCCGACGCCGCCTTCCAGTGCCGCGACGCGCTCTTCGAACACCGCAACGGTGGGGTTCGAGATCCGGCTGTAGATGTGCCCCTGGCGCTCGAGATTGAACAGGCCGGCGGCGTGATCCGTGTCGCGAAACAGGTACGACGTCGTCTGGTAGATCGGCACGGCCCTGGCCCCGAAATCGGAGTCGGGTTGCTGCCCGGCGTGAAGGCTGAGCGTCTCGAAGTCGGGAAAGTCGGGTTCTACCATCCCAGGACGATACCAACCTGTTCCTGCGTGGCTCAGGCGCGGTTTCTGGTACCCCAGCCACGCCAGAACAGGAAGGGTTGCCGCGCTCTCCGTTCGTGCGTGGCCAGGGCGCGTGTTCTGGCACCCTGGCCACGCTGGATTGACCGGTCACTCGTAGGAGATGGCCTCCAGGATGTTCAGGTTGGCGGCGCGTCGTGCCGGGAAGAACCCGGCCAGAATGCCCGCAACAACCCCGAAGAGCACCAAGCCGGCGATCTGCAGCGCCGGGATGGACAACTGGTTGATGCCTTGCGACTTCAGCGCCGCCGTCACGACGATCCCAAAGAAGAGGCCAACCACGATGCCGAGGATGGCACCGATCACCGCGACCATGATCGACTCCCAACGGATCATGCGCCGGGTTTGGGCCTTGGTCATCCCGACGGCTCGCAGCAGTCCGATTTCTCGGGTTCGCTCGAAGATCGAGAGGCTGAGTGTGTTCATGATCCCGAACAGCGCAATGATCACGGCCAGGATCAGCAGGGCGTTGAACATCACGAGCAGGGTGTTGACTTGGTCTTCCTGGGATTGGCGGTACTCCACCTGATCGCGCACCGTGACGTTTCCGTACTCGTCGGCCGCGGCATCGACCACGGCCCGAGCGGCGGCTGTATCGACTCCGTCGGCCGCGACGACGGCGACCACGAAGTCGGTATCGGTGCCGAATCCGGTGAAGTTCTCCTTGTAGAACTCCATCCCGATCAAGTAGTTGGATTGCACGACATTCGACTCGCTGTAGATGCCGACGACCTCGACCTCTTGGAGCCCGGTTGACGCAAACCCCATCGGAATGGTGTCGCCGACCACCAAGCCTTGCTCGTCGGCAACGTCCTCGAACACGAGCACCCCACCGGTGGTGAGGGCGGTCACGCTTCCCTCCTGGACATCCAGGAAGATGGTCTGATCGATGGTCTCCGCCTCGACCCCCATCACAAACTCATCGGTACCGCTGTTGTCCCAGAAGCCGAGTCGCAAGGATGTCGTGGTTTCGATTTCGGGTTGCGCCTTCAGATCCTCAGCCAGCGACGGGCTGAACCCGCCGGCAAAGCCGTCGACGCTGATCACATAGTCGGCCTTCAGACCCTGTTCGATTGACTGGCTCACCGATGCCTTGATCGAGTCGCCGAGGATGAAGAAGAACGCAACCAGTGCCAGGCCGATCATCAGCGCCGAGGCCGTTGTGGCCGTACGGCGCGGCTTACGAACTGCGTTGCCGATCGCAAGTGTTCCCGTCAGGTTGTCGATCTTGGGCAGCGGCCAGCCGATGAAGCGAGCCAGCGACGGAACGATGAGCGAACTCAGCATGCTGACCGCCAGGAAGACAACGAGGGCACCGATCCCGACGGCAGTCAACTCGTTGAGCGGACCGAGGTCGATGACGTCGCCGAACAAGCCGGCGACGATGAACCCGATCCCAAAGACGAGCAGGATCGACCCAAAGATGGTGCGCTTGCGATCCGACATGCGGAGCCGGACGTCGACGTCCTGGAGCGCCGCCACCGGCGGAATCCGCGCCGCGCGCACGGCTGGCAGAACCGCGGCGGCCAGGGTGACCCCAACACCGACGATGAGTCCGACGATGATGGTCCGCGGCGCCAGCGACGCCGTTGTCGATGGCAGGTCGAAGCCGATGGCCGACATGCCGGCAGTGAGCAGCCCGGCGATGACGAAGCCCAATAGGATTCCGACAATCGATGCAAAGACACCGACGATGAGCGCCTCAATCGCCACCATCCAGATCACCTGGCCGCCGGTGGCGCCGACGGCGCGCATCAGGGCCAGCTCACGCTGGCGCTGGCGGACGATGATTCGGAAGGTGTTCTGGATGATGAAGGCGGCGACGAACACGGCAACGGCGGCGAACACCAACAGCGCGGTGTTGAGGAAGCTGAGGCCTTCTTGCAGCGTCTCGGACTGAGCCGCCGCCTCGTCGGCTGCGGTCACCGCTTCGACGCCCTCGGGTAGCGCAACGGTGATGCTGTTGCGCAGCAGATCGGGGCTGACCCCGTCCTCGCCGACGACGGTGATGGCGTTGTAGACACCCTCGAGTCCGAGCAGGGTCTGTGCGGTTGTGGTATCCCACACCGCGATGGTTGCCCCGGCCAGGTTGTCCGCCTCGCCAAATCCAATGACCCCAACCAGTTCGTATTCGCCGACCCCGTCGACTGTTTGGATTCTGACCGGCTGCCCGACGGTCAGGCCGTTGTCGCCGGCCGTCTTGGCGTCGATGGCGACTTCGGTCATGCCGGAGGGTTCCCTGCCTTCTCGAATGACCACGTTGCCCCGCAGGCGCTCGTCCTCCTGTCCGGAGACACCGAGGGTCGGCGGACCCTGGGGAACGATTGCGTTGCCTTCGTTGTCGTAGATGACGGCAAAGCCGGTCACGCCGCCCTCGGCGGCGTCGACGCCATCAACGGCGAGCACGATATCGAGCACCGATTCGTCGATGGGCGGAGGCCCCCCGAACCCCACGTCGAATTCGGCCTCACCTTGGACGATGACGTCCTGGCCGGCGTAGGTGTCTTCAAAGAGGTTGTCGAAAGTCTGGTTGATCGTGTCGGTGAAGATGAACGTGCCCGCGATGAAGGCGACGCCGATCATCACCGACATGGCGGTGAGTAACAACCGAACTTTGTGGGCGAAAATGGTCTTGAGTGCGGTGCGAATCATGGTGTCACACCCCGAACTGCTTCATCCGGTCGATGACCGCGTCCGGGGTCGGGTCGTGCATCTCGTCGACGATTCGGCCGTCTTCGAGGAACACGATCCGGTCGGCGTAGCTGGCCGCCGCCGGATCGTGGGTAACCATCACGATGGTCTGTCCGAACTCCCTGACGGCGCGCCGCATGAAGTCGAGCAATTCGGCCGCAGACTTGGAGTCGAGGTTCCCGCTCGGCTCGTCGGCGAAGACGATGTCGGGACGCGATACGAGCGCCCGGGCGGCGGCGACCCGCTGCTGCTGGCCACCTGAGAGCTCGGACGGCTTGTGGCTGAGCCGGTCGCCGAGACCGAGGATGCCGATCACCTGGTCGAACCAGGGGGTGTCTTCCTTCTCTCCGGCGATGAGCAGCGGCAGCAGGACGTTCTCCTTGGCCGACAGCGTCGGGATCAGGTTGAACGACTGGAAGACGAAGCCGACCTTCTCCCGCCGCAGCAGGGTGAGGTCCTTGTCCCCGAGTGAGCCGAGGTCTACATCGCCGATGTAGACCTTGCCCGAGCTGAGCTCGTCAAGTCCGGCGATGCAGTGCAGCAACGTCGACTTGCCACTCCCGGATGGTCCCATGATGGCGGTGTACTTGCCCTTCTCGAACACCTCAGACACGCTGTCGAGCGCTCGCACCTCGGTGTCGCCTGAGCCGTAGAGCTTGGTGCCATCTTCGATCCGGGCGGCAATCACCCCGACCGCAGACGGCGCAGTACCAGTGGTCATGTGGGAACTCCCCTCATAGGTTTCTCGCAATGACGTCAACGCTACGCGAGGTCCCCATCACTTGTCGTCGGTCCAAGGAGGGATTCGGGCCTACTCCTCGAGGATGAGACGAGCGAACACCCACCGTGGCCGGCGCCCCTCAGGCGCCCGGTTGCACCAGCCCAGACTCGTAGGCCACGACGACGGCCTGGACTCGATCACGGAGTTCAAGTTTCGTGAGAATGTGCGACACGTGGGTCTTGATCGTCGTTTCGCTGACGAACAGCGCCTCGGCCATCTCGGCGTTGGAGAGGCCGCGGGCGAGTTGGGAGAGCACCTCGAGTTCACGTTCGGTCAGCTCGTCGAGAGTGGGCAATGCCTCGGTGTCGGCGCTGGGTCGGGCCGCGAACTCTGCGATGAGACGGCGAGTCACCGAGGGCGCCAGCAAGGCGTCGCCGGCGGCGACGATGCGGATACCATCGACCAGGTCGGCGGCCGGAGTGTCCTTGAGGAGGAAGCCGCTGGCTCCGGCCCGCAATGCCTCGTAGACGTAGTCGTCGATGTCGAACGTGGTGAGGATCAGCACTCGCGGATCGTCATCGCGGTGGTTCCGACAGATCTGCCGAGTCGCCTCGATTCCGTCGACCCCCGGCATCCGGATGTCCATGAGCACCACGTCGGGACGGAGTCCGTGGGTGGCCGCAACGGCGGCGGCGCCGTCGGCGGCTTCCCCGACCACCTCGATATCGGCTTCGGCATCGAGGATCATCCGGAACCCGGTGCGGACCAGTTCCTGGTCGTCGACCAGTAGGACGCGGATCGTCGCCATCAGGCGGGCACCGGGATCCGGGCGGTCACCTTGTAGCCGCCGCCGCTGCGGGGCCCCGACGAGAACTCGCCGCCGAGCAGGGCAACCCGCTCCTGCATCCCCAGTAAGCCGTGGCCGCCGCCATCCTGGGTGGCGAGGGCTTCTGCTGCCCCGCGGCCGTCATCGGTGACCTCGAGCCCGAGCTCCCGATCGGCGAACTCGAGCTGGACCTTGGCTCGCACGGCGGGGCCGCCGTGCTTGAGCGTGTTGGTGAGTGATTCCTGAATGATGCGGTAGGCGCTGAGGTCGATGCCGGCCGGCAGCGGGCGCGGGGTGCCGGCTATGACAACGTCGATGGAAAGGCCGGCCTCGGCCATCTGCTCCACCAGGCCGTCAAGCCGCGCCAGCCCGGGTTGTGGGCTTCGCGTCGCCGTCTGCTCTTCGGTGCGAAGGAGGCCGAGGAGTCTGCGCATTTCGGCCAGAGCGTCGTGGCCCGCCTCCTCGATGGCCGTGAGTGCCTCAGCAGCCTTGTCGGGATCGCGGTCAAGCACCCTCGACGCCGCGGCGGCCTGGATGGTCATCACCGTCATCTCGTGGGCAACGACGTCGTGGAGCTCCCTGGCGATCCGGGCGCGTTCCTCCCGCACGGCACGGCGGGCTCGCTCCTCGCGATCTCGTTCGAGCAGCTTGGTGCGTTCCTCGAGTTCGGTGAGGTAGCGGCGCCGCTCGTGGACCTCGCGCCCGAGGAACAAGGGCAGCACGGACCCAACCAGCACCAGGAGCACGGTGCCGAAATCGACACTCTCGTTATAGGCCACTCCCGACAGGGTGAAGAGGGTGAGGACCCCGGCGGCGCCCAATCCGATGACGAGCGATTGGCGACGAGGGAGTTCGCTGCCGAGGCTGTGGAAGGCGAACAGGACGCCGGCAACGGCAATGCTGCTCGGGTAGTCGAGCCCGCGATCGATCATGAACGAACCGGCGACGATGAACAGCACCGGGATCGGCCGGATGCGGCGAAAGGCCAGCGGCAGCGTCTGGGTCAGCGCCAGAAGATAGGCCCACCCGTCGGGCGCCCGGCGGAACAGACCTTGCAGACCTTCGCCCGCGTTGGCGAGCTGGAACACCGCAATGAGGGCGAGGCCGACCGCGATGATGCCGTCGGCCATCCAGTAGGGATAGGTGCGCCGCTGCGGCATGCTCTCCATAGGGGTCGATGGTATCGGCCGCCACCGGGCCTCCGCATCATCCACGGGGAGGATTCCTCCTCGTTCCCGCGAATGAGGTCGATTGGGAACGGCGTCGCTGGCTAAACCGCTCTCCGGTAGCGATTGATCGCCAGCGGGATGAAGATGGCCAGCAGACCCAGGCTCCAGGCAATCGACTGGAGCATGTACGTCTGCAGCGAGTGGTCGAAGAGTCCGGGGACGTCTTGACCGATCACCAGCAGCCGCACCGCGTTGACCGTGACCGTCACCGGGTTGAGGTTGGCAAAGGTCTGCAACCAACCGGGCATGGATGCCGTCGGGACAAACGCCGATGATGCGAACACCAGCGGGAAGAGCCATACGAAGCTTGCCGCCTGCACCGACTCGACGTCTTTCAGCGCCAGCCCAATTGTCGCCGAAATCCAGGTGAAGGCGTATCCGAACAGCAGCACCAGGGCGATCGCGATGAGGGTCTTGACGAAGCCACCCATGAAGCGGAATCCAATCAGGTAGCCGACCCCGATCATCAGCAGGATGACGAAGAGGTTGCGGATCGAATCTGAGCCGGTGCGGCCGGCCAGCACCGCAGAGCGTGCCATCGGGAGCGAGCGGAAACGATCGATCAGGCCCTTGCCGAGGTCCTCGGCGAGTCCGATCCCCGTATTGGTCGATCCGAACACCGCGGTCTGCACGAAGATGCCGGGCATCAGGAAGGTGATGTATTCGAAGCCGGGAATCGGGATGCCCGAGGTGATGGCCCCGCCGAAGACGAAGTTGAACAGCAGCACGAACATGATGGGCTGAATCGTCGAGAAGATCAGCAGTGTCGGCACCCGCACGTACTTGAGCAGGTTGCGCTTGGTCAGGACGAGGGCATCGGTGATGGTCCACTTGATGGCGGCAAAGCCGGTGGGTGTTGCTCGTGGCGTCCGTGCGGTGTCGGTCTGGGTCGCCATCAGCCTTTCCTCCCGCGCCGCTTGCCGCCCTTGGCTTGGCCGTTGGCGGCAACCTCAGGCTCGACGTGGCGTCCGGTGATGGTGAGGAACACGTCGTCGAGGGTAGGTCGATGGATGGCGATGTCGGCGAGTGTGATGCCGGCGGCGTCGACCCGGCGCACCGCATCTGTGATCGTTCCGACGGCGCTCTCGACGGGGACCCGGACGATTCCTTCGTCGAGTTCGAAGGTTGGTTCGCCACAGCACATCCCGGCCACCGCCTCAGCAGCAAGGCCCATTTGGGACGGGTCGGCGAGGTGCAGTTCGAGTACATCCCCGCCGATGGTCGCCTTGAGCTCCGTCGAGGTGCCTTCGGCGATGACTTTGCCTTGGTCGATGACGGCAATCCGGTCGGCGAGGCGGTCCGCTTCTTCGAGGTACTGGGTGGTCAGCAGCAGCGTGGTGCCTTCGTCCACGAGGTTTTCGATGAATTCCCACAGCCCGAGCCTGCTGCGGGGGTCGAGGCCGGTGGTCGGCTCGTCGAGGAACAGCACCTGGGGTTCGCCGACCAGGCTGGCGGCGAGGTCGAGCCGTCGCCGCATCCCGCCCGAGTAGGTCTTGACCTGCCGGTCGGCGGCGTCGGCCAGGTCGAACCGTTCGAGGATCTCGTCCGCACGGCGATTGGTCTCCGGCTTGCTCAGCCGGTAGAGCCTGCCGACCATCTGGAGGTTCTCGCGACCGGTGAGAATCTCATCGACCGCAGCCGATTGACCGGCGAGGCCGATCACCGACCTCAGCTTGGGCGCGTCGGTTACGACGTCGTAGCCGGCAACGGTTGCTTTGCCCGAGTCGGGTTTGAGCAGCGTGGTGAGAATACGAACCATGGTGGTCTTGCCGGCTCCGTTTGGGCCGAGCAGGCCGAACACGGTGCCCGCTTGGACCTCGAGATCGATGCCGGTGAGCGCAACAACGTCACCGAATGATTTGGTGACGTGCTCGGCGGTGATGATGGGATCGGTCAACAGGACGGCTCCGTAGTCGTTGGGTCGGCAATGCTACGCACAGTGCAGAGCCTATCCGACACGATGTCGAGGGAGCGACGGCGCAGCGGCTAACAGAGGTCTGCGCCGTTGTCGGCGAGGACCTGTCGGTACCAGTGGGCGCTGTCCTTCAGGATACGATCCTGTGTGTCGTAGTCCACCCGGACGATGCCAAACCGCTGGGCGTATCCTCGGGCCCATTCGAAGTTGTCTATGAGCGACCAGACGAAGTAGCCGCGCACGTCGACCCCGGCCGCAATGGCGACGGCCAGCGCCTTCAGGTGCCGTTCGAGGTAGTCGACACGGTCGGCGTCGTGGACTTCGCCGTCGACGACTTCGTCGGGAAAGGCTGCTCCGTTCTCGGTGACGTAAATCGGGGGAAGGTCGTAGTCGCGGTCCAGCCGGATCAGGAGGTCGGTCAGGCCCTGCGGGTAGACCTCCCACCCCATCGTGGTCTGCGGCAGATCGGCCTCCACGATCGGCTGGGGCCGTTCGAGGTCGTCGAGGCTCGGATCGGCCTGAACTTCGCGGGTGTAGTAGTTGACGCCGAGCAGGTCCAACGGCTGGCTGATCGCGTTCATGTCCCCGTCGAAAACGGGTCCCATGTCCCAGTTGAAGCGACGTACCGCGTCCTCCGGGTAGCGGCCGAGGAAGATCGGATCGTAGAACCAACGGCTCATGCGCTCGTGGGCTTGTTCGGCTGCAAGCCGGTCGAGTCGGTGGTCGGAACGCGCCACCATGGTGTCAGAGTTGATGACGATGCCGACCTTGGCGTCGGAGTTGGCCGCTCGCAGTGCTTGGGCGGCGTAGCCATGGGCGAGCATGGTGTGGTGGGCGGCGGCCAGTCCATCCTCGAGTGAGGTTCGGCCCGGCGCATGCTCGCCGTCGATGTAGCCGCGGTGAGCGACAACCCAGGGTTCGTTGATCGTGAGCCAGTTCTCTATCCGGTCGCCGAGATGTTGGGCAACGACCTCGGCGTAGTCGGCGAACGCAAAGGCGGTGGATCGAAAGGGCCACCCGCCGTCGGCTTCGAGGGAAACGGGCAGGTCCCAGTGATAGAGCGTCGCAAAGGGTGTGATGTCGTTGGCGAGCAACTCGTCGACGAGTTGAGAGTAGAAATCGAGCCCGGCCTGGTTCACCCGGCCCCGTCCCATCGGCATGATCCGGGGCCAGGCGATGGAGAACCGGTAGGCCTGGAGTCCGAGGTCCCGCATGATGGCGATGTCTTCCCGCCAACGGTGGTAGTGGTCGCAGGCGACGTCACCGGTGTCGCCGTTGCGAGTGCGCCCCGGGGAGTGGGCGAATTGATCCCAAATGCTTGGGCCTCGTCCGTCCTCGGCGACGGCCCCCTCGATTTGATAGGCCGCGGTAGCCGCGCCCCAGGTGAATCCGGGTGGGAATGGTGCTGAACTCATGGCGCCACAGTAGACAAGATGATCCTGCCCAACGGGCCTCGCAGGGCCGCCCCTCGGAGCTTGCGTCCTCCCTCGCGGCAGATGGCGGAGGGGGCCGCGAGTCCCTCAGCGCAAGCACACTCAGGGCGCGACTCTGGCGACCCACTCGGCGATGTCGGCGATCACCTCGTCGCGGTTGAGTTCGTTGACCAGTTCGTGTTTGGCTCCGGGGTAGACCTTGAGGGTCTTGTCGTTCGACGGCATGCGCTCGGCGGCGTCTTGGCTGGCAGCGACGGGGACAAACGGGTCGGCGGCGCCATGGAGGAAGAGAACCGGCATGGTGATGCGATCGATGTCGGCATTGAAGCGGTCGAGGGCGACCACCTCTGCTTCGAGCAGGGGGCGCTTGTAGCCACCGTGGTACACCAGCGGATCGTTGGCATACGAGGCGACCGTTTCTGGGTCGCGCGACATGCCGCCAGGGTCGCTCGACTCCTGAGGAATCTCGGGCAGGTCCAGTACCTCGCGAGCCCAGACCCAATCGCCGAGCACGGCACCCATGAACCCGACCCCGGCGAGCGATTCGGGGCGTCGTTCGGCGTAGCGGGCGGTGAGCAGACCGCCCATGGAGTGGCCCAGCATCACGATGAGTGCCCCGGGGTGGTCGTGGCGGGCGATGTCGACCAAGGTCGAGAGGTCGTCCACGACGTGCTCGAAATCGGCGATGAGGGCCCGCTCGCCTTCGGTGCGGCCGTGACCGATGTGGTCGGGGGCGTAGACGGAGGCACCTTGGGCAGAAAGCGCTTCGGCGACGTGGCGGTAGCGGCCGCCGTACTCGGCGTAGCCGTGGACCAGGACAACGATCCGTTGGGTCGGACCCTGGGGGTCCCAGCGCCGGTAGAACACTCGGCCTTCGCTTCCGTCAAACGTTGCCTCGAGCATCTCAGGTCTCCTGCGTCGTAGTCGCCCCAGTGTCGGGGTCTGCGGCGCTCGGCCATAGGGGAAGATGGCCCCCGGATCGCTCCGGTTGGCTCTGCTCGTGGTGCGTCGCTGATCCAGCCTTCGATCCGGGGCGCCGTGGTGGAGTCTCCGGATTCCGGTATCGTCGTGACCCGAGCACTTCGGGGAGGAAGAGATGGCGAGGACTCTGGTCGATTGGCAGGAAGCGGCCGCGGTGGCCGAGCCCCGCAACCGCTGCTTCATCGACGGTGAGTGGGTCGACGCTGCCGACGGCGCCACGTTCGATTGCATCAACCCAGCGAATGGCCGGACGATCACCGCGGTTGCCTCCGGTGATGTGACCGACATCAATCGGGCCGTCATCGCGGCTCGGGCGGCCTTCGAGGATGGCCGCTGGCGCAAACTCACACCTCGGCAGCGCGGGCAGCGGTTGATCAGACTCGCCGACCTCATCGAAGAGCACGGCGATGAGCTCCAGCTGCTCGAAACGCTCGACATCGGCAAGCCGATTCGGTACACCCGCCGGGTCGACCTGACGCAGGCCCAGCTCAACTACCGCTGGTACGGCGAGGCTGCCGACAAGCTGTACGACGACATCTCGCCGAGCGGGCCCGACGCGCTCGGCTTGATCACCCGCGAACCCGTCGGCGTTGTCGGGGCGATCACGCCGTGGAACTTCCCGATGATGATCAATGCCTGGAAGCTGGCTCCCGCCTTGATGGCGGGCAACTCCGTGGTGTTGAAGCCCGCCGAGCAATCGCCGCTCACGGCGCTGCGGATCGCGGAACTGGCCGTGGAGGCCGGAATCCCCGTCGGAGTGCTCAATGTCGTTCCCGGATACGGGGAGACCGCCGGCCAGGCGCTGGCGCTCCATATGGACGTGGATGCCATCGCATTCACCGGTTCGGGCGTTGTCGGCAAGCTGCTGCTGCAGTACTCCGGGCAGAGCAACATGAAGCGGGTTTCGCTGGAAACCGGAGGCAAGACACCAAACATCGTCTTTGCCGATGCCCCTGACCTGGACTTTGCGGTCGGCGCGGTTGGGTTCTCGATCTTCTGGAACACGGGTGAGATGTGCCTTGCCGGTTCCCGCCTGCTCGTCGAGGAGGCCGTGTACGACGATGTGGTCGCTCGGCTCGGGGACGTTGCCGCTGATTGGCAGCCCGGCGATCCACTCGACCCGGCGACCAAGGCGGGTCCCGTGGTCGATGCCGATCAACTCGACCGGGTTACCGGGTACATCGAGATCGGTGTCGAAGAGGGCGCCCAACTCGTCACCGGCGGCAACCGGGCCCTGGAGGAGACCGGTGGCTACTTCGTCGAGCCAACTGTGTTCTCGGGGGTCGACAATTCGATGCGGGTGGCACAAGAGGAGATCTTCGGTCCGGTGTTGAGCGTTGTTCCGTTTGCCGACGAGGGCGAGGCGCTACAGATCGCCAACGACACGGACTTTGGGCTCGCCGCGGCGGTGTGGACCTCCAACCTGGCCAGGGCCCATCGGATGTCGCGGGAACTGCGTGCCGGCACGGTGTGGGTCAACAACTTCGATCAGGCCGACATCTCGGCCCCGTTTGGTGGCTTCAAGCAGTCCGGCTTCGGGGGCAAAGACAAGTCCCTGTGGGCGATCGACAAGTACACCAACGTCAAGACGACCTGGATCAACCTCGGCAGAGGCGGCAGTTAGGGACGCCGGTCGGCGGCCTTCGACAGAAGCCGTTCGCCGCACTCGTTCGTGGTTGCGGCGAGGTATTCGGCGGAGTCCGGCAATTCCCCCCATGAAACCGGACTCCGCCGAAACTTTGGCACCGGCCCCTGGCCGGGTCCGGGCGATCCCGCAGCCCAGTAGTTCAGGAGCCTCCTAGGTCGCGACCACGATCGTCACGCTGGTCCTGAGGATGCGATTCAGCGGATCGTTCGTTCGCACCACGACCTGAGCTTGGTACGTGCCCGGGGCGAGCCCGGTGGCGTCGACATTCACGATCAGCGGCTGCGTTCCGTCCGGAACCAGGGTGCCGGCGTCGGGCACAACGCTGAGCCAAGGCACGTCGACGAACGGTTCGAAAGCCACCGCGTATGGCACCGAGTTCTCCAGGATGACGGCACCGTCCTGGCCGAACAGCCAGGCGAACTCGAGAGTCTGGCCGAAGGCGAGCACCCTTCCCGAGCCGACCCCGTACTCGATCGTGGTCGGCTCTCGGGAGTCGATGCCGATGGCGATCGTCGAGCCCTCGGGGGTGTTGGCGAAGGTGGCATGGCTCGCCTCACTTCCGCTGAACGTCTCCGGGACGCCGCTCATGACTGGGTGGTCGGCCTGTACAACGACGTTCTCCGACTCGATGAGAGGGCCTGAGACCGTGACGCCATCTGGCAGTTGCAGGCCGTCGGTGTCGCCTCCGTTCCATCCCCATCCCGCTGCGCCAAACCACAAGAACCCGCCGTCCGCAACGTAGTCATCAAACCGAGCAGCATTGGCCTGGTATTGATCGTAGAACGACTGCGGCTGGTCGTTTGAGACGAACACCACCTCGTATCCAGACATGTCGATGCTGGCCATGCTGCTCGAGCCGACGAGGTCAAAGATGATGCCGTTGTTCGACAACACCTGTTGCAGGGCATCACTGTCCCATGGCAAGGCGTCCTGGAAGACGAGGACCGTTGCCCCATCCTCCTGGATTGCGGGCGTCTGTCGGGTTGGGCGTGAGCCGACGATATCGCTGGTCCTCACCGGAACTTGCTCCGGCCGTGCCGAGGCGCCCGGTAGGGCCGGCGCGTCCAACCCGCCCATGCGCTCGAGAACCTCAAACTCGAGATCAACCAGGCCGCCGATGTTGCCGAGGTTCAGCTCACCGCTGTCGGAGCCGCCGAGGGGCAGTTCGAACACGAGTGGCCCACCCTCCAGTGTTGCCTCCGGCCACAACGGCTCGATTGCGATGTCCAGTTGCGCAGCCGACCCGGCGACCACGGTGACTTCGCCCTCGAAGGTCTGGTAGCCGGTGAAGGAGGCCTCGATCGGCCACGTGCCTTCTGGAACAAACAGCTGGTAGGCACCGCTGACATCGTCCGCCGCTCCCATCACGTCGAAGGGGCCGCCGTCGCGTTGCGCGTGGATCGTCAACTCTGCCGGAACCGGGTATCCGCCCCGGGCATTGGTGACAACGCCACCGGCGCTGCCGAAATCGGCCGGCAAGGCAACCTCGAGCTCAACACCGACCTCATGGTTGCGGCGCCGCGGGTCGTTCGTGACGAACACCAACGTGCCGGAGTATTCGCCGGGATCGACTCCCTCACCGCCGAGCGTGACCGTCACGGTCGCACTCTCGCCGGGCGGAACAATTCCCAACTGGGGGTCTTGCGTCATCCACGGGGCATCGCGGAACGGCTGGATCGTCCCATGACCGATGTCGGCGGCCCAATCCGTCGGTTCGTTCCAGTCGCCAAACACGGTATCGATGTCGATGAGGCCGTCGTCGAAGCCGAGCACCGCCAACGGCACGTCGAACTGATACGCCTGGTCGACTCGCACGACGGCGACCTCAGCCAGGAACTCGAAGGTGTTGGCGTCGATCACGTAGCCGAAGCCATCAGCGGCGCCAAACAAGTCGACGAAGTACTCCATGCCGATGTCTTGCGTCGGCAGACCGAAGAAGGCCTCGGGGGGCAGCCCGGTCGAGGCGTTCTGGTCCGTGTCGAGGTACACGACACCACCTGCCTGCTCCATCGGCGTATCCGCGGTGAACTCGACCATCACCGAGATCTCAGCTGTGTCGGCCCCACCGCTCACGGTTGTAACGTCCACCGACCCGATGGCATCGCCCGTGGGGTCCTCGATGACGGGCTCCAGGGTTCCGAGGAAGGTGGGCTCGGCGGCGAAGCTGGGACCGAAGCCTTCCGGCACGGCCAACGATCCCCACGTGATGGGGCGCGTGATGTGGATCGTCGGAACGGGCGGGAGATTCGGTGGAGTCCCGCCGTCGTCGCGCTCTTTCGCCTCCCACGTCAGGGGCGCGGATCCGGTGTTGGTGATGACCACCGTCGCGTCGCTCGAGACTCCCAGCTCGGTCGTGGCAACAATCTCGCTCGGGACGACCTGGGCGCGGGCTGCCTTCAGCTGCGGGCTCGAGGTAGTGGTCCTGCGGTTGAAGATCTGGAGCCGCGTCGACGAGGACACGTAGTCAGCGGCTTCGACGGTCACGTCGTAGCGACCCGGAACCAACCTGAGGGAATACGACCCGTCCTCCGCCGTAGTCGTCGTACGGCCGCCCGGCGATGCCGTCACGACGGCTCCGGCAACCGGCGCACCATCGTTGGCGTCGGTCACCACGCCGGACACATGACCGGTGGGGACGACTGAGAACCTCCACGCCGAATTGGACTTCAGCGTTGGCTCCTGAAAGGCGAGCTGGAGTCCATCGGTGCCGCCGGAGTTCTCGATTCCGGCCGTCGCGTTGCGTCCAGACAGCAGATTCTCCATGCCGGCGCCGTAGATCAAGTCGATACTGCCGTCCCAGCGCAGCTTCACCTCGAAGTTGGCGCCCGCATCTGAGCCGAGCGCTGGGACGTTCGAATACTCGACAACAAACACCTTGCGTCGACCCTCTTTGACCACGCCATAGTCGATGTGGGCGTCACCGACGACCCACAGGTCTTGCCAAGCGGCATAGACCGCTGCGTTCGGCTCGTCCCGATTCGGGACCGTGGAGTTCCAGAACTCGCTGTAGCCATAGAACTGATCCTCGAAAGCGAGGTAGCCGTTCGACGCGATGAACAGGTCCTCGTAGCGCTCCCCAAAGAAGGAGAAGGCGAACGGCAGTGGCAGCCGTCCCGTCTGATCGTCGCCGTAGACGGTCGTCGGCGTTGTGGCATCAACCCACTGAAACGGGATTGGGTAGCAACCATGGCCGAAGTCGTCGATGTGTTGCACGACGAGGAAGTCACGCCTCGCGTCGGCGAAGAGGTCCACTGTTCTGGTGTCGCTCGACAGGCAGCCTCCTTGCGAGGCTTCGAGCGTGTAGGAGCCGAGGGGCAACGTGAACGAGTAGCGACCACGGCGGTCCGTGGTTGTGGAATCGATCGGGACACCAAGAACACGTACGGTGGCGGCGGCAACCGCGCGGTTGTTCTCGGCCCGGCGCACGGTGCCGGTGAGCCGGAACGTCGGCAGAGGCGTCAGCTCGAGGTTCTGTACCGTGGTCTGGTCGGTCTCGATGATGACACCTGAGGCCGCGGCCGTTTCAAAGCCGAAGGAAGACGCCGTCACGACGTATTCACCGGCACCCAGGAAGAGGGTGAACGACCCGTCGGTTCCTGTGTAGCTGGTGAATGGCCGGGTCCCGTTGTTGGCGTTCACCGTTGCACCCGGGATCGGGGTGCCCGTGCCGGCGCGTTTGATCGTTCCGGTCAATGTCCCACCGGTGGCCACGAGTTGAACCGCAGCGAAAGCATCGATGCGGCCTTCGCCATAAACGTTGTTGGGGTCGCCGTCTTCGGCGCCACCGCAGGTGAGGTCGAGGATGTCGAGCGCAGTCGAGGCGAGGCTGGTCGTCGATCCGGCGACGTCTCCGATCAGCTCCGGAGCAGCCGACAGGACGAGGGCCAGGGTGCCGGCCGCATGTGGTGCCGCCATGGAGGTGCCGGAGAATACGGCGTAGCCGCCACCGGGGACCGAGGACGTGATGTCGACGCCCGGCGCGGCAACGTCGGGGTTCACTTTGCCAAAGGCCGAAGGCCCGCGGCCGGAGAAGTCCGCGATGACGTCATTGAGGTCGGTGGCGCCTACCGAGAACGACTCCTGGTAGTCACCTGGCGAGCCACCGTCGCCGCAGAACGGCCCGGGATTGCCGGAAGAGAAGACGGGGATGATTCCGGCTGCCCTCCAGTTCTGCACCGTCTCGAGGTAGAAGGCGTCACCGGGGCCGCTACCCCAGGAGTTGTTGACAATGTCGGGCCGCATGGACGGGTCGGGGTTCTCACCGTTCAGGTCGGTTGGGGCCAGGATCCACTGGCCGGAGGACAACAGGGCTTGCTCGGAACAGCCGAAGTCCTCGCAACCCTTCGCTGCAATCCATTGCGCACCGGGTGCTACGCCGATGTCGGGGGTGAACGGTCCGGGACCGTCACCGCCCACCATCGTCCCCATCGTGTGGGTTCCATGCTCCACGTTGTCACAGGGCATCCCTCCGCAAATGCCGGTCGGGTCCCACCAGTTGTAGTCGTGGACGTACGAGCCGTCGCCAAGATTGCCCCGATACTGAGCGGCGAGGGCGGGGTGCGTGTAGTCGACGCCCGTGTCGATGTTGGCCACCACAACGCCGCCACCGAGGACGCCTTCGGCCCACGCCTGGTCGGCTCCGACCTTGGCCACGCCCCACTCCGGATCTCCCGCGGCGACGGCAATCGCCACGCCGCGCTCCACCGGCCGGATGAGCGGGTAGATGCGCTCCGGTCTGATCTCCTTGACGCCGGGAAGACGTGACAGCGTCTCCATCAGTTCGGCATCGCCCTCCACGATCATCACGTTGCGGAACCAGAAGGTCTCGGCCGAGCCGCCCTGGGCGGCGACGATCTTCACCGCCGCGTCTTGGGAGCGGGCGGCGGTCTTCTGGAGTTCATCGACGACGGCTTGACCTCGGGCGGTGAAGTCCTTGATCGCAGCCGCACTGTCGAGATCAGGACGAGCCTTGAATTCGACAACGAAACGTGTGGTTTCGGTGACCTCGAGCTGCTCGAGCACCTTGTCGTCGACCGGTGGATCCAGGCCCTCCTGAACCCAGTTGACGGCCGGCGACGATGTGGCCGCGATCTCGTGGCGGGTAGTGCTCGACGAGGTCCCTGGCACCGCGGCGAGAGCGGAAACCTGTCCCGCGACCAACACCAACGCAACCAAAACCGTGAAGCGCAGGCTCGACCTCATAGCTCGACCTCCCTCAGTTGCGGCCTGCCGGATGGGCACCGCTCGAGCGGTCCGGAGGACTTTTGTTTGTGGACGGACTATCCGGTAGAAGATTATCGGCGGGCGGCTAATGTGTCAACGAGGTTTTGTTCGTGCCATCATGGGCTGCGATGTCCCGCACACAGCCTGAAGCTCGTCATTTTGGAGACGGTCGAGAAGATGCATGATCACACTGATTCGGTCACGGAAGGATGGCGGCGACTCCACCCCGAGATAGACCTGGACGCGTTTGAGACAGGGGTGAGAATCCTCCGGATGGGGCGACTCATCGAGAAGGCCATGGAGTCGGCGGCGACCGAACGTGGTCTTGTCGTGAGCGGAGACTATGAGGTGCTCGCCGCCCTCCGGCGTGCCCACCCCGAACCACTGCAGCCGGCGGCGCTGGCGGAACGGACGATGATCACGACGTCCGGAACCACGGGTCGGCTGGACCGGCTCGAGAGCGGAGGATTGATCGAACGCCGCAACAACCCGACGGATCGTAGAGCCACCGACATCTACATCACACCACGAGGTTGTCAGGCTGCCGACGAGGTCTTCAAGGAGTTCGTCGGCGTGGTAACCGACATGATGAGCTCGCTGCAACCGGTCCAGGTAGACGAGTTGTCTGAGCTCTTGCGTCTTCCCCTGGCCAATCTCGGTGACACTCTCCCTTCAGGCGCGTGATCGCAGTCGGAACTGCGCCTCAGTGAAGCCAGGCGGCGGCATTCGACAGAACCGATGTGCCCCGCTCCTTGGTGGCGGCCGTCGGCACGATCCGGTCGCCTCGTCCCCCATCGAAGTCACGATCGTCTCGCCGGCGAACACCGCCCCGGAGAAGCGCACACACTCGGATCACACCGAAGCTGGGCAGCACCTTGAGATTGCGGTCGTAGGTGTACTCGAGTTTGGCCGGATCGGTCGCCTTGTCGATACCGGCGCCAATCCCGAGGTGGTAGAGGATCACGTCGTCGGCGTCCCAGGACGCATGAGCCGCGGGCGCGGTGGCGTTGAGGGCAAGCGCCGGGTCGATCGGCATATGGCCTCCTTCTGATCGCGCTTCTGATCCCAGTGAGCAAGTCCTGTGTAGCCAGCAGGATGGGTCGACCGGTCGGGCCGCTACCGTGCTCGAAGCGACTCAGGAGGGTTCGATGCTGGCACGCACCATCTTCGGCGAGGAGCACAACCTCTATCGGCAGGCCGCCCGCGAGTTCTTCGCCAACGAGGTTGTTCCCTTTCACGAGGAGTGGGAGAAGGACGGCGTCGTGCCCCGCGAGCTGTGGGAGAAGGCGGGTGCCCAGGGGCACCTGTGTCATGCCGTACCTGAGGAGTACGGCGGCGCCGGCGTCGCCGATTTCCGCTTCCCGGCGATCCTGACCGAAGAACAGGCAGAGGTGATCGCCGATGGGCCCGGCTTTGGGGTCCACAGCGACATCGTGGTGCCGTACCTCAGCGCGCTGGGGACCGAGGAGCAGAAGCAGCGTTGGCTGCCCGGAATGGTGGCCGGGACCACGATCGGTGCCATTGCGATGACCGAGCCGGGCACCGGCAGCGACCTCTCCGGGATCAGAACCAAGGCCGTGCTCGACGGTGACCACTACGTCCTCAACGGGGCCAAGACCTTCATCACCAACGGGCAACTCGCCGACCTCGTGATCGTGGTCGCCCGCACTTCGGATGATCCGCACCGGGGACTCTCACTGCTGGTGGTCGAGCGCGGGATGGAAGGTTTCGAGCGGGGCCGCAACCTCGACAAACTCGGGATGAAAGCCCAGGACACCTCGGAGTTGTTCTTCGACGACGTGCGGGTGCCGGCCGACAACCTGCTCGGCGATGAGGGGGCGGCCTTCTTCTATCTCGTCACGAACCTGCCCCAGGAACGGCTCGTGATCGCGGTTGGGGCGGTTGCAGGAGCCCGCAAGGCACTCGAGGTGACGATGGGGTACGTCAAGGAGCGCACCGCCTTCGGTCGTCCGATCGGGCGATTCCAGAACAGCCGATTCGCCATCGCCGAGATGGCCACCCAGATCCAGATCGCGCAGGTGTTCGTTGACCGCTGCATCATGGAACTCAACGCCGGAAGCCTCACCGCCGACGTGGCGGCGATGGCAAAGTGGTGGACGACCGAGATGCAGGTGGAGGTCGTCGACCGCTGCCTGCAACTCCACGGCGGCTACGGCTACATGAGTGAGTACCCGATCTCCAAGATGTACGCAGACGGTCGGGTGCAGACCATCTACGGCGGGACCACCGAGATCATGAAGGAACTCATCGGCCGCTCGATGGGCTTCTAGCGCCCCAAACCCTGCCATCCGGCACTGTCGCCTGGATGGGAGAGATCCCACGATGGGAAGCAATCGCCCATTCCCGAAGAGAGGAGTCGGAATGGAGAGCGTGTACAAGGTCATCGAGATCGTCGGAACCAGCGAGGAGTCTTGGGAGAAGGCCGCCGCGGCCGCAGTGAAGAAGGCTGCCGTCTCGGTGCGCGATCTGCGGATCGCCGAGGTCAGCGCCCTCGACTTGCACCTCAACGACGAGGGCATCGCCCTCTACCGCACCAAGCTGAAGGTCTCCTTCAAGTACGAGGATTAGCGAACCGGACCGCGCCGCTCGCGTCGCGTCGCGGCGTCGCACCCTCAGGGACTCTCGACCGTAGCGGCAGCGCCGCTTGGCCCTGGCAAGTGATCCCTCATTCCCTACGGTGGGAGTCACGAGGCCAAGGAGTCCGCGATGCCATTCACCGAAGAAGAGCGCCAGTACGTCAGGAGCCAACCGATTGGCCGGATTGCTACGGTCTCTGCGAAGGGCGAACCGGACGTCGCCCCGGTTTCGTTCCGGGTCCACGACGGTTTGATCTGCATCGGCGGCCTCGATAACGAAGCGACCATCAAGTACCGCAATGTGATGGCGACGGGTCGGGCGGCCTTTGTGGTGGACGATCTGGCCGATTCGGATCATTGGGAACCGCGCGGCCTCAAGGTCCGGGGAAGTGCCGACATCATCACCGGCCCCGGTGGCGCCCCGGAGATCCGCATCCACCCTGAAGTGGTGTGGAGTTGGGGTTTGAATCACGGCGCTGAGACGTACTTCGCCGACGCGGTGGAAAAGCGCAAGGTCTGAGGCTTCAACTCGTCCCCGAAGGTCACAACCGTCGAGCAGTGATCGAGACCTTCAGCAGACCCCGCCGTCGACGTCGCAGACCAGTCCGGCAGCCGCATCGCCGTATCGGCCTGCCAGCCACCCCGTGAGCGTCGGCTCGAGCCGTTCGTAGGGCAGGAAGCCTCGGGTGGCGACGGAGAACTGTTCGCCATCACGCACCACCAGCGTGGGGAAGCCGGTTGCGCTCATCGTGCGGGCGTATTCGAAGTCGGCCCAGGTTTCCTGTTTGATCTCCTCGGATCCGAGCAACTCCAGGAAGCGCTCGGCGTCCACATCGAAGCCTTCGAGCATCGCCGGATACACCGCGTGATCGGTGATGTCGACCCGCTCGGCATAGAAGGCGCGTTGCAGTCGGGCAAAGAAGGGGAGCGTTGCCTTCTCGTTGAGATTGCGCATGGTGACCACGGCGGAGCAAGGCAGTTCGGTGTTGTAGACCCAACCGTCTCGGTCGAGGCCCCCGGTGTCGAAGCGTTGCCCCGACGCTTCCTCGACCTGTTCCCAATGATGGGCGAGGAACCCGCGCAGGTCATCGTCGAGCGGTTCGGCCGACGGTCCGGGACGGAGGCCACCGACAACGGTCCGCAGCGGGATCGTGTAGCGGGCGTCGAGCTGGTCGAGGACGGGGGCGAAACCCCAGCACCACGAGCACATCGGGTCGCCGACGTAGATGAGTTCGAGATCTGGTGCCGGTGTGGTCATGTGAGGAGTGTACGTTGGCTGGGTGCCCAATCGGAGTGGTTGCCCATGGTGGTGGCCGTCGTTCCGAGCCGCGGGATCCTCGGTTGTGACCCACCTCGACAGATATGACTGTGGCCCCCCGGCGGCAGGGCCGATAGGAAATACGCCATGGACGTGATAACGGCTGCGCCGCCTGAGAGCGCCCCTCAGACCAATATGACCCGGCCGGCGCAGCGCGCCATGTTGGCGATGTACACAACCACGATCTTCCTCACGTCCGGTCTGCTCTTCCTGGTACAGCCGATGGTCGGCAAGATCCTTCTCCCCCGGCTCGGCGGGTCCCCGGCGGTGTGGAACACGGCGATGGTGTTCTTCCAACTGACCCTCCTCGTCGGCTACGCGTGGGCACACGTGTCACTCTCGTTGCTGCGAATCCGTCCTCACGTCATCGTGACAATGGGGCTGTTCGGGCTGACACTTCTCACCCTTCCCGTCGCTCTCCCTCAGGACTGGGTTCCCACGTCGTCGCCGGCGCTGTGGGTGCTCTTTGCGCTCCTGGTCCTCGTCGGTGGCCCCTTCCTCGTGCTGGCGTCGATGTCACCGACACTGCAGCGCTGGCTCTCGCTGAGTCGCCATCCCCACGGTTCCGACCCCTACTTCCTCTATGCCGCCAGCAACGCCGGAAGCCTGTTGGGGTTGCTCGCCTATCCGTTGCTCATCGAACCGGCGCTGACCACAGCCGACCAGACCGTGATGTGGTCTTGGATGTATGCAGGAGCGGCCGTGGCAGTGGCGATCTGCGGGGTCGCCGCGATCCGGTTCCGCCGGCCACCGCAACGCGATGTCGCTACGGAGGTACCCGGAGACAACGGGGGTTTCCGGTGGCGATGGATCGGTCTTGCTGCCGTTCCGGCGGCCCTGCTGCTGGCCGTCACCCACCACATCACCACGGACGTTGCCGCGGTTCCGCTGCTCTGGGTGATTCCCCTCGCGATCTATCTCGTCACCTTCATCATTGCGTTTGGCCCGAATCCCCCGTGGCTGCAACGAGGGTCGGCGATGGCACTCAAGCTGTTGGTCGCACCGCTGGCGCTCACGTTCATCGTCGGCGTGCCGCTCGGCATCGGTCTTGTCGTCAATCTCGGCGTCTTCACGGCGGCAGCGATGTTGATGCACAGCCTGCTTGCGGACTCGCGTCCCGCCGCGGCCGACCTGACCCGCTACTACCTAGCCGTCTCAGTGGGAGGTGCGATCGGCGGCACGTTGACAGCCCTGGTCGCGCCGACCCTCTTCCCCGTGGTGCTCGAATACCCGGTCGCCGTCGCTCTGGCCCTGGCCTACATCCCAGTAGCCGTAGCCGGTTTCGGCGGCTCGGCCCGCAGCCGGATCATCGCCCTGGCCGTCTCGGTGATCGGACTTGTCGCCGTCGTCGCCCTCCTCGGAGACGTCGACGACGACGCCCTCATCGGCATCGTCGTCGGGACCATCCTCATTGCCGTCTACGTCGTCTCCGGCGGCCCCCGGCAGTATGCGGTCGCAGTCGGCATCGTTCTGGTCGGGTTGACCTTGCTTCCGTTGCGCAGCGCCGTCGTAGCCGACAGGAGCTTCTTCGGCGTCGTCCGAGCCGAGCGCACCGCAGACCAGACCACGCTGTGGAGCGGCTCCACGGTCCATGGGATCCAACTCAACGACCCCGCATACGCTGGAATCCCGACGTCGTACTACCACCCATCGGGGCCCCTCGGGGACGTGATGGCCGCGCCGCTCGCCACCTCGCGCCAGATCGCAGTCATCGGCCTCGGGGCGGCGACCATCGTGGCGTACGGCCACCCGGGGGACCACTTCACGTTCTACGAGATCGATCCGACCATGGCTCGTATTGCCAGGGATCCGGAGTTGTTCACCTTCATCGCCGACACCGCGGCTGCGGTCGACATTGCCATCGGTGACGGCCGGCTACTCCTCGAACAAGACGAGAACCGCTACGACATGGTCATCGTCGACGCCTTCTCGTCCGATGCGATCCCGGCACACCTCATCACGGCAGAGGCGATGGCACTCTACGTCGAGCACCTCGCTCCTGGTGGGGTGGTGGCGTATCACGTGAGTAACCGCCACCTCGACCTGACGCCGATCGTTGCCCGGCAAGCGGATGCCCTGGGATTTGCCTCTCTCGTCCGATTCGACCGCAACGTCAGCGCAGCTGAGAGCGCCCAGGGCAAGGAGGCATCGACGTGGATTGTCGTTGCGCCTTCCGAGGAGTCGCTGGGCGCGGTAGCGAGCCATGCCGAGTGGGTGGGCTCTCCGTTTGGGGAGAGCACCCCGCTGTGGACGGACTCATTCTCGAACGTGATCTCGGCGCTCCGCTGAGGGCGCGGCAGTCCCGCGGTCTCGTCTACGTCAGTTCGTAGCGGTAGCCGAGCAGTCTGACATCAGGCTCCGGGGTCCAGTCGAGGCGGCGGTCCCGCTCAAAGCCCATCGTCTCGTACATCTGCTGTGCTTGGGTCATCCACCGCGTGGTGTGGAGATAGACCGTGGTCCTGCCCGCGGCCCTGGCATGGCGGAGGCACTCTTCGGTCAACGCTCGGCCCAGACCCGCCCTGCGGCGTTCTGGGTCGACGCCAAGCATTCTGATGCCCGCACCTTCCGGGTCGTCGAACTCGGCCGCAGCCACCGTCGGTGACGGCACATACGTAACGGTGCCGATCACTTCACCGGCGTCGATTGCCACCAGCACCACACAGTCCTCGGCCCTGGCCCGCACGCTCGATAGTTCGGCAATCAGTTCCTCACTCATGGGCATCCCGGGAATGGCGGCGTAGCTGCGCACGAGCAGATGGCCGATGGCGGGGTACTCGTCGGGGAGGGCAAGTCGGATCGGCGGTGGTGGCACGCCACCAGTGTGCCACGGAGACGCGGCAGCGCTCAAGCCTCGAGATCGATGCCTCGCCGGCGGCGGGGACCCAGGCCCATGATCATCAGCGCCGCAGTGAGCAGGCTGAGCATTGCGGCCGGAAGCAGGTTGAGCCCCAGTTGCTCGACGATGCTGCGGAACGCCACCGCGAGCCCCACCATCACCGGCACCTCCCGGGGAGGTTCGGCGCCCGGAGTCCGGAAGGCCACCGCAAGAGCGGGATCGATCGGTTGTGGCAGGGCAACGATCAGCGGTTCGTCGTCTTGTTGCGCCGGTGTCTCAACGGGGGGTGGTGGCGGAGTACCGTCACCGGGCGATGGCGGCGGCACCGGCAGTCCTGGGTCGGGGGCAGCCGTGGTTGTTGTCCCTGGCGGCGCGGTGGTCGGCGGCGGCTGTGTTGTGCCGGTCGTCGGTGGTGCAGCCGTGGTTGTGGTCGTGTCCCCAGGCGCCAGAGTGCTCGTGGTGGTTGACGTCGGCGGCATCGTGGTGGTCGTCGTCGTGGTCGTCGTCGTGGTGGTCGGGAAGGGCGGCCGAGTGGTGGTTGTGGTGGTCGTCGTCGTGGTGGTCGGGAAGGGCGGCCGAGTGGTGGTTGTGGTGGTAGTCGATGGTTGAGCGGTGGTGGTTGTCGGTGGTTGGGTCGTGGTGGTGGGTTCGATGGTCTCGCCGAGGGTGACGACCAAGCGGCTGTCGTACGCAGCCGTGTCGTAGGCGAGCCACATGTCGTCGCTCGACGCATTGCTCACGATGACCTTGACCCCGATACGCTCGTTGGAAGCGACGGCACGGCTCACCGTCCCGAACGAGAACACTTGTTCCCGCCAAGCGCCGTCACTCCACGGATCCATGTCGTGTTGTCTCGTGGCGATGAGCTCACAGCTATTGCCGCCGCCGTTGCAGACCATCAGGTAGGCAGTGATCGAACCCCTTATCGGTTTGAGTTCGCGGACGGCGCTCCACAAGTAAAGGTGGGCGTCACCGTTGAGGTCGTATCCGCCCTTTGTCGAATACCACGCCTGATACTTGTCCCAGCCGAACTCGTTGAAGCCCGAACCACCTCTGCTGATGGTGAGACCCGGATCGGAGTTGCGGTTGCTGTCGTAGTTTGGGAGCGGCCGGGACGGCGGCGGATCTGCGCCGAGGTCGGCCCACGAAACCCCGTTACCAAGAAGATAGAGAGCGAGGGTGTCCGTGGCGCTGACTTCCGGGACCACAACTGTAGAAAACAGGACCGATATCAGCAGTAACCACCCGCCAACGGCTACCAGCGCACGCTTCATCAGGCAACCATCTCGGTTGCGACCGCCTCGAGGCCTGCGGCAGCCGCGGCCGGCAGTGACAGCGAGAAGCAGGTCCAGCCATCGACGGTGCGTTCGAGGGTGAGGTCGCCCTCCATCTCGCGGGCGAGCTCTCGGGCTACGGCCAGCCCCATGCCGAGGCTGCCGGTGACCAGAGCGCGGGTGCCCTCGTTGATGAACGGCTCGAACAGGCTGTCGCTCGCATCAGAGGGGATGCCGGGGCCGTCGTCGGCGATGACGAGCGTCCCCCGGCCCTCTTCTTTGAGAACCACCACTCGAATGTTGGGGCCACCGTGGGCGATGGCGTTCGAGAGCAGGTTCCTGGTGATGTGCACGATACGGTCGCGGTCTCCCTTGACCCACAACTCGCGGGGGTCGATCTGCAGTTCTCGCCCGGCGGCTTCGGCCGCTTGAATCGACGGTCTGATGGTTCTCATGACCTCGATGTCGGTGGTCTCGAGTTCGACGATGTCGTGGTCGAAGCGGGCGGCGACGAGGAAGTCCTCGACCATGCGAGCGAGTTCCTTGGCTTCGCCGTTGATCACCTCGATCATGTCGTGCTGCGCCGGCGACATCGTCTCGTCGTCCCGGAGAATCTCGGCAAAGCCCGAGATGCTGGTGAGTGGTGTCCGCAACTCATGGGACACGGCCGCGATCAAGTTGTCCTTGGCTTCGGCAACGGCGCGGTGGGTTTCGAGCCGGGCGTCCATGCGAATCGTTTCCTCGCGAAGCTGCGACTTGGCGCGGCGTCGATAGAAGAGCAGTGCGATCGCAGGTACCAGGAGTACCACGATGAACTGGAGCACCGTTCCGATGTGCCCGGCGCTGGCCTCGGTCTGCTGGATTCGCTGCGTTGCCGCGTCCTGAGTTGCGCTGAGGGCGGCCACCGCTTGGGCGCGGACCGGCTCGAGTTCTTCGTCGAGAGTCACCAGGGCGAGGTCGATGTCGCCGTCGTTGAGCGCGACGAGGATGGCCTCTCCAGATTCGAGCAGGGGGGTGACCGCCACGACCGCAACTCCGTCTGCTTCCGGGCGTGCCGCCCAGTACAGGGCGGTATCGAGCGCGTATCGGGCCTCGGCGAGGGCCGCGGCGGTCTGCTCCGGGTCGGCTTCATCGTCCTCGGCCACCACGATGGCTTGCCCGACTGCCAATCGGGCGATTTCGGAAGAGCCGAGCATGGCGTTGGCCCAATGCAGCGATCGTGCGTTCTGAGCGACCCGTCCCGAGGTGGTCGCTCCGGTGAACACGATGGCGGCCACTACGAGGGCGATGACGCCGAGCACGGCCACGGCCATGGCTGCAACACGATTCGACTGGGCGTTCGGGGTTCGTTTGCCGGTCGCGCCACCGGAGCGATTGTGGGGTTTCACTCTTAATGTTTCGGCAGATCACCAGCCAGATCTTGAGCAGCGCTGCCGGAATCTGGAGTCGAACCGGCAGGACTCCGAGGAGTACTTCTAGCGCCGCGCTGGATCAGGCGTGTCGGGATCGATCCCGAAGCGAGCAATGGCATCCTGGACCAGGGCCGGCTCGATCTTCCCTTGGTCGGACAGGCCGGAGAGCACGGCAACGACGATGTTGGCTGCGTCGACCTCGAAGAATTCACGTAGCGCCTCGCGGGTATCGCTGCGGCCAAAGCCATCGGTACCGAGTGGGATGAACGTGCCGGGTACCCACCGCGCCACCTGGTCTGGGACTGCCTTCATGTAGTCGGTCACCGCAACGACCGGCCCCGACGAGCCTGCCAGCATGCGTGTCACGTAAGGGAACCGCCGCTTCTCGCCGGGGTGGAGCCGGTTCCAACGTTCCGCCTCGAGGGCATCCTCGCGCAGCCGCTTGTACGACGTTGCGCTCCACAACTCGGCTCCTACGCCATAGTGGTCGGCCAACTCGGCTTGGGCCTGGCGGGCCGCGCCCTGTAGCGGGCCGGAGAACAGGATGGTCGCCTTATGGGGAGTGTCTTCGGGAGCCTTGGCCCACTGGTAGAGCCCGGCGATGATGCCCTGATCGATTCCCTCAGGCTTCGCCGGCTGGGCGTAGTTCTCGTTGTAGAGGGTCAGGTAGTAGTAGATGTCCTCGTTGGCGACGTACATCCGGTGGAGGCCATCGCGCACGATCGTCGCCATCTCGTAGGCAAAGGCCGGGTCGTAGGCCTGGCATACCGGGACCGTCGAAGCGAGCAGATGACTCTGGCCGTCCTGGTGCTGGAGGCCCTCGCCGAGCAGCGTGGTGCGGCCGGCCGTTGCCCCAAGAAGGAAGCCACGCGCTCCGGCGTCGGCGGCGAGCCACAGCAGATCACCGACGCGCTGGAAGCCGAACATCGAATAGAACGCGTAGAACGGGACCATCGGTACGCCGCGATTCACGTATGCGGTGGCGGCCGCGATCCAACTGGCCGTCGCCCCGGCCTCGGTGATGCCTTGCTCGAGGATCTGACCGTCGGTCCCTTCCTTGTAGGAAAGGATCATCTGGTGGTCGACGGGTTCGTAGAGCTGGCCCTTCGATGAGTAGATCTGGAGTTCCTTGAACAGGGCATCCATCCCGAAGGTGCGTCCCTCGTCGGGAACGATCGGGACGACCCGCGACCCGAACTTCTCGTCGCGGGCGAGGTTGCGGAGCAACCTGGTGAAGGCGCCCGTCGTCGAGACCTCATTGGTACCCGATCCGGCATCGAACTCGGTGAACGCCTTGTCGTCGGGCATCTCGAGGGGTCGGCGAGTCCGCATCACTCGGCTGGGGAGCGCCCCATCGAGTGCCTTGCGACGCTCCTGGAGGTACCGCACCTCGGGCGAATCGACTGGGGGTCGGTAGTAGGGGATCTCCCCGCTCTCGAGCACGTCAGTCGGGATGTCATCCTGAAGCCCGAGGTTGTCCCGCAGGGCGACGAGCTGTTCGGTCGTGAGCTTCTTGACGGAGTGCGTTGTGTTGCCACCTTGGATACCGGGCCCGAGCTGCCAGCCCTTGATGGTCTTGGCGAGGATCACCGTCGGCGCCAACGGCGTTTCTATCGCCGAGCGGTAGGCGGCGTACACCTTCTTGTAGTCGAGCCCGCCACGGCGCAACGCCCAGATCTCGTCGTCGCTCATGTCTTCGACGATCTTGCGCAAGCGGGGATCAGGTCCGAAGAAGTAGTCGCGTACGAAGGCGCCGTCCTCGGCCTTGAAACGCTGGTACTCGCCGTCGATGGTGAGGTTCATCTTGTTGACGAGGACGCCTTCGGCGTCGCGCGCCAACAGCGGATCCCAGTTTGATCCCCAGATGACCTTGATGACGTTCCATCCGGCGCCACGGAACACCGCCTCGAGTTCTTGAATGATCTTCCCGTTGCCCCGGACTGGTCCGTCAAGACGCTGCAGATTGCAGTTGATGACCCAGACAAGGTTGTCGAGATTCTCCCGTCCGGCGAGTGAGATCGAGCCGAGCGATTCCGGCTCGTCGGTTTCTCCGTCGCCCAGGAAACACCACACCTTCGATTCGGAGGTGTCGTCGATACGGCGGTCGTCGAGGTACTTGAGGAACTGGGCGTGGTAGATCGAGTTGATGGGACCGAGGCCCATGGAAACCGTGGGGTACTCCCAGAAGTCCGGCATCAGCTTGGGGTGGGGATAACTCGACAGCCCACCGCCGATTTCGCGGCGGAAACGATCAAGGTCCGCCTCATCCAAGCGATGCTCCAAGAACGCCCGGGCGTAGACCCCGGGGGCGGCATGGCCCTGGATGTAGATGTGATCGCCGGGAAGGCCGTTGTCCTTGCCCCGGAAGAAGTGGTTGAAGCCGACTTCGTAGAGCATGGCCGACGAAGCGAACGTCGAGAGGTGGCCCCCTATGCCGTCGGCGGCCTTGTTGGCTCGGATAACCATCACCGCGGCGTTCCAGCGGATGATCTTGCGGATGCGGCTCTCTACCGACTCGTCGCCGGGGAACCACGCCTCCTGATCCGGCGGGATGGTGTTGATGTAGGGGGTCGACACCGATGCCGGCACGCCGACGTTCTGGGCGCGGGCATGCGAGATCATCTTGGTGAGCAGGAACTGGGCGCGCCGCTGCCCGTCGCTTTGGATCACGGTGTCGAGCGAATCCAGCCATTCCTGGGTTTCGGCGTTGTCCGTGTCCGGTATCTGATGATGGAATCCGTCGATGATCATGCCCGCAGGTTACCGAGGCTGGCCAGGCAATGGCCGGTCTGCTTCCGGTCAGGTACTGCTCGGGGCCGGTTCGAGCCAGCGATGTCGGGTCGTGGCGTAGCGGGCCAGCATCGCAACGGAGGCGATGGTGGCGACGACGGCGAACAACATCAGCGGCACATCTGCGTAGAACCAGCCGTAGTAGCCCCACAGCAGACCCTCAACCAGACCGATCGCCCAGGTCCCCGGAGCGATGCCGCGTGGCGCGGGGGTCCGGTAGGCGGTCCACACGCTCGGAGCCGCTTGCACGGCGTGCGAAAGCCCGAGCAGGATGCCGAGAGCAGACCAACCGCCTGCGACGGCGACCGCGATCAGCGTCGTCGCCCAGATTGCTCCGGCGGTGATGGCCGTCGAAGTCTTCACGCCGGCTCGGACCAGAAGCACAAACGTCATGGCATACGCCACCGTCACCAACGCGGTCGCCGGGACGGTCAGCCACAGGCCCTCTTGAGCGAGATACGCAGTCCACGCCACGTTGGTGACAAAGCCGAAGGCCGCCCATGTAGGGGAGACACCCTCGACCAAACCCGTCCGATACAACTTGAGCATCTGGGGCGCGAGCGCCAGCACGGCGAGGACGGTACCGGCGATGGCGGCGGAGGAGGCGAGCAGCATGAGGCGGGCAGTCTATGCAGCCGGTCCCAGATACAAATCCAGCCCCGGAGGGGGCCGGGGCTGAATTCGTTTGGACTATCGGTTGTGAGGCTCAGCTCGGCGATGGATCTGATGGTCCCGAGGGTTCTTCGTAACACTTGTACCAACTCAACACGAGCTTGCCGGGGAGGTTGTCCCACGCCGTGATGAGATCGCCTTCGGCCCGCACCCAGTAGTGCTGGGTCTTCCCTTTGCCGACGGCCCTGGCATCCTTGGTGACGACGCCGGTGCTGAAGGTCACCTCGATGGTGCCCGGGTCGGAGAACTTCGGCGCCTTGTTGTGGACGAAGTGCCACAGGCCTTCGCCCTCACACGCAATGTTCTGATGCTGCTTCTTGAGTTCCGTGACGTGGTGCCCTTCGGCAACGGCCGGCACGGCCATGACCACAAGGAGCACAAACGCCGCAACAACACTGAGAAGTGTGCGTACGCGCATACCTTCCACCATTCCTTCCTTGTCCCTGATCGCACACTACACAGCTCGAGCATGGTTGCCCACTGGCGACTTCTGTCGACCTTCTTCGGGACCGAGGTCCCTGTCTGTCGGGTCGTCGGCTGACCAGGCTGTGAGGACAAACGAAGGAGAACTTGGTGCTGAGCTATGTATCCGGGCCATCGGCGCAACCCCTCATCGGTCAGACGATCGGGGACAACCTCGACGAGACGGCGGGCCGCTATCCCGAGACCCTGGCTTTGGTCTCACGCCATCAACAGATTCGCTGGACCTACCGGGAGTTCTTGGCCGCCGTCGACGAGGCAGCGCGGGCCTTCATCGACCTCCGGGTGGCCCGCGGCGATCGGGTCGGCATTTGGGCCCCGAACTGCGCGGAGTGGGCCGTCACCCAGTACGCCACCGCCAAGGTCGGAGCGATCCTGGTCAACATCAACCCGGCCTATCGCACCCACGAACTGCAGTATGCCCTCGACCAGTCGGGCGTCAGCGTCCTCGTGAGCGACGAGGCTTTCAAATCGTCCCGCTACCTCGAGATGATCGAGCAGGTGCGGCCCGAGGTCCCGGCGCTACGCCGGGTGATCGCCCTGTCGGGCACCGCCGACGAGACCTGGGGCGAGTTTCTGGATCGATCGGGCCGGGTGTCGCCCGAAAGGCTGGCGGCACGGCAGGCGGACCTGCAGTTTGACGACCCGATCAACATCCAATACACGTCCGGCACCACCGGCCGGCCCAAGGGTGCAACGCTCACTCATCACAACATCCTCAACAACGGCCACGACACCACCGGTCTGCAGAACATCGCACCGGGCGACCGGATCTGCATCCCGGTGCCGCTCTACCACTGCTTCGGAATGGTGATCGGCAACCTCGGCTGTACCACCAGGGGCGCCACGATGGTCTACCCGTCGCCCTCGTTCGAGCCGGCGGCAACTCTCGAAGCGGTCGCCGCCGAACGGTGCGTCTCGGTCTACGGGGTGCCGACGATGTTCATCGCCATGCTGGAGGATCCCAGCTTTGCGGAACACGACCTCAGCTCGCTGCGCACCGGGGTGATGGCCGGGGCGCCGTGCCCGATCGAGGTCATGAAGCGCTGCATCAACGACATGCACATGGCTGAGGTTGAGATTGCGTTCGGCATGACCGAGATGTCGCCGGTGTCGTTTCAGAGCCGGGTCGACGATTCGATCGAGCGCCGGGTGGCGACGGTGGGGCGGGTCATGCCTCATGTCGAGTGCAAGGTGGTCGATCCCGAGACGGGGCACGTGGTACCGACGGGGGTCGCCGGCGAGATATGTACCCGGGGCTACTCCGTGATGCGGGGCTATTGGGAGAACGCCGAAGCCACTGAGGAGGCGATCGACACCGCAGGCTGGATGCACACCGGCGACCTCGGGGTGCTCGATGACGAGGGCTATCTCGTCATCTCAGGGCGGATCAAGGACATGATCATCCGTGGCGGTGAGAACATCTATCCACGCGAGATCGAGGAGTTCCTCTTCACCCATCCCGCCATCGCCGACGCCCAGGTGATCGGGGTACCGGATCAGCGCCTCGGCGAAGAGATCTGCGCCTGGGTGCAGCTGCGTGAAGGCGAGACGCTGACGCTCGACGACCTCAAGGAGTTCAGCCGGGACCGGATCGCCCACTTCAAAGTGCCGCGCTACCTCTATGTCGCCGACGAGTTCCCTATGACCGTCACCGGCAAAGCCCAGAAGTTCAAGATGCGCGACCTCTCGATCGAGCACTTCAATCTCCGCCGCTGAAAAGGGCAGGGAGTGTGTGCGTCTTGACCGGTCGAGCGGCGGCATTCCCTCGGGTACCGGGCACCTGGTCCCGGTACCTGGTTTCAGCAGCCCGGCTGCGCTCCCGGGCAGGGCATGGCCAGGGGGAACACGACCTTGCGGGTCTGCCGTTGGAGGTGCTCCCAGGCTTCGCGGGGGTTGCCGAAGCCGCAGGTCGCGGCGTAGCGGATCACTTCGGCAACGGCGTATGGGGTCGCAAACGAGGTACCGCTCCACTCGGCCAGACCGTCAAACTTTGCCCGGTCTGAGTTGCCGGGGCCCTGATCTTCTCCGTAGACAAATTCGATGTCGGCCATGTAGTCGCTGTGGTGAAAAACCCCGGGCGCCAGCGCTCGCACCCAACGTCCCCGGTTGGAGAATTCCGCCCATCCCGACGTGGTGTCGGCCTCACGCGGTGAAGTGTTGAAGGCGCCGACGCTCATCACGGCTTCTCGGAACTCCCGTTCTGCGGCGAAGGCGGCCGGGTAGAACCGGTCCTTCGTGGCGTCGTTGCCGGCAGCGGCGGCGAACAGGACATCGGGCCGCTGTTTGATCCACCGCCGCATTGCTGCCCGCAGGGCCGGCACGCCACTCTCGTCTGCGTAGGTGCCCAGCGAGAGGTTGACCACGGCGATCCGCCGATCCCCGAGCGCCGTGTCGACGTCGGCGATGATGTCGGCTTCTTCGATGATGAATGTGTGCCGGCCCAGGTCTCGGGTCACGACGTCCCGGACGTGGACCTCGAGGTTGGGGATCATGCGTTTCAGGATCCCCCCGATGAAGCCGCCGTGGCCGGAGCCGGCGAAGTCGACGACCTTGTCGCCGTCTCCATCAAAAACCTCGGGTTCCGTCATCGAAGTTGGCGTGAGCCCGGAGCGGGTCTTGCCGAACAGGCCGGTGTCGACCACCGCGACCTGCCAGTCAATGTCGAGTTCCTTGCCCATCGGATCTGGTTCGTCGGTGGGGGTGGGGTCGTCGCCCGGTCCGATGGCGGGGGTTGGCGCCAGGGTGAGGATGTGGTTGAGGCTCACAAACCCTTCGTTGCCGAGGCGACGATTCAGATCGGCGGCCAGTTGCGGCGCACATATCGGGATGTCGTCGGGCAGGTGGATGCGGGCCAGCGTTTCACCGTCTTCGACGCGCACTTCACTCCCGGGGAACAGCCGTTCCAGCAGCGCAATGACTGCTCTGGGATGATCGGTGAGCAGCACGCCCCGGACGTAGAACACTGCGGGAGGCTGGTCGGCGTTCAGGTCGATCGGTCTGGTGCGGCCGTACCCATCGAGTTCTCGCAGGCGGCGGGCGACGGCGGCGCCGAAGGAATCGTTGTTCTGGGCCGGATCGTTCATGAATGTCCCCCAACTCGAGCCCGGCTGACGCACCCGGGACGCATCTTCTCGCTTCGTACGCGAACCTACAGGAAACCAAGCAACATTTGGGTATCGATTATGGAAGAAGCTGTATCGCCGCTGGCGGTCGAAGCCGAGGAGCTGGTGACGATGGCCAACGCCGATCCGCAGGCCGCCATCTCGGCCGCAACCGAGTTGCTGGCGCGGCCCGGCGCGGCGGGAGACATGCGAGCCCGTGCCATCGCCTGGCGTGCTCGCGGTTTGGCCGCGGCCAACCTGATGGATCTCGACGAGGCCATGGAGAGCCTCGAGGCGGCCACGGCCGCCGCGGTGACCACCGGCGACCCGCAACTCCTTGCCACAGTGCAGATGACCCAGGGCGGTGTGCTGTCGTGGGCGGGGGAGAGTGGTCGGGCCCTCACGATCATGTCGGAGGCGCTGGGGCAGCTCAGCGGCGTGGATCGGGCTCGGGCGTTGGTTCAGCGGGGGGCCGTCCATTACCGCATCGCCAGCTTTGATGCCGCGTTGACAGACCTTGACGAGGCCTTCCCACTGCTCGATGGCGAGGACCAGATGTGGCTCGGCAACCTGCTGATCAATCGTGCCCTGACTCGGGCCTACTTGGGGTTTCATGCCTCGGCCGAGGATGACTTGCTGGCGGCGCGGACCGCCTACGAAGGCTTGGATCAGCGTTTGCGGGTGGCGCAGTGCACCCAGAATCTCGGGTGGCTGGCCGTACGCAAGGGAGATCTCCCGAAGGCGCTGCGCTACCTCGACGAGGCCGAAGAGCAGTTTGATTCGTTTGCGGGCAACCCGGCCGAGGTCTGGGTTGACCGGGTCGAGGCGATGCTTCTGGCCCACCTCACCGACGATGCGGTGGAGCTTGCCGAACAGGCCGCCGACAGCCTCGGATCCGGTGGACACGGCGCCGGCCACGCCGAGGCCCTCATCCGGGTCGCCCAGGCGGCGCTGCTTGCCGGACAACCGGAGCGCGCCGCGGTATCCGCCCAAGAAGCCCGGCTCCGTTTTGACGAGCAGGATCGTCCCGGGTGGGCCGGGCACGCCGAGCTGCTCGTCCGCGAGGCGCGGTATGCGGCCGGGGACGTGACCCCCAAGGACCTTGCCGCGGTGGAGCGCCTCGTAGGGCGGCTCGAGGCTGTCGGGCTTGCCACGGCGGCCGCCACCGCCCAGGTGCTGGCAGCCCAGATTGCCTTGCGGCTCGGTGACACCGCGAGATGTCGACGGCTGTTGGACGCCGCCACCCACGAGCGCTCGAATGCCGCGGTCGATCTGCGGGCTCGCATCTGGTTGGCCACCGCTCAACTTCGCCGGGCCGAGGGCGATCACCGTGGTGCGCTGGCGGCTGCCGGGGCCGGTCTCGACGTTGTCGATGAGCATCAGGCCGGGCTGGGGGCAACCGAGACCCGCGTCCACGCTGCCGGCCACGCCCGACAGCTCGGGACACTTGGCGTGCAACTGGCCTGGGAATCGCAGCGGCCGAGGCAGGCACTGCGCTGGATGGAGCGGACCCGGGCGGGTGCCCTGCGGTTCGCTCCGGTGACGCCACCCGACGACGCCGAGCTTGCCGGCGAGTTGGGTGAGTTGCGTGAGGTCGAGCGAGAGTTGCGAACCACGGCGCTATCGGGCGACACCGGCGATCTGGAGCAGCACCGGCAGCGGCTCGAACGCTCCATTCGCCGCCGCACCCGGAGGCTGCTCGGGACCGACACCCCCGGCGCCCAGGTTGACATCGCCACCATCGTGGACGTCCTCGGCGAGAAGCGCCTCGTCGAATACGACGCAGTTGGCGATCGGCTCGTTGCCGTGTCGGTTCACAGAGGCAGGGCGCAGCGTCATGATCTTGCATCTGCCGCAGAGACCATCGTGGCGCTCGATCAGGTGCGGTTCGGACTTCGCCGGCTGGCGCGGCCGGGCGGCAGCGGCGCCTCGGGGCGAGCTGCCCGGGATATGGTCGACGATGCGGCGCAGCGACTCGACGACATTCTGTTGACCGCGATCGGAGGAGGTGACGAGGAACTCGTTGTGGTGCCCCCCGGTCGGCTGTATGCCGTTCCCTGGGGCCTGCTTCCGAGTTGCCTCGGGCGTCCCGTGAGCGTCGCGCCCTCGGCGGAGCTGTGGCTGCGGCGAGTCGATCAGACCCCGTCGACCGGCCGTTCGATCGTCGTGGGTGGGCCCCGATTGCCCGAAGCGGCCAATGAAGTGGCCGCCGTCGCCGAGGTGTATGCAGATGCGCAGCGCTTGGATGCGGTCTCGGGCTCGGTCGATGTGGTTCGGCATCATCTCGATGGTGCCGCCTTGGCACATCTGGTGTGCCACGGCCGGTTTCGTACCGACAACCCGCTCTTTTCGGCATTGGAGTTCGGCGACGGTTGGTTCACCGTGTACGAGTTCGAGCGGCTGTCATCTGCTCCTCAGACCGTGGTGCTCTCGGCGTGTGATGCGGGTCTGTCGGCGGAGCGACCCGGGAACGAGGTCATGGGGATCGTCGCCGGCTTGCTCGGTGCGGGAACCACCACGGTGATCGCCAGCATCGGTTTGGTCCCCGATGCCGCCTCGACCCGGCACCTGATGGTCGATTTCCACCAGCGGCTCGCCGCCGGGGCTTCGCCCGCCTATGCACTTTCGGGAGCGCAAACCGCGGCCATTTCCGCCGGTGACGACGCCGTGGCCGGCTCGTTTGTCTGCTTCGGCGCGGGGTAGGGGCTCCCGTCTGCCGCACAAACCCGTATCACGCTCCCCGCTGGCGCATCGGTATCGGTGGAAGCAAGAGAGGGCAGCCGTGTATGTCTACGAGAACCGACGAGGTGGAAGCGGAGCGACGATGGGTAAGGTCTCAATTGATGACCGAACGTTCCATTGCCGATCTGCTCGCTGCTGTTGTGCAGGGGGACCACACCGCGTTCGACGAGATCGTCGATCGTTATGTGCGTCTGGTGTGGTCGGTGATTCGCAGCTTCCGGCTCGACGGAGAAACAGCCAAAGATGTCAGCCAAACCGTGTGGACACGTCTCTACGTGCATTGCGGCAAGATCCGGCAGCCAGAACGGCTCGCCGGCTGGCTGAGTACCACGGCCAAGAACGAGTGCGTGCGGGTGTTGCGGGAGCAACGTCGCCAGATGCCGACCGACATGACCGACGAATGGGCACTGGGGTCGACTCCGGCTTCGGACGAATCGATTGTGGCGGACGAGACGCGCCGCGAGTTGTTGGAAGCGTTTGCCGAGCTGTCTGCGGACTGTCAGCAATTGCTCCGACTGCTCACTGCGGACGACGATCTCGACTACGCGGCGATCGCAGAGATCATCGACAGGCCGATCGGAAGCATCGGGCCCACCAGGGCGCGGTGTCTGGACCGGCTGCGGAGGATCATGGCGCGTCGAGCGCCGACCGGAGACGAAGTCATGGACTCGCAGGAAGACTGAGGAACAGATCGTGACGAATCCAAAAGAGTGGAACGACGAGCAACTGCTCAGTCGGCTCGGGGTGGTTCTCGACGCCGCCGACCCGGTGCCGCCCGAGGTGGTGGCCGCGGCGAAGTCTGTCGTGCCACGTCTCGAACTCGAGTTCGACGTCGACGCGATCATGGCTGAGGTCGTCTTTGATTCCGCCTCTGGCGAACTGGTTGGAGTGCGGGGCACCCAGGAGGCGACCCGAGAACTGACGCTGAGTGCTCCCGGGGTGGAGATCGAACTGGTGGTGCTGTCCGACGGCGCTCGTCGGCTCGTCGGGCAACTCGTGCCGCCCCAAACGGGGACGATCGAGCTCACCAGTGGTGATGAGGTGTCCACTGCGCAGGCCGATGACTTGGGCCGCTTCACCTTCCAAGAGGTGCCGGAGGGTCCGATCCGTCTGAGTTGCCGACTTGATGCGGGTGGTCAGGTCGTGCAAACCAACTGGCTCGTGATCTGACCGCAAGGTTGCAGCTGCTCCGCAGGCGTTCTACATCTTGGCCTGTTCGGTCTCCGTGACCGCCACCCGGCCGATTCGCTTGGTGAAGTAGTAGATCCGCTTCAGGTTGGCGATCACATCCATCTCGAGTCGGTAGTTGGCGACCCGGCTCGGCTCGTCGGCCATCAGCCGTTCTGCCTGGTGAAGGATGGCGTCCTGTTCCATCTGGTTGATGGTTGTTTTCATCTTGGCGACCCGGTGGGCGGCATCCTCGTCCTTCTGGGTCAGGGCCACCAGTGCGAGGTCATACGCCCGGTAGACAGCAGAATGGAATTCGTCGAGGACTCTCATGGTCATCGGGCTGACTTCGAGCATCGCGTCGAGCCGCTCCCGCCCGAGGGCTACCAAGTTTGTCTCGATGATGTCGCCGATTGCCTCGAGGTCGTTGGTGGCTTCCATCAGGTCCATCATCTCCGCCGAGGATTCTTCGCTGAGGCGCGCTTGGCCGATCTGCCCGAGGTACATCAGGATGTGACCATGGAGTCCGTCGACCTCGTCGTCGGCGGCCTCGATGTCGGCGAGGTCGTCGATATCTCCGTCGATGATGGCGGGCAGGACCTCGTTGAGCATGACGCGGACCCGCGATGCCATGCGCAGCAACTCCATCCTGGCGCGTGACAGTGCCAGCGAAGGGGTGCGGAGCAGGTCGTCATCCAGGTAGCGCGGCTCGATGACCCCGGCATCAGGCCGGTCGGGCATGAGCCACACAACGAATCTGGCGAACTGATTGGTGAACGGCAGGAAGATCAACGCGTTGATCACGTTGAACGTGGTGTGGGCGTTGGCGATCTCGCGCGGGGTGCCTCCACCTAGGCCACCGATGAAGTTGGTGAGCACGCCGATCAGAGGGAGCCAGACCAGGACGCCGACCACGTTGAAGATGAGGTGGGCGACGGCGGCCCGTTGGGCGTCGCGGGGCTTGCCGATGGCGGCGAGCAACGCGGTGATCGAGGTGCCGATGTTGGCGCCCAGCACGAGAGCGACACCGGCGTCGAGCGTGATCAGGCCCTGGCCGGCGAGCACGATCACGACGCCCGTGGTGGCCGATGACGATTGGACCAGGGCGGTGAACATGGCGCCGACCAGGATGCCGAGGAAGGGGTTCTCCAGGGCGGCCATCAGATCGATGAAGGCGTCGTAGCTGCGCAGCGGCTCCATCGCCGAACCCATGACCACCATTCCGAAGAAGACCAGGCCGAGGCCCATCACCGCGGCCCCCTGGGCGCGGCGCTTCTCCTTCTTGGGGATGACCGTCATGGCGAAGCCGGCTGCCACCAGCACCAACGCCCACCGGGTGACGTTGAAGGCGATGATCTGCGCCGTGATCGTTGTGCCGATGTTGGCGCCGAGGATGACCGGGATCGACTGAACGAACGTCATCAGTCCGGCTGAGATGAAGCCGACGACCAACACTGTCGTAACCGACGACGACTGGACGACCGCGGTGATCCCGGCGCCGGTTAGCAGGCCCGTGATGCGATGAGAGGTCAGCTTCTCGAGGATGCGGCGCAGCCGGTCGCCGGCCACCACCCGTAGCGACTCGGTCATGCGGTCCATGCCGAGGAGGAACAACGCCAACCCGCCCAGCAGCCCGACGATGAGGTCGAACCAGTCGATGTCGGCCGACGTTTCGGTCACGACCTCGGCGGTGGCGAAGATCAGTGACGTCACGTCATCTGTCTCTCTGGTGGGCGCGGGCAGGCTGGGGCGGCCTCGATCACGGGTTCACTCTCAGTTGTAGCGTCGTGGATGCGAGCTTGGCAGGCTCATCTGGCCGTCTCAACCATACCGATTGACCTGGACCCGGCGCGGATGCCGGGGGTCAGCCCCGATCGTCCCGGGCTTCGTCGTAGTAGTCGAGCCGGTCGATCGGCATCACCAGCGAGGTCAGCAGGTTCATGACGTGTGCGGTGATCCGCTTGAGGAATCGGTAGTAGAGCGTCCGGGCGACGGCGTCAGAGGCCGGACCCTGCGACTCGTAGGCGGCTCGCACATGGTCGTCGTAGTCGTCGAGGAAGCCGTCGGCCTTGTCGATCAGTTGCTGGGCCCTTGCGGAATCCGACCGCTCGAACGCATCCGCCGCGTCCTCGAGCAGCCGATGGACGTTCTCGCAGTACCCCTCCAACTCAGCTCGGTCCGGCGCCACCTCGAAGTTGACTCCGAACTTCGCCAGGTCGTACAAGTTCTTGGCGTAGTCGCCGATCCGTTCGGCGTCCTTGACCACGCTCATGTAGGCCAGCACCAGCGGTAGATCCACATCTCCCTGGACGGAGGCGTGCAACATCAAGGTACGGCGGACATCCTGTTGGGCTTGGTTGATGCCGCGATCCGTTTGCTTCACCTCCCGCTTGGTTTCCTTGGACTTGCCCCCACCAAAAACGGCCGCCATCGAGGTGTCGAACACCGTCTGGGCGTCGCGGACCATCCGTACGATCTGCGCCTCGACGCTGTTCATGGCGTTGGCGTCGGAACCGCTCTTGAAGAAGTCAAAGACCATGTTGTTCCTCCCTTAACTCAGAACCACGATACCGACGACGGGCAGGACGATGAAGAAGCCCACGACGTAGGCGATGGCAGCCCCCGTGTGTTTCACCGCCAGATCGCCCAGCTTCGACGCCAGCGCCACCGGGATGTATCGAATCCGTTTCCACGGATACAGGATGGTGATGGCCACCACATTGAAGAGTGTGTGGGTCACCGCAATGGTGAGCCCGGCGACGGTTCCCGCCGCCATGGCGGCCAGGAGCGCCGTCACCGTAGTGCCGACGTTCGCTCCGAGCGTGATCGGGTAGGCGTTGCGGACCAGCAGGATGCCCGAAGCCACGAGTGGGATCAGCACCGAGGTGGTGATGCTGGACGACTGGACCGCTACGGTCACGATCATGCCGACCACCATCCCGATGAGGCCGCTCTTGGCCAGGACGGCATTGAGTGATCGCTCGATGCGGGTGGCAACCAGCACCTTCATGTTCTTGGTGATGAACGTGAGGGTCAGGAAGATCAGCGCGATGCCGACAACGATGCCGATCACTGCGAGTGCGGTGTCGTTGCTGACCACGGTGCCGTAGCCATTCTCGAAGAGGCCGGCTCCCCATTTCACGGCGCCCTTGATCGGACTCTCGAAGGTGAGTCCCTCGCCGCCTGCGATGAAAGTGGCAATCGAGGCCGCCCATTCTGAGAGGAAGTGAGTGGCCAGCTCGAGCGGAAGGAGAATGGCGACCGCCATCACATTGAAGAAGTCGTGCATCGTTGCGGCCGTGAACGCCAGTCGGAACTCGTCACTGCGCCGTACCGAGCCCAAGGCAACGATGGTGTTGGTGACCGTGGTGCCGATGTTGGCGCCCATGATCATCGGCACCGCTGCGGGAACGTCGATGACGCCGGCTGCTACGAGGCCGACGATGGTCGATGTGGTGACCGAAGATGACTGGACCAGGACCGTGGCGAGGATGCCGACGAACAGTCCGCTCAACGGGTTGGAGACGCTGTCGAAGAGGGCATCGGTGAATTCGCTGCCGAGTCCTTTGATGCCGCCTTCGAGCAGCTTCACCCCGACCAGAAAGAGGTAGAGAAGGGCGATGACCAGGACGGCCCGCAACCACGTCGGCATCGTCTGCCTGGTCCTGACTACAGCCGGGGCATCGGTCACTGGGCTTCGCGATCCTGGTCTTGTCACGGCATGTTCGCAGGGCGCTGAGCTACACCGCAAAACGCGCTGCGTGGTGGTGACCGGTCGTCAGCTTCCGGTGGCAGGCAGCGGCGTGCGGCGCCCGCCCCGGCCGACCAGGATCACGCCGGCCACGGCCAGTGCGCCACCGACCACGATGGCGGTGGTGATGACCTCGTCGAGGATCAGCGCTCCGCCGACCACTCCGACGAGCGGGGCGAGATAGCCGGTGAGGGCGACGTTGGCTGCGGTGGTGTGGGCGCTGGCGTAGAGGGTGGCGACAAAGGGCAGCAGTGTGCTTCCCAGTGCGAGGAAGATGAGGATCTGCCAGGCGGTGGCGTTGAGCCCGGGCAAGTCGATGCCCCTCACGAAGAGTCCTCCCACCACGGCCACGGTTGCTCCCGAGACGAACATCGGGACTGCCAAGGTCGCCGTGTCGTGGCGCGGCGAGTAGCGGCGGGCCAGGATGCCGCTCAGCGAGCCGAAGGCCACGCCGGCCAGGGCGAGGCTGCCGCCGATCACCGTGTTGCCCGAGCCGTCGGCGATGCCGCTTTCGCCGGAGGCGATCAGCAGGGTGGTGCCGGCGAGACCCAGGACAAAGCCGGCCACCTGTATGGGCCGCAGCCGCTCGTTGAGGATCACATGGGCCAGCGCCGCCGTCACGACCGGGATCAAGGTGATGATGAGGCCCTCGACTCCGGCCGAGATGTAGTTGAGGGAGGCGATGAAGAAGATCGGAGCGAGTCCGATGCGGGGGATGCCGATCAGTGCCCCGTCCCGCCAGGCGCGGCGATCGACCTTGCGGCCCTTGATCACAGCGAAGGCGACGATGGCAATGGTGGCGATCCCGGAACGAACCACCACGACGGTGAAGGTCGACGCTCCCTCAGAAAACGCAGCCCGGGTACCGACGCCGGCGAGACCCCATCCCAGGGAGGCGGCGAGCAATGTGACGAGGACGCGGACGTTCACCGGCAAGACGCTACTCCGGCTGGAATGCCTGCCGGCCATCGGCGAAACGCTACCGCGACCCCAGTGTCCGTCGCCCATTGGCCAAACGGCGTTGCGGCCGGATCAACTGCCCGCCACTGCGGCGAGATAGTCGCGCAGCCACTCGTCTTCGATGTCGCCGAAGCGGTCCTCGACCCCGGGGAGCACCCAGAGGTGCATCATTTCGTTCGTGATCGGCACCGTGATCGACCCAGCAGGGCAGAACCCGTAGGGCGAGGTCAGTCCGGCGATCGCCGGCGGCGTGAGCGAGAAGCACACGTGATCGTGGGCGTGCCAGACCGTGAGCGGCCCGCCAACCGCCGGTCCCGACTCTCCGATACCCCCCGTCTCGAACATGGCGCCGAGCAGCACCGGCGTGCCGTCGTCGGCCACCGCGTAGACCAAGGTCTCGGGCCGTGCCGGGTCGAGGACGACATTGTCGGCTTTGTACGCCGCGTTCTCGGCGTGGAAGCTGAGCCCGTACATGCTGTCGATGTTGTAGCCGGCCGCGGCGGCGACCTCAGGATCGGAAAACTCGGCAATGGCCGCCGCGGTGGCGGCATACAACTCGTCGGCCGCCTGCTGCTCATGCGCAGTCGGCTCACGATCGACGCCGGAGCGGAGGAGGACGCCGGGGGGCGGCACCTCGCCGAGGTGATGGCCGCCACCGGACGAGAAGGCCCCGCCCCAGGCGGCAACGCCGAGAAACACCATCACCGTCACGGTGGCGGTCGAGGCCCAAAACCGCCGCAGTGGACGGTCCGAAGCCGGAGTCATAGCAATGACCAGGGCGGCGACTTCGATCAGCTTGGTGAGTAGGCCGAGTTGGTCGGGTGGCTCGCCCCCGAGCAACGTGAAGGCGTAGCCGAGGATCGAGGCGGTCAGGATCAGCCGGGCCCACCGTCGCCATGGCTTGCCATCCAGCAGCCTCCACGTCAGCCAGAACATGAGGACGGCATCGGCGAGATAGAGCACGCTGTAGCCGGAGGGTTCGTGACCGAGCACCAATCCGGCGTGAATGGCGCCGGAGGCGCCCAACAGCCAGGCGAGCATCCGTTGGGTGGGGGGCAGCGAGCGGTAGGCATCCGTCCAGCGCACTGCGGCGGGTCGACCTGAACGGGCCAACCGCCCCAGCACCCAGGTCCCTGCCAGGAACAGCAGCAGAGCAATGAGCGCAACGTTGTGCTCGGAGATGACGGTGTACATGGGGCTGCCGACGTAGCCGTCGATGACTTCGGACGTGTTCGGCACGCCATCGGTGTGGAAAGCGAGCACACTCACGGTCTTCCCTCCGCAGTGATGGTCGTCGGCGCGATGCCGAATTCTGCCCTGACGGAGGGCCGGCGCAACGTTCGCATGATGGCGATGGGGAGCACGATCCGCGTCACCGTCGGCACCAGCGCGAGGCCGCGGCGGGCGAGGAATATCGCCAGCAGCAGGTCGATGAGGGCAAAGACGAGGATTGTCCCCTCTGCCCAGACGGTGACCTTGCGGGCGCGGCGCGAGCGCAGGCGGACGCCCCGGGCCGCCCCCAAGGTCACGATGGCGGCGACCAGGGTCAGCAGTATCAGCGGGGCGATGAAGAAGCCCGTGAAGGCACCGACGAGGAACACCTCGATGGTCGAGGTCACCGCGATGCCGCCCTGGATCAACAGCAGGATGTGGACCACATCGACCCGAGTGTCGACGGGCGGCGTGTTGCGGGTGGGAGCGGCGCCGGTGGGCGCCTCGGTTGTTGATGCTTCCATGCGGCAACTGTCGCCGGCCGCGATGAGTCACCGATTGGCGACAGATGAGGAGACGGTGAGACTGAGTCCGGCCGCCGGTGTCTCGTTCACCCTCCCAGCGCCACGGGGAGCCGCACTATGAAGACTGCGCCGTGGGCATCGTGATTGGCCACCCTGATCGAGCCGCCGTGGGCGACGACGATCTCGGCGGCGATGGCCAGGCCGAGGCCGGCTCCGGCGGGGCTGCGAGCCGGGTCGGCGCGGTAGAACCGTTCGAAGACGTGGTCGATGTGCTCTGGGGCGATTCCGGGGCCGTGGTCGGTGACGGTCAGCGTTGCGGTCGAGCCGTCGTCTTCCAGCGTGACGTCGATTGGCTGGGCTCCGTGCTTGTCGGCATTGTCGAGCAGGATCCACACCAGGCGGGTGAGGGCGTCGTGGTCGCCCATCACCACTGTGGGTTCGGTGGGGGCGATGGCGATGTCCTGACCGAGGCGGGCGGCTTTGCGCGAGGCGTCCTGGAGCACCATCGCCAGATCAACGGGGCGCTGGCTGACGTCGAGGGCGGCGTCGGCTCGGGCCAACAGCAGGAGGTCATCGATGAGGTGCGCCATGCGGTTGGATTCGGCCTCGATGTCGGCGAGTGCTTCTTCCCGGTCTTGGGGCGAGACATCGGGGCGGTCCCGCAAGAAGCCGGCGTTGGAGCGGATGGTGGTGAGCGGGCTACGCAATTCGTGGGAGGCGTCCCCGACAAAGCGGCGCTGGGCGGCGAGGTTGGCCTGGAGGCGATCCTGGGAGTCCTCGAGCCGGTCGAGCATGGCGTTGAAGCTCGTGGTCAGGACCCCGACCTCGTCATCGGCCTTCACCGGTGGAAGCCGGCGGCTGAGGTCACCGGTTGTTCCGATCTCGTCGGTGGTTTCGGCAAGTTCGTGGAGGGGGCGCAGCGCCCGCCCGCTGACGAGCCAACTGACCACAACGGCGGCGATCAGGGTGATGATGCCGGATATCCACAGCACCGCCGTCAGCCCGGCGATCTGTTCCTCGGTGTAGGCCGTCGATTGGCCGGCGACGACGATGCCTGCGGTGCCGAGATCGGGCCGGACCCACGGCACGGCGTACATCCGAATCTCGGTCGATCCTTGCTCGGCGGTCACCGTCGACGATCCGGTTTCGACGGCCTCGACCACGGCGGCGGCCGGCACCCGGGGTGGAGTGCCGTCAACTTGGCCGGTGGTGTAGAGCACGGTGCCGTCTTCCGTCACCACTTCCACATAGGGGTCGGTGCTCGTCGCCACGTCGATGAGGACTGGCGGCTGCGTCGGAATCAGGCTCTCGGCGGGAGCCTCCTCCACAGCAACGACGGTGGCCGCGGCCAGGTCGGTCAGCAGCCGATCCTGCTCCTCGGGAGCCGCCCGGCTGACCAGCAGACCGAGCAGAACCCCGAAGCCGACCATGGCGATTGCCGTCACGAATGCCCCGAACAGAGCGAGACGGAGCCGGATCTTCACCTCAGGCTTCCTTCATGACATAGCCGGCGCCACGGACCGTCTGCAGCAACCGGGGCTCGCCATCGGCTTCGAGCTTCTGCCTCAGGTAGCGAATGTAGACGTCGACGACGTTGCTGGTGGTGTCGACTTCGAGCCCCCAGACCGCCTCGAGAATCTGGATCCGGCTCAGAACCAGCCGGGGGTTGCGCATGAAGTACTCGAGCATTCGAAACTCGAGCGCGGTGAACTCGACTTCACGGATGCCGCGGATGACTTCCATGGCGCCGACGTCCATCACCACATCGGCGTATCGCAGAATCTCCCGGTCGGCGTCGAGGACCCGGCGGCGCAGCAAGGTGCGGACCCGTGCCATCAGTTCCTCGTAGGCGAACGGCTTGATCAGGTAGTCGTCGGCACCGGCGTCGAGACCGACGACGCGGTCGGGCACCTCCGTGCGCGCCGTGAGCATCAGTACCGCGGCGTCGTCGCCGCCGGCGCGCAAGCGGCGACACACCTCGATGCCATCGAAGCCCGGCAGCATCACATCGAGCACGATGAGGTCGGGATCATTCGCTCGGGCGGCGGTGAGGGCGCTGGGGCCGTCGTGGGCGACGGAGACCTCGTAGCCCTCGTAGGCGAGCGCACGCCGCACCGACGCGGCGATCCGTTCGTCGTCGTCGACCACGAGAATGTGGGCGCGGGGAGTCATGGCGGTCATGGTGCCCGACAGGATGGCACGAACTGATGAGAGAACGATGAGCCGGTCCTGCTGATGCCTTCACCGCCGTCGTGTTCTCGGAACTCGGCTGCCCTGGTTCTCTACGCTTGAACCCGCGACAGGACGAAGGGAGACCGACCCCATGCGCAGTGAAGCCACGACCGTTGACGAATATCTGGACAGCCTGCCGGACGACCGCCGCAAGGTGATCTCAGAGGTGCGCGAGGTGATCTTGGCGAACCTGCCGGACGGGTACGAGGAGGTCATGAATTGGGGGATGATCACCTACCAGGTGCCCCTCGAGACCTACCCCGACAGCTACAACAAGAAGCCCCTGATGTACGCCGCGCTCGCCTCCCAGAAGAACCACATGGCGGTGTACCTGACCGGTGTCTACACGTCGGACGGTGGCCGGGGCGCGTTCGAGGAGGAGTATCGCGCCACCGGCAAGCGGCTTGACATGGGCAAGTCCTGTGTCCGGTTCCGCAAGCTCGATGACCTCCCGCTCGATGTGATCGGGCGCGCCGTTGCCGACCACAGCGTTGACTCGTTCATCGAGCTCGTCGAGACGGCACGACCTGCCAAGGGGTCGAAAGGCTGACCGCGCGGTGCGGTCGGAAAACAGAAGGGCGGCCCCGAAGGGCCGCCCTCTTGATGCCTTCCTGGCGTCAAATCTTGCTAGACGGCAACACGGTCCTTGAGACCCTTGGCGACCTTGAAGGCGGCAACCGTGGTCGCCGCGATCTCGATGGTGGCACCCGTCGCGGGGTTGCGGCCGGTGCGAGCCTTGCGGCGGCGGGTCTCGAACTTGCCGAAACCGGCAATCGATACGTCGCGGCCTGCGTCCAGCTCGACGGCAATGATGCCGTGGCCGGGCTCGGTGCTGAAGATTGCGTCGATGACTTCAACGGCCTTGGCCTGAGTCAGGTCGGTCTGCTTGGCGAGCTTTTTCGCCATTTCTGTCTTGTTCACGCCCATGCTCCTTTGCTGCGGTGCGGTGGTTTTGGAGTATCCAGCGACTCCCAGAGACAGGACACTATGCACGAGAGCCCGAAAAACAGGGGATTTCCGCCACTCGCCCCAAAGTCGCGAAAACCAGAGACCGGGCCTACCTACCGTCGCCACCCTGCCGATGTGCCCTATCCCCGCCGGGGGTCGGTGCTGAGAATGTCGCGCAATGCGCGAATACACGACTGGTGCGACCGCGATCGTGCGGGGTGCTCTGGCGGCGGGCTGTGACTTCTTTGCCGGCTATCCGATCACCCCCGCGTCGGGAATCTTGATGGCGATGATGCGCGAGCTCCCCAAGGTGGGAGGTACCGCCATCCAGGGGGAGGACGAGATCGCATCGATCGGCATGTGCATCGGAGCGGCGATGACCGGGGCACGGCCGATGACGGCAACGAGTGGCCCCGGGATCAGCTTGTACAGCGAGAACATCGGGCTGGCGGTGATGGGCGAAGTGCCGCTGGTCATTGTCGACGTGCAGCGACTCGGACCGTCCACGGGCGGGGCAACCACGGTGGCGCAGGGTGACGTCCAGTTCGTGCGCTGGGGCACGTCCGGGGGATACCCGATCATCGCGCTTGCCCCCGGCAACGTTGTCGAGTGCTTCACCTTGACCGCCAAGGCATTCGAGTTGGCAGAACGGTTCCGTTGCCCGGTGTTCCTACTCACCGACAAGGAGGTGGTGATGACCCTCACCACCGTCGACGCAGAGGGATATCCCCAGGTCAGGCCGGCGGAGCACGTCCTCGCCACGTCGGGTGCTCCCTACCGCTACGAGCCGGCAGGAGGGGTCCCACCGCGCCGGATCTACGGAGGTGGTGATCCGGTCCGCTTCACCGGGTCGACCCACGACGAGCGGGCATTCATCACCAAACATGCTCCAACGATTGGTGCCCTCAACCACCACCTCGCCGCCAAGATCGAAGACCATCGTGACGAGATCGAGTTGGTCGACGCCGACCTCGAACCCGGGGCGACGGCACTCGTGGTCGGTTACGGGGTGACTGCCGGTGCGGTCCGGGCGGCCGTGGCTACGGCCCGTCGCTGCGGGGTTGCGGTGTCGTCACTGGTCGTGCAGAGCTTGTGGCCGGTGCCGGAGCGAGCACTGACCGAGGCGATGGACGGGGTCCGGACCGTGGTGGTGCCCGAGCTCAATCTCGGCCAGTACCGGCGCGAGGTCGAGCGGCTGGCGGCGGGGCGCCGGGTCGTCGGTATCAACCGCATCGACGGAGAACTCATTGCGCCGGATGCCATCGTGGAGGTCATCTCATGACGACGACGGTGACTCCGCTGAGCACCTTCCGCAACAAGACGCCGTACCCGTTCTGTCCCGGCTGCGGGCACGGACCAATTCTCGATCACCTCGACGCTGCGCTCGTGGAACTCGCCATTGATCCGTCGTCGGTTGTGATCGTCAGCGATATCGGTTGCTCGGGCCTATCCGATCAGTACTTCACCACGAGTGCCTTCCACGGTCTCCACGGCCGCAGCGTCACCTACGCCACCGGGATCAAGCTCGCCAATCCCGAACTCACCGTGGTGGTGATCATGGGCGACGGTGGGACCGGCATCGGCGGCACCCATCTCATCAGCGCGGCGCGGCGCAACATCGGCGTCACCGTCATCGTGATGAACAACCTCAATTTCGGGATGACCGGCGGCCAACACTCCACAACGACGCCTGAAGGGGCGGTGACGGCGACCACGCCGGCGGGCAACCTGGAGCATCCGCTCGATATCTGTGGAACCGTCGGCGTGAACGGCGCCGGGTACGTGTATCGGGGGACGAGTTTTGATGACGATCTTTCGGCGCGGCTGGTCGATGCGATCCGTCACCCCGGGTTTGCGTTGCTCGACGTCTGGGAGCTGTGCACGGCCTACTACGTCAGGGCCAATCGCTTCTCGCGCCGAGCCATTTCCGAGACGATGGAAGGGCTCGGTCTCGAGGCCGGGGTGCTCTACGAGCGCGAGGTCGCTGAGTACGCCGCCGCCTACCGGGAAGCGCACGCCGGTGATCTGGCGACGGCAACGTCGGGCCCGGCGCTGATCCCGGTCGAGCATCAGTCCGAGTTGGATGGACCGGTGGCGGTTGTGGTCGCCGGGTCGGCCGGAGGCCGGGTGCAGTCGGCGGCTGAATTGGTGGGCGCGGCCGCGATCCGGGCCGGGCTGTGGGCGACCCAGCGTGGTGACTATCCGATCACGGTCAAGACCGGCCACAGCATTGCATTGCTGGTGTTGGCACCAACTGAGATCCCGCTGGTCAGCGTGACTGCGCCCGATGTGCTGATCATCCTCAGTACGGACGGGCTGCGCACGGCGCAGCGTTGGCTGCCCGCAATGGGCCCCGACGGCGTCGTCTTCACCCTGCCGGAGTTCGCCGCCCTCACTACGGCCGCCCGAGTCGAGGTCATCGATCCTGCGACGGTGTCGCCCCCACTGGGCAAATCGCGTCTGGCGCTGGCGATGCTGGCTGCCGCGGTGTCCCGCCGCGGCCTGTTCCCAATCGAGGCGCTGCAGGCTGCTGCCGGCGCGGCATCGTTCGCCGACCAGAACCTCGCCACCATCGAGGCCGGCCTGTCCCTCTGATTGGGTTTTGGCGGACAATGCCGCAGCATCCTGCGCCATTGTCCGCCAAAACCCCATTGATTTTGCGGTACCGTGGGGGTATGGGACGCATCAAGAAGCTTGCGCTGGGAATTGGGGTATTGGCCGGCGTTTCCGTGCTCATCGATTCGAGGGCGGCGGCGCATCAGGCCCGATTGTTGCGGAACCACTTCCGGTTCCCCGCTGAGGACACAGGGTTCAGCTCCGACCTCGTCGCCGACCTGCCTGAACCGGTCCAGCGCTACTTCCTCCACGCGATTGCTCCCGGCACACCGTTGGCCCGCTCGGTGCGGTTGACCATCTCGGGCCGGATGCGACCTCGACCGGGCGCAGCGCATCTCGACCTCACCGCCAAGGAGACATTGGCGCCTCCGCTTGGCTTGGTGTGGGAGGCTCAGACCGCGTTCGGGCCGATTCCGCTTCACATCGTCGATTGCCACTTCCAGGGTGCCGGCCGGATCGAGGGCCGGGTCGCCGGCCTGCTGGCGGTGATGCGCGGCGACGGGATCCACATATCGCGCTCATCGCGTCATCGCGTGGCAATCGAAGCCATTTGGGTGCCGTCGACGCTGCTGCCCCAACACGGAACCGCCTGGTCGGTGCTGGATGACGACCTCATTCGCTACGAGATCACCATCGATCGTGAGACCGTTCCGGTGACCCTGCGTATCGACGGCGAAGGGCGAGTGGGTGAAGCGACGATGGAGCGCTACGGCGACGTCGGTGTTCCCGACTATCGGTCGATCCCGTACGGGTTCGCCACAGCCGCCGAGGCTGAGTTCGGCGGCTACACGATTCCCTCGCGTCTCATCGGCGGCTGGTGGTACGGCAGCGACGACTATGACGAAGACGGCGCCTCCGAGTTCATCATCGAAGACGCCATCTACTGAGTTGGATCAGGCCCGATGGCGTTGGCTTCGTGGAAGGCCGTGGGATACACGAGTCTGCCTCGGTAGGCAGGGTCGTAGGCGGTCAATCGGTACACCATGAACGCTTCGTCCGGGATCTCATGTGCCGGTTTGTCGACGTGGTAGTCCGCCGCAGGCTCGAAGCCGAAGCGTGGGTAGTAGGACGGGATGCCCTCGAGCACGACGAGTGGCTCGCCGCGCCTATCGCACCGAGCCAAACCCTCCTCCACCAGCGCCCGCCCCACCCCCTTCAGTTGCGCCTCCTTGGCCACGGCAAGGGGCGCCAGACTCAGAACCTTGCGAGTTTGATCGCCGACGAGGTCGACGTAGCTGAACAGGATGTGACCGACCAACGTGCCGTCGACTTCGGCGACGACGGACAGTTCGGGGACAAATCGGTCCGAGCGCCGGATCAGGTCGACCAGGAGCGCCTCATCCGGGGAGTCGAAAGCGTCGATGAGGACCTCCCGAACGGCGTCGTAGTCGGCGGCGGTTTCGGTGCGAACCAGCATGCCCGTCAGCCTACGGCGTGCTGAACGCATCGCAGCCTGCTACCAATGGGTCCATGCAGTACTGGTTGATGAAATCAGAGCCCGGCGACTACTCGATCGACGACCTCGAACGGGACGGCACCGAGCATTGGGACGGGATCCGCAACTACCAGGCGCGCAACCTGATGCGCGACCAGATGGAGATCGGCGACCGGGTGTTGTTCTATCACTCGAACGCCAAGCCACCCGGGGTGGTCGGCATCGCCGAGGTCGCCAGCGGTCCGTATCCGGACCACACCCAATTCGATCCCGAGGAGAAATACTACGACGCCAAGTCGAACCCGGACGACCCGCGCTGGATCATGGTCGACGTGAAGTTCGTCGAGAAGCTGCCCCGGATGGTTGGGTTGCCTGAGTTGCGTGAGTACGAAGAGTTGGCCGACATGGTGCTGCTGAACCGGTCCCGACTGTCGGTCCAACCGGTGACCAAGGAGCAATTCGAGTTCATCGTGGACCGTGCCGGCGAACCGGAACCGCAGTAGTGGGTTCTAGTTGTTTCCCCTGCTCAGCCGGGCCTTGATCTCCTTGCAGGTCGGGCAGACGGGGTAGCCACTGGGGTCCCGATTGGGGATCCACCTCTTGCCGCACAATGCCACGACTTCGACCCCTTCGACGTTGGCGCGCACGATGTCGGCTTTGCGCACGTAGTGGGCGAAGCGGTCGTGGTCACCGCTCCCGTCGTCGATGACCGGCTTCTCGATGGTGGTCTTGGTGGGAGCCGGCGCCGGGTTGGTCATGGGGTGATTGTCGCACGTTGTGGTTCTGCCGTGTTCGGGCACAATTCCCGTCGCACCCCCTCCCTACAATCGAACGTATGTTCGAGAGAGTTCCCATCACGTATGCCGAGATCGACGAGATCGAGCGAGAGCTCGTTGAGCTCGAGTCGACCGTGTCTCGGTCTCGAGCCCGGCAGGCCTTTCTCTTGGCCCGGCTCGACGACGCCGGGGTCATCAACGTGCACGGGGCCCGGTCGCTCCAGGAATGGACCGCGGCCCATCTCGATGTTGCATCGACGACCGCTCGGGACCTCGTGGCGGCGGCGCGGCGATCCGTTGAGTCGGACGCCGATGACGACCGGGCGGTGACGGGTCTCGAGTCCGGTGACCTCACCTTCGACCGCGCAACCACTATTTCCGAGCTTGTGGCGAGCGGCGCCGAGGCTCACGTTGTTGAGGCCAGCTTTGACCGCGATCTCGCCGGGGTGCGGCGCCTGGCGGCGCGGCTGCGGCGGATGACTCGGGTGGATGAAGGCGAGTTGATGCGGCGCCGCCACCTCTCCATCGAACCCACGCTCGGCGAAACGGCGTGGCAGATCCGGGGCCTCGCCCCCGGCTACGACGGTCGGGTCATCGCCAAGGCGTTGGAACAGCGCGCCGACCTGCTGCCGATGGCCCTTGCCGGGGAGCGAGAGGGACGCGGCCAACGCATGCTGGATGCCTTGACCGCGCTGGCCCAGGATTTCCTGGATGGCGTCCACCCCACCGATGGGGAACCAGTAGGTGGCGGGTCCTCGATCACCCTGTTCCTCGACAACGATGCGGTATCCACCGGTGGTGAGCTCGGCGGCACTGTCGCCTTCGGTCCTCGGGTGGGCCCCGCCACCATCGAGCGGGTGCTTTGTGGCGGCGAGGCCGCAGTCGTTGGTCTCTCGAATGGCCGACCGGTGGAAACCACCGATCACACCAAGCAGATCCCGCCGGCGGTACGCGCCCTTGTGCTCCAGCGGGACGGTTGCTGCGTGATGGACGGATGTCGAAGTCGGTATCGCCTCCAGCCCCACCACATTCGACAACGCGCCGAAGGCGGCAGCAACGATCCCGACAACCTGGTCACCCTGTGTTGGTATCACCACCACATTGCGGTCCACGGCTACGGAAAGCTGTTGGACCCCGAGTCGCCCCCGATGCGGCGCCGCTTCCTGGTCGGCCAGACAAGGGATCCCCCCTTCCATTGACAGCTTGGCGCGTTGCGCTTCCGACGGGTGGAGGTCCGGCATCCACCTCGGTGGCCTTGAGGCGCGCCCGGTTCGGCGACCTACGCCTCGGCGGCGGCCTTGAGACCGTCGACAAACTGCTGGAACGAGGGGCCGAGGTCGGGGATCGACTTCCAGATGAACCGCAACATGGGTCCGCTGTACTCCTCGCGCATCTTGAAGTGGCAGCCGGCATCGGTGGGGGTGACGGTGAAGGTGCGTTCGCCGGTGAACATCCCCATCGGCATCCCGCCGGTCCAGGCCATCTTCCCACCGGCTTGGTCGATGGCTACCTTCACCGGGAAGGCGCGACCTGGGTTGACTGAGGAGATCACCTTGATCTTGGCCCCATCGGCAATGGTGCCTTCGACCCGCTCGACACCGGAATCCCAGCTGGTGTAGCCGGCGCCATCCAGCAGGATCGGCCACACTGCATCCGGCCCCGCCGCAATGTCGGTCTCTGCTTCGAAGTACTCCATCGCGATCTCCCTCATTGGCGATGTGGCAACGCTACCTAATTGAGGAGCGAGATAATCGATCCGCAGGGTTGTCACGGCAAGCTGTGCGTTACGCTCGCGGGGCCGCTGCCCACGGGCCGAGCGTGCTTGGTAGGTTTGGAGGGAGCGAAGGGGAGGACCAGTGGAGCGAGATTTCGAGGACGCCTCCAGGCTGTCCCGGGACCAAATCGTGTTCCGGCGAGGAGCGGAGCTCGGAGGTGATCCCGCCACGCAGCGTTTCGTGATCTGTGGAGAGTGCCATTGGCCAAATGACAAGTCGCGGCTTCAGAAGCGATGCCAGCGAGATGGTGCTGAACACGACCTCGTTTGGGAGTCGGACCAGTAATGTTTGCCACAGTCCTCACGCAGGTCACCGGCCTGTTCGGCTCCGGCAAGGAGTTTGTCCGCACCTACTTCTTCCCGACCTTGGTCTGGCTGGCGGGCCTGGCTGCCATCGTCGTCGGCCCGCAGTCACAAATCGACAAACGGCTCGACCAGTTCCAGAACCTCAATGCGGTGCTCCAGATTGCGTGGCTGGCTCTGGGCATGACCCTTGTGGCGGTCTTGGCTTCCGTGCTCGCCGCCATGCGAGCATCGATTCTTCGGTGGTACGAAGGCTATTGGCCGCGTCCTTTTGAACTCCTGGCGAAACGCCTTCGTACGTGGTTCCGCACCTACCTTTTGGCAATGCTCGAGAAGAACCCGGATACGTACGCCAAGCTCGTGTACTACCAGTACCCCGATCCGTTGTTCTACCCCAACGAGATCATGCCGACGCGGCTTGGAAACGTGTTGAGATCGGCGGAGATGTACGCCCACCACCGGTACGGCGCCGATGCCGTTCTGGTATGGCCTCGTTTGTATCCACTCTTGCCAGAGGAAATGAGGGCGACGGTCGATGAGGGACAGCGATCGGTCGATTTTGGCTTGATCATCTCCCTTCTTGGTTGGAGCTTCTCGGTAGTCGCGGGCCTTGTCCTTGTGATCCAATCGCGCCCACCGTGGGTCTTCGGCGTGGTCTTTGCTGCCGGCTGGTTGTTTGCCTTTCTCGGGTATCAGGTCGCCGTAGCTTCGGCCGTTCCCTACGCCGAACAGATTCGAGTCGCCTTCGACCTCTATCGTCCACTCCTGCTGGAGAACTTTGGGCTGCAGGAGGAAGGCGCGGCTGAGCCGACTCAACCGCTCGAGCCAAGGATCCACTGGTCCAAACTCAACGAGTTCTTCTATTACCACGCCAACACTTTCCAGCGTCGCCCACCTCCGGCGCCAGCACAGCCGCCGCCCCCGGTTTCCAAACGATGGAAGGGGCGCATTCGCAGACCCTCTACGGGACAAGACGGGCTGGCCTTCGACGTCATGGTCGAGGAGACGGAGCGCGAGCCCGATGTCAATTGACGCGCCGGCCGTCTTCTTCGGCTTGGCCCTCTTGGGTGTGGCCGTTGTACTGGCACGCATCGCGTGGCCATCGTCCAGCAGCGACACCCGACCCTTTCCTCTCCGGACGGTGACTCTCGTTGTGGTCCTCGCCCTGATCGGCATCGGGGTGTCCTGGGTTCGATATCAAGCGCCGATTGACGCAACGGCCAATCGTGCCATTCAGGCCTTCACCGTTCTGGGTGTCGGCGACGTCGACGACGAGCAGTATCACGGGAAGCTGACGACGGCTGCGCTCAAGAAAGGTGCGAGCATCTCGGAGGCTGTTCTGGTCGAAGTCCCCAGCCCGCTCGACGTCCTACAACTGGCGCCTGTGGGCCTCGAGGTGAATGCGGCGGATGTGCTCGGTGGGGAACTCGCAGTCGGCGATATCGTGAGCATCACATTTGGTCGCGAAAGGGCAACGGATGGCCTTGTGGCGAAGGTCGCTCCGATCGCGAGTGAGGCAGCCAAGGGCGAAGGCGAGGTGCTGAACCGATTCGCCCTCGTGGTTGCCGTCGACTCCACGCAGCAACCAGCCATCGCAGCGCGGCAGGGAGACGCCACCGTGACCCGAAAGTAGTGGGCCGCCCCTACGCCAATCCCGCTTCGATGTCGGCGATGAGGCTCACCGCTGCTCCGCCGCACAGGACTTCAAGGTTGACCAAACCGTGACCGACCTCCTCGGCAACGGCCGCCGCCAGTTTGCCGCTCGCAATCAAGGCGTACAGGCTCTTGCCCGGACAGGCGGTGGCGGCCCAATCGCGGTGGCCGGTGATCTCGGTCGGGGGGACGTCGAACTTGCTGACACCCCACGCCAGGATGGCGACGAGTGAATCGAGCTGGGCCTGGGTGAGTTCCTGCTCCTCGAAGTTGCCCTTCACGGCGATCAGGAGATGACCGGTCGGGTCGTAGCTCGTCCTGGTGTCACCAACCGCCGCGTAGGGGCGACCTTGGTAGATGTGGCCGTTGCGGTCGATCAGGAAGTGATAGGCGATGTCGGGCCAGCCCAGGCTCTGGTGGTCGGCCTGGTGTTGCCGGGTGATCGCCGGGGCGAGGCGGTTGTCCTCGATGACGGCCGCAGTGTGGTGGACCGTGAATCGCTCGATGGTGTGTGCGGTGAACTCGCCCGTCGGCGGTTGGGCGCCCCACGCCTCTCGGCAGACGACCGACACCGTGGCGGCAGGCAGGGCCGTGGCGGTTGTGCTGGTTGGAGCGACCGCGATTGTGGTGGTGCTGGGCGGCGCCGTGGTTGTTGCCGTTGTGGGTGCCGCAGATGTCGAAGGGGAGCTCGTTATTGAAGGGGCGCTCGATGACGAGGTCGTCGATGCGGTGCCGGCCACTTGGGTGCCGGCCTCGTCGTCGCCCAGCAGCCAGGCCAGGCCGCCGATGGCTCCCAACCCGGCCACGCCGGCCAGGCCGATGAGTAGCCGTCTGCGGGCAGGATCGTGCGGTGCCATGCCGACAGAGTAAGGCCCTCCGGGCTGTTCACCCGGAGGGCCTTCACTGGGTCACTTTCAGGTCGTGGGAGATGAAAGTGACGGCGGCGGCCTCAGCTGCACCCCTTGCTGTCCCCACAGTTGAGGCAGCGGTAGCAGGAGCCGTTGCGGACGGTGATGTGACCGCATGTGTCGCACAGCGGAGCATCACCCATCTTGTCGGCGAGGACCGCCTGGACGGCCGCCGTTTGCAGGTCGGCAGCCATTGCGGCAGTGCCGCCGTTGGCCATAGCCCCCGGGCCGGGGGAGAGGGTCGCTCCAACGGAAACCGAGGCATCGTGGCCCTCGATCGGCATGTTGTCGTCGGCGTCGACGAAGGCGGCCGCTTGGACCTGGGCGTCGATCTCGGCCTCCATGGCGCTGTCGGTCAGGTCAAGCTGGATCCCGGCATCGACCGCGATCCCCTTCGGGGGCTCGGGCAGTTCGCTGCTGCGGTCCGGCGGCACCTGGGCCAACTCGTCGCGATGCAGGTACTCGACACCGAGCGCCCGGAACACGTAGTCGATGATGCTGTTGGCCATCTTGATGTTCGGGTGCCCCTCGACCATGCCGCGCGGCTCGAAGGTCTGGAACGTGAACGTGTCGACAAACTCCTCGAGCGGAACGCCGTATTGGAGTCCCTTGCTGACCGCGATCGCAAAACACGACAGGATGCCCCGCAACGTGGCGCCTTCCTTGGCCAGGTCGATGAACAGTTCACCAAGCGTGCCGTCCCCGTACTCACCGGTACGCAGGAACACCTTGTGGCCACCCACCCGGCCTTCCTGGGTGTATCCGGCCCGCCGCGCCGGCAGCAGAAAGCGGGGGCGGGGCAGGTCCTGATAGGCCTGCGCCGGCGAAACACCCGGCTTGAACATTCCGGCGTGGATCAGCCCGTGGCCGTGGGCCACCATTTCCATCTCGTCGGCCAACGCATCCTCGAGGTTGTCGGGTTCGTCGTCCGCCACGCCGTCATCGGACTGCGACGACAGCGGTTGAGAAGCCTTCGAACCGTCCCGATACAGCGCCATCGCCTTGAGACCGAGTTCCCACGACGTCCGATACGCCTCCTCGATGTCGGCGATCGTCACCTCGTTGGGCATGTTGATCGTCTTGCTGATGGCGCCGGAGATGAACGGCTGGGCGGCCGCCATCATCTTGATGTGGCCCATGTGGTGGATGAACCGCGTGCCGGTCTTGCCGTTCTTGTTGGCGCAGTCGAACACCGGCAGGTGCTCGTCGCGCAGGTGCGGGGCGCCCTCGATGGTCTGGCGGCCACACACATAGTCGTTGGCTTCGGCGATCTCGTCGTCGGTGAACCCAAGGGCCTTGAGCATTGAGAAGCTCGGCTCGTTGTATTGCTCTGGGCTGAAGCCGAGCCGTTGCATGGTGTCGGCACCGAGCGTCCACTGGTTGAACGCAAAGCCCAGCTCGAACACTCCCGGCAGGATGTATTCCACCCGCTGGATGTCATTCGCGGTGAAGCCCTTGGCGATCAGGGTTGCCGTGTTGATGTGCGGCGACCTGGTGAGGTTCATGGTTCCGACCACGTAGTCGATGATCTGGCTGACCCGGTCGCGGTCATACCCGAGGCGCTTGAGCGCCGGGGCGATCGACTGGTTGGCGATCTTGAAGTAGCCGCCGCCCGCCAGCTTCTTGAACTTCACCAATGCGAAGTCGGGCTCGACCCCGGTGGTGTCGCAGTCCATCAACAAGCCGATGGTGCCGGTCGGAGCCAGCACCGTTGCCTGGGCATTGCGGTAGCCGTGCTCTTCTCCCAGCTTCACCGCGATGTTCCACGCGTTGCGAGCTTCTTGGAGCATGGCGTCGGGCGCCATGCCGGGGTCGATCCCCATCACGTGCGACGACACGCCCTCGTACTCGCCGTCGCCGGCGTTGTAGGCGGCCTTGCGGTGATTGCGCATCACCCGCAGCATGTTTTCCCGGTTGAGTTCGTACTTGGGGAACGGGCCAAGCACCTCAGCCATCTCTGCCGAGGTGGCATAGGAGTAGCCGGTGAGGATGGCCGTCAACGCCCCGGCAATGGCCCTGCCCTGCTCGGAGTCGTAGGGGATCCCCATCCGCATCAGCAGCGAGCCGAGGTTGGCATAACCAAGGCCGAGGGTGCGGTAGTCGTAACTGCCCTGGGCGATCTCCGCCGACGGGAAGTGCGCCATCGTCACCGAGATCTCGAGCACCATCGTCCAGATTCGGATGGCATGGCGGTAGCTGTCGAGGTCGAAGGTGCCCTTCTCGTCGTCGTAGAAACGGCCGAGGTTCAAGCTGGCCAGGTTGCAGGCAGTGTTGTCGAGGAACATGTACTCGCTGCAAGGGTTGGATGCCCGGATGTCGCCCTCGGCGGGGGAGGTGTGCCACTCGTTGATCGTGGTGTGGTACTGCATCCCGGGGTCGGCACATGCCCACGCAGCTTCGGCGATCTGGCGCCACAGGTCACGGGCCTTGACCGTCTTCATCACCCGGCCGTCGTAGCGAGCGATGAGGTCCCAGTCCCGGTCGTTGACGACGGCTTCGACGAACTCGTTGGTGACCCGCACCGAGTTGTTGGAGTTCTGGCCCGAGACGGTGGCATAGGCCTCGCCGTTGAAGTCGGACGAGTAGCCCGCTGCTACCAGCGCCCTGACCTTCTTCTCCTCTTCGGCCTTCCAGTTGATGAACGTCTCGACGTCGGGATGGTCGATGTCGAGGATCACCATCTTGGCGGCGCGGCGGGTCGTGCCGCCCGACTTGATCGCTCCGGCGGCGCGGTCGCCCACCCGGAGAAAGCTCATCAGCCCCGACGACTTGCCGCCACCGGACAGCGGCTCGCCCTCAGCGCGAATGTTCGAGAAGTTCGAACCAGTGCCCGAGCCGAACTTGAACAGGCGCGCCTCACGCACCCACAGGTCCATGATTCCGCCCGGGTTGACCAGGTCGTCACCGACCGCCTGGATGAAGCAGGCGTGGGGAGCCGGCCGGCTGTACGAGTCGGGGGAGACCGTCATCTCCTCCGTCTCGGGGTCGACGTACCAAAAGCCCTGGGGCGGGCCATCGATGCCGTACTCGTGATGCAGGCCGGTGTTGAACCACTGCGGTGAGTTCGGGGCGGCCATCTGGTGGAGCAGCATGTAGCCGAGTTCGTCCTCGAACGCCTGGGCGTCGTCGTTCGATGCGAAGTAGCCGTGCTCCTCGCCCCACCAGCGCCACGTCGACGCCAGGCGCTGGATGACCTGGCGGGCGGAGCGTTCCGGACCAAGCACCGGTGCTCCGTCGTCGTCGAGAATGGGTTTGCCGGCGGGATCGACCTGGGGGACGCCCGCCTTGCGGAAGTACTTCGAGACCATGATGTCGGCGGCCACCTGGGACCAGCCCGACGGGATCTCAGCATCGGTCATCTCGAACACGATCGAGCCATCGGGGTTGGTGATCCGGGAGTCTCGCTGACTCCACTCGACCGACTCGTAGGGATCCTCTCCCTCTGTCGTGAAGCGACGTTCGACGCGGAGACCCTTCGTCATTGTTTCCTCCCGGCGGTTCCTGGCTCGGTTGTTGTCGATGATCCTTGTCAACAGGTTTATCCACACCCACAACATCTTGGGGTAGGGAAGCGGTGGAGGCCCTAGATGTTGCGCAGGGACCTGCGATGTTACTTACACGGATGTAACTACGCAAGTGTTCTCTGAGCCCACAAAATGGGGGTTTCGGGGCGCGGCAACTCCTTGGTGCAGTGTCCGGGGGAAGTCGGAACCGTTCTACCGGAAGGCTTTGCGACCCCGCAAGCCCATCCCGTGGATTTTCTTCGCGGGACGAGAAGATATTTCGCGGACCCGGCCGGACGCGACTTCGCCCCCGGCTCAACCGGGGGCGAAGAACGTCTCTGAAGGTCCGGTTCTCTAGAGGACGTCGATCAAGATGGTGGCGTAGGCCACATCCGTCCTACCGAGCGCGTCTTCGACGGTGTACCAGAAACCGGTCTCGAAAGGAGAGGCGAACGGTTCCCAGACCTCGAGCAAGACGGTTCCGTCGTCGAACACGTACACGTCGGCTAGGCCCGGTCCCCCGGGTTCCGACACGAAGAACCAAACGAAACCGACCATGTCTTCACCGTTGGCTCGAATGATCGTGACGCCCGGTGTGTCGTTGTCGAGCACGTTGCCAATGGGGTCAAGCAGCTCAGAGCCGGTAGCGAAGAAGGTGTCGTCCTGCGCCAAGTCGCCGTAGCCATAGATCGTAACGGCGACCGAGGCGGTATCGCTGGCGCCGGTGCCGTCGGCCACGGTGTACGTGAACAGCTCGAGCGTGTCGGCCGCAAAGGGCACGATGACCTCGAGGTCGACCCGCCCGTTGTCGAACACCCAGATGATCGCGGCACCGTCTCCACCGTCGGTGACGCCAAAACCGATGCCTTCGTCGATCGGTTCCCCGTCGACGTGGGACACCGTGAGGTCGGTACCTACGTCATTGTCGGTCACGTTGCCGACCTGCGTCCTTGGTCCTGCCACATCGGCCCAGCCCGAGAACTCATCGTCGATCGCGTCGAGGTCGGTCTCGCCCTCTACGGTCACCACCACCTCGGCCATGGCGATGCCGCCGAAGCCGTCGTGGACCTCGTACGAGAAGACGGCAACGACCGACTCATCGTTGTCGAGGGCCTGCAGGCCCTCGTCGAGCGTGAGGGTGAAGTTGCCGGCGGCATCGACCACGATCCGGCCGATGGTCCAAGGACCGTCGATGAGAAGTTCGTCGATCGGAGTCATCTCCAAGTCATCGCCGTCACCGTCGATGTCGTTGCCAAGCAACGAGCCAACCACCTCACCGTCGTCTTCGTGGGCGTCGATGGAGTCGCTGCCGGCCTGCGGCACCGTGTTGATTCGGATCGTCACGGTCGCCCATGACTCGCCGCCTTCACCGTCGATGACTCGGTAGTCCCAGCTGTCCTCGGCACCCGGTTCGAGGCCCCCGCTGTTCAAGTAGGTGAAGGTCCCACCGGGACCCGGGGTCACCGTGCCGGCGGTGCCGACGACATCGATTCCGGCCACCGTGAGCGTGCCCTCGTCGATGTCGTAGTCATTGTCGAGAACGCTGCCGGTCACGAACGAGTCCTGACCGGTTGGCAGGCGGAACCCGTCACCGGAGTCGTCCTTGGCGACCGGGTCGTCGTTGACCGGCAGCACGTCGATGCTCACGGTCGCGACATTGTCGGACGTGCCTCCGTCGAGATCGGTGACTTCATAGGTGAAGCTGTCCGGTCCGTAGTAGTCCTCGTCGGGCGTGTAGACGATCTGGCCGGCGACGACCTCAACCGACCCGTTGTTGGGTCCGTCGACGACCTCGGGGGTGAGGTCGGCGGGATCGTCCTCGACGTCGGTGTCGTTGGCGGTCACGTCGATGGTCACCGAGCTGTCCTCGTCGGTTGTGATCCCGGCGTCATCAAAAACCTCGGGCAGGTCGTTGACCGGTTTCACCGCTAGATAGACCGTCGCCGTCGAGGAGTACTCGCCGTCGGTGATGGTGTAGGTGAATGTGTCCTTGCCGAAGAAGTTCTTGTTCGGGGTGTAGACGAAGGCTCCCCCGCCGATGTCTTGGCGCTGGAGTCCGTCGATGTCCTGACCCGCCTCGATCTCCACGGTTCCGTTGGTGGGTTGCGTGTACGAGTCGATCCAGAAACCGCTGTCGATGTCGGAGTCGTTCTCCAGGACCGGCAGCCAGGCCGGCTCGTCCTCGGTGGCCCCCATTTCGTCGTCGACGGCTTCGGGGCCGTCGTTGACCGGCTCAACCCAGACGTAGACGAATGCGATGTCGGACTCGCCGCCGTCACTATCTAGCACGTAGTACACCATCGCGTCCGGGCCCCAGTAGTCGGGATCCGGGGTGTACTCGATCTGGCCGTCGACGACCTCGGCGCTGCCGTTGTCGGGCTGGCTGCCGATCACCGGGATCAGGTCACCGGGTTCGTCCTCGACGTCGAAGTCGTTGGCGGTCACGTCGATCATCGTCGGCGTGTCCTCGTAGACAAGCGCTTCGTCGTCGTACGCCTCGGGCAGGTCGTTGACCGGCTCGACCCTCACGGTGACGGTTGCGGTCGAGAAGTACTCGCCGTCGGTGATCGTGTAGGTAAACGTGTCTATGCCGAAGAAGTTCTTGTTCGGGGTGTAGAGGAGATCCCCTTCCCCAAACTCGACGAGTCCGTCGGCCGCCGGTGTGTACGAGTCGATCCAGAAGTCGCTGTCGATGTCGGAGTCGTTCTCCAGGACCGGCAGCCAGGCTGGCTCGTCCTCGGTGGCCCCCATTTCGTCGTCGACGGCTTCGGGGCCGTCGTTGACCGGCTCAACCCAGACGTAGACGAATGCGATGTCGGACTCGCCGCCGTCACTATCTAGCACGTAGTACACCATGGCGTCCGGGCCCCAGTAGTCGGGATCCGGGGTGTACTCGATCTGGCCGTCGACGACCTCGGCGCTGCCGTTGGAGGGACCGTCGAGGATGAGCGGCGTCAGTTCACTTGGTGCGTCCTCGACGTCGAAGTCGTTGGCGGTCACGTCGATCATCGTCGGCGTGTCCTCGTAGACAAGCGCTTCGTCGTCGTACGCCTCGGGCAGGTCGTTGACCGGCTCAACCCTCACGGTGACGGTTGCGGTCGAGAAGTACTCGCCGTCGGTGATGGTGTAAGTGAACGAATCGTCGCCATCGAAGTTCTCGCCGGGTAGGTAGACCAGCTCTCCTTTGCCGAGCTCGACGGTTCCGTTGGTGGGTTGCGTGTACGAGTCGATCCAGAAGTCGCTGTCGATGTCGGAGTCGTTCTCCAGGACCGGCAGCCAGGCTGTCTCGTCCTCGGTGGCCCCCATTTCGTCGTCGACGGCTTCGGGAGCGTCGTTGACCGGCTCAACCCAGACGTAGACGCTGGCCGCCGCTTCGGATGACCCACCGTCGGTGTCGAGCACCGTATAGGTGAAGGAGTCCGGGCCCCAGTAGTCGGGATCCGGGGTGTACTCGATCTGGCCGTCGACGACCTCGGCGGTGCCGTTGTCGGGCTGGCTGTCGATCACCGGGATCAGGTCACCGGGTTCGTCCTCGACGTCGGTGTCGTTGTCGGTCACGTCTATGGTCACCGGCCTGTCCTCGAGGGTTTCGGCCTCGTCATCTGCCGCCTCGGGAAGGTCGTTGACCGACTCCACGCTCACCGTGACCGTCGCCGACGACTCGGCGCCGTGCTCGTCCCGCATGGTGTATTCGAACGAGTCCTCGCCGAAGAAGTCCGTCGGCGGTTGGTATCTCACCTCGTTGGTGGGCAGGATTGTGACGGTTCCCATCGTTGCGTCGAAGTCGAGAGCAATCACTTCCAGAATCGCTCCGTCGTCGGCGTCCTCGTCATTGGCGAGTACTTCGATGTCGACCGCGGTGTCCTCGGGCGTCGTCGGCGTGTCGTCCATTGCCTCGGGGGTGTCATTGATCCCGAACACGTCGACGAAGACGAGCGCCGTGTCGGTGGCGCCGTACTCGTCGCTCACCGTGTACTCGAACACGTCTTGATAGATCTCGCCGGCAGGTACGAAGTCGAGGGCTCCGACCGGGTCGTAGGAGACCGAACCATCGGGATTCAGCATGATCGCAGCGCCGGCATCACTCACCGGCCCGGCATCGCTGATGCGGAGCCTGAAGCCGACATCCGGGTCCCAGTCGTTCGAGGTGAGCCCGTAGTAGGTGGCAACCGTCTCCTCGTCGGTGCCGTGCGGGTAGTCGTCCTGGGCAAGCGGAGCGTCGTTCTCGCCGTGGATGGTGATCGTCACCGTTGCGGTCGATGTTTCCTCGCCATCGCTGATGGTGTACTCGAATCGGTCGGACACCATGGCGCCCGCGCCGAGAAAGTCCGGGGGCAGGGTCTGGATGAAGTAGAACTCGCCATCGTCGCCGACGTAGAAGTAGCCGACGAGCACCTCGCCCTCATAGAAGGCGGTGCCTTCGCCTGCGGACATTGGCTGACCATTGACGGCTATCACGGTCAGTTCGTCGCCATCGGGGTCCGAGTCTGGGCCGTTGCCGTTGTCCTCGAACAGGCTCCCCAGGAACCCGTCTCCCTCTTCGAAACCGGTGTATTCGTCTTCGCCGAAGTGGAAGTCGTCGTCTTCAGCGACCGGGGCGTCGTTGATGGGAAGAACCTCGATCTCGACAACTGCGGCCTCGGCAGAGGTGCCGCCATCGGTGTCGATGACCCTGTACATGAAGCTGTCGGGTCCGTTGTAGTCGGGGTCGGGGGTGTACTCGACCCCGCCTTGGACCAGGGTCACCGAGCCGTTCGCCGGCTCGTCCACGATCGTGATGGTGAGGTCGGCCGCGTCGTCCTCGACGTCGGAGTCGTTGGCGAGCACGTCGATCCACACCGAGGCGTCTTCGTCGGTCTCGATCCCGAGGTCGTCCGCGGCGACCGGAAGGTCGTTGATCGGGCCGACGTTCACGGTCACGGTTGCGGTGGATTCGAACTCACCGTCGGTGATGCTGTACGTGAAGCTGTCCGGGCCGACGTAGTTCTCAGGTGGGGTGTAGACGAAGTCGTCGCCTCCGAGACCCAGCTCGACCACGCCGCGGGTGGCCGGCGTGAACGAATCGATCTCAAACAAGCTGTCCACGTCGGAGTCGTTGTCCATCACGTCGATCGAAACCGAGGTGTCCTCGTTGGTTGCAGCCTCGTCGTCCACCGCCTCGGGGGCGTCGTTGACGCCGTTGATCCGGATTGCGACGGTGGCCGTGCCGGTCTCACCCTTGGGGTCGGAGATGGTGTAGTCGAACGTGTCGATGGCAAAGTCGCCGACGTTGAAGTGCTCGTAGATGCCGTTCGGGTCATAAGTGAGCGACCCGTCTGCCTCGACCATGATCTCGGCGCCAGAAGGCAGGGTGAGTGGTTGGCCGACCTCGTTCTCATCGCCTTCGACGGCCACGACAGCCAGGGGATGGCTGTTCGGGTCGTAGTCAGGACCGTTGCCGTTGTCGAGCAGCAGCATGCCGCTGGTCGCATTGTCTTCGTCGGTCTGGAAGTCGTCGTCGATCGCTACGGGCGGATCGTTGAGGTCGTCGTCCTCGCAGTCGATCGAGGTCTCGGTGCCCATGCAGCGGTCGAAGCCGTCGCCGCCGTCGGACGTGTCGGTGTCGGCACCGCCGTAGAGGAGGTCGTCGCCCGCCTCGCCGGCCAGGCTGTCGTCGCCGCCGTTGCCCCGCAGGTCGTCGTCATCGTCGGCGCCGGAAAGGCTGTCGGCTCCAGGGCCGCCCTCGGCGTAGTCGGTGCCGGGACCGCCGAAGCCGCGGTCGTCGCCGTCGTTGCCGCGCAGGGTGTCGTCGCCGTAGCCGCCGTTGAGCAAGTCGTTGCCGGCGCCGCCGACCAGATTGTCATCGTCTTTGTTGCCGCGCAGCGTGTCGTCACCGTCGCCGCCGAACAGTCGGTCTTCTCCGTCGCCGCCGGCGAGGTCATCGTTGCCGGCCGCACCGTACGCCGCGTCGTCGCCTTCGCCACCTGTGATGGTGTCGTTCCCGGACCCGCCGCAGATGACGTCGTTGCCTCCGCCGCCGTCGATGACGTCTGCACCTCCGAGGCCGAGAATCACGTCGTCGCCGGGGGTGCCGGAAATCGTGTCGTCACCGGGTGTGCCGGTGATCGTTGCAGGAATGCCGTTGCACGCCGTTGGCGTGGCGGCCTGGACGGGGCTGGTGATGGCAGTCATCGAAACGGCGAGTGCAAACACAGCAAACAGGCGAAGAGCGCGCTGCATGGTTGGGGGGACTCCTCAGTCGCGGATACGGTCGGCGCCAGCAAACAGACGCATTCGAGTCCCTTCGACAGATCCGCCGGGAAACTTGAACACAGATAGTGGCGGCACCCACCCTTTTTGTTCCTGCGTGGCGCAGCCGCCGTTTCTGGCGTGGTTGCGGCGCGCTTTCTGGCACCCCGGCCACGCACGAACAGAAAAACGGGGATCTCACCCAACTCTCATAGTGGCCTCAGGTGCCACTCATCGGGGGCTGCCATATTGAGTCTTGTACATCGATCACCAACACAACGATCGATTCACACCCTCCCTCCCACCACCGGGTGCCGGCTCAGCCGGCACCCGGTTTCTCATGGCGAAGAAGGTTTACCAAACCTTCAGGTCTGCTTCACCCCTCGCTCACTCCGATCTGTCATTGTGGTGTCACTGAATCGGGGAAATGATCGAAGCCAACCGATCGAGTCCTCCTCCAAAAGGCCCGGCGCCGAGTCTCTCGGCGCCGGGCCGCCTCCTTTTTGGGGTCCTGTGTCAGCCCTGGCGACGGAGGAAGAAGGCGCCGACCCCGAACAACGCGGCGGACGCCACGTAGACCAGCAAGAAGAACAAGCTCGCCCCGCCCGGCGAGGAGTGTCCGAAGAGCCAATCGAGCAGTGTGACGACGCCGATCGCCGCAACGGCCCATGCTGCCATCTCGACGAACCACGGGTAGAACCGATGCCAGGGAGCCTCGCGACCGGTGTAGTAGAAGAAGATCCCGGTGATGGATGCGAGGGCGAGCAGCCACGAGGCATCCGAGATGAAGTACTCGCCGAGCAGGATCTCACCGAGGAGCAGGTTGACCAGCAGGACGAGTACGGCGCCGAACGCGATCAGTTGCTCGCCGAAGGTGAACTGTGAGATGGCGCGTTGGGCGTGGTCGGCCACCGAGGGCTCGGGCGGCTTGTTCTCCTGGTTGCCGAAGCTGGCATCGTCGGTCATAGATCCTCCTGGGGATTCCGTGGCGGGGACTGTACCGAGGGGAGAAGCTTCGGCCGCGAATGGCAGCTACTGAACCAGGGAATCAGCCGAACACCGGCCGTGTGCGGGTTAGCCCTGGACGGCGGGAATGACCTTCTCTCCGTAGGCGCGCAACGTCCCTTCCTGGTTGTCGTGCATCAGGTACAGGCCGAAATGGTCGACCCCCATCGCCTTGAGCATCCTCAGCTTCTCGATGTGGGCTTCGGCCGGGCCGAGCACACAGAAACGGTCGACGATGTCGTCGGGGACAAAATCGGTGGTCGGACCGGTCTTGCCGTGGTCGTCGTAGTCGTAGGACTCCCGCGCCTTGATGTAGTCCGACAACACCTTTGGCACCATCGCCTCGTCGTCCCCGTAGCGGTGGACGAGGTCGACGACGTGGTTGCCCACCATGCCGCCGAACCAGCGGAGTTGATCACGCTGCTCCTGGATGTTGTCACCTACGTAGCCGGGGGCGACGACGCAGATCTTGATCTCATCGGGGTTGCGGCCCACGTCTTCGGCTGCGGCTCGCACGGCGTCCATCGTCCACTCGAGGATCTGGGGATCGGCGAGCTGCAGGACAAAGCCGTCCGCATGGCGTCCGATAGTGCGCAGCGCCCGCGGCCCATACCCGGCCACCCACATCGGGAGGTTCCATCCCTCGCCGACGATCCACGGGATGCGGATCAGGGTGTCGTGATAGGTGACCTCGCGCCCGGCGACGAGATCCTTGATGACCTCCATCGCTTCGACCATCGTCACCAGCGTCGTCGGCTTCTTGCCGATGTAGCGCAGAGCCGAATCGCCGCGACCCATCCCGCAGACGGTGCGTCCGTCGAACATGTCGTTGAGAGTGGCAAACAGGGAAGCAAGCACGGTCCAATCTCGGGTCCCCGGGTTGGTGACCATCGGCCCAACGATCATCCGTTCGGTCGCGGCGAGGATCTGGGAGTAGATGACGAACGGCTCCTGCCAGAGCACATGGGAGTCGAACGTCCAGCCGTACGCAAAGCCGTTGTCTTCCGCCAGCTTGGCCAACTCGACGACTCGGGTGGCGGGCGGATCGGTTTGCAGCACGACCCCAAAGTCCATGTGGTCGACGCGGTGGGGCCCCGACACGGCGTGGCGTGCCGGCCTCCTCCACCCATGGTCGGCTGGGTCAACCATGTTGGGGGAACCCCAGATCGACGCCGCGGTGGATCGGGTCCGACCAGCGACTGATCACAACTTTCTGCCTCGTATAGAAGTGCACCCCGTCGGGGCCGTAGATCGCGTGGCTGCCAAAGATCGACTCCTTCCATCCGCCAAAGCTGTAGAACGCCAGCGGCACCGGGATCGGCACGTTGATACCGACCATGCCCACCTGGATCTCGCTCTGGAACCTGCGGGCGGCGCCACCATCATTGGTGAACACCGCAGTACCGTTGCCCCACTGGTTGTCGTTGATCAGCTTCACGGCGTCCTCGTAGTGGTCGACACGCACCACCGAGAGCACCGGTCCAAAGATCTCGTCCCGGTAGATCGACATGTCCGGGGTCACATGGTCGAACAGGGTTGGGCCCACCCAGAAGCCGTTCTCGAACCCGTCGACGGTGAGCCCGCGGCCGTCGGCCACCAGTGTCGCTCCGGCGTCGGCTCCGGCGTCGATGTAGCCCGTGACCTTGGCACGATGCTCCGCGGTGATCAGCGGTCCCATCTCGGCGCCCGGCTCGGTGCCTGGACCCACCTTGAGCGCCGCCATCCGCTGCGCGATCTTCGGGATGAGTTCGTCGCCGGCGTTGCCGACGGCAACGATCACGGAGATGGCCATGCAGCGTTCTCCTGCTGAGCCGTAGCCGGCCGACACTGCCGAGTCGGCGGCGAGGTCCATATCGGCATCGGGCAGCACGATCATGTGGTTCTTGGCACCGCCGAGAGCCTGGACTCGTTTGCCGTTGGCGGTCCCGGTCTCGTAGATGTGACGGGCCACCGGTGTTGAGCCCACAAACGACACGGCCGCAATGTCCGGGTGCTCCAAGATGGCGTCAACCGCAACCTTGTCGCCGTGGACCACGTTGAAGACTCCGCGGGGCAGCCCGGCCGCAGCCAGCAGTTCCGCCGCCAGTTGTGAGGTGGATGGATCTCGCTCGGAAGGCTTCAGCACAAACGTGTTGCCGCAGGCGATGGCGATCGGGTACATCCACATGGGAACCATCGCCGGGAAATTGAACGGCGTGATGCCTGCCACCACGCCGAGCGGCTGGCGGATCGTGAAGGTATCCACCCCGGTCGACACCTGCTCGGAGTAGTCGCCCTTGAGCAGGTGGGCGATGTTGCAGGAGAACTCGATGACCTCCAACCCGCGTTGTACCTCGCCGCGAGCATCATCGAGGGTCTTGCCGTGCTCGGAGGTGAGCGTCCTGGCGATGTCGTTCCGGTGTTTGGCCACCAACTCGCGGAACGCAAACATGATCGTTTGACGCCTCGTGAGCGGCACGGTGCCCCACGTCTCGAACGCATGGCGGGCGGTGCGGACCGCCAAGTCGACGTCGGAGGCCGACGCCAGCGCAACTTCGCCGGTTTGCGACCCCGTGGATGGGTCGTACACCGCCCCGGTGCGCACCGCCTCCGTGGTGACGGTCTCGCCGTTGATCCAGTGATTGATCTTCTTCAAGGAATGCCGCCTCAGATCAGCAACTGGCTGGTGTCACGCTTCAGGTACCGGCCGTCGCCCTTGGTGCCGAGGTAGGCGTCGTTGTCGATGATGACCTTGCCTCGCGACAGCACGGTGTCCACCTTGCCCGAGATCTTGATCCCGTCGTACGCGGTGTAGTCGATGTTCATGTGGATCGTCTCGGCGGAATACGTGAACGAGGCGTTCGGGTCGTAGACAACGATGTCGGCGTCTGAGCCGACGGCGATGGTCCCCTTCTGCGGGTACATTCCGAACATCTTGGCCGGGTTGGTTGCGCACAGCTCAACCCAGCGGTTCAGGCTCAGCCGGCCTTCGACGACGCCACCCTGGTACATCAGGTTCAGCCGCTCTTCCACTCCTGGCAGTCCGTTGGGGATGGCCGTGAAGTCGCCTTCCCCGAGCCGCTTCTGGCGCCCCATCTTCTCGTCATCGTCGTAGAAGAACCCGGCGTGATCGGTCGAGACAATCTGAAGATCATTGCGCGCCAGTGCGTTCCACAGGTAGTCCTGATGGCCGTCCGCCCTGGGGCGGATCGGGGTCGAGCACACATACTTGGCGCCCTCGAACCCGGGGGCGCAGACGTGGTCTTCCCAGTTGAGGAAGAGGTACTGCGGGCAGGTCTCGCCGAAGACGTTGATGCCACGATCGCGGGCCAAGGTCAGTTCGGCGACGGCTTCTTTGGCGGACATGTGCACGATGTACAGCGGCGACCCGGCCAGCTCAGCGAGGGTGATGGCGCGGTGCACCGCTTCGGATTCCGTCGTTGGGGGGCGGGTGGTGGTGTGGTACCTGGGATCGGTCTGGCCCCGCTGGATGGCTTGTTCACGCAGCACGTCGATGGCGATGCCATTCTCGGCATGCATCATGATGGTCGTGCCGTTCTCGGCGGCAACCTGCATGGCGCGGAAGATCTCGCCGTCGTCGGAGTAGAGGACTCCCGGGTAGGCCATGAACAGCTTGAAGCTGGTCACCCCTTCGCCGACGATGGTGTCCATCTCCTTCAGGCTCTCGGTGTTGACGTCGCCGACGATCATGTGGAAGCCGTAGTCGATGGCGCTGTTGCCGGCAGCCTTGTCCATCCACGTGGCGAAGCCATCCATGATTCGTTCACCCTTCACCTGGACGGCAAAGTCGATGATCGTGGTGGTACCGCCGTGGGCGGCCGCTCGGGTGCCACTCTCGAAGTTGTCCGAGACGTAGGTGCCGCCGAAGGGCAGCTCGAAATGGGTGTGGACATCGATGGCGCCGGGGATGACGTACTTGCCGGTGGCATCGACCACTGTTGCGGCGCCGGCCCCAACCGCCGCTTCGGCGAGCTGGTCATTGACGCCCTCTGCGCCGCGGGCGTGGAGGGCGACCACCTTGTCGTCCTCGATGAGCACGTCGGCCTCCATTGTGTCGGCGGCAGTCACCACCGTGCCACCCTTGATCAACGTCTTGGCCATCGTCCTCTCCCTCCTTGTTCGATCGTTGTGTTTCGGGTGCCGGGCGCTACGGAGTTACCAGCTCGTCGTAGGCATCGGGCCTGCGGTCGCGGTAGAACGCCCAGGTCTTGCGGACGGTGTCGATCAGGTCGAGATCGAGATCACGCACGACGAGTTCTTCGTCGGTGTCCGAAGCGGCGTCACCGACGATCTGGCCGCGAGGATCAACGAAGTACGACGAGCCGTAGAAGTCGTTGTCTCCGTACGGCTCCTTGCCGACCCGGTTGATGGCCCCGATGAAGAACTCATTGGCGACGGCGGCCGCAGGCTGTTCGAGGTTCCACAGGTACATCGACAGTCCCCGGCTGGTGGCCGACGGATTGAAGACGATCTTGGCGCCGTTGAGCCCGAGCGCACGCCAGCCCTCGGGGAAGTGCCGGTCGTAGCAGATGTACACGCCAATTCTGCCGACGGCCGTGTCGAACACGGGGTAGCCGCCGTTGCCGGGACGGAAGTAGTACTTCTCCCAGAAGCCGTCGATCTGCGGGATGTGCTGCTTGCGGTAGCGGCCGAGGTAGGTGCCGTCGGCGTCGATGACGGCGGCGGTGTTGTAGAAGACCCCGTCGTCTTCCTTCTCGAAGATGGGGACGACGAGCACCATCCCGGTTTCCTTGGCAAGCGCCATCATCTTCTGGGTCGTCGGCCCGTCGGGGATCGGCTCGGCCAGGTCAAAATGCTCGGGCTCCTGCACCTGGCAGAAATACGGGCCGTAGAACAACTCCTGGAAGCACATGACCTTGGCGCCCTGCTCGGCCGCCTGCCTGGCGTAGTCTGCGTTCTTGGCGATCATCGACTCGACGTCGCCCGTCCACTCTGTCTGCACGATGGCGGCCCGTACGACATTGGCCATGGATCCCATCCTCCTTCTGGGGACAACCGGTGTCATCCCCGCAAGCTCTCCCAAGTGGCTCCAAACCTACCCAGCTGCGACCGAAGATGCAGCCGGTTCGTCGCTGTCACGACTCGGCCCGCTCCCGCAGCGTCTCGTTGACGGCGGCGATGTCGCCCGGCGAGGTCTTCGCCGCCCGCCAGTAGCAGAAGCCGGTCGGCAGGAACGCCAGTTGGAAGACGGCCAAGCCGACCGCCCAGTTGAGCGGCGGGGGGAGAGCGGTCTCAAAGCTGCCCGCCACCGCTCCGGTGAGGGCGTTGCCGGAGGAGCGGCCGACTCCGTTGGTGAGGTTGCCGAGCCCGAAGACCGTGCCCCGATGCTCGGGAACGTTGACGTCGGCGATGAGAGCAAACCAGTTGGGTGAATCGGCCGAGGTCAGGGCGAGGGCCATGAGCGAGGTGAGGAAGGCGGCCGCCACCCACGGATTGGTGAAGATGCTGACGAGGACCTCGCCGACCAGGGTGAAGGTGCCCGCCCCGTCGGTGACGTCGAGTCCACGCATCGGTATGAAGAAGAACAGTAGGAAGAACGGAATCGCCCCGAGGATGCCGATCATAGATACCAGGGCGCGACCGCTCGGGTTGCGTCGTTCCCACACATCGCCCAGGTAGCCGCCGAGGATCGAGGCAAGAGCGCCAAGCGTGATGATCGTGGCAAATAGCCCACCGACCTTGGTAGCGGTCGATGGCGAGTAGCCCTCGGCGAGCACCTTCTCCTGATAGAGCAATGGCACCCAGACGAGCGAGCCATAGGCAAACTGGGCGGCCAGGCCCTGGAAGATGAGCCAGCGGTTGGTGTGGACATCCCAGAGCTCGAGTACCTGATCGGGCTCGATCCTGTACGCATAGTCGCCCTCGAGTCCGGCCAACGCCGGCTCGCGATAGCCGCGAGGAACGTCAAACGTCGCTAGATAGAGCACCGAGAACAACGCTCCTGCGGCGGCGATCGCAACGAGCGGAATCCGGAAGTTGTCGGCGCCCAGTTGGCTGGCAAGCAGCCCTCCGATGAGCGTCCCAATACCCTGCGACAAGCCCCAGAAGCTCATCGCCAACCCCCGGCGCTCCGGCTTGACCAAGTCGCTCACCACCGAGAAGCCGACCGACGCAATGGCACCGAGACCGAGCGCGGTCACCATCTGCCACAGGAACAGCTGCCAGTACACCTGGGCCGTGGCGCTCAGCGTCAGCCCACCCACCCACACCAACGTCCCCCAGAACAGGAGCCGCTTGCGGTCCGTGCGGTCTCCCCAGTATCCCCAGGCGACGGACGACATTGCGGCGACGAGGATCGAGGCGCCGGTCATGAAGACGATGGCGGACTTCGAGGTGGCGAGTTCCTCAGAGATCGGAGTGACCATCGCCGGGATTGCCCCGATGGCGGCGTTGTCCAGCGAGGCAAGCACGACGAACACCACAACCGTGAATACGAGGTGCGGGGTCGATCCCCACCAGGAAGGTCGGCGTGCCATTCCCGAGAGAGTACCGAGCGCGGGTGCGGGGACCGGTCACGCACGGGTCCTGCCCCTCCAGGGGGGTTTACTCGATCGCGGCCACCAATGCGCCGGTGAGGACGTCGTAGCCGAGGGCGTTGGGGTGGATGTCGGGGGGTACGTCGACCATGTGAGTGGTCGACGTCGCCGTGCCTCGCATGGGGCCGAAGCCGTCGGCGACCAGGAACCCAAACGAATCGGCGGCGGATGCCGCCATCCGGTTCAAATCGCCGATCACCTCGTTGCTGCGGGCCTCGAAATACACCTCGTTCTCGAAACCGAAGCTGAACGGGTTGTAGGTCGTGAGTACCACCACCGTCGCCCCCGGTACGGCGGCGTCGAGCTGTTCGAAGATGGAACCAATGTTGCGCGAGTAGGCCACCAGGGCGATGTCGATCCGGTCGGTACAGGCCGGTGCGTCGATGTCGGCACTGCAGTCGGCGGAAGAGAGGTGGCCGAGCAAGTCGTTGGCGCCGATGTCGATCGTCACGTAGGCAACGTCGTTGGCTGCGGCGAAGGCGACCGCCTCGTCGAGTTGGCCGCCATGGAGCAACGTTCCCGAAGTCTCGCCTGAGATGCCGAAGTTGGCGAGGCCGTAGGCCGTAGAGTCGATGCGCTCGAGTTGGGTGTGAAAACGCGACACATAGCCGTCGGCCGGGTCTTCGACGCCGACGTTGGCCGCCAGCGAGTCGCCGATGGCGACGTAGTACCGGTCGCCGGGTGCCGACGTGCCGGAAACTCGGCCGGGTGGAAACTGCGGCTCGGCCGGGAATCCGCCCGCGGCGAGATCGACTCCTTCCCCGAGCGCTGCCAGCACTGCAACGGGATCGATTGCGGTGCCGTTGCGCTGGGTGCCGGTGATGACAGCACGATCATCTCCGATGACGATGGATTGCACGTCGGCGCCTTCTTCTGCCAGAGCCGCTTCCAGGTCGGCGAGGTCGGTGATCATGTCCTCAACTGCGCCTTGAGCGACGGCCGGCACCGAGAAGATGCCGACGTCGACTTCGATGATCTCCAGCTCGAGGCTGCCGGCCACCACCTCAGCGGAGAGCGTGCCGGCGGTTTCAAGAGAGCCATTCTTGAACACGCCAACGAAGTCGACCCGGCCGGGGTCTCCGGTGGCGTTCGTGATGTCAATGGTGACGCGGGCGAATGGGTTGTTGCCGGTGCTCAAGGCGTCTTGGAGGACGGCATTGACCTCGGCTTCGGTGAGTTCGATCCGAAACGCGGAAGACTCCGCCGAACCGTCGATCTTCGATTCTGCCGCCGCCAGGTCGGCCTGATCTGCCGGCGCCGCGGTCCCCGTTCCCGGCGATGCAACCACGGCCAGGATCTGAGCAGCTCCATATCCGGTGATTGCGATCGATCCGATCAACACGACGACCAGAGCGGCGAAGACACCCCGCGCCGGCCCGCGCCGGTGGGTCCGCGCCATCGCAGTGGCGCCGCCGAAGATCGTGACGAAGACCGCCACGGCGGCGAAATCGCCGATGGTGAAGAGGGCCAGCGTCCCTGCTACCACCGCGGTGAAGAGGCCGAGGACGACGAGGCCGCCGGTGCCGGGTGTAGTGGGGGTCGGGTCGGTGCTGCTCACGGGAATAGGCGCGGGAGCCTACCCCGTGGTCTCTTCTATGGGTGAGGTGCTCAACTACGCTTCGCGACCTGAAGACCCCCGGAGGTCACCACCGATGACCACGCTGTCCGATCCGCTGTGGACGCCCAACTGGGCCGCCATCGGCCATGCCAACCTCACTGCCGCGATTCGCGACGTCGGCCTCGACTCGTACGACGCGTTCCACGAGTGGTCGGTGCAGGATCGCGATGGCTTCTGGGGTCTCGTGCTCGAACGCCTCCGCATCGACTTCACGCAGTGGCCCGACAAGATCTTGGAACAGGGAGCCTCCGTTGAAGACGTTCATTGGCTGCCCGGCGCCGAGCTCAATATTGCGGCGAGTTGTTTCCACGCCGACCCGACCGACCCGGCGATCGTCGCCCGCTTCGGTAGCGCCATCCACGAGGTGAGCTATGGAGCGCTGCGCCAGCTGGTGCTGCGGGTTGCCAACGGATTGCTGGCCCGAGGATGTGAGCCGGGCGATCGAGTCGCCATCGCCATGCCGATGACGGTCGAAGCAGTAGCGGCCTACCTCGGAATCGTGTGGGTGGGTGGCGTTGTGGTTTCGATCGCCGACAGCTTCGCTCGCGACGAGATCGCGACCCGGCTGCGGATCACCGATACCGACACCGTCATCACCCAGGATCGAATATTGCGCGCCGGCCGAGAACTTCCCATGTACGAGAAGGTGGTGGCCGCCGGCGCCGCCCACGCCATCGTGGTCGAGACCGGGGGAGCCGTTGCCTTGCGTGCCGGCGACACGACGTGGGAGGACTTCCTCGGCGACGACCGGGATGTCACCCCTGTGCCGCGCCACCCCGACGACGCCATGAACATCCTGTTCTCGTCGGGAACGACCGGTGACCCCAAGGCGATTCCGTGGACCCACCTCACCCCGATCAAAAGTGCCATGGATGGGCACTTCCATCAAGACATTCACCCAGGCGATGTCGTGGCCTGGCCTACCAATCTCGGCTGGATGATGGGTCCGTGGCTCATCTACGCCTCGTTCATAAATCGTGCCACGATGGCGTTGTTCGATGACGCCCCGACCGAATCCGACTTCGGCGAGTTCGTCCAGGAGGCAGGTGTCAACATTCTCGGGGTGGTGCCCAGCCTGGTCGCGGCCTGGAAGACGGGCCGGATCATGGAGTTGTACGACTGGTCTGCCATCCGCCTCTTCAGCTCGACCGGCGAAGCCTCCAACCCCATCGACATGGAGTATCTGATGGGCCTTGCCGGGAACAAGCCCATCATCGAGTACATCGGCGGCACCGAGATCGGCGGGGGATTCCTCAGCGGCACGTTGCTCCGGCCGGCGTTTCCCAGTCTGTTCACGACACCCACCCTCGGCCTCGACGTCGTACTGCTCGACGACGACGAACGGCGGTCCGATGTCGGCGAGGTCTTCATCGTGCCGCCGTCGATCGGGTTGTCGACCAGGTTGCTGAACCGCGACCACCACGAGGTCTACTTCGAAGGTGTTCCGGTGGTGAGCGGGGTCCAATTGCGGCGCCACGGCGACCACATGGAGCGGCTGGAAGGTGGCTACTACCACGCCCTCGGCCGGGTCGACGATGCGATGAATCTCGGTGGCATCAAGGTGAGCTCAACTGAAATCGAGCGAGTTGTCCTACCCGTCGCCGGTGTCGCCGAGACGGCCGCTGTTGCCGTGGCGCCGCCCGGTGGCGGGCCCAGCCGCCTCGTGATCTTCGCCGTGCCCGAACCCGGCTCCGAGTCGCAACAGCCCCAGTGGCGAGCCGCGATGCAGGAGGCGATCAGCGAGCATCTGAATCCCCTGTTCAAGGTCCACGGCGTCGTGGTGGTGGAGTCCCTGCCTCGCACTGCATCGGGCAAGGTCAAGCGGCGCGACCTGCGCGACGAATACTCCGGCTGATGCCTCCTGCCATCGAAGGCGCGGCGTCGGGCGCACCGCGGGACCGCTCGGTACGCTCTGGTACATGATGAATGTTGTTGTGTTCGCCGCAGGACTGCTGCTCGTCGCGTGGACGTTGATGTCGGCGATCCGCACCGTCATCCTGCCGCGCAGTGCCCAGAGCATGATCACCCGGGTGGTGTTCCTGTCACTGCGGAAGCCGTTTCGTTGGGTGGCCAACGAGCGGCGAGACTTCGCTTCGCGCGATCGGGTGATGGCGTTGTTTGCCCCGGTGGCCCTGGTCGTCCTGGTTGCCGTTTGGCTGCTCCTGGTCACGGTGGGGTATACCGCGATGTTTTGGGCCCTGGACGACGGCTCGCTTGCCGACGCCATCCACCTGGCGACATCTTCGATCACGACATTGGGTTTTGCCTCCGCAGACGGCCTTCCCGAGCAATTGCTCGCCTTCACCTCGGCCGGGGTCGGGCTATTCATCCTCACCCTGATGATCACCTACCTCCCGACGATGTATTCGGCGTTCTCGCGGCGCGAGACGATGGTGGCGTTGCTCGAAGTGCGGGCCGGCACTCCGCCATCCGCCGCCGAGTTCCTGCTCCGTCATCAGCGGATTGGCTGGCTGGATCAGTTGGATGAGACCTGGCTGGATTGGGAGCGCTGGTTCGCCGAACTCGAGGAAGCCCATACCTCGTATGCGGCCCTCAACTTCTTTCGCTCACCCCAGCCGGACCGGTCGTGGGTGACCGCCGCCGGCACGGTGCTCGACGCCGCGTCGATCTCGAGCGCCGCAATCGAGATGGGGATCGAGGGACCCAAGGGCGTGTGCATTCGCTCCGGTTTTCTCGCACTGCGGCGTATCGCCGACTTCTTCGGCCTCGTCCACGACGCGGATCCGGCCCCGGACGACCCCATCAGCATCACCCGAGGAGAGTTCGATGCCGTGTGGGACCAATTGGCGGAGGCCGGGGTGCCGCTGGTCGCCGACCAAGACCAAGCGTGGCGTGATTTTGCCGGCTGGCGGGTCAACTACGACGCGGTGCTCTTGGCCATCGCCGAACTGACCATGGCGCCGTATGCCCCGTGGAGCTCTGATCGATCCGGCCCACGCCATCAGCGGCCCCGGCTCGGCAAGTTCGCCACCTGGCTCAGCCCGAAGGGGGCGGACCGATAGGCTGCAGCCGGTCAAGACTCGAGCGCCCCCGCCTTCCCTAGAATCACACACGAGCCGGGAAAGAGAGGACTGCGGTGCCGCAAGCGGGGGAGCCACACGCTTCGCTTCGCGAGCGTGTGATTGGCGAGCAAGGCGTCATCATGATCGTCGGTGCCGCCGACACCGGAAAGACGACCCTCGCCAAGCTGCTCATGGCCGATGCTCTCGGCGCCGGGAAGTCGGTCGCCCTGGTCGATGCCGATCTGAGCCGTTCGACCGTCGGTCCGCCTGCCTGCATCGGCCTCAAGTGGGTGCGATCGCCCGAGGACTTCGCCGCTCTCAACGATGCTGACGAGTTGCGGTTCGTCGGCTCGACGCAGCCCCAGGGGGTCGTTCTCTCCCACGTGGTCGCGGCCGCCGCCCTCGTTGATGTCGCTCGCACCGGCGCCGACTTCGTGGTGCTCGACACGACCGGAGTTGTCTCCGGCGTGGTCGGTCAGACGATCAAGTATCACCTCATGGAACTGTGTGCCCCGTCGCTGGTCATAGCGATGCAACGCGGCCGCGAGATGGAGCCGACCATCGGCATGCTCGAGCGGTTTCTCGGCGCCCGGGTGGCGCGGTCCGCTCCCCATGCCGATCTTGTGCCGCAGGGCCCGGTCGAGCAACGTGCCGCCCGCATCGATGCCTTCCGCCGGGCGTTGGCACCCCCCTTGCCGCGCTGGCGGGTACAACCGTCGGTGTTCGCGCCGACGCTCCCCGACGGCTTCGACCTGAAACGCCTCCACGGGATGCTGGTAGGGGTGCAGGACGATACCGGGCGCTGCCTGGGCCTCGGAGCACTCGAACACGCCGAACACTCGCTGGTCGTCGCTACCCGCCATGGCGAGGTCATGCGAGGACTCCGGCTCGGCTCGTTGCGTATCGACCTCGACAGCTACGAGACGACCCCCCTGCGTCTGCGCCAGCTCATCTTCGGGATCTGAGGGCGGTGGGTTGCTGATGGGCGCTCTCCTCACCGCGGTTCGGGTTCCGTTGCCCTGGGACGAGTTTGCTCTTCCCAATCCGTTGCAGACTCGCTCGACGGTGCTGCTCACCGGCGAGATCGCGTGGGCATGGGAGCCCGCGGCACCCGACTTCGGGATTGATGCCTGCGAGGGCGTCGTTGGCACCACGGCGGATGGATGGGATCTCGATCACGTGGTACTCCTCGTCGCCGACCTCGACGAGGCGGTGGCCACCATGCAAGGCATCGGTGCCGATCCCAGGCTCCGCCTCACCGTGCGGGGCCGCAAGACCGCGTTCTTTCGGGTTGGACCGCTGCTCGAGGTGGTCGAATCGCCGGTGCGGGCACCGGCCCTCTTCGGTGTCGCCCTGGTGACCGATGAACCTCTCGAGACGGTTGCTTTGCGTTGGCGCAGCTTGGGCCGCGACGTAACCGACCCACGCCCCGCCATGCAGCCCGGTCGCCGCATCATGACGGTCCGGGCGACCGAGGCAGGTCTTGCGGTGATGTCCCCCGACCGGGCGGTGGCTTCCACACCTCAATAGGTGCCGGTCAATAGCGAAAGCCCAAGGAACCCGGTTGCCGGTCCCCGCACTTCCCCGAACGAGGTCTGGCATCCAAGCACCTTGGGCCTTCAGCCCGACCCTACGAAGGCGGGCGCCGCATTTCAAGAGCCCCGAATGGGTCAATTGTGTCCGAAACCGACCGGTTCTGGCCCGTCAGTTGAGGTCAATCGCGGTCATCTCCTATTCGGAGAGACCGGTTGTCCACATATCCACAGCTATCCACAGGGTGTTGTGCACAACCACTGTCGACAAGTATCTCAAGACGACTTTTCGCGATGTGAGAACCCCATCGCCACGAGCTGGCGAAACGACAATTCGACCACTTCGTAGACCGCCCCGACGGCTTCGTCGATCGCGTGTTCGGAGATTCGATCGAGATGGATGCGGCCCCGGACGTAGATGTCGCCCCGGTCGTCGACGGCGATGGCAGCGGGCCAGGAGCGGTAGTTGCGGGCGAGGCAGTGCCGGTACACCTCTTGTTGACCGTGCAGTGGACTTGGCAGCAGGTACGCCTCATAGCCGACGGTCAGTTCGCCGACGGAGAACCAAACGGTGGTGGCATCGCGACACTGCTGACGCATCCGGATTCCCCATCGGCCCTCATGTGCCCCGGCCCACACAACATCCGAATCTGAGTCGACGACCCACGCGTCGGTGACCCGTTCCAGCAGAGCGGCGGCGTCTCCCGGGGTCATCGGCCGGTGATCCCCGAATACAGTTCGAGCAGCCGGTCGGCCGTCGATGGCCAGGAGAACTGAGCGGCAAACTCGACGGCACCCGCCGAGAGGTGGGCGGCCAGGGCGGGATTCTCGAGGACCTTGGCCAGGGCGGCGGCATAGGCGGCCGGGTCCTGTCCGTCGACCAGCAAGCCCGAGACCCCGTCCGACACGACATACGGCAAGCCACCGACCGCACCCGCCACCACCGGCAGCCCGCAGGCTTGCGCCTCCGCCGCTACCAACCCAAACGACTCCGCCCGCGATGGCATGATCAGAACGTCGGCGGCCTGGTAGAACACCGCCAGTTGGGCGTGGGGCTGTGGGGCGAGGCAGTGGACTCGGTCGGAGATGCCGAGGTTTACCGCCGCTTGACGTACCCGAAGCAGTTCGGCGTCGCCGTCCGGTCCACTGGGTCCGCCGACGATCAGGAGCTGGGGAGGGGCTGCCTGGATCGACTCGAGTTGGGCGACGGCCGCAACTGCGATGTCCGGCCCCTTGAGCGGCTGGATACGGCCGGCGAACAGAACGATGGGTTCCGGCCCCAAGCCGAGCCATTGTCTCGCTTCGTCGCGATCGCCGGGGCGGAATACGCGGTGATCGATGCCGGGCGGAGAGGTGCAGAGCCGTTCCGGGGCGGCTCCGTAGTGCTCCGCGAGGTCATCGAACTCGTACGGTGTCGAAGCGATGACGCAGTCGGACTGGGCAATGACCTCGTCCTCGGTGAGGGTGCGCATCCGACTCGAAGGAGCCTCGTCGGAGCGGCGGGTCAGGTCCTTGATTCGGCCGAGCGTGTGGAACGAGTTGGCCAGCGGGATCTCGAGCGCTTCCTTGATCAGAACCCCGGACCAGCCCGACAGCCAATAGTGGCTGTGGACGAGGTCGAAGCGGGTTTGGTCGCGGGCCATCCAGCCGAGTACTCCTTCGGTGAACTCTGCGACGAGGCCGGGCATCATCGTCATCGGCAGTTCCTGGGGTGGCCCCGCAGCGATGTGCACCACGCGATAACCGGGCCGGGGTGACACGACCGTGGGACGGCTCGGATCGGTGCGACGAGTGAAGACGACGACTTCGATGCCCCTCCGGGCCATGGTCTGGGCCAACTCGTCGATGTAGACGTTCATCCCGCCTGCGGAGCCTCGTCCCGGCTGGAGGAGTGGTGAGGTGTGCATCGAGAGGTAGGCGACGCTGCTGATCACGATCCGGCTCCGAGCGCTACCTCGATCATGTACAGGGGCCGAGGTGCGGCGCCGTGCTGGAACTTGTAGGGCTCGTCTCCCTTGAGAAAGTCGAGCGTGGTCCGGCCTTCGGCAAGGGCGCGAGCGATGAGGCTCGACAGCAGCACGATCCCGGGTGAGGCCTCTCGCATGTCTGGATCGTACGCCGAGTTGTACAGGTAGTACGTCGTGTCGTCCTCGAAGCCGAACGCCGCGGCGGTCGGTTCCGGCCCGCTGCCGTACAACACATCGATCACGGCGCCGGCGTGGGCATGGAGGTCGGCGAAGAACGCCTCCATCTCCCCGGTCATGAACCCGCCCTTGTCTCCATGGGCGCGGCGGTGCATGGCGGCGAAGCGGGCGACGGCGGCAGGGCCGTTGGCACGTTCGAGCCGGGCCGGACCGAGCAGATCTTCAAACCGCCGTCCCTTGCGACGGACCTCGTGGCGGGTCTTCTTGCCGAGTCCGATCAGCCAGTCGTCGAAGCTGTCGGGGAGGGTCAGGACCGCGGCAACTTCGTGCTGGCGTGGCGTCACCTCGATACCTGCCGCAGCGAGACCGGCCACGATCGGCGCCGCGGCGGCGGCGGGGAGGCTATCGAGAATCAATCTCGTGCCGGGCGGGAGTTGCTCCACCAGTGCCGGCAGAGCCGCCATGTCGCCGAGTGGCGAGTGGTAGTCGGTTACGTCTTCATCGCCGACAAAGGCGACCACGTCATCGGCGCGCAGCAGCGGAAGCAGTCCCGAGGCAAACTCGACCAGCATGAGGTCGGCATCGTCGCGGCGGTGGCGCCACCAGGTCTCGAGGAATGCGCGCCGGGGAAACGGTCCCGTTCCGAATGCGACGGGTTCGAGTTCAAACCCGGCAGTCGACCAGTTCTGGTGGATGCGCACTGCGGCTCAGCCGCCGAGCACCGGTTGGATGGAGCCGACCCGTTGGCCGCCGCCGAGCACCGGGGGGGTGGCAACGTCGGCCAGGGCGTCGTAGGCGGCGTCGGAGAGCAGGCCGAGCCGGCGGGCCATTGCGATGAGTGCGATCACCGAGGCGCCACGATCCCCGCTGCGGCTCTTGACGGCGAGTCCGATGCCGTGCCGTCCGGCGCCGATCAGGCCTTGGGCGCCGACCTTGAGTGGGCCATCCCACCAGGCGCCGAGTTGCCCGTCTGGTCGGGTGTTGTCGCCGACGAGCGACGGAAAACGATGGATGGCCGTCGCCACCGCCGCGTAGCGGGGAGCAACCGTCAGCCGGGAGAACGCCCGGGCCAGTTCGCGGACGGAACCTCGCGGGGTGGGGGCGCCGCAGCCGTCGACCCCAATCCTCGATTCTGCGGCAAGTGCCGAGTTGTCTGCGACCACGTTGGCGACGGCGGCGAGCACCCGTTGTTGGAGCGGGTGCTCAGGGGCAAGGTACGAGGCGATCGGCCATCCGGCGGCGACGCACGCTCGCAGCCATCCGGCATGTTTTCCGGAGCAGTTGTGATAGATCGGCCGGGGATGCCGGTGACCGGCGGCCAACAACCCATCGCGGGCGCTCTCACCGAGCGGCCACGACGGAGGGGTCTGCAATGCGGACTCGTCGAGGCCGACTTCGTTCAGCATCGAGCGGACGATGGCGACGTGGATGGGAAAGCCGCCGTGGCTCGCAGAGGCGATCGCCATCTGCTCTGGCTTCAAAGAAGCCCCACACTCTTGAGCGACGGTTGCCTGGATGGGCTTGATCGCCGACCGGTAGAAGAGTGGTTCGTCGGGGTCGCCCCACGCGGCGAGGACTCTGCCGGAGGCGTCGAGGGCGATGGCCGTTCCGTCGAACGTCGACTCGATGAGGTCGGAGCGGACCGTGCGGGCAAGCGTGGTCATCTGACTCGCTCGGCAAATCTCAGACCAGTGCGGGCGGACCAGGTCACGGCCACTCAGTCGTGGGAGAGCAACTCGTCGACGTTGGCCAAGCCTTCTTGGTAGCGCCGGGTGATCTCTTCGAGGATGATCTCCATGGCCTCGTACACGTAGCGCCGCTGCCTCGAGATGTCCTCCTCGGTGGAGGTGAGCATCTCTTGGATCTCGTCGAGCTCGGCGTTGTCGATCGTGGGGAGATGGGTGAGGAAGTCGTCGCCCAGAACCCGATCGATGGCGCGCCTGCCTTCGCCGGGGTCGGGAGGCTCGATCGGAAGGGGCTTGGCAACCTCGGTGCGCAGCGGCGTTCCGATGTCACTTCCGGCCAGGATCTCGGGCAGGGCCTCGATGAGGCTCCTGGTTTCCTCGCCGGTGCGGCGGCGTTGCTCAAACGACAGCAGATCCATCCGACCGTGGAGCAAACGGCGGTAGTAGGAGAACTCGGTGTCGAGTTCGGCGCAGAGATCGCGGCGCGCCCGCAATTCCTCGAGCGACTCCGCGGCGAGGTCCGCGGTGAACTCGGGATCCTTGACGATGTCGATGCGACGACGGGTCTGTTCCAGGGCTAATCCCTTTCTACGGGAGCTGGTGCCGGCACGCAGGGTACCAAGCCCGGAGATGATCTGGGGCCAAGTGGCGTCACCCGCAGTAATACCGGACCGTTGGGTACGGATTCACCGGGGCGCCACCACCGGGGTGAATCTGGAAATGGAGGTGCGGTGAGGTACCGATGGCGTTGCCGGTGTTGCCGACATATCCGATGGTTTGGCCGGTCGAGACCCGCTGTCCGGACTTGATGCCGGGGGCGTAGCCGTCCATGTGGGCGTAGTAGAAGGAAAAGCCGTAATCGGTGTTGACCCTGGCGACGGTTCCGCCGAGGTTGTTGGTGTAGAGCCGGACCGACCCGTTGCCAACGGCGACGAGCGGCGTACCCCGGGCCGCGAACATGTCGGTGCCCTTGTGGGTGCGGCCTCCAGAGCGGGGGAATCCCCAGTCGTTGATGAATCCGACCTGTCCCTTGACCGGGCATACAAAACCCGGCGTTGCGGCGGGGGAGAGTCCACCTCCGGCTCCCTGGCGGCGGGTCAGCTCTGCCAGCTTGCGGCGCCGTTCTGCGGCCTGCCAGGCGGCGTAGGCTTCGCGTGCTTCGCGGTCTGCCGCGGCGTACGCGGTCGAGGCGGCGGCCTGCGCCGCATCGAGCCGGTCGACGACGGCTTGAGCCTCGTCGCGCAGCGTTTCCACCTCCGCCTGATTCCGGGCCAGTTGCTCGGAGAGCCTGCCCATTTCGCGGCTGACCGCATCGAGCCGGTCCAGATCGACGATGTCGTGTTCTGTCGCCCGGCTGATGAGTACTTGGCTGGTGAGCACTTCCTGGATGGACCCTGCTTCCAGGGCGACGTTCATGAGTTCGGCTCCGCCGTTCACGTAGGCGTCGATCACCAGTGAGCGAGCGCGATCCTCGAGGTCGATAGCTTCAGCCTCGTATTCCCCGACGCGGTCGTAGAGGACGGTGATGCGCCAGTTGAGGTCTTCGAGCCTGCTGTTGATCTCTTGATACTCGAGGAGGGCGGCGTCGAGTTCCTCGTTGATGGCAACCAGCGTGGCCGCAGCCTCGTCTCGGGCCTGTTCGGTGCGCTCGACATCATCCCGGGTCTGCGCGCCGGCTGAGATGGGAATTGCGACCAGGACCGCAAAGACCAGGAGGATGGTGAGCGCGCGAAGACTTCGCATCGGGCTCATATCGGTCGGCATGCTACCACTCACTCGGTTCTGGTTCATCGGTCCAGCCTTCATACGCTGGGGGAACGGTGCTGCGAGCGGCCGGCAGCGGTCGGGAGGAACGTCCATCCATGGGTCATTCATCGGTGCAACATGGCGTCGGGTTCAGCAAGTCTTACAGAAATGTTTTTCGCGTTCTGGCCGGAGGAATCGTCCCACGATTGGATTCCGGGGGGCGGCCCTACGCAAAGACCGTGATTGCAGCCCAGAAGAGGGGAACCGCCACGATGGCTCCGTCGAACATCGTCAGGACCCCCGGGGCGCGCACGGTGTGAACGACGGGCCCGGAACGCACCATCGAGCCCAGGGTGCGGCCGGCGATGTAGCCGCCACCGACGGCAACGGCTGCGAGCATCACGGTCGCCAGGGGCAGGGTGTCGGTGGTCAGCGCCGCCACGAGGCCGGCGAGCAGGGCGCCGGCAATCGCGGCCAGGTTGGGGTCCATCATGGCGGTGTCTGGGGCAAACCGCTGGGCGGCCCAGGCGGCGAGACCGGTGATCGCGATGATCGCCAGCATCATCATGACCACCTCGCCTTCGTCGCGCAGCCGCAAGAGGATGATGCTTCCGGTGGCGAGGGCGGCGGTACTGCCGAGCACCAGGGTCACGGCGACGCTGTCGAGCGAGCGCAGCCGGTCATCGAACACCGACCAGGCCAGGATCACGCAGATCCCCACGGCGAGTCCTCCGGAAAATCCGTCATTGCCCCAGGCGTAGGCGCCGTTGCCGGCGGCGGCGGCGGCCAGAAAAGCGGGGATGGCACCAATGGCGAGGCGGCGCATGGCCAACACGTCGCGCACATCCCAAATCCACGCCAGGGCGACGACAACCACCACGAAGGTGAGGAGTTCGACCGACACAACATTGGCGACGACCACGGAGATCAGCAGGGCGAGGACGAGCAGCGCTTGCATGGTCTCCTGGGAGCTTGCGATGGCGGTGGCTCCCCCCGACACCGGCGGGATCAGAGCGATCTCGTCCTTGTCGTTGACGGTGGTGCTGTCGGTGGCTGGTTCACCGTTCACCCACACCTTGGCGACCTGCAAACCGCGCTCGAAGTTGGGTCCATACTCAGCGACGGCCGCGGAGACCACGGCGCCGACGGTCTCACCGGGAAGGTCGACAATCGACGTACCCGCAGCCTCACGTAGATTTGCAAACAGGCGGAGCTTTGCCATCGCCAGGACGTTACTACCGGTTCTGGCGGATATCCGCGCACCATAGTGCGCTCATGTCCGCCAAAACGGGGACGGGGTGGCTGGTCGCCACCGAACGCAGCACCGTGGCGCGGACCCTGCGCAGGATGGTCGCGCCGATGGTGTGGTGTCGCCAGGTCAGCCCGGCCCGGCCGAGGCGGAAGGTCGCGGGATCGGTCTCTTCGAGGATGGCAACCAGGGCCGTCTCGGAAGCATGATCGGCGGCGAGTGCGGCGGCTCCCACCATGTTGAGGATTCCGGGGCGATCTGTGGTGCGCACCACATGATCGAGGCCCCAGGCGACGAAGGGCACACCGGTGCGTTCGGAGTCGCTGATGAACCGAGCCGCAACTACCGAGTCCTGGGCGGATCCCGTCGCGACGTCGACCAGGGCGGCCACCGGTATCGCCATGGCAGTGGTCGCTTCGGCAATCCCTGCCCGCCCCGGTGGAGCGGCAAGGACGATGCGAGCGGCTGGTTCCATCGCCGCCGAGAATGCCTGCTTCGCGGTGACGGCCGCGCCGAGGTCGCCGTCGATAACGATGGTGATCGGCCACGAGGCCTCGGTGGCGGCCATCGTGGTCACCAGCTCCCCCGACAATTCGATGAGCCGAGAGGCGGGGCAGAGGAAGCTTCCCAGTACGGGGGCTGCGGTGGTGGCACGAGCGGCTCGGTAGCCGGCGACGGCGTCGCGCAACGCCGGCTGATCGGGGCCGAGCATGCTGGCGTCGTCGATCAGCGATACCAACAGGTCTCGGCTCGCGTTTGGTAGCGGCAGACGGCTGGACATGGGGACTCCTGGGATGGCCGGCGCCGGTGGCGAAGTCGTCGGTACGGTAACGAAGAACGGGGGCATGACGCGGGTTGAACCAGTGACTAGCCCAATTGGCACTGCTCACAAACCTCTTTGCCCCCTCAGGTAGTCACGGATACGGTGATGGTGGTGCAGGGACAACACCCTTGGTGGGTGGGGCGGGGCGACCGGTGGGCACGGTCGAACCTGACGGGGAGGTAGACGTGGAGATCAGGAGCAGACACACGGGGATGACATGCCCCGTTTTGGATAGGACGCCGCCAGCATGACAACGCAGGCTCGCTCCGCCACCAATGTGACCCTGCCGTTGCATGCGCTCTTCGAGGCCATGTCCGACGGTGTCCTGATCATCGACGCCGCCGGCGTCCGCACCTACGCCAACCCGGCGCTGACCGAGCTTCTGGGCTGTGATCCGCGTGAGCCGTTGGGTTCGAGCGAGGTGCCGCCGTGGATTCCCGAGGATCAGCGCACCCGCTATCGCGACTACGTCGGTGACGGATCGCGCGCCGTGCGCAGCGCCACGATCGCCCTCGAATGGGCTGTCATCGACGCCAGCGGCGAGCGAATCCCGGTGGTGCTGCGGCTGCTCCCGGTGCGAGCTTCGATGGGTTCGCCGGCCGCCACGCTGTGGATGGTGCAGCAAGAGGCTCCGGTAGCTCCGGCGTCGGAAGCTGTCGCCGGCCGGGTCCACCTCCTGGAGAAGGGGCTGGAGCGGATCGCTTCAGACCTTGCCAGGCTAGGGTTTGCCGGCAACGGCGCTCCTCGGCCCACTGCGGGGTTCCCCGGTGCGGAGCGCCTGTCGCCACGCGAGTCGGAGATCGTCGGACTCCTGCTCGAGGGTCATCGAGTCGTGTCCATCTCCACCGAGCTTTGTGTCAGCGAACACACGGTGCGCAACCACCTCAAGTCTGTCTTCCGCAAGCTCGGCGTGCATTCCCAGGCCGAATTGGTGCGGCGGGCTCGCAACGGCTCCTCCTGAGCTGACCTGACGGGAACCGATCAGCGCGTGGTGTCGTTGCCATCGTTGTGACCGCCATCACCTTGAGCACGATGTCGATCGAGGACTGTCCTGCGGTTGCCGAGTTGTGTTTCGAATTGGGCTACAACGTGACCGCGACCCAGGTGGAAGAGGCCTGGGTGAGTCTGCAGCCCAACCGGGACGCGGTCGTGCTGGTCGCCGTCTCGGATGGCAAGATCGTTGGCTGGGTTCAAGGCACAATCTCGACCTCCATCCAAACCGGCCGCTTCCTCGAGGTCGGTGGCCTTGTGGTCACGACCGGGCAGCGCGGCACCGGCGTCGGTCGCCGATTGCTGGCGGGGGTTGAGGCGTGGGCCGCGGCCAGAGGGCTTGATCGGGTGCGGCTGCGATCCAATGTGGTGCGCCGGGAAGCGCACACGTTCTACGAGAGAATCGGCTACGAGAGGGAGAAGACCTCCTACACGTTCTCCAAGTCTGTTGGCGTCGAGCTGCCAGACTGCGGTCGATGAGCCGCACCATCACCATCGTCGAGTCGGGGCCGCGCGACGGCCTGCAGAGCGAGCAGCGGGTTCTGCCCACCGTCGACAAGGTCGAGATGATCAACCGAATGGTGGCGGCCGGGGTTGCCCGGATCGAAGTCGCTTCTTTTGTGCATCCCCGCCTCGTACCCCAGATGGCCGATGCCGAGGAGGTGGTCGCCGTCCTCGGCCCGAGCCCGGCCCATGCGTCGTATTCGGGGCTCGTGCTGAACCGGCGCGGCTTGGACCGGGCCCTGGCAACGACGGTGGACGAGATCGGGTTTGTCGTAGCCGCCGCCGAGGGATACAACCAGGCGAATCAGCGAGCGTCGGTCGACCAGACCATGGCTGAGATCGAGGCAATGATCCCCGAAGCACACGGCGCCGGCCGGTTCGGCAGTGTGACCATCAGCGTCGCCTGGGGTGATCCGTATGACGGTGAGGTGCCCATTGCCAACGTCGTGGAGCTGGCGGCACGTGCCGCCGCAGCGGGCGCCGACGAGGTTGCGCTCGGCGACACCATCGGGGTCGCTGTGCCGGCGACCGTGGCGGCGGTCCTCGGCGCCATCCAGAATGCGGTTCCGGATCTGGCGTTGCGCTGTCACTTTCACAACACTCGGCAGACCGGGCTCGCCAACGTGGTGGCTGCGCTCAACGCCGGGGTCACCGTGTTCGACACCTCGGTCGGAGGCATCGGCGGGTCGCCGTTTGCACCCGGCGCCGGCGGCAACGTGGCTACCGAGGACCTCCTGTTCCTGGCATCCCGCAGCGATCTGGAAACGGGAGTCGACCTCGCGGCCACGGTGCACACGGCTCGCTGGCTCAGCGAACGGCTCGGCCACGAACTCCCCGGGTCCGGTCACCGCCTCGATCCGTGGCCGTAGGCGCCGTCCCGGAATGTCCTGTGGTTTGGCATACTGGAGGTGACGACGAGGAGCGCCGATGGCTGAACTCGAATGGGAGCCGATGGATGGTGGCTACACGAGTGGGCGCTATCACATTGCTCCGCTCGACGGTGGCTCCAAGCACCATTGGCGGTTGTTCACGATTGACCATTCGGTTCCGGCCGCCGACTTCAAGACGCTGAGCATTGCCCGGCAAGCGGCCGTGGGATTGGAGCGAGCCCGCATCCGTCGCTCCCGGATTCTGACGGATCTGACCGTCGGCGTTGCCGCCGCAATCGTCGCCGTGGCGGCAGGTGCGGTCATGAAGGAGCTTCTCGGGTTTGTCGTGATGATGGCGGCGGTTTGGCTTGCTGTGCGCTCGTTCGTCGGCGCGATGTCCGAGCATCTCGGCGATGCCTGGAGCTGGAATCGCGCCCCGGGAACCCCGCGGCGGATCACCCCGTTCGATCGAGCGTGGGCCGGGGTGGTCGATACGACCAAGGACAAGGTCGTCGAACGGATCAGTGTCGTCGCGCAGGACAGTTCCGGCGCCGGCGCCGAGCCCAAGATTCGTATCCTTCCTCCCGAGCCGCCCGGGTAACCTGCCGGGCCATGACTTCGGTTCCGATTTCCTTTCTGTCCGACTTCGGGCACGCCGACGAGTTCGTCGGCGTGGTGCACGGTGTCGTCGCCCGCATCGCCCCCGAGGTGCGGGTCATCGACGTGACCCATGGCATCCCGCGCGGCGACGTCCGAGCCGGAGCGCTGGCTTTGCTGCGGGCCATCCAATACCTGCCGGGCGGCGTGGCTCTCGCCGTGGTTGATCCCGGAGTGGGTGCCGGACGGCGTGGCATCGCGGCCCGCACCGAGTGGGGCTACTTCGTTGGCCCCGACAATGGTTTGCTGGCGCCGGCCGTGGCGATGGTGGGCGGCGCCGACATGATCGTTTCGCTGGAGAATCCCGAGCTGCGCCTTCCCGCCGAGGGTGCCACTTTCGACGGCCGGGATCTGTTCGGCCCGGCCGCGGCGGTGCTCGCCTCGGAGCAGGCGGATTTCGAAGACCTTGGCCCGGCCGTTGCGCTCGAGACGGTCATGCCGCTCATGATTCCGTTGGTCGATGTGGCCCCCGGTCGGGTCGAGGGCCGGGTGCTGTGGGTTGATCACTTCGGCAACGCCCAAACCAATATCGCCCCCCACGACCTCGCCGCGGCGGGGCTGGCCAAAGGCGACGATTTGGTGCTGCGGATCGGGGCGATGGAGTTCCCGATCGGCTGGGTCGATGCCTACGGCGATGTCGCTTCAGGCGAAGGCCTGCTCCACATCGACTCCTACGGCCAGCTGGCCGTTGCGGTCCGGGAGGGACGCGCCGATGACAAGTATCCGCTGGAGGCAAACCTCGTTGTGACGGTCAAGGCGCCGGCGGACGAGCCCGGCCGGGTCGACATTCAGGGCGTTGCCCCGGCCAGGTAGAGCTGCCAGAGGAAGGCGCCGACGATGAGCACCAGGAGTCCGACGATGACGGCGGCGGTGACGGGTCGCATGAGCCGTGGACGATAGCGGCGCCGGCTCCCCAGCCGGTGGCCACGACTTCACCTTCCTCACCAGGCAAGGGTGCCCGATGTGCGACGAGGCCCTGGAACTCGTCCGGCGTCATGCCCGCGGCTCGGTCGAGGTGGTTGACGTCGACCTCGACCTCGACTTGCTCGAGCGCTACAACGAACTTGTTCCGGTCGTGCTCGACGCAACGGGGCGGGTGCTGGCGACCGGGCCGCTCAGCTCTGGACAGGCAAAGCGTCTGGTGCGCCGGTTCAACCGCTGACCGGGCCGTTCAGCTCCGGGCAGGCAAAGCGTCTGGTACGCAGGTTCAACCGCTGACCGGGCCGCTCAGCTCCGGGCAGGCAAAGCGTCTGGTACGCAGGTTCAACCGCTGACCGGGCCGCTCAGCTCCGGGCAGGCAAAGCGTCTGGTACGCAGGTTCAACCGCTGACCGGGTGCTGATTCTGGCGCCGCGACCCCCCACTATCCTCCAAAAACGTGAAGACGAGCATCCCGAAAGCCACCATTGCCAGGCTGCCGCTCTACCTGCGGTGCCTCAGCGACCTCGCTGCGGCACAGACGACCTGCTCGTCCGATCAGTTGGCGACCAATGCCGGAGTCAACTCCGCCCAGGTGCGCAAAGACCTGTCCTATTTGGACGTCAGCGGGGTGCGCGGGGTGGGCTACTCCGTGGTCGAACTGCGCCACCAGTTGTCTACCGCCCTTGGCTTGAACCAGGGGTATGCGGTGGCGATCGTCGGCGCCGGCAATCTGGGGACGGCGTTGAGCAATTACGGTGGGTTCGCCGCGTGGGGCTTCACTGTGGCAGGGGTGTTCGACATCGATGCGGCAAAGGTCGGCACCGAGGTTGGCGGCCACCTGGTGCGTCCGCTGGTCGACTTGGAGGAGATCGTGCAGCAGCGCGACATCGCCATCGGCATCGTCGCCACGCCGGCAAATGCCGCTCAGCAGGTCGCCGACAGGTTCATCGCCTCCGGGCTGCGGTCAATCCTCAACTTTGCGCCGACGGTGCTCCAGGTGCCCGACAACGTGTCGGTACGACGAGTGGATCTCTCCACCGAATTGCAGATTCTCACGTTCCATCTTCAGCAGGACGCCGGCTGACCGTCGGCTTTGGAGGCGGTGCCGCGTTGATCAGATGGGGCGCCCGTTCAGGCGGACTCTTCCGCCGCGTTCTCATAGCGGTCGAGTGCCGCGACGAACATCAGGAACAGGATCAGTGAGCCGAGGGTGAGCGCAATCGCAGGCACCCGAACCTGGAAGGCGTTCAGCCCTTCAACATCGGAGGGCCGCAGCCCGCGCGGGGCGTAGACCACGAACAGGGCGCTGCCGATGACCAGCCAACCAAACGTGGCGGCGCCGGTGACGAGGAAGGCGAGGCGGGCGCCCAGGTTGGTGTAGAGCAGTAGGTAGCCGCTGCCGATGAACGCGATGATCGAGGTCACGGTGATGAGTACCCCTCGGGTCGCAACCGAGAAGGCCGTTACCCGGCCGGTGTCGGGATCGACCTGCTTGAAGATGGCGTCGTAGATGTCCCCGAACAGGCCCCGCACCGGCGGAATGAACGAAAGGATGGCGACGATGATGGCAAAGACGCCAAGCCACTCGAGGGCAGTCAGCCCTGCTTCATCACTATGGAATCGCCGGCGCAGGTTGCTCACATCGACCTTTCATACTGGACGATGAGTCGGATGTCTTCCTCAGACAGGATCTGCCCAAATGCGGGCATCCAGCCATTGCCGATCCCGTTGACGCCGTAGTTCCTGGCCAGCTCGGAACCCTCGATGATGAACTTGACCTGGTCGTCCGCATTCGGGAACTGGCTGACGGAGGCACCACCGACAAGCGATGGCCCCCAGGCCCCGCTGCCGGCTTCCTGCTCGAAGGCAACCCCGGCGCTGTAGCCGGCGGTGTGACAGCGGGCGCAGTAGCCGTTGAACAGACCGACGGCCCGCTCGCTGTCGGCCACGCTGAGCCCGGTGTTGGCAGCCACCTCGTCGAAGTCGACCGCCCACAGTTGCTCTGCCTCGGCGTCACGTAGGAAGTTGAGGCCCTCGACTGCAGTGTTCAGGAAGACCTCTTGGCGCTCGGTCACCACGCCAAGGGTGAGATGTGCGGTGCTGAGGTCATTCATCCAAGCGTCGAGCGAGTCGATGTCGGCAATGGCCACTCCCGCAGCGTCGGTCATCGTGAAAGCCTTGCTCGGGTCGAGCATGAGGTCGTACAGGTGTGGATACAAGCCGACGTTGGGCACGATCGTCACCTCATACGTGATGTTCCCGTCGTCGTCCTCGACCGGGGACACCACCCGCACCACCACGGTGTCCGCGGTGATGGCGGCCAGCGAGTTCGGATCCCGCTCACCGTCCACGGACCCGGCGATGAGGCGTTCGGCTTCGTCGCTGATTCCGTCGCGGTCGGTGTCGAGCCCGGCCTGGTTGCAGGATGACCCGACCATGGCGGCGGACTCATCGGTGCAGGTCCCGTCGCCGGCCAGGATGAAAGCGATGTTGGTCGGTGTGGCGCCTGCCTGCTCCAGTGTCTCGAACTTTGCCGGGGCGTCATTCAAGTCGGCGATGACTGCTTGTTCGGCGGCAATACGGGCGGCGACTGCCTCGGCGCCGCCGGCGATGCGGGCCAGGGCGGCGTCCACCGTCGGTTGGATCTTGGCGAGGGCATCGCCCTGGGAGATTTGGAACGACTCGATGAAGGCCATGACCTGGTCGACTTCCTGGGTGCTCATGGCGCCGCCGCCTTCGAGACCGTTGGCCGGCATCGGGGTGCCGGCGCGCCCGTAGACGACCCAGAACTCGACCTCTTCTTCGCTATAGCGGTAGAAGACATCGTTGAGCGAGGGAACGGCCCACGAGGTCTCCAACCCGCTGCGTTCCTCCGTGTAGGCCGCGCCGCCACCGCCCCCGTCGGCGCCGTGGCAGTTGGTGCACACGAAGTTGGTGTACCACCTGTGGCCCTCTTCGATGTAGAGCTCGCTTTGGGCCTCCGCCGCCTCAGCCTGGCGGTCTGACTCGATGATGTAGTAGACCGGGATGAGGAGAGCAAGAACGCCGGCTGCAACTACGGCCGACGTCAGGATCTTGGTTAGCCGTCTGTTCTCCAGCTCATCGTCGGAGAGGTACGGCTGAAGGTTGGGCGGGGTTTCGTCGGCCTTCTTCTTGCCGACCCGCCTGCTGTTGATGATGAGGTAGCCCACCCAGATCAGGAAGGCGCCGATGACCACGATGAGCACAAACGCGCCGAGCCCGACGTTGGCAGGACCGGCCGGTGTGCTGTCGGTCTCCGCCGTCGCGAGGATGATCGATGCCGCCGTCACACGCACGATGGTCCCTGCGGATAGGCAATGGTCTTGATGGTGGCCCGGGAGGTCTCGAGGACCTGGCCCGTCTGAACGACGAGGTCGCCGTTGTCGTTGATCTCGACGGCGAAGCGGTCCATGTTGCGCGGCGCCGGTCCATCCACGTACTCGCCGTGGAAGTTGTACTTGGAGCCGTGACAGGGGCATTCAAAACCCTGCGACGACAGACACTCGGGGACCCGGCAGCCGAGGTGGACACAGCGCTGCCAGAGTGCCATCAGGCCCGGCTCGCTGCCGTCGGTGGCGACCACGGGAAGACCAGCGAATGAGCTGGCATCCTGGACATTGGAGTCGAACGGAACGATCCACGATTGGGCCGCGGCCACGAAGACCGGCTGGACGGAGCCGTCGGCTTGGATCATCTGGAGCTGCAGCTCGGTGAAGTTGCCTGCGTTGATTGGTGAGCCAAAGCCACCCTTCAGCTTCGGCCACAGGAAGGCCAGGAAGCTCAGCGATAGTCCTCCGAGGAAGGCACCGACGAACAGACCGAACAATGCTCGGTTCAGGAACTTGCGGCGGGTGACGCCGTACTCGGCGGACGTGATCGGGATCCTCTCCAGTGCCGGATCTGGCGGCGGGGCCGCCGGCCCAGTAGCCGTCTCAGACTCGGCCGTTGTGGCGGTGTCGTCTTCAGCGGTTGCCGTCAACGTGGCAACCGCGGTTCCGCCTCCGTCGGCAGCAGACGCCTGTCGTCGGCGGTCGGAGCGAACCGCACGCTTGTCGAGCTTGCCGGTTGCGGCCGAGGTGATGGGTTCGGCGGACGGGCCGCGGCGCCATGCCACAGTGAACACCGCGAGGGCCGCCAGCCCTGCGGCGGCGACAATGCCAATGACGAAGATGGTGGTTGCGCTCATCAGAAATCGAAGAAGACGCCGTCGACCCAGGGGAACGTGAAGTTGAATCCCGGTCCTCGGAAGAACGACCCGTAGATGGTCAGCACTGCGGCTGCGAACAGGAAGAAGCTGAAGATCATGATGGCCAGCTTTCGGTCGGACGGCCGCACCGATGGGTTGCGGTCGACGTAGGGAATCATGGCGAGCCCAATGGCACCGAAGGTCGGGACGATGATCCCGGCGACCTGAGGGTCGAAGTAAGAGAGCAGTTCTTGGAGTCCGAGGAAGTACCACGGCGCCTTGGATGGGTTGGGCTGTTCGTTGAAGTTGGCGAACTCGAGTAACGGGGCGTCAACAAACACCGAGAAGACGAACAATGCCGCCAGCACCACCATGAGAGCGACAAACTCGATGGCGAGCAGATGCGGCCAGACGCTCACCTTGTCATGCGGTTCGGACTTGACCTGTTGGATCGCCCCGGCTTTGACGACGGTCAGCAAACGTTGGGTGCGGACGCCCTCTGGAATCGCCTGTGCGGCGGCAGGTGCGGCGGCAGCCGCCGCACCACCGGCGGCGGGGACGGCCGCGGGTGGCGGGGCAGGTGCGCCGCCTGCCATCGTGGGAACGGCGGTGCCGTCCTTCCTCGCTCTGGCCACCATCGCCCGTTGCAGGAGAGGTACCGGTACTCCGTAGGTTGCGGACTCGGCATCGAGGTCGCGCACCGGCCCGGTGGGTGCTGCCAATGGAGCGGGGGCGGCTGCGGCGGGTTGAGCAGCGGGCGGCGCTTCGGCCACGGCCGCCTCTCCTGCGGGCGTTGCACCCATGAGTTCAGCCATGACCTCATCGACCGAGCGACCTTCCCTCTTGGCCCGCGCCTCGGCGGATCGTCGGACGAGGTGTTCGGGGAGACCCGGCCCGCCGCCGGTCGGTGCCGCGGCGGCAGGTGCAGCCGGTTCGGGGGCGGCGGCCGGTGGAGCAGCCCCGGTCAGCTCGGCCATCACTTCCTCAACGGAGCGGCCCTCCTTCTTGGCGCGAGCCTCGGCGGTCCGGCGGAGGAGGGCTTCGGGGATCTGTGCGGCCTCGCCACTTGCGGCGGCAGGTGCAGCAGGTTCGGGTGCGGCGGGCGGTGGAGCGGCTTCACCCTTCATCTCTGCCAGCACTTCGTCGACGCTCCGCCCCTCGGCCTTGGCACGGGCCTCGGCGGATCGCCTCAGAATGCTTTCGGGTATCTCTGCCACGCGGTCTCCTTAGAGCGGACCCGAGATGCCGCCGTCTTTGCGCACTCGCCAGAAGTGCACGGCCATGAACACCACGATCACGAACGGGAAGAACAAGACGTGGAGGACGTACCACCGCAGCAGCGTGTCCGGCGTGATCTGGACGCCGCCGATCAACGCAAAGGACACTTGATCTCCCAACACCGGCGCATAGGCCCCCATGTTGGTGCCGACGGTCACCGCCCATACAGCCAATTGGTCCCACGGCAGCAGGTAGCCGGTGAACGAGAGGAGCAGGGTGAGGAGAAGGAGGATGATGCCGACCACCCAGTTGAATTCGCGGGGCGGCTTGTAGGCGCCGTGGTAGAAGACCCGAGCCATGTGGAGGAACACGGTCAGCACCATCAGGTGGGCACCCCATCGGTGCATGTTGCGTACCAACTGACCAAAGGCCACGTCGGTCGAAAGCGCCTGGATGTCCTGGAAGGCGGCCGGTGACGTCGGCCGGTAGTAGAACATCAGGAAGATGCCGGTGATCGTGAGCAGGATGAACAGGAAGAACGAGAGTCCGCCGAGACAGAGGGTGTAGGAGAGCCGGACGCCGTGGCGCTTCACCTTCACCGGGTGGAGGTGGTAGAGCACGTTGTTCATGATCACATAGGAGCGGTTGCGGGGGCTGTCCGAGTAGCCAGCGCGCAGCGGTGAGCCGGGGCGGAAGATGCTCGACCACACCTGGCTGGATTGGATGCTCTCACCGACTTGGACCAGGCGCTCTTTCAGCCCGACCTTGCCGTCTCCGTTCCCGTTCGCCACCCGACCTCCTCAAAGGCGTCGATAGTCTCACCCACGGCAAGCGCCGGTCAAAATCGACCGTCGCTCACCAACGTACTCCGTATGCATACCCGTTCTTGAAGTCGCGAGCTCCTGTGTCGTACTCCCACGGCGCCAGACCGTGCTCATCTGCTTCCGCCGACAGCGAGCCGGCGAATTTGCCGAGCGAGATCACGCCGGTGGGGCAGCGGTCGATGCAGAGTGCACATCTGGTGCACTCATCCTCGTCGACCACGAAAAACCCCTTGTTCTCGGCATTTGACCCGGGGTCATCAACGTTGACCCCCTCGGCGATGGCGTCAACCGACAAGTAGTGGATGCACTTCCAGGGACAGATGTCGACACATCCCTCACACAGAATGCACTCGGCCTGGTTGATGTGAAGGAACTGCTTCGGCTTGACTGCTGCGATCAGGTACGCCCCGTCGACGGCGGCGAGTTGATAGTCGTCGCGCATCGGCGGGGTTTCGAACCAGACGTCGCTCTTGGCCATCTTCGCTACCTCTCGACCTTGGTCATGGGCCGACCATACGTCGAGACCGGTTGCGGCGGCGGACCGGATGCGATCTTCTTCTGCTGGTCCTGCCACTTGATCATCACGAAGGCGATGGCGCCGGTGATGGCGACGGAGTAGCCGGCCACGATCATGTCCTTGATGACTGCGTAGCTGATGGAAACGTCGTTGTTGAGCACAAGCACAGGGGGAATCGTGAGGAAGTTCTTCTGGGGCGTCCACTCCCATACCGCCTGAGTGAGCGTGAGCCATTGGTTGGGGATGACGCCGTAGAGGATGACCATCAGGCCGGTGAAGAGTGCGGCACCGAGCGAGGCGCGGGCCCAGGTCATCTTCCGCTTGTAGAGGAAGGCGAGTGTGGCGCTCGCCATGGCGAGGAGCACGCCGCCCAGGGCGACGAGTTGACCGAACAGTACGAAGCCCCACCCACGGGGGATTGCGGGGTAGATCTCCCGGCCGAGGTCGTCGAACTCGTTGAGACCGGTGAAGTGCGCAATGAGCACTCCGATGACCAGCGTGACCAGGCCAACGAAGATGCCGGCGATGCCTGCCCTGAAGTAGTTTCGATGCTCCAGTTCGCCCTCCTGGTCCGTGCGGTGCGCACCTTACCGCGCCGAGATCGCCCCGGCCGCCGTCATTCTATGCAGACCGATGCCACTCTCGAAGCTCGACAGAGTTTTTCCCTTCCTGTCTGATAGCTAGGCTGCGCCCCGCCCGACGGGACGACCAATGGAGGACGCGCGAGCGGTGGCCGCAGAGACGAAGACCGACGCTTCCGAGCCCGTACAGTCTGTGGCGGTATCTGGGTACTCCGGAGCAGCCCGCGCCCACATCTTTGTAGCGCTCGGCTCGCTCTTTGCCGGCGTCATGCTTGCCCTGGTTGCCGTGACGCAACTGGTCCTTCCCGATGTGTTCTCCGGCGTCGGCATGCTGAGCTACGGCAGGGTGCTTCCCGCTGCGACCAACGTTCTCGTCTACGGCTGGCTGACGGTTGGATTGATCGGCGCCGCCTACTACATCGTTTCCGAGGTCGCCGGAGTCAAACTCCAGTTCGAGCCGCTCGCCCGAGTGGGCGCTCTGTTGCTCGCCATCGGTGTCATCGCCGGCGCCGGCGGGATCGCACTCGGTTGGAGTGAGGGACGCACCTACGTCGAGATGCCGCTGTGGGCGGACTTCTTCGTTCTCCTCGGCTTGCTGATCGCGGTGCGGGTCATCACCGCAACCATCTCCGATCGCACCAACCGCGAGATGGGTCCGGCCCTGTGGTTCCTCGGCGCCGCACCACTGTGGCTGTTGTTTGCCTTCGTGGTCGGCAACATCCCCGGCCTGGTCGGGATGAACAGCGTCATCCAGACCGCCTTCTACCGCGGCGCCCTTGCCGGGCTCTGGTTGTCGGTAGCCGGCTTCGGGATCGTGTACTACCTCATACCGAAGGTGACCGGCCGCGGACCGGCCAAGCCGACCAAGCTCGCGGTCATGGGTTTCTGGTCGCTCGGGTTCGTCTGGGCGTTTGCCGGAGCCGCCAACCTCACGTACACCCCGGCCCCCGGCTGGCTGCAGACCATCGGTGTCGTGTTCTCGATCGCGCTCTTCCTTCCGCTCGCCATGCTGTTCACAGATCTGGTTGGTCTGATGCGTGGCCGCTGGGGTCGGGCACGCGACCGGATGACGATGCGCTTCATCGGGGCGGGAGCAATCCTGTTGCTGGTGACGGCGGTCATCAACCTGCTCCAGGCGCTGCGGGCATCGAACGCCGTTGTCGGCTACACCATCTGGGGTGCCGCCTTCGAGTACGCCACGTTCTACGGGGCATTCACGCTGTGGCTGGCCGCCTTCATCTACGCCGCGGCCGGTGATCTGCTCGGAGGTGTCTTCAAGCCTTCGGTGGCGAGAGGGCACTACCGCCTCACGACGTTCTCGATCACCGTCATCCTGGCGACGACGCTGATCGGAGGCCTGCAAACCGGGTTCTTGTGGATCGCCGACGCCAACAGTCCCGAAAGTACCGTGGCTTACGGGCCAGGGTGGAAGGCCGTCGTTGAATCGCTTCAGCCGCACTACTGGATCTTGTTCCTGGCGATGGTTCTGTTTGTCTTCGCTCAGGTCCGCTTTGTCGCCGGCGGGGTCGCCGCGGCCATCAACGCGAGACCGGCGGAGCCGGAGACGGCCGACCACGACGACCTCGAAGGACCCGACCTCGCGGATGCCGGCTGGATGGCGACCAACGGAGTGTCCGCCCGCCACCTGTGGCTCGGGTCGACTGGTCTCCTTGTGCTGGCGGCCCTGCTGGTGGTGCTGCTGCCCTCGCTCGAGGCTTCTCACGTGGACGGGACCATCCTCTCGGACCGCTCCCGCAACTACCGCTCCGATGACTTCTTGGAGCGCGGCCGCGGGTTGTACCTGGCCGAGGGGTGCTGGTACTGCCACACCCAGGACGTCCGGCCCATCGTCACGGACGTGGAATTGGGTGCGGTCAGCCAGCCCGGCGATTACGCAAATGAGGTTCCGGCCTTGCTCGGCACGGCTCGGGTGGGACCCGACCTGATGCACGCCGCGACCCGGGAGGAAGCCGGTTCGAGCGCGTTCCTTTTTGATCACTTGACCGACCCGCGGGTCGACCGCCCCTGGTCGATCATGCCGAGTTATGACTACCTGTCGGAGAACGACCGGTTGGCCCTCGCCGCCTACATCACGAGTCTGGACTGAGCGATGGAAGATCAGATCCAAAGAGTTGCCGAACAAACCGGGGTCCCTAGTGGCCTGTTACAACGCGCCGCCGCCGCCCGCGCCACCGCGGCAGGCACCTCGACCGAGGTCATCGTGGCGAAGTGGGCCGGCGAGGACGCGGCAGCTCCGGCAGCAGCCACGGCCGCTCCCGCTCCGGCCGCGCCGCCGGTCGCTCCGGCCCCGGCGCAGCCGCCGGCAGACAGTTCGACGCCGGCAGTTGAGGTGCTTGAACCGGTCGCCGCGGCTCCCAGCACGGTCGGAGCGGATGCGTCGGAACCTGAACCGGAGCCCGAGCCTGCAGCCGCAGGCGGGTTCCCCAAGTGGCTGGCCGCCGCCTTCATTGTGATCCCTGCCATTGCGCTGTTCTATGCCCTGCTCTTCCCGAATGGTCCTGACTGCGGTTCGGCCGGTCAGTTGGCCGTCGATCCCGGCACCGGTGTCGCCGTGAACTGTGACGGCAGCGCGTTCGGGTCCGAGGAGTTCAGCTACTTCGGCACCGGCGAGGTCATCTACGCCGAACGGTGTGCCGCGTGCCATGGTGCCAACGGCGCCGGTGGCGCCAACTTTCCCGCTCTGGCCGGTGGGGCCGTGGTTGCGACCTTTGGCTCCTGCACCGATCACGTTGCGTGGGTTGGGTTGGGAACGGCCGGATTCCAGGAAGCCGGCATCGCCACCTACGGCGACAGTGAGAAACCCGTGGGCGGCGCCGGGGTTCCCATGCCGGGCTTTGAGGGTGTCATCTCCGAGCAAGATCTGATTGCGGTCGCCCTCTACGAGCGAGTCGCCTTCGGCGGCGAGGATCTTGCGGTTGCTGAGGAACTCTGCGTCGGCCAAGAGGCCGTGGCTTCTCCGTAGTCTCGGCGCGCTCGGTACGCTCCCTGCCATGACTTCACCGGATGTACTGGTTGTCGGCGGCGGCCCCGCCGGGGCCTCTGCCGCCTATTGGATGGCGCAGCGTGGGGTGTCCGTCCTGGTCGTCGAGAAGAAGACCTACCCGCGTGAGAAGACCTGCGGTGACGGGCTGACCCCGCGGGCGGTCAAGCAACTGATCGACATGGGGTTCGATTTCGACATTCCCGAACTCCATCGGATCGACGGGCTGCGCGCCTACGCCGGTGACCTGATGCTGGAGCTGCCCTGGCCGGAGCGCACCACCTATCCATCGTGGGGCGCCGTCATCCGCCGTGCCGACCTCGATGGGCGGGTCGCCATGCTCGCCGAAAAGCAGGGGGCGGTGATTCAGCAGGGGACCGAGGCCACGGCCATTGTCGACGACGGCAGACTGGTCGCGGTCGACCTGAAGGTCGGCAACGGCTCGGGAGAGTCAGAGATCACCCGGGTCACGCCCCGGCTGGTTGTCATCGCCGATGGGTCGCTGTCGCGTTTCGGGCGAAAGCTCGGCACGGCGCGACGTCGCGACTACCCATACGGTCTTGCCGTGCGCGCCTACTACTCGAGCCCCAACTCGGGCGATCGATTCCTCGAGAGCCAGCTCAACATCACCGACCGCAACGGCCGTCACATGCCGGGGTACGGCTGGATCTTCCCGCTCGGCGACGGCACCATCAACATCGGCGCCGGAGCCCTTTCCACCTTCAAGGGGTGGAAAGACCTCAATACGACCGAACTCCTCGAGGCTTATGTATCCGGCCTGCCATCGCGTTGGGAGGTCACGGCGGCGTCGCTGCTCACCGAGCCGACCGGGGGCAAGCTGCCGATGGCCTTCTCGATCGGACCCAAGGTCGGTCCGAATTGGGTTGTGGTCGGAGACGCGTCAGGGGCGGTCAATCCCTTCAACGGCGAAGGAATCGACTACGCCTACGAGACGGGACGCCTGGCCGCCGGCTATGTCGCCGACGCTCTGGCGACGGGCGACAGTGGACCCCTCTACGGCTACGCCCAAGCGATCGAGCAGGAATACGGCGATTACCACAAGGTCGCCAGGATCTTTGCGCTGGCGATCGGGAACCCGGCCGTGATCAAGACCCTCACCCAGGTGGGAATGCGTTCCCGTCCACTGATGGAGTGGGTACTGAAGGTCATGGCCAACCTGCTCGAACCGGAGGAGCGCGGGATGACCGAGCGGGTCTACGGAGCCATTGAACGGGTCGTCAAGATCGCCCCCGAGCCCAACCGATCTCGGTAACCGGTGCCTCATCCCGTTAGGCTTGGGGGGTGACGACGTCGGGGGATTTCAGCGAAGTCGATCTTGACCAGTTGGTCGAGCAGATCGTCGCTGCCGATGAGGTGGCGAGTGATGTGCTGGCGGCGTTCGCCCGGGCCTATCTGAGCCGAGTCCCGCAGGAGCGTCTCGCCGCCTGGCCGCCGGACGAGCTTGGGGCTCACGTTCGCCACCTCTTTGAATTCGCCGCCGACCGCCGCGGCGACGACGTCGAGGTTCGTGTCTTCAACCCAACCGTCGAGACCGCCGGCTATGCGCTGAGCGGAGCCGTCGTCGAGGTGGCGGCGCCGGACATGGCGTTCCTGGTGGACTCGATCACCAACGAGATCCAGTCGCACGGTTTCAACGTCGAACGTGTCGTCCATCCCGTGGTCGGCACCGGACGCGACGCCACCGGGCGCTTGGTCGAGATCAGGCCGGCCCGCACCTCGATGTTGCGCGAGTCGATCCAGCACTACGAGCTGAGCCGGCCGATCGGGGAGCACGACGCTGCGGAATTGGAGACAGGCGTGCGGCGGGTGTTGCTCGACGTCGCTCGCGCCGTTGACGACTTCGAGCCGATGCAGGGCGCCATCTACCGCATGATCAAGGTGACTCGGGACGGTGCGGCCCGCTATTCGAAAGAGGAGATCGATGAGGATGTTGCCTTTCTCGAATGGCTGCTCGACCTCAACTTCGTGTTCCTGGGCTACCGCGAGTATCGGATCGCACCGGGGGTGACCGAACCCGAGTTGTCGGTGGTTCCGGGTTCCGGTCTCGGCATCCTGCGCGACGACACCGAGTCGGGTTTTGCATCGCCGGTTCCGATGTCTGAGGTACGGCCCTCGCTGCGGGCCCGGTACGAGAGCGGCGATCTGCTGGTGATCAGCAAGACGAACTCGCCATCCCGGGTCCACCGCAATGCGAAGATGGACTACGTCGGCGTCCGGCACGTTGGACCCGACGGGACCGTGATCGGCGAAGCGCGGATGGTCGGCCTGTTCACCTCGAAGGCGTATATGGCGGCGGCCGATTCGATCCCGCTGCTGCACCGCAAGCTCACCCAGATCATCGAGGCGGAGGACTTGATCGAGGGCTCGCACTCCTACAAGGAGGTCGTCGGGCTCTTCAACAGCTTCCCCAAGGACGAATTGTTCACCACACCGACGCCCGACATTCGGCGCAGCATTGTCGGTCTGCTCCAACTTCAAGAGCAGCGCCACGTCCGGCTCTTTGTACGGCGCGATCTGCTGCGGCGCAGCGCGTCGGTGCTGGTGGTGATGCCACGAGACAGGTTCAACGCCGCCCTGCGTCACCGGCTCCAGGCCCTGTTGCTTGAGCGGTTCGGCGGGACCTCCATCGACTACCGATTGTCGCTCGGCGACGCCGATACGGCCCGGCTGCACTTCACGGTATGGGTTGCCGGAGGAGAGGTTCCCGACGTGTCAATCGAGGTTCTCGAGGCAGAGGTCGTTGCCGAGGCACAGACCTGGGAGGAGCGCCTCGCCGGAGAGGTCGATGCCCGCTACGGCTCCGAACGCGGTCGGGCGTTGCTCGACGAGTGGGCCGGCAAGTTTCCCGATCACTACCGGGCATCCATCCCGTTGTCGATTGCAGCCGGTGACCTCGGCAAACTCGACGAACTGGTAGCCGGCTCAGGGAGGGCGGTTGTCGGACTTCAGAACGAACCTGGGCCGGGCGAGCAGCTCACCCGGCTCGCCGTGTATCGCTCAGACGGCAAGTTGGAACTCTCTGCCATCATGCCGACCCTCGAGGCGCTCGGGCTTCGGGTGGTCGAAGAAGTGCCCACGCGGCTCCGCGGCGGGGACGGCGGGCTCTTCATCCACGACTTCGGGGTGCTCGACCTCGATGGAGCCATGCTCGACCTCGACGATGTCGCCGACCGGGTGGCCGACACTGTGGTTGCGGTTCTCGCGGGTCAAGCCGAATCCGATTCTCTCAACCGGTTGATCATCAGCGCCGGACTCGACCATCGCCAAGTGACGATCCTGCGGGCCTATCGCACCTACTGGCGGCGGGTCAGTCCAGGATTCACGGTTGAGTACATCAACGACGCCTTTGCCGCCCATCCCGAGATCGCCGCGGATCTGGTCGAGTTGTTCGCCACTCGCTTCGACCCCGGGCTCGGCGAGGCAGAAGAGGCTCCTACCCTGGCTCGGATCCTTTTCGAGTTGGACCAGGTCTCCAGCCTCGACGAGGACCGCATTCTGCGCGGCTTTCTGGGACTCGTGCTCGCCACCAAGCGGACCAATGTGTACCTGCCCGGCGCCGACAGCCTCAGCTTCAAGTTCCGTTCGAGCGAGGTGCCGGCCATGCCGGAGCCGGCTCCGCTGTTCGAGATCTTCGTTTACGCCGGCGAGGTCGAAGGCATCCACCTGCGGGGCGGACGGGTGGCTCGTGGTGGTATCCGCTGGTCGACCCGCAAAGAGGACTACCGCACAGAGGTGCTCGGGCTGATGAAGGCGCAGATGACCAAGAACGCCGTCATCGTTCCCACCGGATCAAAGGGCGGCTTTGTGCTGCGTCGGCCGCCGGCGGATCCGGCCGAACTGCGCGACGCGGTGCTCGCCGGCTACATGATTTTCATCCGCGGGTTGCTGGACGTCACCGACAACCTGGTGGAAGGGACGGCGGTGCATCCCGCCGGAGTTCGAATCCATGATGACGGCGATCCTTACTTGGTGGTTGCGGCCGACAAGGGCACCGCCACGTTCTCCGACACCGCTAACGAGATCGCCGCGGCCTACGACTTCTGGCTGGGCGATGCGTTCGCGTCCGGCGGTTCGGCCGGATACGACCACAAGGCCCTCGGCATCACGGCTCGGGGCGCATGGGAGTCGGTCAAGTGGCACTTCCGCGAACTGGGTATCGACATCATGCACGAGCCCTTCACCGTGGTCGGCATCGGCGACATGTCGGGTGATGTCTTTGGAAACGGGATGCTGTTGTCACCACACATCCGGCTCGTCGCCGCCTTCGATCACCGCCACATCTTCATCGACCCCGATCCCGATCCGGCGACGTCCTTCGCCGAACGCCGCCGGATGTTCGCTCTGCAAAGGTCGAGTTGGGAGGACTACGACGACTCGCTGATCTCGGCCGGGGGCGGGGTGTTCTCTCGCACCGCAAAACGGATCGACCTGACCGATGAGATACGGCTGGCTCTCGGCACCAACGCCCACCAGCTGACACCCGACGAGCTGATCCAGGCCATTCTGAGAGCACCGATTGACTTGCTGTGGAACGGCGGCATCGGAACGTACGTCAAGGCAGCCGCCGAGACCAGCGAGCAGGTCGGAGACCGCGTCAACGATGCCTTGCGCGTCAACGGCTTCGAACTGCGTTGCAGGGTGATCGGAGAAGGCGGCAACCTCGGGCTGACTCAGCCGGGTCGCATCGAGTTCGCTCGCGGCGGCGGTCGGGTCAACACCGACTTCATCGACAACTCCGGCGGGGTCCATTGTTCGGACCGCGAGGTGAATCTGAAGATCCTGCTGGGTTTGGCCGAGGTGCGCGGCGAGCTGGATCGCGGGGGACGCGACGCCCTCGTCACCGACGTCGTTGACGATGTGGTCTCCGCCATCGTCTACGACAATTTCCTCCAGGCGCAGATCATGGCCCAGGAGGTCCACGGCTCGGCTCAATCCCTCGAGGCGTACGAGGATCTGATGTCGCTGTTGGAGAGCGAGGGAGCACTCGATCGTCGCATTGAGCGGTTGCCCACCACCGAAGAGATGAGCGAGCGGGCTCGCCTCGGCGAAGGAATGCCCGCCCCGGAACTTGCCGTGCTGCTCGCCTATTCGAAGCGCAGTTTGCGCGACTGGCTGCTCGACTCGGAGTTGCCGGATTGGGACGACTTCAGCGATGAAGCGCGTGGGTACTTCCCTGCCGAGGTTGTGCGCCGATTTGGTGATCTGATCCCCGAGCATCCACTGCGTCGTGAGCTGGTGGCGACCATCGTGGCCAACCGGGTCGTCAACTCGGAAGGGGCGACGTTCGTGACCCGGCTCATGGCCGAGACCGGGGCAGCCCCCGAGCAGGTGGTGCGGGCATATCACATCGCCAGGGGCGTCACCGACGCCCCCAATCGCTGGCGAGCCGTCGAGTCGCTGGTCGGCCGGGTCCCTGCCGAGGTCGAGCGTGATTTGTTGGAGGGAATCGACGGATTGGTCGAGAACATTGCTCGGTGGTACCTGACTAATCCGTCTGCCGAGTTCATGAGCGAGGTGACGGCGACCGCCAAACCGGCATTCGACGAGATGGCAGAGATCATTGCCGAGATCGGGCCGGCCCAGTGGCGGGCCGATCGTGACGCCGCAGTAGTCGTCTGGGCCGAGCAAGGCGTTCCCGCCGAGGTCGCCATCCGCCACGTCTACCAAGAGGAGTTGATCCACGCTCCCGATGTGATCGTGGTGGCGCAGCGCACCGGGCGTTCGGTGCGCGACGTCGCCCAACTGTTCCTGCTCATCGGTCCGGTGTTCGAGATCGACTGGCTCGAGGAGCAGGTCGCCGCGTTGCCCGCTGCCGGCCGCTGGCACCGCCGGGCCATCAAGACCGTCGAAGACGATCTTGTCCTGCTGCGGCGCCAACTCGCCGAGCACATCCTGGCGGTCTCGGACGACGCCGTTCCACACGCCGCGCTCGACCACTACCTCGTTGAGCACACCCACGAACTCGGCCGCCTCACACGCTTCATGCGCTCTCTCGCCATCGATGGCGTGGACGACGTGGCCTCGGTGATCGTCGCCATCCGCCAAATCCGATCCCTGGCCACCTGAGCACCCGGCCTCGCTAGCTTGGACACCATCACCACGACCCCTAATCTCCCGACCCAGAGGTTCTCCACCACGTGACGCTTGCTGCCTACCTACCAATCGCGCTCATGTTCCTGCTGGGAACAGGATTCGCCGCGGTCATGATGTGGTTCTCCTGGCTGATTGCGCCGAACAACCCGACTCCGGAGAAGCTGGCCCCGTACGAGTGTGGGATCGTGCCGCTCCAAGAGCCGGCAGAACGCTTCCCGGTCAAGTTCTATCTGGTTGCGATGTTGTTTGTGATCTTCGACGTCGAGATCATCTTCCTCTTTGCCTGGGCGGTCAGATTCGACCAGTTCGGGTGGCCCGGCGTCCTCGCCGTCGGCATCTTCATCGCCCTCCTGGCCGAGACCCTGGTCTATGCCTGGAAGCGTGGCGCGCTCGACTGGAACGTGGCGCGCCGCGAACGCTACCGCCGCGAAGTTGTTCGGGGTGACACGAAGTCCGTGGTGGAGGACGCCGCCTGATGGCAGGAGCATCACAGCCGTCCGGGTTCCTTCTCGGCACTCTGGAGAAGGGCGTGAATTGGGCTCGTACCCGGTCGATGTGGGGCGCCACGTTTGGTCTGGCGTGCTGCGCCATCGAGATGATGGGGACCGGCGCGTCGCACAACGACCTCGGGCGTTTTGGCATGGAGGTGTGGCGCGCCTCGCCGCGTCAGGCAGATCTCATGGTGGTGGCAGGACGCGTCTCCCAGAAGATGGCGCCGGTGTTGCGCCAGGTGTACGACCAGATGGCGGAGCCGAAGTGGGTCATCTCGATGGGGGCGTGTGCCTCGACCGGCGGGATGTTCAACAACTATGCAATCGTCCAAGGGGTCGACGAGGTCGTTCCCGTCGACATCTATGTGCCCGGGTGCCCGCCGGGACCGCAGTCGCTGATGCACGGCATCTTGACGCTGCACGAAAAAATCATGGCCGGCGAGATCGTTCGGTGAGTGGATTGCGATGACTGACGACACCACCACGGAGCCGGCAGAGACCGCCGAAGACGCCGACGCCGTAGCTGAGGCCCTGATCGAGGACGCCGCGTTGAGCGCGCTCGACGCAGCCGAACTCGAGGTCGCCGCCGACGGGAAAACCGTCACCGCCCGGATCGACCGCGAAGGCTACGTGGCGTTGATGACCGCGGCCCGTGACGTGGGGTTCGACACCTTTGTAGATCTCTGTGCCGTCGATTACTTCCGGCGCCAACCCCGGTTCGAGGTCGTCGTGATCGTGTTTGCGCTCGAGCAACGCCGCCGGTTGCTCGTGAAGGTCGGGGTTCCGGGCGGCGAGCCGAGCCTCGATTCACTGACGTCCCTGTGGCCGGGCGCCAACTTCTACGAGCGCGAGGCGTACGACCTCTTCGGCATCCACTTCTCCGGCCACCCAGATCTGACCAGGATCCTGCTGCCCGACGATTGGGAGGGCCATCCGCTGCGCAAGGACTACGCGGTTGGATCGGTGCCCGTGCAGTTCAAGGGAGCGCACCAGACGCCATGAGTGACACTCCGAACATCGTTACCGGCGACTTCGAAGCGCCCACCATCGAACCGCCGCCCGAGTCCGGGGCCGCGCCGGGTACGGCGGGCAAGCAGCGGCGTGAGATCCACGACGTCTGGATTGCAGGCACCGAAGAGCCCCGGGTGGCCCAATCGACCGACGAGGGCGCGCAGGAATTGCTGCCGGCCGGCCAGGAGCCAGCTGCTGCGGTCCAGCGCGGGACCGTGGTCGATGACGACTATCTCTTTGGGTACGACTCGGACCAGGAAGAGCGCCAGATCATCAACATGGGCCCACAGCACCCGTCGACCCACGGGGTCCTTCGGCTGCAAATGGAGCTCGAGGGTGAGACTATCTGCCGGGTCAAGCCGATCATCGGCTACCTCCACACCGGGATGGAGAAGACGGCTGAGACCCTCACCTGGCTCCAAGGTCCGACCAACGTGACCCGGATGGACTACCTGTCGCCGTTCTTCAACGAGTTGGCATTCTCCATGGCGGCCGAGGACCTGCTCGGCGTCGATATCCCGGCTCGGGGTCAGGCAATCCGGATCCTGATGACCGAGCTGAACCGGATTTCGAGCCACCTGATCTGGCTGTCGACCCAGGGCATGGACATCGGGGCCCTTTCGCTCATGCTGTATGGCTGGCGGGAGCGTGAGTTGCTGCTTGCCTTCTTCGAGAAGACAACCGGACTGCGGATGAACCACAACTACATCCGACCCGGCGGCGTCGCCGCCGACCTGCCCGACGGCTGGGAGGACGACGTCGAAGAGATCCTCGCGGTCATCCCGAAGGCCATGGAGGAGTACGACGAACTGATCGCCGCGAACCCGATCTTCCTGGACCGTACCCAGGGCATCGGTGTGCTCACCATGGAGGAATGCAAGGCGTACGGCGTCACCGGGCCGATTGCTCGGGCGTCGGGGATCGCAGTCGATCTGCGCAAGATCTTCCCTTACAGCGGCATCGAGCAGTACGAGTTCGATGTACCGGTCGGCAAGACCGGTGACACCTACGACCGCTATCTCGTCCGGATGGAGGAAATGCGTCAGTCGTTGCGCATCGTGCGTCAGGTACTCGAGACGATGCCGGCTGGTGACTACCGCACCGAGGACCGCAAGGTCACTCCGCCGCCCCGCAAGCGGATCGATGAGTCGATGGAAGCGCTCATCCACCACTTCAAGATCTTCACCTCAGGGTTCAAGGTGCCGGCCGGCGACGTCTACCGCGCCGTCGAGTCGCCGCGTGGCGAGCTCGGCATGTACATCGTCTCGACCGGGGGTACCCGGCCGTGGCGGGTCCACGCCCGGGCGCCTTCCTTCAACCATGTCCAAGCGCTGCCGGCGATGATGACCGATTCGCTGGTGGCCGACATCATCGCCACGCTTGCCAGCGTCGACCCGGTGTTGGGGGACGTCGACCGATGACACATCCCACCGCGCCGTGGAGCGGACCGAACCAGGAACGGGCCAAGCGTCTGCTCGAGCTGTATCCCGACTCGCGCTCGGCCGTGATGCCGTTGCTGTACGTGGGCTCGCTCGAACACGGCTCCGTCACCGACGCTGTGATGCGTGAAGTCGCAGAGATGACCGGCCTGACCGCGGCACAGGTGCAATCGGTGGCGAGCTTCTACACGATGTATAGGCGCAACGGCGTCGGCCGCTATCTCATCTCGGTGTGCAGTTCGATCTCGTGCTTCCTGCTCGGCGCCGACGACGTGCTGGCTGCGGTCGAGGCAGAGAGCGCCGTCCCCGATGGCGAGACCGGCGAGGACGGCATGTTCTCGGTCGAGCATGTCGAATGCATCGGTGCCTGCGGTGGGGCCCCGGCGGTTCAGGTCAACTACGAATTGATCGAAGGCGTTACCCCGGAGAAGGGTGCGGAGTTGTGCCGCTGGCTGCGCGACAGCAAGCCTGGCGTGGTCGGTGGCGACGAACTGCAGCAGCTCTTCGGCGGCCGCCGATCCTTCGAGTGGGGACCTATCGAGCCAGAAGGAGCGGTGCTCGCCGCGCCGGCGTTCGACCCATACGGCACGGCGGAGGAGGCGCGATGACCACCCGCATCCTCACCACCCGAATGGACGAGTACCCCACAGACTCGAACACCCTCGGGCGCTATCGCGGGACCGGCGGCTACGTGGCGCTCGAGAAGGCTCTGGGCACGATGACGCCCGACGAGGTCAAGGAGACGGTCAAGGCGTCCAATATCCGCGGTCGCGGCGGCGCCAACTTCCCGACCGGGATCAAGTGGGGCTTTCTCCCGCCGACCAAGCCCCGCTATCTGGTGATCAACGGCGACGAGTCCGAGCCGGGTACCTTCAAGGACCGCCAGTTGCTCGAACGTGACCCGCACCAATTGGTCGAGGGCATCATCCTCTCCGCTTTTGCCCTCGAGGTCCACCACGCCTTCATCTACATCCGTGGTGAGTACCCGAAGCCCGCCCGCCGGGTGCAGCGGGCCATCGACGAGGCCTACGAAGCCGGCTTCCTCGGCACCAACATTCTCGGCAGCGGGTTTGATCTGGAGATCACGGTTCACCTCGGCGCCGGCGCGTACATCTGCGGAGAGGAGACGGCACTGCTCAATTCGCTCGAAGGCCGCCGTGGCGAACCTCGCATCAAGCCACCCTTCCCTGCCGTTGAGGGCCTCTACGCCCGTCCGACCATCGTCAACAACGTCGAAACACTGTCCGACATCCCCTGGATCGTGGCCAACGGTGGCCCGGCCTACGCCGCCATCGGGCCGGCTACCTCGGCAGGGACGCGGATGTTCTCAATGTCGGGACACATCAACAAGCCGGGCAACTACGAGCTGGTGATGGGGATGACGTGGCAAGACCTCATCTTCGATATCTGCGGTGGCATCCGCGATGGCAACGAGCTGAAGTGCTGGATTCCGGGCGGGGCTTCGGCTCCCTGGTTTGTTCCCGACCTGCACCTCGACACGCCGCTGACCATCGACGACGTGGGCAAGAACGGTTCCATGCTTGGATCGGGCGCCGTCATTGTCATGGACGAAACCACCAACGTCGTGGCTGCGGCGCACCGGATCGTGCGCTTCTTCGCCCACGAGTCGTGTGGCCAGTGCACCCCGTGCCGCGAAGGCACCACTTGGATGGAGCAGATCCTGTGGCGAATTCTCAACGGCCACGGCCGCCCGGCGGACCTCGACCTCCTCCTCGACGTTTCCGACAACATCAGCCCGGGATTGCGGTGGCCGCCGGCGCAGACGACGATCTGCCCTCTTGGTCCATCCGCGGTGTCGCCCATTCGGTCGATCATGACCTACTTCCGCGATGAGGTGGAGTCGATGGCGGCCGCGAGCGCCGAGCTCGCCGACGAGGAAGGGGTGCCGGTTGGCTGAGCAGCCCGAAGCGGTGACGATCACGATCGACGGCGTTGCCCGTGAGGTTCCCGCCGGCCAACTGGTGATTGCCGCGGCGCAGGCCGGCGGCACGTACATCCCGCGCTTCTGCTGGCACCCCAGGATGAAGCCGGTTGGGATGTGCCGGATGTGCCTGGTCGAAATCGACACCCCACGGGGCAAGATGCTCACCACGTCGTGCACGACGCCAGTCGCCGACGGTATGGCGGTCGACACCGAGTCCGAGGTCGTGCAGAAGGCTCAAGAAGGCATCCTCGAGTTCCTCCTCATCAACCACCCGCTCGATTGCCCGGTTTGTGACCGCGGCGGCGAATGCCCCCTCCAGGACCAGACCGTGGCGTACGGGCCGGGCGAGAGCCGGTTCGTCGAGGAGAAGCGCCACTACCAAAAACCCATCGAAATCTCGGATCTCGTGCTGCTCGATCGGGAGCGCTGCATCCTGTGCGCTCGATGCACGCGTTTCAGCGACGAGATCTCCGGCGACCCTTTGATCGAATTCAAAGACCGCGGCAGCTACACCCAGGTGATCACGTTTCCCGGCGAGCCGTTTGTGTCCTACTTCTCGGGCAACACGGTGCAGATCTGCCCGGTTGGGGCGCTGACTGCCAAGCCGTACCGCTTCCGGGCCCGCCCCTGGGACCTCGAGGCGGTTGAGAGCGTCTCGCCGGTCGATTCGTTTGGATCGAAGGTCTCGGTGCAGTCGAGCCAGAACGAGATCGTGAGGATCAACGGCGTCGACAACGACGCAACCAACCAGAGCTGGCTATCGGACAAAGATCGATTCGCCTTCCAGTACCTCCAGTCCGCGGAACGGGTCACCGAACCGTTGATTCGCGACGGTGACGGATTCCGCGCCGCGTCGTGGGGTGAGGCGCTCGAACTGGTCTCCGAGCAACTCAGTGCGTTGATCGGGACCGAGATCGCCGGTCTCGGCGGCGCCCGCAACACCAATGAAGAGGTCTTTGCGTTCCAGAAGTTCCTCAGGACCGAGATCGTCACCCCGCACCTCGACGCCCAACTCGACGACGGACTCGACCACGAACTGATGGCCGGGATCAGCCCGCGGGCCACCGTCGATGACTTGGAGAAGGCTCGGACCGTTCTGCTGTGGGCCGGCGACCTCAAGGAGGAGTTGCCGGTGCTGTATCTGCGGGTGCGACGAGCGGCGACGGCGCTGGGCGCCAACCTGATCGTGGTGCATCCCCGGGCGACGGGTCTCGACGATGTTGCGGCTCACAAGATCACCTACAAGCCCGGAGAGGGCCCCGACATTCTGCGCAAGTTGGCCGCGGGAGCGGTTGGTGATGGTGACTTCCATGCCGCTCGCCAACTGCTCGAGGATGGGCCGGTGGTTGTCCTCTGTGGACGCACCGGGCTCACCGAGGATCCCCGCCTGGCCGAGGCGGTCGCCGCCTTCGCCGGAACCCTTCCCGACGCCACCGTGCTGCCGGTGGTGCGGCGCGGCAACGTGTTCGGCGCCATCGACATGGGAATGGCGCCCACCCTGCTGCCGGGTCGGGTACCCACCACCAACACCGCCGGCCGCACCGCTCTCGAAGACCGCTGGGGACCGATCCCGGAGGGAATCGGCTACGACGCAGCCGGCATCCTCGAGGCGCTCGCCGCCGGCGAACTCAAGGCACTGGTCATGCTCGGTGTCGATCCCGTCCGTGACTTCCCTCGGCCCCGACTGGCTCGGGCCGCGCTGGAAGCCGCCGAGTTTGTCGTCGCCTTCGATCTCTTCCTCAGCCATTCGTCCCGTCTCGCCGACGTGGTGTTGCCCGTCGCGGGGTTCGCTGAGGTGGAGGGCACCGTGACCAACCTCGAGGGGAGGGTGCAGAAGGTCAACCGCCTCACCCCTCGCCCCGGGCAGGCTCGCCCCGTCTGGTCGGTGCTCGAAGACCTCGCCCGCCGCATGGGCGGCGCACTCGGGGCGTTGTCGGCTGAGACACTCTCCAAGGAGATCGCCGCGGTCGCCCCTGCCTACCGGGGGGTCACCTGGGATCTGCTCGACTGGGGCGAGGGTCGCGAAGGACTGGTCGTGCCGCTCGCGGAGGGTGAGCAGGTGTTGGCGTACGAGCCGGTTGATGCCGGGCTGCGGGCGTCGACCAGCCGCTTGACGCTGCACCTCGGCCGAGTGCTCTACGACGACGGGATGATGACCCGCATGAGCCCGGCGATTGCCGGCCTCATGCCGGATGCCCGGGTGTATTTGCATCCCCGCGACGCCGGTTCGCTCGCCGTCGGTCCCGGTCAGCGTGCCGAGGTTTCCGGTGATGAAGGCACGGTGACGCTCGAGGTCGGGATCGACCCAACGCTGGCGGTCGGCGCGGTGTACGTGCCGTTCAACCTTCCGGCCACGGCCGACCTCGGTATCTCCGATGCAGTCAAGATCACTCCGTTGCGAACGGAGGGCGGGGCCTGATGTTGAGCGGTTGGGAGATCTTCCTCGAGGCAGCGATCAAGGTGGTCGCCATCTTCATCATGCTCCTGGTGACGGTGATCATGCTCGTGTGGATCGAGCGCAAGATCGTCGCCGACATGCAGAACCGGATCGGCCCCAGCCGGGCCGGGCCCTTTGGCATCCTGCAGACCGTGGCCGACGGTACCAAGCTGTTGTTCAAGGAGTCGATGACGCCGCGCAAGGTCGATTTCCCGCTCTACATCATCGCCCCGATCGCGGCGCTGGTCCCGGCGTTGCTGATCTTCCTCGTCGTCCCGATTGGGCGCCCGTTCTACATCGGTGACCGGCTGATCACCTTGCAGGGCACCGACCTCAACATCGCGGTGCTCTACGTGCTCGCCCTGTCGTCGCTGGCGGTGTACGCCGTCGTGCTCGCCGGGTGGTCGTCGGGTTCCAAGTACCCGTTGCTCGGTTCGGTCCGGGCCTCGGCCCAGATGATCTCGTATGAAGCTGCAATGGGGCTGGCGCTGGTTCCCGTCATCATCTTCACCGGCACCACGTCGATGTCGGGCATCGTGGAATCCCAGGCGGGTGATTGGCTCGGCTTCCTCGGCGTGTGGAACGTCGTGTTGATCCCGTCGTTTGTGGTGTTCTTCGTCGCCGGCGTCGCCGAAACCAACCGGGCTCCATTCGACTTGGTCGAAGCCGAGTCAGAGATCGTCGGTGGGTATCACACCGAGTACAGCGGCTTCCGCTTCGCGTTGTTCTTCCTCGCCGAGTACATCAACATCTTCAACATCTCGGCGCTGACGGTGACGATCTTCCTGGGCGGCTGGGCGGGCCCCGACTTCGGCACCCCGGCGGCCATCTCGTGGATCTTCCCGATCTTCTGGTTCTTCTTCAAGACGCTCGGCCTCGTGTTTGTGTTCGTGTGGATTCGGGCTTCGCTGCCTCGGATGCGATACGACCAGCTGATGGCCTTCGGGTGGAAGCGGATGATCCCGCTGTCGCTGATTTGGATTGTGTTGTCGACGCTGGCCATCGGTGTACGCCGATTTGGCCTGCCGTGGTCGTGAGGGGATAGCGATGGGCTGGTTCTCCGACATGCTGGGGCCCTTCTCAGGGTTTGCCACGACGTTCCGCCAGATGTTCAAACCACGGGTGACGATTCAGTACCCCAAAGAGATGCGCACCAAACCGCAGCGCTTCCACGGCCGCCACGTGCTCAATCGGTACTCCGACGGCATGGAGAAGTGCATTGGTTGCGAGCTGTGCGCCGGGGTGTGTCCGGCCCGCTGTATCTATGTGCGGGGGGCCGACAATCCGCCGGACAATCCGGTCAGCCCGGGCGAGCGCTTCGGCTTCGTCTACGAGATCAACATGTTGCGCTGCATCTTCTGCGGCCTGTGCGTCGAGGCTTGCCCGACCGAGGCGATCACGATGACCCACCTCTTCGAGATGAGCGTCACCGACCGCGACGACGCCATCTACACCAAGGACGAACTGCTGGTCGACGTCGACGGGACACCACGCCATCCCCAACCGGACGGTCCGTTGATCGACATCGGTGAGTTGAAGCTCGGTGACGGCTGGATGCGGGCGACCGCACCGTCGGGCCGGGCCGCCTACGAAGGCGTGGTGGCCTGGACCGCGTCGGCCACCGCAGGGCTCCGACCACCCGAGCGGGGCCAGAGCGGAGATCACGAACCGGTGCTGCTTGATCCCGAGAAGCCCGATGCGACTCCCCAAGCCACGTCTGAGGAACCGCCGGCCGTTGCGGATGCGGCGAAAGAGGCCGCAGCAGACGGACCCGAAGCCGGGCCGGAAGCGGTCACGGAGGAAGAGTCTTCGTGAACGCCGAACTCGTCGTATTCGTCATCTTCGCCATAGCGGCCCTGGCCGGGGCGTTTGTCCTCGTTTTGGCGCGCAACCCGGTTTACTCGGCAATGGGTTTGCTGATGACGATGTGCTCGATGGCGGTGTTCTACATCCTCAACGAAGCACCGTTCATCGCTGCCGTCCAGGTGCTGATCTATGCCGGGGCGGTGATGACGCTGTTCCTGTTTGTGATCATGTTCATCGGCGTCGACAAATCGTTCGATCCCACGGAGACGATTCCGTTCCAGCGTCCCATCGCGATCGTGCTTGGTGTCGGGCTCTTCATTCTGGTGGCGCTGGGCGCCCAGGGAGTCTGGGTCACCGGGCAGTCACTGTTCGCCGGCGAGGCGCTCGGCACCATCGAGAACGTGTCAGATGAGCTATTCGGCAACTGGCTGCTGCCCTTCGAGGCCACCGTGCTGTTGCTGACCATCGCCGCGGTCGGGACCGTGGCGCTGGCCCGATTTGAGATCTCGGAGCCTCGGCCGGTCGTTGCAGCCGTCACAGTGGACGAAGAGGATGCGGCGGAGCCTCAGCCCGAAGACGCCTCTGCACCGCCTGAGGATTCGCCGGCCGCGTCGACGGACGATGCGCCATCAGCAGGGGAGGAGAGCTGATGGAAGTCACCGCAGGCTGGTACATGCTCCTTGCTGCGGGGCTTTTCGCCATTGGCGCCATCGGGCTGCTGGTGCGACGCAACGCGCTGGTCATGTTCATGTCGATCGAGCTGATGCTGAACTCGGTCAACCTCACCTTTGTCGCCGCCGGGCGGGAGTTGGGCCTGCTCGAAGGCCAGCTCGCGGTCCTCTTCGTCATGGTGGTCGCCGCGGCTGAGGTGACCGTCGGCCTGGCCATCATCGTTGCCGTGTTCCGCTATCGGAGCTCAGCCGATGTCGACGATCTCGCGGAGCTGAAGGGGTAGCCATGGTGTCCGCGATCTGGCTCGTCATCGCCCTCCCCCTCGCCGGGGCCGCCTTCCTGCTGCTGTTCGGCAAACGGATCCGTGAACCCTGGCCCGGCTGGATCGCCAGCGCAACGATGGGTGCTGCCTTCGTGGTTGGCGTGGCGGCGACTTCCGGGTTCGTCGACGGGTCGCCAGCATCCGGAGACGGTCGGATTGTTCGAGTGGATTCCCGGACTCGGGCGTCAATGCCAGCATTCTGTGGGATCCGCTCTCGGCGACGATGGTGCTGATTGTCACCGGGGTCGGTGCCCTGATCCACGTCTACTCGATCGGCTACATGCACGGCGACCCCGGGTACGGTCGCTATTTCGCCTACCTCAACCTGTTTGCCGCCTCGATGCTGGTGCTGGTCCTAGCCGACAACTACGGCTTCCTGTTCCTCGGGTGGGAGTTGGTCGGGCTCTGCTCCTACCTTCTGATCTCGTTCTGGTTCGAGAAGCCGTCGGCGGCGGCCGCCGGCAAGAAGGCGTTTGTGGTCAACCGGATCGGCGATTTCGGATTCATCATCGCGATGATGCTCATGTTCGCCACCTTCGGCACCCTGTCCTATGTCACCGTGTTCGCCGAGGCGCCGATCCTGCTCACCGAAGGGACCGCCACCGCCATCACCCTGCTGTTGCTGGTCGGCGCCGCGGGCAAGTCGGCTCAGTTGCCACTCTATGTGTGGCTGCCCGACGCGATGGAGGGCCCCACCCCGGTATCGGCCCTCATCCACGCCGCGACCATGGTGACCGCAGGGGTCTATCTCGTTGCTCGCTCCGGAGCCCTGTTCCAGCTGGCGCCGTTCTCAGCGGGCACGGTCGCCACCGTTGGCGCCCTCACCGCGGTGTTCGCCGCAGTCATCGCCATCGGCCAGAAGGACATCAAGCGGGTCCTCGCCTACTCGACGATCAGCCAGCTCGGCTACATGTTCATGGGCGTCGGCGCCGGGGCCTACGTGGCCGGAGTCTTCCACCTGATGACCCACGCTTTCTTCAAGGCACTGTTGTTCATGGGTGCCGGCTCGGTGATCCACGCCATGCGCGGCGAGCAGAACATGGAGAAGATGGGCGGGCTGCGCAAGGCGATGCCGTGGACGTTCATCACAATGGTGATTGCCTGGCTCGCCATCATCGGCATCCCTCCGTTCGCCGGGTTCTGGTCCAAGGACGAGATCCTGGCGTTCACCTTCGAAAAGGGCGGCGGCTTCCTGGCGCTGTGGGTGATCGGCCTGATCACGGCCGGGCTCACCGCCTTCTACATGAGCCGGATGATGTTCCTGACCTTCTGGGGAAAGCAGCGTTGGGCCGAGGGCGAAGATCCTCACGAGTCGCCCGTCACGATGGTGGTCCCGTTGGTGGCACTCGCCGGCCTCACCGTTGTCGGCGGTCTGATCAACACCCCGTTCCGGCTCAGCTTGGAGCACTTCCTCGAGCCCGCCTTCGAACAGTTCGCTGTCATCCTGCCCGGCGAAGGGTCGTTGGCCGAGATCACGCTGCTGGCTCTGGTGGTGCTGGCGGTCGTGGTGGTTGGTGCGGTGTGGGCCTACTTGCGGTATCTACGCGGTGAGGTTCCCGCCGAGACCGGGGTTGCCTGGGATCGGCTCGAGAACGGCTTCTATGTCGACGACTTCTACGGCAAGACCATCGTGTTGCCCGGCAAGAAGGTGGCCGAGGTTGCTGCGTTCGATGTGGACACCAAGGTCATCGACGGCGCGGTGAACGGTGCCGGCCGCGGCATCAAGGGCGCTTCGGAACGGCTCCGGCCGCTGCAGACCGGCTTGGTCCGCAGCTACGCCGCCGGGATCCTGTTGGGAGCCGTCGGCTTGCTGATCTGGCTGCTGGCGAGGGGGGCCTTCTAATGGGTTTCCCGATTCTCGCCACATTGGTTCTGTTGCCCGCCGCCGGGGCGCTGGTCATCGGGCTGATCCCGTCGCACCGCCGCGACCTGCTGTTGCCCGTCGCCGTTGGGATCAGCACGTTGCCGCTTGCCCTGGTCGGCTACCTGATCTGGGAGTTCGCCACCGCCGACGCCGCGTTCCAGTTCACCCAGCGCCTTATCTGGTTCGAGTCGTGGGATGCGGGGTGGAATGTCGGCGTCGACGGCATCTCGCTGTTCCTGCTGGCGCTCACCGCGCTCTTGTTCCCGCTGTCGCTGCTCGCTTCGGTGTCGATCACCGACCGGGTCAAGACCTACCTGATTGCCATGCTGATTCTCGAGACGGGGTTGCTCGGTGCCTTCGTGGCCCTCGACCTGCTGCTGTTCTTTGCGTTCTTCGAGATCACGCTGGTGCCGATGTTCCTGCTGATCGGGATCTGGGGGAGTGGCAACCGGGTCTACGCCGCCATCAAGTTCTTCCTGTACACGGCGCTGGGTTCGGCCTTCCTGCTCGGCGGCATCATCGCGCTCGCCATCATCGGCAAGGATCAATTGGGAGGGATCACCTTCGACCTCGGCAGACTGCTCACTCTCGACCTCTCGTCCCAGACCCAGTTCTGGCTGTTCCTGGCCTTCGCCGCAGCCTTTGCCGTCAAGGTGCCGCTGTTCCCGTTCCACACCTGGCTGCCCGACGCCCACACCGAGGCGCCGACGGCAGGGTCGGTGCTGCTCGCCGGCGTGCTGCTGAAGCTCGGCACCTACGGCTTCATTCGCTTCAACCTGACCCTTTTCCCCGACGCTGCGGTGCGTCTGGCGCCATGGCTGGCCGGCCTCGCCGTGATCGGCATCATCTACGGCGCCCTGGTCGCCATCGTCCAGCCGGACGTGAAGCGCCTGGTGGCGTACTCCTCGGTGAGTCACCTCGGCTTCATCGTGCTCGGCATCTTTGCCCTCACCGCCCAGGGTCTCCAAGGTGGCGTGATCCAGATGGTCAACCACGGTCTCATCACCGGTGCGCTGTTCTTGCTGATCGGCATGATCTACGACCGGCGCCACACCCGGCTCATCTCCGATTACGGCGGGCTGGCCAGAGTCATGCCGCTCTACGCCGGGGCCTTCCTGTTCGTGGCCTTTGCCTCCATCGGGCTGCCCGGGTTGGCCGGGTTCATCGGTGAGTTCGAGGTGCTGCTGGGCAGTTACCTGAGCCTGCCGGTGTACGCCATCATCGCCGCCTTCGGAGTGGTGCTCGCCGCCGTCTACCTGCTGTGGGCGTACGAGCGGATGTTTACCGGTCCGCTGACCAAACCCGAAAACGAGAACCTGGTCGACCTCAGCGGGCGGGAGATACTGATCCTCGTTCCGCTGGTGGCCCTGATCGTCTTCCTCGGTGTCTACCCCAAACCGGTGCTCGACCGCATCGAGCCTTCGGTCGACGTCATCCTCGAGCGAATCGAAGCCACCACCGACTACGAGGTGCCCGAGTTCGGCACCTTTGATGAGGTCGAACAGGTAGCGGAGTCCGGAGGGGAGCTCCACGATGAGTAACACGTCGTTCCTTCCGATCGCCCCAGAAGTGATTCTCCTGCTCGGCGCGGTCTTGGTGCTGATGGCCGAGGTGACGCTCACGGCGGGTCGCAAGGCGTGGGCCGGACTGGCCGCCGTCTCGCTGATCGGGGCCGCAGCCTTCTCGTGGCTGCAGTGGCTGAAGGTCGACGACCTGGTCGCCGAAGGGTCTTCGCAGCTCTTCTTCTCCATGGACATACCCGGTGTCACCCGGCTACCGATGGTCGTGATGGACTACTTCTCGGCCTTCGGCGGCTTGGTCATTTTCGGCGTGGCGGCTCTGGCATTCTTGGCGGCATGGCAACTCATCGCCGGTTTGGGGTCACGTGGTGCCGAGTTCACCGCGCTTGCGCTGCTGGCGGTCGCCGGGCTGCACATGATGACGATGTCGGCCAACCTCATCCTGCTGTTCATGGGTCTCGAAACCGCTTCGATCGCCCTCTACGTCATCGCCGGCTTCACCCGAAATTACCTGCGGTCGGATGAGGCAGCGACGAAATACTTCCTGCTCGGGTCGTTTGCCTCGGCGTTGTTCCTGTACGGCGTTGCCCTGATCTTCGCCGCCACCGGTTCGACGTCGCTGTACGGCAATGGAGGGATCAACGAGTTCCTTGCCACCAACGTGCTCACCAGCAACGGCATCCTGCTCGCCGGTATCGGCCTCGTGATCGTCGGTCTCGGCTTCAAGGTGTCGGCGGCTCCCTTCCACCAGTGGGCGCCGGATGTGTACCAGGGTGCTCCCGGCGGCGCGGTGCCGCTGATGTCGGCCGGGGTCAAGGTCGCCGGGTTCGCCGCCCTGGCGCGGATCCTGGTCGGTGGCCTGCATGGGATGCAGCCGGATTGGGCGCCGGCGCTGGCGCTGGTCGCGGCGATCTCGGTTGCGATCGGTATTGGCTTTGCCATCGCCCAGACCGACCTGAAGCGGATGCTGGCGTACTCCGGGGTGGCCCATGCCGGGTTCATCCTCACCGGCCTGGTGGCCGGGGTCGACGGGGTGCCGGCGATGTGGTTCTACGTGGCGACGTATGCCGTGCAGTTGGTCGGTGCGTTCACCGTGGCCGCCGTGCTGAGTGGCCCCCAGGGCGGTCCAACACCATTCGAAGACTTGCGCGGTCTGGCGTCACGGGCGCCGTCGCTGGCCGCGATGCTGGCGCTGTTCATGCTGGCGATGGGGGGTATCCCGCTTACGGCCGGCTTCGTCGCCAAGGTCGGCGTGTTCGGTGCGGCCATCGACGCCGGCTACGAATGGCTGGCGATCTTCGCACTGGTAGCCGCTGTTGCCGGGCTCTACTTCTATCTGCGGGTGATCGTGCTGATGTACTTCCAGGAGCCGGTCGTCGCCGAAGCCCCCGGTACCGCTACCGCGCAGCCCGAGCCCAGTACCGCGGCCGCCACGGTGTTGGGCATCGCCGCCGCCATCACCGTCGTTTTTGGGCTCATCCCCTGGCCCCTACTCGACGTGGTCAAGAATGCCCTGCCGCTGCCGTTCTAACGGTGGGGCGTTGGGCTAGACCGGGATGAGTTGCCCGTTGGCGTCGAAGTAGGCCCAACCATCCATGTCGGGCGGCTCGACCCCGAGTTGGGTCAGGATCGTCGCCACCTGGGAGCGGTGCTCGGTACCGTGATTGATGGCCTGCACCAGGAACAGCGATACCGGCATGCTCCAGGTACCCACCGGGTCGTCACCGCTGACGTGGACGTCGCGTTCTTGGAAGGAACCTGTCGCCGCCTCGAGGAGTTGGGCGTCGCCCTGCGCCATCCGTTCAGCGAGAGCTTCGAACCCCGGAAATGGGTCCTCGGTGAGCGGTTCGGGCCGCTCGGTGTCGAGGAGTCGCGCCGCATACCCGACCTGGGCGTTGGCGATGTGGACCAGCGTGGCGCCGATGGTCCCGTAGGTACCGACGACCGTGGCGTCGAGGTGCTTCGGCGATAGCTGTTCGCACACCTCGATGAGTCGCCCATTCATCATGGCGTTGTGGCGGAAGAATTCTGCGAGGAGATCCACGCCAGCAGGCTAGTGATGGACGGGCCCGTGGTGCCGGTGGATTGTCGCTTGGCAGGGTTCCTTCAAGTAGGCGTGGTTGTGTCCAGTTGGGGCGGGTTTGTGTCACTAGGTGGTGATAGTGTCGAACGTATGTTCGATATAGATGACACACAGGCGGCTACCGTTTCGGGTGATCCAATGGTGCGCCTCAAAGAGGACCTCAAGGCCCTGGCGGGGGTGGATCGGTCCGGTTGGACCGGCGACGCCCTCTCCGAAGAGTTGGTGGGGATGCTCAAAGCGCAGGAACGCCTCGACGCGGAGATCGTCAGGACCATGGCCCAGTGGCGGCGGATGCGGGCGTGGGAGGCCGACGGGTCCCTGTCTGCGGTGGCGTGGCTGACGCATCGGGCCCCGGTTGGGGCGTCGGAGGCGCGGCGGTTGGTCAAGACCGCCAGGATCGTCGACGACGCCCCGTTGTTGGGCGACGCGTTGGCGGGCGGGGAGACCACGACGGCGCATGTGAGGGCGTTGGCGGGGGTGATGTCGGATCGGCGCCGCACCGTGCTACCTGATCATGAACAGGTGCTGGCTGAACACGCCGAGTCGCTGTCGGTCAAGGAGTTCACGGTGTTGGCGCGGCGGTGGGCGGCGATCGCCGATGACTACCTCGCCGGTGACACCCACGACGAGCACCAACCCCGCAACCGGTTGCATGCGTCGGTGACGATGGATGGCCGGGTGGCGGGGAATTTCGACCTCGAACCCGTCGCCGGCGCTGAACTGTTGAACGTGTTGGACCATCTGGCACCCCCCGACCCGAAGGATGCCCCCGACGGGGTACGTTCCCTCTCGGAGCGGCGTGGTGACGCCGTTGCGGACCTGGCGCATTGGTATCACCAGGGTGCCGAACCCGGTGGCAACCCACCAAACCTCGACACCATCATCGACATCGCCACCTTGAACGGTGACACCCCCGAACTCGCCCGGGCCCGCTGCGACGTCGAAGGGATCGGGCCGGTCACCCAAGCCACGCTGGAACGGATCGGGTGTGGCGCCACGCTCCGTCGAGTGGTGATGGCCGGAGAGTCGGTCATGTTGGATATGGGCCGCAAGACCCGCCTCGCCACGCCGGCCCAAACCCGGGCGGTGCGGATCCGCGACGCCGGGTGCATCTTCCCGTCATGTGACCGGCCCGCGCAGTGGTGCGACATCCACCACGTCTACGGATGGACCCACCACGGTGGCGAAACCAACGTCGAGAACCTCGTCTGCCTCTGCACCCGTCACCACACCCTGGTTCACAACTCGCAATGGACCATTGGGATCAACCCCGACGGCACCTTCACCACCACCCACCCCACCCGAGCCCCCTAGCCGAACCACGCCTACTCGCCGGCGGCATCTAGCCTGCCGACATGAGTCGGCTCCGTACCCGCGTCGTGTTCTTCTCGGTCGGCGTCCTTGCCGTGCTCGGGGTGATGGTGCCGCGGGTGGTCGCCGCCGTCATCGACACCTCGATCTTCATCGTCCAGGAAGACGACGTCATCGACGAGGACGTTTATGTCGGCGCCGATCGGGGCCGGATCGACGGCGTCATCGCCGGGGACCTCATCATCGGTCTTGCCGGCGACCTGATGATCTCGGGCCGAGTCGAGGGCGATGTCCTTGTCGCCGCCGGCGGCCGGGTGACCGTTGCCGACACCGGCGCCGTTGGAGGCTCGGTGCGGGGTGCGGTGCGTGAGGTCGTCGTCGACGGCTCGGTTGGAGTCGACGTCGCCGTCGGAGCTTTGTCGACCACCGTCAACGGGTCCATCGGTCGGGATGTCATCATGGCGGGGGGCACATTGCTCCACGACGGCCCGGTCGGCCGAGACATCCAGGGTTGGATGTTCACCGCCGTCATCGACGGTGCGGTCGGCAACGATGTCGACATCCGGGTGCAGTCACTCGAGATCGGCCCCAGCGCGGACGTCACCGGCGACTTGGTCTACCGCTCGACTCAAGAGGCCACTACCTCGGTGAGTGCCGAGGTCGGCGGCCAATTCGCCCGACTCGAACCCCGCTCACCGTTTGTCGTCGACCTCTACCTGACCTTGGCAACGGTGCTGAGCTTCCTCGCCTTCCTCCTCATCGGGATCCTGACGATCTGGCTCTTCCGTTCGACGACGCCTCGCGCCGCCGCCGTCATCCAGAAGAAGCCCTGGAAGACTCTTGGCATCGGCTTTGTCGCCGCCGTGGCCCTCCCGGTGCTCGGGACCCTGCTCGTGGTGCTGGCGGCGCCGTTCCTGGCCAAGGCCGCCGTCATGACGCTGCTCGTCCTGCTGTCGTTGCTGGTGTTCATCTTTGGTCCGATCCCAGCCCTCATCGCCTTCGGAAACTGGGCGCTGCGGCGCCGCGGCGGGCTCTTCGGGGCCTTTGTGTTCGGCGCCGCGGTCTGGCGCTTCGGGGTCACCTTCATCCCACTGGTCGGCCTGGCGCTGACTCTGGCCGCCATGACGTGGGGTGTCGGCGGCTGGCTTCTCGCCGCCTGGGAGTCACGCCGCCGACATGTCCCTCCGGACCCGTTGCTTCCCCCGGCCATCGTGCCGGAAGCAGAGGACACCGTCGACGCCGACTGGGAACCGCCCCTGCCGCCCGCCCCGGTAGGCAGGCCCCGCGAGCCGGGTTGAGCCATAGTGCCCTCCCCTGCCGAGCGGGCATTCCCCGTTAGGTCGGACGCCGCTTGCCGAGCGCGCGGCAGAGCGCTACTCGGCCTGGTCCTCGACCACGGCGAGAACTTGGTCGGCGTCCACTTGCTGGTCGACCGCAACCGGAATCGAGGTGACGATGCCGTCACTGGGCGAGCGCACGGCATGCTCCATCTTCATGGCTTCGATGACGACCACGATGTCGCCGGCCGCAACGGTGTCGCCCTCCCTGCGGGTGATCTGGACCACCTTGCCCGGCATCGGTGACAGCAGCGACCCGGGGGCATCAACCACTTCCGGTTCGGGGAAGCGGCTTATCTGGGTGAGCTCGGTGTGTCCCAGCGGGCTGCTGACCCACATCTCGCGGGCGACTCGCGCCACCCGGTAGCGGCGCCGGATGCCGTCCGCCGTCATGTCTATCTCGTCGGGCGTCGCGGCGTGAAGAACGGTCTCGACCGGTAGGCCGTCGAGGTGGACGATCAGGCCATCACGGCTGAACAGGTACCCGACGGCGACCGGACCCTGTGGGGTGTCCCATCCCTGGATCTGCAACTGCGACGGGGCGTTGCGCCATCCCGATGGGATCGTGCCCAGCACCGGGGCGCGTTGACGGCGGGCCTCTTGACCGGCGAGGGTGGCTGCCAGCGCGTGGAGGCGATGATCGGCGGTGAGCGGCGCGGAAAGGGCCACCACATCGATGCGGTCGATGAACTGCGTGTCGGTCTCACCGGCAAGGAACTCGGGCGACTGGAGGATGCGCACCAGCAGTCGGCGGTTTGTGGTCGGCCCGTAGATCTCGGCCTCGGCGAGTGCCTTGGCAAGGGTCAGCGCCGCTTCCTCCCTGGTCTGGGCGTGGGCGACGACCTTGGCGAGCATCGGGTCGTAGTGAACCGAGATCTCGGTTCCGTCGCCGACCCCACTGTCGACCCTGACGTGATCGGGAACCCGGAAGCGATGGAGCGTACCGGTGACGGGCAGGAAGTCGTTCGCCGGATCCTCGGCGTAGAGGCGTGCCTCAATGGCGTGCCCATTGATCTCGGGATCGGTGACGTCGCGCGGCAGCGGCCTGCCCTCGGCCACCAGGATCTGAATCCGCACCAGGTCGAGGCCGGTGATCATCTCGGTGACGGGGTGCTCCACCTGGAGGCGTGTGTTCATCTCGAGGAAGAAGAACTCATCGCCGATCAGCATGAACTCCACGGTGCCGGCGCCGACATACCCCACGGCCCGGCCCGCCTCGACCGCGGCGCGGCCCATCGCTTCGCGCAGGTCGGTCGTCATCACCGGCGACGGGGCCTCTTCGATGATCTTCTGGTGGCGGCGCTGGATCGAGCACTCCCGCTCGAACAGGTCGACGATGGTGCCGTGGGTGTCGCCGACCACCTGGATCTCGACATGGCGGGCACCAACCAAGTAGCGCTCCAGGAACACCGTCTCATCCCCGAACGCCCCGGCAGCTTCCCGCTTGGCGCCGGCAACGGCGTCCGCCAAATCGGCGGGATCGGCAACGATCCGCATACCCTTGCCGCCGCCACCGGCCGACGCCTTCACCAGGACCGGGTACCCGATGGCCTCGGCGGTGGCCGCCAGGGTCGCTCCATCCATGGTGGTGACATCGACCCCCTCGAGGATCGGGACCCCGGCTTCCTTCATGATCCGCTTCGACTCGATCTTGGAACCCATCGCCGCAATCGCTTCGGGGGTGGGGCCGATGAACGTGACCCCGGCCGCGGCGCACGCCGCGGCGAACTCGGCGTTCTCGGCAAGGAAGCCGTAGCCGGGGTGAATCGCATCGGCGCCGGTCAATGCCGCGGCATCGAGGATCAGATCCTGACGGAGATAGGTGTCAGTTGGCGAGAACCCAGGGAGGCGCACCGCCTCGTCGGCGGCATGGACAAACGGGGCGTCCGCATCGGCATCCGAATACACCGCCACCGTCGCGATGCCCAACTCCCGGCAGGTGCGGGCGATGCGGCACGCGATCTCACCCCGGTTGGAGATCAGGATCTTGGCGATGCGTTCCATGGGTCTTGTGGTTCCTTGGGTCTGGGTCACATCCGGAAAATGCCCCACTCGTTGGTGCCGGCGACGACGTTGGAGTGGACCGCCGACAGGGTCATTCCGAGCACGGTGCGAGTGTCGCGGGGGTCGATGATCCCGTCGTCACGGTTATTGGCGGTCATGAACACCGCCTCCTCCTCACGATGGATCTGGGTCTCGATCATCTGGCGCACCACGGCGTCGTGGTCCTCATCAAAGACCTCGCCCCGAGCCTCGGCGGCAGCGCGGTTGACGATCGACATCACCCCGGCCAACTGCTCGCCACCCATGACCGACACCTTGGCCGACGGCCACATGAACAGGAAACGCGGGTTGTAGGCCTGGCCGGACATGCCGTAGTTGCCTGCGCCATACGAGGCTCCGGCGATGATCGAGATGTGGGGCACGGTGGAGTTGGCGACCACGTTGATCATCTTGGCCCCATCCTTGATGATGCCGCCCTGCTCGTATTTGGCCCCCACCATGTAACCGGTCACGTTGTGGAGGAAGATGATCGGCAGGTCGTAAACGTTGCACAGTTGGATGAACTCGGTTGCCTTGTTGGCCTCGTCCGAGAACAGCACCCCCTGCTGGTTGGCGATGATGCCGCAGGCGTAACCGTGGACCGAGCCCCAGCCGGTGATCAGCGACGTGCCGTACTCCCGCTTGTACTCGTCGAAGCGGGACCCGTCGAGCACCCTGGCCAAGACCTCTCGCATGTCCATCGGCTTCTTCAGGTCGGGTGGGACCAGGCCCAGGATCTCATCGGAGTCGTAGAGGGGATCATCGGCAGGTTCGGTCGGCCCGTAGCCGAGCTTGCGCCAATTGAGGTGGCGTACGATCTGGCGGCCGATGCGGATTGCGTCGTGTTCGTCGAGCGCCAGGTAGTCGGAGAGCCCCGACGTTCGGCTGTGCATCTCAGCGCCGCCGAGTTCCTCGTCGGTCGACTCTTCTCCCGTCGCCATCTTGACCAGCGGCGGTCCGCCGAGAAAGACTTTGGCCCGATCCTTCACCATGACGGCGTAGTCGGCCATTCCCGGCACGTAGGCGCCGCCGGCGGTTGAATTGCCGAATACAAGGGCAATCGTCGGGATCCGGGCCTTCGAGAGCTGAGTCATGTTGCGGAACCACTTGCCGCCCGGCACGAACACCTTGTGTTGGTTGGGGAGGTCGGCGCCACCGGATTCGACGAGGTTGATCAGCGGCAGCCGGTTCTCCATCGCCAGGTCTTGGGACCGCAGCGACTTCCCCAGCGTGTAAGGGTTCGATGATCCGCCGCGTACCGTCGGGTCGTGACCCGAGATGACACACTCGACCCCCGAAACCACTCCGATACCGTGGACGCTCGAAGCACCGGTGTGGAACTCGGTTTCGGCGGCCGACAGCATCGACAATTCGAGGAAAGGCGAATCACGGTCGAGCAACAACTCCAGCCGTTCCCGAACGAGCAGCTTGCCCCGCTTGCGGTGCCGGTCGACGTATTTGTCGCCGCCGCCGTCGAGCGCCTGCTGCTGGAGGGCATCGATGGCGGCGATCTTGGCGCGCAGCGCATCCCGGTTGGCGCGGAACTCCTCCGAGTTGGGATCAACCTTGGAGTGAAGCGGCGGCATGACCTGGAGGTTAGTGGGGAGGCAGGCGGGGATCGCGGCCGGCCGGCTGTCAGCCGGCCGCGGCGACCGCGGCACTCAGGCCGGGAAGACCACGACTTCGTCGACACCGACCTCGACCCTGTCGCCCGAGGTGAAGATGGGGCTGGCACCGATGCGGGACTGGAGGCGGCGGCCATCGTCGAACTCGAGGACAAGGAGTTGATCGTGGCCGTAGAACTCCTGCTCGACGATCCTGGCGGGGCCATCGGCCGCGGCGATGGGGTGGATCCACTCGGGGCGGATCATCACCCGAACCTCGCCCCGCAGGTCTGAGACCTGAGGGAAGGCCCCGAGCTCGGTCTGCACTGAGCCGATGCCGGCGATGCCGGCGATGAACTCGCTCTCGCCGATGAACCCGGCCACCCACGGATCTGCGGGGCGGCGGTAGAGCTGGTGGGGCGACCCGACCTGAAGGATCCGGCCGGAACGCATCACGGCAACCACGTCGGCGATTGCCAGTGCCTCCTCTTGATCGTGGGTGACGAACACGGCGGTCGCTCCCGCCTCTTTGAGAATGCGGCGGACGTCGCGGCGCATCCGGTCGCGCAGCGTCGCATCGAGATTGGAGAACGGCTCGTCCAACAGCACCACCTCGGGCCGCGGGGCCAAAGCCCGGGCCAGGGCCACCCGTTGCTGTTCGCCGCCGGAAAGCTCATGCGGCATTCGGTCACCGAAATCGCTCAGCCCAACGAGGTCGAGGACCTCGGCAACCCGGGACGCGGTGTCACGGTCGACGAGGCCGTACCCGACGTTGCGGGCCACGGTCATGTGGGGGAAGAGGGCGTAGTCCTGGAACACCATGCCCACTCGGCGGCGCTCCGGCGGAAGGTTGACGGACGCTGAGACGACGGTGGTCGCTCCGATCGTGACCGAGCCGGCGTCGGGGTCTTCGAAGCCGGCGATGACCCGCAGCGCCGAGGTCTTCCCGCACCCCGACGGGCCCAACAGGCTGAGAACCTGGCCCCGGGTGATCTCCAACTCGAACTCGTCGAGCGCCAATGTGTCGTTGTAGCGCTTGACGAGGCGATGGCAGTGGATGGCGGATATGGCGGGTGGGGTAGTCATGCGCTCGGGTCTCGAAGGCGGCTCAGGATCAGATAAGTGGGCACGGCCGACACGACGACCAGCAGCAGAGCGGGTGCGGCGGCACGGGCATAGAACAGCTCGTTGGCCGTCGACCATATCCGCACGGCAAGCGTATCAAAACCGGTAGGCCGCAATAGCAGCGTCGCCGGCAGTTCCTTCATGGTGGTGAGGAAGACTAGAGCACCCCCGGCGAGCAACCCCCGCCAGATGAGCGGCACGGTGATCTCGCGCATTGTCCGCATCGGGCCGCGGCCCAAGGCCCGGGCGGCGTCTTCGAGATGAGGGTTCACCTGGAGCAGGGCGGCACCGCCGGAACCCGTCGCCTGGGCGAGGAAGAGGATGGCGTAGACGATTACCAGCACGAGGAAGCTCTGATAGAGCGGTCCCAGGTACTGCGCACCGAACAGCACGACGGCGAGCGCCACCGTGATGTGGGGGAGCGAGAAGACCACGTACACAGCGCGGTCCAGTGCCACCGAGGGACGGCTGCGGTAGCGCACGGTCAGTACGACCACGGGGATGGCAGCCGCAATTGCGATCAGCGCTGCCGCGGTTGATCCGCTGAGTGATCCGAGCACCGCTCCCCAGCGCATGTCGATGACGTCGCCGCGCGCCACCCCGCGCAGCCACCAGATCAGCAGTGTTGTCAGGGGCAGCAGCAGGCCGATGGCTACGACGCTTCCCAGGAAGGCGTAGACCGCGAGTCGTGCCCGCTTGCTCACCTGGATGCGGCGCATCGGCCGGGTCGGCCGTCGTGAGAAGTAGGCGGCTCGGCCCCGGGACTTCTGCTCGGCCCACAGCACGATGAGGGCGATCACGACGAGTACCACCGACAACACCGCCGCCGGGGTGCGGTCCAGCCGGCCTTGGTACTGGGCGTAGATGACTCGGGTGAAGCTGTCGAAGCGCATCAGAGAGACCGCACCGAAGTCCGAGAGCGTATAGAGGGCGACCAGCAGAGACCCTGCCGCGATCGACGGGCGTAGCTGGGGGAGCACGACGGTACGGAACGCCCGCCAACTCGATGCCCCAAGACCTCGCGCCGCCTCCTCGTAGGCCGGGTCGACCCGTCGCAGTGCGGTCCGGGTGATCAGAAAGACGTAGGGGTAGGTCGACAACGTCAGCGCCATCCAGGCGCCCCAGAATCCCGAGATGGCCGGCAGTCCCACCCCGGTCAATTCGGCGAACAGGCCGCGGCCTCCGAAGAATGAGATCAGGGTCAGAGCGATCACGTACGACGGAACAACGAGGGGAAGCATCACAAGGACGGTCCATACCCGCCGCCCCCACAATTCGATCCTGAAGGTGATCCAGGCCGCGGAAACGCCGATCAGGGCGGCGGTCGCCGTAACCGCAGCCGTGAAGAGCAGCGAGCGGACGATGAGTTCCAGGGTTCGGGTGCTGAACAGGATGTTCCACGCCGTCGAACTGGACGCGATGACATCGGCCCCCAGGAAGGCCATCGGGATCGCAACCGGAACCAGCACCAGCCATGCCGCCAGCCACAGCCACCACGGAGCCCGCCTGCCGCGACGAGCCCGGGGCGGCGGCCGGTCCCGGTACCCGATTGCACGGTCGGGACCGGGTCCTTCCTCGAGGACGACGGTCACAGCAGTCCGGCCTCCGCAACCAGATCGGTGGCTCGGTCGAGGACGGTGGCGAGCAGGGAGAGGTCGATGTCCGGCGGGTTGAGCGAGCCGAGCGCCGGAAGATCGGGATGTGCCTCGACCCCGGCAACCAGCGGATACTCAAATGTCTCGTGGGCAAAATACCGCTGGGCGTCGTCGGAGAGCAGAAAGGCCACGAACGCAGCCGCGCCGTCGGTGGACTCCAAGACCCCGACGCCGGCAGGCATGACCAGGGAGCCCGCGCTGCCGCCCGGCAGGAAGTAGTTGGCGGCGACGACCGAGTCGGCGCCTTCTTCGTCGATTCGCCTGAACAGGTAGTAGTGATTGACCAGGCCGCTGTCGACCTCGCCGTCGTCCACTGCGGAGACGATGACCGCGTTGCCCGAGTAGGTAGGCGACTCGTTGGCCTTCATCGCTTCGAGCCAGGCGAGGGTGGCATCCTCACCGTCGAGAAGGATCTTGGCGGCGACGAAGGCCAGAAACGACCCATTGGTGGGAGCAATGGCGACCCGACCCTTCCACTGCGGTTCGACGAAGCCGTCCTCGGTGGAGGGCAGGTCGTCGGGGTCGACCTTGGTCGTGTCATACACCACCGAACGAGCCCGTCCCGAGACGCCGGTCCACAGGCCGTTGGGGTCGCGGAGCTCGGCGGGGACGACGGCGATGGTTGCGGCGTCGAGCGGTACAAAGAGGTCGGCGAGGGCGACGGCGCCAAGCGAGGCTGGTTCTTGGGCGAAGAACACGTCGGCCGGGGAGTTGTCGCCCTCGGCAAGGATCTGGGCGGCGAGCTCGGCGCTGTCGCCGTAGCGCACTTCAACGGAACGCCCGGTTGACTCCTCGAAGAGTTCGATCAGGGGGGCGACCAGCTCTTCGCTGCGGCCTGAGTAGACGGTCAGGGTGTCATCGGAGTCGCCGCAGGCGGTTGCCGCGACGGCGAGCGCGACCGACAGGATGAGGAACCGGATACGCATCACATCTCCAACGGGTGCCAGCCGCCAGGCTATTCACACTACCGCCGTAGTGCAAATAGGTGGTCAGCCATCGCCACCGTGGGCACGTCGAGCCGCCGCCTCGCGGCGGGTCTTGCGCAGACCGTGGCGCCAGGTCACCCATGCACCCAGACCGAGGGGAATGGGAACCAGGAACGTGGCGCCGCGGAAGATGAGCACGCCGGCGACGATCTCGGCCGTGGTGGTCGGGTCGGCGCCGAGCGCCAGGATGGCCGAAAACCCGAGTTCGGCCACGCCGGCGCCGCCCGGCGTGATCGGGACCGCAATCAACAGCCGGACAAACGCGAAGGCGAGCAGCACCCGATAGAAACTCACGTCGGCACCCGAAACGCCGACGAAGCGCAGCGACGCCCAAAGCAGCAGGAACGTGGCGATGTGCCCGGCAAGAATCGATAGGCCAACCCACCAGCCTCGACTCTTGAGGAGAGCAACCGTCTTGTGGCGGAAGCCGAGGAACACCTCGATCCAATCGCGGTGGACGAAGGTCCAGTTCTCCGGCAACCGCTTGCAGATCCGATTGGCCAGTCTGCCAATGCCGGTGGCTGCCGTATCCGAACGCAAGATGAGCCAGACGATGATGGCGAGGGTGATCATCACCACCACGGCGGCGGCGACGGCAATCTGAAGTCGCGTATCGAGATCGCCACGGATGACGGCGAGCGAGGCGACTGCGGTCGGTAGGGCGAGTCGCAAAAAGAGATCCCAGAAGCCGTAGACGAGCAAGCCGGCGGCCACGGCGTCGCCCTTGACCTTCCACGAGTTCAGCATGGCGATCTGGATACCGAAGGCAAAGGCGCCGCCGGCCGGGACGGTGTTGGCCACCGCCGTCGAGGCTAGGTGGATCTCGGCGGCATTGCGGAACTTGATGGTGGGGAAGGCGCCCATGAAGGCCAGCCAGAACGGGACCAGGGTCAGGATGGTGAGCGCGATCAGGCCAAGTACGTGCCCCAACGTGAGGTATTTGATTGCCTCCCACGCATCGCGGTAGTCGGCGATCTTGGGGAGCAGGAACGCAAAGACGATGACGACGACGACCAGCGAAACGAGGCCGAGGCCGATGCGCAGCCAAATACCGCGCATCTTCTTCTTCGCCTTCGCCTCTTCTTCCGAAGGACGTGAAGCGCCCGGGGTGGCGTCCGCAGCGTTTGGGTTGTCGCCGGGGGTCAGCTCAGATTCGTCCGTTGGTGGGGTGGCGTCCATGGACTGCCACTATCCCACGACGGGTTCGAGCTGCGCCGCCAGGTTTACTGTCCCCGGCGAATCAGGCGCCAGATGGCCAGCACGATGATGGCGCCGACGATGGAGCCGATGAGACCGCTCATGCGAATGTCGAAACCGTCGCCCGCGATGAGGCTGGCGAGCAGACCGCCGACGAACGAACCAACCAGGCCGACGACCAGCGCCTCGGTCCAGTTGACCTTCTGACCGCGGTTGACGACCAGCTCGGCGATCCATCCGGCTGCAATGCCGATAACGAGGATGGCCAGAATCAACATGTTCACACTCCAAGGGGTTTGCGGGTCGGCGCAGTCTACGAGCCGCCGGAGCGCTCGACCAGTCTGGGCTCCGGCGACGGCCGGATGGCTTTGCGGCGGGCGGGATTCCGGCGCTGGCGCTGGCGCCGACGCCGAAGATGGCTCCGCCGATGGCGGCCACACGATTCTCCTAGGCTGACCGGCACATGACGGCGCCACCTCCGCCCCCCCAAAGTCGCAAGGACCGCTTCATTCGCACCCTCGCCTATCGGCTGGTGTGGCTGCTCTATCGCGACGTCGAGGTGTTTTTCGCCCCCGGCCAGGTGACCGACGGTCCCGAGGTGGGTGTGTCGAATCACTTCGGGGGGTTCGCCGATCCGCTGCTGTTGATGTCGGTGCTGCCGCGCCGGCCGCGGATCGTCGCCAGAGACAAGATCTGGAAGATCCCCGTGGTCGGTTGGATCATGACGTGGGTCGGCGGCATTCCGGTGCATCGCGCCGTCGACAAAGGCCGGTCCGGAAACGACCAGATGTTTGGCTCTTGCTACAAGGCGTTGCATGAGGGCGACGAGATCATGATCTTTCCCGAGGGGGTGACCCGGGACGACCCTTCGATCGCCCCGGTCAAGACCGGTGCCGCACGAATTGCGATGGGAGCCCGCAGCGACGGGGTGACGGGCATCAGGATCACTCCCGCCGGGATCCACTACGAGAACAAGGCGGCGCTGCGCAGCAGGGTTTCCATCCACGTGGGCGAGCAGCTCGACCTCGACGCCGACATCGGGCAGTTCGTTAAGCCCGGCGAACCCGACGACACCTCGAACCACGATGCGGTGCGGGCGCTCACGGCGGACATCGAGCAGCGACTTCGCCGGGTCGCCCCCAACTTCGATGACTGGACCGAGGCCAGGGCGTTGACGTTCGGGTCCGAGGTGTTGCTGCGCACCACCCAGGATGACCCGGGTGCGCCGGTCCCAATCTCGGAGCGAGACCGGGTTGCCGCCCTCCTCGGCAGACGCCCCGAACCGGCCCGGGCCGAGGTCGTCGCTGCGGTGGGGGCCTATGAGTCTGTTCTCGAAGCGGTCGGGCTCAGCGACGAGGACCTCTATCAGAACTCGTCAACCGGGAAGTTCCTTTGGCACGTCGTGTGGAATCTGCTCGTCGCTCTGCTGCTGCTGCCGTTTGGGTTGATCGGCATCGCGGTCAACTGGATCCCGATGCTGCTGTTGTGGCTTCTCGGCAGGCTGCGAGTGGCTCCGGCGGTGAAGGCGACGGTCCTCCCGATGGGAGCGATTCTGCTCTTCGGGATCACCTGGGGATTGACCGCCTGGGGTGCCGACCAGCTGTTCGGATTGGAAGGGGTGGGAGCAATCCTGCTCTTGATGCCGATCTACCTGTTTGCCGTAATCGTGCTCTCCGAACGGCTGGTGCTGATTTGGCAGTCGTGGCGGACCTGGATCCGCAAAGGGAGGGCCGGCAACCTGAAGGAGCGCATCCTGGCCGACCGCCGGCAGGTCGTCGATGCGGTTGCTGATGCGTTATAAGGACGAGCTGCTTCCTGACGACCTCTGGCGGCCATCGCGCTGGAGGTTCGAGGTTCCCGATCGTCCGCCGGGGATACCGTGGGCGATGCTGGCAACGCTGACGATCGTCATCGTCTACAACCCGGTTGGCAACGAGGCGCTGGCCGCCTGGGCCTACATCCCGGCCAATCTCGTCGTCGGTGTGGTGCTCATCGCGGTCGCCCGCTGGTCGGGGCTCTCCTGGGATCTGATGGGTATGCGCCCCGACCGCCTCGCCACGGGCGCCAAGGTCGGACTTGTTGCGGCCGGAGTGATTCTGCTGGTCGTGGCCTTCGGGATCGTGCTTCCCCCGGTGCGGGAGTACTTTGCCGACGACCGCTTTGTTGGTGAGGGGTGGGGTGACATGCTCTACCAGGCGATGGTGCGGATCCCGATTGGGACGGCGGCCTTCGAGGAAGTGGTGTTCCGCGGCGTGCTGCTCGGGTTCTTCCTGCAACGCATGGCCGTATGGAAGGCGGCGACCCTCTCGTCGGTCTTGTTCGGTCTGTGGCATATCCTGCCGACGTTCGACAGTATCGAAACCAACCCCGGAGGAGACCTGCTCGAGGGCGGGTTGGCCGTCACCGCCGCCGTCGTCGGCGCCGTGCTCGTCACGGGTGTCGCCGGCTACGCCTTCGCCTGGCTCCGGCTGCGAGCCAACAGCCTGCTCGCTCCGATCCTGGCGCACTTCGCCATCAACAGTGTCGCCTACGTGGCGGGATGGATGGTGGTCCGCTACGGATGGGCCTGAGGCGGGGCGATCGCCGCTACTTGATCAGCACGTAGACGGTCTCGCCGGGGGTGCCGTTGGCGCCGTCGCGCAGGGTCTCGGGCAGCGCCAGGCTGGGGATCATGATGGCGGTCAGCGCTTCGATCTGGGCGCCTCCGGCGTTGCCGGATCCGCCGACGGTTTCTGCCGGGTCGTAGACGATGCCGCAGCTCTTGCTCTTGCACTTCCACAACGTGGTCTGCAGGTAGACCGGGCGGAAGTCGCGGATCGTACGGTCGGTATTCCCGTTGCCGAGATCGTCCTCCCAGAAGATCGGCACCCAGGCCCACCGGACGGCGTCCTGGAGTTCCTCGGTGAAGATCGGGCCGTCGTCAGAACTCCAGGTGTCGAGGCAGGCGACCATGGCGTCGTGGTCGGCGACACCGCCGCACAGGTTCTGTCCGTTGGTGTTGAGGAACTGCCACAGTGGCGTGTCGTCGAGGCCGGCGCCTCCGACGTTGCGGAGATTCTCGCCCCGCGCCAGTCGGCCGGAGACGCCATCGCCGGGGAACCCGGTGACGAGGCCGGTTTGGAGCACGCCCGTCTTGTTGCCGGTCTCGGTGGTCAGGGTGTAGGGCTCGAGGTGGTGGTCGCCGCTGGTGCACACGTCGCGATCGACCAATGGTGTCTCTCCGGCGGTGGCCGCCTTCGACAGCTTGTGATCGGCGCCCTGGGCGACGTTGCGCGACAAGCGGCCGATGGTGTTGCCGGTGCACGTGGTCGAGGTACCCAGCGAGTCGCTCCCGAACTGGGTGATGTCGAGGAACCCGAAGTTCCCCGTATCGGGGCCGTCGCACGGCGGAACCCCCTTGGGGTTGGCGCCGCTCTTGAGGCAGACCTCGATGTCGCCGCTGACGGCCCACGGGAGGCCAAAGGGCAACACCCCGCCTGCCTTGGTCGACGGGATCAGTTCGACTTCGGCCTCGCCCGACGTCGCGATGGTCTGATGGCCGAGCACCTGGGCGAACGCGGTCTGCATTTCGATGTCGGGCAGCCGAACTCGCATCTTGGTCAGGTCGGCGTTGAACGACACGCAATCCGAACTGTTGGTCTTGGTGTATTCGCCGGGCTTCTCGGCGTCGACACACGCCGCCCAGGCGGTCTCCCACTCGTCGAACGTCAGGTCGGGTTCGATGGTGTTGTAGGTGATCCGAATGACTTCGGTTTCGGCGTCGTCCATTGCCTGACCTTCGGGCTTGTCCGCAACGAACTGGGCGCCGGCAAGGGCTCCGGTGTCGGCCGCGGCCTGGTTCTCACGAACCTGCGACCATGCCATGGCCCCGTCAACGGCGATGGCGGCGAAGCCGAACAGCATGACGAGCGAAAGGGCGACGAGGATGAGGGTGGCCCCCTCCTCGTCACGGCGGAGGCGGTCCCTCAGGGACACGTGTAGCTCCCTCCCGCACCATCGACCCACCAATCGGTTTCACCGCTCAGTGGCTGCTCGATGCGAAATTCGATCGTTGATTCGATGTCGAGGTTTCCGAAGATGCCGTCGAGCATGCCGGTGATGGTCTGGTAGGTGCTCGAGATCGTGATCTGGGCGAGGCCGCCGGTGCTGCCTTCGGCTGAGATCGGCGTGATTGTGACCTCAGGAGTGGTGGCCGGGTAGACGATGTCCATCCGGGCGCACGCCTCTTGGGCAACGGCTTGGACGTCGCCGTAGTTGACGGCCGCCAGGCGGGCCGCTTCACGGGTGCCGTGGCGCACGTCGTTCTGCTGGGCGAAGGCCCAAGAGGCCTCGAGAATGCCAAACAGCATCACGATCAGCAGGGGGAGGATGATGGCGAACTCGACGAGCGCGGCGCCTTCCTCGGATTTCTTGCCCTTGGTGAGCAGCCGAAACATCGGCCGACTCCCTTCGTAGTGTTCGTCCGTTCCGCAGCCTCTCGGCAGGGAACCCTGTCCATACCCAGGTTGTCGACCCGAAATGGGGTCAAACTTGAGGTCCAAAAGGTGAATAGTCATGACCGCCGGAGCGGCGCGGTGGTGACGAGACCGTCGGGTCAGCCCGCCACGAGCAGCGGGATGCGGCGTTCGGCGTCGGTGAGGGCGCCGTGGTTGCCGACCATGCGGTCGTCGCTGCGGCGGTGCAGCAGCAGGTAGTCGTCGTTGGCGACGAGGACGCCGTCGGGGGCACGATCGGCGAACGCGGGATGGTTGGGCCCGGGACCCCACCAATGAGCCATGTCGGCGATCGGCACCCACGTCGCCGGGAGTCGGGCGGCCAGGGACTCGCCATCACCACGGACGAGCATGGCCCGTCCGTCGCCGTAGAAGACCCGGCCCTGATGATCGGATTTTGCAATCCGGGTCTGGCGAACCTTGGGAAAGTCGATGTGGCCGTGGTCGGCGGTCCCCACCGCCACCGCATGGGCCGGCAGCGTGAGGACCAGTTGCTCCCACCCCCAGGCGACCGTGCGTACCGCCTCGGCGTACTCGTCGGACCGTTGTCCATGGATATGCGCGGCGAAGTCCACATTGGGCAGGTAGGCGACGACGAGTCTGCCGGGCTCGGCGGCCAGTTGCGCCGTTGCCTCAACCCACTGCGCATACGTGGTGATGCCTTCGAAGCGGCATCCGCGATACAGGGCTTTCGTGAGTGGTGATCCCTCGAACCCGGCGGGCTGGACGGTGATGGCCTCGATGGATGCGGCACGGAGTCGCTCCCACAGATTCGGAGCCGGCAGCAGTTGGCTGGTGTCGTAGGCGACTGCGTCTCCAAACAGGGTCGTCCACTTGATGGTGTTGACCACCGCGGCCACTTCGGGGATCCACGACTGATACCCGAGCAGGCCGTGCTGGGACGGTGGCAGGCCCGTGGCGATCGTTGCCAGGCTGACCGTGGTGGTGGCCGGGAAGGGTGAGTCGATCGCTGCGCCGCGGGAGTCTCGTAACGCTTTCGCTGCGGGGTGGGAGAGTTGTTGGTCGCCGAGGCCGTCGAAGACCACCAACACGTAGGACTCGGCATCTGGGATCAGGCCGGCGAGATCGGCGTGCAAGGGCACGAAGGCCGCCGAACCGGTGAGCCGGGTTTCCAGTTCGGCGACGAGATTCGGCAACGATCCGCCCGAGTAGTCGGGAACCGTGATGGATGGCATGAGGAGAGTTTCGGCGGTTGCGAGGCCGTCCACAACTCGCCACGATGCAGCTGCAATCGGACACCCCGGTGGTGTCCGCGAAGGGTGGTTCCTGCTCTGTGCGGCCAAATGCCGTGGCATGACTTTGGGGCTTCCAAGGCACTTCCTATACTCGCCCCGGACGCTGGGGTGAGCCCCAGGGAAGGCCGCTACCTGCTGAGGGGTTTGACGGGTGCTCGAATCGTATTTTGAGGGCTACATCACGGTCGCGGTATTCGCGGGAGTTGGTGCTCTGATTGTCGGTGCCGGACTCTTCGTCTCCAAGTTGATCCGGCCCAACAACCCCAACCTCATGAAGGCCCAGGCCTATGAGTGCGGCATCGACCCCGTCGGGTTCGGGTGGAGCCAATCGCACATCCGCTACTACATCTTTGCGCTGCTGTTCCTGATCTTCGACGTCGAGGCGGTGTTCATCTTTCCCTGGGCTTCGCAGCTGGAGACGTTCGCCGATGCGGGGCTCGGTGGGTTCGTGCTCGTCGAGATGCTGATCTTCATTGGGATTCTCGTGCTCGGTCTCGTGTATGCGATCCGCAAAGGGGTCGTCCGGTGGGAGTGATCGACAAGTTCGGTCGACTGAAGCCGGTTTCCTGGCTGCTCAACTGGTCCCGGACCTACTCCTTGTGGTATTTCCAGTTCGGTCTTGCCTGCTGCGCCATCGAGGTCATGGCCGCGGCAGGCCCCCGCTACGACATGATGCGCTTTGGCATCATCCCGCTCCCGGCTTCACCACGGCAGTCGGACCTGATGGTTGTCGCCGGCACCGTCACCGACAAGATGGCTCCCGCCGTGCGGCGTCTCTACGACCAGATGCCCGATCCGAAGTACGTGATTTCGATGGGTTCTTGCGCCAACTGTGGCGGCCCCTACTGGGACTCGTATTCGGTTACCAAGGGTGTCGATCAGATCATCCCCGTTGACGTCTACGTGCCCGGTTGCCCGCCGCGGCCGGAAGCGTTGATGCAAGGCATATTGCTGCTGCAGCAGCAGATCAGGAACGAAGACATTCCGGACAAGTGGAGCCAGAGTGACCGACTCCCCGCCTGACGGCGACCTGGTCGACGAAGCGGCCGACTCGGTCGAGGCCGACGCCGACGAGACAGAACTCGAGGAGATTGGCTTCGCCGCGGAACTGGCCGAAATGGTTGGTGCCTCGTTGTGGGTCGACGAGTTCGACACGATCCGCATCTACGTGGCCAGAGACGCCTGGGTCGAGTCTCTGCGGCTGGCCCGCGACGAAGCCGGGCTCACGTTCTTCGGGTGGCTGTCCGCCATCGACTGGTCAACCGAGGTGGCCGTCGGCGAGCAAGTCAGCGAGCCGGATGAACTGATCGAGCGGTACGAGGTGGTGTGCCGGCTTTCGTCGGTCACCAGCGCAAAGGGCGCCCACTTCTTCACCGAGGTGCCCAAAGACGACGCCGTCATCGACTCGATCGTTTCGTTGTTCGCCGGCGCCGAGTGGCATGAGCGAGAAGCGGCCGAGATGTTCGGCATCACGTTCGTCGGCCACCCCTATCCGCTCAAGCTGTATCTGCCCGACTCGTTCCAGGGCTTTCCGCTGCGCAAGTCCTACCCGCTGCTGTCCCGCGAGCTCAAGCCGTGGCCGGGGACGGTTGATGTCGAGAGCATGCCCGAAGCCGGCGGCCCATCGACGACCAACGTCGAGGCCGGAGACAACGGAGGCGACGAGTGACCGACGTCGACGCTCGCGCCGCAATGCACCTCTCCGATGCTTCGGTCTCGGTAGAACTCGAGACTCAGGGTATGACGCTCAACATCGGGCCGCAGCACCCGTCGACCCACGGGGTGCTGCGCCTCGTTGCCAAGGTCGAGGGCGAGCGAGTGATGAGCGTTCAGCCGGTGATCGGCTACATGCACCGGGGGTACGAGAAGCTGACTGAGGTCAGGACGTATGCCCAGATCACCGCGTTGGTCAACCGGATCGACTGGGTTTCCGGGTTCGCCAACGAGATCCCATGGATCCGCTCGGTCGAGAAGCTGATGCAGATCGAGGTGCCCGAACGGGCCCAGTGGATCCGCCTCATCCTCACCGAGATGACCAGGATCTCGTCCCATCTGCTCTTCATGTCGTCCTATCCGCTCGAGCTCGGTGCGGCGACTCCGCTGATGTACGCCCTGCGCGAACGCGAATACGTGATGGACCTCATCGAGAGTGTCACCGGGGGCCGCTTCCACCCGAACTTCAACCGAGTTGGCGGTGTCAAGCCGGCAGCGGGTGGTGGTTCCGCCCAGAAGAAGGTCTCACAGGATCTGCCGGCCGGCTTCTTCCAGGGCGCCCGGGAGGCGATGGACCGGGTCGATTCGGTGATGGACGAACTCGACGAACTCGTCACCGGGAACGAATTGATCCGAGCCAGAACCATCGGGGTCGGGGTCATTCCACCCGAAAAGGCCATCGAGTTCGGGCTGTCGGGTCCAAACGCCCGGGCGTCCGGCATCGACTTCGATCTGCGCCGCGACGGCGAGCCCTACCTGCCATACGAACAGGTCGACTTCGACGTCATCACCGAGCAGGCCGGCGACTCCTACGCCAGGTACCTCGTCCGCAAGGAAGAGATACGCCAGGCGGTCCGCATCGTGCGCCAGGCGATCGACACCATCAAGCCGGGGCCACTCCAGGCCAAGGTGCCGAGAGTGCTCAAAGTGCCCAAAGGGCAGGCGTACGTTCGTACGGAGAACCCGAAGGGAGAGATGGGCTTCTACCTGATCTCGGAGGGTGGCCGCATTCCCTACCGGGTCAAGATCCGTTCGGCTTCGTTCTGCAACCTCTCGATCCTCTCCTGGATCCTCGAGGGCGCCCTCGTTCCCGACCTGGTCGCCATCATGGGCAGCCTCGACTTCGTCCTCGGAGACGTAGATCGATGAGGGCTCCCTACGTTGCTGCGCGAGCGAGGAGTTTCGGCTCCGCCGAAACTCCCAACGGCACTTCCGAAGGAAGTGCCGCATGAACTTCTGGTTGGAGCTGGTCATCAAGACGGTGTTGGTGCTGATCTTGGTGGTGCTGCCGGTGGCGCTGGTGGTCATCTTTGGGGAACTCAAGATCTCCGCTCACATCCAGAGCCGGATCGGGCCCTACTTCGCCGGGGGGCGTTTTGGATGGGCGCAGCCGCTCGCCGATGGTGCCAAGTTCATTCAGAAGGAGGATCTGATCCCGGCGGGTGCGGACAACGCCGTCTTCCGCTTTGCCCCGTATGTGGTGCTGATGGGGACGTTCGCCACCTTTGTGGTCATCCCGTTTGGTCCCGACCTCGCGGCGGAGAACCTCGATGTCGGGATCTTCTTCCTGCTGGCGGTTTCGTCGATCTCAACGCTTGGGGTGCTGATGGCCGGCTGGTCGTCGGCCAACAAGTACTCCCTGATCGGTGGCTTGCGGGCGGCCGCCCAGCTGATCGCCTACGAATTGCCGCTGGTATTGGCCGCCCTCGCCGTTGTCGTCCAGGCCGGCACGCTGTCACTCCCGGGCATCGTCGAAGCGCAGGCCAACATGGAGATCTTCGGGCTCGGCATCCACCTGCCTTACGTGCTGACCGGCCAGATTCTCAGCTTCATCATCTTCACCATCGCCGCGCTTGCGGAGCTCTCACGGATCCCGTTCGATATGCCGATCGCCGAATCCGAGCTCACCATGGGCTATCTGACCGAGTACTCGGGACTGCGCTTCACGATGTTCTTCCTTGGTGAGTACGCCGCGATGATCTCGCTTGCTGCGGTCGCCTCGACCCTCTTCCTCGGGGGCTACTACCTCCCCGGCTTGAATGCGGACGCTCTCAAGGTCGCCGGGCCGTTCATTCTGCTCGGCAAAACCCTGGTTCTCTGCTTCGTGTTCATCTGGATGCGCTGGTCGTGGCCAAGGTTGCGTGAGGATCAGCTTCAATCGTTGGCCTGGAAATGGCTCATCCCGCTGGCCCTCGCCAATATCGTCGTCATCTCCATCCTCAAGGTGGTGTTCTGATGGCCCAGCCACCCAGCGGCGGCGGGTTTCCGCTCAAGGGCCTCATGACGGGGATGAAGGTCACCTTCTTCGAGCTGCTCAAGAAGCCGGTGACGGTCAACTATCCCAAGGAGAAGGAGATCCCGGTGGCGCGGGCGCGCGGCGTCATCGCTCTCGACACCGAAGCCTGCACCGTGTGCATGTTGTGTGCCCGGGAATGCCCCGACTGGTGCATCTACATCGAAGGTCACAAGGAAGAGGTTCCCCCGGCCAAGGAGGGCGGCCGGGTTCGCACCCGAGCCAAGCTCGACCGTTTTGATATCGACTACGCGTTGTGCATGTACTGCGGCATCTGCGTCGAGGTGTGCCCGTTCGACGCCCTCTTCTGGAGCCCCGACTACGAGTACAGCGAATTCTCGATCGCCGACATGTTGCACGACAAGGAACGCTTGACCGAGTGGCTGGAGACCGTACCCGATCCTCCGGCCTTGGAGAACTGACCATGACGATGAGCGAGTGGCTGAGCCAGCCCGAGAACTACGTGTTCCTCGTGATCGCGTTGCCGATGGTCTTTGGCGCCTGGCGGGTGGTGACGACCCGCAACGTCGTGCATGCGGCCCTCTATCTGGTGCTGGCGCTCGGCGGCTCGGCGGCGCTGTTCCTGCTGATGGGCGCAGAGTTCGTGGCCTGGACCGTGGTATTGGTATACATCGGCGCCGTCGTCGTCTTGTTCCTCTTCGGGGTGATGATCACTCGAGCTCCGCTTGGGCGCCAAGAGCACCTCAGCCACGGCGCCAACGTCAGGGTGCCCGCCGCCGCCGTCTCGTTTGCGCTGTTCATCATCATGGGTGGCTCGATGCTGAGCTACTTCGGTGGTGAGGAGTTCACCGCCGATGCCGGGGTCACCCGCACCGCGGACATCGGCTTCGTCATCTTCGACCGTTTCGTGATCCCATTCGAGGTCGTCTCCCTGGTGCTGCTGGCGGCACTGATTGGCGGCATCGTGCTGGCTCGCAAGGATCCCGAACCGGACAACGCCTCGGGAGCCGACGTTGCGGTCGCATCCGCCGAAGGGAGTGACGCATGATCATCATGCAGTTCCTGATCCTCGGCGCCACGTTGTTCTCACTCGGCGTCTACGGCGTGCTGACCCGGCGCAATGCGGTCCTGGTGCTGCTCTCCGTTGAACTGATGCTTGCCGCCGTCAACATCAACTTCGTTGCGTTCGACCGCTTCCTCGGGGATGAAATGGCCGGTGGGCAGATCTTTGCGCTGTTCATCATTGCCATCGCCGCCGCCGAGGTGGGGATTGGTCTTGCCATCATCCTGCTGATCTACCGGAACCGGCACGACGCCAACGTCGACGACTTGGACCTGATGAAGCTATGAACGCGATCCTCGCCAACGCTTCGCTGCTCCTCGCCACTGCGGCTGAGGAGGGCGCCGAGCACGCCGAAACCGTTCTTTCCGACGGGGGCACTCTGGCATCGGCCGCCTGGCTGATTCCGGTGGTGCCGATGGTCGTGACATTCCTGATCGTCTTCTTCGGCAAGCGGTCACCGCTCAAGGGTTGGGGGATGGCCGTCGGGGCCATGGGCTTTGTCGCTCTCTACGGCACGGTGCTCTTCGGCCAGGCGATGTTCGGCGATCCCATCGGGTATCAGGGTGCCGTCGCCATCGGCGATATTGGGACGGCCACGGTCGATGGTCACACCAGCCTGCTGCATCTCGAGTGGGGATGGATGGTCGACGGACTGTCGTCGATGATGTACTTCGTCGTCGGCGTGGTCGGCTTGCTGGTCTTCATCTATGCCAAGAGCTACATGAAGGGCGACATCCGTTTCACGTGGTTCTTTGCCAGCTTCTCGCTCTTCGCCGGAGGCATGCTGGTGCTGGTCTCGGCGCCGAACCTGATTCAGCTCATCGTCGGGTGGGAGCTGGTTGGGGTGGCCTCGTACCTGCTGATCGGGCACTACTGGGAGGACCACGAGAACTCGTCGGCGGCGATCAAGGCGTTCCTCGTCAACAAGGTCGCCGACGTGGGTCTGTTCGTCGGCGCCATCATGATCGGCCTCTCGGTGGGGTCGTTCCGGTTCACCGACATCATGGAGGTCGTTTCCGGTGGCGGCGGCACGCCGCTGGCCAGGGTTGGGTTCTGGGCCGGCGTCGCTCTCTTCATCGGGGCGATGGGCAAGAGTGCCCAGTTCCCGCTCCATGTGTGGCTGCCGGACGCCATGGCCGGGCCGACTCCGGTCTCGGCGCTGATGCACGCCGCCACCATGGTCACCGCAGGCGTATTCCTGATTGGGCGGATGTTCCCGTTTTACAACAGCCCTGAGTACGCCGAGGAGATGCGCTGGATCATCGTCATCATCGGCTCACTCACCCTCCTCCTGCCCGGGCTGATCGCCCTCGTCCAGGATGACATCAAGAAGGTCCTCGCCTATTCCACGGTGTCCCAGCTCGGCTACATGATGGTGGCGATGGGTGCCGGCGCCTATACCGCAGGCCTGTTCCACCTCTTCACCCACGCCTTCTTCAAGGCGTTGCTGTTCCTCGGTGCCGGTTCGGTCATCCACGCCGTCCACTCCAACAACATGTCGGACATGGGCGGGCTGCGCAAGTACATGCCGTGGACGTTCTGGACGTTCCTGATCGGCTCGGCGTCCCTCGCCGGTATCTTCCCGCTCGCCGGGTTCTGGTCAAAGGATGAGATCTTGGCGTCGCTCCAGTACGCCGGCGAGAACTACTCGGTACAAGCCGGTGGGGGGGCGCTGGCGAACGTGGCGCTGGTGGTTGCCATCGTCGGAGCGTTTGTCACCGCGTTCTACATGACCAGAGCCGTTTCGCTGACCTTCTTCGGCAGCTACAAGGGCCACGGCGAACCGCACGAGTCGCCCCGGATGATGACGGTGCCGCTGGTCGGGCTCGCCGTCGGTGCCGCGACCGCCGGCTGGCTCAATATCCCGGGGGTCACCGCCTATTTCACCGATGCGCTCAGCGCGGTGTTCTTCCCGGCCGGTGACCACCACGCCGAGTCGCTCAACTATGGCTTGGCCATCACGGCAAGCATCGTTGGTTTGCTGGCGATCGGACTCGGTTACCTGCTGTGGTTCCCCGACAAGAAGACCCAGCAGGAGCGCGACACCTTCCGGATTCCCGTGCTGTATCCGTTGCTGGTCAACAAGTACTACATCGACGACTTCTACATGGACGTCATCGTGCGTCCGATCCGCGGTCCGATCGCCCGTGGCGTCGACTGGCTCAACGGCCATGTCATCGACGCCGTCGTCAACGGTGTCGGCTTCGGCATCAAGGCCCTGGCCAAGCCGATCTACGCCTTCGACCAGCTGGGTCTCGACGGGGCCCTCAACGCTTCGGCGGCAGGGACCGCGGCCACCGGAACGTTCCTGCGCATGTTCCAAACGGGCAAGGTGCAGCAGTACGCGGTCATGATCTTTGCGGGGACAGTGCTCCTCGTAGCCGGACTCATCATTTTCTTATAGGAGGAGCGCACAGATGTTCGATAGTGGCTGGGGGCTAAGCCTCATTGTCTTCCTGCCTCTGCTTGGGGCCGGGGTCGTGATGGCGATCCCGAAGGCCAACGAGCAGGCGCAGAAGGTCGTCGCGATCATCTTCGCGTTGGCGGCGTTTGTGCTTGCCATCGTGATGGCGTTCCAATTCGACTACGACGCGGCGGGCACGATGCAGTTCGGCACCGACCTGGAGTGGATCGAGGTCATCAACTCGCGCTACATCATCGGGATCGACGGAATTTCGCTGCCGCTGGTGGTGCTCTCCACCTTCATCACGGTGCTCGCCATCATCTACTCCTGGGAACACTGGCCCGAGCCACACAATCCCAAGGTGTTTCTGATGTTGATCCTGATCCTGGCGACCGGGATGACCGGGACGTTTGTGGCGCTCGACCTCATCTTGTTCTTTGTGTTCTTCGAGGTGGTGCTGCTCCCGATGTACTTCATGATCGGGATCTGGGGTGACCGCAACGAGGTGCGCATCCCCGTGTTCAAGCGGGTAATGGAGATGCGGATCTACGCGTCGCTCAAGTTCTTCCTGTTCACGCTGTTTGGGTCGGCCTTCATGCTGCTTGGCTTCCTGGCGCTCTACTACCGCTCCGGGGATGGGGGAGCGGAACGCACCTTCAGCATTCTCGAACTAGCCGCCCGCAACGAACTGTTCCTCGGGACGTTTGCCTTCTGGGTGTTCGCCGCGCTCTTCCTCGGTTTCGCCGTCAAGGTGCCGATGTTCCCGCTGCACACCTGGCTTCCCGACGCCCACACCGCGGCACCCACCGTCGGCTCCGTGCTGCTGGCTGCCATTCTCCTGAAGCTCGGCACTTATGCCTTCATCCGCATCAGCCTGCCGATCCTGCCGGACGAGTTTGAGACGTGGGCGCCATTCATCGGCATATTGGCGGTGATCGGCATCATCTATGCCTCGTTGGCGTGTCTCGCTCAGACCGACATGAAACGTCTCATCGCATTCTCCTCCGTCGGGCACATGGGCTTCGTGATGCTGGGGATTGCCAGCCTCACCGACATCGGGATCAACGCCGCGATCATCGGCATGGTGGCCCACGGGGTCATCACGGGCCTGCTCTTCTTCCTGGCCGGCTCCATGTCGCACCGCTATCACACCAGGGAGATGGCGCGGCTCGGCGGTAATCAGAAGCTGATGCCGATCATGGGCGCCATCCTCGGGTTCACCGCCATGGCATCACTCGGCCTGCCCAGCCTGGCGGGTTTCTGGGGCGAGTTCATGGCGCTGCTCGGCTCGTACAACCCGCTCGAGGGGCTGAACGTCGCGCTGTTCCGTACGCTGATGGTCGTCGGGGCGATCGGCACGGTGCTGACCGCCGGGTACATGCTGTGGATGTTGCAGAAGGTCAACTTCGGTGAGCCGAAGAGCGAGTGGGATGGCAAGCACTTCCACGACGTCGACGGTTGGGAGATGACCGCCTGGGTACCACTGATCGTGTCGATCATTGCCATCGGTATCTATCCCAAGCTCATCTTCGGGGCAACCAACGAAGCAGTCATCGATCTGGTCGCGCACGCGTTTGGGGGCTGATAGGTGAACGTCGACTACCACGCGCTGGCTCCTGAGATCATTCTCGCCGTCACGGTGATTGCCGTGTTGGTGGTTGATCTGCTTCCGGTCGACAAGTACTGGACGGCAGTGGTGGGTCTCGTGGGGTTGTTTGCGGCGGTGATCCCAGTGCTGACGCTCGGTTTCTGTGAGAGCCTGGCGTTCTGTGACGTTTCCGCGCCCGAACGAATCATGTTCGACGGGTCGTATGTGGTGGATACGTTCTCGCTGGTGATGAAGGGCCTGTTCATCGGCGGCGCCTTTGTCTCGCTGTTGCTCGCGGTCGGCTACCTCGAGGCGTATCGGCTCTGGGAGGGCGAGTTCTACTTCCTCCTGCTGGCCTCGGCCCTTGGCGCCGTTGTGATGGCGTCGAGCCGGGATCTGGTCACGATCTTTGTCGCTCTCGAATTGGTGACGGCGCCGACTTTCCTGATGGCCGGCTGGCGCAAGGGGTACGCCAGGGGCAACGAGGCCGCAATGAAGTACTTCATCATTGGCGTCGTCTCCGCCTCGATCATGCTGTTCGGGATGTCGCTGGTCTACGGAACGACGGGTGAGCTGACCTTCGCCGGGATCAGGGAAGCTTCGATCGGACTCGCCGACGAAGCCGTCTTCGTCATGGCCGTTGCCCTCACCTTGCTCGGATTCGCCTTCAAGGTCTCGGCGGTGCCGTTCCACTTCTGGACGCCCGACACGTACGAGGGCGCGCCGCCGCCGGTTACCGCCTACCTTTCGGTTGTGTCCAAGGCGGCAGGCTTCACCGGCTTGCTGGTGCTCTGTTACGTGGCGTTCATCGAGGTGAGCGAGATTTGGGGATCGGCACTATGGGTGCTGGCCGCCCTGTCGATGACCGTCGGCAACCTGATTGCACTGCGCCAGACCAACGTCATCCGCCTGCTCGGGTACTCCTCGATTGCCCAGGGCGGGTTCATGCTTGTGCCGTTTGGAGCCGCCGTGGCCGGGGGTGCAGATCCGGCACAACTCGAAGGTGCCTTCTTCGCCACCGTCACCTATCTGCTCATCTACGCCTTCATGAACCTGGGCGCTTTTGGCGTCACGATTGCGGTGCGCAACCGGGTCGACAGCGTGGAGATCGCAGCATGGGGAGGCCTCAACAACTATGCCCCGGGCCTCGCCGGACTGGTGGCCCTGTTCTTCCTCTCGCTCGCCGGCATCCCGCCTCTGGCCGGCTGGTTCGCCAAGTTCGTCATGTTCCGCTCGGTGATCTCGGTTGGCGGGGCCTGGCCGACGGCGCTGGCGGTCATCGCGGTCCTGAATGCCGTGGTTGCCTTTGCCTATTACTCGCGAGTGGTCAAGTCGGTGTGGTTCGATCCGGTGCCCGATGCGATCCCGGCCGCAGAATTGCGTGAGCAGAAGGTCGCCCCGGCGCTTCAGTTGGCGCTTGCCGTGACCGCCATTGCGGTGCTGGTGCTCGGGATGTTCCCGGGGCTGATCGCCGACGTCGGCGACATCGCCCAGACCTTCGCCCTGTAGCCGAGAAGACGAGGTGACACTGGCCGAACGCCTCCGGCGCGAGATCGGCGCTTCGGGTCCGATGCCGTTTGAGGTGTTCATGGCAGCCTGTCTGTACGACCCCGTCGGGGGGTTCTTCTCCACGGGTCCGCTGCGGTCGGTTCGATCCGGCGACTTTCTCACCAGCCCTGAGGTCAGCCCCTGGTTTGGGCGATGCCTCGCCAGGGTTGTCGCCGCTGAGCAGGATCGCCTGGGCGATCCGGCGGGCTTCTTGGTCGCTGACGTTGGGGCCGGGTCCGGTTCGTTGTTGGCCGGCTTGCGGCAGGCGCGCCGCCCTGGGCCGGACTTGTGGGCGGCAGATGCCTCACCGGCGGCCCGTGACGCCCTCGGTGGCATCGTCGGCGGCTCCAACGTCGTGGAGCAGCTGACCGACCTGCCGGCCGGGCGTCCCGCCGTGCTCTTCGCCAATGAACTGCTGGACAACATGCCGGTTTCGCTGGCCGTACGGGAGGGCGAGGGTTGGACGGAGCGCTGGGTGGATACGGCCGATGACGTGTTGTCCCTGGTGCCGGTCGCGGCTCGCCCGGAGGTTGTCGCGTGGGCCGACACGTTCTGCGGCACGGTGCCCGAGGGAGGCATGGTTGAGGTGCAGTTGGAGGCAGGTGAGTGGTTGCGTCGTGCGCTGGGGCACATCGCGGCCGGGTCGGTGGTGGTCATCGACTACGGCGGCACTGCCGAAGAGCTCGAGCCACGCCGCACCCGGGGCACCCTGCGTACCTACCGCAACCATCATCTCGGGCCTGATCCGCTGCTCGCACCGGGGGAGACCGATGTCACCGTTGACGTCAACTTCTCCGCTTTGCTGGCGGTAGCCGAAGAGGTCGGCGCGGTTGTGGAGCTGCACCGCCAGGATGATTTCCTGGCGAGCCTCGGTCTGGGCGATGAGCTGTCGCGCTTGCGCCGCCTGGAGCTGGAGTTGGCTCGCCGCGGCGGAGCCATGGAGCGCCTCAAGGCTCGGGCAGAGAAGACCGACGCCGAGACCCTGATGCACCCCCGCGGCCTCGGTGACTTCCGGGTGCTCATCGCCCGCAAGTAACCCGAACTTGCGTGGTTCAGGCGCGATTTCTGGTACGCCAGCCACGCCAGAACAGAGGAGTCGGAGACGCGAGAAGGGGGCCCCGGGACGGGGCCCCCTTCTGGGTAGTGAGTTCTGCGCTGGTGTCAGCGCAGGTAGGCGGTCAGCTTCTTCCACGACTTCATGTAGCGAGCGATCGCATACCGCGGATAGCCGTTGCTGGCCGACGTGTTGCCACGGTTGAGCCAGTACTCGGCGTCCGCCACCGCGTCGGCGGGTGCCGTCGCGATGTGAGCGTCGAGTCCGCTGGTTGCCACCATGCGGCTGCTGGCCACCAGGTCGCCAATCAGCGCCTGGGCATCGGTATACCACGGTGACGAGTCGTCGATCATCTGCAGCTTCACGACTGCCGTGCGGATCCGCTTGAACACCCTCGCTCCGCCGACGATGTTCGGCTGGGACTCATCGGCCCACCGCGTCTCGTCCATGGCATGTCCGGCCCAGTAGCGAGCCTGCCGCAGCGCCCAGTAGTCGCTGCCGTCGGCCACAGCGATCATCTCGTTCAGGTCGTCGACGACCTGGCCGAGGACGGCCGTTGCCGGTACGCCGGCGGGGATGATCTCAACCTCAGCCGCCGTCATCTCGGGCTGGCTGCCCGGGTTGTCGACCACGCTGATCACCTCGTTGCTCACGATCCCGCCGCCCTGGCTGGGGCTGACGTCATCGACGGTCACCTGGTAGGCGATCACGACCGGCTCGAAGCTCGGGCCTTGGAAGTCGAAGCAGACCTGGAAGCCATCGCTGATTGCGTTGGACGGGTCTGCTGCATTCACATGAGCCGTGGCCTTGGTCCCGTCGGCGTTCTCAACACCGATGGTGGTCTCGACGCCCTCGTCGATGCTGCCGAGCAGGCTCAGGTCGAGGTTGTCATACGCATAGACGACCTCATAGAAACCCGGGGTGTCGTCGCGCGCCGCCAGCACGATGTTCATGTCGGCTACCGGGGCGCTGCCGCCAAAGAGCTGCAAGTCGTCGTACTCGATGATTGCCAGATCAGGGCCCGCCGTCGCCAAGCTGACGCCGGCGTTGGTCGCCGCGTCGTAGAACAACTCGAAGTCGTGCCAGAGCCCGGCGATGACGTTGTTGGGCAGATCAGCCATCGGAACTGCCTGCGGAACCCACGGGGCTCCGCCGTAGTTCGCCGCTCCGTGAAAGGCGAAGCCATCGTCCGAGAAGGACGCGCCGGTGTATTCCGTTCCGTAGAACTCCAGCGGGTTCTGCGTCGCGAAGGCCGAGAAGGTGACGGTGTCGCCGACGATGCTCGATTGGGCCAAGATCCCGAAGTCCTCGAGGTTCACGTAGCCGCCGAAGCCGGTGTCACAGGCCGCATCGTTGGCGCTGGTTGTCACGACGTAGTCGCCCTCAGCGCCGAACGGTGTCGGCTGGACGCCCTCCCAGGTGAGCACACCGTCGGTCACGGTGGCCCCACCCGTCGCGGAGCCGTCCACATAGGTCAGCCCCGCGGGGATGGTGTCGGTCAGCTCGTACGCCAGGTCCTCGTTCGTCACGTTGGGAAGAACCGTGATCTCGTAGGTCAGCGTGTCGCCCGGCTCGGCCGTGGCCTGGCTGACCGTCTTGGTCACGTCATCTTCGTGGCGAATCAGCTTCACCGGGACGGTCCCGATGTTGCCCGGGTGGGCCGGGTCGGTACCCATCGAGAAGGCGCCGTAGTAGACGTCGCCTGCCTCGGCATCGGGCAGGTCGTAGAACACCCGAACGTCAAACGGCTCGAGCCCCGGCTGCGACGCCGGGCCCTCGACCGTCATGTTGCCCTCGTCGCCTGCGACGACGGCATGGACCAGCACAGTCAGGTCGGTAGCGGGAGCCGCGGAGCCATCCCAGTTCTGGGTCACGATCCACCAGTCGCCCTCGTCGGGCTCGGGGATGTCGCAATTCTCGATGGCCGTGGCCGACGTGCTGGCGCAGACTTGTTCGTCTGCACTCGGCAGACCATCTTCATTGGCGTCGAAGCCGACAAAGAGGTCCATGTCGGGAGACTCGGAGAACACCGTCTCGGCGACCAGGCGAGCGGCACCTGCCGGCACTGCCACCAGTCGTGAGTCGACCGTTCCGTCGTTGATGTTGTCGTACGGATCGCCGTTGGTCGGATCCTTGCTGAGTTCGAGATCGACCTGGTCGGCCTTGGTGAGGCCGGTGTACTCGAGCGTCAGGTCGCTGATCTCGATCGCAGTGATCCCGGTCACCGGGTGCGATCCGGCATTGCGCCGGGTGTTGATCTCGACGAGGCCCGGCAGGTCACCGGTCGTCGCCTGGATCGCCACCGGCATGTGGAGTACCTCGGCACCGTTGGTCAACGTGACCTCGCCGAAGTTCCATGTGTCGGTGGTGGCGCCAAAGGCATCGGCCATGATGTCGATGCTCTGGCTCTCACCGGCAGCGAGCGTGAACGAGGTCGGGTTGGTCGTCAGCACGATGCCACCCTCGGCCGAAGCCGCCACGTTCCAGGTACCCGATGTCGTCGCAGTGACGGCACGAGTCCAGCTGCAGGCGCCGACGCACTGGCTCTGCGCCATGTTGGCCAGGTTCAGGGTGGTCGGGTCGCCACCGGTTGCCGGGTCGGCAGCCATGTAGTTGGCGATCGTCTCGTCCATGATCAAGCTTGCTGCGTTGGCCTGCTCGAGCTGGACACGACCGGACCCCATGTCGAATGGATCAGCCGGGCTGACCTCATCCGAGTCCCGCATCGCAGTGTTGGCCGACAGCATCAGCGCCGACTGGACCTCCGCAGGGGTCCAGGTCGGATGCTCTTGCATCAGCAAAGCGCCGGCACCCGCGACATGCGGGCTGGCCATCGACGTGCCGCTGGAGAAGTCCCAGACGATCGCATCGTTTTGACCGTGGGCCGCGATGATGTCGACACCAGGGGCCGCCACGTTGGGTGACACGATGTCGATGGCGCGGTTGGCACCCCGTGACGAGAACCCGGCGATGATGTCGGCACGGCCCGGATCGTTCACGTACACGCCCTCCGAGATGGAAGCCATGTGGTTGGTGCCCGTGGCGAGCCACGCCTTCAGGTTCTCACCGTCGGCGTAGGTGATGTGCGACGTCGGAATGACATGCGCATCCGCGTTGATCGAGTTGGCGTCGCCTGCGAGGTTGGTCAACACCATGCCGCCGGCGCCGCCGGCTGCGGCGTTGACGCCCTTGTCGGTGCGGGCAATTTGGCCGCGGTCACAGACGACGATCTCGCCGTTGGTCCAGGTCCCTGCCGGGAACGGAACGAGGCAGAGTGCGTCGCCAAAGTCGGCTGCATACACGATCGGAGCGGGTCCGTAGCCGGCGGTGAAGCCGTTGCCGTCGATGTCGCCGAGCGGGGCTGCGCCACCGGTAGTGCTGAGCACGTTGGTCCAGGTCCGGCTGTGGGTCGAAGCCGCAACCGACGTCAGCCACGGCGCATCGGCCGGCGAACCGACCGTTTCTGGTCCGGGACCATTGTTGCCTGCGGAGGTCGCCACGAAGATGCCGGCCTCGCGAGCGTTCAGGAAGCCAACCGTGTCGAAGTCGTTCCACAGGTCGGAAGCGGAATCGCTTCCGATCGAGTAATTGATGACGTCGACACCGTCGATGACGGTCTGGTCGATCGCCGCCGACAGTGCTGATCCGGTGCAGCAACCGGCGTAGGCGATGATGTTGGCGTGGGGAGCCACACCGGAGATGTCGATCTGCTCAGAGCGACCGGTGCCACCGATTGTGGCCTCGACGAAGTTGCCTGCCGTGGTGCTTGCAGTGTGTGAGCCGTGACCGTCATAGTCCCACGGCGAGTTCGCGCCGTAGCCCGAGTCGACGCTGAAGTAGCCCCAGGCGCCGATCAGCTTGTCGTTGCAGGGGAACGTGTCGTCGTAGCCCTTGACGTCGCCATCGTCGGTTTGGGCACTGTCACAGACACCGACGTAGTTGCCGGCACCGAACGGGTTGGTGTGGTCGTAGCCGTCGCCGCCGATGTCGGCGAATGACGGATTCGACGGGTTGATCCCGGTATCGATGATGCCGACGATGATGCCCTCACCACAACTCCCGGGCTGCGAGCAGTCGGCGCCACCCCAAATGGAGGGAGCGCCGATCCAGCCGGGGCCGGTGTCGGTCTGCAGTTCGCGCTCGAAGTCTTCCTGGACGAAGATGACCCCGTCCATCTTGGCGACCCGGGCGGCTTCGGTCGGAGTCAGCCACACGGCAAGGCCGTTGTTGGCGTACTGGTAGGTGTAGCGGACGTCGGCGTCGTGACCGATGACCCGCTCCATCCGACTCACGAAGCCGGTCTGCTCGGCTACCAAGTAGTTGGCATAGGCGCGAGCCGGTGCGGCGTCTGCGTCAAGCTGTTGCGCGCCGGATACAACCGGGCTGGTTGCCTCGAAGCCGTCGACTCCGCCGCGGAATGATGCGACGGGAGCGTCTTCGAGCCGGATGAGGAAGATGCCCTCTTTGGCCTCTTTGAATTGGTTGTCGACCACTTGTGTGGCCTCTGCCGGCTCGAAACCGGCCTTGTCGTTGGCCAAATCAGCCCTTGGGGGTGATTCGGCGGAGACAGGCCCAACTACGGACAGGACAACCGTTACTGCTGCGGCGAGCGCAAGCAAACGGCGAGACACAGGAAAGCCCCTTTCTTCCACCTCAGTTTCCCAGCGCGGGATCTGTTGGGACGGTGCCCACCTCAGAAGCGCAAAACTCCGCCTGAACAGTCCAACGCTATCACTCACAGTAGCGCGCCCGCCCGACACAGATCAACCCGGAAAGTTGTCTTTTGTTGACGGAGAGTGTTCACGTCGGGGGAGGCCTGCCCTGATACCTCCGCGCGGCGGGTACTCTGAGATCACCATGCAAAACAACCTCAAGACCGTTCTGTTGATGGGCCTGCTTGGAGGTCTGCTCGTTGGTGTCGGCTGGGCACTCGGCAGCCAATCGGGCGCCATCCTGGCGCTGATCATCGCCACCGCTCTCAACATGGGCATGTACTTCTTCTCGGACAAGATCGCCCTCAAGGCCTCCCGTGCCGTGCCCGTGGAAGAGGTCGAGCTACCCAACGTCTATACGATCGTTCGTTCGTTGGCCCAACGCGAGAACATGCCGATGCCGCGGATCTACTTCATCGACTCGCCCCAGCCGAATGCGTTTGCGACGGGACGCAATCCCAAACATGCCGCGGTTGCCGTGACCCGGGGCATCCTCGAAATGATGAACCACCAGGAACTCGAGGGCGTGCTCGCCCATGAGTTGGCCCACGTTCGCAACCGCGACATTCTGATCGCATCGATCGCGGCGACGGTCGGGGCCGCCTTGTCGTTCCTGGCGCGGATGGCGTTCTGGGGTGGGCTCGGGGGTCGGCGCAACGACAACAACCCACTCGGCGCCATCGGCGGGCTCATCGCCATGATCATTGCCCCACTGGCAGCCGCCGTCATCCAGATGTCGATCAGCCGCGCCCGTGAATACCAGGCCGATCGTTCCGGGGCGCAGACCACAGGTTCGCCTCTGGCGCTGGCCGCCGCGCTCCGCAAGCTCGAGGCCGGGACCTCACGCATCCCGATGGAAGTGAATGCCTCGGTGTCGCAACTGTTCATCGCCGACCCGCTCAAGGCCTTCGGCAACCGCGGCCGCCGCCAGGGTCAGCCGGGCAACCTGGCCAAGATGTTCAGCACCCATCCGCCGATGGCGGAACGTATCGAGCGGCTCGAAGAGATGGCGACGGGCAGCATGTTCCGCTGAGCGGACGGACCCATCGTGCAGATGTCCTGAGTGGGCTAACCTATCGCCGCTCGCGCCGGGATGCCCGAGCGGCCAAAGGGAGCAGACTGTAAATCTGCCGGCATTTGCCTTCGGAGGTTCGAATCCTTCTCCCGGCACGTTGGGCGCGTCTTAGCGCTCAACCACGGTGGGGTCTAGAATCCCACCGAATTGCTGGGAGCGCGGTACCCAGCACCAGGTTGCCTCCTTAGCTCAGTGGCAGAGCACCTCCATGGTAAGGAGGGGGTCCCGGGTTCAAATCCCGGAGGAGGCTCGACGCCTCGGGCTTGGCCCGAGGCGCCATGATGCGAGGCACCCACATGACGAAGCGCAACCTGATGCCGAGGCATCAGGCGGCGGTTCGCCCAACGTGATGCGAAGCATCACGGGGCGGCGTAGCTCAGACGGTAAGAGCGCTCGACTCATAATCGAGAGGTCGGCGGTTCAAGTCCGCCCGCCGCTACGAACACAACCAGCATGTTCATACCCGGTCGGCGCCTCGACCGGGACTACGTACGCACCAATCCAAACAAACAAGGAGCACCGAAGATGGCGAAGGCGAAGTTCGAGCGGACGAAGCCGCATGTGAATGTCGGGACTATGGGTCATATTGATCATGGGAAGACGACGTTGACGGCTGCTATCACGAAGGTGCTTGCTGAGCAGGGTGATGGGTCGACGCAGTTCACGGCGTTTGATGAGATTGATAAGGCGCCGGAGGAGCGTGAGCGGGGGATCACGATTGCGATTGCGCATGTGGAGTATGAGACGGCGAATCGGCATTATGCGCATGTTGATATGCCGGGGCATGCGGATTATGTGAAGAACATGATTACGGGTGCGGCGCAGATTGATGGTGCGGTGTTGGTGGTGTCGGCGGCTGATGGTCCGATGCCCCAGACGCGTGAGCATGTGTTGTTGGCTCGTCAGGTTGGGGTTCCGTTCATTGTGGTGTATTTGAACAAGACGGATCAGGTTGATGATGATGAGTTGTTGGATTTGGTGGAGTTGGAGGTTCGGGATTTGCTGACGGAGTATGAGTTTCCGGGTGATGATGTTCCGGTGGTTCGTGGTTCTGCGTTGGCGGCGTTGGAGGGTGATGCGGCTGGTGAGGCTTCGGTGTTGGAGTTGATGGAGGCGGTGGATTCGTATATTCCTGAGCCGGAGCGGGATACGGAGAAGCCGTTCATGATGGCGATTGAGGATGTGTTTTCGATTACGGGTCGTGGGACGGTGGTGACGGGCCGGATTGAGACGGGGATCATTCATGTGGGTGAGCAGGTTGAGATTGTGGGGATTCGGGATTTGCAGACGACGACGGTGACCGGGGTGGAGATGTTCCGGAAGTTGTTGGATGAGGGCCGGGCTGGGGACAATGTGGGGTTGTTGTTGCGGGGGATTGGGAAGGATGATGTGGAGCGGGGTCAGGTGGTGGCGAAGCCTGGTTCGATTACGCCGCATACGGATTTTGATGGTCAGGTGTATGTGTTGACGAAGGAGGAGGGTGGTCGGCATAACCCGTTTTTTGATGGGTATCGGCCGCAGTTTTATTTCCGGACGACGGATGTGACGGGGACGGTGCATTTGCCGGCGGGTACCGAGATGGTGATGCCGGGTGATAACACGGAGATGCAGGTGGAGTTGATTCAGTCGATTGCGATGGATGAGGGGCAGCGGTTCGCGATTCGTGAGGGTGGCCGGACGGTTGGTGCCGGCCGTGTCATCAAGATCAACAAGTAGGCGGACCATCGGACCGGCGTTGCCGGTCCGTCTGGTCCGTAGGGAGTTCCCTGCGGGAACTCCTCGACACGGATTTCAGGATTGAGAGACGAGAGAGTGCAGCATGGCATCTGACAAACGGCCGCCGATCAACTTGGCGTGCGAGGAGTGCAAGCGGCGCAACTACGTGACCGTCAAGAACAAGACGAACACGCGTGAGCGCCTCGAACTCAAGAAGTACTGCCGTTGGTGCCGAACGCACCAACCGCATCGAGAAACGCGATAGCCGAAGGCCCCGGTGAGCAACCGGGGCCTTTTCGGTTCCGGGTCTATTCGGCCCAGAAGTCGTCGACCTGGTCCTGGTTCCGGTGGAACACCCACGACTCGCGTCCTGTGTCTTGGCGCCGACGAACGCCCCGGACGAGTATTCCTCATCCTGAGTACGCTTCCGTCATGTCGCTGGATCATCTTGTCGGAGCAACCTTCGGCCCGATCGGGATGCGGATTTCGCCCGAGAAGACCGCCGAGTACGTCGCGGTCACCCGAGCCGACCCATTGCGATGGACCGACCATGCTCCGCCCAGCTACGCCGGAGCGCTTCTGTTCGTCGTCGCCCCCGAGTTCCTCAGCCGCGAAGACGTCGTCGCCCACACCCGGGTATTGATCCACGCCGACCAGCAGTTCACCTGGCATGCCCCGCTCCCCATCGGTGGTGAGATCGAGGTCACCGGCAGCATTGCTCGGGTCCGCGCTCGCGGGCCGATCTCGTTCGTTAGCTTCGAGGCGACCGTCACCGGGCCGGCCGGGCCGTTGATCGACTCGGCCTCGACGTTCCTCCTCGGGCGGGAACCGACGGCCGAACCGGGCAACCGAGTCGAGCCGGCGGTCGACGCCGGCGTCGAATGGGATCCCGCAGTGAAGGCCGACGCAAACGAGGGTGGCGCGCTGCCCCGAGGGGCGAGCCGGATTGATCTGGTCAAGTACGCCGCCGCGTCCGGCGACTTCAATCCGATTCACTTCGATCACGATGGCGCCCGCGGCGCTGGAGTCGACGGCATCGTCGTGCACGGTCTCCTGATGACGGCGTGGATGCTCGACTACGCGGCGGCGATGAGCGATCGGCCCGACCCGCTGTCGGCGGCGAAGATTCGCTACCGTGATCCGCTCTATCCGGCGGAGGCGGCGCTGCTCTCCGCCTCATGGCGTGAGGCAACGGCGGATGAGGCAAAGCTCGATCTGGAGCTCGCCGCCGGCGACCGCCGGTTGGTTACGGCGCAAGCTACGGTGCGGAGGTAACAGGATGACCACCGGTGAGGTCAGACCCGATGAGAAGGACGTGCTGGCCCGGGCTCGCGCCGGAGACCAGGACGCCTTCACCGAACTGGTCAGAGCTCATCAGCACGAGGTGTACACGTTGGCGCTGAGATTGGTCGCAGACCGCGAACTTGCAGGCGACGTCACCCAGGAGGCCCTGATCCGCGCCTGGCGGGCGCTGCCCAAGTTCCGCGGCGACGCCAAGTTTTCGACCTGGCTGCACCGAATCACTGTGAACGTCGCTTGGTCACTGCGGGCCAAGGCGCGCCGCCATGCGGCGGATCCGATCGACTCGACTCCGCATGATCCGGTGGCAGCCGACCTGTCTCCTGAGCTCAGCGGAGAAGGAGCCGACCTGCGCCCTCGGCTGCTGGGCGCTCTCGACGCTCTCACTCCGGAGTTGCGTTCCGTGGTCGTCCTCAAGGATGTCTATGGCTGGCCACACCGCGAGATCGCCGAGCATCTCTCCATCACCGTGACCGCTGCCAAGGTCCGCCTGCATCGTGCCCGCAGGCGGTTGCAGGATCAACTGTGGCAGGAAGTCGAGGGGGCGTGATGAATGTTGCCTGCAACGCAGTCCGGCTCGCCATCGTGGGCCTCGACGTTGGTGAAGTCCTGCCGGCACCGCTCGATACGCACCTGTCCTCGTGCTTGCGATGCCAAGTGGAGATGGTGCGCCACAGCAAGCTGGAGCGGGAATTGGCTTCGCTGCGGGACGTCGTCGCGACCGCGCCGCCCTCGGTGGTTGACTCGGTGGCGGCCGGCATCGTACTGGGGATCGACCCGGAGGATGAGGCTTCACTGAACTTGGCTCGGGTGGTTGCCGCCACCGGCGCGCTGGTCGCCGCAGCTGGTACGGTTGCCGTCGTTCGTTGGATGCGAACCCGCTCGGTAGCGTGATCGTCGCCGGCTCACTCGCGTCCAAGGTTTACACTTACGGGGTCCGGCTCATATACTCCCCCGACCGGCCCACCGCCCTAGGGGTGTAGCTCGAATTGGCAGAGCGCCGGTCTCCAAAACCGGAGGTTGTGGGTTCGAGTCCCACCGCCCCTGCCACAGCAAGAGGAGATGCGCACGTGAACCGAGAGATGCGGCGCCACCAACAGAAGGAGGAGGACCGCGCCCGCAAGCGTCGGCAGCAAGCGCCGACGAAGCGGAAGAAGGAACGTACCGGCATTCGCCAGTACCTCCGCGAGGTCCGACAAGAACTGAAGAAAGTGGCCTGGCCGACTCGCGAGCAGACGGCGACCTACACCATCGTGGTGGTCGTCGTCACGCTCTTCGTCACCGGCTTCGTCCTCGTTGCCGACATTGTCTTCAAGCGTGGCGTCCTCGCCATATTGGGAGCGTGACCGGTGGCTGATGCGACCCAAGACGTGGCCGAGACCGAAGGGCTCGTTTCTGCTGAGGTGGCCGAAGACGTGCCGGAGGAAGCTGCCGCGCTTCCCGTGCGCGAAGAGCCGCTGTCGCCATACGACCTGCCCGGTGGCTGGTACGTCATCCATTCGTATTCGGGCTACGAAAACAAGGTGAAGGCCAATCTCGAAACCCGGATCAAGTCGATGCACCTCGAAGACAAGGTGTTCGACGTCTCCATCCCGATGGAGAGCGTGGTGGAGTTCAAGGCCGGCAAGAAGGTGACGGTCCAGCGCAAGAAATTCCCGGGCTACATCCTGGTTCGGCTCTACATGGACGATGACTCCTGGTACGCGGTGCGCAACACGCCGGGCGTCACCGGGTTTGTCGGGTCCGGTGCCAAGCCGACGCCGCTGTCGCGGCGCGAGGTGGAGCGCATCCTCGGAGTTCGCAAGGACGAAGAGGAGAAGAAGGAGCCGCGCTTCAAGCCGGCCTGGGAGGTCGGAGAGACCGTGCGTGTGGTCGAGGGGCCGTTCGCCGACTTCAACGGTGTCATCGAAGACATCAACGTGGACCAATCCAAGGTCCGTGTCCTGGTCGACATCTTCGGCCGGGAGACACCGGTCGAGTTGAACTTCGACCAAATCGTCAAGTACTGACCGCGAGTGAGGATTTCCGATGGGCCGTAAGCGACTGATGACCATGCTCAAGCTGCAGATTCCTGCAGGCCAGGCGAGCCCCGCGCCGCCGGTGGGTCCGGCGCTCGGTCAGCACGGAGTCAACATCATGGACTTCGTCAAGGCGTACAACGATGCCACCGCCAGCCAGACGGGCACGATCGTTCCGGTCGAGATTTCGATCTACGAGGACCGCACGTTCACGTTCGTCACGAAGACACCACCGGCTGCGGTGCTGCTTCGCCAGGCGGCTCGCATCGAGAAGGGCTCGCCGGAGCCGCACAAGGAGAAGGTGGCGTCGGTCACCCGGGACCAGGTGCGCCAAATCGCCGAGACCAAGATGCCGGACCTCAATGCCAATGACATCGACGCCGCCATGAAGATCGTCGAAGGCACCGCACGATCCATGGGCATCACCGTCGACGGCTGACAGCAAGAGTCCATCCAGTGCCCGGCACGTCGTGCCGAGCACTCAAAGATGTGGAAGGCCCGCTTGGGGCCGCGATCACCACAAAGGAGACAACATGGCCAAGCAAGCGAAGAAGTTCGCAATCGCCGAGCGCACCTACGACAAGAACACGCTCTATCCACCGCAGGACGCGGTCGAGCTCGTCAGGAACATGGCATTCGCCAACTTCGATGAGAGTGTCGACGCCGTCTTCACTCTCGGGATCGATCCCCGCAAGGCCGACCAGCTGGTGCGAGGGACGGTCACCCTCCCGCACGGCACGGGCAAGACGATCCGGGTGCTGGTGTTCGCCGAGAGCGACAATGCCAGGGCGGCGGATGCTGCCGGCGCCGACATCGTTGGTGGCAAGGAGCTTGCTGAGGAGATTGCCGCCGGCCGCTCCCTCGACTTCGATCTCGCCATTGCGACCCCCGACATGATGTCGCACGTTGGCAAGCTCGGCCCGATCCTCGGGCCGCGTGGTCTGATGCCGAACCCCAAGTCGGGCACGGTGACCTCGGATGTCGGCAAGGCCGTCAGCGAGTTCAAGGCCGGCAAAGTCGAGTACCGCAACGATCGATACGGCAATGTCCACCTTCCGGTTGGTCGGGTTTCGTTTGATGCACAACAACTGGTCGAGAACTTCGGAGCCGCGGCGGGCGAGATCATGCGGGCCCGTCCGGCGTCGGCGAAGGGCCGTTTTGTGCGCAAGGTGGCACTTTCTTCGTCGATGGGGCCGGGGGTCAAGATCGACCCGGCGCAGGTAGAAGACCTGGTCAAGGAACTGAAGTAGACGATTGGCGTCCCAATTTCGGGCGCTCCGCTGGAAAAACGACTAGACATGCCGCTAGATTTGCGGGATAGTTTTTGACAGAACACGGGGGATTCCGTGGGGCCGGTGGCAGGGACGATCCACCACCGTTCCGAGGGCGGTATTCGACCGCTTCAGGCTCTAACGGCCAGCCCCTACCCTGGCCAGCCCGGAGTGGTAGGCGTAGATGGCTTCCTGGCCCGCCGTCTGCCCGAATCCTCGACAGAGCGAAACCCGCTCTCCCGGACCGGCGGGTCCCCCGTTGGCGAAGCGCCCGGCATCAGCCGGGCGCTTCGCACGTAATCGGGTGGTCGAGCCCCTGATCGCCGCCTCCGCAGCTCTCGGACTTGCGAGTGACCGCAACTCCACTACGCTTCCCCTCGCTACATCCCATACCTCGGCCCGAGACCGTCGGTCTCCCTCGGGAGATAAGCCGCACGGAGGGTGTCTGACCGACACACTCCATTGGCGGCGCCTGCGCAGGTCACGCCTCCTTCACAGGGTTCCCGCGTGCTACTCGGCCGGGAGCCCGGTTTCGTTTCTGGGCTCCTTCCGGGGCTGGGGGTGAGCACTGGAACCAACGAGGAGGAAGACGATGCCACGACCAGAGAAGGTCCAGGCAGTCGCCACCATCAAAGAGCGCATCGAGAATGCGCAGGCGGTATTCCTCGCCGAGTATGCCGGACTGTCGGTGAAACAGCAGCAGCAGCTGCGGCGCAGCCTTCGCGAAGAAGGCGCTGAGTTCAAGGTCGTCAAGATGACCCTGGCGCGCCGAGCCGTTGCCGAGCTCGACATCGACGCCCTGGACGAGCTGTTGCTCGGTCCGACCGGGCTCACGTTCGCGGACGGCGATCCCGTCTCCGCTGCCAAGGCCCTCAAGGACTTCGCCAAGGACCACGAGGTCGTGGCGATCAAGGGTGGTTTGCTCGGATCCGAATTCCTGACCCCGGAGCGCATCAGCGAGCTCGCCGAAATCGAGCCCCGCGATGTTCTGCTGGCCAAGGTCGCCGGCCTGTTCAAGGCCCCGATGGCGAACATGGCCGGGCTGCTCGCCGCGATGCCGCGCAACATGGCATCGATGATGCAGCAGCTTCTGGAGAGGAAGGAGTCGGAAGCTCCCGCGGCTGACGTCGTCGAGGAGCTCGAGGCAGTTGCCGTTGAGGCTGAGGAAGCCGTTGCGGAGGCCGTGGTCGAAGAGGCCGTGGTCGAAGAAGCGGTGGCTGAAGAGGCCGTAGCCGAAGCGATCGAGGCTGAGGAAGCTGTTGTTGAGGCCGTGGTCGAAGAAGCTGTGGCTGAGGCAGTTGCTGAAGAGGCCGTCGCCGAAGCGATCGAGGCTGAAGAGGCTGTTGTTGAGGCCGTTGCGGCCGGGGACGACGAGGCCGCTGTTGAGGAAGCCGTGGTCGAGGCCCTTGTGGCTGACGCGGTAGCTGAAGAGGCTGTTGTCGAGGCGGTTGAGGCTGAGGAAGCTGTTGTTGAGGCCGTGGTCGAAGAAGCTGTGGCTGAGGCAGTTGCTGAAGAGGCCGTCGCCGAAGCGATCGAGGCTGAAGAGGCTGTTGTTGAGGCTGTGGTTGAAGACGCCGTTGCCGAGGCGGTTGCTGAAGAGGCCGTCGCCGAAGCGATCGAGGCCGAAGAAGCCGCAGTCGAAGCAGTCGAAGCAGTCGAAGCAGTCGAAGTCGAAGCCGCGGTTGAAGCGGCGGTCGAAGCTGAAGCCGACGTCGAGGCGTCCGATGACAAGCCTGCCGATGATGATGACGACGACACAGATCAAGCGGATGGTGCCGAAACACCATCCGATGACGATGCGCAAGCATCGGATGAGGCCGAGGAGGAATAGCAAATGGCCAAGACCAAGATGACAACCGAAGATCTCCTTGGCGTTTTTGAGGAGATGTCGGTGTTGGAACTCTCGGAGTTCCTGAAAGCATTTGAAGAGAAGTTCGATGTGACCGCGGCCGCCCCGATGGCCGTAGCTGCAGTTGCGGCTGCCGGTGGCGACGGCGCGGCCGTCGAGGAGGAAAAGGACGAGTTCGACGTCGTCATCACCGCAGTCGGCGACAAGAAGATCCAGGTGATCAAAGAGGTCCGTGGCCTCACCAGCCTCGGTCTCAAGGAAGCCAAGGACGTCGTCGACAACGCTCCGGGCCCCGTGCTCGAGGGTGTCGACCAGGAGACTGCCGACAAGGCCAAGGCGGCCCTCGAGAGCGCCGGTGCCACGGTGGAACTCAAATAGCCGCGTCCGGTACGAGCGTCGAGGAAGGGGCCCCGGCACCGGGGCCCCTTTCTCACGATCTCGACGTTTGCATCCTTGACGGTATGTCGTCACCTGTTGTAAGGTCGCGCCATCAGTTGAAGACGTTCTTGCGACTCTCGCCTGGCAGAGCCGGGGTAGCTGCGTGCTATCCTGGTCTTTCTGACGTCTAGACTCCCCGTTTCCGCCGCCTCGAATCCACCCGACCCACCTGTCCCTGATTGACCGACGCCCGAAAAGCTCTGTAGAGGAGGATGCCGTTGTCACGTGCGCGCGCCGACCGGCTTTCGTTTGCCAAGATTCCTGAGGTACTGCCTCTCCCGGATCTGCTTTCTGTCCAGCATGACTCATTTGGCTGGTTCTTGGAGAGCGGGTTGCAGTACATCTTCTCCGAGGTTTCGCCGATTGAGGACTTCACCGGCAACCTTGCCTTGGAGTTGACCGAGCATCGGTTCGGTGATCCCCCGCTCACCATCGAAGAAGCCAAAGAGCAGGACGCCAACTACTCGAAGCCGCTATTCGTCACCGCTCGCTTCCTGAACCGGGAGACCGGTGAGATCAAGGAGCAGCAGGTCTTCCTGGGCGACTTCCCGATGATGACCGCCAACGGCACCTTCATCATCAACGGCACCGAGCGGGTCGTAGTCAGCCAGTTGGTGCGGTCCCCGGGTGTGTACTTCGACAAGTCAATCGACAAGACCTCCGACAAGGATGTCTACGCCGCCAAGGTCATCCCCGGCCGTGGCGCTTGGCTCGAATTCGACATCGACAAGAAGGACACTGTTGGAGTCCGCGTCGATCGCAAGCGGCGCCAGTACGTGACCACCTTCCTGCGTGCTCTCGGTTTTGCCGAGACCGACGAAGAGATCCTCGAGCTCTTCGACGGAGCCGAGGTCATCCGCAACTCACTGGAGAAGGACCCGACCAGCACTCGTGACGAGGCGCTGCTCGACCTCTACCGCAAGCTGCGACCGGGCGAACTCACCACCGTTGAGTCGGCGCGTGGGCTCATCAACACCCTCTTCTACAACCCGAAGCGCTACGACCTCACCAGGGTTGGCCGCTACAAGCTCGACGGCAAGTTCGGTCGCGAGCCCGTCGGCCTCGAGGACTACATCGCCGAGGAGCACGGGCTGCTCAGCCACGAAGACATGCTCGAGACCATCAAGTATCTCGTGCATCTGCACTCGAACACCCCCGGCTACCGCACCGACGACATCGACAACTTCGCCAACCGGCGGATCCGCACGGTCGGCGAGTTGATCCAGAATCAGATTCGGGTCGGGCTCAGCCGCCTCGAGCGAGTAGTGCGCGAACGGATGACGACGCAGGATCCTGAGGCGATCACGCCGCAGAGCTTGATCAACATTCGGCCGGTCGTTGCCTCCATCAAGGAGTTCTTCGGCACCAGCCAGCTCAGCCAGTTCATGGACCAGCCCAATCCGTTGGCCAGCCTCACCCACCGTCGTCGCCTGTCGGCGCTGGGCCCGGGTGGCCTCAGCCGGGAGCGTGCCGGGTTCGAGGTGCGCGACGTGCACCCGTCCCACTACGGGCGCATGTGCCCGATCGAGACACCGGAGGGCCCGAACATTGGGCTGATCGGCTCGCTGGCCAGCTATGCCAAGGTCAACCGCTACGGCTTCATCGAGACGCCGTACCGCCGGGTCGTCAACGGCAAGGTCACCAAGCAGGTCGACTACCTCACCGCGTCCCAGGAAGAGGCGCACGTCATCGCGCAGGCAAACGCTCTGCTCAACGAAGACGGCTCGTTCCTGAACGACCGCGTCCTCGTCCGCAAGACCGGCGGCGAGGTCGATTCCGTGCCTGCGCTCGAAGTCGACTACATGGACGTTTCGCCGAAGCAGGTGGTTTCGGTGTCGACGTCGCTGATTCCCTTCCTCGAGCACGACGACGCCAACCGGGCGCTGATGGGTTCGAACATGCAGCGCCAAGCTGTGCCGCTGCTGCGGGCCGACGCTCCTCTGGTCGGGACCGGCGTCGAAGGGCGCGCCGCACACGACTCCGGCGACGTGATCACCAGCCCGGTTGACGGCGAGGTTGTCGACGTTACCGGCGACGAGATCGTGATCAAGGAAGCAGGCAGCCACAAAAAGCACCACTTTGCTTTGGCCAAGTTCGAGCGTTCCAACCAGGGCACCTGCATCAACCAGAAGTCCTTGGTCCTCGAGGGTGACAAGATCACGGCCGGCATGGTGATCGCCGACGGTCCATCGACCGATGAGGGAGAACTGGCGCTGGGTCGCAATCTCCTCGTCGCGTTCATGCCGTGGGAGGGCCACAACTTCGAGGATGCCATCATCCTGTCCGAGCGCCTCGTCAAGGACGACATTCTCACCTCGATCCATATCGATGAGCACGAGATCGAAGCCCGCGACACCAAACTCGGGGCCGAGGAAATCACTCGCGATATCCCGAACGTCGCCGAAGAAGTGCTGCGCGACCTCGACGACCGCGGCATCATTCGCATTGGTGCCGAAGTCGGCGCCGGCGACTATCTGGTCGGCAAGGTCACCCCGAAGGGTGAGACCGAGCTGACGCCGGAAGAACGGCTGCTACGAGCGATCTTCGGTGAGAAGGCGCGCGAGGTGCGCGACGTCTCACTCAAGGTGCCCCACGGTGAGTCCGGCAAGGCCATCGCCGTCAAGGAGTTCCGTCGTGAGGATGGTTTTGACCTTCCGCCGGGCATGAACGAACTGGTCAGGGTCTACGTTGCCAAGCAGCGCAAGATCTCTGAGGGCGACAAGCTGGCCGGACGACACGGCAACAAGGGTGTCATCGCCAAGATCCTGCCCGAGGAAGACATGCCGTTCCTCGAGGACGGGACGCCGGTGGACATCATCCTGTCGCCGCTTGGTGTGCCGTCCCGGATGAACCTCGGTCAGATTCTCGAAACCCACCTCGGGTGGGCTGCCGCTCAGGGTTGGCAGCCGTTTGACGATCTCGTTTCGCCCGCTTCCGGGGGTGCCGATCCGTGGCAGACCGTTGCCACGCCGGTCTTCGACGGAGCCAAGGAGGACGAGATCCTCAAACTGCTCGACGTTGCCAAGCCCAACCGCGACGGCCAGAAGCTGGTCAACGCCGAGGGGAAGGCCACGCTGTACGACGGTCGCAACGGAGCCCCGTTCGACTCGCCGATCACCGTCGGCTACATCTACATCTTGAAGCTCGTCCACTTGGTCGACGACAAGATCCACGCCCGGTCAACCGGCCCGTACTCGATGATCACCCAGCAGCCGCTCGGTGGTAAGGCGCAGTTCGGCGGTCAGCGGTTCGGTGAGATGGAGGTCTGGGCCCTCGAGGCCTACGGGGCCGCCTACGCCCTGCAGGAGTTGCTGACGATCAAGTCGGACGACGTGCGGGGTCGAGTCAAGGTCTACGAGGCGATCGTCAAAGGCGAGAACATTCCCGAGCCGGGTATCCCTGAGTCATTCAAGGTTCTCGTCAAGGAGATGCAGAGCCTCTGCCTCAACGTCGAGATGCTCTCGGCCGGTGAAGAAGTCGAGTTCAAGGAGTTGGAGGAGGACGTGTTCCGCACTGCCGCCTCACTCGGGATCGACATCTCACGCCCCGAGCGTGCCGAGACCACCGCCCCGTAGCGGGAATACCAACAGGTTCAATTGATAGAAGACGGAAAAGAACAAGACACGCTCAGAGTTTTGGGGGTGGGCAGGTGCCCAAACCCGGATGAGCAACTCAGTCTGGAGCGAGACACGTGCCACAGCTGTTCGATGAACTGAAGATCGGCCTTGCCAGCGCCGACCAGATCCGATCCTGGTCGTTTGGTGAGGTGCGGAAACCTGAGACGATCAACTACCGGACCTTGAAGCCGGAGAAGGACGGTCTCTTCGACGAGCGCATCTTTGGTCCCACGCGGGACTGGGAGTGCTACTGCGGCAAGTACAAGCGCGTCCGCTTCCGCGGCATCGTGTGCGAACGCTGTGGTGTCGAGGTGACCAGAGCCAAGGTGCGACGCGAGCGGATGGGTCACATCGAGTTGGCCGCGCCCGTGACCCACATCTGGTTCTTCAAAGGAGTCCCCAGTCGGCTCGGCTACCTGCTCGATATGTCTCCGAAGGACCTCGAGAAGGTCATCTACTTTGCGGCGTACCTGATCACATGGGTGGATGACGACAAACGCCAAGCCGATCTCGTTGAACTCGAAGACGCCACCCGCCACGAGCTGACCCTCATCCAGGACGAGTTCGAGGAGTGGAAGAACGAGCGCCTGGAGCGGCTCGAGCAAGAGTTGACCCAGATGGAAGAAGCCGGGGCGAAGACCCAGGAAGTCTCTGCTCGTCGCCGTGAGGTCGAGCGTGAGATCAAGGATCGCGAAGAGCGGGCCAGGGTCGAAGAGGAGCTTCTTCAGGAAGCCTTTGACACGTTCCGCACGATGAAGCCCAAGCAGCTGGTCGAATCCGAGCAGCTGTGGCGTGAGGTTGTCGACCGCTACGGCGACTACTACGAAGGGGGGATGGGGGCCGAGGCCATCAAGGACCTCATCGCTCGTCTCGACCTCGAAGCCGAGATTGAGAAACTGCGTGAAGACCTGACGGCCAATTCGCAGCAACGCCGCCAGAGGGCGATGAAGCGTCTCAAGGTGGTCACCCCGTTTGCGGACGGCAAGAACGATCCGAGCGACATGATCCTCGAGGCGGTGCCGGTCATCCCACCGGATCTGCGCCCGATGGTGCAGCTAGACGGTGGTCGGTTTGCCACCTCGGACCTCAATGATCTGTATCGCCGCGTAATCAACCGCAACAACCGTCTCAAGCGGCTGCTGGACCTCGGGGCTCCCGAGATCATCGTCAACAACGAGAAGCGCATGCTGCAAGAAGCGGTTGACGCCCTGTTCGACAACGGGCGGCGGGGCCGTGCCGTCACGGGACCGGGCAACCGGCCACTCAAGTCGCTGTCCGACATGCTCAAGGGCAAGCAGGGTCGGTTCCGCCAGAACCTGCTCGGCAAGCGAGTCGACTACTCGGGCCGGTCGGTCATCGTGGTCGGTCCCCAGCTGCAGCTCCACCAGTGCGGGCTGCCCAAGCTGATGGCGCTCGAACTGTTCAAGCCGTTTGTGATGAAGCGGCTCGTCGATCTCGACTACGCCCAGAACATCAAGGCTGCCAAGCGGATGGTCGAGCGGCGCCGTCCCCAGGTGTGGGACGTGCTCGGCGAGGTGATTCAGGAGCACCCGGTGTTCCTCAACCGCGCCCCGACGCTTCACCGCCTCGGCATTCAGGCCTTCGAGCCGGTTTTGGTCGAGGGCAAGGCCATTCAGATCCACCCGCTCGTCTGTGAGGCGTTCAACGCCGACTTCGACGGTGACCAGATGGCCGTGCACCTTCCGCTATCCGCTGAGGCACAGGCCGAGGCCCGCATCCTCATGCTGTCCTCCAACAACGTGCTGTCCCCGGCTTCGGGTCGGCCCATCGTCACCCCGTCGCAGGACATGGTGATCGGCATGTACTACCTGTCCGAGTACGTCGAAGACGCAGTCGGCGCCGGTCGTGCCTTTTCCACCGTCGACGAGGCACAGATGGCTTATGACATCGGTGACCTCGACCTGCACGCCCCGATCAAGGTGCGGCTCGGCAGGCTCGCGGGTGATCGTACGATGTACGAGGCCCTCAAGCCGACCCTTGGGGACCTGCTCACCGACGAGCCGGTCGACGGAGACAGCCTCATGGAGACCACCTTCGGGCGGGCACTCCTCAACCAGGCGTTCCCGGACACGTTCCCATATGTCGACTCCGTGCTGTTCAAGGCGGACATTCGGACGCTGATCGAGGAGATCATCCATCGCTACGACAAGCCGGACGTTGCGTTCACCCTCGACTCGATCAAGTCGATGGGCTTTCACTTTGCGACCCGGGCCGGTCTCACCATCGGCCTCGAGGATGTGAAGACTCCGGCGTCGAAGGAAAAGATCCTCGAGGCCTACGAGAAGCGTGCCGTCAAGGTCGAGTCCCTGTATCAGAAGGGTGTGATCACCGACGACGAGCGTCGTCAGGAACTCATCGAGATCTGGACGGAGGCGACGGACGAAGTCAAGGACGCCATGCAGGAGACGCTCGAAGCGGAGCGGTTCAACCCGATGGACATGATGGTGCGGTCGGGTGCTCGCGGCAACATCATGCAGCTGCGCCAGATCGCCGGCATGCGTGGATTGGTAGCCAACCCGAAGGGCGACATCATTCCGCAGCCGATCAAGGCGAACTTTCGTGAAGGTCTGTCGGTGCTCGAGTACTTCATCTCGACGCACGGTGCCCGCAAGGGTCTGGCCGACACGGCACTGCGTACCGCGGACTCTGGCTACCTGACCAGGCGCCTGGTGGATGTGTCCCAGGAGATCATCATCCACTCGGAGCCCAGCGATGACGTCGGCCTGGTGATCGAAATCCGTGACGGCAAGGGCGAAATCATCCGCAACCTGCGCAACCGCGTCTTCGGCCGCATCCTGGCCGAGGATGTCAAGATCGGCCGTTCGCTGGTGGAAACGTCCCAGGGGGTGAAGCTGAGGGCGGGCGAGATGCTCGACCGTGATGCCCTCCAAGCGTTGACCGAGGCGAAAGAGGTCACCGAGGTGAGGGTGCGGTCCCCGCTGACCGACCAGTCCCGGTATGGGATCAACGTCGACTCTTACGGACTCAGCTTGGCAACAGGCCTGATGGTCGAGCCCGGCGAGGCGGTCGGCATCATGGCTGCCCAGTCGATCGGTGAACCCGGCACGCAGTTGACCATGCGTACCTTCCACACCGGCGGGGTCGCCGGAGAGGACATCACCCACGGTCTGCCCCGCGTGGTCGAGCTCTTCGAGGCTCGCACCCCGAAGGGCAAGGCGCTGCTCGCCGAACACGGCGGAGCCGTCAAGCTGCTCGATGACGAGGAGGGGCGCCGGATTCTGATCGCCGACAAGGACGAGGAAACCGAGTACCCGCTGCCGCGGCGTGCCCGGCTCCGCGTTTCCGAGGGCGACATCATCGAACCAGGTACCCAGTTGACCGAGGGTCCGCTCGACCCGAAGGAGGTCCTCGAGATCCGCGGGGTGCGGGCCGCCCAGCAGTACCTGGTCGACCAGGTACAAGAGGTCTACCGCAGCCAGGGCGTGGACATCCACGACAAGCACATCGAACTCATCGTGCGCCAGATGCTGCGCAAGGTGCGGGTGGTCGCCAGCGGTGACTCGCCCTTCTTGCCCGCAGAGCTGATCGACGCACAGGAGTTCCGCGAGGTCAACCGGACGCTCGTCGAAGACGGCAGTCAGCCTGCCGAGGGTCGTCCCGAACTGATGGGCATCACCAAGGCATCGCTGGCCACGGACTCGTGGCTGTCGGCGGCCTCGTTCCAGGAGACCACTCGTGTACTCACCGAGGCGTCGCTTCAGGGCAAGTCCGACTACATGCGCGGTCTCAAGGAGAACGTCATCATCGGCAAGCTGATCCCGGCCGGTACGGGCAGCGAGACCTATCAGGTGATTCAGCCTGCGCTGCCGGATGCCACCGTGGTGAGCGCGCTCGGCCTGTTCGGCGATGTGCCACCTGAGACGGCGGAGGAAGCGTTGCCGGCCAACCCGGCAGAGTGGCTCGCCAGCCTCGGAACACGCACCGACGAGGAGCTCGAGGGCGAAGAAGCCTGAGAGCAAGGTACAACCAAACGTAGATGAAGGGCGGCCCATCGGGGTCGCCCTTCATCGTGCCGGGAGGCAGTTGAACAATCGCCGTCGTGGGTCCTGCCGGCGCCATGTCTTGCCCGCGCCGCGTTCGCTCACCCGAATGGGCGCCCGTTCGGCAGGCTCGCGGCGGGCGTCGAACCGAACTGTTCGACAGACGACTGGAGGTCTAGCTCGGCCGTGCGTCGCCATCACAGGTCTTCAGATGCGTGCCGGTATGTCCGACAATGAAACAAGACAGCGTTCAGGAGCCACGATGCGGATGTTTGCCTTTTGTGCACGTTGCGGGAGAGCCCTCTCTCAGGCCAACGGCTTCTGCCCGCCCTGCCGTCGCCTCGTGGTACTGGAGCGGCCCCGGCCTCAGACCCGCCGGCTTCAACAGCGCAACAAGTAGTCCTGGGGACCCCGATGGAAATGCCGGGTACGCTCGCGTCCCCGTGTGAGTTGGTCTTCCGACTCCCCGACGGCGACGCCGCCGCAGCGGGTCCGTTTGACCTCCGGATGTCGAGGAGTTCAGCTTCGCCCGGGTCGTGTTCAGTCACCGGGGCGGGTGCGAGGTACTGACGACATCACCCCGGCGCCGTCAGGCGCACCACCGGGATCACTCGATCGGTTCTCGACTGGTAGTCGGCGTAGCCCTCGTAGGCGGCGACGGCTCGGCCCCACCAGATCGAGCGCTCCGGCTCGGTCAGTGAGGTGGCGACTGCGTCGTAGCGTCTGCCCGGCAATTCGACCGTGACGCGGGGCTCTCGGATCAGGTTGGCGTACCACTCTGGGTTCCGTGGCCGTCCGCCCCACGAGGCGATGATGATGAGGTCTGGGCCATCTTGGAGATAGAGCAGCGGCACCGTATGCGGTTCACCGCTGCGCCGGCCCGTCGTGGTCAGGAGCAGCATGTCGTTGTTCACCAGACGTTTGCCCACCCGGCCGGAAGTGCTCCGGAACAGCAGTCGGTGCAGGGTGGAGAGTCGCCGCGCGGTGCCGTCTTGCATGCGAAGGACGGTAGCGAACGGCGAAATTGTCCCGGACGGCCAATAGGATGTGGTCATGCGGATGTACGTCATGTGTGCTGCTTGTGGGCGAGCCATCACGGCCACCGGTCGGTTGTGTTCGACCTGTCGGCGCGTCGAAATCGCCAAGAGACGCATCCGGCAGTCGCGGTCGCTCGGCGAGCGTCGCTGACCACCGTGCTTCGCTTCAAACTCGGCCCGGTTCCGGTCAGCATCCATTTCAGCTTCCTCGTGGTGCTGTTCCTTGCGCCTCGTTCGTTCGCCGGCGCCGAGATTGCGGTGTGGACTGTGATGGTCGGCCTCGCCGTGTTGGTCCACGAAGCGGGTCACGCCTTCATCGTGCGCGCCTTTGGGGCGCACCGCGTGTCCATCACCCTGTTTGCCCTCGGCGGTGTCACTGCCTGGCCGGTCGGCACCGGTCTGAGTGCTGGGCGGCGGTTCCTCGTTGCCGCGGCCGGGTCGGCCGTCGGGATTGCGCTCGGGGCCCCGGTGTACTGGGCTTGGAGCCAGGGAGCCTTCGACGACTCGCGCTGGCTCGAAGTCGCGGCATACAGTTTTGCCTTCCCCTCATTTGTCTGGGGTGTGCTCAATTGGGTACCGATTCGCCCGCTCGATGGCGGTCAGATGCTCACGAGTGCCCTCGAGATCCCCTTCCCCAAGCGCGGCGAGTCCATCGCCATGGTGCTTTCCTTCGCGTTCGGCGTCGCCGCTGTGCTCGTACTCCTCAGGTACGACCAGGTCTTTGCGGCCGTGTTCATCGGCATCATCGTGTTGGCCGGCATGCGATCTGAGCCCCGCCCCAGGCAGCAACCACCGCAACCTCCGCCCCCGCAGCCAGAACCTGCCCCGCGTCAACCGCATGAGCGGCCCGAGTGGGGGCGGCCGGCTTCGCCTGCTCCTCCGCGATCGGCCGACACGCCGCGAGACCCCGATCCGCCCGCTTTCCCCATATAGTGTCGACCATGGAGTGGTATCCGGGGGTTGTCGTTGTCGGACACGGAGTCGCCTCAGGGCGCAACAAGCACGACCAGTTCCCCGGCGGTGCTTTGGCATTGCAGGCGCCACACTTCGCCGCGGGAGGCTTGGACATCTCGCCGTACTACTTCGGGACGATCAACGTCGACCTCGCCCCGCGTCGGGTCGAGTTGGTACATCCCCATCTGACGCTTCCGCTGGTCACCTGGCTCGAGGGCTACCCCGCCGAGACCTTCTCGTTCGTTCATGCCGCCATCCGGCATGAAGGTTCCGAGTATCCCGCCATGGTGTTCTACGCCCACCCGGAGACCAAGCCCGAGCACCAGCAGCCGCCAGGCGTGGTCGAGTTGATGGCAGGGTTCATCCCCGGCATCGTCCCCGGCCTCCATCTCGAGGTCGGGCTCGAGCCGGCGGAGATGCGGGCGGTCTGAGCGCTTGAGGCGTGAGCGGCGCTAAGGTGCGGTGGTGTTGCTCATGGCGAGGCAAGACGCCGTAGCCGTGCGCTTTGCACTTGTTTCCAAGTGCGCATATAATCCCGCTCCGGTATTCCCGTTTGTGCACCCGGTTACCCCGAGGCGTCTTACGACGCTGTAGTAACGGAGAGGCACCATAGGGGTCGGCTTCGCCACTCGATGTGGCGGCGCCGACTTTCGCTTGTAAGAACCCGTCCCGTTTTGCGGGATCGGGGTGCGCCGAAGAGAAGAGAGATGGCACTGTGCCGACCGTGCAGCAACTGATCCGTCAGGGTCGGAAGCCGAAGCCGAAGAAGACGAAGACGTTGGGTCTTGCGGGCTCGCCGCAGCGGCGCGGCGTGTGCACTCGCGTGTACACGATCACTCCCAAGAAGCCCAATTCGGCACTTCGGAAGGTTGCACGTGTCCGTCTCACCTCTCAGATGGAGGTCACGGCCTACATCCCCGGCGAGGGTCACAACCTCCAAGAGCACTCCATCGTGCTCATTCGCGGCGGCCGGGTGAAGGATCTGCCCGGCGTTCGCTACAAGGTCATTCGCGGAGCCCTCGACGCCGCAGGCGTAGATGGCCGCAAGCAGTCCCGTTCCCGCTACGGCACCAAGAAGGATTCCTGATGCGTAGGGCACCCGCCGAAGTTCGCAAGATCGAGCCGGATCCGGTCTACAAGAGCGTTGTCGTCAGCCAGGTCATCAACAAGGTGTTGTGGCGTGGCAAGAAGGGCGCCGCTCGCCGCATCGTCTACGGCTCGCTCGACATCGTCGAGCAGCGCACCGGGGGCGACCCCATCCAGACGCTGAAGAAGGCCATGGACAACATCAGGCCGACGCTCGAGGTGCGGTCCCGCCGGGTCGGTGGCTCGTCGTACCAGGTGCCGGTGGAGGTTCGTCCTCGCCGCGCCCAGACTTTGGCCGTTCGCTGGTTGGTCGAGTTCGCTCGCAAGCGTAAAGAGCCCACCATGGCGATGCGCCTCGCGAACGAGATCCTCGACGCCGCAAACCGCACCGGTTCAGCCGTCAAGCGACGCGAAGACGTTCACAAGATGGCGGAGTCCAACAAGGCTTTCGCCCACTACCGCTGGTAAGCAGACAGAGACGACACTCATGGCACGCAGCATCAAGCTCGAGATGGTTCGCAATATCGGGATCATGGCCCACATCGACGCGGGCAAGACCACGACGACCGAGCGAATCCTCTACTACACGGGACGCACCTACAAGATGGGTGAGGTCCATGAAGGCGCGGCCGTGATGGACTGGATGGAGCAGGAGCAGGAGCGGGGGATCACGATCACCTCTGCGGCCACCACCTGTGCGTGGAACGGCCACACCATCAACATCATCGACACGCCGGGTCACGTCGACTTCACCGTCGAGGTGGAGCGTTCACTCCGCGTCCTCGATGGTGCCGTCGCTGTGTTCGACGCCGTTTCCGGCGTTGAACCGCAGTCCGAGACGGTATGGCGCCAGGCTGACAAGTACGGCGTGCCTCGAGTTTGCTTCATCAACAAGATGGACAGGGTCGGGGCCGATTTCTATGCCTCCATGCAATCCATCGTCGACCGTTTGGGCGGCAACCCGGTTGCGATCCAGATCCCCATCGGCGCCGAATCCGAGTTTCGCGGGGTCATTGACCTCGTTGACATGCGGGCCATCGTCTGGCACGACGAGGAGGGCAAGGAGCGCGAGGTCGTCGACATTCCCACCGAATTCAAGGCGCAGGCCGAAGAGTGGCATGCCAAGATGCTCGACATCGTTGCCGCCGAGGACGAGGATCTGCTCGAGAGGTATCTCGAAGACCACGACCTCGAGCCCGAGCAGATCCGCAAGGTGATCCGCAAGGGCACCATCAACCGCGACTTCGTCCCCGTGTTGTGCGGTTCGGCCTTCAAGAACAAGGGTGTCCAGCCGCTGCTCGACGCCGTCGTCTGGTACCTGCCCAGCCCACTCGAGCTGCCCCCGGTCGCCGGCTTCAAGCCCGGCAACGAGAGCGTGATCCTGGAGCGCCCCCCCTCAGACGACGCCCCATTCAGCGCACTTGCTTTCAAGATCATGAGCGACCCGTACGTTGGCAAGTTGACCTACTTCCGGGTCTACAGCGGCCACCTCAACAAGGGCGACGCCGTCACCAATACCACCGACTCCAAGAAGGAGCGGTTTGGGCGGCTGTTGCGGATGCATGCCTCCAAGCAGGAGGACATCGACGAGATCTTCACCGGTGACATCGTTGCTGCGGTCGGCCTCAAGCACACCAGGACCGGTGACACCCTTTCGGCAATCGGCGACCCGATTCAGCTCGAGTCGATGACCTTCCCCGACCCGGTGATCGCGGTGGCGATCGAGCCCAAGACCAAGACCGATCAGGACAAACTCGGAACGGCCTTGGCTCGCCTCGCCGAGGAAGACCCCACCTTCCGGGTGCGGTCCGACGAGGACACCGGCCAAACGATCATCTCCGGGATGGGCGAACTCCACCTCGAGGTGATCGTGTCGCGACTGTTGCGTGAGTTCAAGGTGGACGCCAACGTTGGCCGGCCGCAGGTGGCGTACCGCGAGACCGTGAAGCGCCCTGTGACGAAGATCGACGGCAAGCTGAGGCGCCAAACCGGCGGCTCCGGCATGTTTGGCCATGTCGTCATCGACCTCGAACCGCTTGCCCCCGGCAGCGGGTTCGAGTTCGTGGACAAGGTCAAGGGCGGTAACGTTCCGCGTGAGTACATCCCCGCCGTTGAGAAGGGCATCCGCGATGCCCTTGATGGCGGGATCCTGGCGGGATATCCGCTCGTCGACCTCCGGGCGACTCTCACAGACGGGTCGTCCCATGCGGTCGACTCCAACGAGATGGCCTTCAGGATTGCCGGGTCGATGGCGCTGCAGGCAGCAGCCAAGTCGGCCGGGATCAAGCTGCTCGAACCGATGATGGAGATCGAGGTCGTCACCCCCGAGGAGTACATGGGTGACGTCATCGGTGACATCTCGTCACGGCGCGGCAAGGTCGAGGCAATGGATGCCCGCGGCAATGGTCGCGTCATCACCGCATTGGCTCCGCTGGCCGAGATGTTCGGCTACGCCACGGATCTGCGGTCACGTACCCAGGGCCGGGCGAACTACACCATGCAATTCCATTCGTACCAGGAAGTGCCTGCTGCGGTCGCGCAAGAGATCGTGGCCAAGGTTCGAGGCGAGTAACCCAAGGAGATAGAGACAGATGGCGAAGGCGAAGTTCGAGCGGACGAAGCCGCATGTGAATGTCGGGACTATGGGTCATATTGATCATGGGAAGACGACGTTGACGGCTGCTATCACGAAGGTGCTTGCTGAGCAGGGTGATGGGTCGACGCAGTTCACGGCGTTTGATGAGATTGATAAGGCGCCGGAGGAGCGTGAGCGGGGGATCACGATTGCGATTGCGCATGTGGAGTATGAGACGGCGAATCGGCATTATGCGCATGTTGATATGCCGGGGCATGCGGATTATGTGAAGAACATGATTACGGGTGCGGCGCAGATTGATGGTGCGGTGTTGGTGGTGTCGGCGGCTGATGGTCCGATGCCCCAGACGCGTGAGCATGTGTTGTTGGCTCGTCAGGTTGGGGTTCCGTTCATTGTGGTGTATTTGAACAAGACGGATCAGGTTGATGATGATGAGTTGTTGGATTTGGTGGAGTTGGAGGTTCGGGATTTGCTGACGGAGTATGAGTTTCCGGGTGATGATGTTCCGGTGGTTCGTGGTTCTGCGTTGGCGGCGTTGGAGGGTGATGCGGCTGGTGAGGCTTCGGTGTTGGAGTTGATGGAGGCGGTGGATTCGTATATTCCTGAGCCGGAGCGGGATACGGAGAAGCCGTTCATGATGGCGATTGAGGATGTGTTTTCGATTACGGGTCGTGGGACGGTGGTGACGGGCCGGATTGAGACGGGGATCATTCATGTGGGTGAGCAGGTTGAGATTGTGGGGATTCGGGATTTGCAGACGACGACGGTGACCGGGGTGGAGATGTTCCGGAAGTTGTTGGATGAGGGCCGGGCTGGGGACAATGTGGGGTTGTTGTTGCGGGGGATTGGGAAGGATGATGTGGAGCGGGGTCAGGTGGTGGCGAAGCCTGGTTCGATTACGCCGCATACGGATTTTGATGGTCAGGTGTATGTGTTGACGAAGGAGGAGGGTGGTCGGCATAACCCGTTTTTTGATGGGTATCGGCCGCAGTTTTATTTCCGGACGACGGATGTGACGGGGACGGTGCATTTGCCGGCGGGTACCGAGATGGTGATGCCGGGTGATAACACGGAGATGCAGGTGGAGTTGATTCAGTCGATTGCGATGGATGAGGGGCAGCGGTTCGCGATTCGTGAGGGTGGCCGGACGGTTGGTGCCGGCCGTGTCATCAAGATCAACAAGTAGCCGCCTGCCGGCATGACCGGCGCGGGCCAGCAGAGCTGGTCCGCGAGGACTAGGACGAGAAAGTAGACAATGGCTGACAACGAGCATCGGATCCGGATTCGCCTCAAGGCGTACGACCACAGCGTGGTCGATGAATCGGCGCGCAAAATCGCCGAGACCGTCATCCGCACCCAAGCAAAGATCAAGGGTCCGGTGCCGTTGCCGACACGGATCCATCGCTACTGCGTCATTCGGGGACCGCACGTCGACAAGACGAGCCGGGAGCATTTCGAGATGCGTATCCACAAGCGGCTCATCGACATCCTCGAACCGACCCCGAAGACCGTGGACTCGCTCATGCGCCTCGACCTGCCGGCAGGCGTAGAAGTGGAGATCAAGACGTGAATGCCATCGTTGGTGAGAAGCTGGGCATGACTCAGATCTTTGATGATGAATCGCGGGCCATTCCCGTGACCATCATCAAAGCTGGGCCGGTCCGCGTCGTCCAGGTCAAGCGCCAGGAAACCGACGGCTACTCAGCCATCCAGATCGCCTACAAAGTGCTTCCCGACAAGCAGGTGAAGCGGCCCCAGAGCGGCCATTTCGCCAAGGCCAATGTGCCGCCGTCGAAGCACCTCGTGGAAGTGCGTGTCGACGACCCCGATGCCTACGAGTTGGGCCAGGAGATCAAGGTCGGCGACCTCTTCACCGAGGGTGGCAAGGCTGACGTGACCGGGATCTCCAAGGGCAAGGGATTTGCCGGGGTCATGAAGCGCCACAACTTCAAGGGCCAAGGGGCCTCCCACGGCGCACACAAGGTTCACCGTGCCCCCGGCGCCATCGGCGCCTGTGCAACTCCCTCGCGAGTGTTCAAGGGCAAGCGGCTTCCGGGTCGCATGGGTGGCGACAAGACAACGGTCATGAACCTCGACGTCGTCAAGGTCGACGCGGAACGTGATCTCGTGATGGTGCGCGGCGCCGTCCCCGGACCTCGGGGCGCCGTCGTAGTGATTCGAGAGGCGGTGAAGGCCCATGGCTGACAAGCTGACTGCAGAGCTCTACTCCGCTGACGGCGAGGTGCAGGGCACCATCGACCTCAATCCCGACATCTTCGGGGTCACGCCAAACGTCCCGGTGATGCATCAGGTCGTGACGGCGCAGCTTGCCGCGGCCCGTGCCGGAACGCACTCGACCAAGACTCGTGCCGAGGTGCGCGGTGGTGGCCGCAAGCCATGGCGCCAGAAGGGCCTCGGCCGGGCTCGCCAAGGATCGATCCGCTCACCACAGTGGGTCGGCGGCGGCGTTGCCCACGGCCCCAAGCCTCGTGACTACTCCCAGCGCACCCCCAAGAAGATGAAGCGTCTCGCCCTGCGGTCGGCCCTTTCGGCTCGCGCTGCAGAAGGCCAGATCAAGGTCGTTGAGACATTTGATGTCTGGGAAGCACCCAGGACCAAGAGCGCCATTGCGTTGCTCGAGTCCATGGGCGTCACCGGCAAGGTGCTGTTGATCGCCGAGGACACCGAGCGGGTGGCGATCAAGTCGTTCCGAAACCTCGGCCATGTGATTGCCAGCAACCTGGGCCAAGCCAACACCTACGACGTGCTGTGGGCCGACACGATCATCATGAGCCGGGGAACCCTGGATCTCGGCCAGAGCGCCCCACGCGGCACCGCCGAGCATGCGGCAGGAGTATCCGGCGGCAACGGGTCCGCGCCGGCTGATGAGGCCGTCGCGGATGAACCCGCCGCAGCAGCGGTCGTTGCCGAAGAGGAAGCCGCCGCACCTGCCACTACCGAGGCAGAGGCGGTTGCGACGTTTGATGCGATCGAGAACGACGACGACGGGGAGGATGCCTGATGGACAAGAACCCCCGCGACGTCATCTTGAAGCCGGTCGTGTCGGAGAAGTCGTACGACCTGATTCAGGACGAGAACACGTACACGTTCCTCGTCGACAAGCGCACCAACAAGACGGAGATCAAGCAAGCCGTGCAACGGATCTTCGGTGTGCGGGTGTTGTCGGTGAACACGATGAACCGCAAAGGCAAAGTGAAGCGGACCGGTTGGGTGAAGGGCAAGCGCTCCGACACCAAGAGGGCCTTGGTGAAGCTCGCCATCGGCGACTCGATAGACATCTTCGAGGTTTGACATGGGTGTGAAGAAACTCAAGCCAACATCACCGGGTCGCCGGTTCCAGACCGTCTCCGACTTCGACACGATCACGTCGAAGAAGCCGGAGAGGTCGCTGCTCGACAAGAAGAAGCGCTCGTCGGGCCGCAACTCGTACGGTCGAATCACGTCGCGCCACCGTGGTGGTGGTCACAAGCAGCGCTACCGCATCATCGATTTCCGGCGCACCAAGGATGGTGTGCCCGCCAAGGTCGCCTCGGTCGAGTACGACCCGAACCGCAACGCCCGCATCGCCCTGCTGCACTACGCAGATGGCGAGAAGCGCTACATCCTGGCGCCGGTGCGTTTGGCCGTCGGCGATCGTCTCGAGTCGGGCGCCCGGGCGGACATTCGGGTCGGTAACGCCCTCCCGCTGCGCAACATCCCGACCGGTACGGTGGTTCACGCCGTCGAGATGCGCCCCGGCGGGGGAGCCAAGCTCGCACGGTCGGCGGGTACGTCGGTGCAGCTGATGTCCAAAGAGAGCAACATGGCCCTGTTGCGGCTCCCTTCTGGGGAGATGCGCCAGGTTCCGCTCGATTGTCGTGCCACGGTCGGCCAGGTGGGCAACACCGAGGCCGAACTGGTCAAGATCGGCAAGGCGGGCCGCAACCGGTGGAAGGGCAAGCGCCCCCAGACCCGCGGTGTGGCCATGAACCCCGTCGACCACCCGCTTGGTGGTGGCGAGGGTCGCAGCTCGGGCGGTCGGCACCCGACCAGTCCATGGGGAAAGCCCGAGGGCCGCACCCGCAAGAAGAACAAGGCGAGCGACAAGTACATCGTCCGTCGCCGCACCAAGAAAGGCAGGAGGTAGCCCATGGCGCGCAGCCTGAAAAAGGGGCCGTTCGTCGATGAGCATCTGATTGCCAAGGTCGAGGCGGCGAACATCCGCAACGAGAAGAAGGTAATCCGCACATGGAGCCGGCGCTCCACGATCATTCCGGAGATGGTCGGTCACACCATCGCGGTGCACGACGGGCGCAAGCACGTCCCCGTGTATATCAGCGAGTCCATGGTGGGCCACAAGCTCGGCGAGTTTGCGCCGACGCGTACCTTCCGGGGTCACGCCGGCGAGAGGGCGGTGAGACGGGGATGAAGGCCCAAGCCAAAGCCAAATACATTCGGCAATCGCCTTACAAGGTACGGCGGGTACTCGACCTCGTCCGCGGCATGCCGGTGGAGGACGCCCGCGATGTGCTGACGTTCACCAATCGTCGCGCCGCCGAGACCATTCGCAAGGTGCTCGATTCTGCCGTCGCCAACGCCGAGCACAACTATGCGCTCGATCCCGATGAGTTGTTCGTCGATCAGGCCTTTGCCGACGAGGGACCGACCCTCAAGCGCTGGCGGCCGCGGGCCCGGGGCCGGGCCACGCGCATCAACAAGCGCACGAGCCACATCACGATCGTCGTCTCAGACGGAGAAGAGGAGCTCGAGTAATGGGACAGAAGGTTCACCCTTACGGGCTCCGACTCGGCATCGTTACCGATTGGAAGTCCCGTTGGTACAGCGAGAAGGACTACGCGTTCCAGGTCAACGAAGATGCGGCAATCCGCAAATACATCTTCGGTGAGCTGACCCGCGGCGCCATTTCGCGCATCGACATCGAACGGATCGGTGACAAGAAGGTTCAAATCGATGTTCACACGGCTCGCCCCGGCGTGGTCATCGGCCGCAGCGGCTCCGAAGCGGAGCGACTCCGTTCTGGGCTCGAGAAGCTCACCAAACGGATCGTCAAGTTCAACGTCATCGAGGTCCAGAACCCCGAGACGGACGCCAAGCTGCTGAGCCGCAGCGTGGCCGACCAACTCGAAGGCCGGGTTTCGTTTCGCCGCGCCATGAAGCGAGCGGTGCAGACCGCGCTAAAGGCGGGCGCTGAGGGCGTCAGGGTGCAGGCCTCAGGCCGGCTCGGTGGCGCCGACATGGGTCGCCGCGAGTGGTACCTCGAGGGTCGGGTTCCGCTGCACACGCTGCGGGCCGACATCGACTACGGGCAGTCGACGGCGCGCACCACAGTTGGCGCCATCGGCGTCAAGGTCTGGGTCTACAAGGGCGACCTGATGCCGTCATTGGCGGCCAACCGGGAGAAGATCGCAGCTGAGGCCAGATTGGCCGCAGGCGGTCCTGCCCAGCGGCGGCGACGTTCCGTCAAATCGCGGGCCGAGGATGTAGCCGGTGACAAGCCCCGCCGCCTCATCGAGGCCGGCGGCGGCAAGCGCCTGGTCGAGGCGGGTGGCGGCAAGAAGCGTGAAGGCGGCCGTCGTCTGATCGAGGCCGGCGGCGGCAAGCGCCCAAGTGCCAGCGAGGCCCGTGCCGAGTTCGAAGCAGCCCGCCAAGAGGCTGAGGGTGCTCAGGAAGAGGCCGTGGCTGACGTCGTGACCGCCGCGGTAGCCGAAGAGGTCGCAGATGTGGCCGCCGAGGTTGCTGTGGTCGAGGTTGCCGAGGCGATTGAAGCGGTTGAAGCCGCGGTTGTGGCTGAAGAGGTCGCAGATGAGGCTGCCGAGGTTGCCGTTGCCGCCGCTACCGGACAGGTGGTCGCGGCTGACGGCCTGACCGACGACGTCGCAGAAGCGGTCGTTGCTGCTACGGATGCGGAGGTGGCCGAAGCGCTCGCCGTTGCCGCGGAAGCCGAGAGCGAGGCGGAGGCCGCCGAGGCCGTCGCCGAAGCTGCTGTTGCCGAGGCACTTGAAGCGGTCGAGGTAGCCGAGGTTGCCGATGCCGTCGCAGAAGAAGCCGAGATCGAGGCGGCCGCGAGCGTGGTCGAAGCCGAGATCATCGCCGAGGTTGCAGTAGAGGCTGAGATTGCCGAAGAGGTCGCCGAAGTTGAGGCGATTGCCGAGATCGAGGCTGTGATCGAGGAAGAAACCGCCGAGACCTCAGATCTCGATACCGATGAAGCGCCTGAGGAGAACGCCTGACCATGCTGATGCCAAAGCGGACCAAGTACCGCAAGATGCAGAAGGGCCGAATGCGCGGGAAGGCCAAAGGTGGCACCCGAGTGTCGTTTGGCGACTATGGTCTCCAGGCCCAAGAACCCGGCTGGATCACGGCGCGCCAGATCGAGTCGGCGCGTGTTGCCATGACCCGTGCCATCAAGCGTGGTGGCAAGGTGTGGATCACGATCTTTCCGGACAAACCCATCACCGAGAAGCCTGCGGAAACCCGCATGGGTTCCGGCAAGGGCAACCCGGAGTATTGGGTGGCGGTGGTCAAGCCCGGTCGTGTCATGTTCGAAATGGCCGGCGTGACCGAGGATCTGGCTCGTGAGGCAATGCGGTTGGCCGCCCACAAGCTGCCGATCAAGACCAAGTTTGTGAAGCGGGAGGACATATGAACGCTCTAGAGCTGCACAAGCTGAACGCCAGGGAATTGGACGAAAGAGTGGCGGAATCGAAGGAGGAGCTGTTCAACCTCCGATTCCAGCTGGCCACCAACCAGTTGGACAACCACGCACGGATTCGTGCTGTGAGGCGTGAGATCGCCCGCATCAAGACGGTGCAGCGCGAGCAGTCCATCGCTGCCTGGGAACGTTTGCAGGAGGAAGGGTAAATGGAGCGAGGACGTCGCAAAGACCGCGTCGGGGTCGTCGTTTCCGACGCCCGAGACAAGACCGTGACGGTCGAGGTGGTGTCTTCCAAGACCCACCCCAAGTACAAGAAGACCATCCAAGTTCGGAAGAAGTTTCATGCTCACGACGAGCTCAACGACGCCCACCTGGGCGATACGGTGCGCATCGTCGAGACTCGCCCGCTTTCGAAGACGAAGCGGTGGCGGGTGTCAGAGGTAGTGGAGCGAGCGAGATGATTCAGCAAGAGAGCCGCCTCAAGGTCGCGGACAACACCGGAGCTCGTGAGCTCCTGTGTATCCGCGTCCTCGGTGGGTCGAAGCGCCGCTACGCCCGCCTGGGCGATGTCATCGTCGGCACCGTGAAGGAAGCGATCCCCGGCGGCAGCATCAAGCGCGGCGAGGTTGTCAAGGCCGTCGTCGTGCGGACCAAGAAGGAGCTGCGTCGCCAAGACGGGACGTACATTCGTTTCGATGACAATGCCTGCGTGATCATCAACGATCAGCAGCAGCCCCGCGGCACCCGCATCTTCGGGCCCGTTGGGCGCGAACTGAGGGACAAGCGCTTCATGCGGATCGTTTCGCTGGCACCGGAGGTGCTGTGATGAAGATCCGTAGTGGAGACAACGTTGTGGTGATCGCCGGCAAGGACAAGGGCACGGAGGGCCGCGTGGCTCGTGTGCTCAACGAATCCAACAGGGTGATTGTTGAAGGTGTTGCCACCGCTAGGCGCGCCCAGCGGCCCACGGGCCAGACCATGCAGGGCGGCATCATCGACAAAGACATGCCGATTGACGTCTCGAACGTCATGATCGTCTGCCCCGACTGCGGCCCGACCAAGATCGGGTACCGAGTCGATGGCGATGGGCACAAGTATCGCGTATGCCGCAAGTGCGGGAGAGATTTGGAATGAAGCCCCGGCTCAAAGAAAAATACGACAGCGAGCTCGCTGCCCAGCTGAAGGACCGGCTCGGTCTCGACAACGTGATGCAGGTTCCGCGCCTGACCAAGATTGTCGTGAACATGGGCGTTGGCGATGCCACGCAGGACGGCAAGCTGATCGATGCCGCGGTCGAGGATCTGCGGATCATCACCGGGCAGCAGCCGAGGATCAACCGGGCTCGAAAGTCGGTTGCCAACTTCAAACTGCGAGAGGGTCAGGCGATCGGAGCTCACGTCACGTTGCGCGGGGTCCGGATGTGGGAGTTCTTCGACCGGCTGGTCGCACTTGCCATCCCCAGGATCCGAGACTTCCGCGGGCTCAGCCCGAATGGCTTTGACGGGCGAGGCAACTACAGTTTTGGCGTCACCGAGCAGCTGATCTTTCCGGAGATCGACTACGACAAGGTTGTCAAGGTGCGCGGTATGGACATCACGTTCGTGACGACCGCGGTCACCGACGACCAGGGCAGGGCGTTGCTCGACGCATTCGGTTTTCCCTTCCGGCAACAGGTAGGTGTGTGATGGCGAAGAAATCCAAGATCGCAAAGAACAATCAACGCAAGGTGCTGGTCGCCAGGTACGCCGACCGGCGGGCCGAGCTGACGGCGATCATCAAGGATCCTGCGGCCTCATACGAGGACAAGCGGGAGGCGTATCACAAGCTCGGCAAGATGCCCCGCGATGCCAGCGCCACGCGCTACCGCAATCGGTGCGGTGTCAGTGGCCGGCCTCGCGCCTACCTTCGCAAGTTCGGAATGTCCCGGATCGCGGTACGCGACCTGGCTCATCAAGGTGAGCTGCCGGGTGTGCGAAAGGCTTCGTGGTAGTCATGTACACCGATCCCATAGCCGACATGCTGACCCGGATCCGCAACGCCAACCAGGCGCTGCAGCCGGAGACGAGCATGCCGTCATCGAAGCTCAAGGTCGAGATCGCCAAGATCCTGGCGACCGAGGGCTTTGTGGACGGATACAAAGAAGAGGACGCTCCGGTCGGCAAGAAGCTGACGGTGCGGCTTCGCTACGGCAGCGACCGCAGCAGGGTTCTCCACGGAATCCAGCGGGTGTCCAAGCCGGGCCGTCGGGTCTACAAGGGCTCGACCGATATCGCCCGGGTTCAGGGCGGCATCGGCGTTTCGATCGTTTCGACCTCCGACGGCCTTCTCACCGACCGTGAGGCACGGCGCCGCAAGGTCGGCGGCGAGATTCTGGCCGAGGTGTGGTGAGCGATGAGTCGGATAGGTAAAGAACCGGTGGTGCTGCCCGATGGCGTCGACTTCAAGGTCGATGGATCGCACGTCACCGTCAAGGGACCCAGGGGGACCCTCCAGCGAGACTTCAGCGAGCTGATGTCGTTCAACGTCGACGAAGGAACTGTCGTTGTGGTTCCGGCCGACAACGAGCGCGAAACCCGTGCCTTGCACGGCCTGAGCCGGGCGCTGCTCAACAACATGGTGATAGGCGTGTCAGACGGCTATCGCCTGGAGTTGCAGACCGTCGGCGTCGGCTATCGCGCCAATCTTCAGGGCAGGAAGCTCGAGCTCGCCGTCGGTTTCTCCCATCCGGTGCACATCGAGGCGCCCGATGGAGTCGATTTTGAGGTGCCGGAGCCCACGAAGATCATCGTGACCGGCATCGACAAAGAAGCGGTCGGCCAGACCGCGGCAAACATCCGTCGCGTTCGCCCGCCCGAGCCCTACAAGGGCAAGGGCATCCGCTACGCCGGCGAGCACGTTCGTCGCAAGGCCGGAAAGGCAGGCATCTAATGAGAGGCTCTCGCACTGATGCGCGGGTGCGTCGTCACTTCAGGGTACGCAAGAGCGTGCATGGATCGGCGTCCCGTCCCCGCCTGGCCGTCTTTCGCAGCAACCGTTACATCTACGCCCAGCTGATCGACGATGACGCCGGCCGCACCGTGGCCTCCGCATCGTCCCGCGAAGCCGCCCTCGCCAAAAGGACACTTTCGATTGATACGGCTACCCAGGTCGGCAAGCTCGTGGCGGCACGTGGCAAAGATGCCGGTGTGGAGTTTGTCGTATTCGACCGTGGAGGCTTTGCCTACCACGGCAGGGTCAAGGCCCTCGCCGAAGCGGCTCGCGAGAGCGGGCTCAAGTTCTGAGAGTGCGTGCTCACCGCACGTACTCCCTACCGAGGAGACACGTTGGATAGGAACCGAGACAGAGGCCGAGACAAAGGGGGCCGCGGCGGCCGCGAGCGCGCCCGCGAGGTGCCCGAGTTCGACGAACGGGTCATTGCGATCAATCGCGTCGCCAAGGTCGTCAAGGGTGGCCGCCGGTTCTCGTTCACCGCGCTCGTCACCGTCGGCAACGGCAAAGGCCGGGTCGGGATTGGCTACGGAAAGGCCAAGGAGGTCCCCACCGCGATCCAGAAGGGGATCGAGATCGCTCGCAAGAACATGGTCGAGATCCCGATGGCGGGCCAGACGATCGTTCATACGATTGTCGGCGAGCATGGTGCGTCCCGTGTGCTGCTCAAGCCGGCTGCGCCGGGTACCGGGGTCATCGCCGGGGGCGCGGTGCGCCAGATTCTCGAGGCTGCCGGCATCCGCGACGTCCTCGGGAAGTCGCTTGGTTCCCCGACGCAGATCAACGTTGCGAAGGCAACCATGGCTTCGCTCACCGGACAGCGACGTCCCGACGAAGTCGCCCGGGCCCGTGGCAAGCGTCCCGAGGAGATCTTCCCGCCGGCGCTGTTGGCCGCGTATCGCTCGGCAGAGCTGATGAGGACTGAGGCAGGCAAGTAGTGGCCACAACACTGAAGATCACGTTGGTGAAGAGCACCATCGGCGAGAAGCCCAAGATCCGGGCAACCGTGGAGAGCCTCGGACTGCGCAAGATCCGCCAGTCCGTGGAACGTCCCGACACTCCGGATGTGCGCGGCATGGTGTTTGCCGCGAAGCACCTGCTGGACGTGGAGGAAGTTTGATGAAACTGCACCATCTCAAGCCCGCAGAGGGTTCGAAGAAGCGCAAGATCCGAGTCGGGCGCGGCGAAAGTGGCCGGCGCGGCAAGACGGCCGGTCGTGGCACCAAGGGCCTCAAGGCGCGCAGCAAGGTGCGCCCCGGGTTCGAGGGTGGCCAGACTCCGTTGCAGCGGCGGCTCCCCAAGCTCAAGGGCTTCAAGAACCGCAACAAGGAGTACTTCGCGGTGGTCAATGTCGGTCGTCTGGCCGATTTCCCGGCGGATGCCGTCATCACGCCGGAAGTCATGCGCGAGCGTGGCCTGGCCAAAAAGCGCGGTCGCATCAAGGTTCTCGGTGAGGGCGAACTCGACCATGCGCTCACCATTCACGCCCACGCCTTCAGCCTCGGCGCCGTCGAGAAGATCAAGGCCGCCGGCGGCTCGGTTGAGGTCGTCGAGTGACCATCTCTGTGCACTGTGCTCGGTGTTTGTTGCTCGGCCCCGGTAACCTCGCAGGACCTGGATAAAGGACCCCCTCCCTTATGCTCTCCGTCTTTCGCAACATGTTCCGGATCCGGGACCTCCGGAGCAAGATCCTCTTCACGCTGTTCATCTTCCTGCTCTACAGGTTGGGGGCGGCGGTTCCGGTGCCCGGTGTCGACATCGACGCGGTTCAGCGTTTCGCGGATTCGGCGGCCGATAGCGGGTTCCTCGGCATCATCAACCTGTTCTCCGGCGGTGCGTTGGAGACCCTGTCGGTGTTCGCCCTCGGGATCATGCCGTACATCACGTCGTCGATCATCATGCAGTTGCTTGCCGTGGTCATTCCGCGGCTGCAGACGCTCCAGGAAGAAGGCGACGCAGGCCGCAAAGTCATCACGCAGTGGACTAGGTATCTGACGGTCATCCTGGCGCTGCTGCAATCCACCGGCTTCACCTTCCTGTTCCACTCCGGCAACTTCACCGGCGGGATCGACCTGATTCCCGACTACTCGTTGCGCAACGTCTTGCTGATCGTGATCACCATGACGGCGGGTACCGCCCTCATCATGTGGCTAGGTGAGTTGATCACCCAGCGCGGGATCGGCAACGGCATGTCGCTGATCATCTTCGTGAGCATCGTCAGTCAGTTGCCATCCCAGATCGCGGTGATGTGGGCCAACACTGCAGGGCGAAGGGTCACCTTTGTGTTCGTGATGGCCCTGATGCTGGTCTTGACCATCGGCATCATCTTCATCGATCAAGGTCAGCGACGAATACCCATTCAGTTCTCCCGCCGGGTGCGGGGGCGCAAGGTGCTGGGTGGGCAAAGCACCTACATTCCGCTGAAGGTCAACATGGCCGGCGTGATCCCGGTCATCTTCGCCACCAGCATCATGTACTTCCCGGTGCTGATCTCCTCGGCCTTGCCGAGTTCTGGCTGGGGGGAGTCGGTTCGCGATTGGATCGACCGCAACCTGCTGTCTACCGGTGGCAGCGGGGGATTCAGCCCGTCGCTCGGGTACATCCTGATCCTGGGACTGCTTGTCGTGTTCTTCACCTACTTCTACACCGCCATTCAGTTTGACCCCGAGCGCCAGGCCGAGACAATCCAGCGCCAGGGCGGCTTCATCCCCGGAATTCGTCCGGGACGGGCCACCGTGCAGTACCTCCAATATGTGCTGAGCCGGATCACCCTGCCGGGCTCGCTGTACCTGGCCGTCGTCGCCATCGCCCCATCCGTCGCCGGACTCGTCCTCGACGTCCCAGTCGGCCTCAGCGGCGTGTCGATCCTGATCGTTGCCGGCGTTGCGCTGGAAACGATGAAGCAGATCGAGAGCCAGCTCATGATGCGCAACTACGAAGGATTCTTGTCGTAGTCGACTCGAGCAGGCTCGAGTCGAGTTAGGAACCCCGGCCTCCGGCCGGGGTTCTGTTGTGCGGCCCTACGGCGTCCGAACCTGCTTCGCTGGTTCGGGGCGCTCTTTGCGGATTCGCACCGTCTAGGCCGCTGCGAATCCAGTCGGCGGGTCAAAGCCCGCCGGAGAGTGTTTCGGCCCGAACGGGTTCGGGCCGAGTTGTTTCGTGCGGCCTCGGCCGCGCGCCGCTGCAATCGCAGATGGCGGGACAAGGCCCGCCGAAGTGTACGGCCGCCGGTCCGTCGGAGAGGTTCGGGGGTGTTCGATGGCTAGCTGGTGGTGGGGTAGTCGAACACTTCTTCGATCGTTTTCTCGAAGACCCTGGCTATTTCGAACGCGAGGCTCAGGGAGGGGACGTAGCGTCCCTTTTCGAGGACGATGATGGTCTGGCGGGTGCAGCCGACCAGATCGGCCAGCTCTTGTTGGGTCATCTCGCCATGTTCGAAACGCAGGCGTCTGATGTGGTTGGCGATGTTGGCCTTAGGCATTGGCCGGGATCTCCCGCCGGTACCCCATGACGATGCCGAGCGACCGGCCGAATGCACCGCCGATGAACGTGCTCCAGAAGATCAATTGGAGAAACCCGATCGGCATGACGCCTTCATCCGAGTACACCTCGGTGAGGACGATCGTCCAACCTACGAGTGACAGCAGCACGATGACCGACTCAACGCTCAACGACCGCGCCAGAATGGCGCGGTCCCTTTCATCGAGCACCGTTGCACCACTCGTTCGCTTGATATGGCGCCATGCGGCAAACCAGAAGCCGGTTCCGCCCAGCATGAGCAGCCAGAAGATGCCTCGAGCCGTGGTGTTCCCGTCGATGAAATCGGCACCCGCCAGCCCAACGAGCAGCCCCAAGCCGAGGCCGGCAACGGTGGTGACGCCGAGCCCGACCCAGCCGAGCTTCTCGAGCGGCGTCGGGGGCAACCCGCTCATGTCGGCCTGGGGTCGGAGGCTCCACAGAAACCGCCCGACAACTGCCGCAACGAGAACCCCACTGATGACTGCGACGGCGACCCAGAGCGCATCCACGATTCCTCCTATGTAAGACTTTTCTTTCTCAGTGTAATGTAATTCTTACTCACGGTCAACGCCCCTCCCCATGGTTGAGCAGATGATGATCGTCGGCCGACTCCAGACGTGGAACCGTTAACCTGGCTCCTCATGGGACGACGTATTCTTTTCTTGGGGCCCCCAGGGGCCGGTAAGGGCACGCAGGCTGCGATGTTGGCGCGGGCGTTGGGGGTGCCGCACATCTCTACCGGGGTGATGCTGCGCCAGAACGTTGCGGACGGCACGGAGTTGGGCTTGCAGGCCGACGCAATCATGCAGGCCGGGGATCTTGTCCCCGACGACTTGGTCGTGGCGATGGTGGCCGAGCGCCTCGGGCGTGACGACGCGGCCTGCGGATACCTGCTCGACGGGTTTCCCCGCAACGTGGTCCAGGCCGAGGCGCTGGACGCCGTCATGGGCGAGGGAGCCCTCGATGTGGCGCTGTTGATCGACGCCGATGAGAACGAGTTGGTTGCGAGGTTGCTCAAGCGCGCCGAGGAAGAAGGCCGCGCCGATGACAACGAAGACACCATTCGCAACCGCCAACAGGTGTACCAGGCCGAGACGGCGCCGCTGGCGGCGTACTACCCGGAACATGGCGTAGATGTCCTGGTGGTTGACGGTCTCGGCACGATCGACGAGGTCTTTGGCCGTCTGGTGAGAGCGCTGGCCGCCGAATAATGAACGACGGCCGGGTCATCACGATGAAGTCGGACGCGGAGTTCGACAAGATGGCGGTCGCCGGCGCTTGCGTAGCCGCCGTGCACAAAGCCGTCCGCGAAGCTGCGGTGCCGGGAGTGACGATGACGGAACTCGATGGGATTTCGGCCAGGGTGATCAGGGACCATGGGTGCCGCCCTTCGTTCCTCGGCTACCACGGCTTTCCGGCGACGATCTGTGCCTCACCCAATCACGTCATCGTGCACGGCATTCCGGACGGCTATCGCCTCAAGGACGGTGACGTCCTGTCCATCGACGCCGGGGCTATCTACGAGGGATGGCACGGTGACGCCGCCTTCACGGTTGCGGTTGGACAAGTGCCCCCGGCGGTGCAGCAACTGCTCGACGTCACCGAGGAGGCGTTGTGGAACGGGGCGGCCCAGTCACGAGCCGGCAACCGCCTCGGCGATGTTGGCGCTGCCGTTGAAGCTACGGCCCGTCCCTATGGGTACGGGGTGGTGCGCGAGTACATCGGTCACGGGATCGGGCGCCAGATGCATGAGGCGCCCAACGTGCCGAACTACGGCAAGCCGGGCAAAGGCCTCAAACTCAAGGTCGGTATGGCGCTCGCCATCGAACCGATGTTCAACCTCGGCACCGAAGAGACACTGCTGCTCGAAGACGGATGGACGGTGGTGACCCGTGACGGCAAACTGTCGGCCCACTTCGAACACACCGTCGCCATCACCAGCGAAGGCCCCAAAGTCCTGACCCTGGCTGAGCCCAAACTGGTGTGAACCAAGTTTTGGAGGAGGGGCTTCGCGGCAGAGCCCCCGTCTGCGCTCCACGTTGTCTCGTATCGGGTCTACGGACCCGTTGCTTGGGCGCTCCGAGGGCTCCGCTCGTCTGGCCATATCCTCGCGCCGATTGCCCGTTCTGCCTAGGGGGTATCTGTGCCCGGCAGCGGGTCGATCTGCTTGATGAACTTGGCCGGTACTCCGCCGACGATGGAGCGGTCGGGCACGTCCTTCGTGACCACTGCGTTCGAGGCGACGATGACCCTGTCGCCGAGCGTCACGCCGGCCAGGATCACGGCGTTGTAGCCCAGAAGGCAATTGCTGCCGATGTGCACCGGCAGCATGTCCCTGCCACCCAGCGGCAGCGGCACCGAGAAGTCCCGATAGCGGTGCGTGTGGGTCTCGATGATGGTGCCGGCCGCCATCACGGTGTGATCACCGACGGTGAGGGGACCACGGTCGTCCAGCATGACGTGGCGATTCACAAAGACGCCGTTGCCGAGTTCGATGTTCTTGCCGGAGCTGAACAGCACGTTGTGGTGGAAGATGACGTCGTCGCCGACCGACTTGAAGATCCTCTTCGCCAAGATGCGGCGGAGCCGGATGGCGAAGTCCTGCATCAAGGCGGCCGGAGTTTGGTCGAACATCCGCCAGAACATCACGTAGAACAGATGGGAATCGAGCGCCAGTTCTTTGTCGTCGCCCCTGAACGGGTCATCGGCAACGGTGAAGGTGCCGGTTCTGAAGAAAAGGTCGACCATGTCGGCGGTTCGTCGCATGAAGTCGTCGGCCCGGCCTGGAAGGTCGTCGTCTGCCACCAGTTCGGCGAATTCGGCGAGCAGCTCGGTCTGGGCAGTCGATGTATCCATCGTTCCTCCGCTTCATGACGCGTCTTGGACATGGTTGCGGTTCGATGAGCTGCGGACAACCCGCAGCTCGCGCCCCTTTCTGACGATGGTTCCGGCGTATCCGGAGAGCACGCGGACCCGTCCGATCAGTTTCCCGCCGCGGGCTCCCATCTTCGAGGAATTGGGTGGGTAGAGGCGGGGGATCGGTATCTCGCAGACTCGCCAGCCGTGGATGGCGGCTTCGTAGAGCAACTCGAGTTCGTTCTGATAGCCCGGGCCGACGAGGCGCATCTCATTGAGCACCCGCCGGTTGTAGGCGCGCAGCCCCGAGTACGGGTCGGTCAGGTTCATCGTGAGCGCCCTACCCAGGTAGCGGCAGGTGAGGTTGCGCACGAGGTAGCGATTGTGCGGTGTGGCGCCGCGGCTCGAATCGTCGACATAGCGGCTCCCGATCACCATGTCGTGGGTGCCGGCCGCCACGGGAGCGACGAGGTTGGGCAGGCAGGCTGGGTCGTGCTGTCCATCGGCGTCGATGGCGACCACGATATCGCCGGCAAGGGTTGCAGCGCGTGCCCGACCGAGTCGCATGGCGGCGCCTTTGCCCTGATTGGTGGTCAGCCTGATGACTTCCACTCCGCAGCGGCGGGCTTCAGTGCCGGTTGCGTCTGTCGACCCATCGTCGATCACCACAACCGTGGTGGAGTGACCCCCAAGTGTGGCCGGTATGCCGGCGATGACCTGTGCAATGGCCCGTTCCTCGTTGAAGGCAGGGATGAGTACGGTGATCATCTATCCCTCAGACTCTCCAGCAGCTGCCCACCGGGCCGGGTGTCGATTCGCCCGGCCTCATTGAACAATTTGCCCTTGTGCATGACCCTACCTAACATGCCGGTTCCGGCCCACGTCGGGCCGTGGTTTCTTGTGGCACAAAAGAGATGATGTGAGCGAGTTCGCGACACGTCGTTGAGCTGCCCCCCGAACGTCCGGTTCTGGGTGAAGCTCGGCAGCGACACGGCATCCACTCCCCACCTGGGTGGATACCGCTGGTCGGTGGGACTCGATACGAGGCAGGATTACACACCGATGAAAGTTTCAGCTTCCGCCAAGAGAATGTGCGAGAAGTGCCGGATCATCCGGCGCCATGGGCGCGTCTGGGTGATCTGTTCCAATCCGCGACACAAGCAGCGTCAGGGGTAACGACAGATGGCCCGCATCGCCGGAACCGACCTTCCGAGGGACAAGCGAGTAGAAATCGGTCTCACGTACATCTATGGGATCGGACGTCCCTCATCTCGCGTCGTCCTCGAGTCGCTCGAGATCGACATGGACACCAAAATCCGGGACCTCACCGATGCTGAGGTCGTGCAGATCCGCCAGTTCATCGACAGCAACTTCACCGTTGCCGGCGATCTGCGGCGGGATATCGCCCAGAACATCAAGCGAAAGATCGAAATCGGCAGCTACCAGGGTCTGCGGCATCGCCGCGGCCTCCCGGTACGTGGCCAGCGCACGCACACCAACGCGCGCACCCGCAAGGGCAAGAGGATGCCCATTGCCGGGAAGAAAAAAGTCACCAAGTAGCGGTTCTCGGAGAGATACGTGGCACAGCAAGCAAGACGTCGTCGGGCCAAGCGGAACCTTCCGCACGCCCAGGCTCACATCAAGGCCAGTTTCAACAACACCATCATCACGATCACCGATCAGGATGGTGGGGTTGTGGCATGGAGCTCGGGCGGATCGGTCGGGTTCAAGGGCTCTCGCAAGTCGACTCCCTATGCCGCCCAGGTTGCCGCCGAGCAAGCCGCTCGCAAGGCCGGTGAAATGGGGATTCGCAAGCTCGACGTCATCGTGCGTGGCTCCGGATCCGGCCGAGAGACGGCGATTCGCACCCTGCAGAACATGGGGATTGAGGTCACCGGCATCAAAGATGTCACCCCGATTCCGTTCAACGGCTGCCGGCCCAAGAAACGGAAGGGTCACTAGATGGCTCGCTATACCGGACCCCGCACCAAGGTCAGCCGCCGGGCGCGCCAGCTGCTGGATGACAACAAGGCGAAGTACTTCGATCGGCGCCCCTACCCGCCCGGTGATCACGGACGGGGGCGGATCCGCGAGTCTCAGTACCAGATCCAGCTGCGCGAGAAGCAGAAGGTTCGCCACATCTACGGCGTGCTCGAGAAGCAGTTCCGTCGCTACTACAAGGAAGCCAATCGGCAGTCCGGGATCACCGGTACCAACCTGTTGCGCATCCTCGAGTCCCGTCTCGACAACGTCGTGTACCGGTCCGGGCTCGCCCGGACCCGTCCCCAGGCTCGGCAGTTGGTCAACCATGGCCACTTCCTTGTCAACGGGAAGAAGGTCAACATCCCCTCGTACCAAGTGCGTCAGGGAGATGAGATAACGGTGAAGGAACGCAGCAAAGAGGCGTTCCCCATCCTGCACTCCGTCGATACCGTCGACCGCCCGGCTACCGAGTGGCTCGAGGTCGACCGCGACGAGCGCCGCATCGTTGTCACGACGCTTCCCAGCCGCGAGCAGATCGACACCCAAATCCAAGAGCAGCTCGTCGTCGAGCTCTACTCCAAGTAATCACCTAGTACAGCCGTCCCCGAGCCCGAGGAGCGCCGCGTGCTCATCGTCCAGCGTCCACAAATCGAAGAAGAGGCAGTCAGCGACGACCGGTCGCGGTTCATCGTTGAGCCGCTCGAGCCGGGCTTCGGCTACACGCTGGGCAATACCCTGCGCCGTACCCTTCTTGCTCGTATTCCCGGTGCCGCCATCACCTCCGTGCGGATCGAGGGTGTGCAGCATGAGTTCTCCACGATGGAGGGCGTCGTTGAAGACGTCGTAGATTTCATCCTGAACCTGAAGCAGGTCGTCATCCGCGTCGAGTCAGACGAACCGCAGACCCTGTATCTGTCCGCCAAAGGCAAGCAGGACGTCACCGCGGGCGATCTCAAGGTCCCCGCCGGTGTCGAGGTGGTCAACCAGGATCTCCATCTCGCCAGCCTGTCGACGTCCGGCCGGGTCGAAGTCGAGATGACCGCAGAACGCGGGGTCGGCTACCGCAGCGCCGACCGCAACAAGAAGAGCGACACCATCGGGGTCATCCCGATCGACTCGATCTTCTCGCCGGTCCGCAAGGTCTCCTACAAGGTGGAGAGCACCCAGGTTGGTCAGATGACCAACTTCGACAAGCTCATCCTCGACGTCGAGACCAACGGCGCCGTCACTCCGGGCGAGGCGATGTCCTCGGCCGGCAAGACGCTGCGTGAGCTGCTCGGTTTGTTCGCCGACCTCGACGAAGAAGCACCCGGCCTCGAGCTTGGTGACGTGGTGACCGCAGAGTCGACCTCGCCCGACCTCGATCTGCCGATCGAGGCGCTCGACCTGTCCGAGCGTCCCCGCAACTGCCTGCGCCGTGCCCAGATCCACTCGGTCGGTGAGCTGGTTGAGAAGACCGAAGATGACCTTCTCAATATCACCAACTTCGGGCAGAAGAGTCTCGAGGAAGTCACCGCCAAGCTGGACGAGCTCGGCCTCTCGCTGCGCTCGGCTGCCGACTCCGAGGGTGCCGTCTGATGCCTGCTCCCAAGAAGGGGCCCCGTCTCACCGGGAGCCCGTCGCACCAGAGGAAATTGCTTTCCAACCTCGCCGCCTCGTTGATCGAGGAAGAAGAGATCACAACGACCGCGGCCCGCGCCAAGCTGCTGCGGCCGTATGTCGAGAAGATGATCACCAAGGCGCGTCGCGGCGACCTACACGCCCGCCGGCTGGTGCTCCGCAAGATCCCGGACACTCAGGTCGTCACCAAGCTGTTCGACGACATCGGGCCCCGCTACGAGGCTCGCAACGGGGGATACACCCGGATCATCAAGCTTGGTCCCCGTCGTGGCGACGGTGCCGAAATGGCGAAGATCGAGCTGGTCTGAGCATCGGTCTCGCCGCCGGTGGACATCAGCTCGTGGACTTCGACCAATGAGTCGGCAGCTGCAGCTCATCCGAGTCCTCGAAGGCTACGCACCAACGCCTGAGGAGGTCCCCTTTCGGGATCAGATGCTGGCGCTGGCGTCCGCCGCTGACGATCCCTTCTCGAGGAACCACTTCGCGCCGGGCCACTTCACCGCATCGGGGTTCGTGGTGTCACCAGACGGCGACGCGTTGCTCCTGGTGCATCACCGGCGGCTGGACCGCTGGTTGCAGCCCGGCGGGCACATCGACCCCGAGGATCGTGACCCGATGGTTGCGGCGGCACGGGAGGTGCGGGAGGAGACGGCGGTGATACTCGCCGAGCCGCTGCCGACGGACCTCTTCGACATCGATGTACACGCCATTCCGGCCGCCCGCGGTGAACCGGCCCATGCCCACTTCGACCTTCGCTTCCTGTTCTACGCCGAAACCGACGAGTTCGAAGCCGATGATGAGGTGATGGCGGCCGCCTGGATTCCGATCGACGAGATCGCCGCCGGGTGGGAAGACGCGTCGGTGCAGCGGGTCGCCGCCCGCATGGCCGCTACTGCGGGAACACCTCGATATCGCCGGAACCCGTGTTGAGGACGACGCGGTTCGGGGCGGTGTCGGACGCCTCGACCTTGTTGTTGACACTCCCGCCGGTCGTGATCTCGAAGGCGTAGGGCCCGCCCAGGAGCTGCACCGTGATGTCGCCCTTCTCTGTGGTCACCAAGAGCTCTTCGATCACGTCGTCGAACGACACGTCGATGTCGCCTTCAGCCGCGGTGAAGGAGGCTTGTGGCGTCTTCATCTGGGTGCCGAACACGAACCCGTTGCCCGACTGCGCCACGATGGCGGGGCCTTCGATCGTGTTCAGGAGGACTTCGCCGTCGCCGGTCGTGGCTGAGAGCTCCGCCTTCATGTTGTTGACGGTGAGTTTGCCTTCGCCGACGTCGACGGCGAGAGCCGTCGATTCGGGCAGGCTGATGTTGTAGTCGACGCTGCATTCGTCGCTCCCTGCGCAGGTGTGGCCGACCACGAGACCGCCGTCGACCACCTCCGCCGTCACCTCGGGTGCCGCACCGCTGTAGGACAACGTTGCCTCGATCGTGGTGATGCCGTCGTTGTTGCCGAGCACGACAACGTCGCCACGGTCGATCCTGATCACTCCGGTATCGAAGCTATCGGTGATCTCGATTTCTGTTGTCTCGCTCGCCGAGCCGCACGCTGCTGCCAGCAGTGCCAGACCGACGATGAGAGCGGAAAGCGGGCGGTTCATTCGTCTCCTCAACCTCGTGCTGGGTTCCAGCCTAGGGGACTGTTGAACAACGCCAGCTTGGGCTTGCCGCCAAGGTCAAGGCCAGGCGTTTGCTCGCCGGCGCAATCCCCTGCGGCGTTTGTGCAGCACCCGCTAGGTGTGACAGCCGGGGACGTTGTTCCTGAGTCGGACAGTTGAGCCGCCACAAGGGAGACTGCCCGCCTCTTGGCGGCGGCGGCGCGGTATCCTCGGCGCGCCGATTCTCCGAACCGAGGTTCCCATGCGCCAGACCATGCGTCGCCTGCTGCAGACGGTCCGTTTCGAGCGCGATGCCGTCGTGTGGATGGATTTCAACGACCGTGCCACCGGAGATGCCTTCATCCTGGTTGCAGTGACCCGCTTCCTTCTCTTTCTCGGGCTTGTCGGGTTCTCGGGTTTCCGGGATTTGTTGAACTTCGCGTTCGTGGAGCTCCTCATCCGTTTCATGATCCAGGGTCTGGTGTTCTGGCTGCTGTACTCGGCCATCGTATGGGCGATTCAGCGCTTCCTCTTCCAGCGTGACGGCAACTATCAGGTGATCCTTCGGCTGGCCGGGTTCGCCTATCCGACGGTGCTGGTGACCATCGCCGCCGTCCAACTGCTTTCGCCCAACAGCAGCTCGGGGTTCACCATCGCCAATGCCATCGGCAGCATCTGGTTCGTGGCGATCATGGCGAAAGGGATGAACTACATCGCAGACCTCGATTTGGCCAAGGGTTCACTCGTAGCCGTCGGCGGGTGGATCGGGTACGTGGTGATCAACGCCATCCTCAGCGGCCTCCCGATCTGATCAGTGCCGACCTACCGCATCGACCTCGCCTACAACGGCTCCGGATTCCACGGATACGCCCGTCAGCCGAATGTGCCCACCGTCCAAGGTGCCCTCGAGGATGCGCTGTTTCGCATCATCGACCCGGTGGAGACCGCCGTGGCGGGGCGTACCGACAAAGGAGTTCATGCCCGCGCCCAGGTGGTCAGTTTCACGACCGACGCAGAACTCGACACCGTCCGGCTGGTGCGGTCGCTGAATCGCCAGCTTGCGCCCCAGATCGCGGTGAGCAGGATCGTGCCGGTGGATGACGGGTTCAATGCCCGCTTCGACGCCACCGGGCGGGCGTACACCTACCTGGTCCTCAACCGTGAGACGCCCGATCCGTTCCTGGCGCCGTTCTCCTGGCAGTATCCGAGTCCGCTTGATATCGAGCGGATGAACGTGGCGGCAGGCCACTTCATCGGCGAGCACGACTTCGCCTCGTTGTGCCGCAAGGCTGGGGAGCGCAGCACGGTTCGTCTGGTGCGGTGCGCCGCGTGGTCACGGCGGGAAGGCGATCTGCTGGCCTTTGACGTGGCGGCGAGCTCGTTCTGCCACCAGATGGTTCGCTCCATGGTCGCCCTCTGTGTAGAAGTCGGCCGCGGCCGCCTCGACCCGGCCGTCGTATCTGCGATCCTCGAGGCGCGGGACCGCCGCACCGGCAAGGGCGCCGCCCCACCCCGCGGCCTCACCTTGGTTGCGGTGGAGTACGGCAACTGATGCGCAAACCGCTCTCAAAACGATTGGCACTTACCTCTGGGATGCCGTAACATGCCCATCCGCTCCCGGTTCCGGGGGTTTCCTTGTGTCCGACGGTCCGCGAGGCATGTCGCAATGAAAGCAAAGCTGCAAAAGACGTTCACGCCCAAGCCGGCTGACATCAGCCAGGAATGGCTGGTCGTCGACGCCACCGACGTGCCGCTGGGCCGATTGGCCTCTGCCGTGGCGCAACTCCTGCGTGGCAAGCACAAGCCCACGTTTGCCCCCCATGTCGATGGTGGTGACTACGTGGTGGTCGTCAACGCCGAAAAGATCGCCATCTCCGGCAACAAGGCGATCGACAAGATGTACTACCGGCACTCCGGCTTCCCGGGCGGGCTGCGCGAGCTCAACTTCACCCAAATGCGAGAGCGCTATCCCGAGCGGATCATCCAGGCCGCCGTCAAGGGGATGACCCCGAAGAACCGGCTCGGGCGCCAGATCATGTCCAAGCTCAGGGTGTACGCCGGACCTGATCACCCCCACGCGGCACAGAATCCCCGTGCCTACGACGTCAGAAAGGTGAACGCCTGATGGCGAAACCGCTCGTCCAAGCCACCGGCCGGCGCAAGAGTTCGGTCGCCAGAGTCCGCCTCTACGACGGGACCGGCCAGCTCACGCTGAACGGCCGCCCGCTCGATGAGTACTTCCCTCAGTTGCCGCTGCAAATCCGGGCGCTCGAACCGCTCAAAGCCGTTGAGGCAGACGGACGCTACGACGTCCACGCAACCCTCGAGGGCGGCGGCTACACCGGCCAGAGCGACGCACTTCGGCTCGGCATTGCCCGTGCCTTGGTCGTCGTTGAGCCCGAGTTGCGCAGCGCCCTGAAGAAGGAAGGGTTCCTGACCCGCGACGCTCGCCGGGTGGAACGCAAGAAGTACGGGCTTCGCAAAGCCCGCCGCGCCCCGCAGTTCACCAAGCGGTGATCGTCCGGCTCCGGGCCGTACGCAATGAAGCACGGCTTCAGTGCCGTGGCTGACGGTCGCAAGCTCTTTGGCACCGACGGGGTGCGCGGTCACGCCAACACCGACCTGACTCCCGATCTGGCTTTCGACCTGGCGCGTGCTGCCGGTGAAGGAAGCGATGGCCCGGTCGTGATCGGCCGCGACACTCGCCGCTCCGGCCCCATGCTTGCCTCTGCGCTTCACGCCGGGTTCAACTCGGTCGGTGTCGACACGGTCGATCTTGGCATCATCCCGGTAGGAGCGGTTTCTCGCCTCGGGCGCGATACCGGCTCGCGGTATGGCGTAATGGTCAGTGCCTCACACAACCCGGCGCCCGACAATGGGATCAAGTTCTTTGGAAACGATGGTGCCAAGCTCTCCGACGCGCGGGAGGCCGCCATCGAAGAGCGCTACCGCCGTTCCGCGCCGTGGCGGTCGCCCGGCGGGGCCGGCATCGGGATCCAGTCCGTGATGACCGACGCGACGGAGCGCTATGTCGACTACCTGGCCGACTCGTTCGACTACTCGATGCGAGGCCTGTCCTTTGCCCTCGACTGTGCCAACGGCGCCGCATTTCGTGCAGCGCCTGAGCTCTTCCGGCGACTTGGTGCAGAGGTCGAGGTCTTCAACGCCGAGCCCGACGGCATGAACATCAATCTCAACTGTGGCGCTACCCACCCTGAGCATCTCGGCAAACACGCTGCCGGACGGGTTGGGCTTTCCTTTGACGGCGACGCCGATCGCCTCATCGCCGTTGACGAGGATGGAGCGATCGTCGACGGCGACGTTCTGATGGCGATCTTCGCTCGTCATCTCAAGGAGCAAGGCAAACTCAAGAACGACCTCGTTGTCGCCACCGTCATGTCCAATCTTGGGTTCCGCAAGGCCATGCAGGACCTCGATATCGAGTTCATTGCCACCCAGGTCGGCGACCGGTATGTGCTCGAGGAGATGCGGCGCACCAGGGCTGTGCTTGGTGGAGAGCAGTCAGGACACATCATTCTGTCAGATCGAGCCACCGGCGACGGGTTGCGGTCCGCGCTGCAGCTGGCCTCCGTGATGGCATCGACCGGACGAGAGTTGCGCGAGCTGCGAACGGTGATGCGCAGCTACCCCCAGGTGTTGCAGAACGTCACGGTGCCGAACAAGGCGGGCCTCGACGACTCCGCCCCGATTTGGGATGCCGTGCGTGAAGCGGAGGAGCGATTGCACGGTGACGGCCGCATTCTGGTTCGTGCGTCGGGCACCGAGCCGCTGGTGCGCGTCATGGTCGAGGCGTCCGACGAAGCCAGCGCCGAGCGGATTGCAGCCGCCGTCAGCGCCATTGTGGTTGAGGAACTTGGCTGACGGCGCACCGTCAGCGCCATTGTGGTTGAGGAACTTGGCTGACGGCGCACCGTCAGCGACTGACCGTCGGTCGGCGTTTGGCATCAATGGCCTTGCGGAGCCGCCCCATACGGTTAGCCTCGGACCGACAATTGACGACCGACCGGAGAAACCAATCCAGCGCCAGCCCTTGCTGCGGCAAGGTGACGAGGGAGAGGGAGTATCGATTTGTCGGCGGATGCCCTCTCGGCCACTCACGGCCGTGACGGAGCGGAGCAAAACCCGAGAGTGATCTCGGCGACAGAGGCCGCTCCGGTGTGAGGCGAGCTTCGGCTCGCAGCCTCCTCCGGTCCGTACACAGGAGGTTGACGCGCGTGTGCGGAATCATGGGATATGTAGGGCCGCGAGAGGCGGCACCGTTGCTCCTCGAAGGGCTGCGACGCCTCGAATACCGCGGCTACGACTCAGCTGGGATTGCGGTGGCGAACGGCGCTATCGACGTTCGGAAGTCTGAGGGCAAGATCGAGCGGCTTGCTGTTCTGCTCGATGCTGAGCCGCTCACGGGCACTATCGGCATCGGCCACACCAGATGGGCAACCCATGGTGAACCAAGTGACGTCAACGCCCACCCCCATACGGACCCGAGTGGCAAGTTTGTCGTGGTGCACAACGGGATCATCGAGAACTTCATCAGCCTGCGTGAGATGCTCGAGGCCGAAGGGCGTGTGCTCACTTCGCAAACCGACACCGAGATCCTTGCGCACCTCGTAGCGCGTGCCTACGACGGTGATCTGGTCGCTGCAGTGCGTGCCGCCGTGGCCCAAGCGGAGGGCGCCTACGCCTTGGTGGTGATGAGTGCGTTCGAGCCCGGCCGGATCATTGCAGTGCGCCGCATCAGCCCACTGGTCGTCGGTCTCGGCGAAGACGAGACGTTCCTGGCTTCCGACATTCCTGCCGTCCTCCATCACACCAGAGACTTCCTCATCATCGAGGACGGTGAGCTCGTGATCGTGACCGCCGATGGCGCCACGGTTGAGAAGATCGAGGGAGGAGCCGTCGTTCGTGAGCCTCTCCACATCGATTGGGATGCCGCCCAAGCCGAAAAGGGCGGCTACGAGCACTTCATGCTGAAGGAGATCCACGAACAGCCCGCCGTGATCACCGAGACCATCGCCGGTCGCCTCGACGAGGATGGGACCGCCTGGCTCGAGGATGTGAACTTCGACGACGAGTTCGCCCGATCCCTCGACAGTATCTGGATCACGGCCTGCGGTACGGCCTACCACGCCGGCCTCGTCGGTCGCGAGATCTTCCAGCGGGTGCTGCGCATTCCCACCTACGTCGAGTTCGCCCATGAGATGCGTTACGCCGATCCGCTCGTCGGCAAAGGGTCTCTTACGATCGCGATCAGCCAGTCGGGGGAGACCGCCGACACGCTGGCGGCCGCCCGTCTCGCCCAGAGCCGCGGATCGCGGCTGCTGGCGTTGACCAACGTGGTTGGAAGCACCCTGGCGCGTGACGCCGACGACATCCTCTATACCCGAGCAGGCCCCGAGATCGCGGTTGCGTCGACCAAGGCCTACCTAGCGATGCTGATCGCCCAGTACCTGCTGGCACTGCGCATCGGGAGGGCTCGTGGTGTCGTCGATGAAGCGCTGGCCGAGCGCGTGGTGCACGGACTGCACCTGCTTCCCAGCCATGTCGAGGTTGCCCTCAGCGACGAAGCGCGAGTGATCGCCGCCGCGGAAGTGATTGCGGATGCCGACGACATCTACTTCATCGGGCGCGGTCTGGACTACGCCGTGGCCATGGAGGGCTCGTTGAAGTTGAAGGAGATCAGCTACTCGCACGCCGAGGCGATGCCGGCCGGCGAGTTGAAGCACGGGACGCTTGCTCTCGTGACCAAGGGAACGCCGGTCGTGGTGGTCATTACCCAGCAGGCGGTCTACGACAAGACCATCTCCGCCGTTCAGGAGGTCAAGGCACGCGGCGGAACGATCATCGCGGTGGCCTACGAGGACGACACCGAGATCGGCAAGCATGCCGACGTGGTGTTGCCCATCCCTCGTGCCGACGACCTGCTCGGCCCGGTTGCCGCGGTCATTCCGCTTCAACTGTTGGCGTACCACGTGGCTCGCCTCCGCGGCCACGACATCGACCAACCAAGGAACCTCGCCAAGAGTGTGACCGTCGAGTAGCGGCAGCAGCAACTACCACTGGGAGCCATTCTCCCGGCGAGCCGCAACAGGGCACGGAACTCAGGTGCCGATGGCTTGGACGGGGGTTGGTGAGTTGGTGGTGGTGTTGTCGCCGAGTTGGCCTGTGTCGTTGAGTCCCCAGCACCAGATGGTGTGGGTTTGTTTGGCGGCGCAGGTGTGGTTGTTGCCGGATCCAATCAGGATGACGGTGGTGAGGGTTCCGGTGCCGCCGGGTCCTTTGACCTGGACGGGGGTGGGTGAGTTGGTGGTGGTGTTGTCACCGAGTTGGCCTTTGTCGTTGAGGCCCCAGCACCAGGTGGTGCCGTCGGTTGTGGCGGCGCAGGTGTGTTGGTTGCCGGCGGCGGCGTCGGTGACGGTGGTGAGGGTTCCGGTGCCGCCGGGTCCTTTGACTTGGACGGGGGTGGGTGAGTTGGTGGTGGTGTTGTCACCGAGTTGGCCTTTGTCGTTGAGGCCCCAGCACCAGGTGGTGCCGTCGGTTCTGACGGCGCAGGTGTGTTCGAGGCCGGCGGCGGCGCCGGTGACGGTGGTGAGGGTTCCGGTGCCGCCGGGTCCTTTGACCTGGACGGGGGTGGGTGAGTTGGTGGTGGTGTTGTCACCGAGTTGGCCTTTGTTGTTGAGGCCCCAGCACCAGGTGGTGCCGTCGGTTTTGACGGCGCAGGTGTGTTTGCTTCCGGCGGCGATCCCTCCTGCGTTGGTGAGGGTGCCGGTGCCGCCCGGCCCGGTGACTTGGACGGGGGTGGATGAGTTGGTGGTGGTGTTGTCACCGAGTTGGCCTTTGTCGTTGAGGCCCCAGCACCACACGGTGCCGTCGGTCTTGATCGCACAGGTGTGTTCGAGGCCGGCGGTGACGGCGGTGACGGTGGTGAGGGTTCCGGTGCCGCCGGGTCCTTTGACTTGGACGGGGGTGGAGGAGTCGGTGGTGGTGTTGGTGCCGAGTTGGCCTTTGTTGTTGAGTCCCCAGCACCACACGGTGCCGTCGGTTTTGACGGCGCAGGTGTGTTTGCTTCCGGCACCAATCCCGACCGCGCCGCTCAACATTCCCACCCCACCAGAACCCACGACCTGGACCGGCACCGAGTGATCATCCGTGGTGCCATCACCCAACTGACCCTTGTCGTTGCTTCCCCAACACCACACCGCACCCTCATCATTCACCCCACACGAAAACACCTCACCCCCATCAAGCGCAATGAATTCAGCATCGGCTCGCCCCAACCCGATGGCTTGGACGGGGGTTGGTGAGTTGGTGGTGGTGTTGTCGCCGAGTTGGCCTGTGTCGTTGAGTCCCCAGCACCAGATGGTGTGGGTTTGTTTGGCGGCGCAGGTGTGGTTGTTGCCGGATCCAATCAGGATGACGGTGGTGAGGGTTCCGGTGCCGCCGGGTCCTTTGACCTGGACGGGGGTGGGTGAGTTGGTGGTGGTGTTGTCACCGAGTTGGCCTTTGTCGTTGAGGCCCCAGCACCAGGTGGTGCCGTCGGTTTTGACGGCGCAGGTGTGTTTGCTTCCGGCGGCGATCCCTCCTGCGTTGGTGAGGGTGCCGGTGCCGCCCGGCCCGGTGACTTGGACGGGGGTGGGTGAGTTGGTGGTGGTGTTGTCACCGAGTTGGCCTTTGTCGTTGAGGCCCCAGCACCAGGTGGTGCCGTCGGTTCTGACGGCGCAGGTGTGTTCGAGGCCGGCGGCGGCGCCGGTGACGGTGGTGAGGGTTCCGGTGCCGCCGGGTCCTTTGACCTGGACGGGGGTGGGTGAGTTGGTGGTGGTGTTGTCACCGAGTTGGCCTTTGTTGTTGAGGCCCCAGCACCACACGGTGCCGTCGGTTTTGACGGCGCAGGTGTGTTTGCTTCCGGCGGCGATCCCTCCTGCGTTGGTGAGGGTGCCGGTGCCGCCCGGCCCGGTGACTTGGACGGGGGTGGATGAGTTGGTGGTGGTGTTGTCACCGAGTTGGCCTTTGTCGTTGAGGCCCCAGCACCACACGGTGCCGTCGGTCTTGATCGCACAGGTGTGTTCGAGGCCGGCGGTGACGGCGGTGACGGTGGTGAGGGTTCCGGTGCCGCCGGGTCCTTTGACTTGGACGGGGGTGGAGGAGTCGGTGGTGGTGTTGGTGCCGAGTTGGCCTTTGTTGTTGAGTCCCCAGCACCACACGGTGCCGTCGGTTTTGACGGCGCAGGTGTGTTTGCTTCCGGCACCAATCCCGACCGCGCCGCTCAACATTCCCACCCCACCAGAACCCACGACCTGGACCGGCACCGAGTGATCATCCGTGGTGCCATCACCCAACTGACCCTTGTCGTTGCTTCCCCAACACCACACCGCACCCTCATCGTTGACCCCACACGAAAACACCTCGCCACCATCAACCGCCACGAGAGCCTCCCATTCAGCGGCGTCGAAGGAGTTATGCGAGCTGCTTGTAGTGTCGGCGAGGGTTGCGGCGGCCCGACCGGCGGTCAGGGAGACGATGGCAACCACGGCGATCGTGACCGCAGCCTTTCCTGCTCCGGGTATCCGGCTCGCAGGAGTGGGGCGCGGGACGTTGCGTGGGGGGTCTCGCTCGATCAGGTCGTCCCCACCTTTGCGACGCGGTCGCTTCAGCACATGCGAAGCCGCGGCGAGCGTCACGATCAGCCACGCCGCCACCAGCGCGTAGCGCCCTTGCTCGATCCACAGCAGCGGCACCCCGACCGTGCTGACCAGCACCCGTGGCACGCCCGCCACACCGTCGGGCGTGAGCGGCGTTGAGTCTGGCCCGGGATTGGCGTCACCCTTGGTGACATAGGATCCGTCGTCGATGGCAGCGGTGATGCGGTGGGTAGTCAATCGGTCTTCGAAGGCCTGGTCCCTGAATGTCACAACGGTGCCGGGGACGAGGCCAACACCTTCGGAGGCTCCCATGACCACCACATCTCCCGCTCGGATTCCGGGCTCCATCGATCCAGAAGTGATCAGCACGGGCGGAGACCACATGACGAGGGAGGGGATCACCACCCACAGAAGCAGCCATACCAACGTGTAGAGATAGAAGGCACTCACGGCGCGAACCAGCAGGGGTGACCAGCGTTTGGTCAACCCCCGGATCTGGTCCGCAGTCAGCGTCGCGCGGTGCATACGTTGATGGCCGCCCTTCTCGCCTAGCTTCGGCGCGGCCGTGCCGCGATGGGTTCTAGGTGTTCTGGGCTTCCCAAGTGAATGTTGCAGTGGCGGTAAGGCCCTGGGCGGCGTTGTCGTCCTGGAGCGTGACGGAGAATCGATACGTCATGTCGTCGTCGGGGGCCCCGCCGGTCGCAGCCCACGCTCCCGCCCCGCTGGCGAAGTCGGAATGGGTGGTGGCGAGTCCGTCGATGGTGCCGGTATAGACCGTCGCGGCCGACGTGAACCCGGTGCAATCACCGAACGATCCTCCGCTGCCGCGCTCCACCGTGACGTTGAGATAGTCCTCGAGACCATCCCCGGCAGTCAGGGCGCCGTAGAAACGGACATTTGCGTCCAGTGAGCCTTGATAGGTGACGGTGATGCACTCGGTCTCCGGGGTACTCGGCTTCATGTTCGTGACCGTGAACATCGCCGAACCCGAGTCATCATCGACGAGTGTGACGTCTCCCGCCGTCCATTGGTTGGGGGAGTTGTCCGTTGTGTCCGAGAAAACGGACGACGAGGTTCGGACGACAAGAGCCGACACGAACAGAAGCGATAGCAGTCCTATCGCGAGATGAAAACTGCGACTACGCGCGGTCGCTGACATGACGAACCTCCATGCTTGTCATCCCATTGATGTCGGCACGTGCCGCACTGTTCTTGAAGCGATGCGCACTATTGCCCCTGCGTTGGGACCAATGGGGCCGCCGAGGGCACCAAATTCGCGGGCACGGATGCGACCCCACCTACGGCCCGACTGCTCGGTACGCTTGGTGGATGGATATCAAAGGGCTCGGGGTCGACCTCGCTGAGATCAGCCGGGTACGGCGCCTGTTGGGCATCTATGGGGAGCGGTTTCGGGAACGGTGTTTCACTGACCACGAGTGGGCGTACGCCCATCGCTACGCCGATCCCTCGGCCCGCCTCGCGGCTCGGTTTGCCGGCAAGGAAGCGGTCATGAAGAGCCTGGGCATGGGGTGGCGAGCCATTCGGTTCCGTGACGTCGAGATCACCGGCGGTGGGGCACCACGGGTCAATCTGAGCGGTACCGCGGCTCGCCGCGCCGAGAGCATTGGGGTGAGCAGGGTCATGGTGACCATCACGCACACCGACGACCGGGCGTTGGTGTTTGCCGTTTCGATGGGGGAGCACTGAGCGGTGATTGTGCCCGATGCTTCCGGACTGAGATACTGAGCCGATGCAACTGGTGATCACCCCCGAAGAATCCGGTCGGCTCGATCTGGCTTCCTCTGAATCGGTCGAAGTCCTGATGGAGCGAGCCGGGCTTGCAGTGGCACTTGCCGCGGTCGACATGGGGGCCGGCTACGGAGCTCGTGTCGCAGTGCTCGCCGGGACCGGGAACAACGGCGGCGACGGCTACGTCGCCGCCAAGTACCTCGCCCGCCGAGGCTCTGCCGTCACGGTCTATGCACTTGGTCCTCCCAAGGAGGGCAACACGGCGGCTCAGAAGGCGGCCGGCGCCGCCGCGGCGGCCGGAGTTCGAGTCAAGCCCTTGGGCAAGCCGGAGCCGGCAGATCTTCTGATCGATGCTCTGTTTGGCGTGGGATTCAGCGGCTTGCTTCCCGACGTGGCGAGCCCCTGGGCCGAAATGGATGCGCCTGTGCTGGCCGTCGATGTTCCCAGCGGCCTCGACGCGGCGAGCGGTGATGTGCCGGGCGAGGCCTTCACCGCGGACCGGACCGTCACCTTCCATGCCTTCAAACCGGGGCATCTGGTCGGCGAGGGGCCGGATCGCTGCGGGATCGTAACCATTGCCGACATCGGCCTGCGGGGCGGTAAGGCCGTGATGCTGGTCTGCGGCGAAGCCGACGCGGCCCGTCCCCCGCGGCCCCGGAAGTCGCACAAGTGGTCGGCCGGATCGGTTGCCATCGTCGGCGGGTCGCCCGGCATCACGGGAGCGCCGATGCTGGCGGCGCGAGGTGCGCTGGCGATGGGTGCCGGCTCCGCCGCCGTGGTGTGCCCTCGGGCGCTCCAGCCGACGTACGCGGCACTGTCTGACGATGTCATGACCCGAGGGGTCGGGTCGGGTTCGCGGTTCACCGGCGACGACGTTGATGCGGTTATCGAGCAAGCCAGGCGTTTCGACGTCATGGTGCTTGGTCCCGGCCTCGGACTGGGTCAGGACCGCTTCGTCGAGGGCTTGCTGTCCGGTTGGGACGGACCGATGATCGTCGACGCCGATGCCCTCAACGCACTCCAGGGAACCGAGGCGCTGGCGGCGCGTACCTCCCCGACGGTGATCACCCCCCATGCCGGAGAGTTCCGTCGCCTCACCGGCCAGGAGGCCGACTACCGGGTAGCTGCTGAGTTGCCTGAGGAGATGGGTGTGGTCGTCCTCTTGAAGGGGAATCCGACGTTCATCCTTGGGTCCCAGGTCTGGGCCGTCCGCAGCGGTGGCCCCGAACTCGCCACCATTGGAACCGGCGACGTGCTCGCCGGGATGGTGGCCGCGCTCTGGGCGCGTGGCCTCAGCGGCGAGGCCGCGGCGCGTTCGGCTGCGTTCTGGCACGGGCGAGCCGCCGCCGAACTGTCTCAACACATGACGGTGACTGCCGGCCTACTGGCCAACGTCGTCGGCCAGTACGCCTGGTAGCGGCGCTAGCGTCACGGCGATGGTGACCGTCTGGAGGAGGTTGGCTCGGTGAGGCCTTCGTGGGTTGAGGTCGATCTCGACGCCATTGCAGCCAACGTTGCGGCGATTCGTGCTGAAGTCGCGCCCGCGCGCGTGTGCGCGGTCGTCAAAGCCGATGCGTACGGCCACGGTGACGTACCTGCCGCCGAAGCCGCAATGGCCGGCGGCGCCGAGTGGCTCGCCGTTGCCCTGGTGGAAGAGGGTCGCCGCCTGCGCGAGGCAGGAATCGAGGCTCCCATCCTCCTTCTCTCCGAGCCGGAGGTCGTCGACGCTGCCGCCGTTGTGGAGTGGAACCTCCGCCCGACGGTGTACCGCGCGGACTTTGCCACCGCCCTGGGCGACGCGGCGCGGGCGGCTCGTGCCGTTCCGCATCCGGTCCATATCAAGGTCAACACGGGGATGCATCGGGTCGGCGCCGAACCGCTCGAGGCGTTTCCGCTGGTCCGGCAGGTCGCGGCGGATGATCGGCTCTCACTCGAGGGGTTGTGGACCCATCTCGCCGTCGCCGAGGAGGACTCTGCCTACACCACCCGACAGCTCACCGCACTCGGTCAGTTTCGCACCGCCCTGGAGGCCGAGGGGATCGACGTACCGATGGTGCACGCGGCGAATACTGCCGGAGCGCTCGACTATCCCGAGGGCCGTTTCGATATGGTCCGCGTTGGCCTCGGTATCTACGGACTGCGTCCTGCGCCCAAGTCGGGGCCTGCGGTGGCGCTGCGTCCGGCGATGCGAGTCGTTTCCCAGGTTGCGCTCGTGCGGCGCCTTCCCGCCGGCGAGCGACCCTCGTATGGCAGGCGACGCCCACTCGAGGCGTCATCGCTGGTGGCGACCGTGCCCATTGGGTACGCCGACGGGGTTGCCCGCAGGCTCTCGTCCGTCGGCGGCGAGGTGCTGATCCGGGGTCGGCGTCACCCGTTCGCCGGCACCGTCACGATGGATCAGATCGTCATCGACGTCGGTGACGGTCCCGTCGCCGTCGGCGACGAGGTGGTATTGCTCGGGGCGCAGGGTGACGAGGAGATCACGGCCGACGAGTGGGCGGAGCGCCTCGACACGATCAACTACGAAATCGTTTGCGACTTCGGGCCCCGCTTGCCGCGGCGCTACCGGAAGGCGCACTCCACATGAGCGAGGGAACGCTCACGTCGGTCCCCGGCGTCGCCGTCGGCCACTACACCGACGTCGTCGCCGCCACCGGGGTAACGGCCATGGTCTTCCCTGAGCCAAATGTGGCGGCCGTCGACCTGCGAGGCGCCGCACCGGGGACCCGCGAGGTTGGTCTGCTCGGGCCGGGGATGAAGGTCGAAACGATCCAGGGGCTGGTGTTCTCGGGCGGGAGCGCCTTCGGTCTCGCTGCGGCCGACGGAGTCGTCAGGGAGATTGCAGCTGAGGGACGCGGCCACCCCACTCCGGCGGGGCCGGTGCCGATTGTGCCCTCAGCCATCATCTACGACCTGCTGATTGGTGACGGAACCGTGCGGCCCGGACCTGCCGAAGGGGCCGCGGCCTATCGTGCCAGAACCTTCGACCCGGTGACAATGGGCAGCGTCGGTGCCGGAACCGGCGCCGTCGTCGCCGGGTGGAGAGGCAACGACGCGGTCCGCAAGGGTGGGGTCGGCTCGGCCGCAACGACGGTAGGTGAGGCAACTCTCGGCGCCCTCGTAGTCCTCAACGCGGTCGGTGACGTCTTCACTCTCGAGGGATCGGCGCTGACCGGTGGGTCGCTCGTGCCCCCTCCGGCACCTGCCGGGATCAGAGCTCTCGAGCAGACGACGCTGGTGGCATTGGCCACGGACGCCGCTGCCTCGCGCACCGATCTGATGCGTATTGCCGTTCGCGCTCACGACGCCCTGGCCGTGTGCCTGCGACCCTCACACACCCGCTACGACGGTGACGCCGTGTTTGCGGTCTCGTGTGGGAGCCGAGTGACCGACCCCGACGAGCTCGGTGAGGCCACCTTCCGGATCGTGGGTCGCGCCATCGAATTGGCAGTGACTCGGGCCCAATCCGTCGCTGGGATTCCCGTCGTAGAGTTGCGGTCATGACCGAGATGAGCGCCGGTGTCCGTGCCGCAGAACTCCACTCGTTGGAGCAGGAAGCCGCGGGCTGCACGCGATGCCGCCTGGCGGAGAGCCGCACCCAGGTCGTGTTTGGCGCCGGGGCGCCCGATGCCGACGTCATGATCGTTGGCGAGGGCCCGGGCCGGCGCGAAGACGAGCAGGGGCTTCCCTTCGTCGGACCATCGGGCCGGCTGCTCGAGCAACTCCTCGGCGAGATCGGGCTGGAACGGTCCGAGGTATACATCGGCAACGTGGTCAAGTGTCGCCCTCCGCAAAACCGCGACCCGCGCCCAGACGAGATCGACGAGTGCAAGGGCTACTTGCGGGCTCAGCTGACGCTGGTGGACCCCAAGGTCGTCCTCACCCTTGGCAACTTCTCATCGAAGCTCCTGCTGCGTACCGAGACCGGGATCACCAAGTTGCGCGGCCACGCCTACCCGTGGTGGGGACGACAACTGGTACCCACCTTCCATCCGGCTGCGGCGCTGCGAGGCAGTGCTCGAGTCCTCGAGGAGATGCGCTACGACTTCGCTCTTGTCGCCGAGGTGGTCGCCGGGCGGAGCGATGCCCCCGACCCAACGCCGATCCGATCCGATGCCCCGCCCGAGGCTGCGACGGATGATCCTCCCGAACCCGAGCAGATGGGTCTGTTCTCATGATCATGTCCGCCCGCTCGCTATCGCCATCCGACACGCTGGGGCTCGGTCGCGCCCTGGCTCAGCAATTGCGGGCCGGCGACATCGTGCTGTTGTCGGGAAGGCTGGGGTGCGGCAAGACGCTCTTTGCTGCCGGCGTGGCCGAAGGCCTCGGAGCCCAAGAGCAAGTGACTAGTCCTAGTTTCGTAATCGCCCAGACGTACGAAGGATTCCTACCGATCGTTCATGCCGACGTCTACCGGCTCGGCTCGACGGGCGAATTCGACGACTTGGAGCTGCCCGAGGCCGCTCGTGACGGTGTGCTGCTCATCGAGTGGGGCGATGCCGTTACGGCCGTGCTTCCTCCGGATCACCTCATCGTCGAGATCACCATCACCGGGGAAGAGGAACGACTCGTGCGGTTCGTTCCCGTGGGAGCATGGGAGTCGCGTTCGTTGGGAGAGCTCGAATCGTGAAGATACTGGCAATAGAAACGGCAACACCATCGTCGTCTGTCGCTCTCGGGGAGGACTCCGACGTGGTCGCAATGTCGGTCCACACCGATCGCCGCGGTCACGTTGGGTTTCTGGTGCCCGCGATCGACTTCTGCTTCGACCAGGCGGGATGGGCATCTGAGGACATCGACCTCATTGCCGTCGACGTCGGGCCCGGCCCCTTCACGGGCCTCCGGGCGGGGATCTCTGCAGCCCAGGCGATCGCCGCCGCGGTGGGGGTGCCGATCGTCACCGTGAGTTCCCTGACCGTTCTTGCGCTTCGGGCGGCCACCGGGAGGCGTCGCATCTGGCCCATCGTCGACGTTCGCCGCGGCGAAGTGGCAACGGCGCCCTACCGCCCGGTCCCCGGCGGTGTCGTGCTCGACGGGCCGGCGGAGACGGTCACCACGGATGAGTTTCGGGCACTGATCGACGCCGACCCGGCGGACACGCTGCTGGTCGGCGAGTGGCAGGCTCTGCCCTCCGGGACGCTGCGCGGCTTGCACGGCGTCAAGACCGGTCGTCCCCGCTATCCCGCGGCCGACGTCATCCTGGAGATCGCCGCGTTGCGCGCCGCTCACGACGAGTACGCCGGAGCCGAGGAAATCCGGCCGCTCTACATGCGAGAGCCCGACGCCCGCATCAACTGGACGGACTTCCGTGAGGAGGGAATGTGGCCGGGGGCCGCCTCATGACGACGCCGCGCCCACCGGCCACTGCCGATCGGCTCACGATCCGGCCGATGCAGACGGGAGATATCGACGCCGTGGCCAACCTCGAGATCGAGGTCTATCCCCAGCCTTGGTCGACCACGGTGTTCCGGGAGGAGTTGGCGCTGGCCAACCGCCGCTACGTCGTGGCGGAGGATGGGACGGGAGTCATCATCGGCTACGCCGGTCTGCTGCTCGTTGAGGAAGACGCTCATGTCACCACGCTGGCGGTCGATCCGCGGGTGCGGCGCCGCCGGTTGGGAAGCCGCTTGATGCTTGCTCTCGTGGCCGCCTCGCGCATGGCTGCGGCTCGGCATCTCACTCTCGAAGTGCGGATGTCGAACGTCTCGGCGCGGCGTCTCTATGAGCAGTTTGGGTTTGCCCCGGTGGGGATCCGCAAGAACTACTACCGCGATGAGGATGCCCTCGTGATGTGGGCGATCGACATCGACACGGAGGAGTACCGGCAGCGCGTCGCAGGAATCGAAGCCGGCTTGGCGGAGGTGGGCTGATATGGCGAACCAACCACTCATCCTCGGCATCGAGACCAGCTGCGACGAAACCGGTGTTGCAGTGGTGTCGGGCCTCGACGTACGGTCGACGGTACTGGGGACCCAGACCGACGCCCACGCCAGATTCGGCGGTGTTGTGCCCGAGGTGGCGGCCCGTGCCCACGTGGAAGCGATCCGTCCGCTGGTGCACCGCGCGCTACGCAGCGCCGGTGTTCACTCTGGTGAACTCGACGCCATCGCCGCAACGCAGGGCCCCGGACTGTCTGGGGCGCTGCTGGTGGGGTTCTCGTTCGGCAAGGCGCTCGCCTGGAGCCTGGGCAAGCCGTTCCTGGCGATCGACCACATGGAGGGGCACCTGTTTGCTCCCCGGCTCGAACACCCGGACTATCGGCCCCCGGCCATCGTGTTGTTGGCCTCGGGTGGCCACAGCCAGATCGTGTATATGCGGGAGTGGGGTCAGTACGAGGTCCTCGGCATGACGATCGACGATGCGGCGGGTGAGGCATTCGACAAGCTGGCTCGCTTCATGGGGCTCGGCTATCCAGGTGGCCCAGCCATCGACCGCGCCGCCACCGACGGCGACCCGGGTGCGGTTGCCTTTCCCCGTGCGTTGCGTGATCGACCCTACGACTTCTCGTTCTCGGGGCTCAAGACCTCCGTCGTGACCTACCTGGAGAAGGCGAAGGCGGCAGGGAACGTGCCGCCGCTCTCCGATGTCGCGGCGTCGATCCAGGAGGCCATCGTCGATGTGCTGGTCGACAAGACGTTCAACGCGGTGGATGCCACCGGCGCCGAGGTCGTCGCCGGCGGCGGGGGAGTTCTCGCCAACCGGCGCCTCCGTCTGCGGTTCGAAGAAGAGGCGGCAAGTCGGGGGGTCGAGTTGTACCTGCCGGCTCCGGCACTGTGCACCGACAACGGCGCCATGATCGGCGCCGCCGCCACCTACCGCTTCGAACGGGGCGAATTCGCGCCCTGGAATGCTGATGTCGACCCCGGCCTGCGGCTCGGGCGGTGAGGCGCGGCTTCCGGTTGGCCCGGCTGTTTGGCGTCGACATCCTCGTTGACGGCTCGCTGCTGATACTCGTCTTCCTGCTGGCGTGGTCGCTGACGGTTGACTTCGGCTATCGCTATCCAGAACTCACCACCGGTGTTCGATTTCTCTATGCCGCCACGACCAGCGTCCTCTTTCTGGGCAGCGTTCTCGTCCACGAGCTGAGCCACTCGGTGGTGGCGCTGCGCCGCGGGCTCGATGTGCTCCAGATCCGGCTGTTCATCTTTGGTGGTGTTTCCGAGATTCGTGACGATCCGCGCGACCCGGGCGAGGAGTTCGCCGTCGCTGCCGCGGGTCCACTCGCGTCCCTGATCCTCGGCGCCCTTCTTGCGGGGCTGGGGTATGTGGCGGTTGGCCCGTGGGGGCAAGTGTTCGGTTTGCTCGGGGTTGCCAACGTGATCCTCGCCGGCTTCAACCTGCTACCCGGCCTGCCCCTCGACGGCGGTCGGCTGCTCCACGCCGCGCTGTGGCGCTGGCGCGGCGATTCCCAGGCGGCGACCCGGATCGCGGTGGGTTCGGGCCGGATCCTCGGGCTCGGTCTGGCGGGTGTCGGCATCCTCACGTTCTTCACGGGGGCGGTCTTCGCCGGGCTTTGGGCGATGGCCGTCGGCTGGTTCATGTACCAGGCGGCCATGGGAGCGAAGGCCCGGGCTGACTTCGTCGCCAAGATCGGCGGTGCCAAGGTCGGCGACGTCATGCGTCCGGTTGCCGCCGCGGTGGATGGCGATATGGCAGTGACCGAGGTCGTGGCCCTGTTCGGCTTCGGACCGCGTTTGCCATCACTGCCGGTCGAGGTCGACGGCCGGGTGCGAGGGCTCGTCGGCGACCGCGAGATCGGATCTCTCTCCGACGAGGAGCGTTCGACCCGCACCGCCGTCGAGGTGATGACCACTATCGGTCCTGCCGATGTCGTCGCGGCGGATACCCCGCTCGAGACGTTCTTTGCCCGCGAGGCTGGGGCGACCATGCGAGCTGTCGTCGTCGCCGACGGTCGTGTCGTGGGAGTTGTCACCGCGCGCGAAGTCGCCCATCTGTTTGGCAAGTCGGCCGGAATGTCTTAGCAGTCAGGAATATCGTCTGCTAGCACTCGGTTGTTGAGACTGCTATCCTTTAGCAATTGAAGGTACCGACTGCTAATAACGAAGAGGAGGAAACCGGATGAATCTGAAGCCTCTGGGCGACCGCATCGTCGTGCAGCCCAAGGATGAGGATGAGGCCCGCACCCCAAGCGGTCTCGTCATCCCCGATACCGCAAAAGAGAAGCCCCAACTGGGTCAAGTACTCGCGGTAGGCCCCGGTCAGTGGAATGAGGACGGCGACGAGCGCATCCCGTTGGATGTAGCCGTCGGCGATCTCGTCTTCTACTCGAAGTACGGGGGAACTGAAGTCAAGTACGAGGGCGAGGACTACCTGATCCTGTCCGCCCGCGACGTACTCGCCGTATTGGGTTAGGAGGACTCACCCCACATGGCTGCCAAAGAACTGAGATTCAATGAAGAGGCTCGCCGGAGCCTGCAAACCGGCGTCGACAAACTCGCCAACACCGTCAAGGTGACGCTCGGCCCCAAGGGTCGCAATGTCGTGCTCGAGAAGAAGTGGGGTTCGCCCACGATCACGAACGACGGTGTAACCATCGCCAAGGAAATCGAACTGGACGACCCGTACGAGAACATGGGTGCCCAGCTCGCCAAGGAAGTCGCCAACAAGACGAATGACGTCGCCGGCGACGGAACCACCACTGCCACCGTGCTGGCCCAGGCCATGGTTCGTGACGGGCTGCGCCTTGTCGCTGCCGGCTCCAACCCCATGGAGATGAAGCGGGGCATCGAAGAGGCCGTCGAGAAGGTCGTTGAGAGCATTCAAGAGATCGCAGTTGCGGTCGATTCCGAGGCTCGTGACCAGATCGCCTACGTGGCGGCGAACTCGGCCGCAGACCAGACCATCGGCGATCGTATCGCCGAGGCGCTGCAGAAGGTCGGCAACGAGGGTGTCATCACGGTCGAGGACAGCCAGACGTTCGGCGTCGAGCTGGAGTTCACCGAGGGCATGCAGTTCGACAAGGGCTACATCTCCCCGTACTTCATCACCGATCCGGATCGCCAAGAGGCCGTTCTCGAGGATCCGTTCATCCTCATCGTGAACTCGAAGATCACCGCGGTCCAGGATCTGCTTCCCGTGTTGGAGAAGGTCATGCAGACCGGCAAGGCGATCCTTGTGCTCGCCGAGGATGTCGAGGGTGAGGCTTTGGCCACGCTCGTCGTCAACAAGATCCGCGGCACGTTCGCCTCTGTGGCCGTCAAGGCACCTGGATTCGGCGAGCGTCGCAAGGCCATGCTGCAGGACATCGCGATCCTCACCGGCGCGACCGTCATCAGCGAAGAGGTCGGGCTCAAGCTCGAGAACGTGACGATTGACTTGCTCGGCAAGGCTCGCAAGGTCGTCATCTCCAAGGACGACACCACGATCGTTGAGGGTGGCGGAAGCCACGCCGAGGTCGAGGCTCGGGTGCGCCAGATCCGTCAGGAGATCGACAACTCGGACTCCGATTGGGATCGTGAGAAGCTCGCTGAGCGACTCGCCAAGCTCTCCGGCGGCGTTGCCGTTATCAAGGTTGGCGCTGCCACCGAGGTGGAGCTCAAGGAGAAGAAGCACCGCATCGAGGACGCCATCCAGGCCACTCGTGCAGCCGTTGAAGAGGGCATCGTGCCCGGTGGTGGTGTTGCTCTGCTCCGTGCCCAGGACGCTATCGACAAGCTGCGTGGCGGCACCGATGACGTCAAAGTTGGTCGCCAGCTCGTCAAGACGTCGCTCGAGGCGCCGCTTCGCCAGATCGCCATCAACGCCGGCCACGAGGGTGGCGTTGTCGTCGAGCATGTGAAGAATGCCGAGAACGGTGTTGGCTTCAACGCCGCCACCGGTCAGTACGAAGACCTGATGGCGGCCGGGATCATCGATCCGGCCAAGGTCACCCGGTCGACGCTGCAAAACGCTGCTTCCATCGCGGCGCTGCTCATCACCACCGAGGCGCTCGTCGCCGAGGAGAAGGTAGATGAGCCCGCCGGTGGCCACGGCCACCCCGGCGGCGGCATGGAAGGCATGATGTAACACAAGAGCCTTTGCTTCGGCCGAAGGCCGAAGCAAAGACCAAGCGAAGGGGTTTCGAGATCGAACAGATCTCGAAACCCCTTCGCCGCGTCGGTGCTCTTGCACCGGCGCTACGGCGGGGTTGTGGATGGGCGTGAGGTGGGTGCGGTGCCGCGTCGGTGCTTTTGTGTCGGCGCTACGGCGGGGTTGTGGATGGGCGTGAGGTGGGTGCGGTGCCGCGTCGTGCTTCTCATTCGGCGGCCCCGCGCGGCTCGGCGCGGGGCGCCGCCCTGCCCCGAACCCGACGGTTCCGAACCAGCCGCCCGGTTCCGAACCAGCCGCCCGGTTCCGTTACCCTTGTGGAGATGGGCACCATTCGTGACTGGGTCTTCACCATCCCGTTCCTGATCGCCTTCGGGCTGACGTTGGGGTTCTACGAAATCGTGGGTCGGTTGGCGCTGCTCCGTGGACCGCGGGCGTTCGAGAAGTCGATGGCCTCGCTACAGAAGACGCTGGTGGGCACGTTCCGTATCTGCGGGATGAAGGTCGAGATCGAGAAGTCCGACCTGATCGAGCCGAACCGAGGCTACGCCATCATCTCGAATCATCAGAGCATGTTCGACATCGTCATCATCGGCGGGACGCTCTACACCAACTACCCGAAGTACGTGTCCAAGAAGGAGCTCGGCAAGTGGATTCCGAGCATCTCGCTGAACCTGACGCGGGGCGGGAATGCGCTGATCGATCGCAAGGACCGCAGTCAGTCGCTGCGGGCGATCAGGGAGATGGCGGCGACCGCCCAGGAGCGCGATGTGAGCGTGATGATCTTCCCGGAGGGGTCGCGCAGCCGTGACGGCGAGCTGCGCGAGTTCAAGCGTGGTGGCATGTCGGTGATGCTCAAGAAGGCCGACAAGCTTCCGGTGATTCCCGTCGCTGTTGATGGGTCGTGGCGGCTACTGGTGAACAACCTGTTCCCGGTGCCCTATGGCACCAAGGTGCGGGTTCGCTTTGGAGATCCGATTGTCCGGACCGAGGCAGACGCCGACGAGGTGGCCTCAGAGGCCGAGGCGTGGATCCGCACGACGATCGACGAGTGGCGCACTAGCGAGTGAGTACCCGGCGGAACTGCCAGGTCGACAGGGCCAATAGCGCCGCGCCCATGGCGAGCAATACGCCAAGCTCACGGACGATGTCCACCGCGGTGCCACTGAGGCGAATCAGTTCGGAGTAGCCGTCGATCGCCCAGGCATGCGGGGTGATGTGCGCGATCTGGCGCATCGTGTCGGGGAAGATCTCGAGCGGGACCATGGCGCCCCCAAGGGCGGCCAGCAGCAGCGAGAAGAACACCGACAGCCCGGCGGCCTGCTCGGCGTTCGAGAAGGTCGTGCCGATCAGCATGCCGGCTCCGGTGCCGACCAGGCTGAAGGTCGCTATGAGCAGAGCCGCCCCAAGGGGATTGCCCCACTGCACCCCGAAGGCCAGTGCGGCGATGCCGATGATGAACAGGCCCTGAAGCAGGGTGACCAGGTAACGCCCCAGAGTCTCGCCGGCGATGATGGTGCCCGCAGAGGTTGGCGTCGAGAACATGCGCCGAGACACACCGAGTTGCCTCGCCTGAATCAGCGCAGCCGACGAGGTGGTGGCGGTGAGGAACACGAACATGACGAGGTTGCTGACTGCACCCAGGCCGAACTGGCCGAGGTCGGTTTCATCATTGGTTCCGATGGTGGCGACCGTGACCCGGGGGAGGTCGACGGCCGCCTCGGACGCCAATGCGGTGGCCTCAGAAGCGGGCCGGCCGGTGACGTCGGCGGCAAATCGCCCGGCGCGCAGGGCGGCGGCGTGTTCGGTCACGGTGGCATTGACAATCGTTTGGACCTGGAAGCTGCTCGAACTTGGTGCCGTGATCAGATTGAGGGTGGTTGGGGCTCCGGAAGCAACCAGCTCGCCGTAGCCGGCGGGAACGATCATGGCCCCATCGATCTGGTTCCGGCGTACCTGGAGGCGTGCCTCCTTCTCGTCGCCGATGACCACGACGTCCAGCCCGTCCGCCGAGTCGAGACGACCGTTCAGGTCTGCGGCGGCGGCGCTGTCGTCGAGAATGACGATCCCGATGCGCGGAGTGAATGCCGAGCCGAACACGAGGCCGATCACCAGGATCAGGATCACCGGCAGGATCAGCACGAAGAAGATGTTGCTGCGGTCTCGGAACAGAAGCCGGACGCTGTTGGCGGCGATGGTGAACACCTTCACGAGTTCACCACCATCGAACTCGCCCGCCACATGCCGATGCCGCCGAGGACAACGGCAAACAGCAGCACCGCTCCCAACGCAGGCAGGATGGTGCCCACTCCGGCGCCGGCCGAGAGGTCTTGGAACCCGTCCATCAGCCAGAAGTGGGGAGTGAGCCTGCTGGCAACGGCGAGGAACCCGGCGCTGCGGGTGATAGGGAAGAACACACCGCCGACCATGCCGAGCACCACCACGATGAAGGCCGTGAGCGCGCCGGCCTGTTCCGCAGTCTTGGCGGACATGGCGACGGCCGCAGTCAAGCCCATGGCGGCGGCGACTCCGGCGATGATGAGTAGCAGCACCCCGAACCAGTTGCCCCAATTTGCCCCCATCAGGACCGAGCTCGCCACCCACAGCACCACGGTGCTGGCGACGCCGATGGCAAACGAGGCAAGCAGCTTGCCGACGAGGATTGACTGCTTGGAAATGGGGGCGGCGAGCAAACGGGCCATCGTTCCGCTGTCACGTTCGTCGACCAGGCTGAGGATGCCGAACTGGACGGTGAAGAACAGGAAGAACACGGCGATACCCATCGCAAAGAACGTGGCGATGTCGAATCCGGATTCCTCGGCTTCGATCCCCTCCAGAATGACCGGCGTCACCTGTTGCTGGGCGGCCGCAACGAGCGCGCCGACGTCCGCCGGGTCGGTTCCGCCGCCTGCTGCCTGTGCGGTCGCTACTGAGAGCCGTACTGCGTTGATCTCTTCGGCGAAGCTGGACGCGATCGATGCGACGACCTGCGCCTCGATGGGAAAGTCGGGATTGGCGACCACGAGCAACTCGGCGGGCTCGTTGGCGCGTACTGCCGCGGAGAATCCGTCCGGGATCAAGATCGCGGCGCTCACCTCACCATCATCGATGCGGGCGCGTGCCGATGCCTCGTCGGACGCGGCGGTGACCGTGAGGAAGCCGTCCTCTTCGACGAAGTCGAGCACTTGATGAAAGCGGGCGGCTACCTCGCCACCATCGGCGTCGTAGACCACGACGTCGGTGTGGAACTCACCCTCGTTCACTCCGCTGAGAGTGGCGTTGAGGACGAACGCCAGGCCGAGAGGGACAACGACGGCAAGCACGATTGCGGAACGGTCGCGGAGCCGTTCCTTGATGTCTTTGGCGGCGATGGTGATCGCGGCCCGCATCAGTCGCGCAGTGCCTTTCCGGTGAGGTGGAGGAACACCGCTTCGAGGTCGGGTTCGATCACTTGGACCGAGTGCACCGTTGCCCCGGCTGCGGCCGTGGTCGCCAGGATCTCGGTCAGTTTGCCGGCGGCCTCGGCGGCGACGATCTCGATGGTGCGGCCTTCGGAGGTCGCCAAATGGATGCCGGCCATGGCCGTCAGCGCGGCCACGGCGGCCTTCCCATCTCCGGAGATTTCGAGGCGGACCAGGTCACGCTCGCCGATCAAAGCGACGAGTTCGCGTCGGGTTCCCTCGGCGACGATCTTGCCTTGGTCGATGATGCCGACCCGGTCGCAGAGGCGCTCGGCCTCCTCCATGTAGTGGGTGGTGTAGAGGACGGCCATGCCCTCGTCGCCCAATCGTTCGATGCTTTCGAGGATGGCGTTGCGGCTCTGCGGGTCAACCCCAACGGTCGGCTCGTCGAGGATCAGCAACGCCGGGCGATGGAGCAAACCGATCCCGATGTTGAGCCGCCGCTTCATGCCGCCGGAGTATTCCTTGGCCTTGTCGTCGGCGCGATCGGTCAGTTCGATGATGCTGAGCACCTCGTCCACTCTTGTGTCGAGGTTGTCGATCGCATACAGCTTGCCGAAGAACCGCAGGTTCTCTTTGCCGGTGAGATCGGGGTAGATGGCAAGATCCTGGGGGACCAAACCCATCTCTGCTTTGGCGGCGACGTTGGTGGTGGTCACGGTTTCGTCGCCGACTGTGGCAGTGCCGGCATCCATCTCGAGGAGGCCGGCAATCATCGAAATGGTCGTGGTCTTGCCTGCACCGTTTGGTCCGAGCAATCCGTAGGTCTCGCCGGCGGCGATGGAGAATCCCACCCCGTCGACCGCCACCAGGTCGTCAAAGCTCTTGTGCAAATCCGCGGCTGTCAGGACCGCGCCGTTGTTCTCGCTCATGGTTCCAACCTAGCTTGCGGAGGCGGGGATTTGCCCGGCCTTCGGTCCCTATTCTGTGGACCCATCGAGAGCTTCGGTGAGGCCATCGGCGGTCTCGATCAGCCGTTTCAGGTCGTTGGCAAACCGGGTGGCCGGTCCGCCGTCGACGACGTCGTGGTTGACGGCCAGCGTGAGGGACAGAAACTCGCGGGGTCGGACCTCACCGTCGACCACGGCGGGCTTCTCAGAGATGCCGCCGACGACGAGTTGGAGATTGTGCTGGGGGAGGGCGATCCCCCAGAACTCACCGCCTCCGTACATTCCCAATGCGGTGACCGCAACGGTGCCCATGTACTTCTTGCGCCGGTGTGGGTTGCGCAACAGGAGGGCATAGGCGGCACGACGCACCCTGGCGGGAAGCCATAGGAAGGCCCGGGCGGGAGACCAGCGCTGTTCGTCCCCGGGAAGCCGGTCGCCCTGATGAGACCGGACCTCATCGTGAATCTGGCGAATAGGGCGGTTTCCGGCGTCACGCACCACGTGGGCCAGCGGGAAGCTGAACTCGCCGGCCGGCACCTCGGCGATGACGACGACGTCGACCTCGTCGAACACCACAACGCGGCGCCGGTAGAGGTAGCCCTGCACGATCGGGTGGAGCGCCACGGCTCGGGCGAGGCAGCCGACGATGAAGCTGGTGAATGAGAAGGCCTCGCCGGTTGCGGTGCGATGGTCGCGGATGAGACGGCGGGCCACGGTGACATCGACCTCGAACAATCCATAGACGGTTGGCTGCCGCATCGAGATGGCGGTGGAATCCATGACGAGCCTGCGGGACAGCGGCACGGGTTTCTCGGAGTAGCCGGTCATGGCTGGGCCACCGCTGCAATGAACTGGGCAACTCGATCGAGTACCTCGGTCTCCGCCTCGCGGTGTGGGGAGTGGCCTACCGCGGGGATCAACCAGGTCTCAGCGTGGCCGCCGAGGCCGGCAGCGATATCGTCGACGTGTCCCGGTGTGGCGTAGTGATCCGCTTCTCCTTGGATGATCAATGTCGGGCAGGTGATGTTCTGGATCTCTGCGGCGATGGACCACTCGGCAAACGCCGGGCTGAGCCACGTGTCGGCCCACGCCGCGAACATCGCATCAACCTTGTCGCCGTGATAGGCGTGCAACCCCTCACGCAGCGGTCCGGCATCGAACTGAGCGCGGGCCGCAACGATCCCGCGCTGGGCGACCTCCTCAACGCTGACGTGGGCTGCCTCGACGACAAGGGCCGCGGTGGTATTGGGTTTCCGGGCTGCGAACAGCAGCGCCATGGTGCCACCGTCGCTGTGGCCGAAGGGGATGCACCTTGCCACGTCGAGCGCGGTGAGCAGTTCGGCCAGCACGGCAGCTTCTCGCGCGTGGTAGTCGACCGGGCGCGGCTCGGTGAAACCGTCGGACCTTCCGTGACCCTGGCGGTCGTAGATGAGGGCGTTGTGTCCGGTGGCGGTTGCCAGCCGCAACGGGAAGTCACGCCACTGGTCGATCGAGCCCAGCCCCTCGTGGAGGAAGACCAGCCAGGGTGCATCGACATCGGGGTTGACCAGGATGCGGCGCACCGCCAAGCGGATCCCCGCAACGGTCACGCTGAGGTCGTCGATCATGCCCTCAGTATTCAGGATCCGCTCGACCGTATCCAATGCGGGTGCACTGCGAATGCCTGATCACCCCCCAGGGTCGAAGAGGGTCGTGCTGGTTGACGTCGAGTTGGCGGCGCTTTCGGGGCTCTCGATCACCTGCTGAAAGGCGACCCAGATGACGGCAGCGACCGTGACCGCAACCGCGGCCACGAGGAGATGCTGCACAAACTCGAGCAATCGCGCCTTCACTACCGGCCTCCGCTGAGGAATCCGTCCCTGAATGTCCCTCGAAGATGGAACGATCCTATGCCCTCAGGTGGTTCCCGTCACATGGGAACCGGCGTCTTGGCGCTGCAGGCAAACCAGCAAGGTCTGACACGGGCCGTCCCCTTCCCCGCAGCCGGCGTGTGGTGCTCAATCCCGCCGTGCTCAGGATCTGAGCCGGCGAGAGACCGCTCCCGCCGGCGGTCGACGGGAGCGGTCCTCCGATTCCCGGGGCGATCGTCGGCCGCGGGACGATGGTTGGCCTAGTAGTTGACGGTGCCGGTCAGGGTCGCGGTCCACGGACTGTCGGTCAGGCACATGAACGGGTCGGTGGCGGGATCACAGTCCTCGCGGAACGTGAGGTCGACCGCGTAGGAGACTGTTGCGGTTCCGGTGGCGTCTGCAAAGCGGCCGGTTCCACCGTCGAAGGTGATCGGCGCGCCATTGTCGATTTCCGGGTAGTCATAGGTCCCGTAGAGCTCGTCCCCGTTGTCGTCGACGATCGTGATGCGACCGTCGTCAACGACGTCGTCTTCCGGGCAATGCGCCCACGCTGTGGTAATCGGTCCAAGTTCCGGATCCTCGCCGGCGGCTTCGGTCAGCGTGGTGTCTCCCTGACACTGGGCGGTGATGTCCCAGTGAACGTCGCCGGTGAACGAGGCATCCAGGGCGTGATCAGTCGCTCCACCGCATGACGAAGCTCCAAGCATCGTCAAGAGGGCGATCACGATCACAACCGGCCCGAGCGACGATCGTCTTCGCATGATGGTCTCCTCTCTGTTCATGTCTGTTCCGCGCATCATCCGCGAGGCCGATCCAGAAACGATCCAAACGAGGCAATTGGGCGGCAGATCCGATTCGGTAGAATGAATCGGAAGGCGATCGTCACATGCGGTTCGAGATCCTTGGCCCGCTGCGGGCCTTAGACGGCGACGCCGAGATCGAACTCGGCGGACCCCGGCAGCAACGCGTCCTTGCCCTGCTGCTGGCCGCCGCCCCCCAGTCCGTTAGCGTCGATTGCCTGGTCGACGAAGTGTGGGGTGAAGAGCCGCCCGCCACTGCATCACACGTCGTCAGGACCTACATCTCCAACCTTCGCAAGGCGCTCGGCGAGCGAGTCGTCTCCGACGGACAGCACTATCGGATCAGTCTGAATGGAGATTCCGTCGACGCGGTGGAGTTCAGCGGCGCCCTCGACCAGGCTCGCATGTTGTTCTCCGCAGACCCGGTACGAGTTGCAGGACTGCTCCGCGACAGTGCGCTCCTCTGGCGCGGACGGCCGTTCGATCAGCTCTCCGATGATGCCCCGATGCTGGCGCGGAGGGCAACGGCACTGGACGAGGAGCGGATCCAGTCCACCCAACTCCTGATGGAGGCCGAACTTGCCCTCGGGCATCACGAGCGGGTGCTGCCCGAACTCGAGGCGTTGGCTCGGGAGTATCCGCTGCGCGAAGGTCTCCATCGGGTTCTGATGGTGGCGTTGTACCGCAGCGACCGGCAGGCAGAAGCTCTGCGGGTGGGATGGCGTCTCCGGAACGCACTCGTCGAGGAGCTCGGAATCGAACCCTCGATCGAGACTCGAACGCTCGAAGACCGCATCCTCGTTCAGGACGCGACGCTCGATGTGCGCCCGCCGACGAACCTGCCGGCGTTCGTGTCCTCTTTTCTGGGACGACGTCGTGAAATGGCTGAAGTGAGCAAGCTTCTCGACGTCGACCGCCTCGTCACCCTCGTTGGGGTCGGGGGTGTTGGCAAGACCCGCCTTGCACGCCAGGTTGCCTATGAGCTGCTGGACCACTACCCCGACGGTGTCTGGTGGGTTGATCTCGCCGCGCTGACCCGTGGTGGGAACGCCGCAGCGAAGACCGCCGAGGTGCTGGGGCTCGCCGACCAGCCCGGTGTCGATTCCGTCGCCTTGCTCAGCCGCTACCTGGCTCGGCGACGGATCCTCCTCGTGCTCGACAACTGCGAACACGTTGTCGAGGGTGTCGCGCGGCTTGCCACCGACGTGCTCGAGGCGGCGGACGGCCTCACTGTGCTTGCCACCAGCCGTCGACCGCTCCACACCGCCGGCGAAGTTCGGTATCTCGTGCCTTCGATGAGTCTCCCGATGGGTGTGTTGGGCGCGTCCGACGCCGAGCGACTGTTCGTCGAGAGGGCCACCCGGGTCGATCGCCAGTTCACCGCGACCAATGAGGTCGCGGGCGATGTCGCCGAGATCTGCCGGGTCCTGGAGGGTTTGCCCCTCGCGATCGAAATGGCGGCGGCGCACGTCAACGCTTTGAGTCCCGCGGGGATTGCGCGTCGGTCTGCCGCCCAGCTCGATCTTTCGAACCGAGACACGAGTGCTCCAGAGCGCCACCGGAGTCTTGCTGCGACAGTCGCGTGGAGCTACGACCTGCTCACACCCGGGCAACAGGTTCTCTTCGACCGCCTCTCGGTCTTCGTAGGATCGTTCGACCTTCCGGCCGCGACCGCGGTTGCAGGATGGGATCCACTCGAGGCCGCTGACATGACCGTCGATCTCGAGGCTCTCGTCGATGCATCGATGGTGACGGTCGAACCAACGCGAGGCGGCCAAACCCGATACCGTTTGCTCGAGACCCTTCGGGCGTACGGTCGGGAACGTTTGGTGCCGCGCGGCGAGAGTGAGGCGATGGCGCTGCGCCACAGCCGCTACTTCCTGGAGATGGCAGAGACGTCAGCCGAGGCCTGGCTGACGCCTGACCATCCCGCAGCCGCGGCGACGATGGCGGCCGCCCACGACGACCTCCTCTCTGGACTCGAATGGTCGCTGGACCATGAGCCGCGACCGGCGACACTCGCGGCGGCCCCGGGGTTGTGCGCCTACTGGTTCTGGCGCGGTGATCCGGTGAACGCGTATCGATACGGAGTCCGCATGCTCGATGGTGGGGAAGGCGCACCACGGTCGCTGCAGGCAGCGGCACACCTCAGTGTCGCGTTCGGTGCGCAGCTGGTAGGCGATCTTGCGGCCGCTGCCGCATCTTCCACGACTGCCATCGAGCTGCTCGAACAGACCGGAGCCTGGAAGCTGCTGCTGTGGGCCTACAACACTCAGGGACAGGGTGGCGTGTTCTTCGGCATGCCGGACCTGACCGAAGGAATGGGCCGCCAAATCCTCGACTTGTGCGATGTCCACGACGCACGGTTACCGCGTGGGTACGGTCTGGCGCTCCTCGGCGAGGCCCAGTTCTTCGGCGACGGGGACTTCGAGGCCGCTCGAGCCTGGATTGGTGAGGCTGTTCCGCTGCTTCGTGAACTGGGAGACGAGGCCGCGCTCAACATGTTTGCTCTGGGGATTCTGGCCTCCGTGGCGGCGCTGCAACTCGATTTTGAGACCGCCGAGCTGGCGGCGGTGGAGGCAAGCACGCTCGGCGGTCCCGGATGGTCGGCGACCGCTCTCATCGTCCTCGGCGCCTTCGTTCTGTTTCCCCGCGGCGATGCGGAACGCGCAGAGTCGATTCTGAAGGAAGGCATCGTCCGGGTTCATGAGCGCTCAATGGAGCCATGGGTGAGAACCGGGCTGCTCGGACTGGGACGCATCGCCGCCACTCGGCAGCAGTGGGAGGCGGCGGCCAGGTTGTTCGGCGGCTGTCGGCCCCATTTGCCGCCATGGTCGCAGCATCGCAGATGGTGGAACCTCGAGCGGGCGGTCGGCGACGCACTCGGGGACGACCGATATGAGGAGATTGCGACTCGAGCCGAAAACGAATCGCTCGATGACCTCGTCGCGTGGGCACTGGCTCCCGTTCAATAGCCGGGCTCACTGAACAATGGCGATTGGCTCCTCCCGGGATCCTCACACCGCGCGGCCCCGAGGCTCATGTCCCTTCCGCTCGTGCGATCCCTACACCCAGGCCTGGTCGCGATAGCGGTCTCGTTCAACCTGCCATTCGTCGACGAGCAAGCCCCAGATGGTGTGGTCGAGCCACTCGTCGCCGACCCTGACTTCATGGCGCAGGATGCCCTCGAGCGAGAAGCCGAGTTTGGCGGCGACTCGCTCGGAGCTGAAGTTGCCGACCGCGATACGGAGGGTGACGCGGTGCATGGCGAGGTCTTCGAAGGCGATCTGGAGCACTCGCACGACCGCTTCGGTGCAGATCCCTTGGCCGGTCTCATCGCTGCGGATCCAGTAGCCGATCTCGCCGATCCGGTTTGGCCTCGAAGTGAACCATACCGAGACGTTGCCGAGATGGCGGTCGGGATCGTTGATGCGGCGGATCGCAAAATCGAAGGCGCGGCCCTCATTCCACGACGCCATCGAGTCCCGTACGAAATGGGAGGCAACGCCGCGTGAGTAGCGGTCGTTGGCCCACGGCAGCCATTTCTTGAGGTCGGAGAGTGAGACCGTCACCGCGTCGTGAATGGCGGTCACGTCGCGGCGGCGAAAGGGGCGCAGCACAAACCGGGGGGTGTGCCGGGCGCGGGGGTTGAGCGACGTCGCCATGGTGGGCAAGCCTATCGGCTTATCCTCATCACATGCACAATGTCTGGCGCAAGCTCGAGGCGCTGCCCGATGTGGAGTATCCGGCGACGGCGCGGGCGGCCGTGCTCGTGCCGCTCTACGAGGACGACGCCGGAGCGGTGCGGGTCGTGCTGACCAAGCGTCCGGACGACATGCGGACCCACCCCGGCGACGTCGTGTTCCCCGGCGGCATGATGGAGGCCGGCGAGGACCCGGTCGCTACGGCCACGCGGGAGGCTTGGGAAGAGGTTGCCATCCCGGAGGACGCCATCATCGAGATCCTCGGTGGGTTGTCGCCGATCACCACCCGCAACCGCTCGAACCTCATCATCCCGGTTGTGGCCAGAATCGAGCGGCCCGCCGAGCTCATTCCCGACCCTTCCGAGGTCGACCTGATCATCGAGCCAACGGTCGACGAGATGATGGACGAAAGCCGCTGGCGGACGAGCGATTGGATGGGTCATACGCTGTGGTTCTTCGAGTTCCCCGAAGCCGTGCTGTGGGGAGCCACCGGGTTCATGATGCGAGAGTTCCTGGAGTATCTCCGTTAGGAAACTGTTGAAGCGTCGTCGATGAGTTCCCAGAGGTGGTCGACGTGGCGCTGTTCCGTGGTCGTTTGACCGATGGAAACCCGGATGAACGAGTCGTCGCCGAGCTTGGATGTGGTCAGGTACACCTCGCCGCTTGCGTTGAGTGCCGCGGCCAGGGCATCGGTTGGTTCGTTGCCGCCGACATGCCGGAAGCAGACGAGGGCGAACGGAACCGGAGCGACCAGCTCGAAGCGAGGGTCGGCGTCGATCCTTGCGGCGAGTTCCTGGGCGAGGCGCACGTGCTCTCTGATGTGGTGGCGGATCCCGGCCGCTCCGTAGCTGCGCAGGACAAACCACAGCTTGAGGGCCCGGAACCGGCGCCCCAACGGGACATGCCAATCGCGGTAGTCGATGACTTCCCCGGTGTCGGAGGCCTGGTTTCGCAGGTAGGGCGGCAGGATGCTGAGGGTTTCGAGCAGTGGGGTCCGATCGGCAACGTAGAACGCCGACAGATCGAAGTTGGTGAACATCCACTTGTGCGGATTGAAGGTGTAGCTGTCGACCAACTCGAGGCCGTCCTGGTGATGGCGGAACTCGGGGCAGATCATGGCGTTCCCGGCGTACGCCGCATCGACGTGGTGCCACATCCCGTGTCTGATGGCGATCTCGGAGATGGCCCGAAGCGGGTCGACCGCGGTTGTCCCCGTGGTGCCGACGTTGGTTCCAACGACGATCGGTGTGAGGCCCGCGGCCAGATCGGATTTGATCTGCGCCTCGAGCGCGTCCGGGCGCATCGCAAACTTCTCGTCGACATCGACGAGCCGGATGTGCCCAAAGCCGGCCACCCGGGCTCCCTTTTCCATTGAGGAGTGGGCTTGAGCCGAGGTGTAGACCACCATCTTCTCGACTGGTGCTCGGTCCGCGGCCAGGTGGCGGGCAACGACCATTGCCGTAAGGGTTGAGTCTGAGGCGCTCATCTGGATGACGCCGCCACCCGGTCCCACCGAGGTCTTCCACGTCCGCGGCAGGTCGAGCAGATCGACCAGCCAGTCCATCACGACGTTCTCGATCTCGGTCGCGGCGGGGCTGGTAGCCCACATCATCCCTTGCTGGGCGAGGCCGGAGGACACCAGATCGCCGAGGATGGATGGGGGAGAGTTGTTGGCGGGGAAGAATGCGAACCATCCGGGTGATTGCCAGTGGGTCACTCCCGGCATGACGACGCGGTCGAGATCGGCCATGATCGCTTCGAACGGTTCGGGTTCCTCGGGCGCCGTCTCGGGCAGTAGGGCTCGAATCTCACCCGGTGCGACGCGGGGGGTCACCGGGTACTGCTCGACGTTCTCGAGGTAGTCGGCAACCCAGTCGATGATGGCGTAGCCGTGTTGGCGGAACTCTTCGGGGGTCATGTGGTAGCTGGGCATGGCCCAGCAGTATTCAGTATCCGGTAGGCAGTGGCAAGACCGGGCGACTCAGGCCCCAAGCCAGCGGTCGAGCCAGCCGAGGAACTCCCCGTACCAGTGCAGGCTGTTGAGGCGACGCTCGATCCAGTGGCCTTCGTCCGGGTAGTACACCAGTCGGGCTGGGACCCCCTTGTGTTTGAGGATGCCGTAGAGCGCCAGGCCCTGGGTGACGACCACCCGGTAGTCCCGTTCGCCGTGGACGACGAGGGTCGGCGTCGTCATGCCTGCGGTCTGAGCCAGCGGGCTCCAGCGCAGCACGGCGTCCATGTCGTCCCACGGGACCCCGCCGATGGCCTTCTCGCGACCTGCGGTGATGTCGGATGCCCACTGTCCGACCAGGTCGTTGACGCCGGCGTGGCAGACGGCGCAGGCAAAACGGTCGGTAGCACCGGTGAGCCAGCTCACCAGGTAGCCGCCGTATGAGCCGCCGGCGATCGCCATCCGCTCCGGGTCGACGTAGCCCCGGGCGACCAGGTAGTCGGTGGCGGCCAGGATGTCCTTGGTCGGCTTGTCTCCCCAGCCGCCGCGAATCGACCGGGTGAACTCCTCGCCCCAGCCGATGGAACCGTGGAAGTTCACCGAAGCCACGACGTAGCCGGGAGCGGCGAACACCTGGCTGTTCCAGCGCCAATGCCACTCGTCCCCGCTGGTGCCGTGGGGGCCGCCGTGGACGTTGTGCACCAGCGGCCACCGGCGTGACGGGTCGAACCCGGGTGGGTAGACGACGAACATCTGGACGAGGTCGCCGTCGGCGCCCTCGAACTCGACGTCTTCGACCCGGCCGAGGTCGAGTTCTGCGAGTAGTTCATCGTTGAAGCTGCCGACGGCACCGGCCGACGATTCGGCCACCTCGGGAGGTCTGGTCAAGCTCTCGATGCGGAACCACAGCTTCCCGCCGGCGGGGCGAGGGCCGTGCGCCGAGTGGTTGGCGTCGAGCGGTTGCGGCAGGCCTCCATCGAGGTCGAGGGTGAACAAGCGCGCCCGGGGCCCGTCGTGCGCCCCGAGCACGATGGTGGCGTCGTCGACGAATTCCCATCCATGGGCGGCACGATCCCAGCCGTCGGCAACGGTTGTCGCCGCTCCCGCGGTGAGGTCGTAGATGACGAGTTGGTCATGGTCGGCATAGAAGTCCCATTCACGCTGGCGGCCGAACAGGAGCCGAGAGCCGTCGGGGCTGTAGCGGGGTCGTCGCTCGTGGGCGGTGGGTTCGTCGGTGAGGCGCTCGATGGTTCCCTCGGCAACGCCAAGCCGGTACAGCGCGAACTGATACCGATCGGACTCGAGATCGACGAGCGCCGAGAACAAGAGCTCGCCGCCGTCGGGCGAAATGTCGTAGGTGCCCTCAGGGCCGTCGAGGCCGAAGACGGTGTCGAGGTGCGGCGTGAGGTGGCGAACCTCACCCGACGCCGGGTCGAGGTGGAACAGGTGATCGCCGGAGCCCGACGCCAACCACTTGTTCCAGAAGCGGTAGACGCGGTCCTCGGTGACGATGGGCTCAGGGGAGGCTTCACCGCGGCGGTCGCGCTCCACGGTGGTTGCCTCGACCGAGCCGTATCCCCGCAGCAACGGGGCCGCGACGATGAGGCCGGAGCCGTCGGGGAGCCAGCGACTCGCCGCAACTCCAAGGGGGAGGTCGGTGACCGGCTCGGGTTCACCGCCGTCGAGCCGCATCAGATGGAGCTGCGCATGGTCGGTTCCGGCCGGCTTGCGGAGGAAAGCGACCCGGGTTCCATCGGGAGCGACCGCCGGGCTGGTGGCCGACGCGCCGGTGGTGAGAGGTGTAGCCGTGCGATCGAGCGCGACCAGCCAGAGGCGGGTCGTGGCCTCGCCATCATCGCTGGTGGTGACGGGAACAACGGCGGCCGTCCCGTTGGGCAACGGCTCCGGTTGGCCGACTCTGGCCAGATTCCACAGGTCTTCGGGGGCGATGGGGCGTGACATGACACCACGGTACCGCGCTCGATGGGCCGGTTGTCTCGCCGGCGCAGGCGCCGTTGACAGCAGGCTGGCTTTCCGGCCCCATTCTCAGTATCGTGGCGATAATGAGAAACTACGGCATCGAATGAACACCACCCACACGCACCAGTTCCGCGCCGGACGCCGTCATCGCCGGCCGCTTGCGATGGCCCTTGTTCTCGTTCTCGGCTTCATGGTGATCGAGTGGGCGGCGGGAGTGATGACCGGTTCGTTGTCGCTGATCTCCGATGCCGGCCATATGGCGACCGACGCTCTCGGTCTTGGCATGGCAATGGCGGCCATCGTGTCGGCGGACCGAGCCGATACGAGCGCGGGCCGCACCTATGGCTTCTACCGATTGGAGATCCTGGCGGCGGCGGCCAACGCCGGGCTGCTGTTGCTCGTCGGGGGCTATGTGCTGATCGAGGCCGTGCGTCGGTTCCACGAGCCCACCGCGGTGCTGGCCGGGCCGATGCTGCTTGTCGCGGTCGGCGGTCTCGTTGTCAACGTGATCGCGTGGCGACTGCTGCGGTCCGGGGCCGAGGAATCCATCAACGTCAGGGGCGCCTACTACGAGGTGGTGGCCGACTTGATCGGTTCCATCGGCGTCATTGCGGCTGCCGTCATCACGATGACGACCGGGTGGCGCTATGCCGATCCGTTGTTCGCGGCGCTGATTGGGCTGTTCATCCTGCCGCGTGCCTGGCAACTCGGGCGCCAGGCGCTGCGGGTGCTGGTGCAGGCGGCACCCGACGACGTGGACGTTGAGAGCCTCCGGTCGGATCTCTGCGATATCGACGGCGTCGTCGACGTTCACGACCTCCACGTGTGGACCCTCACCTCCGAGATGGACGTCGCTACCGTCCATCTGATGACGAGCAGCGGCGTTGCCGTCCACCCGGTGCTCGATCAGGCTCGCAGTGTGCTGCGCGACTCCTATCGGATTGACCATGCCACCCTCCAGATCGAGCCGGACACTCATGTGGGGTGCTCAGAGGTCGCCTGGTAGCCGTCCGGAAGCGGACCTCGGCGGAGTAGCCTCGCTGTTCATGGAACCCATGGAACCGATGCCGGAGCTCACGTTGGATGCCGGCCAGGCCCGAGTCCTCGGCTGCCTGATCGAGAAATCCCGCACCACCCCCGACCAGTACCCGATGTCGCTCAACGGGGTTCGGGTGGCATGCAATCAAGTGTCGAACCGAGATCCGATCGTCGACTACTCGGAGGCTGCGGTCGAGCACACCCTGCGCCAACTCTCAGATCAGGGGCTGGCTCGCATGGTCCATCGCCCGGGCGACCGCGTGGTCAAGTATCGGCACGCCGCCGACGAGATCTTCGGTCTCAGCGACAAGGAAGTGTCGCTGCTGGCCGTGCTGTTGCTGCGTGGTCCGCAAACGCCGGGCGATTTGCGGCAGCGGACCAATCGGTATGTCGAGTTCACCGGGCTCGCCGATGTCGAGGCGACCCTCGAGCAGCTGCGGACCCGCAACGCCGTTGTTCGCCTCGAGCGCCGTCCGGGCCAGAAGGAGCACCGCTACATGGAGTTGCTCAGCGACCGCGGCACAGGAGATGAGCGGGTTGATGACACCGAGTTCGTTGTCCCGGCGACGGCTCCTGCGCCGCCGGAGGCTGCGGTGCCCGCAGGGGAGCTGGAGGACCTGCGCGCCGAGATCGACGAACTCAAGGCCCGCTTCGGCCGCCTGCTCGACGCTCTCGGCGTCGACGACGTGTAGGCAGGAGTGCTCGCCTAGGCCTCGTCGGCGAAGGGGTTGGGGTAGCCGGGAGACTTGAGCAAGTTCCCCTCGTACTCGAGGATGTCGGGGCGGTAGACCGCCTCGGGCCAGTCTTCCTTCGAGTAGTCCTCAATCGCAATGGACACTGCGGTTTCGGGCGCAACGGCGATGTCCATGACGTCCCTGGTTATGGCAGCGGCGAGCGCTTCTTTTTGCTGCTCGGTGCGGCCTTCGTGCATCTTGATGATCACGTGCGGCATCTCGGCTCTCCTGTGAGTGGTCGCTGCGCTCAATCGTCCCGCAGGACGCGGGCGACCTCAAATCGAACCTGGAAGTCTGGGTCGGTCTCGAGGGACTCGACCAGGGTTCGGCTGGTGTCGAGGCCGATGTCACCGAGGGCGCGGACCGCCTTCCAGCGAATCCACGGATCGTCGCTTTGGGTCGCCTGCTCGAATAGCGGCCGCAGGACAGGGTCCTCGGTATCGGCAGCGGCATCGACGGCGGTGCGGCGTACGATGCGCGATTCGTCCTCGAAGCCGCGACTGATGGCCTCGGACCGGATCACGGGGTCGTCGCACTCCACCAGCACGGCAACGGCGACCCGGCGGACCCGAGCGTCGTAGGCGCCGAGCGCTGCGGTCAGTCGATTGCGGTCGGCGGGGTCATCGGGGTCGAGCAGGTGGAGTTCCTCCGGTCTTGCCTCCAGATGGAGATGCCCGGCCTCGTCGAGGAGTTCTTCGCGGGTGCGCTCCGGCGCCGTCGTCGTGGCCCCCTCGTCCCAGTAGAGCTCGGTGATGAGGGCGAGGAGCGGCTCGAGGCGCAGCTCCCACGACGACGTGGCGCCGATGCCCACTGTGACGAAGTCGCCGGCCACCATCACGTCGGTCACGTCGGGTTCGGCGAAGAGGCGCTTCACCCTGGGGTCGGTCACCGGGTCGTCATCGGTGCGGCGATACCAGACGCCCGGGGCTGGGACCCCTCCGATGATGAACTTGACCTTGCGGGGGTGGGGAGTGGCTTCCGGAACCACCGGACCATCGAAGGCACGGTCGAAGATGGACCCGGTTGCGGTCGACACACCGCCGACCCACAGCTCGTAGCGGTCCGCCCGGATGCCGTGGGCAAGGGTGATGCCCCCGCCGAGGTCATGTTCCCACCAGCCGTTCGCCACGTGGGGAACCACAAGAGCGCTGAGCTGGTCGGCGTCGGCGGCGCCCCACGGCATGGGGGAGAAGAACTGCTTGAGCAGGTTCTTGAATGGCCCCAACGTTTCGTAGGGCAGCGCCATGGCCACATCGGAGGTCAGGTACCCCGAGGCGGTAGCCACCAGCTCACGGGCGGCAATCGTGGCTCTGGTTGGATCGAGGTCACCGGGTCGCTGGTCCATGCCCCCATGGTGCCAGATCCGCTAGCGGTTGTTGCGCTCGATGGTGCCGGTGATCTGAAGCCGGGTCTCGCCCTCGGGCTCGGATTCCTCTCGCAGGAAGTCGATCGACTGCGGACCGGGGCCGAAGGCGTCGAGTGGGATTACGGCGAGCAGCCACCCATCGCCGGCTTGGTCGAGCACATAGACCGGGAGTTCCTGGTCGAGGTTCAGCGCCTCAGCCCAGGTGTAGTCGACCCCCGACTTGTTGACCCTGGCCGGTGCCGTCATGGCGCCGTGTCCCCAGTTGACGGTCAGCGCCGAGATCGAATCGGTGCACTCCGTATCCACCGTCTGGTCCAGGGCGATCGAGCTGGGGAGACGCTGGGCGACCAGCAGGGCGCCATCTTGTTCGAGCAGGAGGACACCAGGTCCGGCCAGCCAATCAACCTCTGCTTCGAGCGCTTCGGGGTTGGGGAACGATGAGTCGGCGGTACCGACGGCGAATGTCTGGGTACCGGACTGCTCGTCGATTGGTGAGGCTACCGGGTCCGACAGGGAATCGCCGAAGCACCGGATCGCCCACGACGCGGTGCCTGGCGCCACGGTGCCCTGCACCGCAGGGTCGGCCATCTTGCCGACCGACGCCGAGGTGTCGATGGCGTAGTCGAATTCCAGCTCCCGAGGAATGTGGCCCGACCCGGGGAACCGCAACGTCTGGCGATAGCCGACATCGAGCACGACGTGGTAGCCGGCAGCGGTGCCGTCGGGTGTGGTAGATGGGATTGATTGGGGGCCGGCGGAGGATTCGATTGAGGGCGGCGAGGTGGGCTCATTGCCCTCGGTGCAAGCGGCGAACCCAAGGCCAAGCGCCACGATCCCCAAACCAACCGCAACGGATCTGGTCACATACATGGTTCCTCCCGTGCCATCGTATGACGAACCGAGGTCCATTCCGGGTTCCTCCCTGTTCTGGCGTGGCTGCGGCGCGATTTCTGGTACCTCAGCCACGCAAGAAGCGGGGGGTCAGTCTCCGTTGCGGCGCTTCTCTCGCATCAGGCCGATGACGAGGCCCTCGACCACGGCCTTCCAGGAGGCATCGATGATGTTCTCGTGGACGCCGACCGTGCCCCAGACCCCGTCGCCATCGGAGTGCTGGCACAAGACTCGAACCCGGGCGCTGGTGCCGTCGGACGAGTCCAGGTCGCGTACCCGGTAGTCGACCAGCTTGATGTGGTCGACTTCTGGGTACGCCCACACGAGGGCCGAGCGCAGCGCCCGGTCGAGAGCTGAGACGGGGCCGTCACCCTCTCGGGTCGTGACGACGCGTTCGTCGCCGACGTGAACCTTGACGGTTGCCTCGGCCACAACTTCGTCATTTTGGTTCTCGACGAACACCCGGTACGACTCGGGGGCGAAGAAGTCCTGCTGCCACCCCTGGGTCTCGCGTAGCAGCAGTTCGAATGACCCGTCGGCGGCCTCGAACTGGTAGCCGATGTGCTCGAGCTCCTTGATGCGATCGACGACCGCTTGGGCATCCTCGCTCGTGAGTTCGAGCCCCTGGGCTTCGGCCTTGGCGAGGACGGTGGAGCGGCCGGCCAACTCGGAGACGACGACCCTGGTGCTGTTGCCGATCTCGGCCGGGTCGAGGTGCTCGTAGGCATCCGAGCGACGCGCCAATGCTGAGGTATGGAGTCCCGCCTTGTGGGTGAACGCCGACGCTCCCACATAGGGGAGGTGGGGGTCGAGGGTGAGGTTGACCAGTTCGGCGAGGTGGTGCGAGACCCTGGTGAGGCGGGGGAGGCGCTCCACCGGGATGGCGTCGTAGCCCATCTTGAGCGCCAGATTCGGGATCAGCGAGCACAGGTCGGCGTTGCCGGTGCGCTCGCCGTAGCCGTTGATGCAGCCCTGGACCTGGAACACCCCGGTGCGCACCGCGGTGAGAGAGTTGGCCACCGCCATCCCGGAATCGTTGTGGAAGTGGCATCCCAAGACGGCATCGGGCACGGCGTCGGTGACCTCGCCCACGATGCGCTCCACCTCGTCGGAGAGGAAACCGCCGTTGGTGTCGCACAGAACCAGTCGTTCGGCGCCCGCTTCGTGGGCCGCGGTCAGCACGGCGCGGGCGAAGTCGGGGTTGGAGCGGTACCCGTCGAAGAAGTGCTCGGCGTCGAAGAACACCCTGCGGCCTCGGGAGCGCAGGTACTCGATCGAGTCGGCCACCATCGCCACCGCCTCGTTCGGCGTGGTGCGCAGGGCGTGTTCGACGTGATAGTCCCACGACTTGCCGACCAGGCAGATGACGTCGGTGTCGGCGGCGATGAGGGCGGCGAGTTGTTCGTCCTCGTCGGGGCGGTTCTTGGAGTGACGAGTCGAGCCGAATGCCACCAACGTCGAGTTGGTGAGATCGAGTTCGGTCTTGGCCCGCTGAAAGAACTCGTCGTCCTTGGGGTTGGCGCCCGGCCACCCACCTTCGACGTAGGCCACCCCGAGGTCGTCGAGCAGGCGGGCAACCTGCAGTTTGTCGCCGGCGGTCAGCGAAATGCCTTCCTGCTGCGTTCCGTCGCGCAGGGTCGTGTCGTAGATCTCAACTCGTCGGGTGGTCATGGGGCGGCTCCTCGGTAGGGGGCAAAGAGAAACCCTCCGCCGAGCGGAGGGCAGGAAGGGCACACACGCCTTGCGGCATGTGCGCCTACGTAATCTCGATGCGGGTGAGCCCGGTCGTTGCCATGGCGGGCAGTATGACCCAGGCCGGTGAGGGCGTCAATCTCGGGTCGGCACCGCGTCAGACGGGAGCACACCACACCTGACCCCCAGCACCGCCCTGTAGGGTGCCTCCCATGGCTAGACCACTCAATATTGCGTTGCTCGGGACCAAGTTCATGGGCAAGGCCCACTCAAACGCCTGGCTCACGGTCGACGCGTTCTTCTCGGTGCCGCGCTCGCCGGTGCGGCACACCGTCGTTGGCCGAGATGTCGCCGACCTCGAGGAGTTCGCCGACCGGTGGGGTTGGCAGCAGTGGACGACCGACTGGAAGGCTGCCGTCACCGACCCCGAGATCGACTTGGTCGACATCGGTACTTCCAACGATGTGCACGCCGAGCAGTCGATTGCCGCCCTCGAAGCGGGCAAGCACGTGGCTTGCGAGAAGCCCCTGGCCCGCACCCTCGACGAATCCCGCCTGATGGTGCAGGCAGCGAAGGCCAGCAAGGCGCAGACGTTCGTTTGGTACAACTACCGCCGGGTGCCGGCGGTTGCGCTCGCCCACCAGCTCGTCAAGGAGGGCAGGCTCGGCAGGATCTATCACGTCCGAGCCACCTACCTGCAGAGCTGGGGCGGCCCCGACACGCCGCTGCTGTGGCGGTTCCAGTCCAAGGTGGCCGGCAGTGGCGCCCACGGCGACCTCATGGCGCACATCATCGACATGGCCCGGTTCGTCACCGGCGACGAGTTCACCGAAGTGACCGGCGCCATCGAGGAGCGCTTCATCAAGGAGCGGCCGCTGGTCGACGACCCCGAGCGCATGGGCCGCAGCAGCGTGGACGACGCCGTGCTCTTCCTCGGCCGGCTCAAGGGCGGCGCCGTCGCCAGCTTCGAAGCCAGCCGGCTGGCCACCGGGGTGAAGAACTCGAACCGCATCGAGCTCCACGGAGAGAAAGGCGCCATCCGCTTCAACTTCGAGCGGATGAACGAACTCGAGTACTTCGACGCCGCCGTCGAGCCGCGCCTCCAGGGGTGGCAGACGATCCAGACCATGCACGACGAGCACCCCTACGCCGCCGACTGGTGGCCCGACGGGCATTGGCTCGGGTACGAGCACACCTTCGTGAACCAGGCAGCCGACATCCTGCGGGCGATCTCACGCCGCAAGGTGCTCGTGCCGTTGCCCGACTTCGCCGACGCCTATCAGACGGCACGAGTGATGGAGGCCGTCATCCTCTCGGCCCGGAACCGCACCCCGGTGCGCCTCAGCGAGGTGAAGTAGCCATGCGCCATGCCGATGCCACCCGAGTTGTCGAGGCGATCCGGGCCGAATTGGAGCGAAGCGGCGGCGGGGCTGCGGTTGCCGTGGTCGACACCCACGGGGAACTCGTCGCCTTCGTGCGGACCGACGGCTGCCCCCTCCCATCTATCGCCAATGCGATGAACAAGGCCTACACCGCCGCCCGCGAGCGGATCACCAGCGAGGAACTCGGTCGGCGGTCGCGCCAAGAGGGCTTCCCGATGACCAACTACGGCGACCTGCGTTACATCTCGTGGGGCGGCGGCGTACCCATCGTCAGCGACGGCGAGGTGATCGGCGCCGTAGGTGTGAGCGGTCTGCCCGAAGCCGAGGACATTGCGCTCGCCACCATGGGGGCGCGACTCGTCTCGTGAACGCGAGAACGGCGCCGCAGCGCGGCGCCGTTCACGACATCTCTGTGGGGGATCAGGCGCCGAGGTCGAGATCACCCAAATCGAAGTTGAGGTCCTCCATGTCGGTGTACTCACCCTCGGCGGGGACCGTCACGTTGACCGGCTCACCAAAGGCGAACATCTCATACGTCATGACCATCTGTCCGAAACCCTCGCCGGGAGCGGACTCGACTTCAGACCCGTCCATCGTGATGACAAACCGGCGGATGTAGCCGTCGTCATCGATCCAGAAGTCGACGTCCAGTTTCTCGGGCAAATCTCCCAGGTCTTCGAGACCCTCGACGCTGCCGTCGGCCGAAGCCTCCGCCATCGCTTTGGCATCGACCACGGCGTGATAGTGAGTGGTCGCTACGCCGCGGACATCCTCGGTGCCTACTTCGACGATGTCGACGTTTTCGTTGTTGAAGGCGGCGAACATGTCCGTCGGGTTGACCGGGTTCGCACCGGCGAAGCCGCCGGCGGCATCGCCGCTCTCGTCGGCGGGCATCTTGATCCACTCGGTATCGGAGCCGAGGAACATCGAGAAGAAGCCGAACTTCATGTAGGAGTCGTCACCAACGGTGATGATTTCCATTTCGCCGAGTAACCCGGCCATCTCCGGCGGGATCTCCTCGCCCATGCCTTCGGCGGCGCCGCTCAGATCCATCTTGAAGGCGAAGATGTTGTTCTCGTTGTCGAAGGCACCGGAAAAGCCGATGGAGATTTCGCCGGTTCCGGGAGCGCCTTCGACGCCGGACATCGCAATGGTTCCCTCCATTTGGGCTGAGGAAACCTCTCCACTCTTCTCGATGGCGTTCTGGAAGGCGCTCGTGTCACCGCCGCCCGTGGCCACAGTTGTGGTGGTCTCGCCGGCGGCGCTGGTGGTGGTCTCCCCGATGGCGGTGGTGGTGGTTTCGGAGCCCTGGGCCGTGGTGGTGACCTCGCCGTCTGTCGTGGTCGACGTCGTGTCGGCGTTCTCCCCATCGCCACAGGCGCTGACGACCAGCGCCAGGGCGGCCAAACCAAGCAGCAAACGATGCTTCTTCATTGCGGTCAAACTCCCCATTCGGCAGGTGCTTCAGTCGCGACGATACGACGATCAGCGGCTTACGTGTAGGTCTATCGGGTTTCCGGCCCAGATCCTTGAGGCGGGAGAGGAGGGGGGTCAGACCCTGTCGGGGACCTCGGACGGTGCGCGGCGGGCGAGAACCAGCGTCGTCGCCAGCAGCCCCACGGCTGCCGCGAGGAGCACGGGACCGACCATCTCGAGGTCGTTGGCGGCCACGAGTTGGCCGATGAGCAGGGGGACGATGACGGCCCCAACGGTTGCCCCGGCCAGTTGGTATCCGGCCATGGGAGGAGTCGCCACCGGGCCAAATCGGCGCGGGGTGAGCAGCATCTGGAGCGGGAAGATGAACCCGAGGGCGAACCCGGCGAACACGAGTCCAAGTGCCCCCACCGCATCGACCGGGTTCCACCACAACACGGTGATACCGACCACCGATCCTATGGCGGAGGCGCGCAGGACGGCGTCCGGGGCGACACGTTCGCCGATCACGCCGAGCAGCAATCGGGCCGCGGTGAGGGCGGCCCAGAACCCCGTGACGGCCACTCCGGCAGCGGCTTCCCCCATCCCGCGTCCTTCGGTGAACAGGCTGTAGGCCCACGAACCGGCGCCCACCTCGATGCCGCCGTAGAGGGCAAACGCCAGCAACGCCAGCATGGCGGTGGTCCTTTGGCCCTGGGTGAGGCGACCTCGTTCGCTGTGTTCTGCGGGAGCAGTGTCCCAATCGGCGCTGGTTCGCCAGATGGCAATGGCGATCCCGGCTTGGAGAGCGACGAGCAAGGCGAACCCGATCCGCCACGATCCATCCAGGGCCAAGATCACGGTCATCACCAACGGCCCCAGCGTTGCCCCGATGCCGAACGAGGCATGGAGGAACCCCATGGCGCGGGCCCCGAAGCGGAGGGCAACGTGGGCGTTGATGCCGGCGTCGAGCAGTCCGCCGCCGAGGCCGAGCACCACGGCCGCAAGTCCGAGACCAAGGCGGTTTGGCGCGGCGGCGTATCCGATGATGCCGAAGGTGAGCGCCCACGCCGCGAGCGTCAGCATCGGGCCGTTTCCGATGCGGTGGCTGAGCCGGCCGCTGACCAGGCTGGCGACGAAGTAGGCGCCTACGTGGATGGCGACGAAGAGGCCCAAGTCGGCGATCGGGGCGGACAGGTCGGCTGCCATCGAGGGCCAGGAGACGCCGAAGGCGGCCTTCGGCATCCCAAGTGCAATGAAGGCCACAAAGGCGATGAGGAGGACGAGGCGGCTGCGTGACACGGCACGACGTTAGGCCGTCCTGAGGCGCCCTCAGCCGCAACCCTCTTCCGTTCTGGCGTGGCTCAGGTACCAGATCCTGCACCCTGGCCACGCCAGAACAGAAAGTGGTCCTAAGGAGGCTGTTGAGCAACGCCAGTTTGGGCTTGCGGCGACTCTCCAGAACCAGGCGTCCGCTCGCCGGGGCAATCCCGCTCGGCGTTTGCTCAACACCCCCCTAGCATTGTCCGGACCGCCCCTCACCGCAGGACCTATGACCTCCACGCTCCGCGCCTATCGCCGCCTCGGTGTGCCGACGCCGACCAAGCGCCACGTCGGCCTGGTGCTCGGCGCCATCGTCTTTGTGCTGCCCTTCATCATCGAGTTCGACGGGCTGTCGGTGGCCGGCCACCGCGCCCTCTCGGTGTTCCTGCTCGCCATCGTGTTGTGGGTGACTGAGGCCATTCCGCTGTACGCCACCGCAGCACTGATCATCTTCCTGGAGATCCTGCTGATCTCCGATCAGGCGTTGTTCGCCCTCCCTGCGAGCTTCGAGGCGCCCTCGTACACCGAGTTCTATGCGACCCTGGCCAATCCGGTCCTCATGCTGTTCCTCGGCGGGTTCTTCCTCGCCGACGGCGCCGCCAAGTACAAGCTGGACCGCAGCATGGCGAGTGTTCTGCTGCGTCCCTTTGGTGCGTCGCCCCGTTACATCCTGCTCGGGCTGATGCTCATCACGGCGGCGTTTTCGATGTTCATGAGCAATACCGCCACCACGGCGACGCTGATGGCAGTGGTGCTGCCCGTGATCGCCGGGCTCGACATCGACGACAAGCTGCGCACGGCCCTGGCTCTCTCGATTCCGATTGCGGCCAACGTCGGCGGGATCGGCACCCCGGTCGGTACACCCCCCAACGCCATTGCCCTGGGGGGCCTCGGTGACGCCGGGATCTCGGTCAGTTTTGTCGAGTGGATGGTGATGGCCGTCCCCATGATGATCGTGCTGCTGCTGTTCTCATGGTGGCTCCTGATCAAGCTGTTTCCCGCCAAGACCGACACCGTCCACCTCAACATCAAGGCCGACTTCGATCGCTCCCGAGGTGCCCAGATCTTCTACGTGACGTTTGCCGTCACCGTGCTGTTGTGGCTCACCGAGCCGATCCACGGGATCAAGTCCACCATCGTCGGCTTCCTCCCCGTCGTCATCCTGCTCGCCACCCGGGTGTTCGGCTCGAAGGAGCTGCGGTCGGTCCAGTGGCACATTCTGTGGTTGGTTGCCGGCGGAATCGCCCTTGGGCTTGGGGTTTCATCGTCGGGTCTCGATGTGTGGCTGATCGAGCTCGTGTCGTGGGATCTGGTTCCCGGCTGGCTAGTCGCCGGGCTGCTGGCATTGACGGCGCTGGTGATGTCCACGGTGATCTCCAACAGTGCGGCGGCAAACCTGCTGATCCCAATCGGTCTGACGTTGGCGCTTTCCGGTGCGGTGTCGCTTGATCCAATCCAGGTCGGCTTCTTCATCGCCGTTGGGGCGTCCTTGGCGATGGCATTGCCGATATCAACACCGCCGAACGCCATTGCATACTCGACCGGTGCCGTCCAGACCTCCGACATGGCTCGAGCCGGGATAGTGATTGGACTGGTTGGCCTTGTGCTCTTCGTCGTCGTCGCTCCGTTGCTGTGGAGCGTTGTTGGAGTGGCGGGCGCATGAGCGACGAGGCCGACCGCCAGGCCAACTACTACGCGTTGTGTCTCGGCGAGCACCGCGATGAGGTAGATGATCTCGTCGGGCGGGTCACCCAAGCGACCCGCGGCGTGATCGTTGTGGAGGGCTTCGTCAAGGTCGCCTGGTTCCGGGAGCGAATGAGCCGGCTCATTGCACGTGGCGACCACGTCGTCCTCGTCATCATTGACGACCAGGTCACAGCCGTTGATGGCCCGAAGCTGCTCCACGAAATCGGCACCACATCCGAGTTCGAAGCGGCCACCAGAATGCTGCTGGTGTCCCATCCCGAGGATCGGGAGGGCATCGTCGAGGTGGTTCGGCCTTGGAGCGACGAGGGCCTGGCCCATTTGGCCCAGAGCCTGGTGACGGTCTACTTCGTCGAGCACGCCCCCGAGGACATGGAACGGATCGGCGGTTTCGCCGACACCGAACTGCTCTCGGTTGCCTATACCGAAGCCGAGAAGGAACTTCAGCGCACCGAGAGTCAGCTGGAGCGCCTGCAACGCTCGTTCTTCGTCGACGCCGACGTGCCCGACGACGAGGTAGAACGGCGGATGATCGACGAGATCGACCGGGCGCTCGCCGAACCCGAGCGGGTTGCCATCCCTGCGGGTACCGTGCTGCTGCGCCACGGTCAGGCAGTAGACCGTATCTGGATCGTGCTCGACGGCGAGGTGCGGCTCACCCGCACCGTCGACGGGCGCGAGATCGTGCTCCACCTGCGCACCGCCGGGCGCATCGTCGGCCTGATGGCGGTGGCCCGCAATCAGCCGGCCTTCATGGACGCCACGGCAGGCACGGACCTCATCGCGATCTCACTCACCCTCGAAGAACTCGATCGAGCGCTGCGGGGCAGCGAGACCCTTGCGGTCCACTTCGTGGCGGCGCTGCTGCGTTCGATGGTGCGGCGCCACCAGCGGTCGATCGACCTCCGCCTCCAAGTCGATCAGCTCAATCGCGATCTGGCAAAGGAGCGGGACCAGCTGTCGGCCGCCCTGACGCAGCTCGAGCATGCCCAGACCCGGCTGATCGAGTCGGAGAAGATGGCGACTCTCGGTCAGTTGGTCGCCGGAATCGGGCACGAACTCAACAACCCGATCGCCGCCATCGGGCGCGCCGCCGACTTCATCACGCACGACCTTTCGGAACTTCCTCTGGCTCACGTCGACGGAGCGATGATGCAGCAGGCATTCGACGAGGCGCTGCACCGGCCCCCGATCTCCACCGCCGAAGAACGCAGCCAGCGCAAGGCCCTCGCCGAGTTCATCGGCGACCGTGCCCTGGCCGGTCGATTGGTGTCGGTCGGTATCAACGACGCCGCCGACTTCGAGCGGGCGCTCGGGAATCTGAGCGACGCAGAGCGCGAGCGGCGTCTCGTCGACCTCGAGCGTTACCACCAGCTCGGGCTTTCCTTACGCAACATTCGGTCTGCGGCGGGCAGGATCAGCGACCTGGTCGGTAGCTTGCGCTCGTACGCCAGGGCAGGCCAGGGCCTCACCACCGGGGTTGAGGTCGCCGCCGGCATCGAAGACACCTTGCTGCTGCTCGGTCACGACCTGCGAGGCATCGAGGTCGAGCGGGAATACGGCGAGGTGCCCCAGATCGCATGTTTCCCCGGGCAGCTCAACCAGGTGTGGACCAACCTCATCCACAACGCCATCCGGGCCATGGATGGGTCGGGCACACTGACCGTGCGCACCGCACCGTCTGGCGCAGGTGGGGTGCGGGTCGAGATCGAGGACAGCGGCCCGGGGATCGACCCGAGCCACATCGATCAAATCTTCGACATGCACTTCACCACCGCCGGAGGCCGAGTCGACTTCGGCCTCGGCCTCGGTCTGCGGCTGGCCAAGGACATCGTGACCCAGCACGGTGGCACGATCACGGTCGAGTCCGAGCCCGGCCGAACGTGCTTTGTCGTTACTCTTCCGCCTGAGCCGCCGGAAGCGACCCCGGGAGAATCGTGAGCGAGATTGCCATCGTCGTTGTTGAGGACGAGCGAGAGGTGCGCGACGCGGTCGTGCGTGACCTCACTCCCTTTGCCGGCCACTTCAGGATCGAAGCTGCCGAGGACGTCGACGACGCCCGCAACCTGCTGGCCGAACTTGCCGGCGATGACGTCCTCGCCGGGCTCATCCTCTGTGATCACCTGTTGCCCGGGGTGCTCGGTATCGACTTCCTCATCGAGCTCGAGGGGGAGCCGAAGACACGTGGCACCCGCAAGGTTCTGTTGACCGGCCAGGCGGGTCTCGAGGACACGATCCGCGCCGTCAACGAGGCCAAGCTCGACTACTACGTCGCCAAGCCGTGGTCGCCTGAGGTACTTCACCAGGTGGTCAAGTCCCAGCTCACCGAGTTCGTCTTGGCTTCCGACGAAGACGTGCTGCCCTACGTGTCGATCCTCGACGGTCCTCGACTTCTCGACGCCGCGTCGCAGCGAGGCTGGGAAGGTCGCGCCACGTGACCGGGCGCCTCGCCGGCAAGATGGCCGTCGTCACCGGCGCCGGCCAGGGAATTGGTCGAGCCACCGTTGAGGCGTTCATCGCCGAGGGGGCTGAGGTGTGGGCACTCGATCTCAACCCGGTCACGCTCGACACGCTGGCGGTTGAGCATCGGGGTGTTCACACCCGAGTCGTCGACGTCACCGATTCCGCAGCGATTGGGGCGGTAGCCGAGGAAGTCGGCCCGGTCGACGTCCTGTTCAACTGTGCCGGGATTGTGCAGCACGGCAATATCCTCGATACCGACGAGTCGGAGTGGTCATTTGGCCTCGACGTCAACGTCAGCTCGATGTACCGCATGATCCGAGCACTGCTGCCGGCCATGCTGGCGCAGGGCGGCGGTGCCATCATCAACATGGCTTCGGTTGTCTCCAATGTGTCTGGCGTTCCCGACCGATTTGTCTACGGAACCTCCAAGGCAGCAGTCATTGGGCTGACCAAGGCGGTAGCTGCCGACTTCGTCGCCGACGGCATCCGCTGCAATGCCATTGCTCCCGGGACCGTCCAGTCGCCTTCGCTCGACGAGCGCCTATCGGCGATGGGGGACGCGCAACAAGCGCGGGCCGCATTCGTGGCACGTCAGCCGATGGGGCGGCTCGGCGCCACGGACGAGATTGCGGCCGCCGCCGTGTACCTGGGCTCCGACGAGTCGGCGTATGTGACCGGAACCGTCTTGGTGATCGACGGCGGCATGACCCTGTGAAGCTGGTCAGGTACGGCAGGCGGGGCATGGAGCGGCCGGGAGTCGTCGGTCCCGACGGGCGGCTGAGGTCGCTGGCCGCAGTGACCGACGACATCGCAGGGCCCACGCTCGAGCCGCACGGTCTCGACCTGCTCAGAGCCATCGATCTCGACAGGCTGCCGGTTGTGGATGACGAGGTGAGGATCGGGCCGTGCGTCGGCGCCGTGGGCAAGTTCATCTGCATCGGGCTCAACTACTCGGATCACGCTACGGAGTCCGGGATGGAAGTCCCGGCAGAACCGGTGTTGTTCATGAAGGCAACGTCGGCGATCAGTGGGCCCTATGACGACGTCGTACTCCCTGTGGGCGCCGGCAAAGGCGACTGGGAAGTCGAGCTGGCCGTGGTGATCGGCGCGCCGGGCAAGAACATCTCCGTCGGCTCGGCACGGGATCACATCGCCGGCTACTGCGTGGTCAATGACCTTTCGGATAGGGGTTTCCAACTCGACGGCACCGGGCAGTGGGTCAAAGGCAAGAGTGCCGACACCTTTGCGCCACTGGGTCCGTGGCTGGTGACCGTCGACGAAATCCCGGACCCGCAGCAACTCGACATTTGGCTCGAGGTCGACGGCCATCGTCACCAAAACGGCAGCACCGCAACGATGATCTTTGGGGTCGACGCATTGGTGGCCTACGTGAGTCGATTCATGAGCCTCCAGCCGGGGGATGTAATTTCAACCGGTACTCCTCCGGGCGTCGGGCTCGGCTACGACCCACCGATCTGGCTCCGGCCCGGCAACCTGATGCGCCTCGGTATCTCCGGCCTCGGCGAGCAGCGTCAGCGTGTGGTGGCTGCTTCATGAGCGCCATCGTCACCGGCGCGGCCGGTTCTCTGGGCGGCGCCATGGCCGAACGTCTGGCCGCCGATGGTCACTCTGTTGCCGTTCTCGACCTCGATGTCGAAGGCGCCACCGTCGTCGCCGACCGCATTCTTGCTGCGGGCGGCAGCGCCGAACCGATCGGCTGCGACCTTCGCCAGGAGACCCAGATTGCCGCAGCCTTCTCCCAGGTGGAAGCACGACTCGGGCCGGTCGCGGTGCTGGTGAACAACGCGGCCGTCTTTCCCGCCGGCAAGTTTGTCGAGGTGACGGCCGCCGAGCTCGACGACGCCATTGCGGTCAACCAGCGTGCCTACTTCCTTTGCGCCCAGCAGGCGGCCCGCGCCATGATCGGGCGGGGTACGGAAGGGGCGATCGTCAACGTCGCCTCAATCGTCTGGCACGGCTGGTGGGCCGGCATGTCTCCCTATGTCGCCGCCAAGGGAGCAGTGGTGGCCATGACCCGCGCCCTGGCTCGCGAGTTGGGCGAGCACGGCATCCGGGTCAACGGGGTGGCGCCGGGTGCCTTTCCGACGCGAGCCGAAAGGGCGCAACACGACGATCTCGAGGCGTACGAGCGGGAGATCATCGCATCTCAAGCCCTCAAGCGGCGGGGCCGCTTCGACGAGGTCGCCGGGGTGGTCTCGTTCCTGGCCGGCAGTGACGCGTCGTTCGTGACGGGGCAGACGATCAACGTCGACGGCGGCTGGATCATGGTGTGAGCAGACGACAAGACTGAAGCGGGAGGATCACATGGAGAAGGTGCGCTTTGGCATTCTCAGTACGGCGAACATCGGCATGGCCAAGGTGACGCCGGCCATCCAAGCCGGGGCCAACTGCGACGTGGTGGCAATTGCGTCGCGAGACGAGAGTCGAGCCCGGGCTGCGGCGGATCGACTGGGCATCCCCCGCGCTCATGGGAGCTATGAAGCCCTCCTCTCCGATGACGAGGTCGACGCGGTTTACATTCCGCTTCCGAATCAGTTGCACGCCGAATGGACGATGGCTGCAGCTCGCGCCGGCAAACACGTGTTGTGCGAGAAGCCGCTGGCGTTGACGGCAGCCGACGCCCAGGAGATGGCCGACGTCTGTGCGGCCGAAGGCGTGAAGTTCATGGAGGCTTTCATGTATCGACTGCACCCCTCGTGGATGGCGGTGCGTGAGCTGGTCGCCGGCGGCCGGATTGGTGAGGTGCGCGCCATCCAGGCGTGGTTCTCCTACTTCAACGACGACCCCGACAACATCCGCAACAAACCCGAATGTGGCGGTGGAGCGCTCATGGATGTCGGGTGCTATCCGATCAACGCAGCCAGGATGATCTATGGCGGGGAGCCGACCGCGGTGGCGGGTTCGATGCGGCGTGATCCGCGTTTCGGTACCGACGTGGTCACCTCGGCGTTGCTCGAGTTCGGCCCCGGCCAGGCAAGCTTCACCTGCTCGACCCAGCTGGAGGACTACCAGCGGGTCCACCTCGGCGGGACCGAGGGTCGGATCGACATCGAGATCCCCTTCAACATCCCGCCCGACCGGCCGACTCGGATCTTCGTCACCGCGGGCGGCAACCCACCGGTGGCGCCCACCACCGAGACCATCACCTTCGATACCGGGACCAGTACACCGCCGAGGCCGAGGGTTTTGCCGCTGCCATCCTGAGCGACACCCCGGTGCCAAACCCACCAGAGGACGGTGTCGCCAACATGCGAGTCATCGAGCAGATCGTCGCCGCAGCGTCGAGCTGAAACGGTTACGCCAATGCGGCGTCCACTGCTGCCAGAGCGTGGAGGCGGGTGGTGGGGAAGTAGGGGCAGTCGACGTCGGTGGGCGTGACCAGCAGTTCTATCTCGGTGCAGCCGGCGATGATGCCTTTGGCACCGCGACCGAGGAGTCGGTCGATCGCAGCGAGGTAGCCGAGGCGTGACTCTTCACGGATCTCGCCTCTGACCAACTCTTCGAAGATCACGTCGTGGATCACCGTGCGGTCCGGCTCATCGGGGATCAACACTTCGAGGCCGTGGTCGTTGAGTCGGCCGGTGTAGAAGTCCATCTCCATTGTGTAGCGGGTGCCGAGCAGCGCCACAGTCTCGACCCCAGCCGCAACCACGGCCGTCGCGGTGGCATCGGCGAGGTGGAGGAACGGGATGTCGATTGCCGCCTCGATGTTCGCTGCGACCCGATGCATCGTATTGGTGCACAGCACGATGAGTTCGGCGCCGGCGTCCTGGAGGGCGCGGGCATCGGCAGCGAGCAGCCTTCCGGCACCATCCCAATCGGCGGCCTCCTGGAGCGCCTCGATGGCGGCGAAGTCGTAGGAGCGAATCAGCAGGTCGGCCGAGTGGGCGCCCCCGAGCCGCCACCGCACCTCGGTGTTGATGATGCGTTCATACTCGATCGACGACTCCCAGCTCATGCCACCGAGGAGTCCGATCGTCTTCACGACGCCGGGTCTGCAGCGTTGAGGACTGCCGTCGCTTCCTGGACCCGGCGGATGCGAGCGAGGGCATCCTCGTTGCGGGCGACCGCGGGCAGCACGGTGCCGCGGCGGGTCTCCCACCGGCGAGCGATGGCTTCCGGCGGCTCGTGGCTGAGCATTGCGGCAGCCTGCGCAGCGGCGCCGAGCGCCACCAGTTCCTCGCCGGAGGGAATCTCGATGGCGCGACCCGACAATTCCCCGATCACCTTTCGCCACGTCTCACCCTTGGCGCCGCCGCCGACCAGCACGATCGGCGCTGCGGGGTCGACTCCCGAACTGTGGGCGTCGATGACGTCGATGGCGGCGAGTAGCGACAGCGCGGCCCCCTCGTAAGCAGCCCGCAGGATCTGCTCGCGGGTTGTGGTGTGACGCAGTCCGGTGATCGTCGCCGCCGCATGCGGGAGGTTAGGAGTCCGTTCGCCATCCAAGTAGGGCAGGACGACCGCATCGGTCCGTTCGGAGGCGGCCTCTCGATCAAGTCCCAGCCAGGTGGCGATACGGTCGACGGCCAGGGTGCAGTTGAGCGTGGCGGCCAGCGGAAGGAATCGGCCGGTGGCGTCGGCGAACCCGGCGACGGTCCCAGAGGGGTCGACGGTGCGGGTGCGCGAGACCATGAACGCCGTCCCCGACGTTCCCAGGCTGATGACCGGTGTTCCGGCGTCGAGGCCCAAGCCGAGGGCGGCGCCGGCATTGTCCCCGGTACCGGGCCCGACCGGGATCCCCGCCGTCATACCGAGGTAGCCGGCGGCTGCCGCAGTGACCTCGCCTGCGGGGTCCTGAGGTCCGAGCACCACGGGAAGCACGGCGGGATCCAATCGAAGCGCGGCGAGGTCCATGACGTCGGGGGCGTACTGTTCGGTCGCGGTCGACCACCACGCCGTCCCCGAGCCGTCGCCGCGGTCGGTGGTGCCCGTGCCGGTGAGGCGCTCATTGAGGAAGTCGTGGGGAAGTCGGATGGCGGCCGTGGCGGCGGCAACGTCGGGTTCGACCCGGCGCAGCCACGCCCACTTGGTGGCGGTGAACGACGCGACCGGGACCAGACCGATGTGCTCGGCCCACCAATCGGGTCCACCCATCGCCTGGATCAGCGCGGCGGCGTCTGGGGCCGACTCGGTGTCGTTCCACAGCTTGGCCGGGCGCAGCGGTGCGCCCGAGTCGTCGAGCACCACCATGCCATGCTGCTGGCCGGCGACGGATATCGCCTGCACCTCCGAGGCACGACCGGTTTCGGCCAGAGCCGTGGCGAGCGCCTTCCACCAGACCACAGGATCGGTCTCACGAGTCCCCCCGGAGCCGGTCACCTCGTGGCCACAGCGGCCGTCGGCAACGATCCCTCCGGTGTCGGTATCAACGATCAGGACCTTGGTGGACTGGGTCGAGCAGTCGATCCCGGCAACGAGCGGCATGCGTCTCCTCAAGGTGAAGGGGGCGCAAATCGTAGACGGTCACGGTCTGAGGTTTGGCAGGGTGTGGTTTTGCAGGTAGCGTTCACCCGCTTTGTCGGCAGTTGGATGCGTCGGAGGAGGGCGCATCCGGGCCGGCAGCAGGAGGAGGCAAACCCATACGCCCACCAGGGTGTACTGCCGGCGGCGTTGACCACAGTCAGCCGACCCGGCACCTTCGTCCCCAGTCCGGGGCACATTCCCAAGCCTTCGCCACCGTTCGGTGGCGATCTATTGCCGCCCCATCTGGTGGCGGCTACCAAGCAAACACCTGCCTGTTGAAAGGAACAACACGCGAATGAGTAAACCAATTCGCATCATTGTCCTCATTGCGGCGCTCGCACTTGTTGCGGCCGCCTGTGGCGATGACGATGACGCCACCACCACCACCACGGCTGCGGCTAGTGGTGAGACGACCACGACCGCTTCCGGCGAGACGGCCTGCGAAGGCAACATTGCTGTGCTCCTGCCGGACTCGGCTTCTTCGGCTCGCTGGGAGTCCGACGACCGCCGGTTCTTCAAGGCTTCGTTCGAGGCCGCCGGCCTGGTTGAGAACACCGACTTCACAATCGTGAACGCTGAAGGCGATGCCGCCACCCAGCAGACCCAGGCCGAAGCGGCGCTTGCCGCCGGCGCCTCGGTGATTCTGCTGACCAACCTGGACTCCGGTTCCGGTGCGGCGATCATCGAACTCGCCCGTAATGGCGGCGCCGCAGTCATCGACTACGACCGCTTGACGGTTGAGGGTCCCGGTGCCGATGTCTACGTGTCGTTCAACAACGTCGCCGTTGGCCAGACCATGGCCGACGTCATCGGTCCGAAGATCGATGAGCTCGGCGGGACGCCGAATGTCGTGATGCTCAACGGTGGGCCGACCGACAACAACGCCGCCCTCTTCAAGCGTGGCTACAACGAGGCCAGCGACTATGCAGTTTCGACCAAGGTTGCGGACGGCGCCTGGGCGCTGGCGGCCGATCAGGACACTCCGAACTGGGACAACCAGGAGGCGTTGACGATCTTCGAGCAGATCCTTGTCGACACCGACGGTGCGGTTGATGCCGTGTTTGCCGCCAACGATGGTTTGGCCAACTCGGTGATTCAGGCGCTCAAGGCGGGCGGGTTCGAGCCGGTGCCGTTGAGTGGCCAGGACGCCACCGTGGCCGGGATGCAGAACGTGCTGTCCGGCTGGCAGACCATGTCGGTGTACAAGCCGATTCAGGCGGAGGCCGAGGCGGCTGCCGCTGCGGCCCTGGCACTGCGCTGTGGCGAAGACCCGATGTCGATCGACTTCGACGGCGAGAGCACGTTGATCGATCCCGCCACCAACGAGATCGGCGGAGCCGCAGGTGTTCCGTACATCGCGCTGACTCCGATCGGTGTCACGGTGGACAACATTGCAGAGACCGTTATTGCAGATGGCTTCCGTACCTGGGACGAGATCTGCACCGGCGAGTTCGAGCAGTACTGCCCCGCCGACCGGTAGATCCGATCGGGCCGACCGGTAGACCCGATCGGTAGGACAAGAACCGAAAATGCATCGGGGGGACGCTACCGCTAGCGTCCCCCCGAGCATTTCTAGGACCGTTGAGGAGTTATGGCGACCGAGCCCATCCTGACCTGCAATGGAGTGTCGAAGCACTTCGGTGCGGTGCAAGCCTTGTACAAAGTCGACTTCGAGGTGTGCCCCGGGGAGGTGATGGCGCTTGTTGGGGACAATGGAGCCGGCAAGTCGACGCTGATCAAGGGTATCGCCGGCATCTACCCCTTTGACGAGGGCTATACGACCTTCGATGGCAAGAAGGTGAAGATCCACAGCCCGCGCGATGCCTCGGCTCTGGGGATCGAAATTGTCTATCAGGACCTGGCGCTCGCCGACAACCTCGACGTCGTCGCCAACATGTTCCTCGGCCGCGAGGAGATCCACAACGGCGTCATGCTCAACGAAGCGGCAATGGAGAGCACCGCCCGGGAGACGCTCGACAGCCTGGCGGTCACCACCCTCCAGTCGGTGCGGCAAACTGTTGCAGGCCTCTCCGGCGGGCAGCGCCAATCGGTCGCCGTCGCCAAAGCCGTCATGTGGAACTCGAGAGTCGTCATCCTGGACGAGCCGACGGCGGCGTTGGGCGTCGCCCAGACCCGCCAGGTGCTCGATCTGGTGCGCACCCTGGCCGATCGTGGGCTCGCCGTGGTGATCATCTCCCACAATCTCCACGACATCTTCGAGGTTGCCGATCGGGTGACCGTGCTGCGACTCGGGCAGGCCGTCAGCGTGTTCAGACTCAATGAGACGACCCAGCAAGAGGTGGTGCACGCCATCACCGCAGGCACCCTCCAGCACGTTCCCGGCATGGATGAGGTGGCGAAATGACCGACGACCAGACTCCCCAGGGAGGCGACCAGGGGGTTTCGGCGGAAAAAGAACTCATTCCCGAGGCAGAGCAATTGCCGGCCTATCACGAAGAGCCGGTAGCTCACCCCAACTCGGTTTCTGCGTACATGAAGAACTGGTGGATTCGGGTCCGCGCCGGCGAACTGGGGTCGCTCCCCATCTTGGCCGGGCTGATCATCATCGCCATCATCTTCGGCAGCCTCAACGACACGTTCTTCACGTCACGCAACTTCACCAACCTGCTCCTCCAGATGTCCGGTTGGGCCACGATTGCCATTGGTGTCGTCTTCGTCCTGCTGATCGCCGAGATCGACTTGTCGGTGGCGTACAACAGCGCCGTCGGCGCCGTGATTCTCACGCTGCTGCTTCGTCCCGGTGATCCCGGGTTGCCCTGGCCGCTGGCGCTCCTGATCGCCCTGTTCGTGACGACTTCGGTTGGGCTGATCATGTCGATGATCATCACAAAGGCGGGGGTTCCATCGTTTGTGGTGACGCTCGCGTTCAACCTCGGCCTGAGCGGGGTGGTCTTGATCCTGACCACGTCGTTCAGCACGGCAGGCACCGTCCTCATCCAGGATTCGGTCATCAAGGGCCTCGCCGGAAACTTCCTGACCGACGCTTGGGGTTGGATCCTGGCCGCAGTGGTCGTGGGGGGCAATGTGCTGATGCAGCTCCAGAAATATCGGTCGCGCCTTGCCAGCGGCCTTCCCAACCCCCCCGTGCCCATCGTGATGGCTCAAGTGGTCTTCGTCACGATCATCGTCTTTGGCGGCGTCTATGTGGCGAACCTCGATCGCGGCGTGCCCATGGTGATTCTCGTCTTGGGCGTACTGCTCGCCTTCTGGACCTTCATCGCCAGCAGCACCCGCTTCGGCCGCCACGTATATGCGGTCGGTGGCAACCCCGAGGCGGCGCGTCGCGCCGGCATCAACGTCGACCGGGTGCGGATCGTGGTGTTCATGATCGGCGGTCTGATGGCCGGCATCGGAGGCGTGATCCTCGCGTCCCGACTGAGTTCGGTCGCGACCAACACCGGCGGCGGCAACCTGCTGCTGAACGTGATCGCCGCCGCCGTCATCGGCGGCACCAGCCTGTTTGGTGGGAGCGGTCGAGTGATGAGCGCCCTGCTCGGAGCGATGGTGATTGCCTCGGTGGAGAACGGGATGGGTCTGCTCGGCCTGGCGTCGGGCACCAAGTTCGTGATCACCGGCATGGTGCTGCTGGCAGCCGTCCTGGTGGATGCGCTGTCGAAGCGAGGCAAGACAGCGGCCGGCGTCGCATAACGCCCCGGACGGGGGATCATGCTCCCCTCGGAGGCATCACACCATGACCACGGGCGCCATCATGAACTGGCTCAGGCCTGCCGCAGCCGCGGTGCTGATTGCTGCGGTCGTTGCGGGGTGCTCCTCCGGCTTGCCCGATAGCGACGCCCGCGACGCGGATCAGCCCGGCCCGCCGGGCGAGGCTGCGCTTTTCCTGACCGATGTCGCTGCTGAGGTCGGTCTTGATTTCCAGCACGGCGCCTTCCGCTGGGATGTTTCCGAGGACGCCGTCGCCATGATGGGCGGCGGCCTGTGTTGGCTCGACTACGACAACGACGGGTGGCTCGACCTGTACGTTGTGAACTCCTATGCCGAGACTGAGTGGGCGCGTTGGCAGGACGAAGGCGGTCTGCCCCGTAGCGCCCTCTACCGCAACGAGGCGGGTGAGTTCAAGGACGTGACGGAAGTCAGCGGCGCCGGCTTCGAGATGCGAGGGAACGGCTGTGTCGCCGCCGACTTTGACCTCGATGGCTGGACCGATCTCTATGTGACCACCGCCCGCTTCAACCACCTCCTGTGGAATCAGGGGGACGGCACCTTTGTCGACGGCGCCGAGGCGGCCGGCGTCAACGCCTACGGGTGGCAGACCGGTGCGGCGGTTGCCGACGTCGACGGCAACGGATGGCCCGACCTGTTTGTCGCCGGCTATGTAGACCTCAACAATCGCCTGGTCGACGCCTCCAAGGGTTTCCCGAACACCCACGAACCCGTCAACGATCTGTTGTACCTCAACGAAGGGCCCGGCCCGGATGGCCGGCCCATCTTCCGCGATGTGGCCGCAGAGACGGGCCTCGAGGCCGGTGTGCAGGAATACGGTCTCGGGGCGCTCTTCACCGACCTCGACGGCGACGGCGACGTTGATCTCTACGTTGCCAATGACACCAACCCCAATCGGCTCTACGAGATCACCCGCGATAGTGCTGCGGATGGGCTTGGCTTCCGCCTCGACGAGGTAGCCGAGGCGGCCCAGGTCGCTGATGAGAACAGTGGGATGGGACTTGCGAGCGGTGACTACGACGACGACGGCGACCTCGACCTGTTCATCACGAACTTCGGCAGCCAGTTTCACTCCCTCTACCGCAACGACGGCAGCGGCGAACTCAGCTTCGAGGAAGGGCTCCAAGACTTCGGAGTACCTGATCTCGGGGTCGGGTTGACGGGTTGGGGCACCGCATGGGCCGACCTCGATCTCGACACCAGGGTCGAACTGATTGTTGTCCACGGTGAGGTTCCGGTCACCAATCCCGCTGCCGATGCGCAACTGATGGAGATCCTGGCCGAGTCGGGCGATGTCGGGTACCAGCCGCTCACGGACGTGGGGCTCGACGAGGTTGGCCCGATCCTCGGTCGCGGCTCTGCCGTCGCCGACTACGACAACGATGGAGACCTCGACATCGCGGTCAACACGATCGGCGGCGACCTCATATTGCTGGAGAACGCCGGAGCGGCGGGCAATTGGCTCGTGGTCGAGCTAGATGGGTTCTTCCCCGGCGCCATGGTGACGGCGACGCTTCCGGATGGCACCACGCTGCGGCGCGAGCTCCATGCCGGCAGCAGCTACCTGTCGTCCGAGGATCCCAGGCTTCATTTTGGGTTGGGTGACGCCGACCGGGTGACGGAGTTGGTGGTGCGTTTGCCCGATGGGACGACAACGGTGCTGAGCGATGTCAAGGTGAACCAACGGCTGCTGGTCGCCGCACCCTGACCCAGCACCGGGTGTCGGGCCTCGGGACTAACGGCCGGCGCGATCGGCATCTCGGCCCTGCATCTCGAGTCACAAGTGGGCACAATTGAAGGTCTGGAGGCACGCTTGCTCTCACTCGTCAACCTTTCCAAGCGTTTTGGCGGCGTCGTTGCTCTCGACGGGGCCAGCTTCCAGGTGCCCGCCGGACGCATCGTCGGCTTCCTCGGCCCCAACGGTGCGGGAAAGACGACGGCGATGCGCTGCATCTTCGATCTCGTCCACCCCGACGCGGGTCAGGTGCTCTGGGGCGGCGCACCGATCGGCGCCCCCGAACGCCTTCGCTTCGGCTATATGCCCGAGGAGCGGGGCCTGTATCCGAAGATGAAGGTGGGTGAGCAGCTCGCCTACTTCGCCCGGCTCTCAGGCAAGAATCGACAGGACGCCAAGGACGCCGCCGCCGCCTGGCTCACCCAGCTGGGTCTCATCGAGCGGACCGACTCGAAGCTCGAGGAGCTATCGCACGGCAATCAGCAACGAGTCCAGCTGGCGGCGGCCCTGGTCCACAACCCCGAACTGGCGGTGCTCGACGAACCATTTGCCGGCCTCGACCCGATCGGCATGGAGTCGATGGCCGAGACCCTGCGCGACCTGGCCGGGCGCGGGGTGGGCATTGTCTTTTCGAGCCACCAGCTCGACACCGTCGAAGACCTCTGCCAGGACGTCGTGATCATCGACCGCGGCAGGATCGTGTTGACCGGGGAACTCTCCCGCCTGCGCGCCGCGGCAGGGGTCAGGCATCTCGTGATTGAGGTTGACGAACAGCCGTGGAGCCCCGATGGTGACGAGGTCAGGGTGGTGATGACTCGGACCGGGGACCGGCGCCTCCTGGTCGAACCGGACGTTGACCTCGACGCGTTGCTGGCTGGGGCTCGGGCCGCGGGAGCTGTGACCCGGTTCAGCTTCGAGCCGCCCCGACTCTCGGACCTGTTCCGGGAGGCGATCAAATGAGGGGCGCTTTCGCTCAGACCTGGGAGATCGCCAGACGCGACCTGGTCCAGCGAGCGAAGAGCAAGGCGTTTCTGGCAACGTCGTTGCTGGTTGTCGGCATGATTCTCGTCCTGGGCCCGCTCATCGCCAGCGAACTGGACGACCCGCCTCCGTACCGGGTTGGAGTCGTCGGCGTTGCCGACGAGGAGTTCGGCACCTACCTCGACGTTGCGGCGGCATCGTTCGACCGCGACGCGGTCATCGAGCGTTTCGACGATCTGGCGGCCGCGGAGCAGGACCTCGAGTTTGGCGATCTCAACGTCATCGTGGTCGACGAAGGCGAAATCATCTGGCTGGAGGAGGAGTCCGCTGAGCTCAACTCCATCGTCGTGTTCGCCTTGCAGTCGATCGAGCGGCGCGAGGTCGCCGAGGAATTGGGGCTGACCTCCGACGAAGCATTGGCGCTGCTGGCACCGCCGGCGCCGGAATCCCAGACTCTGCGAGAGCCGGATCCCGAGGTCGAGCCGCGTCGGATCGGTGCCATGATCGGCTCGATCCTGCTCTACATGTCGATCCTGATGTTTGGCCAGTTCGTGATGATGGGAGTCGTAGAAGAGAAGTCGAGCCGGGTGGTCGAGGTACTCCTATCGAGGGTGCGTCCCACCCAGATCCTCGTCGGGAAGGTGGTCGGCATCGGGCTGCTGGGCCTGGCCCAGCTTGCGCTGCTCGGCGCGGTGGTGTGGTTCACCCTGACCCAGTTCAGCATCGCCGACATTTCCCTCGCCGACATCGGACGGGACGTCATCGTTCAGGTCGTGTTCTGGTATCTGGTCGGCTACACGTTCTTTGCCGTGATCTACGCCGCGCTGGGCGCCACGATCTCTCGCCAGGAGGACATGCAGAGTGTCGCGTTGATCCCAGTGGCACTTCTGATTCCGGGCTACTTCATCTCGTTGCTGTCGCTCGAGGACCCCAACACGACGCTGAGCCGGGTGGCTTCGATGGTCCCCCCGACCTCACCACTCGTGATGCCGATGCGGCTCGCCGTTGGCGGGGTTGCGGCGTGGGAAGTGGCAGTGGCGCTGACGCTGCTGGGTGCAGCCTCGTTCGGGCTGATTCGGCTCGGGGGTAGGGTCTACACCGGTGCCGTCCTCAAACTCGGCCCCAAGGTGAGCCTGCGCGACGCCTGGCGGGCCGCCGGGCAGTGATGATCGGGTAGTCTGCTGCCCATGAGCGGCATCCGCGCCTGGTGGTCCTGGACCGGCTGAGCCCACCGACGCGCGCCATGACACGCCGGGGGCCGACACCCCGGCATCTTTCATTTCTGACGGTTGATTCCAACGGCGAACGGAGACAAAGACAGTGGAGACGAAGCCAAAGGTCTTCTCGGGCCTGCAGCCCACCGGCAATGTGCACCTCGGCAACTACCTGGGGGCGTTGCGCAACTGGGTGAAGCTCCAGGACTCCTACGACACCGTCTACTGCGTTGTCGACCTTCACGCCCTCACCGTCGACTACGACCCGGCACAGTTCGCCCAGGACCGACTCGAAGCCGCCAAGGTGCTGCTGGCGGTCGGGATCGACCCGAACAAGTCGCTTTTCTACTTCCAGAGCCAGGTTCCTCAGCACACTGAGTTGGAGTGGATCCTGGGGACGATGACACCCACGGGCGTGCTCAACCGGATGACGCAGTACAAGGACAAGGTGGCACGGGGGCAGGCGTCGAACCTCGGTTTGTATGCCTATCCGGTGTTGATGGCGGCCGATATCCTCATGTTCCGGGCCAACCTGGTGCCGATCGGCGACGACCAGAAGCAACATCTCGAGATGACTCGCGACCTCGCCGAGCGTTTCAACAATCGCTTCAGCGAGGTGTTCCCGATCCCAGATGCGCTGATTCCGGAGACCTCGGCCAGGGTGATGGCGCTCACCGACCCGATGGCGAAGATGTCGAAGTCCGACCCGAATGAGCGCAGCCGGGTGTTGATCCTCGACTCACCGGACGTGATCCGCAAGAAGATCAAGTCCGCGGTCACCGACTCGGAACCAACGGTGCGTTATGACTGGGATGCCAAACCCGGCGTCTCGAATCTGCTCGAGATCATGGCGGCCTGCACCGATCGCAGCGTCGAGGATCTCGCTGCGGAGTACGCCGACTCCGGTTACGGCGTGTTCAAGGAGGCCGTCGCCGAGGCGGTCATCGCCGAATTGGCGCCGATCCGGGCAAACTATCAACACCTCATCGACGCCGAAGTGGCGCGTGTCATGAACAAGGGTGCCCTCGATGCTCGCACCAAGGCCGAGGGCTATCAGCAGCAGGTCCGCGCCGCCGTCGGCCTCGCCGCCGTCTAGTGCTTCGACCAGCAACCTGCGGTTGCCGGTCGAGTTGTCGCCTGCGCCACTATCGGGGGCTTGGCTCGACTCGTGCATCCCCACCAACCATGCGAACGTTTCTGGTCACAGCACTAGTCAGCGGCGAGGTCGTCCTGCCGAGCCGTTGTGTGCCGCTGATGGGTGGCCTCGAGGAATCGGGCGACTCCGCTGATCATGTAGTGGGTGCGCAGCGAGTCGAGCACATCGAAGGCATGCGTGGCGCCTGGGATCTCTGCGTACCCGACCGGCGCAGCCGATGCCGCCCGCAAGGCGTCCACGAACTGCGTCGCCTCGCGGGCCGGGACCACCGAATCATGGGATCCGTGGATCACCAAGAATGGCGGTGCGGCGGCGTGGACCTGATCGAGCGGTGACGCCTCCCGGTAGCGGTCCTCGGAATTCTCCTTGGCGGCCTTCATGACCCCACGGGGAATGATCGGCCACTCGTCACGCGTCTCGTTGCGGTTGAGGAAGTCGTAGATGCCGTACACCGGTACCGCAGCCTGGATGCCGGTGTCGACCTGTTCGAAGCCGGGCTGATACTCGGGGCGGTTCGCGGTGAGCGCCACCAGCGCTGCCAGATGCCCGCCGGCAGAACCGCCGGTGACGGCGATGAAATCGGGGTCGATCCCGTAGCGCTCCCCGGAGGTCCGCATCCACGCCACGGCACGCTTCAGGCCGACCAGCGGATCGGGAAAGGTAGCCTCTGGCACCAGGGGGTAGGAGGCGGCGACACAGATCCACCCCTGCTGGGCGAGCCGATGGAGCAGCGGCCTGCCCTGCTGACGCCGGTTGCCGCCACGCCAACTGCCGCCGTGGATCTGAAGCACGGCGGGATGCCGTCCCGGGGTCAGGCCGCGCCGCCGGTAGACATCGAGGTGCAGACCAGGGGCGTACTCGATGTCGTCAATCCGTTCGACATCGGTAGGTACGCGATACGGATAGGTGGTCAGCACCTTGGTCCATTCCACGCGGGCGAAACCCGAAGCGGAGATGCCCATCTCGGCGAGCGCCCCGGCCATTGCCCGCTTTGCCCGAGCCGCCCGATACTGGAGGAAGCCGTACAGAACCCAGGTGCCGAGCGTCAGCCACAGCCCGATCCGTCCGATGCCGTAGTCCAGCGCGCCCGCCCAAATCAGCAGGCCGAGGAAGACCGCGTGAATGGCCACTCGCAGCGGGACCGACTCGGCGGTCAACATGGCGGGGAACCACCACGGTCGCAACGCCGGGTGGCGGTCGGCGCCCGCGCCCCGCAGCGCATTGATCGCGCCGATGATCCCGAACAGACTGATGAAGAAGAGCACGGATGCGGCGGCCATGGCGCACGAGTATGGCGTCTCGGCGGCGACTACGTTGCAGGCGCACCAACCGAGGTGAGTTACACCTCTGGTATTCTGGCCGCTCGCTGGCGACCTTGCGGAGGAATTCTGTGGAGATCGAGATCGGCATTGCCAAATCGGGTCGTCGTGCCTGGGGCTTCGATGACATCGCGATTGTTCCCTCGAGACGGACCCGCGACCCCGACGACGTCGACCTGAGTTGGGAGATCGACGCCTTCACCTTCGATCTGCCCATGATGGCCTCGGCGATGGACTCGGCAGTCAGTCCGCGCACCGCCATCGAGATCGGGCGCCTCGGCGGCCTCGCCGTCCTCAACCTCGAGGGCCTCTGGACCCGGTACGAGGACCCGATTCCTGTGTACGAAGAGATCGCGGCGGCTGCGCCGGACGAGGCGACCCGCACGATCCAGAAGGTCTACCAATCGCCCGTGCAGCCCGACCTCATGACCGAGCGGGTCCGCGAGATCAAGGCCGCCGGTGTGCTCACTGCGGCGAGTCTCACGCCGCAACACGTGGAACGTTACGCCGGCAATGCCCTGGCCGGCGGCCTCGACATTCTCGTCATCCAAGGCACCGTGGTGTCCGCCGAGCACGTCTCAACCCGTTCTGATCCGCTCGACCTCTTCCGGTTCATCGCCGAATCCGAGGTACCGATCATCGTCGGTGGATGCGCCTCGTACTCGGGGGCATTGCACCTGATGCGGACCGGCGCCGTGGGAGTTCTGGTTGGCGTCGGACCCGGTGCCGCCTGCACCTCGCGGGGAGTGCTCGGGATCGGAGTGCCCCAGGCGACGGCCATCGCCGACGCCGCCGGCGCCCGCACTCGATACCTGGAAGAGACCGGCCGCTATGTGCACGTGATCGCCGATGGCGGAATGCGAACCGGTGGTGACATTGCCAAGGCCATTGCCTGTGGCGCCGACGCCGTGATGCTCGGGTCGCCGATCACGGCGGCTGAGGAGGCCCCCGCCCAGGGATACCACTGGGGGATGGCGACCTTCCACCCGACGCTGCCGCGGGGCACCCGGGTACACACGGGACGCCTCGGGACACTGGCCGAGATCCTCACCGGTCCCGCCCACGAGAACGACGGGCGCCGCAACCTGTTCGGTGCGCTCCGGGTGTCGATGGCGACCACCGGATACGCCAACGTCAAGGAATTCCAGAAGGCGGAGGTCATGGTGGCTCCGGCGATCCAGACCGAAGGCAAGAAGCTTCAACGAACCCAGCACGTCGGGATGGGCTGATGCCGGAGGAATCCGGCTCCACCGGGCACGCATCGAGCGGGGACTTCGATCGAGTTCTGGTCGTCGACTTCGGAGCGCAATACGCCCAGCTCATCGCCCGCCGGGTGCGTGAGGCCCACGTCTTTTCGGAAATCGTGCCGCGCGACATCACGGCGCAGGAAGTGCGCGATCGCCGGCCGGTGGGGATCATCCTGTCGGGCGGGCCGGCATCCGTCTACGCCGATGAGGCGTACGGCATCGACCTGGAGATTCTCGAGTTGGGGATCCCTGTGCTCGGCATTTGTTACGGCCACCAGATCATCGCTCACTCGCTCGGGGGACGAGTCGCCCGCAACGATGTAGCCGAATATGGCCGCGCCGAACTCGAAGTGGCCGGGCCATCGTTGTTGTTCCACGAACTCCCCGAGCTGCAATCGGTCTGGATGAGCCATCGTGATGCGGTGGCGGAACCGCCGGAAGGGTTCGAGGTCACGGCAGCCACGGCAGATTCTCCGGTGGCCGCAATGGAGAATCGGGAACGCGGGATCTACGGCGTGCAGTTCCACCCCGAGGTCGCCCACACCTCGCGCGGGCAGGAGGTGCTCAAGCACTTCCTCTATGAGGCCTGTCATGCCCGACCGCTGTGGACCCATGTGGGCATCATCGAGCAGTCGATCGACGCCATTCGGGCCACGGTTGGCCCCGACACCGTCATCTGTGGGCTATCCGGCGGGGTCGACTCCTCGGTCGCTGCCGCGCTGGTGCACAAGGCGATCGGCGATCAGTTGGTGTGCGTGTTCGTCGACCACGGTTTGCTGCGCAAGGGTGAGGCCGAACAGGTCGAGGAGACGTTCCGACGCAACTTCCACATGAACCTGATCCACGTCAAGGCTGAAGACCGATTCTTGGACCGCCTGGCCGGCGTCACCGACCCCGAAACCAAGCGCAAGATCATCGGCGAGACCTTCATTCGGGTATTCGAGGAAGTCGCCGAGGAAGTGACCGACGTCAAGTACCTCGTCCAAGGAACCCTCTACCCCGACGTGATCGAGAGCGGCACCAAGGACGCTGCCAAGATCAAGAGCCACCACAACGTCGGCGGTCTCCCCGAAGACATTCAATTCCAGTTGGTTGAGCCGCTGCGGGATTTGTTCAAAGACGAGGTGCGCGCCGTCGGCGAGGAACTGGGATTGCCGGAGGAGATCGTGTGGCGGCAGCCCTTCCCCGGGCCGGGCTTGGCGGTTCGGATCATCGGCGAGGTCACCAGGGAACGCCTGGAGATCTTGCAGGAGGCCGACGCCATCGTGCTCGAGGAGATCAGGCGGGCCGGGCTGTACGGTGAGCTGTGGCAGACCTTTGGCGTGCTCCCGGCGATCCGCTCGGTCGGAGTCCAAGGTGACGGGCGGACGTACGCCTACCCCCTCGTGGTGCGTGCCGTGACGTCTGACGATGCGATGACGGCCGATTGGGCGCGATTGCCCTACGAGGTGCTCGAGCGCATCTCGTCGCGGGTCATCAACGAGGTTCCTGGGATCAACCGGGTGGCATACGACGTGTCATCGAAGCCTCCGGCGACCATCGAATGGGAGTGAGGCTGCTCAAGGCCTCTCTTGTCGAGGTCGATAGCCTTGGGTAAGCAATGTCGTGTGCTCTCCAAGAAGGTGATCCGTGAGCTGGGGAATTGATCCTGAGCTCCAGGAGATGTTCTACGGCGAACTCGACGAGCGCGCCACGCGCTTGAGCGAAGGTGCCGCAGAACTTCGGGCCGGGTCCGTACCAGCCGATCGGGCCGGGGCGATGATGCGCGAGGCCCACACCATCAAAGGCACCGGGCGCGTGCTCGGGTTTGAGGCCGTTGCCCATGTTGGCGAGGTACTCGAAGACCTTTGGCGCGGCGTGCAGCGCGGCGACATCGAGATCAATGGAGATGCGACGGCTGCACTGATCAACGTGACGGCAACGCTGTCTTCGGCCGGCCGGGGTGACCCCGTCACCGGGACCCCCGAACTCGTCGATACCTTCAACTCCTTCCTCGAGGTCATCCCGATCGAAGCCACCCCACTCGCTCCCGCCGCGATCCCGGTTGACGCGGGTGAGACGGCCGGAATGGATGAACCTGCCGAAGCGGAGTCTGAAGACGAGCAGGTCGCTCCCACCGACCAGCCTCAACCCGAGGGCGCCGATGGTGACGAGCCCGTCGAGTTGGAAGCCGAGAATGCGGTGGAGCTTGCATCGCCGCCGGATGCGGGGGCGGAGGATGAGCCCGCCGGCGCGGATCGTATCGAAACACCGATCGAGGAATTGGTCGAGGAAGTGGCACCCGAGGCGGTGGCGCCCCACGACGAGGCTGCGGAAGTTGCCGAGGAACCGGCCGAGTGGCCGCTTGAAGAACCTGTGGTGGAGCCGGTCGAGGTGATGGTCGGAGAGCCAACCGAGGAACCGGTGCCGGAGCCGGTTGCGGCGGTGGCTGAAGACTCGTTCGAAGCAGTGGCGGATGCACCGGAGACCGGACCGGAACCGCAACCCGACGTGATGACGGAGCCGCAAACCGAGCCTCCTGCGGCGCCACCTCCTGCGGGCGGCGGCGAGCAGAGCCCGGACGCCGACACGAGTCGCGAAGGTATTCGTCACTATCGAGTCGACCTGGCCGGGCTGATGGGGGCGGTGGAGCATTGGGCCCGCACCGAGGCGGTGCCGGTGAACGTCGGGCGCCTCTACGAATTGATCAACGACGTGGCTGCCCTGCGCAAAGAGGCGCACTCGGCGGTGAGTCGAGCGATCGAGGATGGCGCCGACATTTCCGGCGCCATCGGTGGCCTGCAAGCCAGAGCTGATGCGCTGCAGTCAGACTCGCTCGGTCTCGCTGCCGTGCCGTTGACCGGCCTCACCAGCCAACTGCCCCAACTCATCTCCTACCTCGCCAAGAAGCTCAACCGTGGCATCTCGTTTGAGATCATCGGTGACGAAGACATCGCCGTCGACAGGCAGGTGATGGATGCCATCGGCGACCCGTTGCGACAGATCGTCGTCAATGCCATCCATCATGGCATCGAGTCACGAATCGACCGCAGGAATGCCGGCAAGCCCGACGATGGCACGGTCACGGTCCGGTTCTCGCTCAAGCGGGGATCGCTCGTGATCGTCGTGACGGACGATGGCGCAGGGGTCAACTGGGACAAGGTCCGCAGCGTTGCGGCGGCGGAGGGCCGGCTCGAGCCGGAGGCCCTCGCCGATCCCGAACGGCTCCATGAACTGCTCTTTGCACCCGGATTCACGACTGGATCAGACTCGGACTTTGGCGGTGGAGGAAAGGGTCTTTCTACCGTCGAGACCATTGTCGAGTCGCTCTTCGGACGAGTCGTGCTGGAAACCCAACCCGGCGCCGGCACCGAGGTGACCGTAACGGTGCCTGCCTTCCGGGCGCTTCAGAACATCGTGCTCGTCCTCGCCGGCGGTATGGAGTGGGGGATTCCTGCCGCCGCCGTCGAGGAAGTGGTGCCGCTGGCGGACACCAACGTCGAGCGGGACGGAAGCAGGCGCTGGATCACGAGAAACGGCGAGCAGGTTCCCGTTGCTGCATTTGCTGAGATCGTCGGTCTGGAGGCGGGGAGCGATGACGACGCCTACGCCGTCATCATCAATCACCGTCTTGGAGCGGCCGCCTTCACCGTGTCGTCGGTCACCGCGACCCGTGAACTCGCCGTCAAGGAGATGGGGCGAATCATTGCCGGACCGCGCCATATCCTGGGCTCCGCCTTCCTCGGCGGCGACATGGTGCTGGTCGTTGACCCCGGCCGGTTGGTCGAACGGATGCAGCGATCGCCCGGCGAGCACCGGCCGTCGGCTCGCGTCATGGTGGTGGACGATTCCCGCGGCGCCCGCGCCGTGGTCTCTGGCGCCCTTGCGTCGAGCGGATTCTTGACCAGCGTGGCGGGCAGCGTCGCCGAGGCCCTCGAGCTGCTCGACGAGATCTCGGTCGATGCCTTGGTCGTCGACTTCTCGATGCCACAGGCCGATGGGGTTGCGCTCGTCGAAGAGGTGCGGCGCCGGGGCAACCTGGTCCCGATCATCATGCTGTCCGGCGTGGCCAACCACGAGGACCAAGAGCGAGCTCGCAAGGCGGGTGCGGACGCGTTCTTCGAGAAGGCCGACTTCCGTGAAGGCACCCTGGCCGACGCCCTCTGGAAGATGCTCGACGAGTGAGGAGGCTGTTGGACAATCGGCGTGAGCAATCGCCCTGCTGCGCAAACGCCAAGTCCGACTGATCGCAGCGATTGCGAATGGACATTGTTCGATAGACGCGTAAGGGCCAATCACAATGGTGTAGTTCCCCCCGTATACTCCGGGTTTCATGCCCGATTCTCTCTTGCTCGAAGGCCTCAACCCGGCCCAGCGTGAGGCGGTAGCGGCGACGGAGGGTCCAGTCCTGGTCGTGGCCGGTGCCGGCTCGGGGAAGACTCGCGTCTTGACCCGCCGGGTGGCGCATCTCATCCGAGACCACGATGTCTCACCGTTCGCCGTGCTGGCCATCACCTTCACCAACAAGGCGGCCGGGGAGATGAAGGAACGCGTGGCGGATCTTGTCGGACCGGTCGCTCACAACATGTGGGTGTCGACGTTCCACAGCGCCTGCGCCCGCATCCTGCGGCGCGAAGCGCACCGTCTCGGGTATCGCTCGGCATTCTCGATCTACGACTCGGCCGATTCGCTGCGGCTGACGACCATGTGCGTACGGGATCTCGACCTCGATCCCAAGCGATTCCCCCCGCGCAACATCAGGGCAACGATCTCGAACGCCAAGAACGAACTGATCGACTACGAGAGCTACCAGCAGCAGGGCGACGGCTTCTATCACGAGAAGGTCGCCGACGTGTATCGGCTCTACCAGCAGCGCATGGTCGAGGCCTCGGCGATGGACTTTGACGACCTGTTGATGCTCACGGTCGAGTTGTTCCAGGCGTTTCCCGATGTTCTGGCCCACTATCAGGAGCGGTTCCGCTACGTCCTGGTCGACGAGTATCAGGACACCAATCACGCCCAATACGTCCTGGTGAACTTGCTGGCTCGGCAGCATCACAACGTCTGCGTGGTGGGGGACCAGGACCAATCGGTGTACGGGTTCCGCGGAGCCGACGTGCGCAACATCGTGGCGTTCGAGAAGGACTACCCGGATGCGAAGGTGGTGATGCTCGAGCAGAACTACCGCTCAACGGAGATCATTCTCGACGCGGCGAATGCCGTCATCTCCAACAACATGGCTCGCAAGCCGAAGCGATTGTGGACCGACCTCGGCAAGGGTGAGAACGTCATCACCTTCGAAGCCCAAGACGAGCACGACGAGGCGGCCTTCATCGCCGAAGAAGTGACCGATCTCGAAAAGGCGGGCAGGCGGCTCAGCGATATCGCCGTGTTCTACCGCACCAATGCGCAGAGCCGGGTGCTGGAAGAACTGTTCGTCAAGTTCGGGATCCCGTATCAGGTCGTTGGTGGTCTCAAGTACTACGACCGGCGTGAGGTCAAGGATGCCCTTGCCTACCTGCGGGCCCTCGTCAATCCCGATGACACGGTGGCGTTTCGCCGCGTCGTCAACGTCCCGAAGCGATCCATCGGCGATACCAGCGTGGGTCATGTCGACCGGTTTGCCGAGGCGGAGGGGTTGTCGTTTTGGGAGGCGTTGGCTCGATCCGACGAGAACGCTCGTCTCTCGAATCGGGCGCAGCGTTCGATCAAGGAGTTCGTGGCGCTGATCGACTACCTCGCATCACAAGCGGTGCTCGGCCCGCGGGCGGCGCTCGAGGCGATCTTGTCGGAGTCCGGCTACATGGACTGGGTACGGTCGGAGCGGACCATCGAGGCGATGGGCCGCGAGGAGAACCTCAAGGAACTGATTTCCGCCGCCGCCGACTTCGAGGAAACCGGCCCCGTGTCCATCGGCCAGGCCGACTGGGACGAGATGGACGGGCTGCGCCGGGTCGAGCTCTTCCTCGAATCGATCAGCCTCGTGACGGATGTCGACAGCATGGAGGACACCTCGGCGGTGACACTGATGACCCTCCACAATGCCAAAGGACTCGAGTTCCCCGTTGTGTTCATCACAGGCATGGAGGACGGCGTGTTCCCCCACATGCGGTCGTTGGGCGAACCGTTCGAACTCGAGGAGGAACGGCGGCTCTGCTACGTCGGGATCACGCGGGCGATGGAGCAGCTCTACCTGACTCGGGCGTGGAGCAGGAACCTGTGGGGTGGCACCAACTACAACCCGCCGAGCCGGTTCCTGGGCGAGATCCCGAACGAACTGGTCACGAAAGCAACCCGTGCGAAGCGCAGCTCGTCGGTGGAGCGGACGACGGTCAAGCACCCCACGGTCACCGAGAGCGATATCGGCGTCGGCGACCGCGTCCGCCACAGCCATTGGGGCACCGGCAATGTCACCGAGATCGTCGGTGCCGGCGACCGGGCCGAGGCGTACGTCAACTTCGATGGCCAAGGAGTCAAGCGTCTCCTCCTGGCCTGGGCTCCCCTCGAACGTGTCTGAGGCGCGCTCGGTGTGACGGACGAGCCACCCGACTGAGCGGGCTCTTCTGACATGAGCGGGGTCTGGTGATGCCGGGATACAGCAGACGCCCTGCCAACCGGGCGACACCGCGGGCGGAAACTCGAGAACTCGAAGCACGATTCGCCCTCCTCGTGTGTCCTATTTGTGATGTAATCGAACGAGGCGTGCAGGAGAGGCCGTCGATGACCGACCCGATCGAGGAGGCGCGGATCTTTGCAGACGGCTACCCGGCGCTCCGGCGGTTCGCAGCCGTGGTCGGGCCGAGCGAGTGCGATCCGGACGACCTTCTCCAGGAGTCGGTCGCTCGAGTCTTGAGACATCATCGACTCGACGAGTTGGACGAGCCCATGGCCTACCTGCGCCGCACCGTCGTGAATCTCGCCTCGAACGAACGCCGCCACTTCGGCATCCACCGCCGGGCGCTGAGCCGGCTGGTGCCCGATTGGCGGGACCGGACCGACGACTACCCGTCCGACCTCGGTGATCTCGAGCATCTCTCGGCGGCGGAGCGAGCCGTGCTCTACCTGAGCGAAGTGGAAGGTTATCGGTTCGCTGAGATCGGTCGCCTGCTCGGCTGTAGCGAGGCCGCAGCCCGGAAACGGGCGATGAACGGCCGCCGCCACCTGTATGCGGCATTGACCGAGGAGGCGGCCCGTGGCTGAGGAGCTGACCAGGGAGCTGGTGCGTCGGGCGGAGCGGGGCAGCCCGCGCGGAGCGGCCGTGGTGTTGGCTGAGGCGCAGCGGCGGGTCGCCACCGACGGGGAGAGGCGTCCCCTGTTGCGCAGCGGCCCGGCGTATGCCGTTGCCGCCGCTGCGGTCACGCTCATCGTCGTCGGCGGTGTCCTGCAGGCCACCCGACTGCTGGTTACCGACACATCGCCGATTGCAGCGATCCCCGCAACCGCCCCGCTGTCCTCGACGACGGCTGCAACGACGGCCGCTCCGACAACGACAGCCGAGTTGTTGACGTTCACGGGCCACACCGAGGGGGTGTCGGCGGTTGCGTGGAGCCTTGACGGCACCCACCTGGCCACCGCCAGCAGGGCTATCGAAGGCAGCGACGGCATCGCGAAGGTCTGGAACGCCGCCACCGGCGACGAACTGCTCTCCTTTCACTTGGGGAACTCCGAAACGGTGAGAGTATCGATGACCTACAGCCCCGATGGCACCCGCCTGGCCATCGTGGGGCCAGGAGCGGAGGTCTACGATGCTGCCACCGGCGACGAACTCCTCGGCCTGATCAGCGGTGGGTTCGTGGCATACAGCCCTGACGGCTCCCGCATCGCGGTCGGCGGTGCCTGGGGGTGGGCCGCGGTGCTCGACGCAGCCACTGGTGACGAACAGTTCACACTGCCGAAGTGCGCTTCCCCTTATTCCTGGGCGTGGGAGGCGGCGTGGAGCCCTGACGGCACCCGCATCGCCAGAACCTGCATGGCGAGCATCAAGGTCTCGGACGTCACCACCGGCGACGAACTGCTCACGATCCAGAGTCCTTTCAAGGTGACGGACGTGGCGTGGAGCCCCGACGGCACCCGGATCGCCACCGCCAGCCCCAACAGGTGGATTGCCGAGGTCTGGGACGCCACCACCGGCAACGAGTTGGTCACCCTCACCGGCCACACCGGCGAAGTGTGGGTGGTCGCGTGGAGCCCCGACGGCAAACGGATCGCCACCGCCAGCCACGACGGGACTGCGAAGATCTGGGACGCGGACTCGGGCGACGAACTGGCCAGCCTCACCGGCCACACGGCCGAGGTCACGGACGTGGCGTGGAGCCCTGACGGCACCCGGATCGCCACCGCCAGCGAAGACGGGACCGCCACTATCTGGAAGGTGGACTGAGGGCCACCTACACCGGGACAAGGAGGAGCGAGATGCTCACCCAGGAACCCACAGAAACCCGGCTGTGCACTCACCGGCGCCGCTCGAGCCCAGCCTCTCGACCTCATGGAGATCACCGGACGATGATTCGCCCCCTTGCCACCCTCATCCTCCTGGTGTCGCTCTCGTCGGCTTGCGGGTCGTCGGCATCCGAGCCAACGACCACCACCCCAGCTGCTCCGACGACGACGTCCGGTCCGACAAGGGATGCGGCCCCTTTCCACGCCATACCCGCCGACGCAGTGGTGGTCTCCGGTAGTGCCACATGCGACTTCTCGGATGAGGGCGTCAACCCGGAGGGAGGAACCGGTTTCCTCGTGGTATGCAAACTCGACATGTCCGACCCGAGGGTCAGTGGTACCGAACGACACGATCGTCTCCGCTTCTTCGACGGAGGGCCGGTTGGCGACGTATGGGTGGCGGAGGAGGCCGTCATCACCAATGCCGAAGGCACCTGGCGTGGTTCTGTCCAGGCCGCGGATGACTCGATACCCTCCGGCGAGGCCCACTACGTCGGTGAGGGCGCCTACGAGGGTCTCGTATTCCACTACTACTTCGGTGGCGACCGTGGCGGCGCGGAGGTATCCGACGTGCGCGGATGGATCTCGGGCGGCGGGTGAGGCCACCCAGGGGCGAAGTCGCATCGGCCGGCAATGCCGACTGCGGTGACGGGGCGGCTCGGGAGGCCATCGGTCGAGGGTCGCGAGCGTCCGCCGCATCGTGGTTGAAGCCAAGTCATACCGTCTCTCACAGCTGCGCCACCGTGCTCAGTTCCCGGGTCGATGACGAGGGAGCCGTCGACGCAACTCATGAGTGATCAGTGCGCCGGGCCACCACGCGGACGGGAAATCAAGAAACCGAAGGCACCCTACAACGAGTCACCCTGCACCAGGAGAGCGCTCGGATTGGATGCTTCTCCGCAGGGGCTCTCGCGTCTGACGGCGTGAGACACCGTCAGGTTGGCAGGGAGTCTGTTGTCGTCCCGGCATCACCAGCCCCTCTCATTGCGAAGCGCCACTAATCTGCGCGTATGCCGCCGCGCATTCTCATCGCCAAGCCGGGCCTCGACGGCCACGACCGGGGGGCCAAGGTTGTCGCCCGCGCGCTGCGCGATGCGGGGTGTGAGGTCATCTACTCGGGGTTGCACCAGACGCCGGCGCAGATCGTCGAGACAGCCATCCAGGAAGATGTCGACGGCATCGGGCTCTCGGTGCTCTCCGGGGCGCACATGACGCTGTTCCCGCGAGTGGTCGAACTGCTCCGAGAACGCGACGCCGGCGACATCGTGGTGTTTGGCGGGGGCATCATCCCCGACGACGACATCGTGGAACTCAAAGAAGCCGGCCTCGCCGAGATCTTCACCCCGGGCACCCCACTCACGACGATTTCGGCCTGGGTCGACGACAACCTTCGGGACGACTGAGGGTCTCCCGAATCACAAGACAGCGCCGGGGATCGCCGCGGGACGGATTCCGGTCGGAACGCTCCCGCAATGAGGAGGTCCGTCCGTTGAAGGTCCACGAGTACCAGGCCAAGGAGCTGATGAAGGCTCGCGGCATCGCCGTTCCGCTCGGGTATCCCGTCACCGACGTTGCCGGTGCCGTCGCCGCCGTCGGGGCCTTGGTCGAAGCGACGGGTAATCCGGTTGTGGTGGTCAAGTCGCAGATCCACGCCGGGGGGCGGGGCAAGGGGCGCTTCAAGGAGCATCCCGAGTTGGGCGGCGTCACCGTCGTCACCGACGGCATTGCCGGTGGTGTGGCGGCCGCCGAGGAGAAGGTGCGGGAACTCGCCGAGCAGATGTTGGGGTCGACCCTCGTGACGATTCAGACGGGGCCGGAAGGCAAGCAGGTCAACCGTCTCTACATCGAGCAGGGGATCGATATCGACCGTGAGCTGTACCTGTCAGTTCTGCTCGACCGGTCGACCAGCCGCAACATCGTGATGGCGTCGACCGAAGGCGGCACGGAGATCGAGGTGGTAGCTGCCAAGACTCCCGAGAAGATTCTCAAAGAGGAGATCGACCCGGCGTTTGGGTTGCTCGGATTCCAGGCCAACCGCCTCGGTTCCGACCTCGGGCTCCGGGGCGATGCACTCCGCAACGGCGTCAAGTTCTTCGTCGCGCTGGCTGAGGCTGCCGTCGATTGGGATGCCGACCTCATCGAGATCAATCCGCTTGTGGTCACCACCGACGGCCGGGTCATGGCTCTCGATGGCAAGATGAGCTTCGAGGCCAACGCACTCTATCGCCACCCCGAAGTGGTCGAACTGCGTGATGTAAGCGAAGAGGATCCTGCCGAGATGGCGGCCGCCGAGCACGATCTGAGCTTCATCAAGCTCGATGGGACCATCGGCTGCATGGTCAACGGTGCCGGGCTGGCGATGGCCACTATGGACATCATCAAGTACGTCGGCGGAGAACCCGCCAACTTCCTCGACGTTGGTGGAGGCGCCACCGCAGAACGAGTGGCGGCTGCTTTCAAGATCATCACTCGGGACCCGAACGTTGAAGGCATCTTCGTGAACATCTTCGGCGGCATCATGCGGTGCGACACGATCGCGACCGGTGTCGTCGAGGCGGTAAAGGAAGTCGGCCTCGAGGTGCCGCTGGTGGTTCGCCTCGAAGGCACCAATGTGGAGTTGGGCAAACGGATCCTCGATGAGTCGGGACTCGACCTCGTCAGCGCCACGGACATGAAGGACGGCGCCGAGAAGATCCTGCAGCTGACGGGAGGTGCGGCATGAGCGTGCTCGTGGGGTTGGACACCAAAGTCCTCGTCCAGGGGATGGGCAAGACCGGCCGTTTCCACACCGACAAGGCGATTGCGTACGGGACCAAGATGGTTGGTGCGGTACATCCGTCACGCGCCGGCGAAGTCGAACGCTTCGAGGGCGAAACGGACCAATCGGGTGTGCCGGGCCGGCCGGACACCTACGAGGTCGACGTGCCGATTTACCGCTCGGTTTCCGATGCCGTTGCCGGCACCGGAGCGACGGCTTCGGTGATCTACGTCCCGCCACCGTTTGCGGCCGACGCCATCATGGAGGCTGCTGATGCCGGGCTTGCCCTTGTCATCTGCGTCACCGAGGGCATTCCCGTGAGCGATATGGTGGTTGCCAAGCGGTACCTGCAAGGCCGAAAGACGCGGCTTGTCGGGCCCAACTGCCCCGGTGTCATTACGCCGGCGCAGTGCAAGATCGGAATCATGCCCGGGTACATTCACCAACCCGGGAAGATCGGCGTCGTCAGCCGCTCCGGAACCCTCACCTACGAGGCGGTCCACCAACTCACCCTCAACGGTCTTGGCCAGACGACGGCGATTGGGATCGGCGGCGACCCGGTCAACGGCACCAACTTCGTTGACTGCCTCGACCTGTTCAATCAGGATCCCGCCACCGAGGGCGTCATCATGATCGGTGAGATCGGGGGCAGCGCCGAAGAGGAAGCCGCCGAGTGGATCACGGAGCACATGACCAAGCCGGTGGCGTCCTTCATCGCCGGGACCACGGCACCGGCCGGAAAGCGGATGGGCCACGCCGGCGCCATCATTTCCGGTGGCAAGGGCACGGCAGCCGACAAGATCTCTGCCCTCAACGCTGCAGGCGTGGTCGTGGCCCCGACCCCAACCGACATGGGCCAAGCCATGTTGGAAGCCATGTCCGGGTAACGCTTCGCCGCAGCGTTCAGCCAGCTACGCGGCGGGCCTAGTTTGCCGCAGCGTTCGAGTTCTGTTCGTCCTCGGACTCTGCTTCCTGCGGGGATTGCTGCTTCGGCCCTGGCGCGGTCTGGGCTTCAGCTCCGGTTGGCCGCGTGGGACGCCAATCGCCGAACGCGGGGCAGGGAGCTGGCTCCCGTGAACCGCGTTGTCCGGTTGACCCCAACCGGCCGTAGCATCAACGGCCATGACCGCTCGTGTCCTCCTCACCATCTCGGTGGTCGCCCTGCTCGTTGCGGCGTGTTCGGGCGACGACCCTGCCGCGGGCGGCCCTGCGGCCGCCATCGTCGACACGACATCGACCTCCACCGCGGTGAGCCCGACCACGACAACGACCAACTCCTCCACGACAACCACAACGACGACCACGACGACGATGCCGCCGCCGGAGGCGACCACCGAGTTCGTCGATATCGATGTTGCCGGCGAAACCCGAAGCTTTCTCCTGCATGTGCCTGAGGGACTTCCCGGCGGGGCGGCCTATCCGCTTGTGCTCGACTTCCACGGCCTCACCGCAGGCCCGGAGTCCCAGAACGATCTGAGTGGGATGTCGAACAAGGCCGACGAGGAGGGCTTCATCGTGGCAACGCCGCGCGCCAGCGGAATCGGCTCATCATGGGGCCTTCTGCCGGGCCGCCCCGAGACGGAAGCCGACATCGAGTTTGCCCTCGCCATCGTTGCCGACGTCGCTGAGCGAGTGCCGGTCGACGCCTCCCGGGTGTATGCCACCGGTTTCTCCAATGGTGGTGGATTCGCCAATCGCCTCGCCTGTGACGAGGCGGGAACGTTTGCGGCGATCGGCTCCGTGTCGGGCGCCTACCCGTCCTATGACGACTGCGAAAACTCCGAACCCGTCCCTGTGATTGCCTTTCACGGCTCCGACGACTTTGTCGTGCCCTTTGGTGGTCTCGGTGGCTTCTTCCCCGCGATTACGGACTGGGCAGCCGCATGGGCCGACCGCAACGGCTGTACCGAGGATCCGCAACAGCAACGGGTCACCGACGACGTCATTCGCGTCTCGTGGGGAAGCTGTCCCGCCGGCGCTGAGGTCGAGCTCTACGCCATTGACGGCGGCGCCCACGGCTGGCCCGGCTCGACCGCTGCCCCCATCCTGCTCAACAGCACCGACACCATCTCAGCCACCGACCTCATCTGGGACTTCTTCGCAAGTAGCTGAAGTTGGGGAGCGTGAGACGCCTGACCGGCGTCTGTCTTGCGCGGCTTGGTACCGGGTGCCGGGTACCAGCCAGAGGCTGGGGGGACGGCAGAGCGTTCAGCGACTGAACCCCGGCACCTGGCATTCGGTCTCTCCATGAAGAGACGGGCGCAGCTGTCGACGAGCGAACTGCCGCGAGGTTCTATCCTCGGCGGCGATGACGGACTTTGCCGAGGGCTTTCCGATTGCGGTGCTGGTGTCGGGAAGCGGCACCAATCTGCAGGCGCTGATCGATGCGTCCTCCGCTCCCGACCATTCCGCTCGGATCGTGGTCGTGATCTCGGATCGACCCGGGGTACGCGCGCTGGAGCGGGCTGCGGGCGCCGGTATCCCGACCGAGATCGTTTCCTGGAAAAGAGCGACCGATCGGGAGTCGTTCACCAGCGACCTCTGCGATGCGGCAGAGCGACATGGGGCGCGAGCCCTGGTGCTGGCCGGGTTCATGCGCATCCTCGCTCCCAACGCGATGAAGCGTTATCCGAGCGGCATCATCAACACCCACCCCGCCCTCTTGCCTGCCTTCCCGGGGGCGCACGCCGTACCACAAGCGCTGGCTCACGGGGTCAAGCTGACCGGGGTGACCATCCACTTTGTGGATGAGGAGGTGGACCATGGTCCGATCATCTATCAGGAAGCCGTGCCGGTTGAGCCCGGCGACACCGAAGACCAACTGCAGGCTCGGATTCAGGCAGTAGAGCATCGGGCGTATCCGATGGTGGTCGACGCCTTCTGCGGCGACCGGCTCAGTATCAAAGGGCGCACGGTCGACTGGAAGGGGGCACCGTGAACGACCTGCACGTGGAGCGAGCGCTCATCTCGGTGTGGGACAAGACCGGGCTGCTGCCGTTCGCCCGCCGCCTGGTTGACGCCGGTGTCGAGATCGTCTCATCGGGAGGAACAGCCCGATCCCTCGAGGACGCTCGGATACCGGTGACCCGTGTGACCGATGTGACCGGAGCACCCGAGATTCTGGGGGGCCGGGTCAAAACGCTGCACCCCAAGATTCACGGTGGGATCCTCGCCGACCTCGGCGAGGCCTCCCACCAGGCTGAGTTGGCGGCCAACGACATCGCGCCATTCCAATTGGTCGTCGTCAATCTCTACCCGTTCGAGCAAACCGTTGCCGCACCCGATGTCGCCGCAGCCGACGCCATCGAGAAGATCGACATCGGCGGCCCCGCATTGGTGCGAGCAGCTGCGAAGAATCATATGTGGGTGGGGATCGTCACCGACCCTGCGCAGTACGACGACGTGATCGCCGAAGTCGAAACCACCGGACTCACGCCGGAACTCCGCCGCCGCTTGGCCGCCGCGGCATTCTTCCGAACCGCCGCCTACGACGCTGCCATCGTTGGTTGGTTTGACCATGATGCCGAGCTACCGAGCCGCCTGGTGCTGCCGCTGTTGCGCCGTGAAGAGTTGCGCTACGGCGAGAATCCGCAGCAGGCCGCCGCCATCTACGAGCGTGTCGGCGGAAACGCCTGGTGGCGGCAGGCCCGTCAGATCCAGGGGAAGGAGATGTCGTTCAACAACTATGCCGATGTCGAGGCGGCTTGGCGGCTCGTCAACGAGTTTGCCGTCGAGCCTGCCGCAGTCATCGTCAAGCACACCAATGCCTGCGGCGCCGCCGTTTGCGATTCACCAGCGAGCGCGTTCCAGCGGGCCTGGGACTGTGACCCGCTTTCAGCCTTCGGGAGTGTGGTCGCGCTGAACCGCCCGCTCGATGTCGCCACGGCCGAGGCCATCACCGCCTACTTCGTCGAGGTGGTGATTGTCCCGGACGTCGAGGACGACGCTCTGGCCGTGATGGGCACAAAACGCAACCTGCGTTTGCTGGCTGCGCCGGTTCCCGGCGGTCGCGATCTCGATCTGCGGCGAATCGAGGACGGGTTTCTCGTGCAAGTGCGAGATGCGGTCGGCATCGATGAGGCTTCCTCGCAGCTGCCCTTGGGATGGGAAATCGTTGCCGGCGGCCCACTGTCGAGCGGGCTCCTCGCCGAACTCGAATTCGCCTGGACGGTCGTTGCCCACACCAAATCAAATGCCATAGTGATCTCCCAGAACCGGGCCGCCGTCGGGGTCGGCGCCGGCGACCAAAGCCGCGTCGGCGCTGCCGAACGAGCCGTGGTGCGCGCCGGCGAGCGTGCCCAAGGCGGCGTGGCGGCGAGCGACGCCTTCCTCCCGTTCCGCGACGGACTCGATACGCTGGCGGACGCCGGGGTGATCGCCCTGGTCCAACCGGGGGGCTCGAAGCGAGACGACGAGGTCGTCGCAGCAGCCCGGGAGCGTGGGATGACGCTGGTCCTCACCGGCAGGAGGCATTTCCGACATTGAGCGCCCAGATCCTTTCGGGGACGGAAGTCGCCGCGGCGGTCCAGGCTGACGTCGCCGACCGGGTCGCGGCCTTGGCGGCCCGCGGCAAGAGCGTCGGTCTGGCCACCGTGATGGCCGGTGACGACCCGGGATCTTCCATCTACGTGCGCAACAAGCACCGAGCGGCCGACCTCGCTGGGATGCTGTCCTTTGACCACCACCTGCCCGCCGATGCCTCCCAAGACCATGTTGAGGGTCTGATCATGGCGCTCAACGCCGACCCCACCGTCGATGGCATGATCGTCCAGCTTCCCCTCCCCGAAGGGCTGAACGGCAATCTGGCCGTGCAGACCGTTGACCCCGCCAAGGACGCCGACGGTCTTCACCCCTACAACCTCGGGTTGCTGTTGCTCGGCCGGCCCGGTCCTCGCCCGGCGACGCCGACCGGCATCATGCGAATCCTCGAGCACTACGGTCTCGCCGTGAGCGGCAGCTTCGCCGTGGTGGTTGGCCGCTCCTTTCTCGTCGGCAGGCCGCTGGCGCTGATGCTTGGGGCCAAAGGGGTCGACGCCACGGTCGTGCAGGCACACTCGCGCACCCCGGACCTCCACGATCTCATGCGCACCGCTGATCTCCTCGTGGTTGCCGTCGGTCAGCCCGAAATGGTGCGAGGCGAGGACGTGAAACCCGGCGCCGTCGTCATCGACGTCGGTATCAACCGCACCGAGGCTGGCCTCGTCGGTGATGTCGACTTTGCGTCGGTGTCCGAGGTTGCCGGCTATCTCACCCCCGTACCCGGGGGAGTGGGCCCGATGACCATCGCCTCTCTGCTGACCAACACCGTGGCGGCTGCGGAGCGAGCGATCGGTCTGGGCTGACCATCGATCTCCCGCTCCTCGACAAGCGGTGGTTGCGACGGCCGCTCGACCGTGGTTGGATCGGAGCGGACCGAGGCACTCGACAACGCAATCAGCGTTTGGGGAGGTTGACGCGGCTCGGGGCCGGTAGGATCCAGCCGGTCCACACCTCACCACTGCTGATGCCGCCGCGGCGGCAATGAAGGAGCTGACGCATGGCGACGCCGATCACGATGGGCCCCGACGGTCTCCAGGTACCCGACGATCCGATCATCCCGTTCATCGAGGGCGATGGGATCGGTCCCGACATCTGGCGGGCCGCACAACGCGTGTTCGATGCGGCCGTCGATCGCGCCTATGGCGGGACCCGGTCGGTGGCGTGGACAGAGGTTCTCGCCGGCCAGAAGGCATTCGATCAGACCGGCCAGTGGCTTCCTGAAGAGACTATCGAGATGTTCCGCACCCATTTGGTGGGGATCAAGGGCCCGCTGACGACGCCGGTCGGCGGCGGCATTCGCAGCCTCAACGTCGCACTCCGCCAGATCCTCGACCTCTATGTGTGTATTCGCCCGGTGCGCTGGTATCGCGGGGTGCCCTCGCCGGTCAAGCAGCCCGAGCTGGTCGACATGGTGATCTTTCGAGAGAACACCGAAGACGTCTACGCCGGCAAGGAACTCGAGGCCGGTTCCGCCGGCGCCGAGCAGCTCCTCGAGTTCCTCGACGAGAACTTCGGGTGGGAGATCCGACCCGACAGCGGATTGGGGATCAAGCCCATCTCCAAGACGGGCTCGTCGCGCCTCATTCGTGCTGCCATCCAGTACGCATTGGACAATGGGCGGCGTTCGGTCACGCTGGTCCACAAGGGCAACATCATGAAGTACACCGAAGGCGCCTTCCGCACCTGGGGATATGAGGTCGCCGCCGAGGAGTTCCCCGATGTTGCGGTCTCGTGGGAAGACTGTGGTGGCGACCCCGGCGACAAGCTGTTGGTGCAGGACGTGATCGCCGATGCTTTCCTCCAGCAGATCCTCACCCGGCCGGCCGAGTATGACGTCATCGCCACCATGAACCTCAACGGCGACTACATGTCCGACGCGTTGGCGGCGCAGGTCGGTGGGATCGGTATCGCCCCGGGGGGCAACATCAACTACGAGAGCGGTCACGCCATCTTCGAGGCGACCCACGGCACCGCTCCCAAGTACACCGGTATGGACAAGGTGAACCCCGGCTCGGTGATTCTGTCCGGCGCCCTCATGTTCCGCTACCTGGGCTGGGGTGAGGCCGCCGACCTGATCGAATCGAGCCTTGAAGCGGCCATTGCCGATCAGGTGGTCACCTACGATTTCGCCCGCTTGATGGACGACGCCACCGAGGTCAAGACCAGCGAATTCGCCAGCGCGATGATCGAACGGATGTGACCGCCGCAAGCGGACCACTAGCCTCTCGTACGGGCAGTTCTAGCAAGGAGCACACATGAGCAAGGTCACCGTCGTAGGCGCGGGAAAGTATGGATCGACGACCGTTCAGCGCATCGCCGAGTGGGACATCGTCGACGAAGTTGTCATGACAGACATCGTCGAGGGCCTGCCCCAGGGTCTGGCGCTCGACATGAACCAGTCGCGTCCTGTGCTCGGCTACCGGACGCTCGTGACCGGCACCAACGACTACGCGGACACGGCCGGCAGTGATGTCGTTGTGATCACCGCAGGCCTTCCCCGCAAGCCTGGGATGAGCCGCATGGACCTTCTCGGGGTGAACGCGAAGATCGTCAAGGCGGTGACACTCGAGATCGTCAAGCACTCGCCCGACGCCGTCATCATTGTGGTGACCAACCCTCTCGACCAGATGACGACACTGGCCGCTGAGGTCTCCGGTCTGCCTCAGCACAAGGTGATGGGCCAAGCCGGCATCCTGGACAGCTCCCGGTTCGTCCACTTCATCTCAGAGGCCACCGGAGCCGACATCCTCACGGTCAAGGCCGTCACTCTGGGGTCGCACGGTGAAACCATGGTGCCGGTACCGTCGCTGTGCTCGGTCGGTGACCAGCCGATTACCGACGTACTCGATGCCGCCACCATTGATGAGTTGGTCGACCGGACCCGCAACGGTGGGGCCGAGATCGTCGGCCTCCTCAAGACGGGAAGCGCCTATTACGCGCCGTCGGCCGCGGCCGCGGCGATGGTGCGGGCCGTTGTCACGGACTCGGGTGATCAGATGCCGGTCTGCGCCTGGATGACGGGTCAGTACGGCATCGAGGGCGTCTACCTGGGCGTGTTGGCGACGCTGGGAGCCGAGGGCGTGCGTGAGGTGCTCGAGGTGGCGCTGACCGCCGATGAGGAAGCCGGATTGGCTGCGGCGGCCGCAGCCGTCAAGGAGAAGGTCGCCGACCTCGAGCAGATCGAGTACTGAGGTCGCGGAGACGATCGGAGACTCTTGGACAATTGGCGTGAGTCATCGCTCTGCCAACCCGACTTCTGTCCTCCGACTCTCCGATGAAGACCAGGGTCCACGAGGTACCCGTTGGTCGGCTTGCCGGGGATAGCCGTTGCCTGTTGCTTCGTGCGGTGGCTGCTCACAAATCCGTTGACCCCCAAGGGCTCCCGGCTAGGGTTGCATCTCTGTAATTTGACTCATGGGCTCTCAGTAGGAGGTTTCCAAGTGAACAAAGGTGAATTGATCGACGCCGTAGCCGGTGCCACCGGTGAACCGAAGGCCACCGTCGGCCGCATCCTCGACGCAACGATCGAGGGCATCACCGCGGCAGTGGCCGAGGGCGACAAGGTCTCGTTCACGGGCTTCGGCACGTTCGAGCGTCGTCATCGCAAGGCGCGCGTCGGCCGCAACCCGCAGACGGGTGCAGAGGTCAAGATCGCGGCGGCCAACGTTCCGGCCTTCAAGGCCGGCAAGGCCTTCAAGGACGCCGTCCGGTAGAACAGTCACCAACCGGACGAGATTGAGGGGCGCCCAATGGGCGCCCCTCAATCAATCTCGGTTGGGGACGGTCGGTCTAGTAGTCGACGTCCATGCCGCTCATGGCGGAAGCAAACGCGTTGATCACGCCCTGATTCATCATCAGCTTGGCCATGTTGCCGGTGACGTTGAGCTTCCCGGTCATGAAGGCCATCTGGGTGTTGATCTCGCCCTTTGAGATGCCGGCCATCGTCTCCATATTGGTTGACACGGTGACGTCGGCATCTTCTTTGGCCCCGAGCACCAACTCGGCTGCGCCGTCGGCGACGTGGAGGTAGTAGGGGAGCTCGCCGTCGGGGCCGTCGGTTACGACAAACTGGAGGTTGAGATCGACGTTGGCGATGGCACCGGTGAACCCGGCATCGCCGTTCAGGGCTGTGGTGCCCTCGGTCATGTAATCCTCACTGAGGAACTTCACGCTCAAAGTGGCGTCCTTTCAATCTGTGACAAGCCAGGCGCAGTGTAGTGCCGTGGGCGGAATTTTGAGCAACCGCTCAAAGTAATCCCGTTCCGGCGTGGCTCAGGTACCGGAAATCGCGCCTCAGCCACGCCAGAACGGGTTGTTCTCAGGTTTGGCCGGTGTATTTCTTGTTGCGGAATAGTGCTCGGCGGTACTCGCGATTCATGAAGGCGATGTTGTCGATCGAGATGCTCTTCGGACACGCCTTCTCGCACTCGCCGTAGTTGGTACAGGAGCCGAAGTACTCGTCCATGGTCTCGACCATCGCGATCACTCGTTTGTAGCGCTCCGGCTGGCCCTGGGGCAGCAGGTTCAGGTGGGCGATCTTCGCTGCGGTGAAGAGCTGAGCCGCCGTATTCGGGCACGACGCCACACAGGCGGCACATCCGATGCACGCCGCGGCGTCCATGGCGGCCTCAGCTGCAGGCTGCGGGATGGCGATGATGTTGGCATCGATGGAGTTGCCGGTATTCACGCTGATGTAGCCGCCGGCTTCAATGATGCGGTCGAACGCCGAACGGTCGACCATCAAGTCCTTGAGGATGGGGAAGGCTTTTGCCCGCCACGGTTCGATCACGATGGTGTCGCCGTCGTTGAACTTCCGCATGTGAAGCTGGCACGTGGCCGTGCCCTGCTGCGGTCCGTGCGGCTGACCGTTGATCATCAGCCCGCAGGTGCCGCAGATGCCCTCACGACAGTCGTTGTCGAACACGATCGGCTCCTCGCCCGAAAGCTCGAGCCGTTCGTTCACGATGTCGAGCATCTCGAAGAAGGAAGCCTCCTCGGAGATCCCCGTGGCTTCGTACGTCTTGAAGCTGCCAGAAGCGTCGGGCCCCGGTTGGCGCCACACGCGCAGGGTCACATCCATTACTTGTAGCTCCTTGTCGCCAGCTTCACGTATTCGAACTCCAGATCCTCCACGGTCTTCTCCGGGGGCTGCTGAGTCCCCCTCCACTCCCAGGCTGAGACGTTGGCGAAGTTCTCGTCGTCCCGCACCGCCTCACCGTCCTCGGTCTGGTATTCGACCCGGAAGTGTCCGCCGCATGACTCCTCACGATCGAGGGCGTCGCGGCACATCAGTTCGGCCAGTTCGAAGAAGTCGGCCACCCTGCCCGCCTTTTCGAGCGACTGGTTGACGCTCTCGTCGTCGCCGAGCACCCGGACGTCCTTGTGGAACTCTTCGCGCAGCGCCGCGATGTCGACGATGGCTTGCTCGAGCCCGGCACGGCTGCGTGACATGCCGCACTCCTCGATCATGATCTTGCCGAGTTGGCGGTGGAAGTCGTCGACCGTGCGACTGCCGTTGACGGACAGCAGGGCCTGGGTGCGATCATGGACTTCCTGCTCGGCCTGGGTGAACACCGAATCGGTCACGGGCACCGGCGCCACGTTCAGGTAGTCGGCCAGGTAGTCGCCAATGGTGTAGGGAATGACGAAGTACCCGTCGGCAAGTCCCTGCATCAGCGCGGAGGCGCCGAGGCGGTTGGCGCCGTGGTCGGAGAAATTGGCCTCGCCGATGGCGTACAGACCGGGCACCGTCGTCATCAGGTTGTAGTCGACCCACAGCCCACCCATCGTGTAGTGGGGGGCGGGGTAGATCCGCATCGGCACCTCATACGGGTTCTCGTCGGTGATGCGTTCGTACATCTCGAAGAGGTTGCCGTAGCGGGCCGCGATCACGTCCTTGCCGAGCCTGGCAATCGAATCCTTGAAGTCGAGGTAGACCCCGTTCTTCAGGGGACCGACGCCGCGGCCCTCGTCGATCATCCGCATTGCGGCCCGCGACGAGACATCGCGTGGCGCCAGGTTGCCGAACGACGGGTAGATCCGCTCCAGGTAGTAGTCGCGCTCGTCCTCGGGGATCTGCCCGGCCGGCCTGGTTTCGTTCGGGTCGATCGGCACCCAGATCCGCCCGTCGTTGCGCAGCGATTCGGACATCAAGGTCAGCTTCGACTGGAACTCGTCGCTGGCGGGGATGCAGGTTGGGTGAATCTGCGTGTAGCACGGGTTGGCGAACAACGCTCCCTTGCGATACGCCCGCCAGGCTGCCGTGACGTTGCAGTTCATGGCGTTGGTCGACAGGTAGAACACGTTGCTGTATCCGCCGGTGCCCAACACCACGGCGTGCGCCGAGTGCGACGTCACCTCACCGGTGACGAGGTTGCGGACCACGATCCCTACGGCGTGCCCGTCCTTGACCACCACTTCGAGCATCTCGCTGCGGATGTGCAGCTTGACGTTGCCAAGGTGGATCTGGCGGGCCAGGGCCTGATAGGCGCCGAGCAGCAATTGCTGGCCGGTCTGGCCGCGGGCGTAGAACGTCCGGGACACCTGGGCGCCACCGAAGGACCGATTGTCGAGCAAACCGCCGTACTCCCGAGCGAACGGCACGCCCTGGGCGACGCATTGATCGATGATCTCGTTGGCGACCTGGGCGAGCCGAAAGACGTTGGATTCGCGAGAGCGGAAGTCTCCGCCCTTCACGGTGTCGTAGAAGAGCCGGAAGATCGAGTCGCCGTCGTTCGGGTAGTTCTTTGCGGCGTTGATGCCACCCTGGGCCGCGATCGAGTGGGCCCGACGTGGCGAGTCGTTGTAGGTGAACACCTCGACCTCGTAGCCCAACTCACCGAATGAGGCGGCTGCCGAGGCGCCGGCGAGGCCGGTGCCGACGACGATGATCTTGTACTTGCGCTTGTTGGAAGGGTTGACGAGTCGCTCTCTGAACTTGTGAGCGTCCCACCGATCCTGGATCGGGCCGAGGGGGATTTTGGCGTTGAGGTCAGTCATGTGGTGCTTCCTTCCTCAGCCGATGATCCCGAACGCAACGGAGAGCGGGACGGTGATGAAACCGAGCGCAACAACCGTGGCGAAGATGTAGGCGAAGTAGTTCCGCCACTTGTTGAATTGGGCGTTGTTGATTCCCAGCGTCTGGAACAAGCTCCACGCTCCGTGCCAGATGTGGAGCCCCAGCGCTCCCATGGCGATCAAGTAGAACACCACCACGGGCCAGCGGGAGAACGTCGCATCGAGGTTGCCGGCGATGTCGCCCCGCACGAAATCAGGGTTGACGAACTCGAGGCCCCAGGTGAGGTCGGCAAGGTGCCATGCCAGGAAGGCCAGGATGATGACGCCTCCCCACCGCATGGTGCGTGAGGCGTAGTCGACGGCGATGTAGTGGCGTTCGTCGTACTTCTGATCACCGCGTGCTTTGAGGCTGGTGCGAGTCAGCGAGTAGGCGGCCCATACGTGGACGACCAGGGCGATGATCAGCGGGAGTCTGAGGAATAGCCACAGAAAGAGACTCCGCGGCATGAGGGGCTCGCCGAGATCGCGCAGCGCCTCCCCGTACTCATTGATCGTGGGCTCGCCGGTGGCCGGGTCGTTTCCCTCGAAGGCGTGCAGGTTGCCGATCATGTGGAAGAACACGAACAGCAGACCCAAGATGCCGGAGATCGCCATCGCGTATTTCTTGGCGAGGTCCGTGCCGTAGAAGGCGTACCACCGGGATTGCTTGCGACCCGTGGTCGCCTTGCCCGTCGTCGTCACCCTTCCTCCCTTGTGGTTGGGGTGGCCATTATGGCGGATTCCGCGCGCCTCTCCATTTCGACGGGTGCCGGGCACGTTGGCGACACCCATGCTGCCGGCGTGCCGCGGCTGTGGTATCGCCATCGCGTGTGATTTTGCATCTTCGAGAGGGGCATACGGCGCGACGGGGGAGCGGCGCGGCCCGGAGGCGTTGCAACACAACGGGTTTCAGGTTGACAGCCGCGCGCGGGGCAAGTTAAATCACACCGGCGTAGTTACAACCGTGTAGGAGACGAGCGTGTTCACACAGCTGCTCGAAATGATGAATGGACAGGATCTGGCTTGGCAGGACCTGGCGAATTGCCGTGGGGCCGACCCCGACCTGTTCTTTCCAGAGCGCGGAGCATCGACTCGCACCGCAAAGGGGATTTGTCGGGAGTGCTCGGTGAAGAACGAGTGTCTCGAGTTTGCGATTGTGAGCAGCGAGAAGTTTGGAATCTGGGGCGGCATGTCGGAGCGCGAGCGTCGCAAGATTCGCCGCCAGCGTGCCGTCGCCGCCGAGCGCCGTCGGGCGGGGTGACCTCGCCACCGGCACCGCGCCCTGCTGCGAATTGGGTCGGGCGGCAGAGCCTTTAGAATCGGCGGCGTCAATCCCGAAGGAGTCGGTCGGTTGTTTGCCCTGTTACTGCTAGTTGCTGTCTTGGTGGGGGTAGCCCTCGGAGCCGTTGTTTGGTTCATCTCTCGAAACGCGAAGGGCGGAGATTCCAAACAGGTGGCTTCAGGCGGCGGTGTCGCCGGCGGTTTGACGTCGGATACAGGTTTTGATCGGCTCCGCCCGCCCTATCGCGAGTTCCACGTCCGGGGCGACGAGGCCCTCGTGTACTTCGATGCCCCGGTTCCGGTCGGTGGCGCCGACAGTGTGCTGAAGGACCTGCTGGTGAAAGAGGCGGTTGAGGTCGTGCGAGAGAAGCGTTCTCACGAACTCCCGATTGACGATGTGACCACGGTGCGGGCTTTCGGGCGGCGCGATCATGAGGACGTTGAGGTCGGCTCAGTCTCGCTGGAGACGCCCGGGCAACTGCCCGCGATTGACATCCCACCGTTGGCGCCGCACGCCTCCCAGGTGACGTTCGACCCGTTGGGACACCTCGCCGAGCAGCAGTTTTCGATGACCCCGGGGACTGCGGCGCAGCCGGCAGATGCCGGGCTCAAGCCGCTGGCGTCTGAACTGACGTTGACGGCAAACACGGAAGCCGGGCTGCGGGCCCAGGCGGTAGATCCGGCGTCGATGACGGCAACCGACATGACCCTCGGACTGTTGCGTCTCGGCGGCTATACGGTGACTCCCGGCGGCAAAGACGGCGCTTACGTCGCCGCTCGGGGCGGCACCCGCACATTCCTTGTGGTCGTCAATCATGAGGCGGGCGAATACCCCGAACTCGAGGAGAAAACGATCAACGAGTTCATGGTGAGCTTCGCGACCTCCAATGCGGTTCGGGGTATGTTGGTGACCGACAAGTACGGCCCGTTTCTCGTCTACGACAAGGAGCGTCGTGAGCCGAGAGTACGGTTCATCACTCGTGAGCGGCTCCAAGCGTTTGTCGACAGCTTCTCGATGAGTTGATCCAACAAGCACCGCGACGATGGCGCTTCGCCCGATTCGTCGCGGTTTCTCGCTACACTCGCGGCATCCAAGCGCAAGGAGCGATTCGTGAAAGTTGGGACCGGCGAACTGCTGGTTGTCCTGGCAGTGATCATTCTGCTCTTTGGCGCTCGCAGGCTTCCCGACCTCGCCCGTTCGCTCGGTGCTTCGGCCCGTGAGTTTCGCAAGGGCGTGTCGGATGGCGAAGACGAGGACGAGCAGGACGGCGCCAAGGATTCATCCGGGTCTGCCGCCGATGCACCCGCCGACAAATCTGACGGGACAAACGACGCTTAGTTGCCTAGGAGAGTGTCGAGCAAACGCCGTGCGGGATTGCGCCGGCGAGCCAACGCCTGGTCCTAGACGTCGCGGCAAGCCCAAGCTGGCGTTGTTCAACAGTCTCCTGGCGACACGGGAACCTCCCGTGGTCTCGCGGCGTTACTTCGATACGGTGACCGGGGTATAGGTATGGCCGACGAGTCAATCCCAACATGGGAAGACGTGGCGCGAAACTATGGGCGAAAGATCTACAACTTTGCGTACCGGCTCACCGGCAATCCGGACGATGCCGCCGACCTGGTCCAAGAGGTACTGCTGCGGGTTCGCAAGGGTCTGGCGAGCTACACCCCGGGCTCCTTCGACGGCTGGCTGTGGCGAATCACCCGAAACGCATTCCTCGATGGGGTGCGACGCAACCAGCGCAGACCGACCACTGCGCTACCCGACGATGACCGGGTTGCCCTGGCCCCCAGTCCCTCTCCCGACGAGGTGCTCGCCTCCGTTCGCCTCTCCGAGGATGTCCAATCCGCCCTACTCAAGCTGCCGATCGAGTTCCGTGAGTGTGTTGTGCTCTGCGACGTCGTTGGCCTCACCTACGAGGAGATCGCCACAGCCATCGATTCACCGGTCGGCACGGTTCGCAGCCGCATCCACCGTGGGCGCAAGATGCTGAGGGAGTTGCTGACGTGGCCGGTTTGACTCCGTCGCCTTGCGATATCGGTGAGTTGATGTCGGCCTATCTCGATGGCGAACTCCAGCCCGGTGAACTCGACCATGTGGTCGAGCACCTCGGCGGATGTACCGACTGCATCCTCGAGTTCCGTCATCTGAAAGAGGCACGAGCCGCAGTGCGAACGTTGCCGCGGCTCGAGGTACCGGAGAGACTCGCACCGTCCTTCCACTTCGGCCCCGAGCTGTCGGCCTATCTCGACGGTGAACTTCCCACGGAAGAGCAGACACTGGTGTTCAGCCACCTGCAGACGTGCGAAGAATGCCGCGACGAACTCCATGAACTCGATGCCGCTCGTACCGCAATCCGATCCCTGCCGGGTCTCGAGCCGCCGGTGCTGATCGAATTGCGTCGGGAGCAGCGGGAGGCTCGCCACCACGGGCGGCGGGGGCGGGCGGTCGCACTGGCGGCCGGTGTCGCCGCGGCTGCGGTCATCGCCGTTGGTGTTGCCGCAAATTCGACGCCGGAGACGACGATCGACCTCGACACGTTCACCAACCAGCACGTGGCGCGAGCCTCGGTGGAGGCCGGCTTCACGGTTATCCCGGCGGTCGGACCCGTGGGGCTCGAACCATGAGCGCGGCTCGACGCCTCTTCGTGACGGCCGCCCTGGTGACGCTCGCCGTGGCAGCCACCGCGGTGCCGGCAATCGCCGCCGAGGATCTGGACAACTACCTGCGGGAGGCTGAGCAAGCCGAGTACGGCGGTCGTCGGATTGTCGTCACGATCTGGGATGGCGAGTCGCAAGCCGAGATTTTCACCGTCATCCATACCGGCGACACCATGACGGTCAACGGTGGCGAGTCGATCGTCGGCTACGGCAAGCTGGCCGGGGCTCCCGGCGGCGGAGTCGTCATCCCGGAGTGGTCGTCATCGGCATTGAGCGATCGCTACACGATGGACCAACCGGAGCCGGTGCGCCGATTGGGACGCGATGCGGTTCGGATCGTGGTTTGGGAGGGTGATGCCAAGCGAGCCACCATCGTGCTCGATGTCGAAACGTCGGCGCCGCTGGCCACCGAGGTCTACGGCGGCGACGGCGCGCTGTTCCGCTACTCGACGATGCTGGACTTCGATGCCAACCCGGCTCCCTATGTGGCGGCGCAAGGCGCCGACGACGAGTACGAAGTCATGTTGCCCACCCAGGCAATCAGCTTGCCGGCGACGGTGGCCGGGTACCGGCGGGCAGATACGTACGCGGGACCCAACGACAGCGTTCACGCCTTCTACACCGATGGGCTGTTCTACTTCTCGATCTTCGAGCTGCCCGAAGGGACCCGTCTCGGCGGATTCGACGATGCGGCCGTCGTAGAGGTAGGCGGCAGCGAGTACCGCAGGCTCGTCTCGCCGGACGGCATCTGGATCTATTGGGAAGGCGAAACGGCCTACCTACTGGTCGGCGACCTTCCCCCAGACCACCTCGAGCAAGTCCTCGCGGAACTCCCGCAACCCAAGGGCAGGGGCAACTTCATTTCCCGCCTGTGGCGCGGGATCTTCGGGTAGGCCGAACCCGCCCACAGGTGCCGGGTACCGGGTCTTCGACCTCGGGTTGGTCTGCGGGGGCGAGTGGTCCACCTTCCCGGCGCCACAGGCCAAGGGCGGGGTGCCAGATGCCGGGGTTCCGCGGCGGACGCATGGCCGCCGTCCATCATCACGCGGTCGACAACAAACGTGGCCAGTGGTCGACAACAGAACCATCGCTCTGACCGGCACCCGAGACCCGGTACCGGGCGAGCGAAGCGAGCCCTACGCACCCGGCACCGAGCGCAGCTCGGCGGCCTATTGCGTCGCCTGCACCGCTTCGAGCGCAGGGATGAATACCAACTCGTAATAGTCGTCGTGGGGGTCGGGGGTGGAGATCAGGACCACGACCAGGATGATGTCGTCATCCTCGGCGAGGCCGATGTCGTAGATCAACCCGGCATCTTCTGCCGTGTAGATCGTCCAGTCGCGGGCTTCTTCGTAGGTCGAGATTTCCCAGTCACCTTCGAGCCCGAACTGGTCTGCGAATGTCTCGGCAAGGGCCTCGGTGGTGATGAAGCCGGACGGCAACGCTTGCTGCACGATGCCGGAGTCGCCGAGGCCGGGAGCGGTGTAGGCCCCAAACCCCTGATCGGTCCACTCCTCGGGCGCCACGCTGGCGAGGGTCACGCCAAAGAAGTCGACCTCGAACGGCACCAAGGTGACCTCGACCGGAGCGCCCGGAATGTAGAACTCGGGACCGCCGAGGGTGGCAACACACGTGCTGTCTGGCTCGGCCGTCGGGTCGGCGAGGAACTCGAGCGCGATTGCCTGGGCACATTCGTCACCGGTGGTGACACCGTGTCCGAGTCCGGGAAACTCGTAGAAGTACGAGATGTCGAGGGTCTCGGCGGCGAGCGCACCCCACGAAGGTGGCGTGATCGGGTCGTACTCTCCGGCTACGACGAGCGTTGGAATGCCGCTGACGACCGCTTCGTTCTCGATCGGGTCTGCCGTTCCTGCGCCCCAGATGTCGCAATCGGCGAACTCGCCGTCGGCATCGGCCCAGATGGCCCCAACCTCTGGGTAGGCCGCAGCCGACTCTTCGGCAGCGGCAGCCGTGGTGAAGGCCACCTCTTCGTTGCACTGCACCGACAGATACATGCCGGCCGTGATGAAGTCACCGTTGACGAAGGCGATCGAGGCGAGGCGTGATAGGCCGGAGTAATCGCCGTCTTCGGCGTCGGCGATGATGTCGGGGGCGATGGGGAAGACCTGTTCGCTGTAGAGGCTTTGGAACAGCAATCCCACCATGTCGTCGCCGCGCAGTTTGCCGGGGTAGGTCTCGCCGGTGAGAGCATTGTCGATCTCGATGTCGATCGGGGCGGCGTTGAACTGATCGACGAGGGTGTAGAAACGGGTCTCCAGATTGGGGAACGCGGCGGCGCAGTCTGGATCCGCCTCGCACCCGGCGAAGAAGGTATCGAAGGAGCGCTGAGCGTTGGCCGGGCCTTCCACATAGAGGTCTGCTTGAAGGGGGAGGGTCGAATCGAGGATCACGCTGCGGATGCCCTCGGGATGGTCGCGCATGGTCGTGAGCGCCAGCCGGGTGCCGTAGGAGATGCCGTAGAGGTTCCACTCGTCGATTCCGAGGGCAATCCGCAGGTCGGCCACGTCGGCTGCGTTGGACTCGCTGTTGTAGGCCGCAAGGTCGACGCCTTCGTCGGCGAGTCGGCTCTGGCAAGCGGCGACGGCCGGTGCCTCTGCGTCGTTGTACTCCTCAGCGGTCAACGCGTCGTCCAACAGTTCGATCTGGAGCTCCCGCAACTCCGGGCAGTCGAGGCTCGGCATGCTGTAGCCCACCCCTCGCTGGTCGAAGATGATGACGTCGCGTTCGGCGAGGAAAGGCCCGAACCGGTTGTCGAATTCGAACTGCAACGCTTCGAGGATGTTGCCGCCGGGGCCGCCCTCGAGATAGACGATGGGGTCGCTCGCCGGCGTGTCGGCCGTCGACGGGAACACCGCCACGGCAACCTCGACCTCCGGTCCGTCCGGATTATCGCGGTTCTCCGGCACGACCAGGGAGCCGCAGGTCGGATCGTGACCGAGGGGCGGGGTGAAGGCGCAGTCGCCCTCCTCGAACCGCGGTTCATACCCGGCCGTTGCGATACCAGCCGTCGTGGTCGAAGTGCCGTCCTCGGACGTGGTGGACGGCACCGCGGTGGTCTCGGTGCTACCCGGTGCAACCGAGGTCGTTGTGGTCGTCGAGTCGGATTGCGACGTGCAGGCCGCGGCCAGTAGGACGAGGGCGATGAGTGGCAAGAGAGTGCGATTTTTCATTGCCGGCGAGCCTACCGGTGAAGTGGGGGTATCCGGTGTTGCGAGCCTACGGGTCGAGCCGGTAGCCCACGCCGCGGACCGTGGTGATCTCGGTCGAGGATTCTGCCGTTTCCAGTTTGCGGCGCAGCCGGCGGATGTGTTGATCGAGTGTTTTCGAGTCGGTCCATCCGTAGCCCCAGATGTCCTCGAGCAGCTCATCGCGGGTCACGATCCTGCCGGGTCGGCGGATCAGCTTGCGCATCACCTCGAACTCCTTGCGGGGCAAGTCGAACTCGGTGTCGTCGACGCGCAGTTGGTAGCGGCTCGGGTCGAGGACGGTGTTGCCGGCCGCCAAGATGCCCTCGTCGTCATCTGCGGCCGATGCGCTACGACGAATCGCGACATGGATGCGAGCGATCAATTCGCGCACGGAGTACGGCTTGGTGAGGTAGTCGTCTGCCCCCAGTTCCAGTGCGGTGACGACGTCGGATTCGCTGTCTTTGGCGGACAAGACAAGCACCGGGACCTCAGATTCGGCGCGGATCCGGCGCAGCACATCGAGCCCATTCATGCCGGGGAGCATGAGGTCCAGCAGCACCAAATCGGGGTTGCCATTGCGAAAGGCCGTCAACCCCTCTCGGCCGTCGTCGGCAGACGTGATGGCAAAGCCCTCGCGGGCGAGCGAGACTTCGAGCGCATCCACGTAGGCGGGTTCATCTTCGATGATCAGGACGTTGAGCACCTCAACCCTTCCAACGGGGGAGCCTAAAGCGAAACGTGGAGCCGACTCCGGGAGTGGAGTCGACGTCGATGTCGGCGCCGTGATTGCGGGCGACGTGGCGGGCGATCGCCAGCCCGAGGCCGGTGCCGCCGGTTTCTCGGCTGCGGGCTCGGTCTACACGATAGAAGCGCTCGAAGATCCGTTGCTGATGCTGCTCGGGAATGCCGATGCCGTGATCCTCGACTTCGAACGTCGCCGTTTTGTCGTCGGAGATTGCTCGCAGCCACACGGTGCCGCCGGCGTAGGGGTCGAGCACATGGGTGTACTTGACCGCATTCTCCAACAGGCTGGCGATGGCCGACACCAGTTGGCGGCGGTCGCCGGCAACCTGGACATCATCTCCGGCGATCTTGGTTTCGATGCTGACGCCGTATTGGTCCGCCGAGACCGACACCTGGTGCACCGCCTCGCTGAGGATCGCATCGACCGCGACAGGATGGTGGGAGTAGGGGTCTCCTTCGACGAGAGCCAGATCGAGAATGTCATCGATGAGCCGGGACATCCGGCCCGCTTCACCCTCGAGCCGACCGGCGAGGCGTCGTCGTACCTCCGGTTCGTCGGCGTCTGCCAGGGTCTGGGCCAGTACGCTGAGGGCACCGAGTGGCGTCTTCAGTTCGTGGCTGGCGTTGGTGACGAAGTCCTGACGGATGGCGTTGACACGGTGTCGTTCGGTGAGGTCCTCAACGAACACGACACCCCCTGGTCCGCTCTCGGCGTCGTCGATCGGAACGGCATGAAGGCCGAGCTGGCGACGCGTTGGCGTGTAGACCTCGACCTCGCGACGGATGGCGCGTCGCTCGGTGGCTACCTGCTTCATCATCTCGCGGATTCGGATCTCGGCGACGGCGTCGCCGTGGCGGGCGCCGAGGTAGCGCTCGGCCGCGACGTTGGCGAAGGCGACCTCACCGGCGGCATCGACGATGACCACGCCGAACTCAGCAGCCTGAAGCGCGTTGATGTCTCGGCGAGCGGTGCGTTCGGCATCCGTGGTCCGCCGTTCCAACTCGCCGAATGCGGCGTCGATCGCCGCCGCCGGGGGCTTCCCTGATGACGCCATTCCGCCTCGGCTCAGTGCTGCAGAGATGGCGTTCGCCTGCTGGCTTGCACTGCGGTTGGAGCGCCACAGCAAGGCCGCCAGGGCGGCAACAATGATGACCAGGGCTACAACAACAACGACCATGGGGCGACTATAGGAGCCCCCGCGAGTCGCAGCCCCTGTGCCAGAAGGGCTTCAAGAGTTCACCTTCAGTTCACCTTGGGGCGCAATCGGGGTCATCTCACCCTCGTACGTTCTTGCACAATCGGGCCGCTGCGCCCGGCTGAACGCTGTTCATCTAGTGGAGGATCCACATCCATGTCTACCAACAAGCGGGCTTGGGCGCTGTTGTTGCTTGCCTTTGTGCTTGTCGTCGCCGCGTGCGGCGATGACGACGACTCTTCGTCTTCTGGCGACTCTTCGTCGGCCGACGAAAGCGAATTCGGGCGAATCATCATTTCTGGTTCGTCCACGGTCGAGCCGATTTCTGCACGCGTCGGCCAGGCGTACGAGGCTATCGACGACACGGTGGCGACGACCGTGGAAGGCCCCGGGACGGGTGATGGTTTCTCCCGGTTCTGTGCCGGTGAGACCGACATCTCGGATGCCTCGCGCGCCATCAAGGATTCGGAAGCCGAGGATTGTGCGGCCAACGGCATTGAGTATGTCGAGCTCCACATCGCCACCGACGGGATCTCGGTGGTCACGTCTCCCGAGAACTCCGCCGTCACCTGCCTCGACTTCAACGACATGTACGCCATCGTCGGCCCCGAGTCCGAGGGCTTCGCCAACTGGAACGACGCCGACAGCCTTGGCGCCGAGCTTGGCGCCAGCCACGCTCCGTACCCTGCCGCACCACTCGTGATCACCGCTCCCGGCGATGAATCTGGCACCTACGACACGTTTGTCGAGTTGGTCATCGCCGATATTGCCGATGAGCGCGGCCAGAGCGCAGAGACGCGGGTCGACTACAACGCCGAGGCCAACGACCAGGTGATCGTGAACAACATCGCCAATGACGCCACCTCGTTCGGCTGGGTCGGGTTTGCCTTCTACGAGGAGAACGCCGCCTCGCTCAAGGCCATTGAGGTCGACGACGGCGAGTCGGGTTGCGTGGCGCCCACGGCGGAAACGATCGCGAGTTTTGAGTATCCGCTGTCTCGTCCGCTCTTCATCTACGTCAAGACCAACGATCTCGCCAACCGGGCAGACCTCGTTGCTTTCGTGGACTACTACCTCAGCGATGAGGGCCTGGCGTTCGTGTCGGAGGCCGGGTACGTGCAGCTGCCGTCCAGCGAGATGGACGGAACGCGGGAGGCGTGGACGTCCGCCAAGCCATAGGCTCCAGCGACGGGTGGGCCGGGGCACACTTCGCCTCGGCCCACCCCCACTCCAACGCTCCTAGGATCAACATTTCATGGCACTAGCCACCGACACCGACACGCCGATCGATCTCACCGGAGATCGCCGCAGGCTCAGGCGCGAGCGCAGGGTGCGGTGGGTCTTCTTTGCCGCAGCTGCCGTATCGGTCTTCATCACGATCGCCATCGTTCTGTCGCTCGCGGGCCAGGCGTGGGCGTTTCTGTCCGACATCGCTTCCGACCCGGAGACGGGCTTGCGCTCGCTGACGGCCGACGGGTGGTTCCCCCGCAGGGGCCGGTATCAGATCATGGCCCTGATCGTGCACACCCTGATCGTCTCAGCCATTGCCATGGTGTTTGCGGTTCCCCTCGGTCTTGGTTCGGCGATCTACCTCTCCGAGTACGCCAGCCCCCGGGTGCGGCGAGTCCTCAAGCCCACGCTCGAGGTACTCGCCGGGATCCCCAGCGTGGTGCTCGGCTTCTTTGCGCTGACCTTCATCACGCCCAACGTGGTGAAGGCGATCTTCAGTGACGCAGCCAACAGCAACTTTCTGGCGGCCGGCCTTGCGGTAGGGGTCCTGCTGATTCCGCTGGTGGCGTCGGTGTCCGAGGACGCGATGCGGGCGGTGCCGACCTCGCTGCGTGAGGCTTCCTACGGGCTTGGGGCAAAGCGGTGGCACACGAGCCTGCGGATCGTGGTACCCGCCGCGCTATCCGGCATCATGGCGGCGATCATCCTGGCGATATCGCGGGCTATCGGCGAGACCATGATTGTGGCGCTCGCCGCCGGAACCAACGGCATCATGAACATCTCCCCGCTCGACGGTGGGCTCACCATGACCGGTGGCATGGCGCAGCTCGCCATCGGCTCGGATCAAGTGACCGGGTCGTCGGCAGCCTTCCAGAGCTTGTTCTTCGTTGGGATCGTTCTCTTCATCCTCACGTTGGGTCTGAACCTCCTGAGCAACAGCGTCGTCCGTCGATTCCGTCAGCGCTACTGAGGAGCCTGGGTTGGCTACACGAGACATCACCGTCGACACCACCGCCTTGGTGCGCCGTTCTCTCGAGGGCAAGAAGATCAGCTGGTTCGACCAGTTTGTCGCCTTTGCCCTGCTGGTGTCGTTGCTCTCCGGCTTGCTCATCCTGGCCACGCTGCTGGTTGCCGTGTTCTCGAGCGGTTTCAGCGTGTTGGCCGACCGCGGGTTCGACTTCGTGACGAGCCGGCTCTCTCCTGATGCAGCCGACGCCGGCATCTTTCAGGCGATCATCGGTTCGCTCATCCTCACCGGGTTTGTGATCGTGGTTGCGTTCCCCTTTGGTGTTGGGGCCGCGGTGTACCTGGAGGAGTACGCCCCGAATACCAAGACGACGAGGTTCATCGACGCCAACATCCGCAACCTCGCCGGGGTTCCATCGATCGTCTACGGCCTGCTGGGTCTTGCCGTCTTCGTGAAGTTCATGGGTGGGTTCACCGGGGGCCGGACCTTGGTGACGGGCGGGCTCACCCTTGCGGTCCTGGTGCTGCCGATCATGATCATCACAACCGCTGAAGCACTGCGCGCTGTGCCCCAGGCGCTGCGTGAAGCTTCGATGGGGGTGGGAGCCACCAAGTGGGAGACGATCCGCCATCACGTGCTCCCGGTGGCGCTTCCTGCCATCTTCACCGGAGCCGTACTCACGATTGCCCGCGCCTTCGGAGAGTCGGCGCCGCTGCTGCTTGCCGGGGCTGTGCTCTCGCTGTTCTTCAGCAATGCGTCCGGGGCTGGGGTCGGTGAGTATCTGTTTGACGAGCCGTATACCGCCATGCCCATCGTGATCTACAACTGGGCCCGTCAGCCCCAGCAGGAGTTTGTGGCACTGACGTCGGCGGCCATCATCGTCTTCTTGGTGTTTCTATTGACGATCAACGGCATCGCCATCATTTTGCGCGACAGATATGAACGGAAGTGAAGTAGACATGGACACCACCAGCGCCCCCGACGCTCCGGACACCGATGTTGATCCGGTGAGCGAAGACGCCACCGCGGCTCCGCCGGCGATCTTCGATGTCGAGAACCTCAACGTCTACTACGGCGACTTTCGCGCGGTCCAGGACGTCACGCTACCGATCGGCAAGAACCAGATCACGGCCTTCATCGGACCATCGGGGTGCGGGAAGTCAACGGTCTTGCGTTGTTTCAACCGGATGAACGACCTCATCGAGATCGCCAGGGTCGAGGGCACGATCGAATACCACGGCATCGACCTCTACGGCTCGGCCATCGATCCCGTCGAGGTTCGCCGCCACATCGGGATGGTGTTCCAGAAGCCCAATCCCTTCCCGAAGTCGATCTACGAGAACGTGGCGTTCGGGCCGAAGATCGCCGGGTTCAAAGGCAACATGGACGAACTGGTTGAGGAGTCGCTCAGCAAGGCGGCGCTGTGGGATGAGGTCAAGGACAAGCTCAAGGAGTCTGCCCTGGCCCTGTCCGGCGGCCAGCAACAGCGGCTTTGCATCGCGAGGGCCATCGCCACCAGCCCCGACGTTGTGTTGATGGATGAGCCTTGCTCGGCGCTCGACCCCATCGCTACGCTTCGGATCGAGGAACTGATGCAGGAGCTCAAGGCCGACTACTCGATCCTCATCGTCACTCACAACATGCAGCAGGCCGCCAGGGTGAGTGACCGTACCGGGTTCTTCAACGTCGAACTCAACGAACGTGGCCAGCGCACCGGGCACCTCGTAGAATTCGACGAGACCGGCAAGATCTTCACGAACCCCGCCGTCAAGGCGACCGAGGACTACATCACCGGCCGGTTCGGCTAGGAGGACGAATGACCATTGACGCAACTCCCCCGGAGCCCGTTGACGCCGTCGCGCCACTCCCGCTCGACGAGACCCGCCACCACTTCTCCGACACGCTCGACGAGATCAAGCGCGGCATGGTCCATATGGGCTCGCTGGTCACCGAGAACGTGCGGCGCGCCGGCGATGTCATGCTCGAGGGCCGCCTAGATCTGATTCCCACCGTCATTGATGCCGATAGTGAGGTCAACCGGCTCTACGCCGAACTCGAGAAGCTCACTTTCGAAACGCTGGCCCGACAACAGCCGGTGGCAGGCGACCTGCGCTTCCTCGTCTCAACGACACGGATTCTGTATGAGATCGAGCGCTCCGGTGACCTCGCGGTCAACTGCGCCAACATCGCCGACCGGGAACATGGGTTGCCCCAGTTGCCCAAACTCGTGGCGTTGCTCAACCAAATGGTCACGGAGTGCAGCGCGCTCTTTGCCGCAGGTGTTGATGCGTTGGCCGACATGGACCCCGTGGCAGGAACGGCCCTCGATGCCCAAGATGACGTCCTCGACGACCTGGTCGGTCGGTACTACACCGAGATCGGCCTGGTTTCCGAGCAGATCGGTCTCGAAACGGCGATTCAGCTCTCGAAAGTTGGCCGCTTCCTCGAGCGTATCGGCGATCACGCCGTCAACATCGGCGAGAACGTGGCCTACGTCATCACTGCCGAGTTCCCCGGCGACACCCACGCCGCCTTGAGCGACGAACTCCAATAGCCCGGCTTCAGGCCCAAGACTCAGAATCCGGCGAGCGCCTCTGTGTAGGCATCGAACTCGCGGGCGGTCCCCAGTGAATCGGTGTTGATGATCTCGCGCACCACGCCGTCAGTATCGAGCACGAACGTGTAGCGATTGGCGGACCCGGTTGCCTCATTGAAGGCGCCGTAGGCCTGGGCGGTCACGCCGTGGGGCCAGTAGTCCGAGAGCACGGGGAATTCGAAACCGTTCTCGGTGGCCCACTTCTTGGCGACGGGGACGCCGTGGACGGTGATGATCACGACGTTGGCGTCGAGTGCGTTGAGGGCGGCGAGCTGATCCCTGATGGCGCAGGTCTCGTCGTCGCAGATCCCGGTGAACGGGAACGGGATGAAAACCAGCAGCGTCTTGGAGCCCTTCAGGCTCTCGAGCGATACCAGATTCTTGTCCTGATCGCGGAGCTCAAACCCGGGGGCGATATCGCCGACGGCAACAGACATGACGGTTCCTTTCAGTGGCAATCTCTTCCCGCGAAGTTAGCGGCTTCGGAGCAGCTACCAGCCCGGGGCCGGGCAGATAGCCGAAGCTACAGCAGAACCCTGGCGGCCCAGCCGACCGGGTCCCTGATCTCATCGAGGGTTGGCAGCTGGTCGGGACCTTCCCAGACTTCCTCGAGCGACTCGGGGCCCCAGCGCCGTGCCACCTCGACGCAGAACAGAGCGGCGTCCGCGGCGTTCTCTCGCTGCAGCTCCAAGCCGACGAGTTGCTGGAGGAACTGTTCAGCTTGATCGGGTTCGGAACGACGCCGGGCGTAGGCAGCGGCAATACGGTCCTGATCGGGGAGGACGACGTCGCCGGCGAGGGAGACCACATAGTCGCCGTAACCCTCGATGAAAGCGGTCAGGGCTTGGACCGCGGCCACCTTCTCCGGGGCTCGCTCGCCGCCGAGCAGTGAGGCCATGGTGCCGGGCCCGGAGAACGCATCTTCCAGCTGGCTGGGGTCTTCGAGAGCCCCCAGCTTTTCGGTGAGCGCGGTCGGGTCGAACTCGACGTCATCGAAGAAGTCGGTGATGGCGGCAACAAAGCGGTCCCGCAGCCACGGGACGCCGCTGATCACGGAGTAGGCGATCTCGTGCATCGTGGCCCACAACCTGACCTGGCGAGCGTCGAGTCCCTCGTCCATGGCGAATGCCTCAACGTTGGGAATGACGAGGTAGAGATGTTCATGGTCGAGCGGGGGCAAACCGGCATCAAACTGGCCGAGCACCCGATGGCTCATGAAGCCGATCATCGAGCCGGCCTGCATGCCGAGGATTGCCGGACCCAGCGGCTGGAGCATCCCGGCCATGGCAGCTCCACCCATCCCGCCCATTCCACCGATCCCGTCGAACTTGTCGCTGAGGGGCTCGACCAGATACCGGAACGACTGCTGGTTCTGTTCCGCCCAGCCGGCCCGATCGATCGGGTCGGGAGTCGGTGTAGCCGCCACATCGAGCGGGCTGGCCTCGGCGAGGCGGAGTTGGGCGGCGAGCGCCAGCTCGAGGTACTCCTCGGCGAGCAGCGGCTCAATCGGTTCCGGTGAGCCGGCGAGGCTCTTGGTCACTTCGCGAGCCAGTCGCCAATTGATCGGCCCCGGCGTCTGGAAGAGTTCGAAGAGTTGTTCGAAGAGGTTGTCGCTCATGGCAGATCATCCGGCCTTTCGCCCAACACGACGTCCACGACGATGGTTTGATCATCGCGGACCACGGTGAGCTTCACCGTGTCGCCGACGCGATAGCGGCGCAATCCGTTGACCACATCCTCGCCGGTGACAATGGCGTTGGTGTCGATGAAGATGATGCGATCGCCCACGTCCAAGGTGGCGGCATCGGCTCCGGTGTCGGGTTCGATACTCGTGATGGTCGCTCCGGCGGGGACCTTCGAGCCGTTTTGGTCGTCGAAGTGATTCTGCAGGCTCACCCCGAGGAAGGCATGGCGGACGCCTCCGGTTTCCAGGATTTCGTCGGTGATTCGGGTCATCAGTTCAACCGGAATGGCGAATCCAATTCCCTCGGCGCCCGCGTCGCTGACCCCGATGGCGGTGGTGATGCCGATCAGCCGTCCCTGGGCATCGACCAGCGCTCCACCGCTCGAGCCGCGGGTGATCGGCGCATCGGTCTGCAGCATGCCGTAGAGCCGACCGTTGGCACCCTCGGCGACCGTCACTTCACGGTCGAATGCCGAGACCACGCCGACGGTGAGTGATGCGCCTCCTTGGAGCCCGAGTGGGTTGCCGATTGCAATGGCGTCATCGCCGATGACGAGAGTGCTCGTGGCGCCGAGTTCGATGGGCACCAGATCCGTTGAATCGATCGTGAGGATGGCCAGGTCGGTGAGGGTGTCGGTGCCGCGGAGTTGAGCTGGGTAGATGCGGCCATTTTGGAGAACGACCCTTATCTCATCGGCGCCCTGGATGACGTGGTCGTTGGTGACGATCTCGCCGTTGGCGCTGAGGACCACACCCGAGCCCTTGGCGAGGGCTTCGAAGACTCCGTCGCCGGCCGTGGTACCGATTTCAACGGTGACGATGGATGGGACGACCTTGAGACCTACGGCGGAAGCGGTGGTCAGGCCCCCGTCTTGGGCGACGATCTCGGTGACTTCGACCACCGTCGGTTGCCCGGTGGTCGGCACCGCTTGGGGTTCGTCATCGCCGAGCACTCCTATGGCGAGCAGCAATCCCACCATGAGGGCGGCGCCGAGGATGCCCCCGAACACGGATCCCAGGACGATCGGCCAGCGCCGTCGTGGTGCATGAGCAGCTTGCTGGACGGGGTAGACGTAGGCAGGTCGCGACACCGCATGGGGAGCACCAAACCCTCCGGTGAGTGGTTCACGGCGCACCTCGGCGGTGTGGCCGTAGATGCCTCCTCCGGGCCGCCACGGTTCGCTAGCCGAGGCCGGCCGGGGCAGCGAGGGCCCTGAGGCAACCGGAGCGGGGCCGATCGCTTGTCCGGCCCCGGGCGGCAGCGTGTGGGCGCGTCCTGGTGTGGCCCCCGCCGGTGGGGTGGCGGGGACGTTCTCGGCCATCTCGGGGATGGGCTCGGAAAGGGGACCGAACGGCTCGGAGTTAGTGTTGTCCACGAAAGGGATTGTATGACCTCGAAGGACCTATCACAGCAAGAACCCGCGGTGCTGGTGGCGGTATCCGCCGACCCGATCGACACCGCCATGCTGCTCGACTTCGTCGGCGCTCCAGAGTGCGGCGCAGTCGTGCTGTTTCTGGGGACGGTCCGCAATCACTCGAAGGGCAAGAGGGAGGTCACCCATCTCGAGTACGAGGCGTATGACGGCATGGTTGAGTCCAAGCTGGCTGAGATCGTTTCGGAAGCCATGGAGAAGTGGCCGGTGCCGCGGGTTGCCGTTGTTCACCGGGTCGGGAGCCTCGGGGTTGGGGAATCTAGTGTCGCCGTAGCAGTGGCGTCGCCGCACCGCGCCGAGGCCTTCGAGGCGGGTCGCTACCTGATCGACGAACTGAAAAAGCGCGTCCCGGTCTGGAAGAAGGAGCACTGGCCCGGTGGCGCCGAATGGGTCCGGGAGGATCACGAACACGCCGCTGAGTGATACGGCGCCGGCGAGCAGTTCAAGCGCACCCCGAGAACATCGATGGCTGGATCGATCTTGCTTCCACTTATGCTTGCGTCGACTCGGTTGGTGTCGTGCTCGCCGTCTCCTCCTCGGCCGGAAGTCCTTCGCCGACTCCGAGCGCCGTCCAACCCGGAGTCGGGCGGCCGACCACCATCTCGGCCGCCTCACGAACCATCGGGTTGCGATCAACTGCTGCTGCTCTGATGGCGGCTTCGACTTCGTCGCCATCGAACACCGTCAGCGCAACAACACAACGACGTCTGACCTGAGGGGGCCCTGAGGCAACGAGGTCGAGCAGCACCGGCAGGGCCCTCGGGTCGCCGGTGGCGCCCAATGCGGCGACGGCCGCCTCGCGCACCAGCCGATCGCCGTTGGTGCGTGCCGCTTCGATCAGCCAGGGAACGGCAGCGGGATCTTCCAGCTCGCCGAGGCCGGTAGCTACGGCTTCTACCACGATGGGGTCGGGGTCGGATGTGGCGGCCATCAGCGGTTCGAGGGCAGCTGGTCCCGCTGCTCCAAGGACTTCGGCAGCTTCGGCCCGGACCCGCGGTTCAGGATCGTGGGCGAGCAACTCAACCAACTGAGCCGACACGGCGGGATTGGCGGCCCTTCCGAATGACGCCGAAACCGCCAGACGACGGGCGATCGGGTCGGGGTCGGAGAGGTAGGCGGTTGGGTCGGCGGTCAATGCGGCCAGCTTGTTGTCGTCCACACCAGGGAGGGTACCGGCCTGTTGACGCGCCGCGCCGCGGGGCCGTATGCTCCCGATTTGAGCGGCGAACGAACGGTCGTTGGTCGGCGAGGGAGGTTCGAGGGTGCAAGGTGCGGTGTCGATGAGTTCGCCCCGAGCGAGCGACTCGAGCCGCGCCGCCACCCCGATTGACGCCGCGCGCCGAGGTCAGTTGTGGCGGTGAGTCGGCCCCAGCACTCCAAAGAAGACGTGGTGCGCGCCGCCGGGCGGCTGTTTGCCGAGCGGGGCTTCCACGGCACCTCGATGCGCGACCTCGGGGATGAACTCGGGCTGCTCGGCTCGTCGCTGTATTCGCACATCGACGGCAAGAACGAACTGCTCGTCGAAGTCATCCGCCGCGGCGGATCGATGTTCCAAGACCTCGCCGATGAGGTGCTGGGGACCGATGCCGACCCCGCCGAGCAGCTCCGGCTGCTGATCCGCGGCCATGTGCAGATCATCGTCGATCACCTCGATGAGGCCAGGACGTTCCTCAACGAGGCCCGGTTCTTGCCGCCCGAGGAACGTACCGTCGTGCTCGAGATGCGCGACCGCTACGAGCAGACGTATCGCCGGATCATCGAGCATGGAGTGGACGCCGGAATCTTCAGCGCCGACCGCGATCCGACGCTGATGGCGATCCTGGTTCTCTCGCTGCTCAATGCGCTCGACCGGTGGTACCGGCCGGGAGGCCCAAACGATCCCAACGAGATTTCGCAACGCATGTTCGAGTTCGTCACAAATGGAATCGGCTGAGGGGATGGAGGAGCACACGTGACCACATCGAGCGGCACCGAGTCCGCCATCTTGTTCGAGGTTGGGGACGGCGTGGCCACCATCACCCTGAATCGTCCCGACAAGCTCAATTCGTTCACGGTGGACATGCTCGTTGCGTTCCGTGACGCCCTCGAATCGGCCGCCCGGGACGATGCGGTGCGTGCCGTGCTGCTCACCGGAGCCGGCCGCGGGTTTTGTGCAGGGCAAGACCTCCAGGACCGAGCCGTCAGCGCCGACGGCTCGGGTTCCGCGGCGCTACCCGACCTCTCCGAGTCCCTCGAGAATCGCTACAACCCGATCATTCGGTTGATCACGTCGATGCCCAAGCCCGTCGTGTGCGCCGTCAACGGGGTGGCGGCGGGAGCGGGGGCCAACCTGGCGATAGCATGCGACATCGTCATTGCCGCCAAGTCGGCCAAGTTCATCGAAGTGTTCTCCAACCTCGGCTTGATTCCCGATGCCGGCGGGACTTGGTTCCTGCCCCGTCTCGTCGGACGCTCCCGGGCGATGGGCCTTGCCTTGCTGGCCCATCGCCTCTCGGCCCAGGAAGCGGCCGAGTGGGGCTTGATCTGGGCTGCCGTCGACGACGACCAATTGATGGAGCAAGCCGCGGCTGCCGCGGCCCGTCTCGCCGCAGGACCGACCAGGGGCTACGGCCTGATCAAGCAAGCGTTGTTGGCGTCTGCGGCCAACTCCCTCGACCAACAACTCGATCTCGAACGTGACCTCCAAGGCGAGGCCGGACGCAGCGCCGACTACGCCGAAGGGGTACGAGCCTTCTTCGACAAGCGCACTCCGGAGTTCGAAGGCCGATGACCACGACCGGCACCCCGCTCGACCCGGCGATTGTCGTCGCCGTGGTCGGCGCGGGAACGATGGGGTCAGGCATCGCCAGAGTCGCCGCCGGCGCCGGCCACTCGGTGCTGCTGTTCGATGCGGTGCCGGGCGCCGTCGAGCGGGCCGTCGCCGACCTGCGGTCGCGTCTCGAGCGGTCGGTCGAAAAGGGCAGGACGTCTCCTCAGGAGATGGCCGACGTGCTGGACAGGATCACACCGTGTCGGGACCTCGAGCAGTTGGCCCCGGCAGGGTTTGTCGTCGAGGCCATCGTCGAGGACCTTGCCATCAAACAAGACGTCTTGCACCGCCTCGAGTTGGTGCTCGCGGCCGACGCGATCCTGGCCACCAACACCTCATCGCTTTCGGTGACGGCGATCGCGGCGGGTCTCGACGACCCCGGTCGGGTGGTCGGCATGCACTTCTTCAATCCCGCCCCTGTGATGCCACTCGTCGAGGTAGTCCACGGCACCGCGACTCGCCCCGAAGTCGCGGCCACGACGGCGGCTACCGCAGCGGCATGGGGGAAGACGCCGGTCGATTGCTCATCCACTCCGGGCTTCATCGTCAATCGAGTAGCTCGGCCTTTCTACGGCGAGGCGCTGCGCCTCCTCGGAGAGGGCATCGCCGACGCCGCAACCATCGACGCAGTGGTCACCGGGGCCGGAGGCTTCCGGATGGGGCCGTTTGCGTTGATGGACCTGGTCGGTCTCGACGTCAACCTCGCCGTCTCCAAGTCGGTGTACGCCCAGACGTTCCACGATTCTCGGTTTGCCCCCAACGTGATCCAGCAGTCGTTGGTCGACGCCGGCCACCTCGGCCGCAAGACAGAACGGGGTTTCTTCCTCTACGCGGGTGGCGACAACCCAGCCCCAGCCACGGCGGCGTCCGGGCCGACGCCGGCGACGGTTGAAGTGAGCGGCGAGCTCGGCTGGGCCGAGGGACTCGTCGCCCGACTCGAGGGCGGCGGCGTCAGGGTCACCCGACTCGAGGCCGGCGGTCCCGGACATGTGATCGTCGGCGGCGTCCACCTCGTTCCCACTTTTGGGGCCACAGCCACCGCCCTCGCCGCCGGAGCAGTGTTTGGGTCGGCCGAGGTCGCCGTCATCGATCTCGTGCGTGATTGGGAAGCGGCGGATCGGGTGGCGCTTGCGGTGGCTGATCAGGCTCATCCGGCCACGGCCGCAACCGTTGTTGGGACGCTGCAAGCGGCGGGGCTCGACGTCTCGATCGTCGACGATGCCCCCGCGCTGATCCTGATGCGAATCGTCGCCCAACTCGCCAGTGTCGCCGCCGACGCAGTAGCGCTCGGAGTGGCGACCCCCGCGGCGATCGACACCGCGATGCGGCTCGGCACCAACTACCCCGCCGGCCCCATTGCGTGGGCGAATGCGGTTGGCCCTACCACGATCGTCACCGTGCTCGACATCTTGCGGGGCTTCTACGGCGAGGACCGCTATCGAGCTGCGGCTGCGTTGCGACGGGCGGCCGTCGGAGGACGACCGCTCGGTGCGGAGGCGGTCCCATGACCGAAGCGTTCATCTGCGACTCGATCAGAACACCGATTGGGCGATTGGGAGGTGCCCTCGCCCCGGTACGACCCGATGATCTACTGGCCCTCACGATGACGACGGTGATGGAGCGCAATCCGGGCGTCGATTGGGACGCCACCGATGACGTGGTCATGGGGTGCGCCAATCAGGCGGGGGAGGACAACCGCAACGTCGCCAGAATGGCGGTTCTGCTGGCGGGGCTCTCGTCCGATGTCCCCGGCACCACGGTCAACCGGCTGTGCGGGTCGGGGATGGAGGCTATCGGCCTGGCGGCTCGGGCCATCAAGCTCGGCGAGGCGGACCTCATCCTGGCCGGCGGCGTCGAGTCGATGAGCCGGGCTCCCAAGGTGATTCCAAAAGCGGAATCCGCGTACTCGCGAGCTGCCGAGATCTACGACACGACGATCGGCTGGCGGTTCGTCAATCCTCGGCTCGAGGGCCGGTTTGGTCGCGACGAGATGCCGATGACGGCCGAGAATGTGGCCGCCGAGTTCGACGTGTCGCGGGAGGATCAAGACGGCTTTGCGTTGCGCAGCCAACAACGTGCCGCTGCCGGCATCGCCTCGGGTCGGCTCGGAGAAGAGATCGTCCCGGTCGAGGTGCCACAGCGCCGAGGCGGTCCGCTGGTGGTCGCCACAGACGAACACCCTCGGTCCGACACCTCGCTCCAGAAGCTGGCCGCATTGCGACCCCTCTTCCCGCCCGACGGCACGATCACGGCTGGGAACGCGTCAGGTATCAACGATGCCGCCGCGAGCGCGATCGTGGCTTCTGCCGACGCGGTAGAGCGCTACGGCCTCACTCCCGTGGCGCGGGTCGTGTCGATGGCCGTGGCCGGGGTGCCGCCCCGCATCATGGGGATCGGTCCGGTTCCCGCCACCCGCAAGCTGTTGGAGCGCACCGGGGTGACGCTTGACGAGATCGGCGTCATCGAACTCAACGAGGCCTTCGCCGCCCAGTCACTCGCAGTGTTGCGCATGCTGGGCGTCCCCGACGACGCCGAACACGTCAATCCCAACGGGGGCGCCATCGCCCTCGGGCACCCACTCGGGATGAGTGGCGCCCGTCTGGTCATCACCGCGGCCCGCGAGATGGAGCGGCGTGAGAGCCGGTACGGCCTGACGACGATGTGCATCGGGGTTGGCCAGGGAATCGCCATGCTTTTGGAACGAACTTGAAACGCTACGACCGAGAACGGAGCTAGGTATGGACTTCTACGAGACTCACAGGGGCACCCTCGACAAAGCGCTCGCCACGATCCGCAGCCGCGCCTATTGGAGCCCCTACCCCGAGAGTCCGCGTGCCTACGGCGAGGACGCTCCCGCGGCAGGCGAGGCGGCGTTCCAGGATCGGCTCGGCAAGGCCTTCGAGCTCGACCAGCCGGGGGAGGGTTCGATGGTGGTGGCGGAGTCTTCTCCCTACGGCGTCGCCCTGGATGTGACCTATCCCGTTGCAGATGCCGATGAGTTGGTTGCTGCGGCATCGGCGGCCATGGGCGACTGGGGTCGGGCCACCCCGCAGACCCGCGCCGGTGTCTGCCTCGAGATCCTCGACCGCCTTTCGCAGAACAACTTCGAGTTGGCATACGCGGTGATGCACACGACCGGCCAGGCCTTCCTGATGGCCTTTCAGGCGGGCGGTCCGCACGCACTCGATCGAGGACTCGAAGCCGTTGCCTATGGCTACGCCGAACAGACCCGTCTCCCCGGCGAGATGCGGTGGGAGAAGCCCCAGGGAAAACGGGATCCCCTCATCATCGACAAGACCTGGCGGATCAAGCCCCGTGGGGTGGCGGTCACGATCGGCGTTTCGACCTTCCCAACCTGGAACGGATACCCCGGCATCTTTGCTTCGCTGGTGACCGGTAATGCCGTCATCGTCAAGCCGCACCCTGGGACGATTCTCCCGCTTGCCATCTTCGTTGAGATCGCCCGCGGGGTGATGGCCGACGCCGGCTTCGATCCCAATGTGGTGACGCTGGCGGTCGACACCCCCGAGGCGCCGATCGCCAAGCAACTCGTCACCAATCCCGCCGTCGGCATGGTCGACTACACCGGTGGCTCGGCCTTCGGCACCTGGCTCGAGGAGAACGTCACCGATGCCCTGGTGTTCACCGAGAAGGCCGGGGTCAATTCGGTGGTGATCGACTCGGCGCCCGACCTCAAGGGTGTGTTCCGCAACTTGTCGGTGTCGACCTCGATGTATTCAGGGCAGATGTGCACCACTCCCCAGAACATCTACATCCCGCGCGGTGGCATCGAGGTCGGCGGCGAGCACATCTCGTTCGACGATGTGGCCGGCGGCTTTGCTGCGGCGGTCGGCGGCTTGTTGGGCGACGAGGCCAGGGCCAGCGACATCCTCGGCGCGATCAAGGGAGTCGATACGCTGCGCCGCATCGACGAGGCGACGGCCGGCGATGCCGACGTGCTGCTCGACTCGCGTCCGGTGCCCAATCCGACCTTCCCCGACGCGGTGGTGCGCAGCCCGGTGATCGTCAAGGTCGACGCCGCCGATCGATCCACGTACATGCGTGAGATGTTCGGCCCGGTCATCTATGTGATCGCGACCGACTCGACCGAACAGAGTCTCCAACTCGCCACCGAGTCGGCGAAGGCCTACGGCGCCATCACCTGGCTGGTGTACTCGACCGACGACGCGGTGATCGATGCCGCCGAGGAAGCGGCGGTTGATGCCGGGGTCTCTGTGGCTTTCAACCTGATGGGTGGTCTGTTCGTCAACCAATCGGCGGCGTTCTCCGATTTCCACGTCACGGGGGCCAATCCCGCCGGCAACGCCTCGCTGACCGACCCGGCCTTTGTCGCCGGCCGCTTTCGCATCATCGGTGTCCGGAAACCAGTCGTATGAGGCCCACTGCCGCGTTGGCGAGCAAATCGTTCGGTAACCGGAGGTTGCCGGACGAAGCTGCGTTCAGGCATTTTGCATGACAAGCGAGGTTCCGGATCTCTATGGTGTGGCTACCGCCAGGCGGCGGCGGTTCGGAGGGAGAGGCTCACAGGGTTCGAGAGGGCACTGTGGGGAGAGGAGGCGTCGATGACGGCGACCATTGACCGCCCGGGGGCGCCCGATGTGGGATCGGGCTTTCCCACTGTTGCTTCTCGGGTGCGCGACTGGGCCGCGAGCAATCCGACCGGGGTTGCGATGCGCGAGAAGGACTTCGGTATCTGGCAAGAGCACACCTGGGAGCGGACCTGGGATGACGTGGTCACTGCCGCGCACGGCCTGCTCGCCCTCGGCGTTGACGTCGGTGACGTGGTGTCCATCCACTCCGAGGATCGCCCCGAGTGGGTGACGCTCGACCTTGCTGCAGTTGCGATCCGCGCCATCACCACCGGCCTCTACCCGACCAACCCAAAGGCCGAGGTCGAGTACCTGCTCAACGACTCGGGGGCAAGGGTCCACTTCGCTGAGGACCAGGAGCAAGTCGACAAAGTCATCGAAGCCGGACCCGATGCTTTCCCCAGGGTCGTGAACATCCTCTACGTCGAACCCCGCGGCCTCACCACCTACGACGATCCCCGGTTGATGTTCTGGGATGACTTCATGGAGTTGGGACGCCGTCATCGGGCCGAACACGCCGGCGCGGTCGAACGGCGCATGGCGGAGGCGACCGCCGACGACATCATCACCCTCGTCTATACGTCGGGGACGACCGGGCCGCCGAAGGGCGCCATGCTCACCAACACCAACTCGACGTTCTGCATCGACATGGTCATCAACAGCGACGGCAGGGTTGCCGGTGACGTCAAGCCGAATCCAAGCGACGAGATCCTCACCTACCTGCCGCTGTGCCACGTCGCCGAGCGCATCTTCTCGACGTGGACGATGGTCGGCAACGGGGTCACTCTGAATTTCGCCGAGTCGATCGAGACGGTGCAAGCCAACCTTCGCGAGATCCAGCCGACCTTGTTCTTCGCCGTGCCGCGGATTTGGGAGAAGATCCACGCCACCGTGCTGATCAAGCTGCAGGACGCCACTCGCTTCAAGCGGGTGATCGCCAACATCGGCCTCAAGCTGGCCAACGTCATCGGCCGGGAGCGCACGGCCAATGGCGGCAACCATACCTTGAAGAGCAGGGTGGCCTACTTCATCGGCAATCCGCTGTTCTTCCGCTCGCTCAAGGAGCGGATCGGGCTGCGCCGTTGCCGTTGGGCGGGATCGGGAGCTGCTGCGATCGCCCCCGAGGTGCTGGTCTTCTTCATGGGCCTCGGAATCCCCGTTTATGAGTTGTACGGGATGACCGAGAACGCGGCCGTTGCCACGGTCAACTTCGACGGCAGAGTCAAGGTCGGCACCGTCGGTGAGCCCTATCCCAACATCGGGCTGCGGATCGACAACGAGACCGGTGAGATCCAAACCAAGCACCCCGGCAACTTCCTCGGCTACTGGAACAAGCCGGAGCAGACCGCCGAGACGTTCACTGAGGACGGTTGGCTGCGCACCGGCGACGTCGGCGTGTGGGTCGATGGCACCCACGTGAAGATCGTTGACCGGATCAAGCACATCATCATCACTTCGGGGGGCAAGAACATCTCGCCGTCCGAGATCGAGAACAGCCTGAAGACCTCGCCGTTCGTCAAGGAAGCGATGGTCATCGGCGACGGACGCAAATACCTCACCGCGCTGATCGGTATCGAATACGACATCGTGGGCAACTGGGCACTGCGCAAGAGCATCACCTACACGACGTACCGCGACCTCTCCGAGAAGCCTGAGGTCTACGAGCTGATCCAGGGTGTGGTCAACGAAACCAACGAGAAGTTCTCCAGGGTCGAGCAGATCAAGAAGTTCGCCTTGATCCCGAAGGAGCTCGACCACGAGGACGGCGAGCTGACGGCGACGCAGAAGATCAAACGCAAGTCGATGGAACAGATGTTCCAGGATCTCGTGGACGGTCTGTATTGATGGTGGGAGTGCAGTGCGAAACGTTGCAGGGGACGACTAGCTGATGCCGGCGGTGATGGCCGTTGTGCAGGTGGCGTCGCAAGGCGGCATCGAGAAGTTCATCAACGCCACCGTCAGCGGTTTGGCCTTGGGCGCTATCTACGCCGTGCTGGCCCTCGGCTTCGTCATCATCTTCAAGGCCACCCAGGTCGTCAACTTTGCCCACGGTGCCCTCGCCGCGCTCGGCGCCTACTTCGTGGTCTACTTCGCCACCGTCCTCAATTTCCCCGGTACGTTCCTCGACTTCCTCCCGATCACGGTCCAGTGGCTGCTCTCGGCGCTCGTCGCGGTGGCCGCAACGGCGTTGGTCGGCATCATCATCGAGCGGCTCACCATCCGCCCCATGATCGGAGAACCGCTCTTTGCGGTGGCGATGATCACCCTGGGGCTCGACCTCGTCATCCGCACCATCACCAACGACTTCATGGGCAACCAGCTGCGCGGCCTCGGCGACCCGTGGGGGATCGAGACACTCGAACTCGGGCTCGTCACGATCTCGAAGACCCAGATCCTCACGATCGCGGTGGCGGTGCTCGCCATGCTCGGGCTGGCGTGGTTCTTCCGGACCCGGATGGGCATCGCCATGCGGGCAACGGCTTTTGACCAGGAAGCTGCCATGGCGCAGGGGATTTCGGTAGGAAAAGTCTTCGCCCTCGCCTGGGCCATCGGCGCCGGGCTCGCCGCCATCGGCGGCATTGTCTCATCGGTCGCACCGCGAGCTCCCGGGGTCACGCCGTTCACCGCCCTGATTGCTTTCCGCGCCTTCCCGGCGGTCGTGATCGGTGGCCTCGACAGTATCGCCGGCGCCATCGTCGGCGGTCTCATCGTCGGCATGGCTGAGGTCTACGCCGGCACCTACCTCACATACTCGTGGCTCGGTGTCGGGTTCAGCGGCATCGTGCCCTGGCTCCTGATGATGGCCGTGCTGCTGGTCAAGCCGTACGGCATCTTCGGCACAGAGGAGATCCGCCGCGTATGAGAGGCCGACCCAACCTCTACACGTCGTACCGCTCGGAGATGTCGTTGTTCCCGACGACAACCAAGCGGATTTCGCTGGTGCTGCTCGCGATCATCCTCACGCTGCTTCCGCTTGCTGCCCTGCCGCTGCTCGGTTTCCTCGGCGACTCGAGTTGGCTCGTCATCGTCAATCGGGCATTGGTATTTGCGGTCGGTGCCCTCGGGCTCAATCTGCTGACCGGTGTTGCCGGCCAGGTGTCGCTCGGCCACGCCTTCTTCATGGCCGTCGGCGCCTACACCGCCGTCGTTCTCGGTGGTGAAGCCGGCAACACCATCTGGGGTCTCGGGCTCCCGATCTGGATCTGGCTGCCCGCCGCCGGCGCCGTCGCCGCCCTGGTCGGGGTGTTGGTGGCGCCCACCGCAGTTCGAGTGCGTGGCCTCTACCTGGCGTTCGTGACGCTCGGCCTGGTCTTCATCGGTGAGCACCTGTGGCGCAACCTCGGCAAGGTGGCGGGTGGTCCCACCACCGGTCGCGACTGGCCACCGCTCGAGTTTTCCTGGTGGCGCGGCATGGAGCCGGTGATCTCGTTCTCGGAGGATGGCCCGCTGTGGTGGTTCCTGCGGCCGATCAACCTGCTGCCGTGGGTCAACATCGAAGAGATGTCCGGCGAAGTGAAGAGCTACTTCTTCCTTCTGGTCGCCGTGATCATCTTCGCCCTGATGGCAAAGAACCTGATGCGAACCAGGGTGGGCCGGGCCTGGGCCGCGATCCGCGACCGCGACATCGCCGCCGAGGTGATGGGGGTCAATGAGTCACGGGGCAAGACCCAGGCATTCGCCATCTCGTCGTTCTATGCCGGTGTTGCCGGAGCCCTTTTCGGTTCGGTGGTCGGGCGACTCATCCCCGAGACCTGGAACCTGCTGCTCTCGGTCGAGTTCATCGCCATCATCCTCATCGGCGGCGCCGGCACGATCACCGGCGTGCTCCTCGGCACGACCTTTGTGGTGATGCTGCCGAGAGTCGTTGAGGAGTTCACGGTCTGGCTGGCCGGCCAAGCCGAGACCGGCGGGATCTTCTCGGGGATCGCCGACATCTTCATTGCCACCTCGTCCGATGACTTCGGCATCGTGTCGACCGGGGCAGCCGGACCGGGGCTGAGCATCTTTCAGCTCAACATCGTGCTGTTTGGCGTCCTGATCGTGGTGTTCCTGATCGTGGAGCCCCTCGGGCTGTACGGCATCTGGATCAAGATCAGGAACTACTGGAAGGGCTGGCCCTTCACGTACTGACAAGGTCTCTCGGGGCCGCCTTTCGGCGGGTCGCCGAGTGGGAGAGAGAAAGTACAGGGATATGCAATCTGGAGGAGGAGGACGCAAGTGAAACACAAACTCGCTTGGCTCATCATGCTCGTCGCCTTCACCCTCGTCGTAGCGGCGTGTGGTGACGACGATGGAGGAGAGACAACAACAACTGCCGCCGATGGCGGCGGTGGCGAAACCACGACGACGGCCGATGCCGGCGGCGGTGAAACCACGACGACGGCCGGGGGTGGCGGAGAGACCACGACGACCGCTGCAAGCAGCGGCGGCGAGATGCTGACCGACTTTGGCGTCGACGTCGACAACAAGGTCATCAAGCTCGGTCTGCTCGCCGACCTCACCGGGTCCTTTGCGCCGCTGGTGATCGACATCACCGATGCCCAGTCCGTGTACTGGGACAACGTGAATGCGGCGGGCGGGATCGACGGCTGGACCGTGGAACTCGTCATCGAGGACACCAACTACAACGTCGAGCAGCACATCGAGAAGTACGAGAAGATTCGCGACGAGGTCGTAGCGATCTCGCAGTCGACCGGTTCGCCGACCAACGTCGCCAACCTGGATGCGTTCAAGGAAGACAACATGCTCTTCCTGCCGCTCAGCTGGTACTCCGGGTGGGGTATTCCGGAGTTCGACGGGGGCCTGGCTTTCGAGCAGAACACCAACTACTGCATCGAGGCCATGAACCTGATGGACTTCATCAACGAGAGTGGTGGCACCAGCGTGGCGCTGGTCACCTTCCCGGGTGACTACGGCCAGGACGCCGCCGCGGGGGTGAAGTTGGCTGCCGACTTCTACGGCATCGACATTGCCTACGACGGTGAAGCGGTCGTCATCCCGGGTCAGGATCAAACACCGGTTATCACCGAGATCGTCAACTCGGGTGCGGATTGGGTGTTCGCCACGACCAATGCGTCGACGTTTGCCGAGATCCTCGGTGGCGCCGTGCAAGGCGGCTACACCGGGATGTGGACCGGGTCGCTACCAACGTACGACTTCCGGTTGCTCGACACGCCGGTGGGCCCGATCCTGGATCAGGTCTTCTACCAGTCGGCGTACCAGTATCCGTGGGGCCAGGACGTCCCCGGTATGGCTCCCATGGAAGAGGCGATGCTGGCCGCCTACCCGGACCGCCGTCCCTCGGATGCGTTCGTCATCGGTTGGAACGAGTCGATTGCCGTTCACGAGGCGCTCAAGGTCGCCATCGCCAACGGCGACCTGACCCGGGCCGGTGTCGCTGCCGCGGCCAATAGTCTCACTTCGGTGGACTTCAACGGCACCTCGCCGAACCAGAGCTATGCGGGAACTCCGAACGAGTACGTGCAGCGGATGTCTGCCATCCTGAAGCCGTCGCTCGAGGCTTACACGGCCGCAGGCGGAGCCGAGCAGACGCTTTCTGGCGAGAACACGACGACGGGTTCGCTCCTGGAGAAGGACTTCTTCGTCGGCGAGGCTGCGGCAGGGTTCGAGTACTCGGCGCCTTGCTACGAGCTATGAGTAAGTAAACGACATAGGGCCCCGGGGTGCGGCTGCGGCCGCACCCCGCGGGGTCCGGCTGCGGCCGCACCCCGGGGACCCGCCAATTGAAGGAGACCGTCCCGCATGCTGGAGATTGCCAACCTCGAAGTCGTGTACAACGACGTCGTGTTGGTGTTGCGCGGCCTCTCGATCGAGGTTCGCAACGGCCAGATCGTGGCGCTGCTCGGGGCCAACGGCGCCGGCAAGACCACGACACTGCGGGCGATCACCGGTCTGCTCGACGTCCACGAGGGCGACATCACCAAGGGCTCGATCACGCTCGACGGGGAGCGGATCGACGGCAAGGACGCCTCAACCATCGTACGGTCGGGGATTGCCCAGGTCATGGAGGGTCGCCGGGTCTTCGCCGAGATGAGCGTTGACGAGAACCTGCGAACCGGTGCGGTCACGAACAAGGACTCGGCCAACGTCAAGGCTGCCTACGACCGCGTGATGAGCCTGTTCCCCGTTCTGGCCACTCGGCGCAAGGACTCGGCCGGCTACCTATCCGGCGGTGAGCAGCAGATGCTTGCCATCGGGCGGGCACTGATGGCCGACCCCAAACTGCTCATCCTCGACGAGCCGTCGCTCGGCCTGGCGCCGATGCTCGTGCAGCAGATCCGCGACATCGTGGTCGACATCAACAAGCAGGGCACCGATGTGCTGCTGATCGAACAGAACGCCAATATGGCCCTCTCGATCGCCGACTTCGGCTACATCATAGAGACCGGCAAAGTGGTCATGGATGGCGACCCCCAGAAGTTGCTGCGCGACGAAGACGTCCAGGAGTTCTACCTTGGCCTGCACGGCGAAGGCGGCGAACGCAAGTCGTTCCGCGCCGTGAAACACTACAAACGCAGAAAGCGGTGGCTGTCATGACCGCGGCCAAATCTCCGTTGCTCACCTTCGATGGGGTCAGTCTTTCGTTCAAGGGGGTCAAGGCCCTCGATGGGGTGACCTTCGAGGTCAATGATCGGGAGATGTTTGCCATCATCGGTCCTAACGGAGCCGGCAAGACGTCGACGTTCAACTGTCTCAACGGGGTGTATCGACCCCAAGAGGGCGAGATACGCTGGCGCGGCGAGTCCCTGCTTGGGATGCGACCCGACCAGATCGCCGATCTTGGCATCGCCCGGACCTTCCAGAACATCGAGCTGTTTCCGCACATGACGGTGCTCGAGAACATCACGTTGGGGCGACATGTTCGCACCCATGTCTCGTGGTGGAATGGCGCCATCTGGTTTGGTGCCGCCAAGAACGAAGAGCTGAAGAACCGTGCCATCGTCGAGGACATCATCGACCTGCTCGAGATCGAGGCCTGGCGTTCCTACCCGGTCGCGTTGCTTCCCTACGGAATCCAGAAGCGGGTGGAGCTGGGCAGGGCGATGGCAATGGAGCCGAATCTTCTCCTTCTCGACGAACCGGTGGCGGGGATGAACCTCGAGGAAACCGAGGACATGGCCCGCTTCATCCTCGACATCCGCCAGGAACTCGGCATCGCCATGATCCTCGTCGAGCACGACATGGGTCTCGTCATGGACATCGCCGATCGCATCATGGTGCTCGACTTCGGTGTGCCGATCGCCACGGGGACTCCCGCCGAGATCCAACGCAACGCGGGCGTGATCAAGGCATATCTGGGTGAGGAACACGTCGAGGCGTAGCCCTCTGTGTCGCGGTTGGCTCGCTACAGGGGTTTCGAAACGTGGACCGTTCCCGTGAACAATCCGCTCACCCGTCCGTCGCCTCTTGTCACCGTGATCCGGTAGGTGGCCAGAGTCCGTCCCCGGGTCATCTCCTCGGCCACTGCGGTGAGGATGTCGCCCTCTGCGGTGCCTGCGGTCAGCGCCAGATGGGTGTCGACGGCGACGGCGCGGTCGCCGTGGGCATTCGACGCAAGCGAGAACGCGCAGTCGGCCAAGCTGAACATGGCGCCCCCGTGGGTGACCTCGTAGAAGTTGAGATGCGAGCGGGTGATCGGCATTTCGACCGTGACCGTGGCGGGATCGTCGTTGACGAGCCGAATCCCGAGGGCGGCGGCATACGGATCGGCCTCGAAGAGTCTGCGAACCCGAGCGGCGTCGCCGTTTGCCACTACGAGTCGGAGAATCGGGCCCGGTCGACGTAATGCCACGCGACGGGGAGGAGCACACCGGCGAGGGCGACCTTGATGAGGTCACCGGCGATGAAGGGGTAACTGCCCAACTCTGCGGCCTGGGTCCATGGCACTTGGAGCACGCCGGCCAGCCAGGGGACACCAATGAGGTGGATGATCACACTTCCGAGGAGGAATGCCGGGATGGCCGTGAGTACCACTCGGTCCTGGCGGCGTTCGGCGAGGTAGCCGACCATCCAGGCGGCGGCGACAAAACCAAGCAAGTACCCGCCGGTGGCCCCGGTGGCAACTTCCCAACCACCACTGGCCTCGGCGTAGAAGGGCAAGCCGAGCGCTCCGAGCATCAAGTACAGACCTTGGCTGGCGGCGCCTGCCGTCTTGCCCAGGGCGGCTCCGGCGAGCAGAACGGCGAAGGTCTGTCCGGTGATCGGCACTGGCGTGAAACCCAGCGGGATCACGATCTGAGCCATCAGTGCGGTGAGCAGGGCAAAGCCGACAACGAGTGCGGCCGTGATGGCGGCTCGGCGCGGAAACACTGCCGCGGTGATGACGCGTGCGGGTTGAGTCGTGAGCACGGGTTCCTCCCTCGTCCAACGTGAGGGAAGTGTAGGGGAGGAGCCGGGTCGTTCGCGGGCGGAACGTCACCCGTCGGATGGAGGCGCTACCGCAGTGTCGGACGCGGCCCCGGCGGGTTCGAGCGGAGCCTCTGGTGACGGTTCTGATGAACCGGTGTCGGCAGAAGGCTTTGCCGTGCGACGCCACGATACGATCGCAAGGCCCACAAGTCCGACACCGACGACGCCGGTCAGAATCCAGATGATCGGGGACGACTGGCTGCTGCCGGGCAAGCTGGAGGCGTACAGCATCTCGGTCGGTGGGCTCAGCATGCTGATGATCCAGACCGCCGTGTCGCCGTCAACCTCGTCGGCGTTACTGTCTTCGATGTGTCCGGGGAGTACGGCGACGACCTTGAACTGGATGGCGTCCTCGAGTTCGCCGAAACCCTCGATGTCTCCAAAGTCACCAAAGTCGCCGAGGTCGCCCACGTCGTTGCCGTCGACGGTGAGGCCATCGTCGGGCAGCGTCATCTGGAAGATGAAGGCGTCACCGGTCTTGCGCACGTTGACCGTTCCCATGCCGCCCTCTTCTGAGATCTCCCGAGTGAGGGCGGGTATCTCGTCGAGGGTGGAGAAGCCGGCCGACATCGCGGTGCCGGCCATGTCGCCGTCCTCGACGACCTCGGTGTCGAAACCCGCAGGGGCATCTTGCACAATCGCCTCGAAGCCCATCCCGAAGGTGACAAACTCTTGAGCCTCTTCATCGAACAAGGTAACGACCTTGATCGTCCCCGACCCGTTCTCGTTGATCTCGAAACGCTGCTCAACTCGCATCTGGCAGCCACCAAGCACGATGACGAACAGCAGCGAGAACAAGGCGACCCGTGCGACACGCATCACGGGAGGATCGGCGATTCGGGTCCGCAACCTGAGAGAAATCGAAGCGGCGGGTGCGGTTGCCTGGCCCGTTTAGTCGGCATTGGCGGGTACCATCTCGGCCATGGACGGCATCATCACGCCTGATCCGTCTGTGTTCCCCGACCTCGAGGATGCAGACCGCGACGACTGGGAGGACGTTCCCGAGTCGCTTCGACCGCGTCGCAAACTCCCCAAGTGGCCGTTTGTCCTTGCCGCCGTCGTATTTGCGTTGGTGGTGGGCGTCGTTGCCGCTTGGCCGATCAACCTCCCCTACTACGCCCTGTCTCCGGGCCCGGTGAATGACGTCACCGACTACATCTCGGTTGATGAGGCCGCCCCTGCCGAAGGGGACCTTTTCTTCCTCACCGTTGTGTTGCAGGAGGTGAATGTCCTCGAATATGTGGCTGCCCAGATCAACCCTGAGGTGGACCTCAGTCCGCGAGAGAACATTCGGCCCGCCGGCACCACCGAGGAGCAGTTGCGGGACCAGAACCTGAACCTGATGGAGCAGTCGAAGCAGAATGCGATCTACGTGGCGTTGACGGAATTGGGCTACGACGTGACCTTTGATGGCAGCGGCGCCCGAGTCACGGCGTTCACGGAGGTGTCGGCGGCGGACGGTGTCCTCGAAGTCGGCGACCTGATCATCGCCGTCGACGGAACGCCGGTGGAGTTCGTCGATGGCGCGGTGAGCCTGCTCAGCCAGCACGGTCCGGGTGAGACCGTGGAACTGACCATCGAACGCCCGGTCGACGACCCCGATGTTGCCTTCGAACGTGACGTCGTTGAGATCACGCTCATCCCGTACCGAGCCCTCGACGAGGACGATGAGCTCATCGAAGACCCCGATCGCGGCATGGTCGGCGTCTTCCTGGAGAACGGCGACACCGAGATCTTGTTCCCCGTCGATGTCGAGATTGATGCGCAGAATATCGGCGGACCGTCGGCCGGCATGATGTTCACGCTCGAGATCATGAACCAACTGACCGAAGAGGACCTCACGAGCGGCTACCGGATCGCCGGCACCGGGACCATCCGTCAAGACGGCACAGTCGGAGCGATCGGCGGCATCAAGCAGAAGGTGTACGGGGCGATCGATGCCGGCGCGGCCTACGTGCTCGTGCCAGACGGCAACTACGACGAGGCCATTCTCGCCGCAGGCGACGACATCACGGTGGTGCGGGTTGTGACCATCGACGACGCGCTGGACTTCCTCGCAACGCTATAACCAAGAACTCGGGCTCTCCCCGGGTATCGTTGGCCGGCGATGACTGACGAGCTCCAACCGAGCACGATCCGATCTCATGAGTTTTCGACCGAGCGACGGGGCTACAGCCGCGACGAAGTCGACCGTTTCAAGGCGTCCGTAGCCGATCGGGTCGGCGAGCTCGAGGCACAACTGGCTGCCGTTGCCGGTCGGCTCGAGCAACTCGGGATCACCGACCCTGCCGAACTGAAGAGCGAACTCGAAACCGTGGCGGATGAGGTCGGCGGAATCATCGCTGCCGCCAAGGAAGCCGCGGCCGGGCTCCGTTCGCGGGCTGCTGAGGACGCCGCCCGATGGCGAGCTGAAGCCGATCGTGAAGCCCGCGAGCTGCGTTCGACTGCGCAACGCGACGCCGAGGCCGCCCGTGGTTCGGCATGGGAGACGGCCACCGCGCTGGTGGAAGAGACCAAGGCGGCGGCGGAAGGCATGCTCCACGGCGCAGATCAGGATGCGCTGTTCATTCGTGCCCAGGCGGAGCGAGAGGCGCTGCGGCTCACCGGCGATGCCCGGCGTGACGCCGAAGAAGAACTGCGGTCCGCTCGCACCGAGGGTGAGCGGCTGCTCATTGAGGCTCGTGCCGAGAGTGAGGCAACGCTGGCAACTGCTCGGCAATCAGCCGAGGCTGCCCAAGAGAGAGCACGCGCTCTCGAAGCCCGCCGGGCCGAGTTGATGACGGAGTTGGAGACCGCTCGCCTCTCAATCGGTCAGATCGAAGATCAAAGAGACGCACAGCGCGAGACCGCCTTCGTGAGCCCGCCGGGCCCGGGCGTGGTGCCGGAGAGAAGTTCGCGCCAGGACGGAGGAGAGTGGCTCAACGACGACGCCTCGGTCAGGATCGTGCCGGCCCGGCTTCTCCCATCGGCGGAGGAGCCGGTCGATGCTGATGAGCTGGCCGAGGAAGTAGCCGCGCTGCGGGCCGCCGCCGAGGCCGAGCCGCTGAGTAAACCCGAGACCGAGGATGTGGAGCCGGAGCTCATCGCCGCCGCTGATCCACTCGCCGAGTTCGAACCGCCCAGGCCAACACCATCAGAGGCAGTTGGCAAGTCGCCGTCAGAGCCGGGCGTGCTCGGCGACGACTCGGTGACCGTGCTGGAATCCGAGCCCGAGCCGGCCATCGCGTCCGAACCCTCTGCGGTTGAACCGGAGCCATTGCCCGAAACGCCGACCGAAACGCCGACCGAGGCGCCGGCCGAACAGACGGCCAGTGAAGTTGTCGCCGCGCCGAACGCCATTGACTCCCTCTTCGCAGAACTCAGAGAGCCTTCCGAAGAACCCATGCCGGAGCCGGCAATCGTTGCAGAGCCGGAACCTGCAGTTGCCGAGGTCCCCGTTGCGCCTGCTCCTCAGGATCAGGTGCCCGCGCTGGACGAACCGTCCTACGCCACCGCCACGGATCCGTTCGAGCTGCGCGATCGCCTGCTGCTTCCGATCCAGAACCGCACGCTGCGCACGCTCAAACGGCGGATCGTCGACCTGCAGAACCGGGTCCTCGAGGAACTGCGGGTATCCGGGCAAGATTGGACGGTCGACCCGGCCATGTTTGCGGCCGCCGTCGGTGAGGATCTGGTGCGGCTCAGCCAGGAGAGCTTCGTCGCCGGATACGCCGGTGCCGCCGAGCTGACCGGAGCCGATGCCGCGCCTCCGCCCGATCGTGGCGCCGCCCTCGATGCCTCGGCAGACTTCGTAGATGGCATCAGAGCTGCTGTCGACGAGGCGTTGCAGCAAGGCCGAGCGGGAGATAGCGGAGCGCGGCAGATCTCGGCTGCGGTCAGCCGGGTCTTTCGGGCGTGGAGGACCGACGAGGCTGAGCGGCGGGTGCGTCGTGCCGGCTATCGGGCTTATCACGAAGGGCTGCTGGGTGCCTTTCCCGATCTCGGTGTGGCTCGAGTCATCTGTATCGCTCCGGGCCGTCCCTGCGGTTTCTGCCCGGCTGGGTCCGGAGTGTCGTGGGCGCCCGGGCAACCGCCGCCGGCTCCTTTGCCGCCTGCGGCCCCGTCGTGCGATGCCACTTTGGTGCCCGTTGCGTAGGGCGAATCGCGGCGACGGGTGCTAGCGACGCCACATGCATAGAATCCCCACGTGATCAACAGGGACCCAATTCCGATTCGACCTCGCTCCCGTTCGCGTCGAGTCCTGTGGATCGTGCTCGGCGTCTTCCTCGTTCTTCTGTTGATGTTGCGCACCATCGCAGTGTTCTGGACCGACTACCTGTGGTTCGACTCGATTCAGCAGACCGGTGTGTGGCGCACGCTGATCTTCACCAGGGTGTGGCTGGTGTTAGCTGCCTCACTCGTCGCCTTTGCCCTGTTCTGGCTGAACCTGGCCCTTGCCGATCGTTTGTCTCCGCGAATGAGAACGTTCGGCGACAGCCCCGACGACGAACTGCTGGACCGATTCCAGGAGTGGGTGACCCCGCGAGTCGGATGGGTGCGGCTCGTGGTTGCGGCCTTCTTCGGGATCATGCTCGGGTTGAGCGCGGCGGTGTGGTGGGAGGACTGGCTGCTCTTCCGCTACGGCGGCGACTTCGGCATCTTGGATCCCATCTTCAGCAATGACATCGGCCGGTACGTGTTCCAGCTGCCCTTCTACCGCAGCCTCTTCACCTGGGCATTCCAACTGGTATTGGTCATCACGCTGGCGACGGCAGGTCTCCACTATCTCAACGGCGGCATTCGGATTGGTTCGGAAAACCGAAGGGTCAATCCCGGGGTCAAGGTGCACCTCTCGATCCTTCTTGCCGTGCTGGCGCTGTTGAAGGCCGTCGGTTACACCCTCGACCAGTGGCAACTGCTGTACTCGACCAACGGGGGAGTGATCGGAGCGTCGTTCACGGACGTTACGGCCCGGCTCCCCGCGCTGCGCCTGCTGGTCCTCATCTCACTCGTGGCGGCGGTGATCCTCCTCGTGAACCTGCGGTTCCGGGGATGGACGCTGCCCGCCGTGGCTCTTGGCCTATGGCTGGTGACCTCGGTGGTTGTTGGTGGCCTCTACCCGTTCCTGATCCAGCGGCTGCGGGTCGAGCCGGACGAGATCAACAAGGAAACCGAATACGTCGCCTACAACATCGATTTCACTCGCGAAGCCTATGGTCTGACCGATGTCACGGTCGCGCCCTTTGCGGCTTCGCCCGATCTCGATGCGGAGCAGCTGGCGGCCAACACGGACACGCTCGAGAACATTCGACTGTGGGACCCCGGTGTGCTCGAAACCACCTATCGGGAGCTGCAGGAGATCCGCACGTTCTACGGGATCGAGGACGTCGACGTCGACCGCTACATGGTCGACGGCAAGCTGACCCAGGTGATGGTCGCGGCCCGGGAGCTCGACGAGACCAGCATCCCGGGCGGCGGCTGGGTGAATGAGCGGTTGGTGTACACCCACGGGTTCGGGGCAGTCCTCAGCCCGGCCAACGAGGTGACCCCCGAGGGCAGGCCCAGCTTCCTGGTCCAGGACATCCCACCAATCTCCACCGAGCCGTCGCTCGATATCCCCATCGACGGGTCGCGTATCTACTTCTCCGACGCCGCCGACCCCGACTATGTGGTGGCCGCCTCGAAGCAGGAGGAGGTCGACTACCCGATTGGTGAGAGCGGCGACAACGTGCAGTTCAACAGCTATGAGGGTGATGGCGGCGTCGAACTGGGCGGTCTCTTCAGCCGATTTGCCTGGTTCCTGAGGTTCGGCGAGCTCGATACGCTGATCTCCGGCCAGCTCACTGCGGACAGCAAGGTGCTGATGGTGCGCAACGTGCGGGAGCGGGTCAAGAAGGTGGCGCCGTTCATGTTTGCCGACGCCGACGCCTATGCGGTGATCATCGACGGCGAGATCAAATGGATCGTTGACCTCTACACGATCACCAACTGGTACCCGTACTCGACGGATGCCAACACGACCCGATTGGAGCGGGTGCCCGGTCTGCCCGACCAGTTCAACTACATCCGCAACTCGGCCAAGGCTGTCGTTGACGCCGAGAACGGAACCATCGATCTGTATGTGGTCGACGCCGAGGATCCCTTGATCAAGGCCCAGCAGCGCATCTTCCCCTCGCTGTTCGTGGGCATAGATCAGATGCCGGCCGAGTTACGGGAGCACCTGCGCTATCCCGAGGATCTTTTCAGGGTGCAGTCCGACCAGTACCGCTTCTATCACGTGACCGATCCGCAACAGTTCCTCAACAATGTCGACCCGTGGCAGATTGCCCGCGACCCGTCGACCTCACCACGCCCGGACCTGCGCTTTGCCTTTCGTGACGAGAACAACAACGAGTTCCGGCCAATGCTGCCGTACTACCTGCTGATGGCGCTGCCGAACGAGGACGAGCTGTCCTTCCTGATCATGCAGCCGTTCACGCCACAAGGTCGTCCCAATATGGTTGCCTTCCTGGTGGCGACCAGCGATGGGCAGATCACGTCGTACACCCTGCCTGCCGATCGAGCCCAGCCGGGGCCGAACCAGGTTGGTGACTTCATCAATCAGAACACCGAGATCTCCGCCCAGTTCACGCTGCTGGGTCAGGGGGGTTCGGCCGTTATCCAGGGCAGCATGCTGGTGATCCCGATCGAAGAGTCTTTGATCTATGTCCAGCCGATCTACATCACTGCGGATCAGAGCAACGGACCGACGAGCCCAACCGGGGCCCAGCCCGCCTCGGGGACGACCGGCATTCCGGAGTTCAACAGCGTGGTGGTGTCCTTCGACGGCCGGGTTGAAATCGGGACCACCCTGGACAATGCTCTGGCTACGGTGTTTGCCGGCTTCGGTGGGACCGATTCGTCCCCGACCGTCGACGAGGACGGCCAACCCGTCGAGGTGCCCGAGCAGGTTGCGGCGCTGGTCGCCCAGGCTGAGGCGGCGTTCCTGAGTGCCGACGCCGCGCTGCGCAGCGGCGACCTCGTTGCCTATGCCGAGCACATCGCAGAGGCCGAGCGCCTTGTCGCCGAGGCCAACCGCCTCATCGCAACCCTGCCGGTCGCCGCGCCCTAGTTCTTGCTACGGCTACCTGGGCGCCGGAGTCTCGGGGGTACTTGGCCAGATGCATCTTCACCGCGTCGGCGATGTCGGCGATCATCGACAAGGCTTCCGCAGCGGGAGGTTGTGTCAGGAGGCGGCGACGGCGAGCCGAACCGCTGGTTCGTTGGCGGCAACGGTTGCCATCCCGGGCGTGGTGGCGGTCCCGATCTCAGCTCTCGGCAGGGTGAGGCGGAACTCGGTGTGGTTGGCAACCCGCCGATACTCGAGTTCGCCATTCATCAGTTGGGCGAGTTGCCGGGCCACGGCGAGGCCGAGACCCACCGATGCCGGCTCCACCCGACCGCACTCGACTCGGCCGTAGGGCTGGAAGATGAGTTCCTCGTCGCCGACTGGGATACCAGGGCCGTTGTCGGCGACGGTGATCACGACGGTGGAGTCGCGTTGGTCCACGTCCATCCAGATCTCGTCACCGCCGTAGCGGGTGGCGTTGGTCACCAGGTTGCGCAGGATCTGTCGGACCCGGAAACCGTCGGCCCGGCAGTACGTGCTCCAGGGAGCACGTGAGGTGTTGACGTGCGTGGCGTCGGTGCTCGAAAGATGGCCCGCGATGACCGACTCGATGGCAGCGCTGAGGTCGACCCGTTCCATCTTGAGATTGAGGGTGCCGATGTCGGCGCGGGCGGCGACCAGGAGATCCTCGACGATGTAGGAAAGCTCGGCGCTCTGGTCGGCAATCAACGCGACGAGTTCAACCGCTTCCTCGGCGCTGATGAATGCGTTGCCGCCGGTCAGCTCGTGGGCGAGGCCGACGACGGCAGTGAGCGGGGTGCGAAGCTCGTGGCTGATCGAGGCGATGAATTGGTCCTTGGAGCGAGCCGCCCGCTCGAGCTGCTCTTTGAGTTCGGTGACCTCGGCAAGGGAGTCCTTGAGCTCGCCGTTTTCGAGGGTGACGGCGATCCGGCTGGCGAGTGTCGCCAACAGCTCTTCGTCGTCACGGCCGAATGCGCTGACGTCCCCCAGCCGGTTGGCGGCGACTACAAGACCGATGACGCCTCCGGCGCGGTCGACCAGGGGCACCGCGATGCCGTTGTCGACGGCAGGTGTCGCCGAGGTGGGGCCTTCATTCGGCTCGGTGAAGCGGGCACTCTCGCAACTGTCGATAACAGTGCGGTAGATCGATTCTCCGGGCCGCACCAGTGCGGGGCGCATGCTTTCGCGGCGATTGTCGGGACCGATCGCGGTGACGTAGGCGAGGGCGTTGGTGCCGTTGGGGAACAGCACGATATCGGCGAACTCGGCGTCGATCATCGAGCAGGCGTGGGTGGCGGCAGCGAGGAGGGCATCGTCGATCTGGGGGGTTGAGTGCAAGTCGAGTGTCGCCTCGTAGAGCGCCGTCATTCGAGCCCGTTCGGACATCTGAGACACGTAGCTCCGATAGGCGAGGAAGACGATGACCGGGGGCAGCGCCGCCAGCCATGCCGAACCCGGATTGAGCCAGACGAGGTGGACGGCAATCAGGCCGAGCACGGCATTGATCGTGTAGCCAACGCTGCTCAGCAGCAGGACGTTGCGGGCTTCGGCAGGGTCGACCCGGCCGCCCATCAGCTGGATGACCCGACTGATCAGGGCCGCCACCATGGGGAGCGGAACCAGCACGGCGACGATGGCGGCCACGGCGCCGACGCCGGAGAGAGGGTCGCCAAGGCCAACAATCGTGCGGAACACGATGACGCTGACGGCGGCGGACAGGGCGAACTGGCTGACGTTGAAGGCCAGCTTGATCGGCGGCTGGCGGCGATGGATGGTGAGGACGAGCAACGCCCCTGCCACCTGGGCGACGACCAACTCAGCCGGGGCGGCGAAGAACAGCCCGAGGACGAGGGGGATCTCATTGAGTGACATCGAGTGCGCTTCGCGGCGGAACCGGATGTGCACTACGGCGATTTCGGCCACGTAGAACAGTGGCATCAGGACCCACCACCGGAGGCTGATGGGGCTCGCCAGCGGCTCCCAGGACGCCAGGGTGGCGGTGAGAGCGATCGCAAGGGCGGCGATGAATCCGATGAGCAGACGGACACGAGCCGGCCCGTCGAGGCCCGGTCGACGACTCGCTTCTGGAGTCTGCATGTGGGGGGTGTCGCTCATCAGGTATGGGTGCTTCCTGTAGGCAGGGCTACCTCGATCACTTCCAGCTCAAGCCGGTCCAAACGTCGGTAGACCACGAGAGGCCCGACCATGAGAGGCCCGACCACGACAGGCCGCTCCACGACAAACCGTTCCAGGTGTTGTTGGACCATGACAGTCCGCTCCAGGAGAGTCCGGACCATGACAGTCCGCTCCAGGAGAGTCCGGACCATGACAGCCCGCTCCAAGAGAGACCCGACCAGTCGGTGCCGGTCCAGGTGGAACCGTTCCAGTTGCCACCGTCCCAGGCCAGCTGGTTGGCGGAGTACTTGGCCCAGTATTCGGCGTTCCACTCGTTGCCGAAGATGTCTTGCTCGCCTTTGAGGACGAGACCATTGAGCTCGACGTGGGCTTCCCCACGGGCGGCTTCCAGGGAACCCTTGCCCTCGGATGCCTTGAACGTCTGCTTGGCCTTGAAGGTTGCGGTTCCGTAGGCTTCGCCAAGGTCGATGATGCCGGCGCCTTGGCAGATGGACTTCGTGTTGTAAAGGGGCTCGGCCGTCGTCATCAAGAGGGCCTTGACCATGTCGGGGCTGAGGTCAGGGCGCTGGTCGAGCAGCAGGGCTACTCCACCGGACACCACGGCCGAGGCCTGCGAGGTGCCGGAGCCGAGGAAGAAGCGCTCTTCCACCCTTGCCTTGGGATAGCCCTGATCGGCGGCGGAACCGGGGTTGCGGAGGCTGACGATCGATTTGCCGGGCGCCACGATGTCGACGTAGCGAGCGCTGGTGCCGCAGTTGGAGAAGTCGGCGACCTGGTCATCCTTCACCCGGTAGTCGATGCCGTCGCTTGCGGTGGCGCCGACCGCAATGACGTAGGGGTCGATGGCCGGGTTGCGCAGCGCGTTGCCGTTGCCGTCGTTGCCGGCAGCGACGACCACCACGATTCCGGCACGCCATGCGTTCTCGATGGCGTGGGTGAGGGGATCGACTTGGTAGCTTTGGACGCCGGTCGTGCCGTACGCCAGGTTGATCACCCGGATGTTCATGCCATTGTCGCGGCGGTGCTGCACGACCCAGTCGATGGCGGCGATGACCTGCGAAACGTCCACCGTGCCGTTGGAGTCCGCAACCTTTACGTTGATGATGCGGGCGCCCGGTGCCATTCCGAGGAACTTGGCTTCCTCACCCTCGGCGATCTTGTATGCGTTGTCGTCACGACCGGCGATGATGCCGGCGAGGTGGGTGCCGTGCCCGAAGGTGTCGAGGTAGCGCAGGTCGGGGTCCTGGGACTCGAACGAGAGGTCGGGTCCGTTGATTACCTTGTTCTTGTAGGTGAGGCCGTTGACGGGGACCACGCCGGTGTCGATCAGGGCGACGTCGATGCCTGCGCCGGTGTAGCCGTGCCTCCAGAACTCGTCGGCCCCGGTGATCGCCTGGGTCACGTAGTACATCGACCCGGCGTAATTCTTGGGGGTGTAAGCGTACAACAGCGTGCGGGCGTCCTCCCACTCGGACTCGATGCCGTCATCGTTATTGTGATTGTCGTGGGCGCGAGCTGCCGCCGGGAATGCGGCGAGCATCGCAGCAGCCACGAGGACGGCGACGGCGAGCGTCAGCAGACGCCTCATCGAAAGCGGGAGGGGTGAATGCGCACGGCTGATCATGTCGGGGACCTCCAGGTCCGGGTGCTGTACCTACATAGCTGTTACCGGACCAGCCCCATGACCCGATACGGGTTAGTCAGTAAGGGTTGTTCGCTCGCACAAACTGACTAGTACCACGTCGTGCGCGGTTCGCACGGGTGGCCCCCTCAGGTTGCCTGGGATACTGGTGTGATCGTCGGCTCCGGTTCGGCCTCGGCGATCCCTCCGTTCTCGGGTTGCGACTTCTACCCCGCGCTTCAAGGTTCCGGCTTCGGTCGGCACGGTTGGACACCGCGTGCCCAACGCAGAGAAGGACGACCTAGCATCCGAGCGCCGGGGGCCGGCGAGTGGGGCGTCGTACGGGGTCGGTGCGTCGCGCCAGAGAGCAGTAGGGCAGATTCCGGGAGCCGTCCGGGTCCTGTGATGGCAAGTACCGGCCTGTGGTAATGTGGCGCTAACGACGCGGGGTGGAGCAGTCTGGTAGCTCGTCGGGCTCATAACCCGAAGGTCGTAGGTTCAAATCCTACCCCCGCTACGAAGGAAGGCCCTTGCACTGCAAGGGCTTCTCGGCGTTTCTGGAGTACCTCGCGGCGGCCCTCGTGAGGCTCCATACCGCGTCCGTAACGGGAGCCGACGAGATCGCACTGTTTCAGGACCATGTCTCACGGCGTCCATTGAGGCTAGGACGGGCAGTGACGACGGTCTGGGTGTCGATTATCGCGGCTACGTTCGGTGTCCGATTTCGGCCGTGGCCCGCACGCATCAGTGCCGGTCTGCTCGGCTTGGGGAGGCGCTCGCTATGGCGCATATCGGGCGATCTGTGCGGCCTACGCGGCTCACCTCTGTGGCTGGGTCCCGACTCGATGGCCCGCGATCGAATTCGATCGGTAGGTCCTGATCCAGGCTGACATCAGGTCAGTCGTGAACCTGGACAGATCCTCGAGGTTCATCGACGCAACACCTGGCGTGTCGGACACATGACGCCCGCCATCAGCGGGTCGAAGGTGGTTGACCGACTTCGTGAACTCTCCCTGACGCTTTCCGCTAATGCCCAGCGAGTCCCTGATGCCCCCTGAACCGCCGAACTCATCTTCCGCGTACTCGTAGACGAGGGAGTGATCACCGCCGTCCCGGTTCGCCTTACCAAACAGTCGGAGCGCCTCGCGGAAGGGCGCACTTGACACCAGACCCACGCCTCCCTGTGCTGCGAACTCCTCCAGAGCACCGGGCACCATCATGTAGGCCTTCGCGGTGTCGACGCGGACCCACTGGTTACCGTGCTCGTCTCGGACGTTGGAGCGATTGACTTCCTCCTGCAACTCGCCCCGGCCGTGCTTGAATGCCCGCAGCACGCCGAGAATCTGACTGAACCGTGCTCGGGCACCTTGCTCAGCCTCGTCCAGATCGTCCGTGTGCGGATCGCCCTCCACCCTCATCACATGCTGTCCCGTTTTCGGATTCACAACGATGAATCCGGGGTCGATGATGTCGCTGATCGTGATGAGCGCCGACTGGTCAGCTCCTTGCGTGACCTCGGGCATGGGGAGCTTGATCATGGTCGTGTCCTTGTGGGCGACGTGATCCGATTCTACGAAACCACTCGGATCTTCTGCGCGTGGCTGCGACCGGAGAAGGCAGCGAACTGGCCGGTCAGATCACTCATCGCCCCGAGCGATATCGCACTCCGTTCTGCTCATAGCCGGGATATCGGGCGAATCGACGAAGGGGCGGCAACCACCGTGAGTATTCGGCACCCGAGCGCAGCAGTGCCGATCCAGCGCACTCCGCGGATTGCTCGTTCGTGCACCCGATCTAGTGATCGGTGCGTGTATCGGAGGTGGGATACTCGCCATTGTGAGCGGAGGTCCGCAGCGAGACAACTAGAAGCATCACCGCCAGCCGCACGACGGTGGATGACAGCTCGGAACCGTGGACAAAGGCTTGCTTGCACCGGCTTCCGGATCCCGGACGCTTTGCGCTTGCTCGATATCGCGTGGCGAATGGGTCCAGCCTCCTTTGGATCCTCTTGAGGTGCCTCTCGCATACTCGGAGGAGGAAAGGAGGTTGCGAATGACACGCACCCACGCCCGCACGGCAACGATCGTGCTCCTTGTCGTGGCGATGCTCGCGATCGCGGTGCCCGCGTCGGCGGGCCGATCGGTCGAGCGGCCGGTCCGCGAGAAGTTCTCCGGCTACGTCGTCGGTATCGAGTACGCCCCGAACTTCCCCGCCCACGCCGGCGATACGTTCGGTGGCCGCTGCAGTGTGCCCTCGCAATGGGTCAGCACGATGTCGGGGACTGGCACGATCAGTCACCTCGGCAGGGTCTCGTGGACAACGGAGCACTGTTTCCAGCTGTTCGCAGGGACCTTCAGTGATGCCGACCTGGTCATCACCGCCGCCAACGGCGACGAGCTGTATGGAACCTACGCCGGGGTCATGACCGGAGAGACGACCTACGTCGAGACCATGGTCATCACCGGCGGCACCGGTCGCTTCGCAGGAGCGTCCGGAACCGTCGAGGAGTCCGGCTGGTTCGACCCGGACACCGGATACATGGAGGTCACCGGACGGGGAACGATCACCTATGACGTGGTCCGACCGGTCGGCGATGGAGTGATCACATGACGCCAAGGGTGGAGGGAGCCCCATCCCGGGGCTCCCTCCAACGCGTCAGGGTCTTTGGATTCCCTTGAGACCGCTGCCGGACCCTGAAGGTGAAAGGAGGTCGTCATGGGGAAGACATTGATCGTGATGACCGTGGTGCTGGCCCTGGTCGCAGGCGCATGTGCGTCTGATGTGACCGAGTCCGACGAGTTCCGGAGTGTCCAGCAGAGGAACTCGCTGATGTCGAAGCTCGGCTGACCGAGGTGATCGCGGAACGCGACGCCCTGGCAGCGGGCCCCTCGACCGACCGGTATGAGAAGGCGAGCAAGAATCAGGCTTTGCTGGTCGAGATGATGGAGGATCCTGCGGCATACGGCTCTGAGGACGAGTGGCTGAGATCTTGTGGACATGCTGGCCGTCCCCGGGACGTTCTACGGAGATGACGTGTTCGGAGGGGTTGGTTGGCGGGCCGGCTGGCGAAACACCATGTTCGGCAATGTCGACGCAACGATCACAACATGGCAGCGCTGGATGTCCGATGATGGCTCCAATGCAGGATCGATGTGGACATGGTCGGGTACGGCAGCGGAACGGTGAGCCTTTCGACCTTCAGGGGATCGAGATCTCAACGTTCGACGAAGAGGGTCGATACACCGGCGTGACGGTCTACTACCCGTACGACGATGCGGAGGTCAAGAGGAGGTTCGCCGAGGGCAACTGAACGACCGGTCAACCGGGCGGCATAATGGGAGCATGTTGTTCTCGGTACTGGGCCGGCTGGAAGTTGCTGAAGGTTCGGCATCGGTCTCCCTCGGAGGGCCCCGGCAGCGGTCCGTGTTGGCCCTGCTCCTCCTCGAGCCCGGCCGGGCGGTCGACGCCGATCGGATGGTCACCGAGATCTGGGGCGACGAGCCGCCCGACGGTGCCCGCGACTCGCTCTACACCTACATCTCCAACCTCCGTGGGGTCCTCGGGCGGGACCGCGTCGTCCGCTCCGATGGGGGCTACCGGCTCGTACCCACGGATGTCGACCGGGTGGACGCCTGCACCTTCGATGCCACGATCAGCGAAGCCCACCGTATCGTGGGCTCGGACCCGCAGACCGCGATCAGCCTCATCGACGAGTCGCTGTCCGAGTGGCGGGGTCGGCCGTACGAGGGGTGCGAGAACCTCCCGTCGATCGCACCGGAGGCGGTCCGTCTGGAGGAGCTCCGCCTGCGAGCCCTCGAGGACCGCATCGATGCCGAGCTCCACGCCGGTGGAACGCCCGAGGCCGGAGGCATCGAGATGCTGACGGTCGAACACCCCTATCGGGAACGGTTCTGGGAGTTGCTTGCCCGCGCCCTGTACCGGGCGAGTCGCCAGACCGACGCTCTCCGCACTCTGACCCGGCTGCGTCGGATGCTTGCCGACGATCTCGGCATCGAGCCGTCGCCTGCGATCTCCCGGCTCGAGGAGCGCATCCTCCTCCAGGATCCCGCCCTCGAAGCAGGCGTCGACCCGCCCACCAACGTGCCGGCACCGGTGAGCAGCTTTGTCGGTAGGGAGGACGAACTCGGGGTGCTCGAGCGCCTCATCGGCGACCACCGACTCGTCACCGTGACCGGCCCGGGCGGTGCGGGCAAGACCCGTCTGGCGATCGAGGTCGCCGGACGCATCGCCGGCGCGTTCCCGGACGGCGTCTGGTTCATCGATCTCGCCCAGGTCGATGCTGCGGGCGACGTCGGTAGAGCGGTGGCGTCGTCGCTCGGTGTCACCGATCCTTCAGAAGTCGACGGTGTCGCCACGATTACCGCACGCCTGCGGACGCAGTCGGCGCTACTCCTTCTCGACAACTGTGAACACGTCATCGGGGCCGTCGCTGATTGCGGAGACGATCCTCGATAGGCGCACCACAGGTGCACATCCTCGAGTCGGCAGGGTCTCGGGGATGCCAGGCGAGACTCTGTCCTACCTCTCGGGACTAGGGACGTCCAAGGGACGAGCCCGAGGCGGGCGACGCCGAGCAGCTGTTCGCCGTCCGCGCCGCCTCCGTCCAGCCCGGGCTTCGCCATCGAGAAGGCGAACCATGCGGACGTCGCTGAGGATTTACCGAAACCTCGACGGCATGCCCTGGCCATCGAGCTGGCGGCGGCACACGTCGACACGTTGTCGCCGGGAGAGATCGTCCGCCACCTGGCAGATCGGTTCCGCTTCTCGCCGATATGCCATGCCGACCGATCGTCCCACCGGTCACTGCGGGCCTCGCTCGATTGGAGCCGAGACCTCCTCGATCGCGACGAGCGGAGGGCGTTCGATCAGCTCGGTGTGTTCGACGGCCCGTTCACCGTCGGTGCCGCTGCCGCCGTAGTGGAGGCGCCGTCGGAGATCGACGCGGTGGACATGCTCCGCCACCTCGTCGGAGCGTCGTTGATCCAGCGTCTTGCCGGGGAGGTGTCGTGCTACCGATGCTCGAGACGACGCGCTTGTATGCGCGGACGCGGCTCGACGAGGCAGACGAGTGGCAGGCCGGCTCGATCGCCACGACCGTACTACGCCGGCCGGTGCAGGAACTACGCGGGCGTTCTTCGGCAGCGGCCGACCCGAGGCGTGCCGCACGATCGAGGCCGAGATCACCGGGTAGGGGGCAGCCTTCGATCGGTTCAGCGGGGTGACCCCGACGTGGCCCTGGAGATGGCGTGGCCGCTCGGCCACGTATGGCTGTTCTCCGGCCGGATCGGCAGCGGCATGAGCCGCTGGAACGCCTCGTCAATGCGACCGAAGGGGCGACGTCGCAGGCACGGGCAGACGCCCTCGCCGCCGGCGCCTTCCTGCTCATGTACGTCAATCGATACGACCGGCGATCGCGTGGGTAGACGAGGCGATCACGATCTTCCGCACGATCGACGACGGGCAGGGTCTCGCGTATGTGCTGGCGAGAAGGGGCCATCTTGCGTTCTCGGTCGGTGACGTCCCCGACGGCTTTCGGGCTGCTCCAGGAGAGTCTCGATACGTGCGAGCGCATCGGTGACCGGAGGGACGGCGTGGCCGCTCACCCTCCTCGGCCAGGCTCGACTGTGGGGAGGCGACGAGAGCGACGAGGTGCGTCGGCATGTTCGAGGAGGGGACGGCGGCATTCATCGCCGTGGGTGACACATACGGGCAGATGCACGCCAACATGTTCATCCCGAACGTCGGTGACCAGGCCGGTCGATGCCAGCTCCGTTATGCAGAGGAGAGCATGCGGCTGTCGGACGAGCCCGGTGCCGATCCCGTCATGCGACCCACGGCCCTCCACAATCTCGCCTTCAGCGTGTGGAATGCCGGCGACCGTGAACGAGCCAGGGTCAGCTCCGTCTCAGCGCGATCCGCCCTCGAGATCGACGCCACAGTGTCGTCCGGAATGGCATTCCTCCTCGGCGGCCTGATGGAAGGCGTCGCCGGTGATCCCGAACGAGCGGCGGTCCTGTACGGCGCCGGTGACGCCCACTTCGTCATGGAGAAGCCACCGTTCTACGTTCGCCAGCTCCAGCCCGGGCATCGACGCAGCCACTGCAGTACTCGGCGAGGACGACTACCCCCGACTCCACGCCGAGGGCTGCGATGACCATCGAGCAGGCCACCGACTTCCTCCTGCCGGGACTTAGGCCGCACGCCGCCGACGCCGAGAATGGCGCGGCGTTTCGGCAGCGACCAGGAGCTCGCGTTCGCATCGCAAGCCGCATTCTGAAGGCGGCGTATGTCGAGAACCGAGCCTCACGTCAGGGATCCCTCCATCGTGTCCAGGCCCTTTGGATCCGCTTGAGGTTGCTGGCATCCGTCGAGAACACGCAGATCACCCGCCTGGCCGAGCGATATGGTGCCTCCCGTTCCGAGCAGGATCCCGGCAATCCAGAGCGGTTCCTAGATATTGGAATACCACGTTCTGTGGTTATCGGCTGACGGCAGGCGGTCGAGGCCGGGTGTCTGCCGTTGGGTTGCATCTCGTTGGGTTTGGCGTTTGGCGATCTGCCAGGCAACCCAGGCGGCGACGTCTGAGCTGGGTGGAGGCGGCCCGAACGGATCGATGTCGTTGGTGGGGGTTGGCCCGGCCTGGTCGATAGCGGCGGTCTGGGTCGAGGTGCGGTTGAGGGCGGCGGTGAGGATATCGAGAGGATCGAGTTGCTCGGCGTGGGTGAGGTGGGTGCAATGTTCACCGGTCGGCTCGGCGTCAGTGAGATACAGGGTGTTGGCTTGCCGGCCTCGGCTCATCGCAACGTAGGCCCATTCGCGGTCGGTGGTCCCGTCAGCGACTACGAAGGTGCGGTCGGTGGTGACGCCTTGGGCTTTGTGGCCGGTCATTGCGTAGCCGTAGTCGACGTGCCCTTGCTCGAGGTACCAGCCTGGCAGGTCTCTGGTTTCGGGGTAGCGGTCCAGGCGAACCGTGAGACCGTTGGATTCCTGAACGATGCTGGTGACGGTGCCCAGGTCGCCGTTGAGTCCAAGGCGATTCTGGTTTTGGCGGCACAGATACGGTCACCGCTTGGTAGCCACGCTCCCCTACCTCGAGGGTGGGTCCTTGGAGGCGGTCGGATGCGGCGAGAAGACGCCGGGCGTGTTGGTTGAGTTGAGTGACGGTGTCGTTGGTGTGGGCGATGAGGAGCCCTGAGGTGAGGTCGCCGGTGGCGGTGACGTGGCGATGCCAGTCCTGGACTGCTCTGGCCGTCGTGTCGTGTTGGTTCTGTCCGATGATCACCTGCCGCGCCAGCAGTACGCTTCGATGGCGTGGGCCACTAATCCGTCGCCGAGTCGCTGAGGGCGGTCCGTTCCCACTGCTGGTTATGTTGCCGGATGTTGTCGGTTAGCTCGACGGTGGGGAGCCGGTTCGTGTAAGGGCGCGGAAGAGGCCCCCGGCGTCGATTTCGGGTAGCTGTCGGTTGTCGCCGATCAGGATGAGCTTCCCTTCGGCAGCTTCGACGAGGTCGGCAACGGCGGCGAGTTCGCGGGTGCGAGCAGGTCGGCCGCCTCATCAAGCACGACTATCGCACCAGGGGGTAGGCCGCCACGGTCTCGGCTCTCTTGTCCAATCAGCCGGGTGAGGGTGGTCGAGGGGATCCCGGTG
>CAVPHV010000018.1:0-367187 GCA_963704825.1 uncultured Acidimicrobiia bacterium
GTCAAGCGCGCTGCCAAGCTGCGCCACAGCCCGTGGAAGGCGATGTTACCTCAGGTTGACGTCGCTGGGGACCCGGTGGACTCACGCCATCCATTGGATCAACTGCACGATCATCTGGATGATCCGGTAGCCCACGTAGAGGGCGACCAGTGCAATCGTCAGCATGAACAGGAACGGCCACTTCTCCTCTTCCGGAGAAGCGTCGGCATCTGTGGTGTCGTCGGGTGCGGCCGACTCGAGGTCGTCGCTCATGCCCGGCAGGCTACTCGGGTACAAACCGGCTGTGGCGGCGACGGGTATTGAGCAGGATCGGTGTCCCGGTGAAGTCGTACTCGTCGCGCAACCGGTTCTCCAAGAAGCGCAGATAGTCCGGTCCGAGGTCGCCTCCGCGTACGAACAGGACGATCTTGGGCGGCTCCGTTTCGGCCTGTACCGCATAGATGATCCTCGCCCGCTTGCCCTTGCGCACCGGCGGCGGATGAGCATCCTGCCAACGCCGGATCAGCCGGTTGAGTTCCGGGGTCGGAATCCGCCGGCGCCGGTTCTCCAGCACCAGCCGGATCGCTTTCGGCAGCCGATGCGTCCGGGCGCCGGTCTTGGCCGACATCCGCAGCACCGGCGCCCACGACACGAAGGCAAGACGATCGGCCACACTGTCCTCTGTCAGCGCCCTGGTGTCCTCATCGACCACGTCCCACTTGTTCAGCAACACGATCAACCCCACCCCGGCTTTGGCGATTTCCTCGGCCAGGCGCTGTTCCTGATGTGTCGCCCCTTCGAGCGAGTCGATCACCAACAGCGCAACATCCGTCTGCGCAAGCACCTCGCGGGCGCGCAGCACGGCGTAGAACTCGACGTCGTCCTTGATCTTGGTGCGCCGCTTGATGCCGGCTGTGTCGATCACCTCGAACGCCTCGCCATCGATTTCGACCACGAGGTTGATCGGGTCACGAGTCGTGCCGGGCACATCCGAAACCAACACCCTGGTCTCTCCCGCCATCTTGTTCAGCAGCGTCGATTTCCCCACGTTGGGACGCCCGAAGATCCCGAGACTCGCCAACGTCTCGGTCTCGGGGGCATCTCCGGTGTCCGGTAGCAGCTCAACCACCCGATCGAGGAAGTCGCCGGTGCCTTGCCCGTGGAGCGCACTGATCCCAATCGGTTCACCAAGTCCCAACGTCCACAGATGGTCGAGATCATGCACCTGCTTGGGGCTGTCGACCTTGTTGGCGACGAACACATACGGGACCCCGCTGCGCAACAGCAACCGCGCCACGCCCTGATCGTCGTCGGTCAGTTCAGTGGTCGCATCGGCGACGAACACCACGAGATCGGCCCCGCTCACGGCGAGTTCCGCCTGGTCACGGATATTGAGGGTGAGCTCTGCGCCCGGATTCAGCTCCCAGCCGCCGGTGTCGATGAGGAGGAACTCACGGCCTGTCCACTCGGCATTGAACTCGCGCCGGTCTCTCGTCACGCCGGCCTGTTCGTCCACGACCGCGGCCTTGCGGCGCAGGATGCGGTTGACCAGCGTCGACTTGCCCACGTTGGGGCGACCCAGGACCACGACGACGGGAAGCCGGCTCATCGGCGGGCCCCCGAAACCAGCCCGCCTGCGGTGGCGGGCACGGCGCGGATCGGGGTCGCCACATCGGCGGCCACCTCGTCGAGTGACACGTTGTCGAGGAAGACTCCACCCTGCAGGGCCACATCGGGCAGCAGGTAGCGGCTCGCCGGCCCCGGATCGGCTGCGATGGCGCGGCGCACGTCATCGCCCACCAGCAGACCGGAAACGGCGACGTTGCCGCCGAAGAAGTCGTTCTTCACGGCAAGGAGCCGCAGCGGTGATCCCGCCAGGCGCTGCAATCGATCGAGCACAGGGTTGAGCACAGCAGCACCGTACTCGCCGGTCACGACCACGGTTGCTGCCTCGGCCCCGTCCCCGGCGCCACCACCACCGGCCCCGGCGTCGTCGGCGAGGCGCGGGGCCCGGTAGCCCTCGGCCGGAGCGGCCGGAACGGTACGCCACTCCCCCGTCACCTCGGGCGCCAGCAGCGGCGTGCCCCGTTCGAGACGGTCGAGTTCGTCGTAGAAGGCCCGGGCCATCCCGATGCCGTTCTCGTGCTGGGTGTACTCCTCGTACGCCTCGGTGGCCGGGAATGGCATGCCGGCCGTGAGGTACAACTCATCGGAGGCGAAGAACATCCGCCGCCCGAGGCGTTCCTCGGCGATGAGTTGCCAGAAGTGGATCGTGTCGAGATCGGCCTGAGCCTCAGCCCTGGTGTGGACCCGCAGCGAATTCTCCTGGTTGAACCGTGACAGACCAAGCGGGACGACGCCCACCGAGGCCAGCTTCGGGTAGCGCACCAGAATCTCGGCGCAGGTCTGGGCCAGGACCTCTCGATCGTTGATCGTCGGGCACAGCACGATCTGGCCGTGCACGGTGATGTCGTGTTCCAGCAGCGCCCGCAGCCAGCGCAGGCTGGTGGCACCGCGGAGGTTGCGCAGCATCCCACTACGCACGTCGGGGTCTGTGGCGTGAATCGACACATACAGCGGTCCGAGGCGCTCCTCGACCACTCGGGCCAGGTCCAGCTCGGTGAACCGGGTCAGCGTGGTGAAGTTGCCGTAGAGGAAGGAGAGGCGGTAATCGTCGTCCTTGAGGTAGAGAGACTTGCGCATCCCCGGCGGCAGTTGATAGATGAAGCAGAACTCGCAGTGGTTGTCGCAGGTTTGGACCCGGTCGAAGATCGACGAATTCAGCCGCAGACCCAGTGGTGCACCCGGTTCCTTGATGATGTCGAGGCCGATGTCGAGACCGTCCCGGCGCACGACGAGACCGACCTCGGGTTCGTCGACGAGTTGCTGGTACTCGATCACATCAGAGGGCAAGACTCCGTTGACCGCCACCAATTCGTCGCCGACCACGAGGCCTGCGGCCGCGGCAGCACTGCCGGGCACCACTTCGAGGATCGTCGGATACGACATGGGAACGCCGCAAGTGTAGGTGCGCCCCGGCAACAGCGGACGCCCTCCTATTCTGATGCCATGGTACGCAAGGTCCTCCTCGCTGAGCCGCGCGGTTTCTGCGCCGGTGTCGAGATGGCGATCAAGGCGCTCACCTGGATGGTGCGCATCTTCGAACCGCCCGTGTATTGCTATCACGAGATCGTCCACAACGCCGCCGTGGTGACTGCGTTCGAACGAGCAGGGGTCGTGTTCGTCAACGATGTGTCCGAGGTTCCGCCCGGCGCCCCGGTGATGTTGTCGGCGCATGGGTCGGCGCCCGACGTCGTGACGATGGCCGAAGAGCGGGCCGCGGTCATGGTCGACGCGGTGTGTCCCCTCGTCACCAAGGTCCACCACGAGGTGCGCCGCATGGCTTCCAAGGGCTACGACATCATCTACGTCGGTCACGAGGGCCACGACGAGGCCATCGGCGCCATCGCCGAGGCACCGGCCGCGGTCACGCTGATCGACCCCTCATGGGGGCTGGAGAGCTTCACCCCGGCAGATCCGGACAAGGTGGCGCTGCTCGCCCAGACCACGCTCGGCATGTACGAGTGGGAGGGTGTCCTCGAGGATGCGGCGACGGCGTATCCCGAGCTGCAGACCGCCCGCAAGAGCGACCTTTGCTACGCCACCACCAACCGCCAGACCGCAGTACAGCGCTTGGCGGCAGAGGCGACGCTGATCCTCGTCGTCGGGTCTGAGAACTCATCGAACACCCAGGCGCTGGTTCGGGTCGCCCGCAAGGCCGGGGTCGACGCTCATCGCGTGGATGGACCCGACGCGATCCGGCCAGAGTGGCTCGAAGGCCATGACATCGTCGGCGTTACCGCCGGCGCCTCCGCTCCCGACCAGCGGGTCCAGGCGGTGATCAACGCGGTGGCCCCCACCGACGGGATCGACCTGGTGCGGGTCACCGACGAGGACGAGTACTTTCCGCTGCCGCCGTCGCTGCGCAAGTTCGTCCTCACCCTCCAGGCCCTGGTCGAGGGCGCCGCCGCCTCCCCAACGCCCGGCCGACCCGGCCCCATAGAGCACGATCGCGACTGGGGCGCCACCGAAGCCCTCGAACTCCTCGAGGTGTAGAGGGTTTTGGCGGACGTGAGCGCAGCATGGTGCGCTCACGTCCGCCAAAACCCGGTCAGAGCGGACCTTGGACTTGGTGCCTCTTCGCCTCGGCGACGAGATCGAGGATCACGGCGATTACGCCTGCTGCGTCGAGGTCTGAAGTGTCGACAATCGTGGCGTCGTGGGCGGGCTGGAGCGGCGATGCCGCACGGGTCGAGTCGTAGTGGTCGCGCTGCTCCAGTTCCGCCGCAATCACTGCTACGTCTTTGCCGGCTGCCTCGGCGTCGCCGGAACGGCGGGCGGCCCGCACCTCGGGACGGGCCGTCAGGAATACCTTGACCAGCGCTTCGGGAAACACCACGGTCCCGATGTCGCGGCCCTCCACGACGGCAGACCCGCCGCGGGAAGCCACCCAGTCGCGTTGCATCTCGACGACCAGTCCCCGCACTTCGGGATAGGCCGACACCATGCTCACCGCCGCAGTCACCTCCGGGCTGCGCACCGCGTCGGGCACGGGGTAACCGTCGAGGTGGATGGCGCCGTCGATGTACTCGATTGCGCAGTGCCGCGTCACCTCCAGAACTGCATCGGCATCCTCGGGGTCGACTCCCGCCTGGAGCACCGCGAAGGTGGCGGCCCGGTAGGTGGAACCGGTGTCGAGATACTCGTAGCCGAGGGCGGCGGCCACGCCGCGGGTGACGGTTGACTTCCCCACACCGCCCGGCCCGTCTATTGCGATGACCATGTCGCCTCCAGCTCCTCGTAGAACCCCGGCCACGACACGGCAACTACCCCGGCGTCCTCGATCGTGATCGGCCCGGTGGCGCCCGTGGCCGCCACCGCAGCCGCCATGGCGATACGATGGTCACCGGCCGTTGCCACTGTGCCCGGCTCCAGCCATCCGGTACCGACCACGGCAAACCCGTCATCGGTCGGCTCGGCGCCGCCGCCGAGGGCACGAACCATGTTGACCGTGCTCTCGATTCGATTGCTCTCCTTCGCCCGCAACTCCTGCGCGTCTCGCACCACGGTGATGCCTTCACCGAGGGCGCCAAGCACCGCCACCAGCGGCAACTCGTCGAGGGCGGCAACGGCCAAGGGGCCCGAGACCTCAGCGGCGAACAGCCCGTGGCCGCGGACTGTGACCGTACCGACGGCGTCGCCCAGGATGGAACCTGTCACGTCGGCTTCGATGGCGGCTCCGAACATTTCGAGGATCTGGAGGAACCCGATCCGCCCGGGATTGAGCACGATGCCGGGCGTGGTTACTTCGCTGCCACGCGAGATGGCAGCGGCGGCCCACAGGTACGCAGCAGACGACGGGTCGCCGGGAATCTGATAGTCGGTCGGCGGGACCGGCCCGGGATCGATCCGGAACGCCGTGCCCTCCAGTCGGGTGCCCAGCCCCAAGGTTTCCAGCCATCGCTCGGTGTGGTCGCGATACCCGGGCGGGCTTTCAATCGTTGACGGCCCGGACGCCTGGAGCGCGGCGAGGGCGAAGGCGGTTCTCACCTGCGCCGAGGCCAGATCGAGCGCAACATCGGCACCGACCAGCGGGGAGGGCGCGGTCACCACGACCGGAGCGGTATCTCCGTCGCTGAGGTCCACCGAGGCGCCGAGCGCCGTCAGCGGGGCGACAAGACGTCGCATCGGGCGAGCCCGCAGAGATTCGTCACCCGTCAGCGTGGAGGTGAAGGGCCGCCCCGCCAGGGCGCCGGCCATCAGGCGAAGCGTCGTGCCCGAGTTGCCGCATTCCAGCGGCCCTTCCGGCTCGGTCCACGCCTCGACTCCCGGCGACGTCACGGCCTCGCCGTCAACCCTGACGCCAAGCGCGCCGAGCACCTCACGGGTGGCGGCAACGTCTGCACCCGGACCAACACCGCTCACCCGGCCTTCCCCATTGGCCATGGCGGACAGGATCAGCGCACGGTGCGACAGCGACTTGTCGCCGGGCACCCTCGCTTCGGCGTGGAACCCGCCGCGTGGTGGATTGATCGTCAGGTCGGTCACGGGTTCCCCTCTTCGACGGTCGGCGCATCTTCCCATATGCCACCGGCGGCTTCATAGAGCGAGCGCACTTCCTCGATGGTGAGCGGACGCCACGTCCCGGGCCGTAGCTGCGCGTCGCGCAACGGCCCGATTGCCGTCCTCACCAGACGCTCGACCGGGTGTCCCACCGCGGCGCACATCCGGCGCACCTCACGCTTGCGCCCCTCCCCCATGACAACCTCGACCAACGCCTGATCACCGTGGCGGTCGAGGACCTTGGCCCGCACCGCCCGGGCCGGACCGTCGGCCAGGTCGACACCTTCGGTCAGGCGGCGCAACGCCGCAGCGGTCGGCAGCCCCGAGACAAGCACCTTGTACGTCTTCTCAACTCCAAAGCGGGGATGGGTGAGTCGGTTGGTCAACTCACCGTCGTTCGTCAAGATCAGTAAACCCTCGGAAGCCTCGTCGAGTCGGCCGACGGGAAACACTCTCGGCTCGGGCGGCACCAAACCGGTGACGACGGGGCGGCCCTGGGGGTCAGCCGCCGAGCTGATGATGCCGGGTGGCTTATAGACGAGGTAGTGGACCAGCCCGGGCTTGACCGGCAACGGAATGCCATCGATCTCCACCGAATCGGTCTCGGGATCGACCTTCTGCCCAACGCCGGCAACCGCGCCGTTCACGGTCACCCGGCCGGATGTGATCAGAATCTCCGCCTTGCGCCGGGACGCATATCCCGAGCGGGCGATCAGCTTGTGGAGCCGCTCGATGATCCCTCCGGTCGGAACGGCTCCTCGAGCACCTCAACGATGCTGGCCGGAGGCACGTGGTCGGCAAGGGGCGGCAACTCGTCGAGCGAGTTGATGCCGAGCTTCTCCATCATCAGATCCGTCGTGCCGAACAGCACCGCTTGGCCCGGTCCCCCGGCCCGACCCACCTCGACAACGAGCCCGCGACGCATCAGGGTGCGCAACGCATGGTCGGAGTCGACACCGCGAATCTCGGCGACCTGGCCCCGAGATACCGGCTGCTTGTAGGCGACGACCGCAAGTGTCTCCAGCGCAGCCGACGACAGGCGCGTGGCCCGCTCGGTGGCGGCGAACCGCTCGAGGTAGGGCTGCGCATCGGGGTGGGTATAGAGGCGCCACCCCCCGCCCACCTCGCGCAGCACGAGCCCGCGGCCGGTGTCACGGAGGCGAGCCTGGAGCGCCTGCAGTTCGGTGTCGACATCCTCGAGCGACACTTCGAGAACTTCGGCAAACTCGTTCGTGGTGATCGGCTCTTCGGCCACGAAGAGGATCGATTCGATCAACGCCTCCGGCTCCATCAGGCGCTCCATTCGCTCTTCGGTAGCAGGGCGTCCATTCCGTGCGCGGTGTCACCCTCCGGGGTGCGCACGACGAGGATCGGGGCCTCCTGGTCCTCCTGGCTCACCTGGACCACGCCCCAACGAGCCAGCTCGAGCAAGGCAAGGAAGTAGGCCACGACCTCCAGGGCGCGATCGCAGTGGGCAACCAGCGCCTCGAAGTCGGCTTCGATCTGCGCTTCCATCTTGGACTGGAGGTCGGCGATGGCGGCGTCGACCGACGGCAGGTCGAGTTCGAGATGATCGAGGTCGGGTTCCGCACCGACAGCGGCGAAGGCCCGCTCGGCGATGACGGCAAAGGCGGCCGGGCTGAGCTCGATCCGCACTTCCGGGGCACGCGGGGTGATACCGGGATCGAGCCCCGCCACCCGCGGGACATAACGATCCCCCGAAGCGAACCGGTGGGCAAAGACAGCGGCAACATCTTTGTAGGTGAGGCAAGCGAGCAGCCTTGCCAGTAAGCGGTCGCGTTCCTCGGTGAGCGCCAACTCCTCGTCGAGATCGACGGCGCGGTCGTCCGGTAACAAGTGCCTCGCCTTCAACTGGATGAGCGTGGTGGCAATGAGGAGGAACTCACTCGTCACCTCGAGGTCCATCTCTCGCATCACCTCGAGGTAGGCGATGTACTCGGCCACGATGTCGACCAGGCTCAACTCGGTGATCTCGAGTTGGTGGCTCGTGATCAACTGGAGAAGCAGATCAAACGGGCCTTCGAAGACCCTGGTCTTGACTTCGTAGCTCATGGCAGCGGTTGTTTCCTGAATCGGGCGAACAGCCATGGTATTACCCCTCGCGACTGATGCCCGGCTTTCCGGCTCACCATCCCGTCGGTGAGGTCGCCCTCACACTCAGGTGAACGGTCGCGCCCACACTCAGGTGAGGTCGCGCCCACACTCAGGTGTGGTCGGCGTCGAGCAGTACGGCCCAGTCGGCCGAATCGAGCCCATCGGGGGCTGGACCGGGATGCTCCCGTGCGAAGGCAACGATGAGCGGTTCGACCCCGACAGATTCGAGCACCTCCGCACCGAGTTCGCCATGACGGCGGTACCGGGCGAACCGTCCCCGCAGGCGGATCCCGGCAGCGTCGAGCACCGTTGCCAGCGAGCGTCCGATGGCACCGAGGTTCACCCCACTCTTGCCGACGTCGTGGAGTAGCCCGGCGCGAGCCAGAGTCCGTGAACCGGGGCGGGTGCGCAACGCTCGATGGGCCACCTCGATGGCGTGGCGCTGGTCGGCGGGATGCTGGCTCCAGAACAGCTCAGCTTCTGCAGGCGTGAGCAATCCCATGACTTCGGCCTGCTCCCGCGGCCCAAGCGGGCGCGCCATAATGAAACCGAAGAATCGTCGAATCAGGTGGGTGAGCTCGGTCACACCGCGGCGCCGTCAGGCAGTCTTCTTCGCTTTGCATTCAACGCAGTAGCGAGAGGTCGGCCGGAACTCCATCCGGTCGGCGTCGATATCGTTGCCACAGCGTTTGCACTGACCGTAGGTCCCAGCATCGATTCGCTCCAGCGCCTCGTCGACGTTCTCGACCATGACCCTGAGATTCTCAACCAGTCCAAGCACTTCACTTCGCTCCGCCGTGGCGGCAGCCGCGTCCGCAAACCCGTCACCGAATTCCACGTTTCCGGTGAGCTCGCCCTTCTCGTTGGCACCAAGCTCAGCAAGCTGATAAACCAGCCTTGCTCGCTCGTCTATGAGGGCGGCGGTAGCCGCATCGAAATCGATCACCAGTGCTCCAGAAAACGTTGACCGGCCCGACCTTACCTGCCACGCGGATGTGATGTCACAAACACCTCGTACAGATGCTGAGGTGATACCCGCGTGTAGATCTGGGTTGTGCTGATGTTAGCGTGACCAAGCATCTCTTGGACGGTTCTCAGGTCGGCTCCCCCTTCCACCATGTGGGTGGCAGCCGAGTGGCGCAACACATGGGGTGAGACGCGGTCACGAGCAATCCCGGCCTTGGCGGCGGCCTTGCGGACGATCCCCCACACCCCCTGCCGACTGAGGGCGTTGCCTCGGGAGTTGAGAAACAGCCTGCCGGGGTCCGCTCCGGGGCGACGCAGTTCGAGGCGGTACGGCAGGTAGGCCGTGACGGCGGCAATGGCGTACCGGCCGAGCGGAACCAGGCGCTGTTTGTTGCCCTTGCCGGTCAGCATGACGGTGCGGGTCTCGAAGTCCATGTCGTGCAAGTCAACCGTAACGGCCTCAGTGACCCGAGCCCCAGTCGCATAGAGGAACTCCAATAGTGCTGCGTCGCGGGCCCCGAGCGGGTCGGAGCGATTCGGGCTCTCCAAGAGCCGCTCCACCTCATCAACGGTCAGCGCCTTCGGTAGCGACGCCCCGCGCCGCGGCGTATCGAGGCCTGCCGTCGGATCAGACGCGGTGTACTCCTCGGCGAACAGGAACCGGTGCATCCCGCGCACCGCCGCCATCTTGCGCCCAATTGTGCCGGGCTTGAGACTGCGGCCGTCGAGGTCCGCCATGAATCTGGAGACGAGCTCGGGGGTGATGTCGTCGAGGTCGGGACCGGGATCAGCGGCCTCGGCAACGCCAAGAAACGCTGCGTATTGAGCGAGGTCTCTGCGGTAGGCGGAAACGGTGTTGGCCGCAAGGCCCCGCTCGGCCGAAAGCGAGACGAGGAACTCGGCGATGCCGTCGCGTAGCCTCATCGCTCCCGGGCGACCAGCCACTGCAGCGCTACCAACGTCTTGGCGTCGCTGACGGCACCCGACGCCAGGAGCCCGGCGACCTCACCAATCGGCACTCGCACCAATTCGGCGGCTTCCTCCTCAATCCCGTGGGGCCGCATCGGCACCGGAGTCAGCCCCTCAGCAACGTAGATCCGGATGCGCTCATCGCTGAATCCCGGCGTCGTCCAAATGTCCGCGATCAAAACCAACTCGCCGGCCCGGAACCCGATCTCCTCTTCGAGCTCGCGAGCCGCGGTCACCTCGGGCGGTTCACCGACCACATCGAGCTTGCCGGCAGGAATCTCGAGGAGCAGAGAGTGGATCGGAGCGCGGTATTGCCTGATCAGGATCACTTCCCCATCGGCGATGGGCAGCACCGCAACGGCTCCGGGGTGACGAACGGCAATCCGCAACGCGCGCCGGCCATCGGGGGCTTCGACTTCGACCTCATCGAGCCCGAGGAATCCCAACTCGGCCACCCGCCGCGCCGTGACGACCTTGAAGCCCCCGCTGGGCTCCATGTCAGCCAGACCGTTCTGCGGACACCTCGGCAGCCGATTCGCTCAATACGACCGTCGATGACCCGAGACCATGCTTGTGTTCGAGGGCGGCCTTCATGAAGCCCTCGAACAGGGGGTGCGGGTGGTTGGGTCGCGACTTGAATTCGGGGTGGAACTGCGAGGCGATGAAGAACGGGTGATCCGGGATCTCCACGATCTCGACCAAACGATCGTCGGGCGATACTCCGCTCAGTCGCAAGCCGGCGGCTTCGAGGTCGCGGCGGTATCTGTTGTTGACTTCCCAGCGGTGGCGATGCCGTTCGTAGATGATCGGCTCCCCGTAGAGCCGGCGGGCCAAGGAACCCTCGGCGAGCTTGGCCGGGTACACACCGAGCCGCATCGTTCCACCCTTGTCCTCGACATCGTGCTGGTCGGCCATCAAGTCGATGACGGGGTGCGTTGAGGTCGGATCAAACTCCGAGCTGTGGGCGTCGCGCAGCGACAATTCGTCGCGGGCAAACTCGATCACCGCACACTGCAGCCCAAGACAAAGGCCGAGGAAGGGCAGACCCTCCTCGCGGGCATAGCGGATCGATTGAATCTTCCCCTCGACACCTCGAATCCCGAAGCCGCCCGGAACCACGATGCCATCGATCCCATCGAGATAGGAGGCGGCGAGCAAACCGTCGACCTCATCGCTGGGGATCCACTTGATGTCGGCCCTCACGCCGTTGGCGGCGGCGCCGTGCCGCAGGGCCTCGACCACGCTCAGGTAAGCGTCGGGGAGATCAACGTATTTGCCGACGATGCCGACGGTCACATCCTCGGTGGCGTTGTCCATGCGGTCGACCATCGCCCGCCAGGACGACAGATCGGGCTCGGACGCTTCGATGCTGAGGTGCCGGCACACGACATCGTCGAGGCCACGCTCGTGGAGTGCCAGCGGCACGGCGTAGATGTTGCTCACGTTGGTGGCGTTGATGACGGCGTCGTTGTCCACGTCGCAGAACAGACTGATCTTGCGGCTGGCGGCTTCGTCGACGGGCCGGTCCGACCGCACCACGATGACATCGGGATGAATCCCTCGCCCGCGCAGCTCGGCGACCGAATGCTGCGTCGGCTTGGTCTTCAGCTCCTCGCTCGTCTCGAGGTAAGGCACCAGGGTGACGTGGATGTAGCAGACGTTGTCCGGGCCGAGGTCCTTGCGCAGCTGGCGGATGGCTTCGAGGAACGGAAGACTCTCGATGTCGCCGACCGTGCCACCCACCTCACACAGCACGACATCGATTTGGTCATCGTCGCCGAGCTTGCGGATCCTGGCCTTGATCTCGTTCGTGATGTGGGGAATCACCTGGACGGTCGCCCCGAGATAGTCGCCGCGCCGTTCGCGGCGGATCACGGATTGGTAGATGCCACCGGTCGTGACGTTGGAGTCACGCCGCAGGCTTTCACCGATGAATCGTTCGTAGTGACCGAGGTCGAGATCGGTCTCCCCGCCGTCATCGGTGACGAACACTTCCCCATGTTCGAATGGGTTCATGGTGCCGGGATCCACGTTGATGTAGGGATCCAACTTCTGGCTTACCACTCGCAAACCCCGTGCTTTCAGCAGTCGCCCGAGGGATGATGCGGTAATGCCCTTGCCGAGGCTCGACGTCACGCCACCCGTGACGAACACGTACTTGGTCAAGGCTGTCTCTCCGCCCTAGGAAGCAGGCAGTGTACCAGTGGTCGTCGCCGCGGCCCGATCATCCCAAATCATTGAGGACCTCCGACTTGCCCGCGGCCTCCAGCAACTCGGCGGCATGCTCCCTACCCCGCTCGCTCTCCGGCATGCCGGCCAGCATGCGCGAGAGCTCCTCGAGTCGGCCGCTGCCGGCTACCGTGGCGACGGTGGCCGCAGCATCCTGACGTGCCACCACGAAGTGCTGATCGGCGAAGGCGGCGACCTGCGGGAGGTGGGTCACGCACAGCACCTGGCGACCCGCCGCCAGCGTCGCGAGCTTGCGCCCCATCGCCAGCGCCGTCGTCCCACCAATACCGGCATCAATCTCATCGAAGGCTACGACCTCGGCATCACCGACCCCGGCGGCCAGACGCAACGCGAGTACGAGACGGCTCAGTTCACCTCCGGAGGCAATCCGGGCCACCGGTCCCGGGGTCAACCCGGCGTCGGAGGCAAACATCAGTGAGGTCCGGTCACTGCCGCAGGGACCAAGCTCGGCCAGGTCGAAGCTGAAGGCCACCGTCGGCGAACGAAAGCCCAGTTCCTTCAGGTGGGTGACCGCCTCGCCGGCAATCTGGTCGGCAGTGCTGGTGCGCCGTTCTCGCAACTCGTCGGCAGCCCGCCGGGCCGCCGCCTCGGCCGCGGCGAGTTCGTCGGCAAGACTGTCGGCCCGGTCGAGGAGGCGAACCAGTTCGGCGGCCCGGGTCTCGGCTTCGGCGCCGTAGGCGAGCACCTCGTCGAGGCTGTCGCCGTACTTGCGACGCAGGTCGCCGAGGCGGGCCAACTGGACTTCGACCGTCTGCAACCTCCCCGGGTCATGGTCGAGGTTTCCGCCGGCCCGACCGACCTCCCCGCCGAGTTCGTCGACCAGGCCGACCAGCTCCTCGGCTTGGCCGGCGATGCTCTCGAGTTCCGGGTCGTAGCGAACCAAACGGCGTAGCTCGCTTGCCGCCCGCCCGAGGGAGTCTCCGGCACCTTGTTCGGCGGCCAACGCATCCGATGCCGCGGCAAGGCCTTCGAGCAACGTCTCGCGGTTGCGCAGGCGGGCGGCCTCAGCGGCCAGACTCTTGTCGTCTCCGGCCGCAAAACCGGCGTCGGCAATCTCCTCTGCCTGAAACCGCACCATGTCGAGTTCCCGCTCGAGGGCGCGCCGGTCGCCGCCGAGCAGCTCTGATTCGTGGCGGAGGCCGACCAGCCGCTCCCAAGCGATCCGATAGTCAGCCAACGTCTTCTGACCTGCTGCGTCGAGGGCTCCGTCGATCATTGCCCGGACGCCGGCCGCCGACGCCAGCGCCAGGTGGTCGTGCTGGGCCACGATCTCTACAAGGCCGTCCGTCTTGGTGGAGAGCGCCTTGGCCGGGACCATGGCACCGTCGACGTAGGCGCGGCTGCGGCCCTCACGGGAGACGCGGCGTGCGGCGACGTGCTCGCCGTCGACCCATTGGAATCGGCCCTCAACCCGCAGTTCATCGCCCTCAGGCCCGACCTGGTCGCGCCGAGCGGGCTCACCGATCAGGAGCTGCAGGGCTCCGAGCAACAGGGTCTTGCCGGCACCGGTCTCGCCGGTGACCACGACGAGGCCCGCGCCCGGCTCGAGAGTGGCATCGGCGATGATACCGAGGTTGGAGACGGAGAGCTCATCGAGCATGACGGTCACGCATGGTCGAGGCCGAACTGGTGACGTACTGCCTGCGGGAAGGGGTGTTCGCCCAGCGACAGGAAGCGAATGGGCCGTTCCCCACGGGTGACGACGATCGAGTCCCCTTCGTCGAGGACCACGGCCTCCCGTCCGTCAAGGTTGACCCTGACCTGGCGGTCGAGGACCACCGTCAGTCGCAGCACCGCGTCGGGGGCGAGCACGATCGAACGCGACAGCAGGCTGTGTGGCGCCACCGGAGTGAGAATCAGAGCGTCGAGGGTTGGATCGAGAACCGGGCCACCGGCCGACAGCGAATACGCGGTCGACCCGAGCGGAGTGGCCACGATCAGTCCGTCGGCCCGGTAGCTGGTGAAGTAATGGTCGTTGATCGCAACGTCGAGCTGCACCAAACGCCGGCTCATCACCTTCTCGACGACGAGATCGTTGATACCCAGCCAGCTGCGGCCATCTTCGATTGAAGCCTTGACGGTCATCCGATGCTTCACCTCGAGCCCGCGGGTCAGCAGTCCGTCGAGCATCTGGTCGATCATCCCGGGCGCGATGTCGGCGAGGTACCCCACATTGCCGAGGTTCACCCCGACGACGGGAAGGTCGTGTTCCATGGCCAGCGCGGCAGCCTCGAGCAGGGTTCCGTCGCCGCCGATCCCGACGACCAAGTCGGTGTCGGCGGGGGCGTGAGTCGCGTCGCGGTCGAGCCACACCGCCTCCATCCCTCGCTCGATGGCACCGGTTATCACCTCGCGGGCGACCTGGTCGGCCTCGGGCTTCGTATCGTGTACGAGAAGAGCGAGGCGGGGAACCGCGGTGCTCATGGCGTCACAACCTCATCGATCAGTCCGGCGTCAATGGTGGGCGGGCCGGGTTGGGCCCACAGCAGGAACTCGCGGTTGCCCTTGGCTCCCGTTACCGGAGACGGTACAACACCACGGGCACCAAGGCCGGCAGCCCCAAGCGCCGCCGCAACCGCGTTCAGTGCGCTGCGATGCTGCACGGGGTCACGCACGATGCCCCCCTTGCCGACCTGGCCCTTACCGACCTCGAATTGGGGCTTGACCAGCAGCACGTAATCAGTGCCCGCGGTGCCTGCGGCGGCAAATTGACGTGCCACGGTGCCAAGCGAAATGAACGACATGTCGGCGACCACAACGTCGAACGGCGCTCCGAGCGAAGCCAGGTCGGCGTGCCGGAAGTTGGTGCGTTCGACCACGACCACCTCCTCTCGCTGGCGGAGTCCCCAGTCGAGTTGTCCGTACCCGACGTCGAGGGCCACCACCCGGGCCGCACCGCGTTGCAGCAGACAGTCGGTGAACCCACCGGTCGAAGCGCCGACGTCGAGAGCCGAACGGCCGTTGACATCGACGGCGAAGGCGTCGAGCGCCGCATCGAGTTTGAGCCCGCCACGACCGACAAAACGTGAGGGCTCGACAACCATCCGCACCGAGGCACCGGCGTCGACCAGCGTTGCCGCCTTGGCGGCGGGAAGCCCGTCGACCTCCACCCAACCCGCGCCGATCGCCCGTTGCGCCGCAGCGCGGCTCGGCGCCAGCTTGCGGCGTACCAGTTCGGCGTCGAGGCGGCGCCGGGTCAGAAGAGTTCCCCTCGCTCTGTCGTTGAAGGCGACGAGCCGGCCTCGGCGTCGAGCTCGGCGGCGAGCTGCTTGGCCAACTCCTCCGCGGCCTCGACCGCGTCGGCAGGATCGAGGTCGGCGAGGGCCTCGATGTCATCGGAGGGCTCGGTCGGATCTGGCGCCGACCCCATCGCAGGGTCGTCGCCCGGGTGGGGCGTAGTATTCATGGAGCCATTATCACCCGCCACAGCGACAGGAACGAGCCTTGTTCCCGATTCGTGATGTCAACCCGACGAGGATCACGCCGTACATCACCATCGGTTTGATCGCGCTCAACATCCTGGTGTTCTTCTTCTGGCAACCCCCGGCCGATGACGTGGCCGCCAGCACCGACTTCCTCTACGAGCACGCTGCGGTGGCTTGCGAGCTCACCACCGGCGAACCCATCAGCGCCGACGAGGTGCTCCAGGACGTGTGCGTGGAAGGCGGTGAGCCGGTGTTCCCCGACAAGAACGTGTGGATTGCCACCGTGGTTTCGATGTTTCTCCACGGCGGCTTGTTTCACCTCCTGGGCAACATGTGGTTCCTCTGGATCTTCGGCAACAACGTCGAGGAGGCCTACGGCACCTTCGGCTATCTGGCGCTCTACACCATCGCCGGGCTGGCAGCTACGTTCGCCTTCGTGTTCGTCAACCCGAACGCCACCGTTCCGTTGGTGGGGGCCTCGGGCGCCATCGCCGGCGTGCTCGGCGCCTATGCGGTGCTCTTCCCGCGCCACAGGGTGCTGTCGTTGGTCGTTATCGTCTTCGTCCCCGTCCCGGCGTTGTTCTTCCTCGGCGTCTGGTTCATCATGCAGTTCGCCATATCCGACGTGACCACTGCGTGGGAGGCCCACGTCGCCGGCTTCGTCGTCGGTGTCCTGGTGACGCTGCCGTTGCGCAACCGCCTGCTGGGGCGGGTCCACGCCCTCCATGCGACGACCCGCTTTCGGTTCTGATCGGCCACTTCAACCAACCTGCCTTCTGTTTCGCATGTTCTGCTAAAGTACCGGCATGTTAGATGAACTGTATGACCCGGTAGCCAACCCCTACGCCCCCGGGGCAGGCACTCCCCCGCCTGCTCTTGTTGGCCGCGATGAGACCATCGCCACGGCCGACGTCGCCCTGAGGCGGCTGCGATCGGCACGCGCCAGCCAGCACATGCTCATCACCGGTCTACGCGGGGTGGGCAAGACGGTGTTGCTCGGCAAGCTGGCGTCGGTGGCCGAGCACATCGGGTATCGGGTCATCCGAGTTGAAGCGCTCGGGGGTGACGACACCATTCGCAGCGTTCTTCGCCAAGCTCGGCGCATCGTGAAGGAGTTCGACGGTGGAGCCAAGGTCGGCCGGGCGCTGCGCTCGATCGAGTCGGTCTCGCTCACCGTCGCCGGCACGGGGGTTGCGATCGAACGTCAGGCACCGAATGCCGACCGCGAGGCCCTGACCGACGTCGTCACCGACCTCGCCGCCGTGGTAGCCGACGAGGATCTTGGCGTGATGATTGCCCTGGATGAAGCCCAGACCCTCGACCGTCACGATCTGCGTAGGCTGCTCGCCGGCATCCATCGATGTAGCCAAGATGGCCTCCCGCTCTACGGTCTGCTCGCCGGCCTCCCCAACCTCGTCGGCGAGGTTGCCAAAGCAGCCACATACGCCGAACGGATGTTCACCGTCGCCGATCTGGGCCCGCTGACTCCGGATCAGGTGGTGCAGGCAATCGTCGAGCCGGCACGCGAGATCGGCGTCTCCTGGTCGGCGGAGGCAGCCGAGAGCATCGTTGATCACTCCGATGGATTCCCCTTTTTCGTCCAAACGTGGGCCTACCACACCTGGAACGCCGCAACCGATGATCCGATCTCGGCGGCCGACGTAGCCCGGGCTGCGCCGAACGCCGACCACGCACTCGACTCTTCGTTCTTTGCGGCGCGGATCGCCCGCATTCCGGCATCGGAGGTTGCCTATGTCCAGGCCCTGGCGTGGCTCGGCGGCGGCCCTCACCGATCGGGTGACGTCGCCGCCGCGGCGGGCAAGACAACGCCGCAGGTGGCCGCCTTCCGCGACCGCCTCATCGCCGAGGGCGTGGTTTACGCGCCCCGCTACGGCTGGGTGGAGTTCGCCATTCCCCACTTCGACCGGTACGTGCGCAGGGCGCTGCCCGGCCGCCTGTGACCCACGGGGACACGGCCCCTACCCGACCCCCAACGCAGCCGGAAGGTCCGCAATCGAACCCAGGATGAGATCCGGCCGGTACTTGGACGGAATCTCGGCCGGGTCGTCGACCACACCGGTCAGCACGAGGGCGGTGGCCCAGCCCTCAGCGATACCCATGCCGATGTCGGTCTCGGCCCGATCACCAACAACCAGCACCCCTCCGTCCCCCGCCAGTTTGCGCACCATGGCCCGGGCCGGCGCGTGAGGCTTGCCGCAAACGATGGCGGGAACATCGGTTGAACGCTCGAGGAACGCGGCAATCGCCCCGCCGCCGGGATACAACCCGTCCGGCATCGGGTAGGTGGCGTCGGCGTTGGTGGCATAGAACCCGGCACCGGCACGGATCGCCAAAGTGGCGTCCGCGAGCTTCTCGTAGCTCAGCTCTCGGTCCAACCCGACGACCACCGCCTCGGCCCGTTGCCAGTCGGTGACCACCTCGAGACCGTACACCTCGAGGGTCGCCACCAAGCCGGCGCCACCAACAACGAACACCCGCTCTGCGACGCCGACCAATTCACCCGCCGTGGCCATCCCCGAGGTGACCACGTCGGCCGGCCCTTTGAAGCCGGTCCGCTGTGCAATGTGGTCCCTCACATCCTGCTCGGTCTTGGTTGAGTTGTTCGTGACGAAGATCAAACTGAAACCGGCGGCAACCAGTTGATCGAGCGCCGCTCCGGCCCCGGGGACCCCTTCCGTATCGACGTAGATGACGCCGTCGAGGTCGCAGGCGATCGTCCTCACGTTGCCGAGACCGTCCCGACCCGCTACAACTCTCGTCATGTTCTCCCCATTCACCGGTTTGCTCTTCGACCCGACCCGGGTTCCCTCGGTGGGCGACGCCACGAGTCCGCCGTACGATGTCATCAGCCCCGACGACCGTCGCGACCTGCTGGCCCGCTCGCCGTACAACGTCGTTCGACTGCTGCTGGCGCCGCCCGATGATCCAACCTACCAACAAGCGGCCGCTCTCCTCCAAACGTGGCGTGACGAGGAGCGCCTGAGCCTCGACCCTACCGAACGGTTCTACCTGTACCTGATGGACTACGACGCTCCCGACGGCAGCCGCAAGACGGCCCGCGGAGTGCTCGGCGCCCTCGACCTCATCGATATCGGCGACCGGGTGGTCGGCCACGAAGAAACCATGGCCAAACACCGGGCCGACCGCCTCGCTGTGCTCACCGCAACCGAGGCCAACCTCGACGTCATCATCGCGCTGAGCTCGTCGCCCGATCTCGCCCCCTTGCTCGAACCCGTCGGCGACCCTCGACTCGACTTCACAACGCCCGACGGTGTCCGCCACCGGCTGTATGACATCACCGACCCGCAGCGGATCGCGGCGATCTCACAACGCGTCGACGAGCATCCCGTTGCGATCGCCGACGGCCACCATCGCTATACGACGTACCTCGGCTACCGCAAGACCCGCGAGGCTGAGGACGGAACGGGACCGTGGGGCGCCATCCTGGCGCTGGTTTCGCCCGCAGAAGGAAGTGGCTTGACCGTCGGGCCGTATCACCGACTATTCCGCGAGTTCCCGTTCGACCCCCACGCCGTTGCCGACGTGTTTGTGGTCGAGCCCGGGCCTCCCGCGGTTCCTGCTGCCGCCGGATCGCTCACCATCGCCACCACCACAGCAACCTGGCTGCTGACCCCGCGCCCCGAGGCCCTCGCCGTCTTGCCCGTTCCGTGGCGCGAGGCAAGTCCGGCTGTTGCCAGGGAACTGCTCTACCCGCGACTCGGCATCAGTGAGGACTCCGCCTCGTACGTCTCCGACGCCGCCGAAGCCGTGGCAGCTGCCGCCGGCCTTCCCGATGGCGCCGCCTTGCTGGTGGCCCCGGTCAGCGAGCACGCCATCTCCGAAGCCGGGGAAATGGGAATCCGATTTCCCCAAAAGACGACGTACTTCATCCCCAAGCCGCGTGCCGGCCTCACGATTCGCGTTTTCGACGCTTCGTGATCCCTAGGCGGTACGCGCCGCAAAACGCTGCAAAGTGAGGGCCAGCATCTCGGTGGTCCGACCAACGCTCTCCTCCGAGACCCGCTCGTCGTCGCCATGGAACATCGCAAGCATTCCACCAAAGGTGGCCTCGTCGTCGAAGAGACCTACCCCGTAGGCGACGACGTCACGGGCGCGGAAGAAGCGGGCATCGGTCGCCACCGGCGTGATCGCCGGCAACAACCTGCGGTGGCCGGCCAGCGTCTCGGCGGCATCTCCGATGGCCTCCCACAAGGCGCCCTCGAACGGTGAAGCGTTCGCCGGAAAGGCCAAGAACGGCTCGATGTCGACCTCGTCGTAGAGGTCGGGGCCCATCACCTTGCGGAAGTGGTCGTCGACATCCGCTTCGTCCTGGCCGGGGAGTTTCCGGACGTCGACCTCTCCGTTGGCGATCTCGGGCACGACATTCGCTTTGAAGCCGGCATTGAGCACCGTCGGTGTGACGGTCAGGTGAGTACAAGCGTGCACCCAGCGGGCAAATATTGGATCGTCAACGGCAAGATCTTCGATCGCTCCATCAACGAGGTCGGGGTCGAGCAACCTGGCCTCGAGCCCCGGTTCGAGTCCCAAACCTTGGACGAATGTCATCCACTCCGCAGTGATGTCCACGGGCATCGGAGCCTCGGCGAGCCGCGCCAACGCGGTGGCGACCGCCACAAGGGCATTGTTGGTGCCGTAGGGCTGCGAGCCGTGACCCGATCGGCCCCGAGCCCGCATCCGTCGCCAGGCCGGACCCTTCTCGGCAACCGTCACCGGCAGCACCGGCCCGTCCGGAGTGATGAAGGACGGGTTGGCCACCTCACACAGGAGGTAGTCGCATCGCACCAGATCCCAATGCTCCGCGACGAGATGCTCGGCTCCCAGGACGCTGCCGGCTTCCTCATCCGCGGTGGCTGCAAAGACCAGGTCACCCGGCAGCGGCGGCAACTCACCGGTCAGGTAGCGCCGGAAGATGGCGGCCATCGCCGACGTCACATTGAGCATGTCGACCGCGCCTCTTCCCCAGATGTAGCCGTCGGCCCTGGTCGCTGCGAACGGGTCGTAGGTCCAGCCGTCGCCGCTGGCCGGCACAACATCGAGGTGAGGCAGTAGAAGCAGGGCGGGCGCCCCCGGTGATGAGCCCTCGACCCGGTAGACCAGGTTCTGCCGTCCCGGGTGAGGCTCGACGATGGTGCCCGGTGCACCAAAGTACGACTGCAGGGTCGCCACCGATCGGTGTTCGTGGCCACTGTCCGGGGTGCCGTCGTTGACGCAGGCGTTGCGAATCAGCGTCTGGAGCAACTCGATGACCTCGTCGCGGGGTATCACGGGAGCCTCCTCGTGGTCGGTCAGTGTCCCTGATCGTAGGTCGCCACCGGGACGTGGTCCGCCGGAACCCAACGACACCGCCAGCGCCTCACCGCTCCATGGTCTGCGCCGGGGTCGGGAACCGCGCGCGGATCAAAGATCCGCGTGATGCATCACGATGAGGCGCGCAGAGAATCCGTTTGACTCGAAGAAGTTCTTGGCGTGACGGTGGCCGGGGCTGACCCTGGCGTCGAAGTAGCGCAAACCTCGGCCGCGCAGCTCGGCAAGCGCCTGGGTGACCATGGCGTCTCCCACACCGACCCCCCGGGCCTCCGGATCGGTGAAGATCAACCGGATGACACCCACCTCTTCGCCTTCAGCCTGGGGAAGCAGCGATTCGACCCTGGCCCAGAGGAAGCCAAGCGGGTAGCCATCGATCTCGCCGATCAACAGCACGGATTTGCCGTCGGCAAGAATGTCCTCGAGCGCGGTAGTTGCCGGCTCGGCAAGCCCATCGGCGAGCGGCCACAGCGGGCGAAGTGCCTCCTGCTCGTCGGCCAAGACGCGGTACATCTCGATGACTGTGCCGACGTCGTCGCTTGTGGCTGTCCGGCTGGTTACCTGCACTCACTCCTCCTCGGCGGGCCAGCGTAGCCGTCCCCCGAGTCGTGAGAATCCCCAGCTGGTGACGAGACGGATCGCCTCGAGAGCGATCGGTCCGTCCATCTTCGACGTGCCCAATTCGCGGTCGCGAAAGACGATTGGCACCTCGACGATGCGCAATCCTGAGCTTTCCGCCCGCCACGCCATCTCGATCTGGAACCCGTAGCCCGAGGCGCGACAGCTGTCGGGCTGCAGCCGGTGGATCGAGTTCGCCGAGAACGCTCTGAAGCCGCTCGTCATGTCTTTGACGCCGGCGCCCAGCATCATCGCGGCGTACACGTTTCCACCTCGGGACAGAAGCCGTCGGTGCCAGGGCCAGTTCTCCACGCCGCCGCCGGTGACGTAGCGGCTTCCGATCGCGACGTCGGCTCCGGTGTCGATGGCATGAAACAACCGCGGCAGATCATCAGGATCGTGGGAGAAGTCCGCGTCCATTTCGCACACCATCTCGGCGCCGTGCTCGATCGCCCACCCAAAGCCGGCGGCATAGGCGGGGCCCAGACCCTGCTTCGAGCTGCGATGCAGGACATGTACCCGAGCGTCGCTCGCCAACTCGTCGGCGATATCGCCCGTTCCGTCGGGCGAGTTGTCGTCGACAATCAGAAGTTGAGGGCCCTGTTGGGCGATGCGCGCCGCGATCCGCTCGAGATTCTCAGCCTCGTTGTAGGTGGGCAGCACCACGAAGACGTCGTCTCGCCGCACCTGCTTGCTCATGACGGCACTACTGAAGGCCGCGTCCTGGTGGTAAAGCTCCATCTAGGAGCCATCGGCCTTTGGACGCCGGTTCTTGAATCCTGCGCCGAATCGGCGGGCAAATGCTCAGCCGGCGCAGTCGCGGCAGTATTTGCGCCGCTTGTCGGCGAGCTGAGATGACTTGAGCACGAGGAAGCAGCTCTGGCAGACGAACTCGTCCCGGGCACGCTGTCCACCCCCGTCGGCCTCCATCGAGATCTCGGCCCTGCGGATGGCACGCAACTCCTCGGCCTCGTCGACCACGAGCGTTTCGGACGCCTCGTCGTCGGTGAGCATCTCGAGCTCTTCAGCCTCGAGTTCGTCGAGGGCCTCATCGTCGTCGCCGTCTTCGACGTCAACTTCGATCTCGTCGGCAACATCATCGACATCATCAACGACTGTATCGTCGTCATCGACCAGGTCGTCAACGTCATCGACCGCGTCCCAATCGTCGACACGTCGTACGTCATCGTCGATCGGGTTCGACGTCGTCGAGTTCGTCGACAACGTCATCGTCCTCGAGATCGGGTTCGACGTCGTCGAGTTCGTCGACGAGCAGGTCGTCGGCCGGGTCGGTCTCGTCGATTGCGATTTTGCTCTTGGCCATCTGGCATCTCTCCTGCGCGGCGGGGAGTATATCGACCGATCGGCCCGTGCCAACCATTGTTGTATCACAGCTATTCCACACCTGGCAACGACCGAATCAGATCTTGAACCTGATCGCCTGCGGAATGACCCATCCGGTGATCCCTCCTGCGCCCTGCACGTCGCCGTCGGCCTCGACCGGCCACCCATCCGGACAGTGCAGATCGAACCGTGCGCCCTCGAATCGCCGCACCCCGCGGTGGTTCAGATGCAGCCCCCGCATGACACGCGGCATCACCGTGAAGGCTTGGCGGCGCGGCCCGGAGAACACCTGGATATCGAGCTTGCCGTCCATGACTGTGGCGCGAGGCGCGACGTTCATGCCGCCGCCAAAATACTGTCCATTGGCGATGACAATTGAGATCGCCGGACCGCTGAACTCGCGGCCGTCGACGTCGAGTTGCACCTCCGCGGCCGGGAAGCCGGCCAGGGTGATCCAGAATCCGGCTGCGTAGCGCACGCCCCCCAGTTGCCGCGGCAACCGCTCTGCGATCCTCACCGAGGCTGCCGCCACGCCGACGTTGACCGCATTGAGGAAGTATCGCGATCCAAAGCTCCCTTCGATGACGCCGACGTCGCATGGATAGACCTCATCGGTAGCCAGGTGCTCGGCCGCCGCCTCGAGTTGCTTGGGAAGGGCGAACGTGCGGATGAAGTCCGACCCCGAACCGGCCGGGAGAATGGCCAGCACCGGGGGGGCATCCCACGGTGTTGCCATCAAACCGTTCACCACCAGATTGGCAGTTCCATCTCCGCCGACGGCGGCAAAACGACGTGCGCCCGCCCGGCGACCCTCGGCTATCAGATCGGCGACGTGGGCGGCGTCACTCGACACCCTGAGCTCGTAGTCGACACCGGTCCGTCGCAACGCCGCATGGGCCCGTGGCTCCAATTCACCGCGGCGTCCGGCCGCGGGGTTGACGATGACCCACCACGTCACCAGCGACCTCCTGCCGCCACCACCCCGCGATCGATGCCGGCGATGGCACGTCGCGCCGCGGGCGCCAAGCTCGGAAACGTGTCCCGCAGCTGCCGCAGTAGATCGAGAAGCTGCCGGCAGTTACGGACGAAGTCTCCGGCCGCCATGTCGTCGTCGTCGAAGAGGTCCTCGAGTTCGACACCGTGCGCCCACGCATGTGCCACGACGGCAAACCCAGCATCGGGGGCACGGGTCTGCGGGAGTTTGTGATCGCGCTCGGCGGCCGCCAGGCGATAGCTCAACTCGAGAAGAGCCTCGCCGCGGACGGCGGTGTCTTTCGTCGGCCATCCACCATCCGATCCGGCAGCTCGCGCCTCGAAGGTGAACATGCTGGCCAGCGCGGCGACCTCGGGCCCATCCAGATCCGCGAACAGCCCGTCGGTGACGGACTCGGTGAGGAGGAGATCGAGTTCGTTGTACACGAAGCGCAACTGGTCCCCTTTCTCGGTCAATGCCCAGCCTTCCGTGTAGCCCCACTGTTGCAGCATCGCCAGGACGGCGCGGAAGCGTCCCACCAACGTTTCGTCCGAACGACCGAGCCGGCGACGCAGGCGGCGTACGTCGCGGTCAACCTTCTCGGCGCGCCGCACCCAACTGAGATGCTCGGCCAGCCGGGGGCAGGTCCCCACCGGGTTGCCGCCGACATCGTCGGCGAAGGCCAAGGGCCGCACCGCGCTGGGCGGTTCCCACTCCCGCAGCATCCGAGCGACCTTGCCTTGGTAGGCGCCATCCCGGCTGCGCACCGGCTGCGGCAGCGGGATCGTGCCGACGATCGACAGCGTGGGTGGGAGGTCCTCGGGGGCAAAACGGCGGGAATCTCCGTCGGTTCCGAGCAGAAGCAGCCGGGGGCTGGCTCCCCAGCTCCTCGCCAACAGGACCCAGCGATCGTCTGCGGCGGCTGACAGTTGGAGCACGTCGCCCTCGTGGGTGCGCTGCACGAAATCCCGCATCGCCGACGTGTGGTCGTGCCCCCGTCCGCCCTCGGCCTCCAGGTAGTCCCATAGATCCCCGCGTTCGCAGGCCGCGGCTTGGAGATACTCATCGAGTTCTGTCTCGCGTTCATCCAGCGAGGTTTCGAGGGCGACACGTCGCTGGGTGACGTGGAACTGCGCGAACGAGGCATTGAGCAGCTCTTCAGCGCGATCCTGGTCGTAGTTGGCCACCAGGTTCACCGCCATGTTGTACGTGGGTTGGAAGCTCGAGACCAGCGGGTGGCTGCCCTCGGCGGCAATGGCGGCGACCCGCTCGAAGGGGAGGTCGTTGTTGTGCAGCACCACGGCGGTGCCTTCGACGTCGATACCCCGCCTGCCGGCCCGGCCGGTCAGTTGGGTGTAGTCGCCCGCTTTGAGGATCTCGTGTGATTCACCGGTGAACTTGCTCAGCCGTTCCAACACCACGGTACGTGCCGGCATGTTGATCCCCAACGCCAAGGTCTCGGTGGCGAACACAATGCTGATCAGTCCCGCCGCAAACAACTCCTCGACGGTCTCCTTGAAGGCAGGCACCATGCCGGCGTGGTGGGCAGCAACGCCGTGTTCGAGGTTGCCCACCCATGACTCGTAGCCGAGCACATCGAGGTCTGCAGGAGCAAGATGTGCCGTCCCCGCCTCCGCGGTGGCACGGATCACGCGGCGTTCGTCATCGGTGGTCAAACCCAAGCGTGCCGCGGCCACCATATCCGCCGCCTGATCACATCCGGCCCGAGAGAAGATGAAGTAGATCGCAGGCAACAGCCGTTCACGCTGCAAGGCCTCTGCCACCTCGAGGCGGCGTGGCGTGGCAAATCGGCGGAACCGCCCCCGGCCGCGCCGCAGCAGCTTCACCACCTGCGGATTGGGGCGCGCTCCGCCGCGGCCAAACACCGGGAACAATTCGAGGCGGAACTCACGGTGTCGGTCGTTGAGAAGGTAGAGGCTTTCGAGCGGCACGGGGCGGTGGCTCTCAACGACGAGGCCCGTAGGACCACGGCGCGACCCAACCCAGTCGGTGAACTCGGCGGCATTGGCGATCGTCGCCGAAAGGTTGACCAGTGGGACCTCACGCGGCAGGTGGATGATGATCTCCTCCCACACGCTGCCGCGGTAGCGATCCTGGAGAAAATGCACCTCATCGAGCACCACGACTCCGAGACGATCGAGGGCGCTGCTCTCGGCGTAGATCATGTTGCGCAGTACTTCGGTCGTCATCACCACGAGGGGGGCATCACCGTTGATGACGTTGTCACCGGTGAGCAGACCAACTTGGTCGGGGCCGTAGACCGAGGCAAAGTCACCGTACTTCTGATTGCTGAGCGCCTTGATCGGCGCCGTGTAGAACGCGCGCATCCCCTTCTTGATGGTCAGGTGCACTGCGGCTTCGGCCACGAGCGTCTTGCCGGCTCCCGTTGGGGCGGTGACGACAACAGACTCGCCCCGCTCGAACCGCATCACCGCCTCGCGCTGAAACCGGTCCGGGTCGAAGGGCTGGGCCGCAAAAAAGGCTTCCGCTTCCTCTGAGAGGGCGATGGTGCTCACTTCTTGAGAATGAATCGGATGGCGAGGATCGTTGCCTCGTACAGCAGGTAGAGCGGCACCGACATCAGCATCAACGTCAACGGATCACCGCTCGGAGTGATCAACGCCGCCGACACGAGGATGATGAGCACCGCCCACCGGCGATTGGCACGCAACTGCTTGCTGGTGACGGCACCCAGCGCGGCGGCCATGAACAAGAACACCGGAAACTCGAACGCCACGCCGAAGGCAAAGAGGAACCGCACCGCAAAACGCAAGTAGTTGTCGACCCCGATGACGGGGAAGAGTCTTCCCTCTCCGAAGTTGACGAGGAAGTCCAGGCCCCGTTCGATGGCGACGTACCCCAGGACGATCCCGCCGATGAACAAGGCGGCGAGCACCGCTGAGGCTGGGATGACGTAGCGCTTCTCCTGATGGGTGAGCGCCGGCGAGATGAACCTCCAAATCTGATAGATGATGACCGGGCTCGCCAGCACCGCTCCGGTGAAGAACGAGATTCGCATCGCGATCGAGAACGGCTCTGTGACCGAGAAGGCCGCAAGCTCTTGATCCACCACAGCTTCATATGGTGCCGCCAGGAGGTCGAAGACGTGCTGCCACAGGACAAAGCCGATGATGGCCCCAACCCCGAGCGCGATGACGGATACGATGAGTCGGCTGCGTAGCTCCGCGAGGTGCTCACGCAGGCTCATGGTCTCCTGGGTGGTCACAATGAGGCCTGGGGATCGTCGTCGCCGGCAACGTCGCCAGAAGCCTCTTCAGCCGCGGCCGCCTCAGGTGGATCGGAGCTGGGCTGCGGGGGAGGTGTCGTGCCGTCCTCGGGCTTGGCCGGCCCGGCCGGTTGACCCATCGCGCGCGTGGCGGCATCGAGGCCGGAGAGTGCACCGGTGGCAGTCGACGTGACATCGTCCCGCACCGCCTTGAGTTCGCGTCGCACGTCCTGGAGCGTCGAGAGGGTCTCGTCGTACTCAGACCCTAGTTCGTCACGCAACGCGGCCGACGTTTCGCGCACTTTGCGCACCATCGTACCGGCGCGTCGCGCCAGTTCCGGAAGCTTGTCCGGTCCGAAGATGATGAGGACGACGACCAAGATCGTCAGGAGCTCACCGAGCTGAAGACTGCCCATGGAGGTGAATAGTAGGTGGCCGCGGTCTCCACGACGACGGGTTGGGCCGGCGAGAGGGAGGGAGCGTACCCGGAACGAACTCGAGCCCAGACCGGGGAAAGTCTGGGCTCGTGTCTGGGTGGAAGGCTGTTGGGCTACGGAGTGACAGCCCCTACGAAGCAGCTAGTTCAGAGAACCAGCCCTCTTCGTCGAGTGCCGTGGCAAATCCCTCGATCTCGTCTTCGGTGATCGGACCGGTCACGGTCATGATCTCGTAGTCGACGCCGGTGGCGAGCAGGATGCTCACTACTCGGTGGTTGGCGGGTCGCCGCTGGACGATTCCGCAGAAGGGACATTCAAATCGATAGTTGCCGGTGGAGCCCTCAGGAGCCAGCTCGAGGCCGATATCCTTGGTGGTGAGTTCCACGTCTCCGCAGCGTTTGCAGGTGGTCCTGATGGTGGTCATTTCTCTCACTCCGTGTTGCCCGTATCCACCAAACACATCGGGTTGAGAAGGGGCACCCTGAATGACTATTTGGCGAGTAGTCCATCTGCGCTAGACCGTGTAGTGACCCAAAATGCGTCCCCGCAAATCGATCAGCGCCGCCTCGACCTCGACCCCGGAGACGAGCTCGGCGTCCGGCCCGAGCCGCAGCAACAGGCGGGCGGCAACGGCCGGGTCTCCGGCCGAGAAGCGAACCACGTTGCCATCGTCTGCCGTCTCCTCGATGACGTCGACCGGGTAGTAGTCGGCCACCCAACGTGCCCGAGCCGACAGCTTGATGACGGCTCTGACGTCTTCCTCTCCCGGCAGGTAGCGGACCACCGGCGGCGGCACCTCGGCCGGTGGATCAAAACGCTCTCCGGTCGCGTCGGCGCCGCGGATCCGATCAATCCGGAAGACTCGCTCGCCATCGGCCCGGCGGCAATGACCCCGCACATACCAATTGCCGAGAGTGGAGAAGACCGACCACGGCTCGATATCACGTTCGGTGGTCTCGCCCGAGGCCAGCCCGGTATAGGTGATCCTCATGACAATCCCATCGCTGGCTGCGCGGCGGAGCTCGCCGACGAGCACCGGTTCGCTGAGATCGACCACCAGTGCTTCCGTCCCGTCGGGGATCACAACCTGCTGCAACTTTGCTACTGCCCTCTCGAGAGCAGGAGGCGCCTGACCAGACGACAGCACCGCCATCCCCGACGCCAGCAGGGTGAGCGCTTCAGGAGCGGTGAGGCGTACCGGTTGCGAAAAGTAGTCGGCCATCTCGACAACAACCTCTTCGTCGTCGATGTAGGCCACCATCAAGTCACCCGGTCCGTAGCCGGGGAGGCCGCAGACGAACACCAAGTCGAGGTCGGCGGCAAGCTCACGACGTTCGTACCCGAACCGGGCACAGACCTCGCCAACTGTGGCCCCCGGATTGGCGATCACCCAGGGAAGCATCGCCAGGATCCGGTTGAGGCGCTGGGCGGTCCGCGGGCTACTCATGCCACCCCCCGAACCCGGGCGACGAGGCGCTCACGCAATTCGGGAGGATCAATCACCTTGGCACCGTCCTCGAACGAGATGATCCATCCAATGAATGCTTCAGGGTTGGCCACCCGCAATTCGGCCTCGAATCCTCCATCGTCGAACTCGACGATGGACGGTGTCCCGGGTCAATTGGCGCCGTGCCCACCACGCAATCTCAGGGCTGAAGGCAACGCGCGCCACCATGTCGTCGCCGCCCGCCTCCCACGGAGCGGAGGGGATGGCATCCGAGGCACGGAACCCTTCGGGCCGATCGAAAGCATTTGCGGTGCCGATGATCTCGAAGCCGCCGGCCCGATCCATCCGATAGACCTTGATCCGCTCGTCCTCGTGCTCTGCGCCCACCAGATACCAGTGACCACGGCGGTGCACCAGGCCGTACGGCGCGACCCGCCTGGACTTGTCTCGGTAGCTGAATTGCACAAGATGGCGTTCAACGACCGCGGTGAAGGCATCCGCCAACTCATCTCGCTCGTGACCAAGGTTTGCGGCCAGTGGTTCGCCGGCCACAGTCAAGGATGAGCCGCCGAGTTTGAACAGCGCTTCTGGCCCCGACGCCTGCCCCCCGATGTGAACCACCTTGGCGGCCAGCCACAACGCCGCTCGCTCCTCGTCGGTCAATCCCGGGTCGGGCAGTGCGTAGGCATCCGACGGCACCACGTAGCCGTGCTCCACCTCCCACGCGTCGGTGGGGTGGAGCTCGAGTGGGATCCCGAGTTGACGCAGAAGGTCTTTGTCCCGCTCGAACATGCGCCGCCAGGCAGCATCGCTGTTCTGGTCGTAGCCCGATACCGTCATCCGGATCTCGTCCGCGGTCACCGGCCTCCCCGCGGTGAGCAGGAACGCCAGGAGGTTGAGAATCCGTTCGACAACGTTGTGCATCGCGCGCAAGGTACTGGCGACGAGCCGCCAGGGGAAGGACTTCGTGAGTGGCGCGGACGACCCAATCATCGCCCCGCTCTCGCTGGATACTTCGTTTGGCCCTCAGAGACTGGCGATCAGCTTGTCGACCCGCTCGTCGTGGGCCCGGAACGGGTCCTTGCACAGGACGGTGCGCTGGGCCTGGTCGTTGAGTTTGAGGTGGACCCAGTCGACGGTGAAGTCCCGTTTGCGCGCCTTGGCCGCCTTGATGAATTCGCCCCGCAACCGCGCCCGGGTGGTCGCGGGTGGGTTGGTCATCGCCTTCGCCACCGATTCGTCGGTGACGACCCGCTCCATCAAACCCTTGCGCTGCAGGATGTAGTACAGGCCTCGCTCCCGAGTCACGTCGTGATAGGCAAGATCGAGCAGCGCCAGCCGGGGAGACGAAAGGGCAAGATCGTGCTTGGCCTGGTACTGCTCGATCAAGCGGTACTTGGCGACCCAGTCCAACTCGCGATGCAGCGACATGGGATCCTTCTCCAGACCCGGTCAGCACGTACTCCCACATCTCGATGGCCCGTTCAACCTCAGGTGGAAAGCCCGACGTCCGGGCGTATCGCATCGCCCGCTCGAGGTACTCCCATTGCACGTCCAATGCTGAGAGCTCTCGCCCATTGGCGAGGCGGACCCGCTGCTTGCAAGTGATGTCGTGGGACACTTCCCTGATTGCCCGAATCGGGTTCTCGAGGGTCAGGTCCCGGAACACGACGTCGTCCTCGAGCATTTGGATCAGTGCGGCCGTTGTCCCGACCTTGACGTAGGTGACCCACTCAGACATGTTCGAATCCCCGGCGATGACGTGGAGTCGGCGATAGCGCTCCGCATCGGCGTGCGGTTCGTCGCGCGTATTGATGATGGGCCGGCTACGCGTGGTCGCCGACGAGATCCCCTCCCAAATGTGTTCCGCACGCTGGGCAAGGCAGTACACGGTGCCTCGAGCGGTCTGCAGCAGCTTGCCGGCGCCGGCGTAGATCTGGCGAGTGACAAAGAACGGGATGAGCGTGTCGATGATGCGCTGAAAGTCACCTTGCCGGCCCACCAGGTAGTTCTCGTGGCAGCCGTACGAGTTGCCCGCAGAGTCGGTGTTGTTCTTGAAGAGGTAGATCTGGCCGCGGATGCCCTCCTCTTCGAGTCGCTGCTCTGCGGAGAGGAGCAATCCCTCCAGAATCCGCTCCCCCGCCTTGTCGTGGGCGACGACGTCATACAGGCTGTCACACTCGGGTGTGGCGTACTCAGGGTGGCTGCCGACGTCGAGGTAGAGCCTGGCACCGTTCTCGAGGAACACATTCGAGGAACGACCCCAGCTCACGACTCGGCGGAACAGGTACCGGGCTACCTCGTCGGGCGAGAGCCGGCGCTGCCCGCGCAACGTGCAGGTGACCCCGTACTCGTTCTCGATTCCGAAAATGCGGCGTTCCACGACGGCCAGGGTAGACGCCGGGTCGGACCCAAGCGGGCGAAACAAGCGCGAACGACAACTCTCCCCCCATTAGCGGTTCGCGCCCGGCACAATGGCGTCATGCAGCAAGATCGCACCAGCCGCTTCGTTCGCATCGCCACGGTGAGCGATCTCGCCACCGGGCACGTGCTGGCGGCGCGGCTGCGATCCGAGAACATCGACGTGCGGCTCCACAGCCAGGCGTTCGGGCCATACCCGATGACGGTCGGGCACCTCGCCGAAGCGGAGTTGTGGGTGGCATCTGATCGAGTTGAAGAAGCCGGGCGAATCCTGCTCGACGCCGAGGTGCGGGATGCGATTGCCCCCGCCGAGGTGGACGGACCCACCAATCCGGTGCTCCCTGCGTCGGTCAGGATTGTCGCGCTGGGGATCGGTTTGATCCTGGCGGCCATGTGGGTCGCCCGCCTGATCAGGGTGTTCTGAGCCCAAAGCGGCACATCACGAACGGGAGCGGAGCGCCTTTGCCGTCGTCTCGTAGGCGGCGACTTCTTCCTTTTGGTCGTCCGTCAGCAGGAACAGCTTGGTGAACGGGATCCGCAGTGGGCCGGGCAGCACGCCGCCGACCCGGAACCCACCGGGCACCGACGGCATGATCATCGCCAGGATCGCTGAGAACACGGGTAGGTACAGGCTCAGCGTAAGCAGGACGGAGGTGGTGACGTCGATCCAATCGGTGTAACCGAACGTGGCCCGCAGCAGCCAGGCCACCGCAACCACTACGAGCAGGGTGAACGACGAGTCGACCGCGGAAAAGTCCCACTTCGGGAGAGGCTCATTGCGGTAGATCCGCTTCCAGACCACGACGGGGGTCAGCCAGAACACCCCAGCGATGACGATCATGAACCCCCCAAGGGCCAGCATGTCGACGGGGTGCGACCACATCGGGCCCAGCGGGTCGCTGTTGCCTGCCGTCGGCTCCGCCTGACCCGACAAGAACAGCGTGATGGCCAGCACCATCGGAGCCGGCATCCCCGCCAGGTGGAGAAAGGCCGCCTTCCCCTTCTTGGGCGCGTTCTCCTTGTCCTCGCGTTTGCGTTCCTTCTTGGCAACAGTGGACTCTTGGCGCCGGCGCGACTTGGCCTGCTGCTGATAGCTGGAGCGCGCCTTCTTCGTCCCGCCTCGACTCACTGCCTGGCCGCCTCGATTTCGGCCGCATCGAGGCGCCGGAACTTCCGCCTGCCGAGGTTGCGGTCAAGCACCGCGGCCTCCCAGTCCCCTGGCGGAATCTCGCGCTCCTCCACCGCTTCGATGGCATCGACGGCGAGCTTGATGACGGCGCTCAGGTCGGCTCCGGATTCATATCCCTCGGAGAGCTTCTCCTGCAGGGCCTCGTCTTGACCGCCGATCGCTCCAAACTGCTGCTCGGTGCGCAGAGTGCCGTCGAACTGAATCCGATAGAGCCGGGTCTGCTCGGCGTCGACCCCCACCTCGGCGACAAACACCTCGACTTCGTACGGCTTGACTTCATGAGTGAAGATCGTGCCCATGGTCTGCGAGTAGGCGTTGGCCAGACCCTTTCCGGTGACGTCGGGCCGGCCATACGAGTAACCCTTGAGGTCGGCGTAGCGGATGCCCGCCACTCGTAGCATCTCGAACTCGTTGAAGCGGCCAACTCCGGCGAAAGCGATCGCGTCGTAGATCTCGGCGAGCTTGTGCAACGAGCCGCTGGGGTTCTCGCCGATCAGCAGAACACCGTCGGCGTATTCGGCCACCACGATCGACCGGCCCCGGGCGATGCCTTTGCGAGCGAATTCAGCCCGATCCTTGATCAGCTGCTCGGGCGGGACGTAGAACGGCATCGTCATGGCCGTGCCTCCATCACCCGAGATGCGATGGCGGCGATGTCATCGTCGCCGACCTCGCGGAAACCATCCGTTGTCACGGAGACGACGTTTGGATAGATACCGCGCTTGAGGTCAGGCCCGCCCGTGGCGGCATCCTCCTCGGCAGCGGCAACCAGCGCCTCGACGGCGAGGTTGAGGGCGGCGGCTCTGTCGAGACCGGGACGGAAGGCCGATTTGAGGAATGCCTTGGCCTCGGCGCCACCCGAGCCGGTGGTGGCGTATTCCTGCTCTTCGTAGCGGCCGCCGACGACGTCGAACGTGTAAAGGCGGCCCTCCTGCTTCGACTCGTCGAAACCGCAGAACAGGGGCACCACAACGAGACCCTGGAAGGCCAGCGCCAGATTGCCGCGCACCATCCGCGCCAGATAGTTGGCCTTCCCTTCGAGGCTGAGCCTGGTTCCCTCGATCTTCTCGTAGTGCTCGAGTTCGGTTTGGAACAGCTTGATGAGTTCGAGCGCCATACCCGCCGTGCCTGAGATGGCCACCGCCGAGTACTCATCGGCCGGGAACACCTTCTGAACTCGCTTGTGGGCGATGACATTGCCCGCAGTGGCTCTGCGGTCACCGGCCATCACAACGCCGTCGGCGTACCGCAAAGCCAGGACCGTTGTCGCCTCGGGGATCTCGAGGTTTCCGCCCTGCGGATCAGTCGCCCAGGTCGGCTGCAAGGCACGCTGTTCGAGGAGAGCGCTGAAACTCGACGCAATGGTCGGAGCGTCGAGCGGGAGCGGACCGGTGGAGCGGTCGAGGGTTCCGCTCACTCGCCGCCCTTCTGCACGTAGTTCTTGACAAATTCTTCGGCGTTTTCTTCCAGCACGGAGTCGATCTCCTCGAGGAGATCGTCAATGCGCTCCGTGATCTCCTCGCCTTCCACGGCAGCTTCGTCGACAGTTTCGGCCGTCTCCTCTGTGCTCTCCGTGGAACGAGTCTGTTTACGTTCTTGTTCAGCCATCTTCGCCTCCCAGGGCCCGCAGCAGCGCCGCAGGCGTATCCGAGCGGTCGAGCAGGTCCCCTACACGATCTCTGCTGCCGCGCCGCGGCTCCATCATAGGCACCCGCTTCAACGCCTCTTCGCCGACATCGAACACAAGAGAATCCCAGTTGGCGGCAACCAGCGCATCTCGGAACTTGGCAACACACCGCCCGCGGAAATAGGCGCGGGTGCCCTCCGGCGGGTCGGAGACCGCACACCATATCTCGTCGTCGGTGAACAATCGCTGCATGCGGTCGGCGGCCACTAGCCGATCGTAGAGGCCACGGCGGGGATCAACATCGTGGTATTGGAGATCGAGCAGTCGCAGCTTGGCGTCATTCCATTCGAGCCCGTCGCGCTCCCGAAAGCCATCGAGCAACTGGAGCTTGGCGGTCCAGTCCAGGCGATCCGCGGTTGACCGCGGGTCGCGCTCGAGGTCGGTGAGGATCTCCTCCCACACTCGCAGGACCTCGCCATAGTTCTCGACGGCGCCGGTCTCGTTGACGTACTTGGTGGCCCATTCAAAGTACTGCCACTGGGCCTCGAGTGCCGTCAATACCCGCCCATCGATCAGTTCAAGAGTGTGACGCAACGTGGGATCGTGGCTCACCCCCCACACCGCATTGACGGGATCGGTCAACAACAGCGGCTCAGGCAGCGCCCCGTCCTCGAGCGCGTCGAGAATCAGGGCGGCGCTCCCCAACTTGAGAAACGTCTGTACCTCCGAGCGGGTCGCGTCCCCGATGATGACGTGCAATCGCCGGTACTTGGCAGAGTCGGCGTGCGGTTCGTCGCGGGTATTGATGATTGGTCGCTTCAGCGTGGTCTCGAGTCCGACCTCTTCTTCGAAGAAATCGGCCCGCTGGGTGATCTGGAAGTCGACTGGAGGGCGCCCGTTCTCGGCGCCGACCTTGCCCGACCCGGTGAACACCTGACGCGTGACCAAGAACGCGGTGAAGTGTTTGACGATGTCGCCAAAGGCTAGGTCTCTGCCAAGCAGGTAGTTCTCGTGGGCGCCGTACGAGTTCCCTTTGCCGTCGCTGTTGTTCTTGTGGATCAGCATGCGTTCGCCGGCCGCCAGGCGCTGCTGGGCCGCAGCTACGGCGCGCGCCATGACGAACTCGCCGGCCTTGTCGTACTTGGCGGCTTCGAGCGGATCGGCACATTCGGGCGTCGAAAACTCGGGGTGGGCGTGGTCGACGTACAGCCGGGCTCCGTTGGTCAGGACGACGTTGACGAGACCCGTCTCGATTTCGCTGGGAAGCGAATCCTCGAATCCGAAGCCGCGGGCGTCGCGTCCCGGGGATTCCTCATCAAATGACCATTGGATCCTGGCGCGTTCACCTGCATACGAATTGATCACCGTGCTCGAAGCCAGCACCGGGTTGAAGTCGGGCTGGTTGCGCACCGTGATCCCAAACTCGGTCTCGGTGCCGAGGACCTTCGGGACGGCCACGCTCAGATCCCAGTCGTCACAAGTACTGCCCGGGGGTAACCGCTTCGATGGTGCGACTCTCGCCGTCACCTTCGATCAGCGTGCGCACGTAGACGATGCGCTCCCCCTTCTTGCCCGAAATCCTCGCCCAGTCGTCCGGGTTCGTGGTGTTCGGCAGATCCTCGTGCTCGCGGAACTCCTGGGTGATCGCATTGAGCAAATCGGTGCGTTGGAGCCCTTCGGGCTCCCCGGCGATTTCGCGCTTGATGGCGTCTTTCTTTGCCCTCCGGACGATGTTCTCGATCATGGCACCGCTGGCGAAGTCCTTGAAGAAGAGAATCTCCCGGTCGCCGTTGGCGTACGTGACCTCGAGGAAGCGATTCTTGTCGGACTCGTCGTACATTCGGGTGACCACTTCGCCGACCATCGACTCGATCATCGCAGTGCGGTCACCGTCGTAGCGGTCGAGTTCGCTCGCCGCAAAGGGCAGCTCCTCATTCAGGTAGATCTGGAAGATCTGCGCTGCAGCGGTCTCGTTGGGCCGTTCGATCTTGATTTTCACATCGAGCCGGCCGGGACGCAGAATGGCCGGATCGATCAGATCCTCGCGGTTGGAGGCGCCGATGACGATCACGTTCTTGAGCGTCTCGACCCCGTCGAGTTCCGACAACAGCTGCGGAACAATCGTCGATTCGACATCGGAAGAGACCCCGGTGCCCCGAGTACGGAACAGCGAGTCCATCTCGTCGAAGAACACGATGACCGGGAAGCCCTCGTCCGACTTCTCCTTCGCACGCTGGAAAATGAGCCTGATCTGGCGTTCCGTCTCGCCGACGTACTTGTTGAGCAGCTCAGGACCCTTGATGTTCAAGAAGTATGAGCGGGCGTCGTCGCGCCCCTCCTTGGCCGCCACTGCCTTGGCGAGGCTGTTGGCAACCGCCTTGGCGATCAGCGTCTTGCCACACCCTGGGGGGCCGTAGAGCAGCACGCCCTTCGGTGGTGCCAGGTCGTAGTCGTAGAACCGGTCCTTGTAGATGTAGGGAAGCTCGATGGCGTCCTGAATGGTCTCGATCTGGTCGCCGAGCCCGCCGATCTGGTGATACGTGACATCAGGAACTTCTTCGAGCACCAACTCTTCAACCTCGGGTCGAACCAGCTTCTCGAAAACGAGCCCGGTGCGCGGCTCCATCCGAACGTGATCGCCGACCCGGATGAACTCGCCGCGCAGCGGCGCCGCCAATTCGACGACGCGCTCTTCGTCGGCGCGACCCAGGACGATGAGCCGGCTCTCTTCGAGTACTTCTTTGATCGTGACGACCTCGCCCGCCTGATCGAACGAACGGACGTCGATGACGTTGTACGCCTCGTTCAGCAGAACTTCCTGACCGACCTCGAGCGCCTTGATCTCGAGGGCCGGCTCAACGTTCACTCGCAGTTTGCGACCGGAGGTGAAGACGTCGGCGGTGCCGTCCTCGTTGATTCCCAGCACGATGCCAAACGGATTGGGGGGTGCGGTGAGTTTCTCGACCTCTTCGCGCAGCAGGGCGAGCTGTTCCCGCGTCTCCTCGAGGGCGGCGGCCAGCTTCTGGTTCTGCGAGGTGGCTTGCGAAAGCTTGTTCTTCGATTCGAGGAGGCGCTCCTCGAGTACTCGAACGCGCCGCGGCGCATCCTGGAGCCGGCGGCGCAAGACCGCAACCTCTTCCTCCAGCATCCTGACCGTTGCCCGAAGGTCGTGAACGTCACCGTCTGAGTGATCCACCACTCATTGCCTCCCTCTGGGGTTTTGCAGCCCTCATCGAGTGGGCCTTCGCCCGCTCGCCCGGGTTGCCAAGTGTAGGCGAGAGCATGGGAAACCGGGACGGACTTCTCGCCGCTACTGAAGAGCTGCGAGAGGAACAGTATTGGCTCCAAAGCGTCTAACGTGTTGGCCTTCAGCACACGAATTCCCGGCCAGGTGGCCGGAAACGGAAGGAAGCTCCACGATGAAGGTTTGGATCGACCAGGACCTCTGCACGGGAGACGGTCTATGCGAGGAGATTGCTCCCGACGTCTTCGTCCTCCTCGATGACGGGCTCGCCTACGTCCGCGAAGGCGAGAAGATCTTCGCGGAATCGGCCGGCAACTCGCAGGGCGCCGAAGGTCTCGCCGCCATCCCCGATGGCCAAATCGACCTCGTCGTCGAATCGGCCGAGGAATGCCCGGGAGAGTGCATCTTCATCGAGCCGTAGACACCACTACGTACCAATCGACGATGGAAGGCCCCGCTACTGCGGGGCCTTCTCCGCGTCTTGCGCCGCTCTTGGCGCCGGGGCATCCTCCGCCTTCTCTTCGGGTCGAATCAGACGGGCCACGGTGATGAAGCCGGTGTGGCCGATCATGCGGTGACTGGGGCGAACGGAACGGCCCTCGACCGCCCACTCCCGCAACATGATCTCAAAGGTCATCACCTCGGCGAAGCGCCCGGTCCCCGAAATGGCATCCCTCACGGTCTGAACCTGGGGCACGGTCGGCAGATAGCAGCAGAAGATCCCGCCGTCGGCCATGTGCGCGGCGGCAGCCTCGACCGAATGCCAGGGTTCGGGGAGATCGAGCACCATCCGGTCGGGGCGGACTTCCTCGATCAGGTCTTCGACTGAGCCGAGCCGAAGATCCAGATGCTCCGGAATCTCGCCGTAGTACTTCTCAATGAGGCCTTTGGCGTGGCCGAGATGGTCCTCACGCCGCTCGCAGCTCACCACCCGCCCCCCGGGGATCACGGCGCGAGCGAGCACCATGGCCAAGCCCCCTGATCCGGTCCCCGCCTCGAGAACGGTCTGACCAGGCCCGATGTCGGCCCACACCAGGATGGCGCCGGAATCCTTGGGATACGACACCGTCGCCCCCCGGCCCATCTTGACGACATAGTCGGCGAGACGGGGCCGCAGCGCCGTGAGGCGAGACCCCATCGACGAGTGATGGATCGTCCCCTCGCGCGAGCCGATGATCGTGGCGTGGCTCAGGATGCCGCGGTGATACTGAAACTCCGAGCCAGGTTTGAGGGTCAGCAGATAGCGACGACCCTTGGCGTCCAGCAGCAGGCACGGTTCTCCCGCGCGAAACGGTTCACTCACGATGGTGCCGGATCAGAAGATGGCCGAGCCGACGATGCCGACGACCCCGAGCACCATGGCAACAACCACGACCCATACGGTGATCTGGACAAAGCGGCTGTGGCGGTTCGTAGCCATGGCTCACCCTTCGATCTCAGCGCTGTCGAGTTCCTCGTCGCCGCGCATGAACCGCACCTTGATGGCCTCTCCCTCGCGCAGGTTCTTGGCAAAAACGAGCTCCTTGGCCGGTCCCCGCCGCTTTCTGATCCACCCAACGATGGAGACGGCTGTGCCCACGCCGGCAAGGAACGAGTTGCCGGTGCGGGCGCCACCAAACAGCCACTGGAGACCTCTCCAGATGGTGCTCGTCATCCCTTCCCCAGTTCACCGAATCGGCTCATCGCAGGCGGTACACCTCGATGCGAGCGCCGCCCTGGGTCTTGCCCTTGCGGCGCCCAAACACGAAGGCCAGCGCGATGACGGCCACAACGGCAACCGCCACCACGACCCCCGTGTTTCTGGCCTGCACTTTCGTCTCGTCAACTATCATCTCGATCTCGCGTAGCTTGGCTTCGAGATCGTCGCGGGTGATGGCCACGCTTACGCACTCTCCTTGCTGTCTGAATCGTCGGCCGAGCCGGTGATGGTGTCCTCGGCCGGGCTGCTGGCTGAATCCGCACTCAGGCTCGGAGCTGAATCACCGCTTGCGGCGGCGACCGGCGCTGCCGCCCCGTCGTCTTCGGCGCCGTCCGAAGTGTCGGCAGTTGCTTTGGCCGCCATGTCTGGAGTGGTGCGCCGGGTCACGTTGATGATGATGGCGGCCACGATGGCGAGGGCGATTGCGGCCAGCACATAGCCGAGTCCCTGCCAATACGGTCCGTCCGGCAATACCCGAATGATGAGGCGGGCCCCGGCAATGGAGAGGAAGAGCGCTCCGAGGGCAAAGGCAGCCGCGGCACCGATTGCGAACCCTGCGTAGCGGCCGAGCTTCTTCGCAGGCTCAACCGTCTCCTGGAGAAGGTACTCCTTCGACATCTCGACGAATTGTTCAACGAGCTCCGGCAGCTCGGCTTGGTTCGCCATTCTCTTCCCCTGTCGGTCGGTGCCCCGTGGCCTGCGACCTTGAGGCTACCCGATTTTCGACGCGGGCCGGATGCCACCGGTTGTGAAGGGCCATTCTCCAATAGTCCCCTCCTACGATCCCGGGCCGGCGGGCCGGTCGCTAGCATCGGCGCCAATGCGTGCTCTCGAGCAACCGGGCCTGGATGCATTGCGCGACCGCAGCCGGGCGCGTCTCAACATGCCCCCGATCGTCATCGGGCAGGCGGTCTCCCTCTTCGGCGACTACATCGCCTACGTCACCCTTCCGCTGCTGGTGCTCAGTATCACCGGACGCCCTGAAGACCTAGGTCTCGTTGCCGCCGCCGAAACCCTTCCTCTGCTCCTGTTCGGGCTCGTGGCGGGAGTAGTGCTCGACCGATACGCCATCCGGCGCATCCTCATCCTCTCCGACCTGCTCCGGGCCGCCATCTTCTTCGGCATTGCCGCGCTGGTCGCCACCCGCGACGTCGAGGTTTGGGTCGTCTTCGTGGCCGCCTTCCTCGTCGGCTCCCTGTCGTTGGTGTTCGACTCGGGGCTCCAGGCATTGCTGCCGGCGTTGACGGGTGACTCGTACCTGGTCGACATCAACTCGCGGCTTTCGCTGGCCCGAACGCTCGCATGGTCGATCGGTCCGGCGATCGGTGGCGTGCTCGTCGCATCGGCGGGCGGATTCACGCTCGCCTTCATCGTCGATGGAGCTACCTTCGTCGTCTCGGCCCTCTTCCTCCTCCGGGTGCGCGAGTTGCGCCCGGTGGAGCGCGCCAGGCACACCAACATCGGACAGCAGCTGCGGCGGGGCATCCGATTCCTGTTGCGCGAGCCGCACCTCCGGTGGGCAACCCTCGGTGCCGCGATGGCCAATCTGGTGTTTGCCCCACTCGAAGCCTTGCTGGTCCTGTTCATCGCAGAACGCGTCACGATCGCCGCGACGCTCCCCGCTTCACTCGAGTGGCTCTTCCGGGACCAGGCTCAGGTCGGGCTGTTCATCGCCTTGCAGGCTGCGCTCGGCTCGATCGGCGTGATGCTCGCTCCCCGGGTTGCCGCCCGATGGAGCCTGGGCCGAATGTACATTGCGGGTCTGGCGCTGCTGGGTCTTGGCTTCGGCGCCGTCGCCATTCTGAGCTCATTCTGGGCCGTCATCCCGGCCGCGGTCGCCGTTGCGGGCGTGGCCTGGGTGAATATCGCCTTTGTCACGATGCGCCAGCGCCTCACCCCGGGCTTCCTCTTGGGCAGGGTCACGACCGCGGCCAGAACGATTGCCCTGCTTCCGATCCCGGTGGCCGCCGCATTCGGCGGCTACCTGGCGGCGGAGTTTGGGCTCGTCGCCGTCTACCTCACCGGCTCGATTCTGGCGCTGGCCGTGACGGCAGGATTGATGCTGACCCCCCTGTGGCGCCGCCCCGTGCGCGACGTCGAAGAACCGGCATGGTCGTCCAGCCGGCTCCAGTCCCTCCAGCCGATCGACGCCCCGCCACGGTCTGCCGACCCGCCGCCGCGATGAGCGCAACCACGGTGCTCAGACCCAGCGGGCTGCCTTGGTGGGAACACCGATTGTCGAGCGCCCCATAGCCGCGAGCAATCCTCGTGAGACAGATCGCCCGGTCACCGACGACCTGCTTCGTAACCGCCATCGATCGGAAGATCTGACACGTCGACCTTGTGCCGGTCGGATCCGGCAGACTTCACGTCGAACCGAACCGGACCACCCATCACGCGTCGGTTCCGGATTGGTATTCCTCGTCGGTCACCTTGTCGTCGAGCCAGGTGGTGGCTCCGCCGGTCGTCAATGACAGGTGCGTCATCGGCGTCGCCGGTGTAGCGCCATGCCAGTGCGCCTCGCCTGCCGGTGCGTAGACGACGTCGCCCGCGCTCACCTTGGCGGTGAGGCCGTCGCGACGCCGCACAAGGCCGGCCCCGGCGGTGATGTAGAGGACCTGGCCGCCGGGGTGTTCGTGCCAATCGGTTCGCGCCCCGGGCTCGAACATCACCGCGAGCACATTCAGGTCTTCCGCCCGCCGCGGGCTATCGAGCGGCCCGAACCAGACGCGGCCGGTGAAGTGTTCTTCGGGCGCGGGCTCCCATTGGATGTCCTCCGCTGGGGTGTGTTGCACGTGATCCTCCCGCGATGTTGCTACGGCGAGGGTACCCCCGGCGGCCGCGGAATATCAGAAGCGGCGGCGCTTACGGCGCCTCATGCTGCCGCGACCTTTGGCCACCCAGCCGACCATGAAACCGAAGATGGCAGCCAGAACCAACCAGATGACAATCTGGGAAGCCACGAACAACATGTGGTTAGTTCTCCTCCAACAGGGCCACGAACTGAATGCGGCGGTTGCGAGCCCGTCCATCCTCCGTTGCGTTATCGGCGATCGGTTGCGACTCACCGTAACCGATCACGACGAAGCGGTTGGGATCTTCGCCCGCGGCCACGAGATAGGAAAGCACCGCTTCGGCACGGTCTCGGGACAGCACCAGATTGGACTCCGGCGACCCGACATCATCGGTGTGGCCAGCGATCTCCACCGGGACGAGCGGGACCTGCCTGAGCGCCATGACGATTTCGTCGAGCAACGCCCGACCTTCCTCGGTGAGCACGGCGCTATCGAACTCGAACTCGACCACCTTGCCCTCGATCAAATCATCGAGGTTGGTCTGCAGCTCAACCACTTGCTCTCGGGTGACCAGTGGAGCGTCCTTGACCGTGAGCCCGCTGGAGAACACAAAGGGAACCGCGGCGATGAGCGACTCGACTTCGTCCTTGGCCATTCGGCGCTCTTGGCGCGTTTCGAACTCGGCGCCGACCACAATGATCCGATCCTTCGGGTTGACGACCACCGTGCCTTCGGGCACCGCGGCGCTCACCTCCTCGACGACCCGCAGTATCGACGACAGCCAATCCTCTTCGGAGGGCAGTCCGTCCCTGACTACGAGTGCGGTGGCATCGACGGACGAGAAACTCTCGCCGAGCACGGCAACAACCTGATCGACCCTGGCTTGTTCTGAGAGAGTTCCCGACACGATGGCGGCGTCGGCGGCCCATGTGACATCAAACGGTTCGGCAACCACGGTGGTTTCCACGGCTTCGTTCGGCGGAACCCACACCACGTTGGCGCTGACCTCGCTGACCCCCTCGACGCCTTGCGCCACTTCTTGGGCATACGCCACCTGGCCTTCTTCTGAGACCGTGCCGACCAACAAGACCTCGTTGCCGGAGACCTCGGCGGCGACATCGGGCATGCCTTCATTGCGCAAAGCTTGCTCGGTGGTTGCCTCGATCGTTTCCTCGACGTTGCGCAGCCCGAAGTAGACGGCAACACCAAGGAACAGAATGAAAGCAAAGGCAACGGCAAGGACGAATCCGACGGTCTCGACCAGGACCTCTTCGTCCTTGGGCTGGAAGGGGACCGGAGCACCGGATCCCTTCTTCTTTGCGGCGCGAGTGGTCTTCTCGGCGTCCTTGTTCAGTTCGCGCAGCCTGCGCTGCATGTTCTTCGACATTCGTCACCGCTGTTGGGGTCCGACCAGGGAAATGGTACCGGGTTCCTCGCGAAACGCGACCCGACCCGCCGCAGCGCCCGTCCGCACGCCGACCGACCGAAAAGCTGGCTCCTAGAGGTGACGGGCCCGGTCGCCATCGATCAGCGCCGTCGCGCTCTCGCCCAGCACCACCCGAAGTTGCTCACTGCCGGCTTCGGCATAGTCAAAACCCTCGCGGACGGCCGCCTTCAGGCTGCGCAACATCAGCACCAATCGCTGTAGCTCGTCGCGCACTGCGTCAACGTTGCCTTCTATCTCGCTCTGGCCGTCCCTGACGGCGACCAGGGCGTGGCGGCGGGCATCGCCCAGTATCTGTTCGGCCTCGGCCTTGGCCTCACGGAGCGTTCGGTCCGCCTCATCGCGCGACTCCGCCAAATGCCGCCTGGCGCGGTTGAGGATCTGTTCAGCCTCGTCGCGCAATTCATCGAGCTCTTCATTACTGGGAGGTTTGATGTTCGCCACCGCAGCCTCGGCATCGGCGATCATCTGTGCAGCCCGTCGCTCGGCATCCTCGAGTAGCTTGCGTTTCGATTCTGCTGCCGCGAGGAAGGCCGTTGAGACCACCGTGTCGGCGTCCTTGTTGTCTTTGACGCGTTTGTCGAGCGCAGACAACTTGGTTCGTGTCACCGAGAGTTCGCCCTCTAGTTTGGAGATATCGCGCCCGAGCGCACGCAGATAGGCATCGACCGCTGCCGGGTCGTAGCCTCGCTTTGTCGTCGGGAACTCATGTGACGCTACCTGCGTCGACAATGAATCCATCTGGCCGCCTCTCTACTACCGGCGGCCTTCCCATTCCCAGCCCGTTATCCGATAGTGTATGGATACCACTCGGCGCGGTCAAGGGTCTACTTAACGTCAAATCTTGGCGAGAAGCCGCTCGAGGAACACTGCCTGAGCCGGATTGAGCTTCCCCCGCGCTTCAGCTAGTCCGAACCACTCGACCCGATCGATCTCGGGAAACTCCGCAATGATCCCCGATCGTGGCGGCCATTCCATCGAGAACGTGTTGCTCCGCATTCTCGACGGGTCGGCGTCACCGTCCACCGCCCAGGCATACACCGTCTTCCCGGAGGGCTGTTGCACGGTGCCGAGCGAGATCCACTCGGCCTCGGGAACGGAAAGGCCAGTCTCCTCCACGAACTCGCGTTCGGCCGTTGCGGCCAAGTCCTCGCCATCGTCGGCGCCCCCCTTGGGAATGCTCCACGCCCCTTCATCTCGGGTTGCCCAGAACGGGCCGCCGGGGTGGGCAAGCAGGACCTCAACCCGGCCGTGGCGGGTGCGATAGAGCAGCAACCCGGCGCTCACGGCCCGGTTCACCGCGTCAGCCCATTCTCGGATGCACTCGCCTCGAGACAGCGCACCCCATCGGGGCCGACAGTCGCCGAATGAGGCGTGCCGGCCGGCAGATCCAAACGGTCGCCCTCCGCCAGAGCCACGTCACCTGCCGGGGTGTGAAACATGATCGACCCGGCGACGCACATCAAGACCTTGTGGTAGTCGTGGGCGTGCGTCGAGTATCGATCTCCCGGCCCGTTGGACCAGGCGTGAGGTGACAACCCTTCGGCTGCAAACACTGTGTGCGCGGCACGTTCCGCTGCATTCATCGGCCGACCCTACCCGACGTAGACTCCCCTCCCAGCCACGAAAGGCATCATGGATCCGGTCGTCACCTTTCCAGACGTACAACGGGCTGCGGAGCGCATCCGCCCCTACCTACACCGCACCCCGCTGCTGACTTCGGCGACCCTCAACGAGGAACTCGGATTGGAGGCATTCTTCAAAGCCGAGAATCTGCAGAAGGTGGGCGCCTTCAAGGCGCGCGGGGCACTCAACGCGGTGCTGAGCCTCGACGCAGCCACCGCCGGGCGCGGCGTCGTGACCCATTCTTCGGGCAACCACGGCGCCGCGCTGGCTTTCGCCGCGGCCGTACGGGCGATCCCGTGCACGGTGGTGATGCCGGACGACGCACCGCAGGTGAAGCAGAAAGCGGTGGCCGGATACGGCGCCATCATCGAACTGTGCGGTCAGTACGAACGCGACCAAACCGCCGCCCGGGTGTGCGCCGAGACCGGCGGCGTCCTGATCCATCCGTTTGAGGACCCCCGAGTCATCGCCGGGCAGGGCACGGCAACGCTCGAACTGCTCGAAGACGCCCCCGACCTCGATGCCGTGATCACACCGGTTGGTGGCGGTGGTCTGCTCTCCGGAGCAGCAATCGCCGTCACCGCTACCTCCCCGACGACCGCGGTGCTCGGCGCCGAACCGGCGCTCGTAGACGATGCCTACCGGTCGCTGGTCAGCGGACGCCGCCAGCCGCGGGTCCCCAATCCGGGCACGCTGGCCGATGGGCTCCTGACCGGCATCGGAGCGAACCCGTTCTCGATACTCTCCAGCCACGACGTCGAAGTCGTGCTCGTGACCGAAGCCGAGATTGTGGCGGCCGCCCGGTTCCACCTGGAGCGCATGAAGACCGTGGTCGAACCTTCGGGTGCCACAGGCCTGGCGGCGCTACGCAGGGTCGCCGACCGATTTGCCGGCGGCCGGGTCGGCATTGTCATCTCCGGGGGCAACACCGACTTCGCCTGGCTTGAACGCTGAGGGAGGCTCAGGAACGCAATTCGGCCCAGGTCCGCTTGCCCACGATCCCGTCGGCAGTGAGTCCGTTGTCGGCCTGGAATGCCCGAACCGCTGATTCGGTCCTGCCGCCAAAGATCCCGTCGGCCGAGCCGGCGTCGTAGCCCTCGTCGTTCAGGAGCCCCTGGAGATAGGCGACGTCATCGCTGCGATCGCCGCGCCGCAGGGTGGGTCGCGGCCGCCACTGATCCTCCAGCGCCTCTTTGGTCCTGCGTCCAACGAGCCCGTCGGCAGTGAGCCCGTTGTCGGCCTGGAATGCCCGAACGGCCGTTTCGGTCTTGGCGCCGAAGATGCCGTCGGCGGCCCCTGCCGGATAGCCGAGGTCGTTGAGGACCTGCTGCAGCTGTTCAACCGCCGGTCCCCGGTCGCCGCGCCGCACCGTTGCGGTCGAGTCGAAGAGACCGTCGTCCGCAGGCGGATTGTCGTGGACGACGAGCGGAGCATTCACCAGAGCCTGATACGGATTGGTGACGATGTCGCCGGGTGCTCGCAATTCGAAGTGAAGTTGCGGCTTCGAGGTTTCCGCGTTGCCGCTGTCTCCCACCCATCCGATGAGTTGGCCAGCGGAGACCCTCACCCCGGGAGCGATTCCGCCGGCGATGCCCCAGCCCCTGCCGTCGTCGGTGCCCCGGTTGTCGTTGTTGAGATGGATGTAGCGTGTCTGCCAGCCATCATCGTGATCGATCACGAGTGAGCAGCATCGACCGGGATTCAGATCGGAGGATCGGCTCCAGTTCACGTATCGCACCGTTCCGGAGGAGACAGCCACGACCTTGGTTCCCTTGGCGGCGTAGATGTCGTTGCCTTGATGCGTCCGTGAGCAACCGTCGCGGCAGTCGCCGAAGGTGTCCCTGAAGTGGTAGCCGCTGCCGTCAATGGGGAAGATCATGTCGTATTTCGCCATGTCCCCGTACGAGATCGCCTCGGCCGGGGCGGCCGGCGACGTCGTCACCAGCGCAGAGGTCAGCATGATCACGGCGAGCAGGCCGGCGGCGGCGCGACGCAGCCGAGGGGACCAACGGATCCGCCTCACACCACCGGCGGCGGAATCCGCATCGCGCCGCGTCGAGGCGTCGGGATTGGCGGAGGCGACGGGTCTGACCATCGCAATATGTTGTCGCATTGTCCGCTAAATCCTCTACTCAGAGTCCTTAAGCAGTCGATAATCCGCTACCGGATCGACGACGTGGGGCACCACGGCCAATCGCTTGGCGCGCGATATCGGCGGAGGCTCGTCACCGCTGTCACTGCCGGACGTTTTCGCGTGCGCGCACGTAGACCAAGCCCCTGCGCAGCCGATTCTGGCAGAGAACCCGAGAATTCCAACGATCTGCGCATCCGGGGCACAGCTGTTCGCCTTGGTCGTCATCCTGGGCATGAACCTCGCGGTGAATCGGCCTGACCTCGTCGCCGCCGATGGCGGGAGCCGCCATTGCGGCGATGGGCTTCGTCTTCGTGGCGTGGAACGTCGTGACCTTGTCCCTTGCGCCAAGCCATCGCGCCGGATGCGCTTCTCGATCGAGTCGACAACGCCCACCACATCGCGGCGATGGACATGGCGCCGCTCGGTGCTGTTGCCGCGTGTTCACCGGCGGATTGCCGCTCGCCGCAACCGCAGCGGCCGTCATGCTCATCGTCAACACCGCTTCGATCCGGCTGCCCGAGCCGAAGCCACTCGAGGCGAAACCGGGTCGCGTCTGCTGGGAAGTCGAACCATGCCATCGCCTTCACCGGCAGGACGCGATTTCGGGCCAGAACATGAAAAGGGCCCCGAAGGGCCCTCTTCAATCTCGGTCGCCGGAACCTAAAGGTTGTCGGCGACGTTGGTGAAGTTGCTGTCGACCTCTTTGCCGACCGTGGTGATGGCCAGGATGGCCACAACTGCGATCAGGGCAACGAGCAGTGCGTACTCGACAAGGCTGGCGCCCTCTTCGTTGGTCATGCGGCTCTGGATAGCCGTCCACATGCGAAGCATGTCTGTCTTCCTCCTATGGCAGGGTGATCCACGTGCAACGGTACGGCAATGGTGAGGGCTTGCCTATGGGTCTAGCGACCCGGACTAGGATCCGCGGCCGTGGGCGGGTGAGGGCGCCGATCTACAACCGGACAGGAAGAATCAGGAGTAGAACGGGTATTGCCCACCGTGACTTCGGCGCCAAGCTTCCGCCCGTATCCCGCATAAGCCGGGTGCTTGGTACGGAGCAGGTGCATCCGACGCTGCAGCAGAGCCGCCGCGGTGCTACATCCGCCGACCCGTGTGTCGTGCCTTTGATGCCGTGGTGGGGATGCTGCCGGCGTCCGAAGGGTTCCGGGCCACATGCGACTTCCACCGACCCAAGTAGCTCGAGTTCCATGCGAGAGGTGTGGAGCGGTGTGAGCATCCCGATGCTGCGCTCGGCCGGATCAATTCTCCCCTCGACTCCACCCGGCTGGGCATAGACCTGCCCGTTCCGCCGGCCTGACGGGAAGCCCGACCCTGATGCATGCCAACACGCTCGCCGTGGTGGAATGGATGGTTTCGACGTGTTCCACCTAATTGGGAATACTCCTCGCGGATGATGCGCGAATCCCTCTCGTGGCCGAGGTCACCTCAGGTCGCGACCGATACGGTGAAGCGGTTGACAAGACCGCAGGAACCACCCTTCCCCCACGAGGAGAGAACACCATGACCCCTCGCCCACGGCACCGGAGCTTTGGGCTCGCCGCGTTCGTCGTAGCATTCGCTCTCGTCGCCGTCGCTTGCGGCTCCGACGAAACGGCTACCACGACCACATCGCCGGCCATTACGGCTGCGCCGACCACAACGGCTACGCCCACGACGACCACCGCACCGACCACGACCACCGCACCGACCACGACGACTGCTGCCCCGACCACGACGACGGCGCCCGACACGAACCTGTTGGCTGAGGGCTCAGGCTGCACGCCCGGCAGCAACGACTCACTCCCCGACGGCGAGTGGTTTGGGTACGTGAGCGGCGCCGTAGTGTCCGCACTCGACTTCGACCTCGCCTGCTGGTTCACCGGCGATGCCGCGACGCTGGCGGCTGCCGAGGACGGGGAAGAGTCGCCTCCGCCCAACGACTACTACGTCCGCAACGTCAACCCGGCGCTCCGCACGCTCGACGTCGAATCGAACGCTGCGGTGTCGTGGCTCCCGAACCCTGGAGACCCGAGTACCGAGACGACGATCTCCTACGCCGACTGGCTCACCGGCCGGACGACACGCGACTTCCAGCCAGGCGTATGGCTCACGATCGCCGGTGGCGAAATCACGGAGATTCGGGAACAGTACGTTCCCTGAACCGCTATCCGGCTGCGAGCCGTAGCGAGAAGCCTTGCCAGCATTGGCGCGCCGACCGCCCACCGCTCGAACGCAGCAGCCGCTCCACAACGAAACCCCCAGGCCGTTGAACTGGGGGTTTGTTGTGCCGGAGAGAAGCGTTGCGGTCGCCGACTACACGGGTAGCAGCGCTGGTGACATCGTTCTCTGCCAGGTGAGGTCCCGAGGGGATCACAGCTCCAGCAAGTACCGGAGCACCCGCCCGATCTCGAACAGGGGCTCGGGGCCGACGACTCCAAGCCGATCGACGAGCCGCCGCTCCGAGACGGACATCACATCCTCGCACTTGGCGTAGCTCGGATGATCGAGCCCCGATTCCCCCGCTTCGATCTCCACGTGAGACGGAAGGTCACGGTGGGCAGACGTGACGGGAACGACGAGCACAACACCGGCCGGCCCCTCATTGAGCGCATCGGTCGACACGACCACAGCGGGGCGAATCCCTGCTTGTTCCCGGCCAACCGGCTCTCTGAAGTCGACCAGCCAGATCTCGCCTCGACGGGAGGTCACCCGGAAGCATCTCCGACTGCGCCCTCCTCGGTTCGCCGCTCCCGCTCGATCTCCGCCCACGCCTCGGGATCATCGCGTAACTCCTGGTAACGCCGATTGAACGACACGAAGAAGATCCTCCGCTCCAGGGCTTCGACCGCATCGTCGAGGATCCTCGTCATCGGACGGCCGGTCGCGCTTGCGAGTGATGCCAGCCGGTCTCGAGTTTCCTCACTTACTCGTACTGTCGTACTCATGACGGGAGTACACGATGAAGTAGATACGTCCGTCTACGTCCACCCCGACCCGCCAGTGGCTCCACGGACGAGGCCGAGGACATCGTCGGTGCGTCGCAGTCCGCGTGTGGCCAGGTTCGCCTCGGAGTCGGAAAACCGTTGTGCTTGCGGACTACGCGGGCGCCTTGCGCTGGACCCGGTCTGACTAACGTCGACTTCCTCGGCGGTCGCCATGTAGCGTCGACTGTCGGTCCATGATCTCTCTAGACACGTCATGGATATCGTGTTATATATGGCGCCGTAAGGGGAGTATCCCGATACGGCATCGCCGTCAACACGGCCATTCGGCCCGGCATGCCGGCCCCAGGTGGGGCGGGAGAGACCTTCGTCGGCAGACAGTCACGTCTCACGAAGGTCTGGAGCAGACATTGGCTCAGGCACCCGCCCATATCACCGAGCTCCGGACCTCGAGAGCCTCCCCTCACCCGGCCATTCTCAAACCAACGTCGCCGGCGATTTGGGTGAAGCGATGATCGCTTCGCTAGCCCCGGCGCCGTTCTTCCTCGACTCGTTTGGCCGCGTTGCGTGGAGTCGCGGAGCGGGTTGTTCCGATATCGCGGCCCTGCTCTCCGACACCCCATCGATCCGGATCGATGGGGACCTCCGGCGGAGCTGCATGAGGGATCGTGTCGAGCTGCTCGTGACGCGGAGACTGAGCAGCTTCGACCTGGTCTCGATCGTTGTCCCTCATCACGTCGAGATCGGCCTCGTCGAGTCCGTTACTGCGGCGGTCGGTGATGGACCGCACTCGCAGCTGGCAGCGACCGTCGCTGCGCGTGTCGGCGCGAAACTGGGGGTACCGGCTGCGGTCGCTACGGTGTATCGGAGAGAGGATGAGATTCCCGCGGCGCTCGATCGGCTGAACCGGCTCGGTGCGCGCTACCCGAACATCGGGAAGCTGGCGATCAGCGAGCCTTCAGCGGCGCGTCTGGTCGAGTCCCTGAATCCGGGCACGCTCCTCGTCGTAGGCGCTCCAGGCGGGTCTTGGCTGCAACGCCAACTCTTCGGTACCGGGCATAGGCTTGTCGTTCGTGCGCCTGGCGGTGCGCTCGTGGTTCGTTCCGCTCCTCGCCGGTGTTTTCAGGATGCGACCTGTCCGGTTGGAGTTGCGATTGGTGGTGGCCTCATGGTCAAGGATGCGCTACAGGTCCTGGCGCACCCTCTCGTACCGGTCGCTGAAGACGGCCGACTCGTCGGGTTGGCTCGCGCGGCCGCTCTGTTGGACGCAGACCCCACGCAGTCGGTCGCTGCGGTCATGGAGCCTCCCATCGCGGTCGCCGCTCACGAGCCGACGGCGACGGTCACGACTCTCCAGAAGCACTTCGGCGACTCGCCGATCCCCGTCGTCGACTCCGACGGCTACCTGCTCGGGACCATCCCACAGTCGCCGGCGTCGAATGCGATTCGAATCCACGCCGATCCTCGATTCTGAGCAGCTCGACCGGTGGTACTCGCGCCAAAGGGCGATCAACTACTGAAGACGCCCGAGGCGACAATCGCCAGCGAGGATCTGACCAGGCTCAGTCGAGTCGCTCTCAAGCTCGAGTACGGAACGGTCGGATGGAACGTCGGCGAAGCAGTGCTCACGATTGGGTTGGGCGCCGCGGCCTCATCGTTGGCGTTGATCGGATTTTGGGAATCGCCGCCGCCCGTGAGGCAGTAGAGAACCGGCACGAGGCCAACGACCTCCACCGACCGAGCTGACCCGCCCTGCGGACAGGCCTGGCACCGTGGATCGATCGACTGGTGGCCGCGAGATCCTCAGATATGCGAGCGCCGCTCGTCGGCCGCGCGGTCGGCGCTGAGGTCGGCAAACAATCCGAGGAGCGAGCCGATTTCGATGCCCTGCTCATGAGGGTGTCGGAAGCTTTCGCTTGACTTGACCCGGTAGCGGTTGCGACGGCCGATCCTCTCATGGCTCAGATAGCCGGCGGCTTCGAGATCGGCCACGATGCGATGCGTAGACCGTTCCGTGATGTCCGCCACGGCGGCGATGTCGCGGGCGCGCAGGTCGGGGTTCTGTGCGATCACGATGAGGACGCGTGCATGACTGGTAAGGAAGGTCCAAGGCCGGTTGTGGTCGTCACCCATGCTGTCCACCGTCCCCTTATCGTGCGTGGCCGGTTTCATGACATCTAGGGACGATATACCCTAGACACGCCAGAAATGTCGTGTCATATTTAGCAGTACAAGGGGAGTATCCCGAAACGAGTCAAGCCGTCAGCACGGCCGCAAGGCCCGGCTTGCTGGCCCCTTCTTGGGGCGGGAGAGACTTTCGCAACGGACGATCACCGTCTCACGAAGGTCACAGGAGCCGGCAATGGCCACCACACTCCCCCGATTTGCACCGACGACCACCACGGGCTTGCGTCGCCTCCTCCTGGTGCGCCGTGCCTCGATAGCTCGGAGCGCCGAGTCGCTGCGTCGTGAGGCTGTCGATGCGCTCAGCCAACGGGATCTCAGCGACATGCTCGACCACGACGACCCGTCTGCAGATTCCGATGGTGCTGCGACTCTGATGTTGATCGAGCGGGCCGAGCAGCGTCACTGGGAGGTCGAGCAGGCTCTAGCGCGGCTCGACAACGGAACGTACGGGTACTGCGCGAGCTGTGGGGCCGGTATCCCATTGGAGCGACTTCGGGCGTTGCCGGCCACCACAACTTGTGTCGCCTGTAGCGATCGGTCGTCTTACCGGAGCCGCGGTCAGATCGACAAAGACCGCGACCTATCGCGCCATCGTCGCTGGCGGTCGCCATCAATCCGCGGCGGATCGGGCTCGGAGCTCGCACGATGAGGGTGTTGTCTACTTCTGAGTGGCGGCAGCAGTCCCAGCTCCTCGACGAACGGGCCCGATTGCGGAGCCTGTTCGAGGAGCTGCGCGATGCGGCGACGAGTCGCGGGGACTACGAACCTCACGACGTCACCGATGACGAGGCCGCCATCCAGGCTGATGTGATCGAGGCTCGCCTCGCCGCAATCGATGGCGCCCTCGACCGCATCAAGTCGGGCGGCTACGGGCTGTGCGCGGCGTGCGGGGCAGCCATCGCCGAGGCGCGACTCGACGCCCTCCCTGCCACCCGCGTCTGCCGGGGATGTGCAAGATGATCAGGCGGCCGATGAAGAAGCACCCGTCGGGCGATCAACCGATCCTGAGGAGCCGAGATGCATACGGTTGAAGAGGCCATGACGGCAGATGTCGTCACTGTCGAGCCCGATGCGCCGGTGACGTTCGCGGCCAGGATCATGCGTGACGCCGGCGTAAGCGGGCTACCCGTGGTCGACTGCGACGGTTGCGTGGTGGGGATCGTGACCGAAGCCGACCTGCTGCATCGCGCCGTAGTCCCAGACTCGGCCGACGCTGAAGCCAAGCGCAGCGCACCTGACCGGTGGCCGGGCTCTACCGTCGCCGACCTGATGAGTCGCGAGGTGATCGGGGTACGCCGGGAAGACCCTTTGGCGAAGGCAGCCCGATTGATGGAGAAGGCCCGGGTTCGACGCCTCGTCGTCGTAGGGAACGGGTTTGCGCTGGAAGGGATCATCTCGAGAAGCGACGTCGTTGCCGCTCTCGCCCGGTCCGATACCGACATCGAGGCAGAGATCCGCGCCGAGGTGGTCGGCCACATCCTGGGGATCGACCCCGACACCATCGACGTCTCGGTGCACCAGGGCGTTGTCACCCTGCGCGGTTCGGTGACGCGCCGCCGGGAAGCGGTCCGGCTCGAGCGCCTCGCAAACAGCGTCCTCGGGGTGAGCCGCATCGACAGCTCCGTGACGTGGCAGATCGACAACAGTCTTGCGGGCCGGGTACCACGACTCGGCTACTTCACCGAGCGCCGACACGCAACCCGTGGTGGCCACGACGACGCTACCAAGGACAACGGAGGAGGAATGTGATGGACAGGTTCAAGAGCATTCTCGTGGCGGCCTCCCCGGGGCACCTCGAACCGATGACGCTACGCGCCGCGACCAGACTGGCTACCACCAACAACGCGCATCTCACCGTTCTCGATGTGGTCCCGCCACTCCCCCGGTTCCGGAAGTCCATCGAAGTCGAGGGCAAGGTGATCGACGTGGAGGCGGCGCTACTCCGAGACCGGACGGAACGGCTGCGGCAGTTGGCAGCAAACGTCCGTGCCAACGAGAACGCGGACGTGGTGGTGAAGATCGGTGAGCCCTTCGTTGAAGTCATCCGCCACGTGTTGATACATGGCAACGATCTGGTGATGGTGGGCGGCTGCGAGCTGGCAAGGGGCGAGACACCCGAATTCGGCAGCGGCGTGATGCACCTACTGCGGAAATGCCCGGTGCCGGTGTGGGTGATGCGCCCATCCCGGGCCCACAAGCTACGTATCTTGGCGCTGATCGACCCCGACCCCGGCGATCCGGTACGCGACGAGCTGAACGACCTTGTGATGGAGCTGGCAACATCACTCACCCACCGCGAGGACGCCGTATTGCACGTCGCCCACGCCTGGAGCCTGGTGGGCGAATCAACGCTTCGGTCCTCCCCTTTCGTGGGGCTCCCCGCTGAGATAGTCGATGTCATGGTCGGATCGGCGGAGGCCACCCATCGCGAGCACATCGACGCCCTGATGGAGAAATACCGAGTAACGGAATCGGGCGCGTCGGTGCACCTGGTGGCAGGCGACGCCGGCAGAGTATTGCCTCGCCTGGCAGAGAGCCTCGATATCGGGCTGATCGTGATGGGCACCGTGGCCCGCACCGGATTGAGCGGGTTGATCATCGGCAACACCGCCGAAACGATCCTGCGTTCGGTGCGTTGTTCGGTGCTGGCGGTCAAACCCACAGGGTTCACGACGCCGGTCAAACTCGCACGGCCCGCCAAAGCCAAGCAAGCGACGCCCTGATGGCCGTCGGCGACTCGACGGGTACCGGCACCTTCACCGAGCCCACCTCGACATTGGTCCAGGGCCTGACCGCAGACGAAGCTGCTCGGCGGCTCGAGGCGCACGGCCCCAACCTCCTCCCCGAGGCCCAACCAATCCCGTGGTGGACACGGGTGGGGCGGCAGCTACGAAGTCCGATCATCTACATTCTGCTGTTCGCACTGGCGTTCGACGCGGCGATTTGGGTGATCGAGGGCGCACAGGGCTGGCCGATCGAATCCATCGCCATCCTGGTGATCCTCGCCTTCAACACCATCATGGGCGTATGGCAGGAATACCGGGCCGAAGATGCCCTTGCCCGACTCAAAGAACTCGCCGCCCCGCAGGTGTGGGTCCGCCGCGACGGCCGCCTCACCCAGATTCCGGCCGCAGAACTCGTGCCCGGAGACTTGGCACGGGTGGAAGCGGGTGACCGCATCCCTGCCGACGGCGTCCTGACCGGCGAGCAGGGTCTGATGGTGGACGAGTCGATGCTTACCGGCGAGTCGGTACCGGTCGACCGGGCCGTCACCGACGAAGTCTTCTCCGGAACGTTGACGGTGCGGGGCATTGCCTGGGTGGCAGTCACCAGGACCGGCCCGGGCTCAGCGATGGGGCGCATCGCCGGGATGCTGGCCGACGTCGAGACAGAATCAACACCCCTCGAACGCCGCCTGACCCATTTCGGGCACCGCATCGCCCGCTGGGTGGCGGCCCTCGCGGTGATCCTCATGGTGGCTGGGGTCGGCATCGAGGGGATCGACCGCATCGACGAAGCCCTCATCTTTGCGGTGGCGGTCGCCGTGGCGGCCGTACCTGAGGGCCTTCCAGCAGTGCTGACCTTGACGCTGGCGCTCGGCACCGAACGCATGGCCTCCCGCAAAGCCGTCGTGCGGCGCCTCTCGGCAGTCGAGGCGCTCGGCTCAGTCACCGTCATCGCCACAGACAAGACCGGCACCCTCACCGAGAACACGATGACCGTGCGTGACCTGAACTCACCCGACGAATCGCGGGCACTGCTGGCGATGGTGCTCGCCGCCGAGGCCGAACCAGACGGAGCCTCGGGCGACCCCCTCGAAATCGGCCTCTATGCCTACGCGGTGGAGCACGGCGTCGACCCTGCCGCCGAGCGCACCCGCCGCAAGCGGATCTCGGAGCGCCCCTTCGATTCGGAATGGAAGTACATACGGGTCACCGTGCTCGAAGACGGCGAGCCGGTCTCGTACCTCAAGGGCGCACCAGAAGTGCTCCTATACATGAGCCAACTCACCAGTGAGGAACGACAAGCATGGGAAGCACGAATCGACACTGCCGCCGCCGACGGCAACCGCATGCTTGCCCTGGCGTGGGCACCCGGCGAAACCGACACCGAGATCACCTGGCTGGGCACCGTTGCCCTGTGGGACCCGCCCCGACCTGAGGTGCCGGCCGCCATCGCGGCCACCCAACGGGCGGGAATCCGGGTGCTCATGATCACCGGCGATCACCCGGCTACCGCCAAGGCCATCGCCAACGCTATCGGCATCGCAGGCGACGAGGCGATGACCGGCGACCAGCTCGATCGGCTCGGCCCCGAGGAACTCGCCGAAAGGGCCGGACACGTGGGTGTCTTCGCCCGGGTCAACCCTGAGCACAAACTCGCCCTCGTCGACGCCCTCAAAGCCAACGGCGAGATTGTCGCCATGACCGGAGACGGCGTCAACGACGCCCCCGCCCTCAAACGAGCCGACGTCGGCGTCGCCATGGGCCAACGAGGAAGCGACGTCAGCCGCGAAGTCGCCGACCTCGTGCTCCTCGACGACAACTTCGCCACCATCACCGCCGCGGTCGAAGAAGGCCGCAGCATCTACGCCAACATCCTCAAATTCATCCGGTTCCTCTTCTCCACCAACGTCGCCCTTGTGCTTCTCATCGCCATCGGCGTCACCGGCGCCGCACTCCTCGATCTGCGCGACGAAGCCGGGAACCTGCTCGTACCCCTGCTCGCCGTCCAACTGCTGTGGATCAACATCATCGCCGACGGCCCGCCCGCCCTCGCTCTCGGGCTCGACCGCAACCCCGGCATGATGACCCAACGTCCCCGATCGCCGTCTGCGCCGCTGCTCACCCGGGCCGGCATTCGGTTCATCCTCACCACGGGGATCCTCAAAGCATCCGCAGGGCTGACGCTGTTCTTCGCTTTGCCTGCGCTCGGCTACGCCGCCGCCGTCACCATGACCGCCGTCTTCCTGTACGAATCACTCGCACAACTCGCCTTCGCCTACCCCGCTCGCCGCATCGGGACCCGACCGGCCCCCAACCACGTCCTCAACTCCATCATCGTCGCCAGCGTCGCGCTCCAGATCGTCACCATCACCTTCCCGCCGCTGCGCACCATGCTCGGGCTCGTCCCTCTCGAGGTACCGGTCGTCGCGTTCGTAGCCATAGCGTTGTTGATCACAGTGCTCGGAGCGGAAACCTGGACGCGGCGCACGACAAGGAACGGAGCAACGTCATGACGGCGTCGCACCGGCTGGAACCCCACCCCGATCGTCAGTTCGGCGCTGGGTAGGCCACCTCATGGATGTCGAGATCATCCTCGTGGCCTTCGCCTTTGGATTCGGTTCTCAGCGCATCGGTCTCCCCCCGCTCGTTGGCTACCTCGTTGCCGGGTTCGTGCTCCACGGCTTGGGTCACGAAACCAACGGCGCGATCGAACTGATCGCCGAAGTCGGCGTACTGCTGCTGTTGTTCGGCATTGGCCTGCGCCTACGCCCCTCGATGTTGGTTCGGACGGAAGTGTGGGCCGTTGCCAGCGTCCAGATGGCTGCCACCACGGCAATCATCGGAGGGCTGTTCCTCGCCCTCGGCGCCCTGGGACTTCCCCTGGCGGCGGGCCTCGCCCCGGCCGAGGCCGCTCTCATCGGGTTCGCCTTCTCATTCTCGAGCACCGTCTTTGCCGTCAAGGCACTCGAGGAACGCAACGAAGCTGCTTCGCTGTCCGGTCGCCTCGCCATCGGCATTCTCATCATGCAGGATTTGTTCGCCGTCGCGTTTCTCGCATTCGCGGCTAACGACGCCCCGTCACTGTGGGCGCTCCCTCTGCTCATTGGCATCATCCTTGCGCGACCCATCTTCGGCTGGTTCCTCCGACACAGCGGCCACGGAGAACTCCTGCTGTTGCTCGGTTTAGCCCTGGCGGTGGGCCTTGGCGCAGCCGTCTTCGAGGCGGTCGGACTCAAACCGGATCTGGGAGCACTGATCGTCGGCATGACTGTGGCGGGTCTACCCAAGGCCCACGAGTTGTCCGATCGGCTACTCGGTCTCACAGACCTGCTTCTCGTGGGGTTCTTTCTCTCGATCGGCCTCGGTGGCGCCCCCGGCTCATCGGCACTCGCGGTGGCCGCTATCGCGCTGGCGCTGGTTGTGATCAAGGCAGCCGGGTTTCTGGTGCTCTTGTCGCGATTCCGGCTCCGTGCCCGCACCTCGCTCCACACCTCGCTCACTTTGGCTACCTACAGCGAGTTCGGGCTCATCGTGGCCGCCGCCGGAGTCAACAGAGGCTTGCTCGACCAGCAATGGCTCTCCGGAATGGCAGTGGCGGTCGCCGTATCCTTCGCGGCGGCCGCGGCTCTCAACGAAGCGCGCTACAACCTCTACCGGCGCTGGTCGCGTCCGCTGGTCAGTCTCGAACGACACCCGATTCAGCCCGAAGACGCCCTCGTAGAACCCACCGCCGCCCGCAGCGTCGTCTTCGGCATGGGGCGCGTCGGACAAGGCGCATACGACGAACTCGCGCACCGCCACGGCACCGTCGTCCTGGGAGTCGACCGCCGCGACGCAACCGTTGCCTTGAACCTCGAAGCAGGACGCAATGTGCTGCGCGGCGACGCACTCGACCGCGATTTCTGGGAGCGCCTCCGCCTCCACCCCGGACTCGAGCTGGTAGTCCTGGCAATGAGCGACCACCAAGCCAACCTCGAGGCCGCCCGCCGAGTCAGAGACTTCCTCCCGGCTGTCCATGTCGCCGCTGCTGCCACGTACCCGGACCAGGTGGCCGAACTCGAAGCAGCCGGCGTCGACATCGCCACCAACCTCTACGAAGAGGCCGGACAAGGCATCGCCGACGGCGCCTGCGTCCTCCTCGATTCCCGTCAGCACAGTACCTCGTCGAGAGAAGACTGGAGACCCATATGACTGCTCACGCACAAGGCGCCATCCTCGTCGGCGTCGACAACTCACCGAACTCCAACATCGCAGCGGCCTGGGCTGCCGCGATCGCCCGCGCCACGGGCTCACCGATCACAGCGGTTACTGCATGCAAACAACAAGCTCCGTCCACCACGGTCGGCGTCGACGACCATATCGCGGAGACGAACGCGCACACCGCGTCCACCAGTGCAGAACCCCTCCACACTGCCGAACTCGCAGGCCTCGAAGTCACTGCCGTAAAGGGACCGGCCGCCAAGGCGCTGCTCGAGACCGCCAAGGCATTGGACGCCTCGCTTGTCGTGGTAGGAACCCGGGGCCTGGGTCCTCTCGCCGGATTGCTACTCGGCTCAGTCAGCCGCCAGCTCCTTTTCACCACCGATCGGCCGCTCGCTCTCATCCCCCGTCAGTCGACGCTGAACCCGCAGCCCTTGACCCGGATTCTCGTCGGCGTGGACTGTTCGCCGGTGGCTCAACGCGTGCTGACGTGGTCGGCCCGGTTCTGTGCCGATTTGGGTGTGTCGGCCACGATCGTTCGATGCGCCGACCCGGGCTGCGAGCGGCCGCCGGGACACGTCGAACGCTACGACGAAGAGATCAAAGACGAAACCGAGCAGGCACTTGCGGTGTTCCGCAATCGGGGTGTCCAGTACACGCTGGAGGTCTGCAACCGCGACCCTCGCGTCGCACTCCCCGAGACCGCCGCACGCGACCGAGCCGGCCTGATCGTCATCGGTACCCAGGGTGCCGGTCACTTCAGCGGGCTCGGCGGCACCGCCTCGTACCTCGTTCGCCACTCATCGCTCCCGATCACCGTAATCCCCTGATCCTGATTGGGGCCATGTGACGGGCCCTGGCCGAGGCTGTGGAGGCGCTGGCGCTGGCCCGGCGGATCCCTTCAATCAAATTGGGATGGTGCCTACGGCGCCATGATCGCCGCCATCGCCATCTCCAACGACTTACCCCTCCACACCTGCAACCCACGCGACTTCACGGACATTGAAGGACTCACCGTTGTCGCCGTCCCCCACCCAGACCACTGACCGGCTACCCAACCGACCAGCTCGCGGAAGGCCGATCGGCGTGGTTCGAGCACGCGCTCGTTATGGCGCATACCGGTTGATCGCGGCGGTGTGCGTCCAGGCCATCGCAGTGACTCTGCCTGGGAGGCAAGGTGGCGTGGTGAGAACGGACCCGCCTGACGAGGACGCCTACGGGGCGTGTCACCAATCCAGAGCGGTTTCAGGCCGTGGTGGACGCGGCCAGTGCTCTTGTCGGTGGACTGGTGGACACCTTCGACGTGGAAGCAACGGCCGGTAGCTCGGCGGTGGACTTCCCGAACTGGCCGGACGGATCGGTCGAGACGATCCGCCTTGTGCCCGCGGTGGGTGCTCCTCTGGCGATCTTGATCACCGATTTCCCCGGGTGCTCGTCCGCTTCGGTGCGTGGGGAAGGGAGGCATTCCCGGGGTGTGGTTGCGATGCATGCGACGAGCAGCCACCAGAGGTGACCGATTTGTTCATCGGTGCGGAACGGCGTCCTGCGCAACCACGGCATACCGTTCGTCGGTGACGGTCTTCGCCCATAGCGTCGCGTCCTCTGACAGCGAGTAATGGTCGATCCGGCCGAAGATCGGTGTCAGCGCTCCCACCAGCTCGGTTGCGCTAATCCCACCGTCCCAGGGCAAACGGTGCTCGTCGGCCGTCGTCGGCGACGGGTTGAACCAACGCCCCTCAATCAGTACAAGCCGCCCGTGGGGTTTGAGCAGTCGAACCCACCGAGACAAGGCCGCGACCGGATCGCTAAGGGTCCAAAGAAGATAACGGGACAACACGACATCAAAGTACTCGTCTGGCAGGTCAGGATCAGAGGCATCCCCGACATGGAATTCGATCGCCAGTCCGGCGAGGCGCGCCTTCCGTTTTGCCTGCTCGACCATCGCCGGTGAGAGATCGATGCCTACGACCTCGACTCCGGACTCGGCCAATAGCACTGCCAGCGAACCGGTACCACAGCCAAGATCGGCCACCTTGACCGCCCCTGGTGGAACCCACTCTGCAAGACGGCCGGCCCACGCAGCCCGAACGTCCGGATCGGCCAGGCCGTGGTCGGGTTCGTCGTCGAACGTCCGCGCCTGATCTGACCAGTAGGTCTTGATGGCGTGCAGTCTGTCCACGCAGCCATTGTTGCATCATGGAAGAAGCCGACCGCCGACAACGGACTGCCCGACAAGGTGCGCCATGCAGCCCTCGAGAGCATCTTGGGACCGATCGCAGAGAACCCCCAACGGCTCGGGAAACCGCTCGCAGGCGAACTCGAAGGTCTTAGGTCGGCGCGCCGCGGCGACCACCGAGTCATCTACGAGATCCTCGAAGACGACAAGATCGTCCTGAATCACCGAGTGCAACACCGTCGCGACGTCTACCGGCCACCCCGATCAGCCTCCCGAACCAGACACGGCGACCACGCCATCACCCGACCTCCCCAACCCTCGAAAACGCGACCTCCAGATCATCGCAAACCCCCAAGTGGATTACCGGCATATCTAGTGATCTGGGACGGCCGGGTGTGGGGAGCGGAGCCCCACGGGCTTGTCGCTCGGTGACGACTCTGGACTCGAATCTCGCATCAGGATGGGCGGGAGCGAGCCGACGCCTCGCCCCTTGACCGCCCGTTTGATCACTGCGTTGAAGTTCCCGGGGAGGTCAATGGCGGGAGAGCACGACGCGACCCTTGGCGGATCCGATTGCCTGATGCGTTGGAGGAGCCTGTCGGAAGCCAGGCTCACGACATCGTCGAGATCGCCGCGCATGCGCGCCGGCAGCTGTGGACCGTCTCCTAGCGAGGGTACCTCTCCTCGAAGTGGTGGCGGGTCGCATCCGGCGTCGGGCAAGGAGGAATGCGGCCCTGGTCGGCGCTGCCCCCATGGCTCAGCGTGTGTGAGAGCGGTGAGAAAGGGGAGCTGATGCAGAGTCGAGCGCTGGTTGTCGGGGTCTGCATGTTGATCGCCGTCGTCGCGTTGGCGGCGTGCGACGAGTTCGGTAGCGGGGTTCGTGGCTCCGGGACGGTTGTCACCGAGTCGCGCGAGGTGAGCGGGTTCAGCGAGGTTGTCCTCGGCGGCAGCGGCGACGTGGTGGTCACCGTGGACGGGACCGAATCGCTCACGATTGAGGCTGAGGACAACATCATGCCGCTCCTCACGACCGAGGTCAGCAACGGCCGTCTCGAATTGGGCGCCGAATCCTCCATCTCCCCGACACAGGGAATCACCTACACGATCTCAGCCGCGGCGATGGAGGGGGTCACCGTCTCGGGCAGCGGAGTCGTCGTCGTGACGGGCATCGACGAAGAGTCCTTCGAGGTCAGGATCAGCGGGTCCGGCAATGTTGAGCCTTCGGGCACGACGAACGACCTCACCGTTACCGTGAGCGGGTCGGGTAACTACGAGGGTGAAGGCTTGGTGGCAGCCATCGGCGACGTGGAGGTGTCCGGCAGCGGCAACGCCATGGTCAACGTCACCGATGTCCTCGACGCAACCATCTCAGGTTCCGGCAACATCGACTACATCGGCGACCCTGACGTCTCATCGTCGATCTCCGGCTCAGGCAACCTCAACCAACGCTGAGCCGCTGGTCGAAGGGTCCCTGGTTCGGTGATGTGCTCGTTCCTATCCCAGAACTGTTGGTCGGTGCCCCTGTTGCCCTGCCCATTACAGTGCATGTATTATGCATGCATGCCCAACGTGCAAGTGCGTGACGTGCCCGAGGAGGTCCACGAAGCGCTGATCCGTCAGGCCGAATTGGCCGGCCAGTCGCTCCAGCAGTACCTCGCAGCGAAACTGGCACTGATCGCCTCCACCCCAACCATTGACGAAGTCCTCGACCGGATCGAACATCGCCGCAAGGGACAGCTGAGCGGGCAGGACGCCATCGCTGCGCTCGAGTCTGAACGTGCTCGTCGTTGACGCCTCGGTCATTGCCCCGGTGGTGGCCGACACAGGGCCCGACGGTGTCCGCTTCCGGCAACGTCTCCATAGTGAGCAGGTAGCCGCACCGGACCTGCTTCGCGTCGAGGTCCTGTCGGTGATCCGTCGACAACTCCACGTCGGGACCCTCGACGTCACCCAGGCCGAACAAGCGGTGACGGATCTTGTCGACCTTCCTATCACCGTGTACCCCACTGCGCCGCTGCTTCTTCGCTGCTGGCAGTTGCGTGACAACCTCACTGCCTACGACGCCTGCTACATCGCTCTTGCAGAGACCCTCGGTTGCAGCCTGCTCACCGCCGACGTTCGCCTGTCGCGGGCGCCCGGCACCAGATGCGCAATCGAAACGATCTGACCGGCAAGACCGAGCGCATCAGTGAGTGCCGTTCTCGGACACTCGGCGGAATGTGCGTTCGTGCCCCCGATTTGGCGATTTGGAGCCCTTCCTCTCACCGTGACGTCGTGATAGCATGACGGCATGGAGAAGCGCACCACTACCGTCCGCATGCCCGAAGAACTCGCTGAGCAGGCCGACGTCGTTGCCCGTGGCCGCGGGATCAGTGTCAACGCTCTAATGCTCGAAGCCCTCGAAGCCGAGATCGAACGAGTCCGCCAAGACGAGGACTTCATGACGCGCTTGCGTGAGTTGACCGAACGGGACAAAGAGATCCTCGATCGCCTCGCCGAGTGAGATACCTCACCCTCGCTGAGGCGCTCACCATCGCGGAAGCCGTCACCGGCACACCCGCGGCCGTGTTGGCCCGGGCATCTCGGTTGGATCTGCTCGACTCGGCACTGCACGCACCCCAAGCTGGGTTCGGAGCCGTCGAGTTCTATCCCGACTTCGCCGACAAGGCGGCGGTGCTGACGGTCCGGATCGCCAAGAATCATCCGCTGCCCGACGGGAACAAGCGGCTGGCATGGCAGTCACTCACCATGTTTTGCGTCCTCAACGGATACGGGCTCGAGGTCCCCACTGACGACGCCGTTGATCTCATGCTCGCCGTCGCCGCCGGAGAACTCGACGAGAGCACCGTGGCTGCCTGGCTCACCGAACGGCTCCGGCCACTCGAAAGCGTATAACGCCGACGCCGTCGCGCGTTGTCGAGCACCCACGAGAAAGAGACATCCGGCAGATAGGTGCATGTCGAGGATGACGATCGCCACGGTGAGTGTTTGAGGCCCCGCTCGCGGAGGTGATGCGATGAGGGAGCGGGCCTCCGCTCCCCGTTGACAGATTCCCGATATTCGGGGTGTCAATGTCCGCCTCGAGAAGGGAGGCCCGTTGTGTCACGTTGCGTGGGTATTGACTTGCATAGGCGCCGGTCGGTGGTGGTGATCCTGGATCCGGATGGCACCAAGGTGTCGTCGACGAGGATTGAGAACTCGCCGATGAACCTGGCAGCAGCCGTTCGAGAAGCCGGCCCGGAGCCCGAAGTTGTGTTGGAGGCAACGTGGGGTGGTATTGGGCTGCCGATGTGATCGAGGAGGCCGGTGGCCGGGTGCATTTGGCGCATCCGTTGGGGGTGAAGGGCTTTGAGAATCGGCGGGGCATGAACGACGATCGGGACGCCACCTTGTTGGCGGACTTGTTGCGGATGGGGAGTCTGCCGGAGTCGTGGATCGCTCCTCGGTCGCTACGCCAGCTGCGGGAGCTGGTGCGGTATCGCCACAAGCTGTCCCAGCTGCGTACCGGGTTGAAGTCTCAGGTGTATACGGTGGTGGGCAAAGAAGGGGTGGTGCCGTCGTTGACGACGCTGTGAGGTCCCGGTGGGGCCCGGTTCCTCGAAGAGACACCGCTTGGTGAAGCCTACGAGTATCGCATCGGGCCGCTACGGGACCTGATCGGCCACTACGACGGGGAGATCACCGAACTCGACCGACGTGTCCATCTCCAGTTGCGCGACGACACCGGGTATCGGGCTGTTCAGTAGCTGTCGGGGGTGGGTCGGGTGTTTGCGGGGGTGTTCGTCGCCGAGATCGGAGATATCGGTCGCTTCCCGCACCCGAAACGGCTGTGCTCGTGGGTCGGGTTGACCCCAAAGCATCAGGAATCCGACGACAAGGTGTTCCGCGGGTCGATCGCCAAACAAGGCTCAGCGCTGATCCGGTGGGCTGCGGTCGAGGCGGTGGCCCGGTGGCGGGGCGGCGCCCCGATCCGGGACAGCTATCCACAGATCGCTGAACGCCGCGGCACCAACATCGCCCGGGTCGCTGCCGCCCGTAGACTCCTCACCTTGGTGTTCTACGGGATGCGTGACGGTGAGATCCGCTGCCTAAAGGAGGCGGCGTGAGGTTCGGACACGGCAACGGTTGCGAGCCCGCTATCAGGCATGACCCCACCTGTGGTGCGGGTCGACGCATGTCAATGAGCCCCGCTGTTGCTGTGGCCGTACCGCTCCATGCCCACCACATTGCGCGTGGCGGATGAATGCCCAGGCACCGAACCGCCTCGCCCCACATCGGGGCTGGAGCCGGCGACAACCGTGTCCCCACCAACCAAGGAGCACCAGCCGCCTCTGACGTGGACAACCGACTCCAATCCACCGATCTTGATGTCGGGTGCTTCAACGCGCCCACCCACCACCAAGAACGCGAAACAACGCCGCTTGACACGGCCCACTCCCTCATGAATACCTGATTGAGATTGGGGGCAGATGTTGCGGTGGTTCCGTAGCGTTGTGAGAGGCCCGGTGGGTCTGGCTCTCTGAGTGCCTGCCACCCGTGTGGGTTGGCTTTCGATCGAGCTGCTCGCCGGCCGGTTGCCCCACCGTGGTGTGGCTCGAAAGAGGCGAGAACACAATCGACCCGAATCAGGAGTGCCCACCTCGGTCAACCGTCTAGGAGGAAGGCATTGCCATGACCATGATTGGTATCGATCCGCACAAAGCGACACATACTGCAGTTGCGGTCGACGACAACGAAGTGGTGCTCGCCGAGTTCAAGGTGCGGGCGTCCAGAGTCCAGGCCCAAAGGTTGTGTGAGTGGGCTGGGGGTTTCGAGAAACGGGAATGGGCGGTGGAGTCCGCTAACGGGCTCGGCTACCTCGTTGCTCAACAGTTGGTCGCCGCCGGCGAGACGGTCTGATGTGCCACCAGTGTTGGCGTCGCGGGTTCGGGTGTTGGGTTCGGGCCGCTCACAGAAGAACGATCCGAATGATGCCTTCCCGGTAGCGATCGCGGCGTTGCGTTCGGATCGACTGGCCCAGGTCCGTCCCGATGATCACGCCCGAGTACTACGCCTGTTGGCGAAACGACATCGGGACATGGCCCGGCTGCGGAGCAAGCACTGCACCCGGCTCCATGCCTTGTTGCTCGAGCTCGAAGCGGGCGGGATCGGCTCAGAAATCACTGTCAGCAAGGCGAATCGGCTGCTCGAGCGAGTGATCGTCAATGGTGAAGCGACCCGGCATCGGGTCCTCATCGCTCACGAACTGGTCGATGACATCGCCCGACTCGACACGGCGTTGAAAGCATCAAAGAAACGGATCGCCGCTGCGGTCGCCGCGTCGGGAACGACCCTGACCGACATCGTCGGGATCGGTCCGGTCTGCGCCGCGATCATCATCGGGTACACCGGTGACGTCACCCGGTTCCCAACCAAGGGCGACTTCGCAACCTACAACGCCACCGCACCCATCGAAGCATCCTCAGGCGACCGGCCCCGGCATCGCCTCAACCCGAGAGGGAACCGCAAACTCAACCACGCCATCCACATCGCAGCCATCTGCCAGCTCCGCTACGCCACCGAAGGCAGGACCTACTACGACCGCAAAACCGCCGAAGGCAAGACCAGCAAGGAAGCCGTCCGGGCGCTGAAACGCCGGATCTCGGATCGGGTCTACCGGCACCTCATCGCCGACGCCAACAAGACGACAACCGTTCAAGGAAAGCGGGTCCGGGAGGACAATCAGGAACGACTCTACGTCCAGCGTGACCGGCTCAACATCCTGAACACCGGCTCTTCGGACAAGTCACTTCCCGGACCCAACACCAACCATACGACCGATCAGACCGTCCCGCCAGGGGCTCTCCCCGACGCGCCCCGCAAGGCACAAAGGCTTCTCCTTGACACAAAGAGGCTTCGATATGTGCTGATGGCTGGTTGTGTCGAGTCAGGGTTGTGGTTGACCGCAGGTCCGCTCGACGAACTCGGGCGGCCAGGGGGCCGATGTCACTCCTTGCTTGGAGAGTCGGAAGTCGCACCGGTCGCAGCCCCAGGCCAGGGTCTTGGTCCGCCGAAGCCCGATGCCCATCGCCTCGAACATGACATAGTCGAGATCGCACCCGTACGGACAGAGTTCGTCGGCCCCCTGGGCGTGGAGGTATTTGACGATGCCGCACTCGGTGTAGTCGATCCCAAAGTCGAAGGTCTTCCCGTCGCCGTCGATGCGCTCGAACACCCAGTCTCCGGGATAGCGGCGGGCCTGCGACCGCCGGGCGGCCTTCTCTATCTTCCGCCTGCGCAGCCGGCCGAAGCGCTGTCTCCCGATCCAATGACGGAGCACCTTGGGGATCCGCTCCATTTCCGCTCGGACCGCTCGGTGAAGGAACTCGCCGGCATCCTCGACGCTGCCACCGTGCCTGACCACCACCCGATACGCCGCCAACGACCACGGCGCCAGCGCCAGGGCATCGGAGTTGATGTTCCGCCGCCCCCCGATGTAGGGAACGTCGGGGATCAGACGCCGGTACTCGTCCAGCATCTCGTCTCGCATCACCGCCGCCGTCTGCTCGCCGAAACGGTCGATCAGAGCGCCACCCGACCGTTTCAACATCCGGTCGAACTTGCCGACCAGCTTTTCTGTCTGCCGACTCGAAGTCGGGGCCTTCGTCTCAGGCGGATTCTTCTTCACCGTCATGAAGCCCTCCCTGGGGCAGCCCAACGACAAACCACTCCAGCCTCCGTTAGACACCCGAATCGGCCCGCCAACAAGGGGCCAAGGTCACAAGATCCCCGCTCCATAACCGCACGGGCAGCGTTCGTTGCGGCCAGTCTTGGCAGGGGCCTGGGCGGGCTGAGTGACAACTTCGTCGCTGCCTCGACTCGCCACTCACGGACCTCGAGCTCGCGCTCCCACCCTCGGAGGTGCTCGCTCCACCGACGCAACAGCAATCAAGAGCGGGCCGATCGACCTACTGCGGGCCATCGCAGGCGAGGGCCAAGCCAACCGATGAAGGCCCGCCCGGTAGTGGCTATCTGCGGCTGGTCAACTGCAGTCGATGGCGAGCGCTGCGGCTCGTTCGATGAGGTGCCACACCTCCGGGTCGGCGGATTGTTCCTCGTCGACCTGCAAAGTCATTCCGCCCCAGTATTTGACCTTGAGCCGCAGGTTGGCAGGGTCGGCACCGTTGAGCGTGTTCATGTCCGCCAACACACAGGGAGCTTCGAGGAACTCGAGATCGAAGATCGTCGTCCGGTCGTCCTCGTGGTTGACCTCCAGCCACCGATGACATTCCAACGGAAGGGGTCACCCTGGCCCCACGCGGCCTCGAGATCCCAGGCCACAAAGTCGACGGTCTCTGCCACATGCCAAGGCTTGTTGGCTTCCTGTTCTTGCAGCCACCAAGTTGCCCGCCGAGGACATCAAGGCTCTCGTGGCCAGCCTCCAGGAAATCGCCGCCGCCCCGGCTGCAGCGGACCCGGCAGACAAGCCGAAGGTCTACGCCGAGATGGGGATCGACATCACCTACCACCAAGACGGCCGGGTCGTCGTCGAGTCCCGGCCGCGTGTAGTTGAGTCTGGTGTCGGAGAGAGGACTCGAACCTCCACGAGCACTGAGCTCACTAGGCCCTCAACCTAGCGCGTCTACCAATTCCGCCACTCCGACATGGCATCGGTCGGAAGCGTCTTCCGGCCGAGCGGCCGGAGTATACCGCTAGCCGACGATTGCCGAGGATGGCTCAGACGTAGAACCGCGCCAGCGTCTCCGCGACGCAGGCGGGCTTGTCGCTGCCTTCCAGTTCGATCGTGACCTCACTCTTCACCTGCACCCCTCCGGGGACCTCATGGGCTCCCTTGAGCACCGTCCGGGCCCGCAGCCGAGTTCCCACCGGAACCGGCGAGATGAAACGCACCCGATCCAAGCCGTAGTTGATCGTCATTCGCGTTCCCGGGAGCTCCACCGATGGCGCGATCGCCGAGATCAGTGACAGCGTCAGGAAGCCGTGGGCAATGGTCGTACCGAAAGGACCTTGCGCCGCCCGTTCAGGATCGACATGGATCCACTGATGATCGAGGGTTGCTTCGGCAAAGAGATCGACCTGGTCCTGGGTGATGGTCACCCACTCACCAACGCCGACCTCCTGCCCAACCCGCCCAGACAACTCATCCGGCACACTCATTCGAACCTCCTCAAATTGGACACCGGGCGCAGCGATCGCCTCGCCGCCTGTCCGCCCCGAGCAAACCGCTCGGGACTTCCTGAACGTGACACGCTACCCGGCCGCCCAGACAAGAGGTGGCCTGCGACGGGATGTCGCCCTTCTGGAGGTTGTGCGTCGGGGTCTCCACATGCACCAGGATCGCCACACCCAGAGCCTCAGGGCCGGCGCCCGAGCGACTCCTTTCGTTGCCGTCTACCAACGAAGAACTCCGCCGCTTCGGTAAAGGGGTGTTCGGCAGTCAAACCCGAACCTTCGACAGATCCTTCACACCATCGGGGCGGCCAGAAGTCGAGCCAGACGCAACCCTCATCCGTCGGTTGAGGGTTGCGTGAAGATGCTTGAGACAATCCGCGATTCCCTCTCCTTCGCCTGGGGCGTGGCGCCGCCATGCGGAAAGGGTCGATGTCCCCGCCCCGTGTTCAAATCTAGATCGGAGATCGATCTAGAGATCGATGCGATACCATTCCTCGATGTTCCAGGTGTAGCCCGCCTTCGTCGGGTTGTGCTTGAAACCACCAACCTCGTCGGCCCAGACCGCAGACGTCACGACACGAGCGTATAGCGGGAGGATGACCATTTGGTCGGCGAGAAGCTGCTCGCCTTCCTGCATGAGCGGAACCAGAACAGCGGCGTCAACCGACAGGTTCATCTCATCCCGTAATTCGGCGAAACGTGCCGTGTTCTCGTCGATGACGGATGAATCCGGGGTGCCCCAACGATAGAAATTGAACCCTTCCGGCGGAGGCGCCTCAGGATCGAACAGGTTGAAGAGGGCAACCGAGCCGGAGAGGCCCGGGTCTGCCGTCCACGCCCACTCGCCGAGGTCCCACTTTCCGGTGTCTAGCGTCTCACCGAAGAACAACTGTGAATCTTCCAAGGCGTTCTCGTAGGTGATCCCAACCGCGGAGAACATGTCGACGAACAGCTCAGAGAGCTGCACACGGGCATCGTTGTTCGAGGTGGTCGAGAACACTGCGCGGACATCTGTCACCCCGGTCTCGGTCCGAGCCTGGTCGAGCAACTCCATGGCCTTTTCCGGGTTGTAGTCGTACTGCTTCCAGGCATCGGTCGAGATGGCCGGAGCCGCGGGTTCCAGGAATGAGTTCAGCGGCTCGACCTGACCGCCAAGAATCCGATCAACGATCAGGTCCCTGTTGATCGCATGGCCAACCGCCTGGCGGTACGCCAGGTTGTCGTTGATCGAGTCCTCGTTGACGTTTAGGCGCTCAGGACCGAACTGGAAGTTCAGATGCTCCCACACGGGCCCGAGCAAAACCTCAACTTCCGCACCCTCGGGTTCGAGGGCCTGCAAGGCTGCAATTGTCTCCGTCGTCGACGGTGGCTGAACGATGTCAACCTCACGACCCTGGAAGGCATTGACGATCGACTCGGTATCCGGAATGAAGCGGAAGACAACGGAGTCAAGATACGGCAACTGTTGCCCCGTCTCGGGATCAACCTTCCAATAGGAATCGTTGCGGACGACCCGGATGAACTCGCCGAGCTGCCACTCATCGAAGACGAACGGACCGGCGGACGGCCACATGGCATCGTTCCAGTCAGTTTCGAAGTCAGAGCCCTCAACGGCGTGCTTCGGGATGAGCGTGTTGAAGGTCAGCTCATAGAGTACGGAAGGGGCTGAAAGGGTATACGAGAACGTCTTGGGGCCGACCTCAGTCGCGATGATGTCACGATACGTTCGTTTGTCCACCGGAACGTCCGGATCCATGATGACATCGAGGGTGTACTGAAAATCTGCGCCAGAAACGGGGACTCCGTCGGCCCAGACGGCTTCTTCCTTGATTTTGTAGTTGACGGTCATCGTGCCGTCGTCGTTGACGACGACCCCTCCGTTGTCCACACTTGGCAACTCAACGAGGAGCTCCGGGATGAACTCGAGAGTGTTTCCGTCAATCTCTGCTGCGCCGGCGAGATAGGCCTGACCGATGAGGGACGCGACAAACTCGTCACCACCCGGAGCAAACGGGTTCAGCGTCGCGGGCTCCTGATCTTCGGCAACGATTACCTCTCCGCCGTATGGGTTGCCGTCGGCGGCAGACAAGGTGGTAGAGGTCTCTGCAAGGGCGGTGGTGGTTGTTTCAAGAGCGCCGGTCGTCGTCGTCTCGTCTGAACCGGCGGTCGTTGTCGTTGTTGTTGTCCCTGCGGCATCTTCGTTGCCCCCACAGGCAGCTGCAACCAGCGCGAAGGCAAGGACGACGGCCAGCCAGATGACGTTGCGGCGTCGCGACAATCGAGTCAAGGTGATGCCTCCTTAGTACCGTGCGGGTTCCTGAACTACTGCGGTCCTCGACGAGGAGTCACCGCAGCAGCATATCCAGAGCGAACGTGCTGACAGCAAAGACGACCGCAGCAGCAACAGTGACCCGATCCAGGTTGCGCTCCATCACAGTGGATCCACTGACAGCCCCACCGCCACCGAAGCCTCCTCCGAACATGTCGGACATTCCGCCTCCCCGCCCGGCGTGAAGCAGGATCAGGAAGATCAGCAGCAGCGAAACGATGACCTGGAGCCCCGCAACGATCCCAGTTAGCAGTCCCACAGGAACCCTTTCTTTGCGCGAGACCCGCCGTAGCGCAGGTCAAGCATGCGAGAGTATGGATGCCGCAGGCCGGGTCTACAAGTCATTGCATAGAATCCTTGCATGAACCGCGGCTCCGGCACAACGAGGAGGATTGTATCAGGCCTTGGCTTGTTCGGCGACGGCCTTCGCCGCCGCAGCCGCCGCCGCAGGATCGCCCAGATAGAAATGCTTCAAGGGCCGCAGATCGGCGTCCAGCTCGTAGACCAACGGGATGCCGGTTGGGATGTTGAGCCCGGTGATCTCCTCATCGGAAACGCCGTCGAGATGTTTGACGAGAGCGCGCAGACTGTTGCCGTGCGCCGCCACGATGACGGTATTGCCGGCCCGCAGGTCGGGCACAATGGCGTCGTACCAGTACGGCAACATCCGGTCGACGACGTCTTCGAGACACTCCGTTGCCGGCAGCAACTCGGGGGGCATCCATGCGTAGCGCGGATCAAAGCGGGGATGGCGCGGGTCATCCCAGGAGAGCGCCGGCGGCGGGACGTCGTAGGAGCGGCGCCAAATGTGCACCTGCTCGGGGCCGTGCTGTTCGGCAGTCTCCTTCTTGTTGAGACCTTGAAGCGCCCCGTAGTGGCGCTCGTTGAGTCGCCAGTCCTTCTTCACCGGGATCCAGGTCATCCCCATCTCGTACAGGGCGCGATGCAAGGTGTCAATGGCACGCACCAGCACCGAGGTGTGAGCGACGTCGAGGGTGTAGCCGGCTTCGGCCATCAACCGGCCGGCGGCCGCCGCCTCTTCCATCCCCTGTGGGGAGAGGGCGACGTCGGTCCAACCGGTGAAGATGTTCTCGAGGTTCCAAACGCTCTGACCGTGACGAAGCAATACGAGTGTGGTAGCCATGGCTGCAGTCTCCAACGCACAGCGCAATGGCGCAAGTTCGGACGGGCTATGTCAGGCGCCAGTTGCCAGATTCACTGATTGAGGACAGAACCATCCGGGTACCCGACAGCGCGGGCTACGAAGCTCGGGCAAGCCGTACCGGCAACGAGATTCGCAACAACGCATCTCCCCGGTACCTCCGACGGCACCTGATCCGGGCTCCGGTGACCCGTACCGGGCGCCCGCGGCGCAATCAGTGAACGGGCTCGACCGTCACCATGCGGCGGCTCTGCCAACTCGGAGTCCGCAGACCTCCCCACATGCTGCGCTTTGGAGTATTTCGAATCTCGTCGATTTCCGAAAGGAGACCGACGTGCAACGCCCCAGTTGTCCGAATGGCCGAGCTCAGCTCGACCCGGCCAAGAACCTCAGCCTCTTCTGGGGACGCCGCCTCGACATCGAGATCCATCTGCAAGGCGGCTTCTTCGAGGTCGGCCCGGACGTGCACGCTCGAGATGTGCTCGCTCTGGGCAACCTGATCGCAGACTTCTTTGAAGTGTCGTTGCAGATCTGCCGCGCCGTCGCCATCCCACCCGATTCGGCGCGTCACTCTGAAATCAAAAACTACCCGATGCGTCACCGCTACCTACCCCCGCCTGAAAAAGAACCTGTGGCTTCCTACTACCACTCAGGTTCCCCTTCTTCCCTGAGCCACTATGAGTATCTCATGGCCCACCCTGAGTAGCAATGAATCCTGAGCGGCATTGTGGGCGCCCACGGCAGGGCTAGTCCCCCGCCGAGGCTGCGGGAAGCACTCCTGCGGTTGCAGCAAACGACCGCTGGCTACATCCAGTACCGGACGATCGAGGCAAACGAGTCGGGGTCGAGCGACGCGCCACCCACCAGGGCACCATCGATGTCGGTCTTCGCCATGAACCCGGCGATGTTGCCGCCATTGACGGAGCCGCCGTAGAGGATGCGCACGCCGTCAGCAGCGTTGCTGCCCCACTCATCGGCGACCACACCGCGCACGAACGCCGCCATCGCCCCGGCATCATCGGCGCTCGCCGTCTTGCCGGTGCCGATCGCCCAGATCGGCTCGTAGGCGATCACGAGACCGGCGATTTGGTCCGCGCTCACTCCCTGGAGGCTCAAGCGGACCTGCGAGCCAACCCTTGCTTCGGTTTGGCCTGCCTCGTGCTCTTCATCGGTTTCGCCGCAGCAGAGGATCGGCGTCATCCCTCGCTCGAGAACGGCCTTGACCTTGAGGTTGGTTTCGGCGTCGGTCTCGTTGAACAACTGACGGCGTTCCGAGTGGCCGAGAATGACGTACGACACCGAGAGCTTCTCCAGCATGTCCGGTGATACCTCGCCGGTGAAGGCGCCGCTCGCCTCCCAATGACAATTCTGCGCTCCCAGCTGGATGAGCAGATGATCCGCCTCGATGACGGTCTGCGCCGAACGCAACGCCGTGAACGGCGGGCATACAACGACGTCGACTCTGGCGTAGTCTCCCGGTTCCAGGCGGTAGCTCAGCTTTTGTACCATCTGGATCGTCTCCAGATGGGTCGCGTTCATCTTCCAGTTTCCGGCAATGAGTGGTTTGCGCATCATTCCTGTCTTCCCAGCGCCGCGATCCCGGGAAGAAGCTTCCCTTCGAGCATCTCGAGCCCGGCGCCGCCACCGCTCGAGACATGACTGACTTCGTTCTCTCTCCCGAGCATGCGGATGGCGGCAACACTGTCTCCGCCTCCGATCACGGTGAATCCTTGGCAGCGCGCAACGGCCTCTGCCACGCCGGCTGTTCCGGACCGGAAGGCTTCCCACTCGAAGACGCCCATCGGCCCGTTCCAAAACACACTTGCCGCGTCTTCCACTTCGCGTCCGAACACCTTGGTGGCTTCAGGGCCGATGTCCAGACCCATCATTCCAACGGGGATCTCTGTGGCGGCAACAACCCAATGGTCGGCGTCTTCCGCAAAACGATCCGCCACGACAACGTCGGCGGGCAGCATGATCTTGGCGCCATCCTCCGATGCCAGCAGCTCTCGGATCTCATCGACCATCGATTCTTCCACCAGCGACGTCCCGACCGAGTAGCCCTGAGCGGCAAGGAGGGTGAAGCACATTCCACCGCCGACCAACATCTGGTCGACCCGAGGCAGCAGGTGCTTCATGACACCGAGCTTGTCGGAGACCTTGGCTCCGCCCAACACGACCACATAGGGCCGCGGTGGATCGGTCAGCAGCCGTGACAACGATTCGACCTCAGCGGCAAGTAGTCGGCCGGCGGCGGCAGGCAGCAATTCGGCAACCCCCGCGGTGGAAGCATGCGCCCGGTGGGCCGAACCGAAGGCATCGAGTACAAAAAGGTCGGCGAGATCTGCCAAACCCCGTGCCAACGCCGGGTCGTTCTGTTTTTCCCCCGGTTCGAAGCGAGTGTTCTCGAGCACGATGACTGCGTCCGTGGGAGCCGCGGCGATCGCTGCCTCGATCTCAGAACCTGTGATTCCGTCGAGCTTGACGACCGGGAACCCGCCGAGTTCCCCAAGTCGCACCGCGACGGGGTCCATCCGCAGGTCTGGGTCGACCCCGGAGGGCCGACCCAGATGACTACACACCACGACCTTGGCCCCGCGCTCTCGCAACTCAGTGATCGTCGGGAGGCTGGCGCGAATCCGAAAATCGTCACCGACCTCGCCGCCGTCAAGTGGCACGTTGAGATCGGCGCGAACCAGCACCGTGCGCCCGGCGACCTCGAGGTCGTCGAGAGTTGGGACTTGGCTCACGTCAGGCGAGCCTCCCAGCCAGATCGACCATTCGGCTCGCATAGCCCCACTCGTTGTCGTACCAGCCGAGCACCTTGACCATGCTGTCGCCGGGCACGATGGCTGCGGAGGCGTCGTAGATGCAAGAGTGCGGGTCGCCGACGATGTCGCTCGAAACGATGGGGTCCTCGGTGTAGCTGAGGATGCCGGACAACGGGCCGTCCGCCGCTGTCTTGAACGCAGCGTTGACCTCTTCCAGGCTGACGTCACGATTGAGGACGGCCACGAGGTCCGTGATCGACCCGTCCGGCACGGGAACCCGCATCGCCATCGCCTGCATCTTTCCGTCGAGGCTGGGCAGCACCTTGCCGATTGCGCTGGCGGCGCCCGTCGCCGTCGGGATGATGTTGACTGCGGCGGCGCGCGCCCGGCGCAAGTCCTTGTGCGGCATGTCGAGGATGGCCTGATCATTCGTGTAGGCGTGGACGGTGGTGAACATGCCGCGCCTGATCCCGAAGGCATCGTCGAGAACCTTCGCCATCGGAGCAACACAGTTCGTGGTGCACGACGCATTCGAGATGATCTTCTGGGTCGAGGGATCAAGCAGGTGGTCATTGACACCCAGCACAACGGTGATGTCGGGGTCGGGCGACGGAGCGCTGATGATGACGTACTTGGCGCCTGCATCGATGTGCTTGGAGGCCTGCTCATGGGTGCGGAAGATCCCGGTCGACTCAATCACGACATCGACGCCGAGGTCACCCCACGGCAGGTTGGACGGGTCGCGCTCAGAGAACACCTTGAACCGATCGCCATCGACGATGAGATCGTTGCCGTCAACCTTGACCGTACCCGGGTAGCGCCCGTGCACCGAGTCGTACTTGAGGAGGTCGGCGAGAGTGTTGGCGTCGGTGAGGTCGTTGACCGCGACCATATCGAAACCGCCCGTCAGCGCCTTCAGTTTCTCCCAGAAGTCGCCGCTCTTGGCCGCACGAAAGAAGTTGCGACCGATCCGTCCAAAGCCGTTGATGGCTACCTTCATTAGTTCCCGCCTTCCTGGGGGTTTGATTCAGCTGTAAACCAAGCGGCCCAACACGCCGCCCAAACGGGCCGGGTCGTGCCGGGGCCAACTGACCGTCGGGTCGACGAGGTCGCCATGGACCACATCCACGCCATACGTCGCGAGCACGTCTGGATCCACAACAATGGCTTCCAGAGGAGACTCAACCACGACGGCTTTGGCGTTCGCGACGATAGCACTAGGCGTTCGCACTCCAGTCATCGCGAGCAACGCTTCGAGATGGTCGGCCGCATCCATGCCGAGGGTCTCGGCGTCCTGCGTCATCAGGTTTGCCACATACACCAGCTTGGCCTCAGACTGGTTGATCGCTTCGGCGATCCCGGGCACCACCATCGCGGCCATCAGTGAGGTGTACAGGCTTCCGGGGCCAAGCACGATCTGGTCGGCCCCCTCAATCGCCTCGACCGCGTGGGGACTGGCCACCGCACCGCGGGGCTCCACCCAGAGCCGCTCAATGGTGCCGCGGGCCTTGGCGACAGCCACCTGGCCGAAGTGGTGCCGGCCGGCAACCATCGCCTCGAGGCGCAGCCGCTCCGGTGAGGCCGGAATGACCGATCCAATTGATCTCAGGAGCCGCTCCGATGCCCGCAGCGCCGCCTCGAAGTCCCCTTCGAGATCCGCCAACGACGCCAGGATGAGGTTGCCGAGAGAGTGGCCCGACACATCGGACTCTTCGAATCGGTACTCAAACAAGCGCCGCCACACCGAATCGTCGGGCGTGAGCGCGATGAGGCACTTCCGGATGTCGCCCGGCGGTGGAATCTCGAGGGCGGGGGCCAGCCGGCCGGAAGACCCGCCGTCGTCTGCAACCGTGACAATGGCCTTGATGCTGCCCGCGTATCGTCCGATCGCAAGCAAAGCCTGGGCCAATCCGGTGCCGCCGCCGATCGCAACGACGGCGGGACCGTGCCGATCGGCTTCCAGCGCGGCCTCCAACTCAGCCTCGAGAGCGGTGGGGTCCGCGCTGAACGGCCTCATCCCCGATCCACCACATCCGCGGGCAGATCGCGATGGACCACATTGACTTCGACCGATTCGCTGCCGAGGCGTGCGGCCAGTTCCTCTGCAATCGCAACTGAACGATGCCGTCCTCCGGTACAGCCGACCCCGATCGTCAGGTATGACTTGCCTTCCGTCTCATAGCGCGGCACGAGGAAGGCAAGCAGTTCGCTGGTGCGGTCGATGAACTCCCCGGTGTCAGGCTGCCCGAGGACATAATCGCTCACATCCGAGTCGCGACCCGTTTGCGTGCGAAGCTCGGGCACCCAGTGGGGGTTGGGAAGGAACCGCACATCAAACAGCAGGTCGACTACCCGCGGCACCCCTCGCTTGAAACCAAATGAGATGACGTCGACACGCATGCGCCGCGCCGGCTGCACACCGGCAAAGGCCGCCTCGACGTGCTGGCGGAGCTGGTGCACATTGAGATCAGAGGTGTCGATGATGAAGTCTGCCTGCCCGCGAATCTCCTCGAAGGCAGACCGTTCGGTGCGTATCTTCTCGCCCAATGGGCCTTCCTGCACCGGATGGGGCCGCCTGGTCTCCTCGTAGCGGCGGATCAGCGTGGCGTCGTCGGCGTCGAGGTAGAGCACCGTGACCCGGACCCCGCGGCCCATCAACCCCTTCAGGGCTGCGTCGAGCGCCTCGAACGTGACACCACCCCGGGTGTCGACGACGACGGCGACCTTCGCCCGTGCCCCTTCGAACACCCCAACCTGGTCAACGACCGCTTCGATCAGCGAGGTGGGCAGGTTGTCGACGACAAAATACCCAACGTCCTCGAGAACGTTGGCGGCCTGAGATCGCCCCGCTCCGGACATCCCAGTGACAATCACGACATGTGGTTCGGACATGCCTGCAACGGTAGACGGCCACGGCAGCCAGCGGTGGTTTCTCAGTCGCCGAACGAGGCTTCCATGGTCAGCAAAGTCCGCTTCATACCGAGTCCCCCGGCGTACCCGCGCAGCGAGCCGTCGCTTCCCACCACACGATGACACGGCACGATGGGCGCCAAGCGATTTGTGGCGTTGATCATCCCGACGGCGCGGGCGGCACCCGGCCTGCCCGCGGCCGAGGCGACTTCTGCATACGTCATGGTCGAACCGGTCGGGATCGCGGCGACGACGTCGACCACACGGCGGGCGAACGGGCGCAACTGCTGGTTGTGCAGGAGCGGGGCGGCACACGGCAGAGGACCGCGGCCCTCCCAATACGCCTCGAGCCGGGCGACCAAGTCGGCCACCTCGGCGCCGGCGATGGCAGATGGCGGCGCGCGATAGTCGGTTCCCGGCAGGCCAAGTTCCAGGACCTCGACGCCCATGGCCAGGATCCATCCCGGACCAAACGGCGTCCGGTAGACCACGACGGAGGCAATCAAGAGTGCAACGCCTCGTAGAGATCGGCCGCAACCGCGGCCGGCACGACCTCGGCCAGTTGCTCGACCTCTGCAGCGCGGATTCGCTTCAGGGAGCCGAAGGCACGCAGGAGACGCTTCTTGCGCGTCGGGCCTACCCCGGGAACCCCGTCGAGAACCGAATCGACCATGCGCTTGGCGCGCAAGGTGCGGTGGTAGGTCACGGCAAATCGGTGAGCTTCATCGCGGACTCGCTGCAGGAGGTAGAGCGCCTCGTCGCCCCGGGGAATCACGAGCGGCTCGTCCGCCCCCGGTTGGTAGACCTCTTCGAGCTTCTTGGCCAAACCGACCACGGGAATGTCCAGGTCGTAGTCGTTGAGCACCTTCACGGCCCTCCCCAACTGCCCGGCACCGCCGTCGATGACGACCAGCGACGGTGGATAGCTGAACTTGCCGCGCTCTTCAGGCGGAAGGCTCAGGTCGCTCACGTAGGCTCCGAAGCGGCGGGACAGGACCTCCTCCATGGCGGCGAAGTCGTCCTGGCCGTCGATGGTCCGGATCTTGAACCTCCGATAGTCAGACCTCTTCGGCAACCCATCCTCGAATACCACCATGGAGGCAACCGTGTCTCTGCCCTGAATCGTGGAGATGTCATAGCATTCGATCCGCAGCGGCGAACCCGCCATCCCGAGGTGCTCCTGGAGGTTGCGCAAGGCATGAGCCCGAGCGTTGTGGTCCGACTGACGTTTCAAGCGATGCCGGGCAAACTCCTCGCGAGCGTTCGCCTGAGCCGTCTCCATCAGCCGCCGCTTGGCGCCGCGCTGGGGCACGCGCAATGAAACCCGGGCCTTTCTGCGGTATTCGAGCCAATCTCGCCACACCTCCGGATCGTCGGGCAGCTCCTGCACCAAGACCTGGCCGGGCGGCACCTCCGCCCCATAGAGCTGGCCGAGCATCACGGCAACCAACTCAGCGGTAGACACGTCGGCAACCCGATCGAGCACGGTGGTCTTGCGCCCGGTCAGGCGTCCCCGCTTGACGGTGAGCACCACCAGGACCGCCTCCAGGTCGTCTTCCTCGAACGCAATCAGATCGAAGGTCTCCGATCTCTGGCTCACCAGCTCTTGGCGGGCGAGGGCCTTCTCCACCGACGCCAGCTGGTCCCGCACCCGTGCGGCCCGTTCGTATTCGAGCGCGTCGGCAGCAGACTGCATCTCGAATCGCAGCCGGGTCGTGATGTCTTGGATGTCCCCGTCGAGGAATGCAGCAAGGCCATTGACGTGGTCGGCGTAATCATCGGCGCTGACCGCGCCGACGCATGGACCCGAGCACCGCTCGATGTCGAACAAGAGACACGGCCGTCCCGACGCCTCATGTCGACTGAACTTTGCGTCCGTGCAGGTTCGCACCGGGAACGTGCGGAGCAGCAGGTCGAGAGTGTCGCGGATGGCGTAGGCACGCGCATATGGCCCGAAGTACTCGACGCCCTTGCGGCGCTTGCCTCGCATCACCGACGCCCGCGGCCACCGCTGATACCGGGTCAGAGCGAGGTAGGGAAAGCTCTTGTCGTCGCGCAGTCGAATGTTGTAGCGCGGCTGGTGCTGCTGAACCAGCGTGTATTCGAGCATGAGGGCCGCCACCTCATTGTCGGTGACGATCCACTCCAGACTCGCCGCGTTCTCCACCATCGCTCTCGTGCGGGGGGCCAGATCGCGGGCGAAGTAGTTGGCGGCTCGCTTGCGGATGGACTTCGCCTTGCCCACATAGAGGACGGCGCCGGGCTCATCTCTGAAGAGATAGACGCCGGGGGCGTCGGGAAGAGACGAAGCAGGAGGACGGCGCACCATGACGGTGCAAGGTTAGGGGGGTGCCGAATCGAGCGGAGATCGGGGAAGCTGCCAAGGTGGACAGGAACAGGCTCAATCGGCAGCCAGGAGGTCCGGAAGCCGACTGAGACGGGACCGGGCGGCGCCTCAGGCGGAAGCGATCAGCTTCTTGCCTTCGAGAATCCGGTCAACGGCGTCGTTGCCGACCTCGACGGTGGCGTGCTGACGCACGACTTCGACGTCATGTTCGGTCATCCAGACCGGTGGTGCATCGTGGATCTCAACCTCAGGTACTTGGGCCACGATCGCCTCGCGCGATTCCGCCACGATGTAGCCCCAAGCAGCGCCGCTGCCGTACTCGTAAGCTACCAAATGGGTCTTCATGGGCTCCTCCAACTGCACGGTTGTGCTCTCCTCAGTCATCGGCAGCAGCCGCGATATTCTTGAGTTCTCACGAGACCGTAGTGCTCTGCTTGCGCCAGCGCAGGCCAATCACCCTCGGCATGTGCTCCTGACCGACCAATCCTGGGTCATTGGCCACGGCCTCAGCGCTCAGCCCTCTCTCTTCGAACCGATCGAGGCTCCAGCCGGCTTCGGCGGCAGCATTCAGTAGCACCCCCATCGGTCGGTGGTGGAACGTCACCGAGTGGTCCCCCGCAGGCACCTCTCCGCTCGTTTCGGTGAAGTACGGCCCCCACCGCCACAGCACTTCCCCATCGCTCTGGTCGATCAGGGGTCCTGCTCCCGGTGGCGTGTACGCCGGGTGATTGCTGATGACGACGAGGCGGCCGCCGCCACGCGTCACTCGATGCGCCTCCTCGAAGAACCCCTCCAGGGTTGGGAGGTGCTCGAGCACGAGCACGCAGTACGTGGCTCCCATGGTCTCGTCGCGGACCCAGCGGAGATCTGGGAGACGAGCAACAACGGCCGCCCCATGAGCTGCCGCCTGCGACGCCAACACCAGTGAGAGGTCACACCCGATCACATCGACCGGCAGAGTCCGCATCGCGAGTCCCTCCCCACAACCAAGATCGAGCACCGGACCGAGCGGGCCGTCGAGTAACTCGGCGAGGAGCGGCACGAATTCGCGGCGGTACGTTGGGTCGTCGGCAACCTCGCCGATCCACCAATCGGCCAGTTCCTCCCACGGTGCGCCGTTGCTGTTCAGGGGGCGAGCACCTCGCGCAGGAACTTCCCGGTGTACGACTCGGAGACCTTGGCAACGTCGTCGGGTGTTCCGCTGGCGACGATGCGGCCTCCCTCCTCACCGCCCTCGGGGCCGAGATCGATGACCCAGTCGGTGGTCTTGATCACATCGAGGTTGTGCTCGATGACGAGTACGGAGTTCCCCGCATCGACCAGGCGTTGCAGCACTCCGAGCAACTTGCGTATGTCTTCAAAATGCAGCCCGGTAGTCGGCTCGTCGAGGATGTAGAGGGTGCGGCCGGTTGAGCGCTTGCCCAATTCCGAGGAGAGTTTGACCCGCTGCGCTTCGCCACCCGACAGAGTCGGTGCCGGCTGCCCGAGCCGGATATAGCCGAGCCCGACGTCGTAGAGCGTCTGCAGGACTCGGGCGATCCGCGGTTGGTTCTCGAAGAAATGGAGGGCCTCTTCGATCGACATGTCGAGAACGTCCGCGATCGAATGCCCTTTGAAGGTGACCTCGAGCGTGTCACGGTTGTAACGCTTGCCTTTGCAGGTCTCGCATGGGATGTAGACATCCGGTAGGAAATGCATCTCGATCCGCAGTGTTCCGTCGCCCTTGCAGGCCTCACACCTTCCTCCGGCCACGTTGAACGAGAACCGGCCCGGCTTGTACCCGCGCATCCTGGCGTCGGTGGTGGCCGCAAACAGCTCGCGAATCCGATCGAACACCTTGGTGTAGGTGGCGGGATTCGAACGCGGGGTGCGGCCGATCGGCGATTGGTCGATGTTGATCACTTTGTCGATGTGCTCGACGCCCTTCAACCCACGATGGCGGCCGGGAAGCGATCTGGCGCCGTGGAGTTCAGCGTGAAGCGCCTTCGACAGAATCTGCTGGACCAGTGATGACTTGCCACTCCCGGAAACCCCTGTGATGGCGATCAGGGTGCCGAGCGGGAACTCAACGTCGATTTCCTTGAGGTTGTTTTCGGCGGCGCCCAGCACGGTCAAGCTTTTGCCGGTCCCCAACCGGCGACGCTCCGGCACGACTATGTGGCGACGCCCGGCCATGTAGTCACCGGTGATCGATGACTCCTCAGCCATGATCTCTTCGAGCGATCCTTCCGCCACGATCGAACCACCGTGTTCTCCCGCACCCGGCCCGATGTCAACGATGTGGTCGGCGATCCGCATCGTTTCCTCGTCGTGTTCGACCACGATCAGCGTGTTGCCGAGGTCACGCAAACGCAGCAGCGTCTCGATCAAACGCTGGTTGTCGCGCTGGTGGAGCCCGATGGATGGCTCGTCGAGGATGTAGAGGACCCCAACGAGACCCGACCCGATCTGTGTCGCCAGCCGGATGCGTTGCGCTTCGCCGCCGGCGAGGGTGGCCGCCGAGCGCATCAAGGTGAGGTAGTCGAGACCGACATCGACCAGGAAGTCGATCCGTGCCTTGATTTCCTTCACCACCGCGGCGGCAATCGTGGCGTCCCGTTCGTTCAACTCCAGGGCACCGACGAACTCGGAGACCCGCCGCAGCGCGATCGACGACAGTCCGTGCACGTTGAGTCCGCCGACGGTCACGGCCAGGGACACAGGGTTGAGCCGACCGCCGCCGCAACCGACGCACGGCACCTCACGCATGTACTGCCGGTACTGGTCGCGGGCACCGTCGCTCTCGGCGTCGCTATGGCGACGCTCCAGCCAAGGGATCGCTCCTTCATAGGTCGTCTCGTAGCGACGGCGCCGGCCGAATCGATTCTGATACGACACCTCGAAGGGTCGGTCCCCCGTCCCGTACAGAATCAGTTGCTGATGCTTCTTGCTCAGATCCTTGAAGGGCTTGTCCATGTCGATGCCCTCGGCCGCAGCAACCGCTCCGAGCAGGCGCTTGAAGTACCGCATCCGGTGCCGCCCGCCCCACGGAGTAACCGCTCCGTCTTCGAGACTGCGATCCGGCTGGGAAACAACGAGCTCAGGATCCACTTGGAAGCGAGTGCCGATCCCCGAGCACTCCGGACAGGCACCGTATGGGCTGTTGAACGAGAAATTGCGGGGCTGGAGATCCTCAAACGAGAGCCCACATTCTGCACAGGCGAAGTGCTGGCTGAAGGTGAGGGTTGGCCCGTCGATGATGTCGATGTGGGCTACACCCTCAGCCAAGCTGAGCGCGGTCTCCAGCGAATCGGTGAGCCTGCGTTCGATGCCGTCCTTGCGGACCAGCCGATCGACAACCACTTCGATCGTGTGCTGGAAGTAGCGGTCGAGCCGTATCTCCTCGGTCAGGTCTCGGATTTCGCCATCGATCCGCGCCCTGCTGAACCCATCGCGGGCCAGATCCTTGAGCAGGGTCTCGTACTCCCCCTTGCGGCCTCTGATGACGGGAGCCAGGACCTGGAACCGGGTGCCTTCCTCGAGTTCGAGGATGCGATCAACGATCTGTTGCGGGGTCTGACGGGCCACCGGACTGCCATCGTTGGGACAGTGCGGTATCCCGATCCGGGCATACAGCAGGCGGAGATAATCGTGAATCTCGGTAACGGTTCCGACGGTCGATCGTGGATTGCGGCTCGAGGTCTTCTGATCGATTGAAATCGCAGGCGATAGCCCCTCGATGAAGTCGACGTCCGGCTTGTCCATCTGGCCGAGGAACTGGCGGGCGTAGGCGGAGAGGCTTTCCACATAGCGGCGCTGGCCCTCGGCGTAGATCGTGTCAAACGCGAGCGACGACTTGCCCGACCCGGACAGCCCGGTGAACACGATGAGTTGATCGCGCGGCAACTCCAAGTCGAGGTTCTTCAGGTTGTGCTCCCGAGCACCCCTGATGACGATCTTGTCCGTAGCCACGTGGTTGTTCCGCCCGTCCTCAGCCTGCGCTCGTGCGATTGTAGTGAGGGGCTGTGACATGAATGAGGGTGGGTACCGGGACCGGCCGGGTACCGGGACCGGGTACCGAGGGCAGGGCGCCAAAGGCGTGGCGGCCGCCGGCATTCCGACCGGCCCGAAACGGGCTTCCTGGTCGACCGCAGAATCATCTTGGTACCCGGTACCCCGACCGCGCCTACGACGAACCCCTGGCGAGCCGCACAACCACACCGGCCCACACCAAGGTCACGACCCGGTACCGGTCATCGGCCCCCGGCCGAGGACCTATCTGGTTGCGTCGGCCATGTCGCGGAGCTCGCGCTTGAGGTCGTTCACCTCGTCACGCAGTCGGGCGGCGTACTCGAAGCGGAGCTCGGTGGCGGCCTCGTGCATCTCCTCCTCGAGACTTTGGATCAGCCGGCGCAGATCGTCGGTCGGGAGGTCAAGCGGGGCACGATCCCGGGTTTCCCGGGCCCTGCGGTCGGCGGCCGGCGTCGAGGAACTCTGCAGCAACTCGAGGATGTCGGAGACCTTCTTCCTGATGGTTTGCGGGTCGATGCCGTGGGCCTCGTTGTGGTCGACCTGGACCTTGCGGCGCCGGTTGGTCTCGTTGATGGCGCGTTGCATCGAGTCGGTGACGTTGTCGGCGTACATGACGACTTGGCCGTCGACGTTACGGGCGGCGCGGCCCGTGGTCTGAATCAGGCTGGTCTCGGACCGCAGGAAGCCCTCCTTGTCCGCATCGAGGATCGCAACGAGCGATACCTCAGGCAGGTCCAATCCCTCGCGCAGGAGATTCACGCCGATAAGGACGTCGTACTCCCCCAGGCGGAGATCACGCAAGATCTGGACGCGTTCGAGGGTGTCGATGTCCGAGTGGAGGTAGCGAGCGCGGACCCCCATCTCGAGCAGGTAATCGCTGAGGTCTTCGGCCATCTTCTTGGTCAGCGTTGTCACCAGGACCCGCTGATCGGCCTCGGCGCGCTTGTGCACTTCGTCGACGAGATCATCGATCTGCCCCTTGGTCGGCCGGACCACAATCTCGGGATCGACCAATCCGGTGGGTCGGATGATCTGCTCGACCACCTGGGAGGACACCTCCAGCTCCCACTTTGCCGGCGTCGCCGACAGGAGCACGACCTGGTTGGCTCGCTCGTACCACTCTTCGAACGTGAGCGGCCGGTTGTCCATCGCCGAAGGGAGGCGAAACCCGTGGTCGACCAGCACATCCTTGCGGCTGCGGTCCCCGGCGTACTGGCCGTGGATCTGCGGCACGGTGACGTGACTCTCGTCGATCACCATGAGAAAGTCGTCCGGGAAGTAGTCGAGCAGCGTGTAGGGCGGTTCACCTGCCTCGCGACCGTCGAGGTAGCGTGAGTAGTTCTCGATGCCCGAGCAGAAACCCACCTCTCGCATCATCTCGAGGTCGTAGGCAGTACGCATCCGCAATCGCTGGGCCTCGAGGAGCTTGTTCTGTTGCTCCAGCTTCGCCAGCCGTTCCTGCAATTCGACCTCGATTCCGTCGATCGCAGTCATCAGCCGGTCGCGGCCGGTGACGTAGTGGGTTGCCGGATACACCCACAACTCGCTCATCTCCCCGACGACTTCTCCGGTGACCGGGTTCATCTGCATGATGCGTTCCACCTCATCACCGAAATACTCGACCCGGTAGACCGCCTCTTCGTAGGCGGGGAAGACCTCGAGTGTGTCGCCGCGCAGTCGAAACTTGCCGCGAACCAAGTTGACCTCGTTGCGTTCGTACTGGATGTCGACGAGGCGCTTGACGGCGGCATCGAGCGGAAACTCGACCCCACGCACCAGACGCAGGAGCTGACCCTCGTACTGCTCCGGAGAGCCAAGTCCGTAGATCGCCGAGACGGACGCAACGATGATGACGTCGTTGCGGGTCAGCAGCCCGGCCGTGGCAGCGTGGCGCAGCCGGTCGATCTCGTCGTTGACCGTCGACTCCTTTTCGATGTAGGTGTCGGTCTGGGCGATGTACGCCTCGGGCTGGTAGTAGTCGTAGTACGACACGAAGTACTCCACCCGGTTCTCGGGGAAGAACTGCCGGAACTCGTTCGCCAATTGGGCTGCAAGCGCTTTGTTCGGCGCCAGGACGAGTGTCGGTTTCTGCACCTGTTCGACCAGCCACGCAATGGTGGCCGACTTGCCCGAACCCGTGATGCCCATCAGCGTCTGGAATCGGTCGCCCCTGGCGATGCCCTCGGCCAGCCGGGCGATTGCCTCCGGCTGGTCGCCGGCGGGTTGGAAATCGGAATGGACTCGGAAGGGGGGCATGGCGGCAGCGTACACATGCGGTGAGACACAAATGGGCGGCATCGCTAAGTGGCGGAGAGTCGCTCCCAGAGGGCATCGACCTCGGCACGGAGCTCCTCCAACGTGCCGTTGTTGACGATCACGTGGGTCGCCCGCTCGCGCCACTCAGACTCGGTGAGTTGCGCGGCGATGCGGCGGCGGGCGTCGTCCTCGTCCATGCCACGCGCCACAGCGCGCCGGACCCGCACCGAAGGCTCAGCCACTACGACGATCCAGGTCCAATCCGGAGCGATGATCGCCGGGACCGGCAGTTCGACGACCACAGGGCTCCCTACGGCCGCGTGGGCTCGTCTGGCGATCTCGGCACCGATCGCCGGATGGGTGATCGCCTCGAGTTCCGCCAGTTGTTCGAGGTCGGTGAAGACAATGGAGGCCAGGCGCTGCCGGTCTATGGCGCCGTCCGCAACAACGACCGGCCAGCGTTCGGCTACGGCGGCAAAGGCCGCACCCCCGGGCTCGAGAACTTCGTGACCGATCAGGTCGGCTTCAATAGTGGTGGCACCTTTGGCAGCGAGAAGATCGGCAACCGTGCTCTTGCCCGAGCCGAGTCCACCGGCAACGACAATCCGGTCGGGAAGCGGCGAGGTACTCGGCTGACTCACCGGGCGACTGTACTCTCTGGCGCGATGCCTACCACCGACCGCACGTGGGAACAACGCCTCGAGCGGATCCTCATGGTGCTGCTGTGGGGGTCGTTTGCCCTCGGCTTTCTGCTGTCGGCGATCCGGAGCGGAGCAACCGCCCCGGTCACCGTCTCGGCATTCTTTGCGGGCGCCTACACCATCGTCATGCAGCTGTTGCCGCGGCGTTGGAGAGTGGACGAGAACATTGGAGAGTTGATCGCGGTCTCCGGTGTCGTCATCGGGCTGATCGCCGTGGCGCTGACCGGGGGCGTCAACAGTCCCTACCTGCTGTTCCTCTCCGCACCATCGTTCTACGCCGGCGCCTTCCTGGGATTTCGAGTCGGGGTCGAAACCGCAGTGCTGACCAGCATGGGGCTGATCTTCGTGGTCGCCACCCTCCAGCAGGAGATCATCCAGGGTCAAGTCCTCCAAGTCTCCCTTCTGTACCTTCTGATGGCCGTTGCGTTTGCGCAGAGTCGGCGCATCTTGGTCGAAGAGCAGGCGCGCGGCGACGCCCTCGAGCAAGCCTCGGCGGTGACCTCGGTGCGCCTGGAACGCCTCGAGGCGGCCCACAGCGCGCTGACCAGCCTCTCGGACCTCGCCACTACTGCCGAACTCAACCCCGTGTCCGTTGGCCAAGCGGCGCTGAGAGACCTCGCCCTCACCGTTCCCTACCGCGCCGGCCAGGTGGTACTCAATGATGAGCGAGGAGCGGTGGTTGTGGCCCGCCGCGGAGATCCGGGCCCCCCGGCGGACCGGCTTGTCTTTCCGATGCAATTGGCCGATCGCAACCTCGGGCACCTCGCCTTGTGGCCGGAGAACGGCACCGATCTCGAGCCGTCGCGCGGGGTGGTCGAGGCGGCGCTCCGTCCCGTCACCCTTGCCTACGACAACATCCTGCTGCTTCGCTCCATCGCCCACCGCGCCGTGGCGCAGGAGCGGGTGCGGCTCGCTCGTGAGCTCCACGACGAGATTGGCCCGTCGCTGGCCTCTCTGGGACTTGGGATCGACATGGCAATTCAGCAGCACGACGCCGAGCCTGCATTGGCCCGCCAGCTCGAGACATTGCGGCGTTCCGTGACCAACCTGGTCGAGGAGGTGCGCACCACCGTGTCGGACCTCCGCCACGAGTCATCGGGGAGCCTGGTCGAGAAGGCGCTCACGCTTGCTGCCGATGCTGGTGTCGACGGAGCCGCCATAGTGATCGACATCGACGAACGCCGCCCGCCTCGGCCGAGTATCGCCCCGGACCTCAATGCCATCCTCACCGAAGCCATGCGAAACGCACTCGAACACGCCGACGCCAAAGCAATCCATGTCACCGGGTTTGTCGATCGCGACCGGGGTACCCTGGTGGTCACCGACGACGGCCGGGGATTCGATCCTGCCCACACACCCAAGGGGCACTTCGGACTGATCGGCATGAAAGAACGTGGCGCCGGTATCGATGCCGTGGTTGCGGTCGAGTCGGGTCCTACCGGTGGGACCACCGTCACCGTCAGCTGGGGCCAAGGAGGACAGTGAAGTGATCGACATCGTCATCGCCGACGATCACCGTCTCTTGCTCGAGGGACTCGCCCAGGCCCTTGACAGCCTTCCGGACATCCGCGTCCTGGCGACCGCCGCCGACGGCAACGAGCTCGTCGCGCTGCTCGGCCGACATCAACCCGATGTCATGCTGGTCGACATCGAAATGCCCAATCTGGGAGGAATCGCCGCATTGCGGACCATCCCCGATGCGCCACCGGCCATTGTCGTCACCATGCACACCGACGATGAGCAACGACGCCGCGCCGCGACAGCAGGCGCAGCCGGTTTCCTCTCCAAGTCAACCCCGCTCCCCGACCTGGCCGCCGCCGTGAGAGCGGTTCATGCCGGCGAGAACCTGATTCAGGCCGAGGACCTCGACGTGGTACTAGATCGCCATCGCCAACCGTTGCTCGACCCGGGTGCCGCCCGGCTCACTGATCGCGAGCGTGAGCTGCTGGCACTGCTCGCGTCGGGGGTCAGCTCGACCGAGGACCTGGCCGACCAGCTCTACATCTCGCAGAAGACGGTGAAGAATCATCTGGCCAGCATCTATGAGAAGCTCGCCATCACCGACCGAGCGCAGGCCGCCGTCGAAGCGATCCGGCTCGGTCTGCACCGACCGTGACCCTCGGACAACCAGAATGCCACGTTCCGTAGCGTTCCGACACGCTCCGTAGTAAATAGGTCGCCCGGCCTATGGCCAACCCCCCACCATTGCCGTACCGTTGCTAGTGGATCACCCTGCCATAGGAGGTAGACAGAAATGCTTCGCATGTGGACGGCCATTCAGAGCCGCATGACCAACGAAGAGGGCGCCAGCCTTGTTGAGTACGCACTGCTCGTTGCCCTGATCGCAGTTGTGGCCATCCTGGCCATCACCACGGTCGGCAAAGAGGTCGACAGCAACTTCGACAACATCGCCAGCAACCTCTAGGTTCTCGCAACCGAGATTGGAAAAGGGCCCTTCGGGGCCCTTTTCCTATTGGGGGGCGGCCTTGAAACCCCTTCCCTGGCCCACTTCTCCGTCACCGCGCCAAAACCACCCAATTGTCGTCCCGGTACCGTTCCGTCCACCCGTCGGCAGCCAAGGCATCGACGAGCGCCCAATCGGCCTTCAGCAGCGCCTGATCGAGCTCCCAGCGGGCAAACACCTCGTCGTATCCTTCACCCTCCATGGCCGCGATCGTCACTTGGAACATCTCAGCACCGTAGAGCTCGGCGCGATCGTCGACATAGACGAGTCGATCGGGCCATTCCGTGTAGATCAACGCCCCGCCTGCTCCCGGGCCGTGGAACACGCGCCCAGGCCCCAACGCCGCCCGCGCCGCCGCAGGAGGCGACACGCGTTCGTTGATGCTGGGCGACTGTGTGACGCCGAGCAACGCCATCACCATGATCGCGGCAGCGATGCCCCAGTTGAGAATCGGAATCCCGGAGCGAGGGGGAGCCGCCACGCTTGGCCGCAGCGCCTGCGCCGCGAACGGCAGTAGCACCAGGAGGGCCGGGAACACGCTGCGGGTCGCCAAGGTGCCGAAGATCGCAAAGGGCACGATGACAATGGCGTCGGCCCAGTGCAGGCGCCGCCGGAACGCCAGGTACCCGATGGCGAGCACGGCCAGCACGTAGGGCCACAGCAACGGCCACAGGAAATTGGGCCTCTGCCACTCCGAGAGATACTCGAGAGCGTCACGATTCACGAAGAATTCCCAGGTCACCTGCCAGGTCCCGATGCCATGGGCGGTCGCCAGCGACGCCACCCCGGCAACCGCAGCGGTGGCCACGAGACGCCAGGATCGGCGCCGCAGCGCCTCGAGGCCGATCAGGCCGACTCCCATCACCCACGAACCGTGGATCGCCGCCCAGATCCAGATGAGCAGCACCATCGCCCAGGCCAGCCGACGGGGAAAACGCAGCGCCGCAACAAGGGCTGCCAGCAACAAGAAGGACACCAGCACCGGCCGGGGCACAATGAAGATGGTTCCAATCCACGCAACGAGAGTCATCACGATCCCGCTCCGGGTGACGCTCCTCGTCGCCCAGTAGGCAATGAGACCGACGAACCCGAAGAGGCAACACCCGACGACGAATACGAACCACGGCATCCAGGCAAGTCCGTCGATGCGCTGGTCGAGTCCCCCGTACCCGAGGTCGAGCAACCACGACTGAGTCCGCCACGCCGCCCCCGATGCCGTAAACGAAAACGGGTCGCTGCGCAGCACTTCACCCGTGTCGAGCTGCAATGTGCCGGCCCGGACGTGCCACAGGAACGAGTTGTCCGAAAGGGCGGCGCCGGCTCGGTAGCCAACCATGGCCAGCGGAACCAGGAGCCAGAGATGGCGAATGGTCAAGCCATGCCACCCGGCCGGAGACCGGGGCGGCACGGTATCTGCGTCCTCAGAGGATGGTCTCAAAGATCTGAATGAAGGCGGGACCAAGCAGCACAGTGAAGATCGCAGGGAAGATGCAGAACACCAGAGGGAAGGTCATCTTGACCGGCGCTGCAAAGGCCCGTTCCTGGGCGCGCTGCCGACGCCGCACTCGGATCTCGTCAGCTTGCACCCGGAGCATTCTGGCGATCGAAACACCAAACGCGTCGGCCTGGTTCATTGCCAGGATGAACGAGTTGAGATCATCGACGTCGGTGCGCTGTGCCAGCGACTTCATCGCCTCCTGCCGGCTGACACCCACCCGAGTCTCCTGCAGCATCCTCGAGAACTCGTCGCTGAGCTGACCGGGGACGTTCTGCACGACCCTGCCCAGCGCCGCCTCGAAGCCGAGGCCGGCCTCAACGCTGATCACGAGGAGGTCGATCACGTCCGGGAGGTCCTTCTCGATCGCCTTGCGACGATCGTCGATCTTGCGGGACAAAACGGATTCGGGACCAAAGAAGCCGGCCGCGATGACCAAGCCGCCGACGAGCAGCTTCGTGTTGCCATCGACATAGCTGGACAAGAAGAACGCAGCGACGACGGAAAGTACGAGGGCGACCAGTCTGATCGCAGCCCACGAGTTGGCATCGACCTTCGGGAACCACCCGGCAATGACGAGCCTGTGGTTGGTCTTTGCCCCCCAGCCCTGCGGAGTGAAGCGCAATCCCAATCGGCCGATGCCCTGGATGACGGGCGCCACCGCACGCTCGTTGAACCCGCTCGAGAGGACCTCAGACCGGGTCGGCGTCAGGCTCTGCAGCCGATTTGAGCTGCTCTCGCGAGCTTTGACAACACCCATGCCGACATACATGATCAGGGCGAACATGGTGACGGCGATGGCCACGGTTGCGAAGACAAGTGTCTGATCCATAGCTATACCTCGATCGTCACGATCTTGTTGAGCCACACGATGCCGGCGATCATCAACAACCCGGCAACCACCAGGGCAATGATTCCGTAGATGGTGCTGAATAGCGGTTCGAGATAGGTCGGATTCGACAAGTAGAGGAACGCAAAGAGGAGGATTGGAAGCGCGCTCAGCACAATCGCCGAGATGCGACCTTCTGCAGTGAGCGCCTTCATCTCCCGGCGAAGCCGGTTGCGGTGCAACATCGTCTCGGCAGCCGTCTGCAACACCTCGGCCAGGTTGCCACCAACCTCACGCTGGATGCTGATGGCGAGCACCGCCCAGTCAAAGTCCACCGACTGCATGCGCTCGGCTACATCCTTGAGGGAGTCGACCGGGCTTCGACCGAGTCGAGTCTCGTTGATGGCCCGACCAAACTCGCGACCCGTCGGCTCGGGTGATTCGGAGGCCACGGCTTCGAGCGCCTGCAGCAGCGAGTACCCGGCCCGCAGCGAGGTTGAGATCAGGTTGAGCGTGTCCGGCAACTGGTTCTCGAACTTGACCCGCTCGCGGCGGGCCACGGTCTGCACCGCCACAGCGGCGACGAGGAGCGTGCCGGCAGCGAAGGCCAGCGCCCAGATGATGTTCCGAGTGAACAGGCCGGCCAGCAACCCGACGACGATCGCAACACCGAGGGCGCCGGCGATGGCTTCTCCCGGGCTGATCGGCATGTTGGCTTGCTCGAGGGCGGTCTCGATCATCCCGGTCATGCCGCGGCGCTCGGCAACACTCTCTGCCTTGCTCGCAAACCGCCGCAAGAAGGGGTTCTTGAACTTGCCCTTCTTCTCGGTTTGCGAAGCGTAGGTTCCAAGCCGGCCGCTCAGGTCACGCTCGACGGCCTTGTTGGGGCCAAAGATGATCATGATCAACAGGAACAGCGCAACCCCTGCGGCTACGGCACCGACGATCAGCAGGATGTCGGTCGTCGAACTACCCGAGGAGTCCTGGGCCAGCGCCGGGCCGATCGTCGCCAGCATGAAGCCGGCCACGAACACGTTGAGGGTGAGGATACGGCGCATCATCGTGCGAAAGGCTCCGGGTGGAAGAGATCCGCCGACAGCGAGATCCCGAAGTTCTCGAGATGGTCGCTGAATGAAGGCCGAATCCCAGTCGCCTTGAGGTGTCCCTTGTACATGCCGGCTTCGTCGATGCCCATGCCGTAGTCGAACAGGAAGAGGTCCTGCATCGTGATGATCTCGCCCTCCATCCCGACCACCTCCGTCACGTGCGTCACCCGGCGACTTCCGTCACGAAGGCGGTGCAAGTGGACGATGAGGTCGACGGCCGACGCTACCTGTTCACGGATCGCTCGGATGGGAAGATCCATGCCGGACATCAACACCATGGTCTCGATACGAGCCAGAGTGTCACGTGGTGAGTTGCTGTGCACCGTGGTGAGTGAACCGTCGTGACCAGTGTTCATGGCCTGGAGCATGTCCAATGCCTCGCCACCACGAACCTCACCGACGACGATCCGATCGGGACGCATACGCAAGCAGTTGCGAACGAGGTCACGAATCGTGACCTGCCCCTTGCCCTCGAGGTTCGGGGGTCGGGACTCGAGGCTGAGCACGTGGATCTGGTTGAGCCGGAGCTCGGCTGCGTCCTCTACCGTCACGATCCGCTCGTTGTCGGGGATGTAGCTGGAGAGCACGTTGAGCAGCGTCGTCTTGCCAGAACCGGTGGAACCGGAGACGATCGTGTTGAGCCTGCCCTGTACGCAACGGCGCAGGAAGCTGGCGGTGGCGTCGCTCATCGCCCCCATTGCAACGAGGTCGTCGCTGGTGAACGGATCAACGGCAAACTTACGAATGGTCAGGAACGGACCGCCAATGGCGAGCGGGTGAATGACAGCATTCACACGTGAACCGTCCGGAAGACGGGCGTCGACCATGGGAGTCGATTCGTCGATCCGCCGGCCGACCTGGCCGACGATCTTCTCAATGATGCGCTCGAGGTGGGTCGAGTCGACAAACTTCGTGTCGGTGCGGGTCAGACGGCCGGCCCGCTCAATCCAGACCTGGTGCGGGCCGTTGACCATGACTTCCGTCACGTCGGCATCGCTCAGGTAAGGATCGATCGGCCCGTAGCCGAGGACGTCGTCGGCAATCTCCTGGAGGAGCTGGAGCCGGTCGGCTCTCGAGAGCGGAACGGATTCCTCTTGGTCGAGGGCCCACTCCAGCATCTCCATCACGCGAAGCTTCAGCTCCGCATCACTCATCTGACGGTCGTACAGCGTCGGGCCGAGACCCTCAACGACTTTGTAGTGGAGCTTGCGCCGTAGCTCCTGGCGCATCTCCTCGCGTTGGCCGTCGAAAGTGACCTCTGCCGCTTTGGCGGCTTTCACGCGATCGGCAAGGCTCATTGAGGTTCTCCCATTTCAAAAGTGGACCGGACTACCGAAACCATCGGCGGCCTTTTGGCTCCTCTTCAGTAGGTTCTTCAAAATCCTCGTCGACGACGAGCCGGGCGACGCTGCGCAGGTCGCGAGCCACCCGCGACCGCGCATACAGCGAGACCACCGGCTCGCCCTCGTTGACGGCCCGGGGAACCAACTTGTCTGAAGAGATGGCGGCTTGAACCTCGAGGCCGAGCGAACGCTCCATTTCGTCGATATCGAGGCGAGCCTTCGAATTGACCCGGTTCAGCACGAGCCGGATCTTCTCGAACGGGAACTTGATCAGGCGGAGGGTGTCGAGGGCCAGCTTGGCGTTCTTGACGCTCGGCAGGTCCATGTCGACGACGAGGAGAACGATATCGGAGCGTTCGAGAATCGACAGCACAGGCTCGTCGAGGAATGGTGCGGTGTCGATGATGATGTACTCGAACATGCGCTTGAGCATGCCGATCGTCTTGACCACGACCTGGGTCGAGATCTCATCGGCCAGAGATGGCTCCAGCGGCGCCGAGAGCACCCGCATCCCCGACGTGTGCCGAGCAAGCAGGCTGTCGAGCAACGGCTCATCGAGCTTGTCGATGTCGCGAGCGACATCGACGATTGTGTGCCGCGGATCCACCTGCAACGAGATGCAGACATCGCCGAACTGGAGGTCGGCGTCGAGGATCACCACCCGGCTGGCGTCTCCCCACTGGGCGAGGCTGAGCGCAACGTTGACGGTCGTCATCGTCTTGCCTGCGCCGCCCTTGGGGGACATGATCGTCACGACTTTGCCGATCTTGGCCTTGCGAGCAGCCTTGGAGTCGACCACCTGTTGGAGTTGGCTGACGATCCCCAAGGCGTCCTCCACCTTGGGGATCGTGAGCGGTGTCTCGATCACGTCTTTGATGCCGGCGCGCAAGGCTGCACGCAGGACGTCGGTGTTCATGGCCTCGGTGACCAGGACCACTGGAAGGGACGGCTGCACGTCGAACAACAGGCTCGATTCGGCGACCCCCGCCTCATGGGCGAAGGAGGGGCCGACAATCGCTACCTCGATGCCCTCTTCAACCAACCGGCGCTGGGCGTCGGTGATATTGCGGGCCGTGTAGACCTTGTTGCCCTCGAGCAGACTACGGGTGTCTTCGACAAATCCATCGTCTGCGTCAACGAGCAGGACCGAAAAGGTCCCTCCATCAGCTGCCAAAGGCCGCCTCCAACTGCTCCTGGATACGCGTAACCACGTCGAACAGATCATCGACGAGAACGCCACGGGCTTCAAACTCAGTGTACGGGAACTCGGAGGGCAGCAGGCTCAATTCGATGCTGGTGTACTGCTCGGCAAACTCGACCTGCTCGGCCTGCTCGGGCGTCACCTCGAGCACAACGATCTGGCTGCCCTGCGGCTCCAGTCCGGTTCCGAGCGGCGAAGGCCGCGTATCGGCGCCGATGGCGAGTACCTCGATGTTCTGCAACACCGTCTGGGTGAACTGGATCGAGTTGGGGAAGGTGTTGACGAACTCGGCAACGGGATCCACAACTTCTTCGCCCCCGGTCGGCGCGCCCGGGGTCGTCGGCGGCGTAGTGGTGCCTCCACCGAAGTCGGCGCCCAAGAGAAGCTCGCGCAGGTCAGGGTTCTTCAGCAGCTCGAGCGACTGGCTGAGCTGGATCGAGGCCGAAGCCAGGATGTTGACTCGATCGCCGGGGCGGATGAAACCGCCGACCGCGTCGGCCTCAGACGGCCGGATCGAAATCGCGACCTTGCCTTGCGGGATGGACTCGGACAGGCTGATCGAGTTCAGCTCGGCCGGCGTCACGAACATTTCCTGAGTGATCAACTGACCGGCCGAGATCGGCCCGGCGGCGACCGTCCCCGAAAGAAGGGAATCGATGTCACTCGGGTTGGCTTGACACAGCGTGGGATCGTCGCTGCTCGAGACAGGACCAGAACAGAGGATGGTCGAGCCTTCGAACACGATGTTCTCGTACAACGCGGTACTCTCCACGATGAACGGCTTGGCGTCTTCGCCGGGATCGCCGGTGGTGATGGGCTCATCGGCCCGCCACACCTTCACCTCGACGATGGCCTCTCGTTCTTTGTCGCGGACGTTGGTGAGGTACTGCCACACCGCAAAGGCGGACACCGCTGCAAGCACCAGCGCCACCACTAATACAATCGTTCGTCTGCCCATGTCACTTGGCCCTTCCGGTTACCGATGTACGCGCACCACACGACCTGGAGTTGAGCACGAGTCCAGAGTGCCGGTTCAGCCTGGCAGCCGAGTCCCTGAAGTCAAGGATCGGAGTATCAGCTTCTGCCGATACCCTTCTCCTTGAGCTCCTGGAGAATGGCCTCCAACGAGGCATCGGCGCTGAATGACGGTTCCTGCGCTTCTTCTTCACGCTGGAATTCCTGTCGCTTCGGCCGACTCTGGGTTCGTTTGTCGCTCCACGTCGAGCGTTCCTCCCACTCGGGAAGTGCCTGCTTTATTGACAGGCTCACCCGACGTCTGTCGGCATCGACCTCGGTCACCTTTACCCGTACCTGTTGACCGATCGACAATTCGAGCTCCGGGCTCTCGACGTGATGCATCGCGATTTCTGAGACATGGACCAGGCCTTCGACGCCCTCGCCGACCGAGACAAAGGCTCCAAACGGAACCGTCTTCGTGACGGCTCCGTCGACGATCTCGCCAACGCTGATCTCCACGCGCGAATTCCTCCCAGGGATCTTCCCTGGTCTGGCGAATCGACAAGGAGATACGTTCGCGGTCACGATCGACCTCGAGCACCTTGACCGTGACTTCGTCGCCGACCGAGACGACCTCGCCCGGGTGGCTGACATGCTGCCACGAAAGCTCAGACACATGGACGAGTCCGTCCATGCCTCCAAGATCGACAAAGGCGCCAAAATTGACGACGGAAGAAACCGTCCCCTTGCGCAAGTCGCCCGGCTGGAGTTCATCCAAAAAGGCGTGGCGCTGCTCGGCCTGGGCCTCTTCGAGGAAGGCACGGCGCGACAGGACGACATTGTTGCGGTTCTTGTCGAGTTCGATGACCTTGGCCTCGATGATCTCGCCAACAAACGGGTGCAGGTCCCGGACTCGGCGCAGGTCGACCAGCGAGGCCGGCAGGAAGCCGCGCAAACCGATATCCACGATGAGGCCGCCCTTGACGACCTCGATCACGGGTCCCGAGACGGTGCCACCTTCGTTCATGACCTTCTCGATGCGACCCCACGCCCGCTCGTACTGAGCGCGTTTCTTGGAGAGCACAAGGCGCCCCGACTCGTCTTCCATTTGGAGGACGAGGGCCTCGATCGCATCACCAACGGTGACGACCTCGCCGGGGCTGGCACTGTTGCGAATCGAGAGCTCTTTGGAAGGAATGACACCTTCAGACTTGAAGCCGATGTCGACGAGCACCTCGTCGGGGTCCACCCGCACCACGGTGCCGGCGACGATGTCGCCCTCTTTGAACTCGAAGACGGTCCGCTCGACGGCAGCGGCAAAGTCGTCGGCGCTCAGATCGTTCGGCACATCCCCGAGATCGCGCGGCGCAGTGATGGGCGGACGGTCGCCGACTGACGGCGGGGCCGGTTCAGCCGGAGTCTCCGCCTCGTCGCCGACTGCCTCAACCGCAATCGCTTCCGATACGGCTTCAACGGCGCCAACCTCGCTCGCCAATGCTCCGGCGTCTTCGCGGTCCGCCAGATCGGGCTCCTCGGCGGTTGCCACAAGGACATCCACGTCTTCCACTTCGTCACCGTCGTTGGTTTCTTCAACGTCGGCGACGACGACGTCATCTACGGCTTCAGCCGTTGGCTCGCCGCCTTCAGTGGTATCCAGCACGCCATTTTCGGCGGCCGTTTCGGTGGCTCCCTCAACCGCAACGTCAGACGCGATCACCGCCTCGGTGATTGCCTCCGCCGCAGCCTCGGTCTCAGCGACGGACTCCGCGGATGCGGATTCCTCCATCGCCTCGGCTGCGCCTTCGGCGAGCCCCGTCTCTCTCTCGATGGCCATACGAGAACATCAACTCCTTGCTTACATGAATTGCCCTCGAGCGCGCAGACTCGCCTCGTCGAAGGCAGGGCCGAAGCGTAACAGGTGCGAGAGAGACGCCAAAGTGGTCTGGACATATTTCGCACAATCTGCGAGGGCGCCCGAAAAGCGTCAGCTCTTGCACTCGGCGAGTGTGGCGCCGGTGGCAACGTCGACGGTGAGCGGCACTCGCAGCTCGACGATGCCCTCCATCACCTCTGTGGTCAGTTCGGTGACGGCGGCGAGCTCATCTTCGGGAACCTCGAGAACAAGTTCGTCGTGGATCTGGAGCAGCATCTCGGCGCGGTATCCACCGGCGCGGAGTTGCCCGTCGAGTTGAATCATCGCCTTCTTGATGATGTCTGCGGCCGCTCCCTGGATTGGAGCGTTCAAGGCCATCCGCTCACCGGTCTGGCGGTCGCGGAAGTTCGAGCTGGAGAGTTCGGGGAGGTACCGCCGCCGGCCAAGCAGAGTTGTGGTGTATCCGGTGGAACGCGCTTCGTCCACGATCCCTTGCATGAAAGCCTTGACCTGGGGGAACTGTTCGAAGTATGCCGTGACGTGCTCCTGGGCCTCTTCGCGGGAGATCTCGAGCCGCTGGGACAAGCCGTACGCTTCCATCCCGTAGAGCAGGCCGAAGTTGATCATCTTGGCGCGACGTCTGGCGTCGCTGTCGACTTCCTCGACGCTGATGCCGGCGACCCTGGCGGCAGTTGCGGTATGAATGTCGAGGCCGCTTTCGAACGCCTCAACGAGCCCGGGATCCGCGGAGAGATGCGCCAGGATGCGAAGTTCGATCTGCGAATAGTCGGCTACGAGGAACCGGCACCCAACGTCGGCGACAAAGGCCTGCCGGATGATCCGCCCCTCTTCGGAGCGGACCGGGATGTTCTGCAGATTGGGCTGTTCCTGTGACAGACGCCCGGTCGCGGCAGCCATCTGATTGAACCGGCCCCTGACCCGCCCATCCGGCTCGATGAGGGGAATGAGCGCGTCAACGTAGGTGGAGCGCAACTTCTCCAGCTCGCGGTACTCGAGCAACATCTCCACCATCGGATGCTCGTCCTTCAGCTTGCCGAGGACTGAGGCATCGGTCGACGGTACGCCCTTCGGGGTCTTCTTGAGCACCGGCAGCGCGAGGCGCTCATACAAGACCTCGCGCAACTGCAGCGTCGAGTTGACGTTGAACGGCCCGCCGGCCGCCTCGTGGATGGCAATCTCGAGCGCCGCCAGCCGGGCTCGCAACTGCTCACCCAGGTCCGCCAGGAAGGTGCGATCGACGCCGATTCCCGTCACCTCCATCTGGGCGAGAATCGATGCCAACGGCAGCTCGATCTCTTCGAGCAACGCCGTGCCACCTCGAGCGGCCACCTGCTCGGCCATCGGCGCCACCAACCGCCCGACTGCCACGGCACGGCGCGCCGCGGCGTCGAGATCCGGACCGGTCTCGATGGCGTCGAATTCGAAGGCGCCCTGGGCAGAGCGCTCGTCGCCGTCGTCCGCCGAATCCACCGCCAGCCCCAGTTCCCGATAGGCGAGCTCCGAAAGATCGGGAGTGCGCTGGGCAGGATTGATGACGTAGGAAGCAAGCGCCGTGTCGAAGCCCACGGCCGGAGGCGTCAGCTCCATCTCGAGCATGGCCCGCACGATCGGTTTGGCGTCGTGGGCAATCATCCCCGCCCCGCCTTCGGAGGCCCCGGCAAGGAGCAATTCGAGGCGGTCGGCGGGCACGAACACTCCCCCGTCGCCTTCGGCCCGCATGACGCCGGTCAGATCCTCTCCATCCCATACCGGGTCGACGATGAGGGGGCCCGGAGCGACGGGATCACCGGGCAGCATCGTGCGCACCGTGACGTCGAGGGGGGCGGACGCCACAACGGTCTGGCCACCGAGCTCACTCAGGCGCTCCCACAACGTCCGGAACGCCAGCCCGTCGAAGATGGCACGTACTTCGTCCTGGTCCCACTCGCGTCGCACCAGATCGTCGGGAGTGACCGGTTCGCCATCCAGGCGAACGTCTACGTCGCGCACGAGGTCCATCAGCTCACGATTGAGAAACACCTGGTCGCGGTGAGCGGCGAGGTTCTCACGCAGTTTCGGGGTTTGCTCGTCGAGGTGCTCGTAGATCCCGTCGAGGGAGCCATAACCGGCGATCAGCTTGGCTGCGGTCTTCTCGCCCACACCCGGGACGCCGGGGAGGTTGTCCGAACTGTCGCCCCGCAGCGAGGCGTATTCGAGGTACTGGTCGGGACGGACGCCGTAGCGGCCCTCGAGCCACGCCGGGGTGGCATCGACCGTGTCGGAGATGCCCCGCAGGGTGTAGTAGACCGATACACGCTCGTCGATGAGTTGGAAGGCATCCCGATCACCGGTGACCACAATGACATCCCATCCGGCAGACCCTGCGGAAGACGCCAGCGTGGCGATTACATCGTCGGCCTCGACCCCGCCGACCCGCAGCTGTGGGATCTGGAGGGCGGCGAGCACCTCATCGATCAACGGGAGCTGACTCGCGAACAAGTCGGGCGGCTTGTCGCGTTGCGCCTTGTATTCGGGGTAGCGCTCTTTGCGGAAGGTTGGACCGCGCACATCCCAGGCAACCGCGATGGCATCGGGATCGGCGTCGTCGAGCAGCTTGATCAGCATAGAGGTGAACCCAAACACCGCGTTGGTCACCTGGCCGGCGGACGTGGCGAGGTCCGCGGGCAGCGCGTAGAAGGCGCGGTAGGCGAGGCTGTGTCCGTCGAGGAGAGCGAGCGTTGGCATCGCTGCGGAGTGTACCTGCGCCCCCCACAGGTCAGACGGTGCTGCCGTCAGGGAACCAGGTGGATGGGCTGACCGTCGACCCGGGCCGTCCACGTGGTGCGCTCGAAGGGGTTGGCCGCGGTCAGGTTGTAGTCGACCAACACCCAACAGTCGCCGCTACAGGTGTATCCGGGATCGATCGGAAAGCGGAAATCGATCCACCGGTTGTTGTACTCAAGACTGGTGATCTCCAGATAGCACCCGGCGCCGCCGTCGTCGCCTCCCCAGGCCTGGACCTCATTGAGGAACTCGTCGCGAACCCGGTAGAGGCAATCCTGGCCGGCCAGCTCGCCGGTGAAGTTGAGGTCGATCGTGCCGGTGATATCTCCAGCATCGAACATGCTCAGGATCAACTCCGTCCCGGCATAGATCTCATCGAGCTTGACGATCTTGAAGCTTGGATTCGAACCAAGCTCCGGCATCCACAGTGACATGGCCCCGAGTCCGTATACCGCCGTGTCATTGTCGACCTGACCGTTGATCTTCGCCCGGATCGAGTATGCCGAAACCGAGATGTTGGAATCGGCCAGTGCCGGCGAGGCCTCGTCGATGTCGACCTCGAGCACGTAGATGCCTGAGACTGCGGCGACAGGGCAGCTATCGAGCGCGTCCCAGCGGTACTGCTCCGCCGCCACCGAGCTGTAGTGGAATGTCTTCGAGCAGACCGCCGCGTTGTTCGACGAGTTGTCGGTCCAGTCCGAAGGGGTGGTGTCGGGTGGGTAGAGACGGAACTCGAGTGAGAAGTCACTCGGATAGCCGTCGTATTCGGATGTGCCATCGGGCCGGCACCCCGCGTCGGATGGGTATTCCCCGTTGCGCTGGTTGCAGTGCACCCCATCGAAGATCTCAACCGTGAGCGACTGACCGTTGTCGCTGGGGTCGACCTCGATTGCGTAGTAGTACGCCGGGTCTCGATATTCGACACCAACGTTCGCCCCGGGGTCGTTGCAGTTGTGGGCGGTTCCGGTCCCCGCGCACTTGGTGGAATAGGGGTCTCCCGATTCCTTGCGACGCCGCGTCCCGTTGACGGCAACCCAGAAGTCTCGGTTGCGACCACCGACCGTGGGGTCCTCTCCGAGGTAGGCCTCGTCGCTGCCCAGTTTGAGCGGCGGCAAGTACTCCGCTGTCGCGGTCTGGTTGATCTCGACGCTGTCGATGCCAAAGACCTGGAGAAAGAACGTCCCATAGGAACGACTGATGTCGACGGTGAGTTGGTTGCAGTTGGCCCCCTTCGTGGCAGCAACGCTCACTCCGTCGATGTTGTGTTGGTAGCCCTGCCGGCTGGCAATATCGCGAGCCACGGTCGTCGGTTGGTCGCCGGACCCGGGATCAACGCAGCCCGGCATGGGCATGTGCACGACGCCGGCCAACGCGGCCGCCTCGGCGGCCTTGGCAGTGTTCAACTGGTTGTAGTAGAGCCAGCCGAGGTCGATGGCGAACGCTGCCATGCCCATGAACACGACGAGGAGCAGCGTCGTGAGGATGAGGACGGCGCCTCGCTCCCCCTCATCGGCCCAACTCCCCGTGACCTCGGTAGGCCCCTCATCAGGCGTGATCATGGCCCAATCCCAAACTGTTGCGGCTCCATGCGCATCAGTGCGGTATCCGCCCAGCAGTTGGTCGGTGTGGGGTTGTTGTTGCAGTCGACATCGGGAAGCGGAACCAGTGATCCGACCACCCATTCGTGACCGAAGGTGATCTCGACTCCCATGACGTCGAGGTTGCCAACCTCGACCTCACGGTCGGCCGGCGACCAGTTCCACCCGCTGTACCCGTCGTCGGGATCAGGACAGGGAGACCAGTCACACAGTGGCCCCGGTCCGTCGATGTAGGCGTAGAAATAGCGATTGCACTCGCCGCTCGGACAGCCGCCGACGGGCTGGCCGACGTTGTTGGCTTTGTAGACGTCGACGTAGGCCACGGTGTCGACCCCCGAGCCGGGCAACGTCGAGAGGGTCTGTTCCAGAGACTGCAGTATGGCGAGATCGGCAGTCAGGTCGCGCCCTACGGCCGTCCCGACCCGGGCTGCGCTCTGCGTGGCGTTGCCGATGGTGAGCCGATCACGGAAGGCGAGTCCAAACTCAACGATCCCGAACACGAGCGTGAGCAGTAGGAACGCCACGATGGTGAACTCAACAAGTGCGGCGCCGCGCTCGTCTCCTCCCCCAATGGCTTCGTTCCGGATGTCGGTCTTCCGGACCACAGATACTCCTACCTCGCTCGGCGCACACACCACCACGCTGTGCACCTGAGTGTATCTGTGGACAACTCAAAAGGGAATAGAAGAACTCGGTGGTGCTGGCCAGCTCCACGCGACGGTTGACTCGTGCCGGACGACGCAGGGTGACTACTCGACCAGACGAACCGGATTTCCTTCGATCCGAGCAGTCCAGGTAGTGGTGTCGTTGGCCTCGTTCGCGTAGTCGTAATAGACCTTCCACCAGCAGTTCGTTCCGTCGCAGCTGTAGTCGCCGGGGAGGTCAATGCTCACGTAGATCCAGTCGCCGTTGTAGTTCCGAGCCGGCCGAGTGGCATCGATGATGCAACTGTTGAGCACTTCATCGATCGAGTCGTTCGGGACCTGCACGTGGCATTCTGGGCTGTTCCCGAACGGATCCCTGATGTGGATGAAGTTGTTTCCGTTGGCTTCGCCGGGGTCGAAGAGCTCTACGATCAGCTGCTTGCCCTTGTGAACCTCATCGACCTCGGCAAGGAAGAAGTCGGATCCGCCGTTCTGGACGTTGGCGTAGATCGACATGTCACCAAGTCCATAGACCCGCGAGTTCGCCGCCCCCGCTGCGCTCGTTCTGATCGAGTAGCGATTCAAGCCGTAGTTCTCGTCGGCAATGCGCACCTGGAGTGGATACACCCCGGCGTCGGCTCCCGATACGTCGCAGAAATCCCGCCAGGTAAATGGCGTTCCCACGGGTTCGGGGGCATAGACGACCTGACACAAGATCACATTGCCGTCGCTCAGATCGAGTGGTGTCGGATCCTCGCTCCACAGTGTGAACTCGACAGAAGGGCCGACGTTGCCGCTGATCGGGTTGTCTCCAGCCCACAGAAAGTCGTTGCCCCCCTGAACGAAAGCGGGATCGAGGAGATCGACTCCCAGACTCGCCGTGTCGGCGTCGAGCTCCACTCCGAAGAGATAGCCACGATCACGGTGCCATTCGTTGTAGGTGCATGACGTACCATTGCTCCCGGTGCACCACGGCGAGAAGGCGTCACCCATGACCCGATTTGTGTACTTGCCGTGGATGTTGGCCCAGATATTGGTACACCCGACTCCGGTATCGATATTCGGCGCACACTCTGGATCGTTGCCAAATTGGGGCTCGGGACTGCCCAATGGCAAAGGGAGCACATACTCGGCGACGGCGCTCCTGCTGAGTGCGATGTTGTCGATCCCGAAGACCTTCAGGAAGTAGGTGCCAACGGATCGCGTCACGGTGACTTGCAGCCGCCGATCGTTGTCGACCAGCTTGTGGGCAACCACGGTCGCATCGCCACCCATGGAACTATCGACGTAGTCATTGGCCCGGGCCATATCTATTGCAGTCGAGATGGCCGATGGCTCGTCGTTGGGGAGATACACGACTCCGGCGAGGGCGGCGGCGTCGGCCGCCTGTTGGGTACGTCTGCCGTTGAGATAGAGCCAGCCGAGGTCGGTGCCCATCGCGGCCGCACCCATCAGAACGATCAGCATGGCCGCGGTCAGAATGAGGACGGCGCCCCGCTCGCGGTTGTCGAATTCCTGCCAGCGAGCCTTGACCTTGGCAATCATGTGCCCGACACATCCGGCTCGAGGCGGACCCGTGCTTCGCTTGTCCAGTGAGCAGGACTCGACATGAAGGGGATGAACGTGGTGATCCACTTATGGGTGAATTCGATCTTTACCCCGAGAATGTCGGGCGACGGCAATGTTACGACTCTCGTGTCGGGTGGCCAGTTCCCTGGGTCCCCGTACTGGAAGCCACCGACGGCAGGGTCCGGACACGGATACCAAGAGCAGGTCAGATCGGTCTCGTCGTAGGTGTAATGGTTCTCGTCCCCAGTGGAGTTCCCGGCGGCGTCGGCTCGGTAGATGATGACCTTGGTGATGACATCGCTGTCCACCGCGCCGACCAATCCGGCTTGGACCGCGTCGAGAATGGCGATGTCGGCCTCTGCGTCGTCACCGAGCACGCTGCCGATCCGAGCGGACGACGTCACAGCGTTCGACATGGTCAATTGGTCCCGCAATGCGAGACCCATCTCCACGATCCCGAACAAAAGCACGAGCAGGAGGGGGAGAATGAAAGCGAACTCGACGAGCGCAGCGCCGCGCTCTTCTTTGGTCCGCTTTGAGATGCGGCTACTCACCGTTGTTTCTCCTCACTGAGGGTGTTCACTAGTGTATCGGCTCATAGTGGCTCAGGTATAGGAGGAATTAGGGGCCATTTCAGAACTAGTCCGCGGCACTAGACACTCCCCCTACGTTTGGAGGCCTCACCTCGTCACAGTCGATCGAGCAGCCTGTCTCGCTTGGCTTCGAGCCGCGCCCGTTCCGTGCGGAGGTTGCGGATGTGGTCCTCGAATCTGGCGACATCGGCCGAGGTTTCTCTGGCATCAGCTCGATCGAGCGGGTTGCCGCTGACGGCCGCATCGCGCTTGGCGTCGTCGTCGAGGTGTTGGTGGAATATCAACTCCTCCTCAGCAAGCCGCTCGGCCTCGTGCAGCGCCGCGATCTCGTCGTTGATCTTGAAGAGCTTGCGTTCTCGTCGCCTCATCGGTGAGATTGTACGGACAACGGAAGGTGACGGACGCGGTAGCATCGGGCCTCCACCGGCCGGGATGGCGGAATTGGTAGACGCGGCGGACTCAAAATCCGTTGTCCGCAAGGACGTGGGGGTTCAAGTCCCCCTCCCGGTACCAGGCCGGTTTGGGAGTGGCCGCCGCCCGACACCCCCGCGGTTGATCTCACCCATTCTGGCGGTTCTGCTTCTGATCACACACAGAAGCGCTCTTCTGATTCACGTGGGCGGTGCCGCGGCCGCGGGCCGGGGACGCTCCCACACCCTCCCGGTGGCGAGGGCAACGGACTTGTAGGCGCCGTCGTAGATCCCGATCGATTTGTTGCGCACGATTCCGTCGCAGTACATGGCAAGCAGGTCTTCCTCGAGTGTGACCAGGTCGATCGCCTGCAGAGTCTCAGGGATCGTTCTTGTTTCGACGGTTCCATCGCCTAGCTCGGCCGAGCGAATCGCCCCCCATGCCTCATGCCCACCGACCCGCTCGTTGAAGATCTTCGGTACCGGGTAGAAGGCCAGCTCGCTCGGTTTTGTGATCATCACGTCGACGACCCGCATGAGGTAGTTGGTCGCATAGACGCCGTGGAAGATGTTGTCGTAGATGAACACGTGGATGCCGCTCGCGCTCCCCGTGCGGATCTCGTCGGCAAACCCCTTCGTGTCGTCCCAGGTTGTGTGCAAGTCGATCATCCGGAAGGTGTCACCGAGCTCGCTGCGCAGCCAGTCCCAATTCTCCCGGTGATCGCCGAGGTTCACGAAGAGCGTGGCTTCACCCGCACGCACCTTCGGCACCATGTGGTCCACAATCGCCTTGAACAGCTCGCGCTGTGCCCCCGCTCCGCCCATGGTGAGCAGAAACCGGCGCGGTTCCCCTGATGCCATGCGCCCAATGCGCAGCTCACAGTCGAGCTCGATGTTCTCAACGAGTTCGTGATCCACGTGATGACCGACGTAGTGCAGCGCCTCACTCGGAGTGGGCTTGAGGATGGCGTTCTTCTCGTCGAACCCGCGCATCGTCCGGAAGCCGTAGTACCCGGACGGGGACTGGACCGCGTGCTGGGCGCCCTCGATCAGCTGGAAGGCCATCGGCCAATTGTCGAACATCATGTCGACGACATGGGTCATCCCGCCGGCAACCGCGCCCATGCTGTTCCACATGTGCGCTCCGAGGAGGGGAGTTTCGGCAGGAAGCGCCCTGTGCAAATCGGCGAAGAGCTCACTCATCCGGTAATCCCTTGCGTTCGCCTTGATGAACCGCCACGGCCACCCGGCAGCGAAGGTGTTGAGGGCCCACCACAGACCTGGCAGGGTGCGGTCGCCGGTGGTGATGGATTCCCACACGTACTTGTTGAAGAGGGGGCTCCGCTGCGACAGGCGGGAGAACCTGCTGTAGTTGGTGTTCCACCAGTTGATGACGTCGGTGGAGATGCCGGGGATGGAAAGCAAGTCGAGCCAATACGGCGTGTAGCCCATCGACCTGGCGGCGGAGGCTCCCGCCATGGCGATGCGGTAGTGACCAAACCCCATCCGGACGGTGGCGCAGATGACCCCGGTCGACGGGTCGACGGGATCGCCCTCGCCGTCGCGGACGATGTCCTTGAGCCCAAAGATGGGGCCGAGATAGCCGTTGTCGACGAGAGAGAGGTCGTACGGCTCGCCCTCGCGGTAGTCGAACTTGTCTTCGAACATCCGCTGCCACTTCCGTGCCGTGCTGGCGTACGAGGCTTTGAGGTGGTTGCCGTACAACGAGAATCCGTCAGCCATACCCCACTCCTTCTATGCGAATCGGATGCGTGTCGGAACAGTATCGCCCCCCGAGCGCGGTTGCGAGCCCGAAACTCCATCGCCCGAGACGCTTGTGGCTTGACAACCAAACGAAAGCAAACGAAACTCGGATCAGAGTCCCGACCCGTCAGGTGGCCGCGATGGAACGAGCCGTTCCCGCAGCGCTACGGAGGGAGAGAATCCTCTCCCTCGTTCAAGAGAGAGAGTTCGTGCGAGTTTCGGACCTCAGTGCGATGTTCGGTATCTCAGAGGTGACGGTGCGCAGCGACCTCGACCTCCTCGACGGCACCGGGAGCCTCCAGCGTGTCCACGGCGGCGCCGTGGTGCGAGCCCTTCGCCCCCGCCTCGAGCGCTCCTTCGAGGAGTCGAGCAGTAGCGCTGCAGAGGAGAAAGCCGCCATCGGCCGCGCCGCCGCCGCAATGGTCTCGAACGGGGAAACGATCATCCTCGACGTTGGCTCGACGACCACCGCCGTCGCCCGAGCGCTCGTCGCCCGCGCCGACCTTGGTGACGTCGTGGTGTTCACCAGCGCCCTCAACGTGGCCCTCGAACTCGAGCTTGGGATTCCGAGGTTCACGGTCGTCGTCACCGGAGGCACTCTCCGGCCACTCCAGCACTCGCTCGTCGACCCCATGGCGAACCACATCCTCGCGCGAGTAAACGTGTCGACCGTGTTCCTCGGCTGCAACGGGGTCCACCCCGACGAGGGCATCACCAACGTCAACCTCCCCGAGACGGCCGTGAAGCAGCACATGCTCGACGCTGCCCAGCGATGCGTCGTGGTGGCGGACGGCTCCAAGGTCGGAAACATCAGCGTTGTGAAGATCGCCGACATCGAAACAGTGGACGTGCTCGTGACGAGCTCGTCGGCGCCTGCCGAGGCGCTCTCCGAGATCGCAAATCGCGGACCACTCATCGAGGTCGCGTGAACAAGAGAAGAAAGAAGGGGTACCACCCCTCACGAGGAGGAACGATGGCAAAACGACTCATGGTGCTGTTGTTCGTGCTTGCGCTGGTTGCAGCTGCATGCGGGGACGACGATTCCGGAGACACGACGACAACCGCCGCGGAGGGTGGAGAAACCACCACCACGGCTGAAGGAGCAACCACGACCGCGGCGCCGGCCACCACCACTACGAGTGGCGAAGGCGGCGGCGAGGCAGTGTCGCTGCGATGGCGAACTCGTCCTGACAACGATCAGGAAGCGGCCGTCTACCAGTCGGTCAGCGATTCCCTGCAAGGTCAGATCACGGACGTGACCCTTGTGTACGAGGCAGGCGGTACCGAGACGGAAGGGTACCAGCAGGCACTGCTGACACAGCTGTCTGCCGGTGAAGCGCCCGACGTGTTCTGGATCCCCGGTGCTGACATTGCCCAGTTTGCACAGGCGGGTGTTCTCTTGAACCTCGCTCCGTACGCCGGCGGCGGATGCCGACTTCAGCGTCGACGACTTCTACCCCGGCCCGATGGAGCAGCTCACCACCGATCCGGCGACGGGTCAGTCCGACCCAGCTTCGTATCTGTGGGGCCTCCCCCGCGACGTATCGGCGTTCGCTCTCTATCTCAACCTCGACCTCATCGCTGAAGCCGGCGCGGCAGATCCGCGTGAGCTGGCAGCAGCGGGGACATGGGACTGGGCGGCCTTCAGCGAGGTTGCCGAACAGGTGGCGGCGCTCGCACCCGAGATCTTCGGCTACGGACAGAACTCGTGGTGGGGCCCGAACGGTTGGTGGGTCAACTCTGCAGGTGGCGGGTTCTTCAACGACGCCCGTGACGCTTGCGGCCTCGACACGCCCGAGTCGATTGCCGGCTTGACGGCCTTCCGCGACTTCTATGCCACGGGCGCTGCTTCCACATACGGAGAAGATGCAGAACCGATCTTCAAGGCCGGCAACACCGGAATGTTCCAGAACGGCCGCTGGGGAACCCCCGGGATTCGTGAGGTCGACTTCAACTGGGACGTTGTGAAGCTGCCCGAAGGACCGGGTGGACCTTCCAACTGGCTCTTCTGGGGCGCCTACGTCGTCAATGCGAGTACGGAGAACCCCGAGGCCGCCTGGGACCTGGTGCGGGCGCTGACGTCGGCCGACGTGCAGGCTGAGGTCGCCGGACTGGGTGCCAACATCCCGAGCCGGGTGAGCCAGGATGCGCTCGATGCCTTCCTCACCTTCACCCCGCCGGAGAACAACCAGGCGTTCTTGGATGGTCTCAGCGAGAACCCAGAGACGGAGGCTCCGCTGTGGAACGGTGACTGGGCCTCGTACCGGGATGAGATGAACACCCGGATGACCGCGGTGGTCTCCGGCGACCTGTCCATCGAGGAGTTCCAGGCGAACATCTGCACGGACCTGAACCAGTACTTCAACAACTGATGACATGAAACTGTTTGGGGGTGGGATTCGTCCCACCCCCAAACAGCAGGACCGCCCACTGGAGGTCGGAGGGTTGTGACGCAGAACACCGAATTGGCCACCCAGACCTCACAGACGACCCCGAACGGGCAACCGACCTGGTTGCTCGCCGTGATCGCCTGGCAGGGCACTGTCGCGGTCGGGGCCGTTGCCGCCGCGATTGCCATCGCCACCGGCAGCCCTCTTCGACCTGAGGGGTGTCGGCCTGGCGATCGGTTTGGCTCTGGCGGCCGTCGTCGCTTTCCTTGCCGCCTACGCACTCCCCTACCTCTTGTCGCATCGGAACAAGGGACGAACGGTGGCGACGCTGCTCCAGTACACCTTGCTGGTGATGGCCGCGGTGGCGGCACTCCAGGTCATGGGGATCTTTCGGGGGATCGATGCCCTGGCCACCAGTTTCCGCGAGCTCTGGTTCTGGAGTCTGATCATCCTCGCCGGCTGGCTGATCTACTCGCAGGCCGATCGCTTCGGATCGGTCGAGGCCGAGGTCCGACGGGTGGGACAATGGACGATGATCGCCGGGGCTGCGGTCCTCGCATTGGCCCTCGGCCTGATTCCGGGCATGGTCGAGTTCGTTCGCAGGCTCATCGAGCCGGACGCTCTCGTGCTTGCCCTGATTGCGGCGTCATCTGTGGAGCCGCCTTCTGGCTCCTCCGTCGGCGCGGTGCCACGGATGTGTTCGCTACGACGGTCACCGAGGCAGAAGCCGTCGACGGCTATCTGTTCGTGTCGCCGAACGTTTTTGGGTTCCTCGCCTTCTTCGCATTCCCGCTGTTGTTCTCGCTCTTCGTGTCATTTACGGCGTGGGACGGCCTCACCGAGATCACGTGGCTCGGCCCCGACAACTACATCAAGATCTTCAGCATTCAGTTCGTCTCGCTCGATGCCGGTCAAGCGGCTTCCGACGCGCTCAGCGCGGGGTACAGCCAGGCCTTCCGATTCGGCGACATCGTCATGGGAGCCCGCGATCCGAACTTCTGGATCGGCTTCAAGAACATCATCTTCTTCGCCGTCATCGCGATCCCGCTGGCGACGTTCCCCGCGCTGGTGCTCGCTGCGTTGCTCAACTCGAAGATCCCGGGCATGAAGGTCTTTCGGGCGGTCTACTTCATTCCTTACGTAGCTGGTCTCCTCGGGGTGCTACTCATCTGGAAGCAGCTCTACAACGCCTCGATCGGATACATCAACTACGGCATACTGCGGCTGTTCGACCTGATCAACGTGATACCGGGCGTGAACCTCACTGCCCCGCAGCCCGAGTGGCTGTCGGATCCGAAGTTCGCAATGTGGTCCATCGTCATCTTCTTCGCGTGGTTCATGACGGGGTACAACGCCGTCCTCTTTGTTGCCGGCATGCAGGGGATCCCACCCTCGCTGTACGAAGCTGCCGACATCGACGGGGCGAGTTGGTGGCAGAAGTTCCGCAATATCACCGTGCCGCTGCTGCGCCCGACGACCTTCTTCGTTGTCGCCACCACAACCATCCTCGGGCTCCAGATCTTCACCGAACCGTTCGTCCTCATGGGGCCTCAACTCCCGCCGTCGGGACCGGACAACGCGACGCTCACGCCGGTCGTGCAGCTGTACCAAGAGGGATTCCAGCGATTCAATCAGGGCTACGCCTCGGCCCTTGCCTGGGTGCTCTTCGTCTTCATCTTTGCGATAACGCTCGTCTACTTCTGGCGCCAGCGAAGAGCTGAGCAGGAAGGGATCGGCTGACGATGACTGACCTCGACACGCGTTCCACCAAGGATGCCGAGACGACAGGGCGTCGCCAGGCGCGCAAGGCCCGGCGGAAGAAGCGGCTCGGATATGCGGGCATCTACACGATCCTCGGGATCTTCGCCATCGCCATGGTCTTTCCGTTCGTCTACATGTTCTTCACTGCGCTCAAGGACTCGTCCGACGTCTTCACCTACCCGCCGCGGGTGCTTCCCTACGAGCCGCAAACGATCGAGGTGAATGGGGAGCCGCTTCCGCTCTTCCAAATCGAGACAGAGGACGGTGGGGATCTGCGCGAAATGGTCCTTGCCGAATCCGGCGTCGCAGCGGGCCTCTTTGCCCAAGAGGACGATCTCGAAACCACGATTGCCGTCCCACTCGAGTTCGCAGTGGACACCGGGCGCACGGTCACCGTCGACGGTGAAGCCCTGTCGGTGTACACCGTGACCTTCGCGGGCGAAGCGGAAGATCTCGTGCTGTTGCGGGGCACCGCCGTTGGCCGTTTCGTCGATCCCAACGATCAAACCGTCGAGGGCTTTGCCGTGGTGCGAACCGCACAAGCGGCGGAGCGGGTCACCGCTCGCTGGTCGAACTACAGCGAGGTGCTGGGCATCCGCGACTTCGACAAGGCCATCACCAACACCGTTCTGATCACGTTGCTGGTCATGGCGGGAAGTCTCTTCACTTCGATCATGGGGGGCTACGCCTTCGCCCGGATGAAGTTCCCCGGGCGGGATCCACTCTTCGTCGGCTACCTCGGGTCGATCATGATCCCGTTTGTCGTACTGATCATTCCGTTATTTCAGATCGTGGTTGCATTGAACTGGAACAACACCCTTGCGGCCCTCGTATGGCCGTTCGTCTACACCGCGTACGGCACCTTCCTGATGCGGCAGTTCTTCATGTCCATCCCCAAGGACCTCGAAGAGGCGGCGTTCATGGATGGTGCGTCCCGTTGGCGGATCCTGTGGACGATCTTCGTTCCTCTTTCGTGGCCCGCCGTCGCGACGCTTGCGGTCTTCCAGTTCCTCTACGCGTGGAATTCGTTCATCTGGCCGCTGGTGGTGATCGACGCCGGGAACACCGAATCATTCGTGCTCACGCTGGCGCTCTCCATCCTCGGTGGCCAGGGCGCTGATCAACCCCAGCTCATCTTCGCCGGTGTCGCCATGGCAGTGGTTATCCCGCTCGTGGTGTTCGCGATGGCCCAGCGTTACTTCGTCGAGAACGTCGCTTCCAGCGGCATCAAATAGAGCTGCCGCCCATGGACCTTTGCATCGAGCGCGCCCGGGATTCGGCGGTCGAGACCGGCGGGATCGAGAGCTTTTATCGCCACGGATGGCATTCGTGGTCTCCAACGGGATGGGTGGATCCCCAGGCTCCGGTGCGTCCGATACCAGATGAGCGAAGGCGGCTCGGACACGACGATCCGAACCACGCCTTCGACACGCGGGTCGGCGGTAGCTGCGTCGGGGTCGCCCGGTGCGACGACGGAAGCTACACCCTGCTCGGTGCGCTCACGCCGGGGGCCCGGGTCGCGCCCGATGGGGAGGTGCTCAGGGGCGTGTCCGAGGCGGGGCCGATCGACTGGCTCGTCGCCGGGGGCACCATGAACGAGGTGTTCGACGCCTACGTGGGCGAGTTGACGGACCGGCTCGGTCGTCGCGGCCGCGGTCGGATGCGAGTGTGGTGTTCGTGGTACTCGTACTACCAGGAGGTCACCGAGGACATCATCCGAGGGGTCGTCAACGACTCGGTGCCCTATCCGTTCGACGTCATCCAAATCGATGACGGGTGGCAGGTGGGGATTGGCGACTGGGTACCAAACGCTGACTTCCCCAACGGCATGGCGGCCCTGGCCGACGCCATCATGTCGACGGGACGCCAGGCTGGGCTCTGGCTCGCCCCGCTGATCACCGGTGCCGACTCCCGACTCGCCGGCGCCCGCCCCGAACTGCTGCTGCGAGACGCCGATGGGCGTCCCGTGGTGTCGGGGATCAACTGGGGTGGGCCGTATTACTCGCTCGATCCGACCGCCGACGCCACCATCGAGTTCCTCACCGAGCTGATCACCACCGTGCGGTCGTGGGGGTTCAGCTACCTCAAGCTCGACTTCCTGTATGCGGCGGCCTTTCCGGGTATACACGCCCGGTCGATGCCGCGTGAGCTCGCCTATCGACATGCCGCCGAAGTGATGCGACGGGCCGCGGGTGACGATTGCTACCTGCTGGCCTGCGGGGCGCCGGTGATCGCATCGACGGGCATCTTCGACGGAATGCGGATCGGGCCGGACGTTGCCGAGTTCTGGGAGGACGACGACTTGGCGGCGCTGGGTGATGCATCTGGACGGGGTGCGCGGAATGCCATTGCCACCTCGAGCCAGCGCCTCTGGCTCAGAGGTGCGTTCGACGCCGATCCGGACGTCGTTTACCTGGACCGCAGCGAGGTCGATCTCGACGGGCGAACGCTCGAGTCGCTACAGGACCTCGCTCGCATCACGGGATTTGTCGGTACCTCCGACCGACTCTCCGATCTGTCGCACGATGAGAAGGTGAGCCTGCTGTCACTCCTGGCCGATGAGCCTGCGATCGAGCGCCGCCCGGACATGGAGTGGACGATCAATCGTAGGGACGTCGACTTCGGCTGGGTCGGCGAGGGCGGCGCCGCGGCCATCTCCGGGGCGGCGCCGTCGTGAGCGCTCCGTCGCATTTCGCCGGCCCACACCGCAGGTACAACCCGCTTGCCGACGAGTGGGTGCTGGTGTCCGCCCACCGCACAGACCGGCCCTGGCTCGGACAGATCGAGGATCCCACGCCGGACCAGCGGCCGAGGTTCGATCCCCGCTGCTACCTGTGCCCGGGCACGGAGCGGGCCGGCGGCGTCCACAACGACACCTACACCGGCACCTACGTGTTCACCAACGACTACCCCGCCTTGATCCCGTACCAGTCGGAGCCACAATCCACCCACGAGGGCCTTCTCGTTGCCAAGGAGGAGACGGGCACCTGTCGGGTCGTGTGCTTCTCTCCCCGGCACGACCTGGCCCTCGCAGAGATGGACCACCCATCCATCGAAGCCGTGATCGATGTCTGGGCCGACCAGACCGAGCAGCTCGGTCGAGACCATCGGTGGGTTCAGGTCTTCGAGAATCGCGGCGCGTCGATGGGAGCCTCAAACCCTCATCCCCACGGACAGATTTGGGCAACATCCTCGATCCCCACACTCGTGGCCACCGAGGACGACACACAGCGCCGCTACCGGGAACGCTCGGGAAGCGTGCTTCTGATCGACTACGCCGGCCAGGAGTCTTCGGCCGGCGATCGGGTGGTCGTGGAGAACGACGAGTGGCTGATCGTGGTGCCCTATTGGGCGGTGTGGCCGTTCGAGACCCTGATCCTTCCCAAGCGGACGGTTTCGAGAATTGCCAAACTCGAACCGAGCCAGCGCACGGGCCTCGCTGCCGCGCTCAAAGAGGTTCTCACCCGGTATGACAACCTTTTCGGAACCGCGTTCCCCTACTCGATGGGCTGGCACGGAGCTCCCTTCACGGACGACGAGAACCGTCACTGGCAGCTACACGCTCACATCTACCCGCCGCTCCTGCGATCGGCGACGGTGCGCAAGTTCATGGTCGGCTACGAACTGCTCGCAGAGCCGCAGCGAGATCTCACCGCAGAGGATGCGGCGGCCAGGCTCAGAGAGGTGTCGGCAACACACTATCGAGGCGGCTTCGGCGCAGCCAACGGCTGAGGCGCGGGCGATCGCCCTCCTGGGCCACGATCCGCCGATCCGAGCCTCGCTCCGGTGTAACACCGACTCAGGGCCCGAGCGGAGGCGGCTCGGCTCGGAAGCCGAGGTCCTCCCAAACCCGTACCCCGGCATACCCTTCCAGGAATCCATGCGGATATAGCGGCATCCCCGGGGCACTGACTCGAGTCAAACGCGCCGCCTCGTCAGGCGTGAGCGACCAGCCGAGTGCGGCAAGATTGTCGTCGATCTGCGCCACCGTGCGAGCTCCCAGCAGGACCGAGGATACGGCGGGACGGTCTCGCAACCAGTTGAGCGCCACTTGCGCCATGCTGACGTTGCGTTTTGCGGCGATGGAGCCGACTGCGTCAAGAACAAGCCACGTCGCCGGCTGGTTGCGAAGGTCGTAGGCCTCGATCCCCCGCGCCGGGTCGTCACCGAGCCGAGTGGCACCGGTCGGCCGTTCCGTCGCGTCGTACTTGCCGGTGAGCCAGCCCCCAGCCAGCGGCGACCAGGGGAGCACCCCGAGCCCTTCCTCGATGCAAACCGGCAGGATCTCCGACTCGATCTCACGCCCCAGCAAGTTGTATTGCGGTTGCAGCGAGGCCAGCGGTGTCAGCCCGAGCTCGCGCCCACGGGAAACGGCGCGCTGGAGTTGCCAACCGGTGAAGTTCGATACTCCTACGGCGCGGGACTTCCCGATCGCCACAAACTCGTCGAGCACACCGAGTGTTTCGTCGAGGTCAACGGTGGGGTCCCACGCATGGACCTGGTAGAGATCGACGTAGTCGACGCCGAGACGACGCAGGCTGGCGTCGATCGCTCGGGTGAGGTAGGCACGCCCGGCGCCGCGGTCGGCGGGATCGGACCCCATCGGGAAACGGCCCTTCGTCGCCAGGACGACGTCGTCGCGCCGGCCACGGCGGGCGAGCCAGCGACCGATGAACTCCTCAGAGACACCCGCCGAATACACGTCGGCAGTGTCGATGAAGCTCCCGCCGGCGGCGACATACCGATCGAGAATGCCGCCGGACGTCGCCTCATCCGCTTCCGCGCCAAAGGTCATCGTGCCGAGCCCAAAGACAGAAACCAACAGAGATGACGGCCCAAGTGTTCGTTGTTCCATCGCCCCAGGCTAGGACGGGACGCGGTGCGTTCCGCTATGCACAGAGGCCCCTCCGTGAGGAGGGGCCTCTGCTTCGCAATCCGGGGACCGACCGCTCCTTGGGTGTGGTGCGTTCATACCGGTCGGTGTGTCGGCCGGCCCCTGGATCCGATTTGGTTGGGAAGGAACCACTGAAGGGGATGAGCAGTTCCTTCCGCAAGTAACCATCGGCGGGAACGGCTCAAAACTCCAGAACAGTTCTTCACCTACCCGCGGTGACTAGTCACCCTGAAGCGGTGCCGGCTGGAGCGTGATCAGCGGCGGACGGCTGTGGCAAGCTCGGATACAGCCCCGGCAACGCCTGCTACGGCTGCGGCGGCGTCCGGCGCATCGAGCACCCGCTGTACGAGAGCGGATCCGACAATGACGCCATCGCCGACGGCGGCCGCCGCCGCGGCGTGCGCAGGGGTGGAGATCCCGACTCCGAGCACCAACGGGATGTCGGTCACCGCCCGGATCCGCGCCGCAAGATCCCCGACGCGGCTGCTGGCTGCGTGGCGCACTCCGGTGACGCCGAGTTCGGCAACGCCGTAGATGAAGACTGGCTCGGCTGCCGCTATGGCCGCAAGACGGGTCTCGTCGGTGGTGGGCGCCACAAACAGCACCATCCCCAAACCGGCAGACTCGAAGGCCCGCTGGAACGGAGCGGCCTCCTCTGCCGGCAAGTCGGCCACGATCACCCCACTGGCTCCGGCCGCGGCGGCACGATGAGCGAACAGGTCGGGACTCGCCGCCATCACCGGGTTGACGTAGGTCATCATCAGAACCGGCTTGCCGGTCGCCGTCACGATCTGGGCCACGAGGTCGAAAGCCGTATCCAGATCAACCCCGGCTTCGAGCGCCCGCAATCCTGCGGCATGAATCGTCGGCCCATCCATGAGCGGGTCCGAGTACGGGATGCCGACCTCGAAGCCATCGGCCCCGGCGTCGGCCATCGCCGCAAACAACGCAGGCGACGTTTCGATGTCGGGCAGGCCTGCGGTCATGTACGGGAGCAGGGCGGCTCGATTCTCAGCCCGGGCCGCGGCGAACATGGCACGCACCCGATCGACACCCCGCTCACCCATCAAAAGCTGCGACTTCCTGCACGTCCTTGTCGCCTCGACCGGAGAGGTTGAGGACCACCGTCTTGCCGGCCAGCGCCTCGGCTTCGCGCACGATCCACGCCAGCCCGTGGGCCGACTCGAGCGCCGGAATGATGCCCTCGGTCCGACACAAGAGGTGGAACGCCTCGAGAGCCTCAGCGTCGGTCACCGACTCGTAGCGAGCCAACCCCGAGTCCTTGTAATACGAATGCTCAGGGCCAACGCCCGGGTAGTCCAACCCGGCCGACACCGAGTGGGCCTCGATGACCTGCCCCTGGTCGTCTTGCAGCAAGTAGGTGCGGGATCCGTGGATCACCCCCGGCGAACCGGCGACCAGTGACGCCCCGTGTTTGCCGGTCTCGAGGCCATAGCCGGCCGCTTCAACCCCAACCAACTCAACGTCGCTTCCCGCGTATGGAGCGAAGATGCCCATGGCGTTCGACCCGCCCCCGACGCATGCCACGATGACATCGGCCGCGGCAGTCTCGAGCGAGGCGTCGTCGAGCTGCTGTTTCAGTTCTTCGCCGATCACCCGTTGAAACTCTCGAACCATCAGGGGGAACGGATGGGGGCCGACCACCGAACCGATGATGTAGTGCGTTGTCTCGACGCTGGCGACCCATTCGCGCATCGCCTCGGAGACGGCGTCCTTCAGGGTGCCGGGACCCTTGGTCACCGGCACCACCTCGGCACCGAGCAGCTTCATCCGATACACGTTGAGTGATTGGCGTTCGATGTCGACCGCGCCCATGTAGACGACGCAGTCGAGCCCCAGCAGTGCACACGCCGTTGCGGTGGCTACCCCGTGCTGTCCGGCCCCGGTCTCCGCGATGACTCGCGGCTTGCCGATGCGCTTGGCCAGCAGCGCCTGCCCGATGGTGTTGTTGATCTTGTGTGCCCCGGTGTGGGCGAGGTCCTCTCGTTTGAGCAGCAGATTGATCCCGAGGTCGGCGGAGAGGCGGGCGGCGCGGTAAACGGGGGTCGGACGACCCACGTAGTCCGCCAGCAGTGCCTCGAACTCGCGATGGAACCCGGGGTCGGTCCAGGCAGCGGTGAATGCTGCCTCGAGGTCGAGCAGGGCGGGCATGAGCGTTTCCGGGGCGTACCGACCGCCGTAGTCGCCGAAGCGACCTCGTTCATCAGGATTGATGGCGTTCACGCCTGCTTGGCCTCTCGCACGAAGGCGGTCACCTTACCGTGGTCCTTGATCCCAATCGCAGCCTCCAGACGGCTCGATGCGTCGACTCCCCAAGGCTGCACGGCTCGCACCGCAGCGGCGACATTGTCGGGCCCCAATCCCCCAGCCATGACGAACGGCCCGGGCACCCGCTCTGCAAGTTCCCAGTCGAACGTCTCCCCGGTGCCGCCGTGGCGGCCGGGACGATAGGTGTCGAGCAGCGGAATCACCTCGGAGGGCAGTGCCGGCAGATCAAGGAAGTCCCGCACGGCAACCGGCCGCAGCACAAACAAGCCGAGGTCTCGCGCCGTTGTTGCGGCGAGGTCACTGTGGCGGCCGTGCGGCTGCACCCCGTCGACTCCGGCAACGGCGACGGCTTCGATCAGCGCCGCCGGCTCGAGGTCGACGGTGACCAGGACCCGAACCACGTCGATCCCGGCAGCCAGTTCTGCGACCGCCGCGGGGTCAGTGCACCGCGGCGACTCCGGGGCGATCACAAACCCGACGGCATCGGCTCCCGCCGCCACGGCAGCTTCAACGTCGCCGCGACGGGTCAATCCACACACCTTGACCCACGTCATCGGCCGGCCTCCCGCAACTCAGCAATGAGGGCTCCTGGGTCGGCACTACGAACCGCGGCTTCCCCAACGAGGATGGCGTCGTAGCCCGCTACGGCCATTCGCGCGGCTCCGGCGACCGAGCTCACCCCGCTCTCCGCGACGGTAACGAGGCCGCGGGGAATCGATGGGGCCATGGCCTCGGCAACGGCAAGGTCGGTGACGAAGGTGGTGAGGTCACGGTTGTTGACTCCAATGATCTCGGCTCCGGCGGCAACCGCCGTCTCGACCTCCGGCTCGGTGTGGGCCTCGACCAGGGCCTCCATCCCCATGGTCGTAACGGCGGCGAGCAACTCCGCCAGCTCGGAGGAGTCGAGCGCCGCAACGATGAGCAGCACGGCGTCCGCTCCGGCAGCGCGCCCCTCCCACACCTGCACGGGATCGACGATGAAGTCCTTGCGGAGCACGGGTACCGGCACGGCACCTCGTACCGCGCCAAGGTCGGCCAACGAGCCGCCGAAGTACTCGGGCTCGGTCAGCACGGAGATTGCGGCCGCGCCGCCCTGCACGTAGCGCATCGCCTGGGACGGGGCGTCGAGACCTGGGGCGATCTCCCCCGCCGACGGTGACCGGCGCTTGATCTCGGCGACAACGGCAAGCCCCGGGGCCTGCAATGCCGCAACCAGCGAACGTGGCACCGGCGCCTCCGACGCGGCAGCCTGCAATGCGCCGCGTTGGGCCTGCAGCCCCGCCACCCGGTTGCGGGTCGATGCGATGATCTGATCGAGCATGGCACGATTATCGCCCGCCTCCGGCGCTGTGAGGGTGACCCTCAGCGGCAACTGTCAGAAATCGCAGACCGGCTCTTCCTCGACGCAGGGTTCCTCCCCAGCTTGGAGCAGGCGCAAATAGTCGACAAGGCTGTCCACTTGGTCGTCGCCGAGCTGTGGCCACGCCGGCATCCGGCCCGGCCCGACCCGAATGACCCCTCGGATCTGGTCGTCGGTCAGCACCAGTGCAGCGTTCGAATCCGCGGTTCCAATCGCAGGCCCGCGGCCACCTTGGCCCTCGCCGCCGTGACAGCGGGCGCAAGCCGCCCGAAAAAGGTCGGCGTCGTACTTGCCCTCAGTGGACTCGCCGCACGCCGTGGCGAGGAGGGCGAGACCCAAGAATCCGACCAGGAGAAGGCGCCGCATCGCGGGGAGAGTAGGAGACTGAACTCGGTACGCCATATCCGCCCGGGACTGTGCCCAGAAGGCTGTTGAACAAACGCCGTGCGGGATTGCGCCCGCAAGCAAACGCCTGGTCCTAGACGTCGCCGCAAGCCCAAGCTGGCGTGGTTCGGCAGTCTTCTATTCGCCGGTGCCGAACTGGTCGAGTGGCAGTTTGTGCACCACAGCCGGCGTTGTCCCTTGCTCCCATTGAACGGTCACCGTGTCGCCGGACGCCACCTCGCGGCGCACCAGGGCGAGAGCAATGGGGGCACGAAGTTCGAGCGATTCCGCCAGCGAAGTGATTCTTCCCACTTCGGCGCCTCCGGCGGCAATCAGCGTGGCGCCGAGCGGGGGCAGGACGTTGGCGCGCAACGCGAGTCCGCGGAGGCGACGATTGACATGACCGCGCGAGTCGATCCGCGCCACCAGTTCTTGACCCAGGTAGCAGCCCTTGGTGAAGTCGACCGCACCATCGACAACGTCGGCTTCCTGCGGGATGGTTGACTCGTCGAGGTCGATGCCCATGAGAGGTTCGCCGGCTTCGATCCTGATCGCGTCGTGAGCCAGCCTGCCGACCCGACGAGCACCCAACTCAATGTCGTCTTCAGCGGCCACGACGATGAAACGAGGCAGATCGACCCGCCCGAATGGAAGTGGCGCCACCACCGTCCCATCCGGACCGCGCCGCCAGACTCCCGGATCGGATCCCGCACCGCCGAGACCGGTTACCACGGACCTGGCGTCGGGTCCGATGACATCGAGAACGGCGCGAGCCTCGACCTCGATCGTTGCCTCGACCCGAATCTTGAACCGGGCCAGATCGCCGGCTACGACCTCGGCCCGTCCGGCATCGACGACGATCCCGACCTCGTCTTCGCCCCGCAGCAGCCATGCCGTCGCTCGTAACTTCCCCTGCGGTGACAGCAGCAGGGTCCGCTCCACCCGGCCCACCTCCATCGGCGCAATCGCTTGGCTGAGGAGGCCATCGAGAAACCCGATGGTGTCGGGTCCTCGCACCCACACGATCTCGTGAGCGCCGGACACCACCCCGGCTGCGGTGCGCAGCGCCAGGTACTCACCGGTCACGTCACCATGGCTTGGGGGCCGGGTCGTCACGACGGTGACACCTCACCCGACAATGCCGCCGCTGCGGCAACGGCCGCCAGGGCAGCCGCCGCCTTGTTGAGGCATTCTTGGTATTCGGCGGCCGGATCCGAATCGGCGACGATGCCGGCACCGGCCTGGACCCATGCCTTCCCTTTCGCGATGACGAGCGTGCGCAAGGCGATCGCAGTATCGACATTGCCGCTGAAGTCGACGTAACCGACCGCACCGGCATATGGGCCGCGCGCCGTCGGTTCCAGCTCGTCGATGATTTCCATTGCCCTGACCTTGGGAGCACCCGACACTGTTCCGTGGGGAAACGTCGCGCGCAGCAGGTCGACCGCACCCACTCCGGGTCGGAGGTCACCCGACACCCCGGACACAATGTGCATTACGTGCGAGTAGCGCTCCACCACCATCAGTTCGTCAACGGTCACTGAACCGAACTCACACACTCGGCCCAAATCGTTGCGCGCCAGGTCTACCAGCATCACGTGCTCGGCCCGCTCCTTGGGGTCATCGAGGAGTTCCTGGGCGAGGGCGGCATCCTCCTCCGGCGTGGCGCCGCGCGGTCGGGTCCCGGCAATGGGGCGACTGAAGGCGCGGCCGTCGCGAGCCCGGGTCATCAACTCGGGTGAGGCCCCGACGATGGCCGTCCCGGAATGGCGAACGAAGAAGAGGAAGGGGGACGGGTTCACCAAGCGCAACGCCCGATAGACCTCGAACGGGTCACCGCCGAAGTCGACTTCGAGCCGAAGCGAGGGCACGATCTGGAATGCGTCGCCGGCTCTGATGTATTCGATACACGACTGCACCCTGGTCTCGAACTCGGCTCGAGTGAGGTTGGAGCGGGCCTCGGGGCGAGCGGAGAACGCGGGACGAGCCGCGGCCGGGTAGGCACCATCCCGACCCAGCGTGGCGACGGCGGCGCTCAATTCGGCAACGGCCGCGTCGTACTGGGCTGCAGGATCGTCGCCGACGAACACGTTGCGGACCAGCCGGATCGTCTGGCGGAAGCGGTCGACGGCGGCCAACAACCCCACGAACTGCCAGATCATCTCGGGCAGACCCCGATCGTCGGCGGGACGGTTGGGCAGGCTTTCGACGTGACGGACCGCGTCGTAGGCGAGATAGCCGACCGCCCCGGCATAGAGCGGCGGAAGTTGCTCGGCCAAACCGAGTTCTTCGGCAGTCGGTGTGTGATAGCGCTCCACCATCGCTTCGAGCACCTCCAGAGGATCTCCGGGCGGCACCTCGAAATCGGATCCTTCGAGCTGCGATATCCCGTCGCCGGCCACGAGCGTGAACTCCGGCTGCCAGCCGACAAACGACCAACGAGCCCACCGCTCACCGCCCTCAACCGACTCGAGCAGGAAGCCGTCCCCGGCGCCGACGAGCTTCTCGAATACCGACACCGCCGTCTCGCGATCACCGAGGACCTCAACCGAGACCGGCACAACGGGATGCCGGCCGGCAAGCTCGAGAAAGTGCTCGCGAGATGGGGTCGGTTGCATCACGGGAGCGTAGACGGTGCGGCGCCGCCGAACGGCCGCCTGGGTGTGCATCGCGGGAGGTGGTCCTTGGGGTACTGGTGGGTGTGGCCCAACCGAGGGATCTGTGGTGATTGTAGAAGTCAATGCAACCGGTGTAGGCCTGGGTGCGTCGAGTCTCTGAGATCCAGGGTCGGATGTGGCCGATGACTCCAATCGGATGAAAAGGCCAGCGCACACAACCGCCGACACGCTGCGATAGCGACTGCAGAGGCGAGAGCGCGTCACAGTTTTTTCTCCCCAACCGACTATTGGGATGAGTAGGTTCGGAGGAAGTTGGGGGCCATCTATTGAGGGAGAACCAATGCGAATCCGACTCATTGTTGCGGTTGCGCTGCTGTTGGCAGTGGCGGCGCCGGTTCAGGCGAAGGGAAACGCCGAGCCGTTCGACGTCAGACAGGGAAAGGAAGTGGGGCGCTCCGCAGCGACGAACGGGATCAACGGCATCTATGTGTCGCCGGTCGACGGCAACGTGTACGCGGCCAGCGTGGGCGGTGACGAGATCACGGTGCACCATCCGCGCAGCGGCCGGGTGCTCGACCGTATCGGCCCCGAGAGGGGCGTTTCCGGTCCCGACGACCTCTTCATCACCGACGACGGCACGATCTACTGGACCGAGATCCTCACCGGCAACGTGGGGATGCTCAAGCCCGACGGTACCTTCCAGAAGCAGATGGTCGGACCGGGGGTGAACCCGATCACCATGTCAGACGATGGACGCCTGTTCGTGGGGCGGCTCTTCTTGGGCTCGGGTCTCTACGAAGTCGACGCCGATCTGGAAGATCCGCCGATACTCCTGGACGAGAGCCTGAACATCAACGGGTTCGACTTCGGACCGGATGGCCATCTCTACGCCCCATCACAGTTCACCGGCGAAATCGTCAAAATCGACGTGGATGCTGCTGTGCCCGTGGGCAGCACAACAGTCGCCAGCGGCTTCCGAGCTCCGACGGCCGTCAAGTTCAATTCTTCGGGAGAGTTGCACGTGGTCGACCTTGCAGAGGGAACAGTCTCGAAGCTCGATCTCGCTAGTGGGGACCGCAAGGTGCTGGTCGACATCGAAGGCACGCTCGACAATATGGCCTTCAGCGACAGGGACCATTTGTACACCGCAGCCGGCGCCGACAACCAGATCATCCGCCGCATCGGCCACCGTGTGAAGGCCCTGAGCAAGCCCGGTTTTGGTCTGCCTGGTGGGGTAGCCGTCTCTCCGGACGGAACGGTGTGGGTCGGCGACTTCTTCGTGTTGCGGGGCTTCGAGTCCCACCGCAAGAAATGGACGACCTCGTTCTACGATCGGTTTGATCCACCCGGAACCGCCTTCGCCGGCGCCGCAACGGTGGCAGCGGACGGCGACAACGTGATCATCTCGAGTGGGTTCGCCAATTCCGTGCAGGTGATGGATCCGACAACTGGCGCGATCCTATTCGACACGAGGGGCGTTGGGATCCCGACCAACGCCATTCGTCACGGAGACACCCTGGTGGCGGCCAACCTGGCGGCTGGGAATGTCGTGAACGCCGAAGATCCGTCGGAGGTGTTGATCGATGGTCTCTTCGTTCCGCTTGGGCTGGCCTCGGACGGGCACACGTTGTACGTCGGCGATTGGGCGACCGGCGACGTGTGGGCCGTTACCGACACGGACACGAGCCTGGTGGCGTCGGGCCTGGCGTCGCCCGAGGGTCTCGCCGTCGACGGTGACCGACTTCTCGTCGCGGAAACGGGCCTCCAACAAGTGACGGCGATCGATCTGGCGACAGGCGACATATCCGCCGTTGTCGTTGGACTTGACTACACCGCCCGGGTCCCCGAAGGCTTCTTCCCCTACGGGAACATGGCCGGCGTTGCCGTCGGCTCCAATGGCGCCATCTACGTGTCGGACGATGGGGTCAACAGGGTGTACAAGTTCCGCAAGCGCGGCAGACACCACCGGCATCGCTGAATCAGGTTCGCTGTGACCGTCCACGGATGCCCCGCAGGGGTGGCCGTGGACGGTCCACCGAGGCGAATGGCAGCCCGGTCCAGCCATCATCAAGGACACAACGGGACATGTGTCGCCGCCCCTCCAGCGCGTTCGGGTGCAGCGATCCTACCAATCACTCCATCACGCCAAGGACAACGTCCTTGGTCGTCCCAGCTAGATCTCAGTCAGGTTGTCGAGACCCATCTTGATGAGGAGGTCGCTGAACCAGGCGTTGAGCACGGTGAGCTGATTGGTGATCAGAAGAAAACCGAAGGCGGCGAGCATCAGGCCTGAGACAACACTGATCGGGGTGAGGTACCTCTTGATGCGATCGAATGCTGAGAAGGCCTTGGCCAGGGCGAGGGCGGCGAGCATGAACGGTATGGCAAGCCCGAGCGAGTAGAAGGCGAGCAGCATCATCCCCCTGCCGACGGTTTCGGTCTGGGTGCCGAGGGTCAGCGTGGCTCCGAGAAACGGACCGAGGCACGGAGTCCAGCCGAAAGCAAACGCCGCCCCCATGACCGGTGGAGCGAAGTTGCCCAAGCGGCTCGGTCGAACCTCGACTCTGCGGTCCTTCATGAACGGCATGAGCATGGTTGGGTTCCACACGGCAGTGACCGCAATGAAGAGCCCCATGAACACGACAAGCCATCCGGCGACGGTCTGGAACACGCCGCGCTCCTGCAGTAGGAATCTGCCGACGGTGGTCGCCCCAGCCCCCAGCGCAACAAAGACAAACGTGAAGCCCGCCACAAACAGCAGGGTCTTGCCGGCGACACGCCGCATCGATACGTCGCCTTCCGTCAGTTCGTTGACGGAGTAGCCCGTCATCAAGCTCAGGTAAGCCGGCAACAGCGGTAGCACGCACGGCGAGACGAACGACGCCAGTCCAGCAAAGACGGCGACGATGATCGTCACATCCGTGTCCATCAGCCCCTCTTCCCGCAGTTCGGCGATTGGATCCCGTGGCCGCACCGCCGTCCCACCCGGTCGGCGCGCTCTGCGGCGCCAACCACCTCTAGGGCGAAATTGTTCCACGTGATCCTTCCGGAACACTAAATCAGCGCCGGAGAAACGACGATCGGGCCGTGGCCCACATCCGACATCCCCGCTCGGCGGGTAGGCTCCCGGGCCTGATGAGTATGGGGCGTTCACATCTGAGCGCGACAACAGGAACTGCCCACGGGAGCAGACGAACTGCCTTTCGAGGCAGACGAACTGCCTTTCGAGGCAGACGAACTGCCTTTCGAGGCAGACGATGACACTGTTGGGCTGGCGCAGCGGCGAAGGGTTCAGCGTGCGCGACCGACGCGCCTTGGTGCTGATGGTGTTGATTGCGTTCGTCGCCGGCTACGGCGGGAGTCAGCTGAGCCACACGCTGCCGTTCGCCAGACGGGACCTCGGCCTCTCCGAAGGCTCGATGTCGCTGATCTTCGCCATCACCCGCGCCGCCTCCCTCTTGGGCCTGGGGTTCGCCGTCATCGCCGACCGGCGTGGCCGACGCGCTCCGCTGCTGGTCGCCGTTGCCCTGCTACCGATCGGCAACCTGCTCACCGCGTTTGCCCCGGGGCCGATTTGGTTCACGGTGGCGCAGTCCATCGCCAGGATCGCCGTCATCGCAGTGGCCGGCCTCGCCATCGTCATCCTTGCCGAGGAACTCACCCCGTCACTGCGCGCCCTCGGCATCGGCATCTACGCGCTGTTCGGCGCCATGGGCACCGGTCTCGGCATCATCTTGCTCCCGATTGCGGAGAGCTCGCCCCGATCGTGGCGGGTCTTGTACGCCCTGACCGGCATCGGCTTGCTGATCGTCCCCCTCGCCGCTCGGTTCCTCAAGGAGAGCCGCGCCTACGTGCAGTTCGCCAAACCGGTGAAGTTCCGCCAGGCGTTGCGGGCCGGGTTGGGCCGTCACTTCTGGCCCTTGGCTGCGATGGCGTTCTTCATCGCCGCCTACTCGTCTCCGGCCTTCGATTTCGTTTTCGAGCGCATGATCGACGATCTGCAGTGGGACACGGGAGCCGCCCGCTTCCTCCTGATCTTCTTCAGCGGCCTTGGTGCCCTCGGCCTGCTCGTCGGGGGACGGCTGGCCGATCGCTTTGGTCGCAAACCGACAACGGCCATTGCCATCATCCTCGGCTTGGTTGGCGGGGTCTCGTTCTATCTCGCTTCGAGTGGTTGGGTGCTCGCCCCCGCAGTGCTTGCCGCCAGCTTCGGGGCCGCCATGCTCACCCCGGCGTTTGCGGCACATCGGACCGAGCTGTTCCCGACCAGGGTGCGCGCCACGGCGGCAGGTTGGGTCACCAACGCTGCCATCCTCGGGAGCATCACCGGCTTCTTGACGGGAGCCGTCCTGATCGATCGGATCGGGTTGTCGGCGACGATCACGATCCTGGCCGGTGGGCTCTTCGTCGCCCTACTCCTCGTCATCCGGCTCCCGGAGACGAAGGGGATGGATCTGGTGCGGCGGAAAGCGGACCCCGCAGGTGCCACCCCAGAAGGGTCAGTGCCCGGGTGGCCATCAGAACCACCAGCCCCCACCACACCCCCGCTAATCCCCACCCCTGGGGCACCACCGCCAGAAGCACCGCCGACGAAATAGCAGCTGCCAGGACCATGCTCACCGCCAGGTAACTGAAATCGGTGGCACCGATGACGATACCGTCCCACACAAACACGATGGCGTTGAGCGGCTGCATCACCACCACGAAGATGTACGCCGACCTGATTGCAGCCACGACGGCGGGATCATCCGTGAACAGCTGCGACAGCCAAGGCGCCGCCAGCGCCATGACCAGAGCGAGTACAAGCCCGATGCTGAGCCCGAGCACCAGCAGCCGATTGGCGATCTCTTTCGCGTCGGCAGACGCCGCACCGACGGACTTGCCGATCATGGCCTGCGCCGCGATCGCCAACGCGTCGACCACCAGCGCCAGGAAGAGCCAGAGCTGGGCGAGTACCTGATAGGCGGCCACCGCAACCGTGCCAACCCGCGCCGCCACCGCGGTCGCCAACGTGAGCGTCCCCAGCAATGCCAGCGTTCTGATCACCAGGGGCCGTCCCGCCCCGAGCAGCATTCGCAGTTCCTCCCGCCCGGGACGGCCCGCCTTGATGCCGAGCCGGGCCCGCCCCCGCCGGAACAAGGCGAGAAATGCCAGTGCGCCGATCCACTGGGCAATCACTGTCGCCCATGCCGCTCCGACCAGGCCGGCGCCCAGCCCGAAGATGAAGATGGGGTCGAGGACCAGATTGACGACGTTCAAGCCCACCGTCACGTAGAGCGGTGTTCTGGTGTCCTGGTAGCCGCGGAACGCGCCGTGACCAACGGTGATGATCATGACGGCCGGGAGCGCCAGCGAGCGAACGACGAGATAGTCCGTGGCTCCCGCGAGGGTTTCGGTAGTGGCTCCCATCAACTCGAGCACCGGTGTCGCGGTCAATGCCACCAGCAGCGCGGTCGCAACGCCGAGGATGGCACCGATGATCAACCCGTTCACTGTCAGCCTGCCGGCGGACGCCAGGTCGCCCCGCCCGATGGCGCCGGCGACAAGCGGTGTCGTCCCGTAGGCGAGGAAGTTGAACATCGCGAACGCGAGGGTGAACACCGCCGTGGCCACCGCCAGGGAAGCCAGCGCTTCGGCCCCAAGCCTGCCCACATAGGCCGTATCGACCAGTGAGACCAGCGGGTCGACCGCCAGCGCCCCCAGGGCCGGAATGGCGAGGCGGCCGATTTCCCGATCGTACGGACTGCGGCTGAAGGCGCTCAACAGCTACCCGGGGGGTTCTGGAGTCTTGTCCGGGTATGGGCACCGATCGACCAGCGGACATTCCCAGCAGCGTGGCTTGCGCGCATCGCACACATCGCGCCCAAATTGGATCATGCGCATCGAGATCCCCGCCCATCGGTTCTTGGGATACAGAGCCATCAGAGCGGCTTCCACCTTGGCGGGATCCGAGGTCGCCGTGAGCCCGAGGCGGCCGGCAACTCGTTTTACATGGGTGTCGACTGCGATCGCCGGCATACCCCACGCTTCGGCCAAGACCACACTCGCCGTCTTTCTCCCGACGCCGCGCAGTGTGGTCATCTCATCGAGGTCGGCAGGTACAACGCCGTCGTAGCGGTCGACCACATCGCTCGCCAACGAGATGATCGACTTCGTCTTCTGCCGATAGAAGCCCGTCGAAAAGACCACCTGCTCAACCTCTTCGGGATCGGCCTCGGCGAGGTCCTCCGGAGTGGGCCAGCGCGCAAACAGCGTCGGCGTGACGCGATTGACGTTCTCATCGGTCGTCTGCGCCGACAGGACGGTGGCGACGATCAGTTGCCACGGGTCTTCGTAGGTCAGCGCGGTGCCCATAATGGGATACCGCTTCTCGAGCCGGTTCAGGATGACGCGAGCGTTGCGCCGTACCTCGGTCGTCGGGGGCGCTGCTGGGTGTGACCTGCCGGGCATGGGCCGGGATGGTACCCCGACTCCACCCCTCCCTCCCGGCGTTACGATGCCGCCATGGACCTGATCGCAACCATCGCCGCCCGGGCGCGAATCGAAGGCGAGCTTCTGCTCGTCGACGAGTTTCTGAATCACCGGGTTGAGCCCGACGTCATCAAGGCCGTCGGGGTTCAGCTGGCGGAGCGTTTTGGCACCACTCAGCCCGACGTGGTGTTGACCTCTGAGGCCGGCGGCATCGCCCCTGCGTTGGCGTGCGCCGCCGAGTTGGGCCTCCCGATGATCTACGCCAAGAAGTACGTCGGGCCCGGCAACCGCTACACGTATGCACGCGAGGTTTCGTCGCCCACCAAAGGGACCGAATACCGAGTCGAGGTGGCCCGCCGGGTGCTGGCGCCGGGGACTCGTGTTCTCATCGTCGACGACTTCCTCTCCCGGGGTCGTACCGCCGAGGCGCTCGGCGATATCGCCGAGGAAGCCAGCTGCGAGCTGGTCGGTTTTGGCTTCGTCATCGAGAAGACCTTCCAGGGCGGCCGCCGCAGGCTCGAAGACCGCGGCTGGTCGGTCGAGTCGCTCGTAATCGTGGATTCGATGACAGACGGCATCCCCAGCATCAGAGGCCTCGGCACGTAGCGAGGGTCCCTACGAGGTAGCGAAGTTGGCGGCGATGGCCCAACCGATGCCCGCGTGGGTGATCCCACCCATCACAAGCCAAAAGGCCGTCGGGTGTTTGTCTGGGCGAAGCCGGCGCTGCATTTTCTGCCGCGCCTCGGACGGAGAGCCGAGGTCGACGTCATCCGACGGACCAGTCGGTCACACCGGGACCGGCTTGCCCTCACGTTCGGCCTGGCGCTTTTGCACCCAGCGCAACAGCAACACGAAGAGGCGAATCAGCCCCAGGATGACAAAGAGCGCCACAAACAAGACGCCGACCATCTCGAAGCCGGAGAAGTATGAATTGCGGCACACCCCAACCCCGCTGAGGCAGAGGCCCCAGCCGGTTCCCCCGGAGCCGAGGTCCATCAGGACGAGAAGCGGCACCAGGGCCACCCCGATCGCGGCAGCGATCAGAACGGCGATGATGATGCGCAGCACAATGGTCACGGGCCGAGAATACTGCTGATTCGATTTCTTGCGAGGCCTTCGCGCCCACTGCTACGGTGAAATCACACCTTCGTAATTAGTAGAGATGACCACAGCACCGACCCCGCTCCCCTATCACGCCGAACCGTTCACCACGGACGAGCGCACCGTTCTGTCGCGATTCTTCACCAATGTGGATGGGCCGGTCTTTGCGATCGTCAACCTGCCCGAGGTCGTCAAGGGCGCCCTTTTCGCACGCTACAGCCGCTCACCAAAGTCGGTGCGCCGACTGTTTCTCGACGAGTTCTATGCCGCGCCCGAGGTGGGGGTCGCCGCCATCGCAGCCGCCGAGCGCGATCCCGCTCAGGACGATACGGTGCGGCTGCAGCGAGCGGAAGACCTCTACCAACGGGTGTTCAGCGAATACGGCGACGACTCCGTTGCGCAACTCGGAGGCGCCCACCTCGCCTGCGAACAGGCCTCGAATATCCTCACCAAGGTGCTCGAGTGGGGTCGGCTGGCGTCCTACCTCGAGCAAAGCACCCGCTACATCTTCTACGACCAACGACTCGGCGACCGCTACCGCTACATGGTGCCGCCCGAGATCGCGGCTTCGGTCCATGACGGCGCCTACACCGAGACGATGGAGTGGCTGTTTGACACCTACTCGAGCCTGATCGCTCGGATGGTTCCCTACTACGAGACGCTCTACCCCCGCGCCGACGGCGATTCCGGATTTGTGTGGCGATCCACCATTCGCGCCAAAGCGTGTGATGACCTCCGTGGCCTCCTGCCCGCAGCGACGACCTCGAACGTCGGCGTGTTCGGTAGCGGCCAGGCCTACGAGATGATGATGTTGCGGATGCGGGCGCATCCGTCAGCGGAGGTTCGCTACTACGCCGACCTGATGCTGACCGAACTGCGCAAGGTCATCCCGGCCTTCATGAAGCGCGTTGATGTTCCCGAGCGGGGTGGTCGGTGGACTACCTACTTCGCCGATATCGCGGCACGCATGGCCGACCACGCAGCCTCGCTGGATGTGGCTCCCCAGCCCCGCCCCGAGGTCACCCTGGTCGAGTGGGATCCGGACGCAGAGCTCAAGACCGCTGCCGCCGCGCTGTATGCCTATACCGACCTGCCCGACGATCAGCTACTCGACGTGGTGCGCGCCATGAGTCCGGAGCGCCAAACCGCACTGATCCGCGACTACGTCGGCGATCGAACCAATCGACGTCACAAACCGGGCAGGGGCATGGAACGCGCCGACTACCGGTTCGACATCCTGTGCGACTACGGCATCTTCCGCGACCTGCAGCGCCACCGCATGCTGACCATCGACTGGCAGCAACTCTCCCCAACTCACGGCTTCGTCACTCCCGAGTCGATCGACGACATCGGCGCTGTGGCGCTGTGGGAGGAAGCGATGCAACGAACGGGGGCGCTGTACGACACCCTCGCCGCGGACCTAGGTGGAGCGGTTGCCCAGTACGCCGTACCGTTTGCGTACAAGGTGCGCTTCATGATGCAGTTGAACGCGCGCGAAGCCTTCCACCTGATTGAGCTTCGCACCGCACCCGGTGGCCATCCCGACTACCGCAGGGTGTGCCAACAGATGCACCAACTGATCCGCAATGAGGCCGGGCACCGCACCATCGCGGACGCCATGTCGTACGTCGACTACGACAGCTACGACCTCGCCCGACTCGAGGGCGAGCGCCGCGCCGCGGCCAAGCGAGCTGCACTCGGCATCGACGATCCCGACTGAACCGGCCTCAGTCCTCGCTGTCCGCCAGAGCTATCCGCAGCACGAGGTAGCCGTCCTCAACCGACCACGCCGCGTTCCCAACCAGTGAGTAGTCGAGATAGTCGTGCTCGGCCTGGGCAACAAAGGCCCTGCGGGCGTCGGCCTCGAGCGGTGGGATCCCGCGGCCTCGCACCGCTTCAGCTCGCTCTCTGAACCGGTTCAGGAACTGGTCAACATCGAGTTGCGCCACCTCGCCTCCTCCAATCAACGCCGCCCTCGAGCGGCAAACCCGTCATGTGCTGTTGTGCAGTGCGGCCAGGCTACCCGTCTCGACAGCTACTCTCCCGCGCAATGGACGATCGCAGACTCATCTTCGTTTCCGGCAAGGGCGGCGTGGGGAAATCCGCCATCACCGCGGCGCTTGCGCTGCGGGCCGCCCGGCGCGGGGAGCGCGTGCTGGCGATCGGCATGGTCGAGTCGCTCGGGCTCGCCGCTCACTTCGGTGTCGACGCGCTCGAATACGAGCCGCATCAGGTGCACACCGGCATCGACGCGGTTGCCATCAACCGCACCAAGGCCCTCGACGAGTACCTCAGACTGCAATTGCACCTGCCGAGGGCTGCACCGATCGGCCAGGCCTCGAAGGTGTTCCAGGTGTTCGTCGATGTCGCTCCCGGGGTGCGCGAAATCATCTCGATGGGCAAACCGATCTTTGAGACGTGGCAGGGCACCTACGACAAGGTGATCGTGGACTCGCCGCCCCTCGGGCAGTTCTTCTCCTATCTGCGCGCTCCGGCAACAATCGCTGAGACCGTACCGACGGGTGCCGTTCAGGATCAGGCATTGCGGATGCGCGATACTCTCGGCGATCCGGCCACGTCGGCCATGGTCATGGTGACGTTGCCTGAGGAACTCCCCGTCATGGAGACCGCTGAGGCGCTCGACGATCTTGCCCGCGAGCCGGTCATCGACTTGGCGGCGTTGGTGGTCAATCGGGTCCTTGCCCCCCTCGGCGTCGACCCTTCCGTTGTCGATCGTCTCCCGGCGGGCCCGCAACGGGACGCGGCAACGCTTCAGGAGAACCTCTTCGCCGACCAGCAGCCCTGGCTCGGCATGCTGCCTCCGGGCCCCCGGCTGCCGTATCTGTTCGGTTTCCTGACACCCGGCGAGGTGGCCGCGCGGCTCGTCGACCATTGGGAAACAGCCTCATGAATCGGCGAGCCCGCTCCCGCAGTCTCCTCGTGACCGGTGCCGGCGGTGTCGGCAAGACCACGATCTCGGCGGCACTTGCCATCGTCGCAGCCCGCGCCGGCGTGCGGACCCTCGTGCTCACCGTCGACCCGGCGCGCCGCCTGGCCGATGCCCTCGGCCTCGAGCATCTCGGGAATGACCCGACGCCGGTAGAGGGAGCTCCCCGGTTGTGGGCCGCCATGCTCGACGTCACGGCTTCGTGGGAAGCCATAATCCATCGCCACACTGATCCCGAGGTCGCCGCTCGGCTCGAGGACAATGCCTTCTTCCGGGCCATCGCCGACCGCTTCCCGGCCGCCCAAGCGTATGCCGCCGGGGAACAGCTCGCGGAGTACCTCGAGGCCGGCGCATGGGAACTCATCATCGTTGACACGCCCCCGGCCGGCGGTGGGATCGACTTCTACCAAGCACCCGGCCAGATGCGGGAACTCGTTGGGGGGAGGATCCTGCGGGTACTCACCGGTGCCGGGCTCCCCGGAAGGCGGGCTCTCTATCGCATCACGGCCCGGCCGGTGCTCAGAATCGCCGACAACGTGCTCGGCGGTGCCCTGCTGCAGGAGTTCACCGAGTTTCTGATGGACCTCCGCACCCTCTACGACGGCTTGGCGCGCCGCGCTACCAACATCGAGGAATACCTCAAGGCCTCGACGAGCCTCGTCGTGACGACGGCCAATCCAACCCCCCTGCGCGAAGCACGACGGTTCTTCGAGGAACTCGAGGCGATTGCGTCCGCCCCTGCTGCCGTCGTTTTCAACCGCGCCCTGCCAAATGACTGGACCCACAAGGACCTCGATCTCGGGCAGGATCTTGGGTCCGATCCCACGTCGACCATCCTGCGCGACAACTTCCGCCGCTGGGCTGCCGAGGCACGCCGTCAGCGAGAGGCGCGTGAGGAGTTTGCGGCCCACTTCAAGGTCCCGTTGGCAACGGTTCCGTGGGCCGAGCACCCGCCAACAACCCTCGAGGCCCTCGCCGCCCTGATGGATGTCTCTGACGGACTCCCCGATCACGCAATGGTGATCCCCCGCAAATAGGGGTCGCTCGCCCTATGCCCGAAGCCTCATGCGGTTGGTGGGCGCTGCCGATGAATCTCCACTGAGCGCCATTTTGGGAGCGGAGATCGCAGCGTGGAGGAAGCGCCGACAATTCACAACGGAGAGGGCGTCGACGCATGACCAGCGTACGCGCCGTCGCGCGCGACCGATTGCTGACCGGAGCGCTGATTGGGCTCGTACTGTTCTCCATGGCCTTCATCTGGTTCGTGCGGTATGCGCAGTCCGTCGAAGCACAGGACGCCAGGGTCGTGACTGCGGTGACTCGTCAGATCGAACGCAGCAACCGCCTGAGCACCTCGGCAGTTCTGCTCGATAGCGGGCTGACAACGCAGGCTTCCGACATGCGGTCCCTCCTCGAGGTCCTCGACCGGACCCACCATGCGCTGCGTTTCGGCGACCGAGAGCTCAGCATGCCGGGTGCCGGCAGTGCCGACGCGATAATCAGGTTCACCGAGTTGGACGCCACCTACCGGGAGATGACGACGGCGGCCCGCGTGCTGCTCAACGACGCCACCGGCCCCGACACACTGTCCAACCTCCTCTCCAGCGCCGATGCCTTTGAGACTGAGATGGCGGAAATCGGCACTGTGCTCGAGGCGGAGGCCGCCGCCCGCACCGACCTGTTCAACCGCCTCGAGATCGGCACCATCGCCCTCGGATTCATCATCACGGTGGGGGTCGTCCTCGTGATCGGCCCAACCGGTCGACGCCGCCAGGTGGCAGCCGCGGCGAGCCGTGCTTCTCGCAACGCCGACGATGTCGACCATCTCACCGGTCTCCCCCGCCGCGCCGCGCTGCGCGACCACCTCGTTGGCGTGCTCGATCGCCGCAGGCGCGATGACGACCTGATCGGCCTGCTGATGGTCGGAATCGAAGAGCCGAGCGAACGCGATGGGGATCGCACCAGCGACCGGGTGATCCAAGAAAGCGCTCGAGCCCTGCGCAGCACCTTGCGATCGACGGATCTGGTCGGCCGGGTCGGACGCAATCAATTCGCCATCCTGCTCGGCGGGCTCCACCGTGCCGAGGACGCCGGCCGGGTTGCCGCCAAGGTTCTCGACGCCCTCCACAAAGTAGGCGACGAAGAGGCGAGAGTCATGGTCGTCGCCAGTGCCGGCATTGCCGTCGCCCCGATGGATGCCGATGCCGCCGATGAGCTGCTGCAGCGCTCCATGCTGGCTCTCCAAGCGGCTCGCTCCTCGGGCGGCGCCACCTACCGCTACTACTCCCCCGAGGTGCGCACTGCTGCCAACGGCACGCTGCAACTGAGCGAAAGGCTCCGCGTCGCCCTCGACCTTGGCAAGGGTCTCCGCCTCGCCTACCAGCCGAAGATCCGGCTGACTGATGGTGCCGTCGTCGGCGCCGAGGCGCTGGCGCGATGGTCCGATGACGAGCTGGGCGACGTCGAACCGCTCCAGTTCATCCCGGTCGCCGAGCAGAGTGACCTCATCCTCCATCTTGGTGGCTGGGTGATCGACGAGGCGTGCCGTCAGATCGCTCTGTGGGAAGACGAGGGGATTTCGATTCCGGTGTCAGTCAATGTCTCGCCCCGCCAGCTTCGACAGGGCGACCTCGACGAAGTGGTTGCGGCCGCCCTCGCCAGGCACGGGGTTCCCGCCTCCCAACTGGAACTCGAGATCACCGAAGCCGTACTGCTCGAGGAGAAGGAGCGGCCGCTGTACAAGATCCGCTCACTGCGCGGCCTGGGCGTGCGCATCTCGGTGGATGACTTCGGCACCGGATACTCCGCGCTCAGCTACCTGAAACGATTCCCCATCGACACCCTCAAGATCGACCAGTCGTTTATCCGCGAGTTGTCGAAGGGCTCAGATGACGCCGCGATCTCGACCGCCATCATCGCGCTTGCGCACAGCCTCGACCTCGACGTGGTGGCCGAGGGTATCGAGACCGACGAACAACTCTGGATCCTGCAAGAACTCGGCTGCGACATCGGTCAGGGCTTCCTCTTCGCCCGCCCCATGCCGCCGGGTCGGGTGGCCGCATTCACGATCGCTATGGCGCAACAACTCGAAGAGCATGGCGGAGCGGTCGAGGCCCCCGAAGAGGAACCCGGACTCTCGAGTGAGTACAACCCACCGTCCATCGTTGCGCCTGTCGCAGACATCGAGTCGCCGACGTCGACCTCAGATCACCGCTTTCGGCCCGAGAAGCTCGCGTAATTCGGCGAACAGCGCAGAACGGGGCTCAACGCGATGATCATCGCCGAGCCGGATCACTTTTTCGCCCTCGTCGGCGGTCATGTGGAGGAATACCGGCGCCGATCCCGGGTGGTTGCTCAGAGCGGCGCGTATCCGATCGACCATGTTGCGTGACAGCCTGGTGGCCGGCACTCGCAGCCGGACCATGTCATCGTCGCTCAAGTCCGGCTCCCGTATCTCCTGGCCGATGAACTTGACCTCGTCGCCGCGATGATCGACCCGTCCGCTGATGATCAGAACCGCGTCCTCACGAACAAACGGTCCGTATTCGGCGACGACCCTTGGGAAGCAGACAACCTCCGTCGACCCCTGCAGGTCTTCAAAGGTGAAGAAGAGCATCGGGTCACCCGCCTTCGTGTACCGGCGAGTAATGGATCCCACGATCCCGCCGATGGTGACCCTGCTCTTGTCTTCCTGCTCCCACAGTCCGGGGATCGTGGTCGTGCACATCGTTTGCAGCGCTCGTTCGACACCCAGCAAGGGGTGGTCGGAGACGTAGAGGCCGAGCATTTCCTTCTCGAAGCCGAGCTGGACCCGTTTGTCCCACTCTTCGTCGGAGATCTCGACCGTCACCTCTTGAACCTCGCCGTTACCCTCGGCGAACAGCGAGAACTGGCCCATCTCCTCGGCGCGCCGGCGCGACACCGTGGCATCCAACAGTTCGAGGTAGCGATCGAACAGCCCGCGTCTGGCGTGGCCCAGCGAATCGAAAGCACCCGCCTTGATCAGCGAGTCGATGGTCCGTTTGTTGAGGACCGCAACATCCACTCGATTGACGAAGTCCTGGAAGCCGGTGAACGGGCCACTCTCGGTCCGTTCCGCCAGGATCAGCTCGACGACCGCCTCGCCGACATTACGTATGGCCGACAGACCAAAGGTGATCTCGCCATCGACGGCGGAGAAGTCGAGTTCAGAGCGGTTGACGTCCGGGACCAGGACCCGGATCCCCATGGTGCGGCATTCATGCAGATACAGTGCCGTGCGGTCCTTGTCACGCTTGACCGCGGTCAGCAGCGCCGCCATGTACTCAGCCGGGTAATGCGCCTTGAGCCAGGCCGTCTGATACGCCACGAGGCTGTAGGCCGCGGAGTGGGCACGGTTGAAGCCGTAGCCGGCGAAGTGCTCGATGAAGCCGAACAGCTCTTTGGCCAACGCCTCGTCGTGATCGTTGGCCAGGCAACCGGCGACGAACTTCTCTTCTTGCTCTCGCATCACGGCCGGGATCTTCTTGCCCATCGCCTTGCGCAGCATGTCGGCTTCGACCATGGAGAAGCCGGCCATTTGCCGGGCTACCTGCAACACCTGCTCCTGGTACACCATGATTCCGTAGGTGTCGGCGAGAACCTCTTCGAGATCGGGATGGGGAAGCTCGACGGCCTCTTTCCCGTTCTTGCGATCGGCGTACTTGATATGCATACCGGCACCCAACGGCCCCGGCCGGTACAACGCGTTGAGAGCGATCAGGTGCTCGAATTCGTCGGGCCGGAGGTTCCGCATCAGGGCTCGCATTGGCCCGCCCTCGAACTGGAAGACGCCCATGGTGTCACCGGCGCGGAACAGGTCAAACGTCTTCTCGTCGTCGAGGGGGATCTCGTCGATGTCGAGGCGCTCTCCGGTGGTCTGTTCGATCAGCTCGAGTGATCGCTCGATCGTCGCCAGGTTGCGCAGACCGAGGAAGTCCATCTTGAGCAAGCCGAGCGCCTCGACGGCATGCATTTCGAACTGCGTGACCGTTTCGGCGTCGTCGCCCTTGCGCTGGACCGGCACGATGTCGATGAGCGGTTCGGGTGAGATCACCACCGCGGCGGCATGGATGGAATCCTGACGGCGCAGACCTTCGAGACCCCGGGCGGTGTCGACGACCTCTTGAACCTCGGCCTCGGCCTCGTAGGCTTCGCGCAGCCCGGCCGCACCGGTGAACCAATCCCGCTCGGCCTGTTCCGCCTCGGGACCTGGTGGGTCAAGACACATGTCGAGGGTGGCTTCTTTGCCGAGGATGGCCTGCGGCATCAGCTTCGAGACCCTGTCGCCAAGACTGTACGGAAGACCGAGCACCCTGGCTGCATCACGAATGGCCTGACGGCCCTTGATGGTCGAGAAGGTGATCACCTGGGCAACATGATCTGAGCCGTAGCGCTCGGCGCAATAGCGCATCACTTCCCCGCGGTAACGCTCGTCGAAGTCCATGTCGATATCTGGCATCTGACGGCGGCCCGGGTTGAGGAATCGCTCGAAGATCAGCCCGTACTCGAGGGGGTCGAGCTTGGTGATCCCCAGGGTGTAGGCAACGATCGAGCCGGCGGCGCTTCCCCGCCCCGGACCGGTACGAATGCCGCGCTCGTTGGCGTAGCGAATGAGGTCCCACACGATGAGGAAGTAGGCAGAGAACCCCATCTCCTGGATGACGCGCAACTCGTAAGCGATTCGTTCCCGCACCTCCTCGGACGGCGACTCGCCATAGCGATGCCGTGCCCCCTCGGTCACCAGTTCCCGCAGGTAGCTCTCCTCGTCATGCGGCGAGGGCACCGGAAACTGCGGCAGCAGAATCTTGCCGAACTCCAAGGTGACGTCGGAGCGCTCGGCGATCAGGAGCGTGTTGTCGCAGGCACCCGGATACCGGTCGGAGGGAAACAGGCTGCGCATCTGCGCCGCACTCTTGATGTAGAACTCCTCGGACTGGAACTGGAATCGGTCCTGATCGGACTTGTTGGCTCCGGTCTGAATGCACAACAGCACATCGTGCGAATCGGCCTCGCTTGCGTAGGTGTAGTGGCTGTCGTTGGCGGCCAGCAGCGGTGCGCCGACGTCATGAGAGATCTGGACCAGGTCGTCCATGATCTTGCGCTGAGCGGGAATGCCGTGGTCCTGGATCTCGATGAAGAAGTTGTCCTTGCCGAAGATGTCTTGGTACATGGCGGCGGCGGCAACCGCGCCGTCGTAGTCGCGCACCTGGCCGACGTTGCCCTCCTCGCTCGAGGCGTCGGGGGCCAGCAGCTGCGGCACATGCCCACCGAGGCAGCCGCTGGCGGCGATGATCCCCTCGGAGTATTCGGCAAGCAGGTCCGCGTCCATTCTCGGCTTGTAGTAGAACCCCTCGAGGTAGGCCCGTGAGGCCAGCGCCATCAGGTTGCGGTACCCGACGTCCGAGACTGCCAGCAGCGTCATGTGGTAGCGAATATCGTCGCGGCGCGGGGGACGATCAAAGCGCGACCCAGGAGTGACGTAGGCCTCGATCCCGATGATCGGCTTGACCCCTACGTCGGTCGCGGCGCGATAGAAATCGACGACGCCGTAGAGCACTCCGTGGTCGGTGATCGCTACCGCACGCTGGCCATCGGCGGCCACCGCCCGCACGAGGTCTTTGACCCGCGCCGCACCATCGAGCATCGAAAACTCAGTGTGGACGTGCAGATGGGCGAAACCCTCCGCGCTGCTCCCAGTTCCCAGGGCGACCTCCCGTAACGAACTACATCTATGTAAGCAGGCATCCGCCAACTGATCCACACCGCGAAATTGAGCCTGAACGCGCCCGGCATGGCAGAATCCAGCCCGACAACCACGAATCTCCCGTTGAGTTCGCCGCGGCGAGGCGACCCAACGAGACTCCCCCTCATCTCAACGTGGACTCTCCCCCACGGGCAAAGGAGCATCATGCGGATCGGAATCTTGACCGGCGGCGGCGACGTACCCGGCCTGAACCCCTGTATCAAGGCCGTCGTCAACCGGGTCCACGAGGAGGGCCACGAAGTGGTTGGGATTCGGCGCGGCTGGGGCGGACTACTCACCGCCAACCCCGATGATCCCGCAACTCTCGAAGCCAATTTCGTAGATCTCGATCCGGTGACGGTCCGCACGGTCGACCGTACCGGCGGTACCTTTCTCCACACTTCCCGGACCAACCCGAGCCGGGTCTCGGCCGGCTCCATCCCCGACTTCCTCGAGGCACCGGCCGAGGGCGACGGTCCGTTCGATTTCACCGCCCACAGTCTGCGGGTGCTCGACAAGATGGGCATCGACGTGCTCATCCCCATCGGCGGAGATGACACGCTCTCGTACGGACTGCGGATGCACGAGGAAGGCGTCCCGGTGATCGCCATCCCCAAGACCATGGACAACGACGTTCACGGCACCGACTACTGCATCGGCTTCTCGACGGCGGTGACCCGGGGGGTGCAATTCATCCACAACCTGCGCACTTCGACCGGCTCGCATGAGCGGATCGCCGTCGTTGAGTTGTTCGGCCGCTACAGCGGTGAGACCTCACTCATCACCGGCTATCTCGCCGGAGTCGACCGCGCCGTCATCTCCGAGGTTCCCTATGACATCGACAGGCTGGCCCGCCTCTTGGAGAGCGACGTCGCCTCCAATCCCTCGAACTACGCCATGATGACGATCTCAGAGGGCGCCACCATCGAGGGCGGCGAGATGATCCTCGGTGGCGAGGCGGACGCCTACGGCCACCGCAAACTCGGCGGGATCGGCCAGATCACCGGAGAACTGCTCAAGGAACGCACCGGCAAGGGCATCATCTACCAGCAGGTCGGCTACTTGATGCGCTCCGGCAGCCCCGACTCGCTCGACCTCATGGTTGCCACCAACTATGCGGTGATGGCCGCCGATCTGGCACTGGACGGCTCAACCGGGCGCATGGTTGCGCTGCGCGGCGGGACCTACACCAGTGTGCCGATCTCCGTTACGCACGAAGGCGTCAAGCGGGTCGACGTCGACGAGCTCTACGACTCCGCCAACTATCAGCCCAAGGTGCGTCACGTCACCGGAAAGCCGATGTTCCTCTACTGAGCTTCATCAACGCCGACTGAACCACCATGTTCTAAAACCTGAGCACTCGACACGGAGTGTTCGGGCCCGAGAGACTCAGGCCCGAGAGACTCAGGTCCGAGAAACTCGGGACCGAGAAAGAAGGCACCCATGGCCAAAGTCATTGGCGTATTGACCGCGGGGGGCGATTGCCCCGGGCTCAATGCCGTCATTCGCGCCGTCGTCACCCGTGCAACCGAAGTCCACGACGCTGAAGTGCTCGGGATCCGCAATGGCTGGGAAGGCCTCATGGAGGGCCGCACCATGTCACTCGATCGCGATGCGGTGCGCGGCATCCTCACCCGCGGCGGCACCATTCTGGGGACTTCGCGGATGGACCCGTATGTCCACGGCGACGGCTTGGCCAGTTGCCAACGCACCATCCAACGCAACGGGATCGACACGTTGGTTGTCATCGGGGGCGACGGCACGCTGGCATCCGCGCTCAAGCTGTCCAAGGAGGGGCTTGCCGTCATCGGCGTGCCCAAGACCATCGACAATGACATCAACGGCACCGACATCACCTTCGGCTTCGACACGGCGGTGCAGATCGCCACCGACGCCATCGACCGTCTGGCCAGCACCGCAGAAGCCCACAACCGGGTCATCGTGGTCGAGGTGATGGGCAGGACCAAGGGGTGGATCGCCACCTATGCCGGCATTGCAGGCGGCGCCGACGCCATCCTGATCCCCGAGCGCCCCTACGACCTGAGCGAAGTCGCCGACATCGTGCGCGCCCGTCATCGTCACGGCAAGAGCTACTCGATCATCGTGGTCGCCGAAGGTGTCGAACCACCGACGGGCACCGAGATGGAAACCAAGAAGGATGCGTTTGGGTTCGCCAGGCTCGGTGGCGTCGGCTACGCCGTTGCCACCGATCTGGAGGAACTCACTGGATTCGAGACGCGAGTGTCCGTGCTCGGCCACATCCAACGGGGCGGTACCCCGACCGCATTCGACCGAGTACTGGCCACCCGCCTCGGGGTGGCAGCCGCCGATCTTGCAGTTGAAGGCCAATCCGGGGTGATGGTGGCGGTGCGCAGCATGAACATCGAGCCGGTATCGATGGAAGAAGCCTGCGCCGCCGTCCGCGGCGTCCCGCCGGATCTGTTTGACACCGCGGCAACGTTCTTTCAGTAGAGGGCTCGCCGCCGAGGCCGGTCGAAATCGGTGCCGGGATCCAGGTACCAGGTTTCAATGGACGACGACGTCAGCGGCTTGGACCGACCGGCGGTGCAGTCGCGGCAACCACCCGTCTTCCGGCGTGCACCTGGCCTCCAGCATCTGTCACCCCGACACCCGGCCCCAGCCACCACGCCGGCGGACGAACCACATCATTCGCCCCTTGCGGCGCCCTTGGTCCCCAGGGGAGGCATCGGCCTTGTCTTGGCGCCGAGTGGAGGACGCTTCTTGGGTCCGTTGTTGCCGGCGGCCTTCTCAGTGGCGCCCTGCTTGGTGCCCTTCCTCGCCTTGTTCGCAGCCTTCGATTCCTCTTTGGCCCGCCGGCGGGCGGCCGCCAGCAGCTCCGCAAAGGACGCCTTGACGGCGGCAACAAACTCGTCGAGGTTCTCCATGATGTCGTAATCGGCGTTGAAGCCCCAGTCGATCCGACCGTTGTAGCTGAAGAGAGCGATCCCCACACCGTGGCCTTCCCAGAGGGGCACCAGCGGGAACTGATCGATCATTTCGGCGCCAAGCAGGTACACGGGAAACTGGGGCCCCGGCACGTTGGTCACGGTCATGTTGAAGGGACGCGCCCCCGCCGCCAGCCGACTGGCCAACGCCACCAGCGTCGTCGGAGCCCCGGCACTGAGCCTGACAAGTGTCGCCGCCCCCAACGCCTGGTCGGTTTGCTTCAGCATCTCGGTCTCGGCGTGTACCGCGTCAAAACGCGCGATCGGGTCCGCTTCGTGGATCGGCATCGAAGCGAGCCACATCGCGACGTGGTTGCCCAAAGTGCCGGCCTCGCCGGGAGCGCGCACGCTGACGGGGGCCATCACCCGGAAGTCGGCCCCATCCGGATCGAGACCATCCACCGCGATGAGGTAGTTGCGAACCCCGCCGGCGACCGTGGCGAGCACCACGTCATTGACGGTACCCCCGAGCAGGTTCTTGATTTCCTTGACCTCATCGAGGTCACTCACCATCACGTCGTAGCGGCGGTTGGGTCCGACCTTGCCGTTGAGCGGCGTCTTCATCGCCTGCGACAACCACCCGGAACCGAGCGAGTAGGCCACCCCCCGGGCGCGTCGTGCCGTTTGGAACGCCAGCAGGCGGGCGTTGTCTCTGAAACTGCGCACGCTGCGGGCGTTCTCCATGACCTGGCCGACCCGGCGCATCGACTCGCGCACCAGGAACTCCGTGCCGGAAGGCACCGGACGAGCCTGCCAAGGCTCCGGCTCGGGAATCACCTCGACGGGCGTCAGATTCAACAGGATCGCCAACAACTCGGCACCGGAGATGCCGTCGATCATCGAATGGTGGATCTTGGTCACGAAGGCAAACCGGTCTCCCTCGAGACCCTCGATCACCGACAGTTCCCACAGGGGTTTCGACCGGTCGAGCTGCTGCGAAACCAGTCGCGCGGTGAGTTCCGTCAGCTGATCGAACGACCCCGGCTTCGGCAGGCTCGAATGGCGAACGTGATAGTCGATCTGGAAGTGCTCGTCATCGACCCACACGGGGTGGCGTTCGAACGGTACGTACGCGAGCCGTTGTCGGTAGCGGGGAACCAGATGGAGCTTGGACTCGATGAATGCCTGGATCCGGTCGATGTCGATGCCGCCGTTCGCACGTCGCAACGGGCCGGCGTCGAACACAGCGATTCCCGCCACGTGCATGTGTGTGGTGCGCGATTCGAGGGCGAGAAACGACCGATCTAGATAAGAAAGGCGCTCGTAGTGCGTCTTCATCGGTGTTCTCCCCTTCTCACTCGGTTCCGGCTCAGGCGACGGGGCTCTCCCCCCGCAGTGGAATGCCCAGCGCCGCCAGACTGCTACGCAGCTCGGATGGTAGTGGAGCCGACACGACCACCTCCCGGCCACCGTCCGGGTCGGGGAAGCGGAGTTGGGCGGCATGCAGCCACACTCGGCCGGGGTCGGCGGATGTCACCAGGCCGCCACCGTACGTGCCGTCGCCCACGAGCGGGGAACCGATCGAAGCAAGATGCACCCTGATCTGGTGAGTTCGACCGGTCTCCAGCGTGACTTCGAGCAGCGTGACGTCCTCCCATTCTGCAAGCCGGCGGTAATGCGTGCGGGCCGGCCTCCCGTCCACCAGCACCGCCATGCGGGTGGGATGCCGAGGGTCGCGCCCGATCGGGGCCTCGATGGTCCCGGTCGAAGCATCAAACCGGCCCACCGCCAACGCTTGGTAGGTCCTGCCCACCCGCCGTGCCTTGAGCTCCGCTTGGAGGTATTGGTGAGCGGTCGGGGTGCGAGCCACCATCAACAGGCCCGACGTATCGCGATCAAGGCGGTGAACCAAGCCCCATCGATAGGTCTCACCAAGCGCAGCCAGTTCCGGGAACCTGGCAACCAGCCCATTGGCCAGCGTCCCTGCGGTTCTCCCGGCACCCGGATGGACGGCGATCCCTGCAGGCTTCATCACGACAATGACCTCGGGCGACTCGTAGGCAACCTCGAACGGGATCGGCTCGGGCTCGAGCTCCGGATCCGGCGCGGGCAGCCGCACGGCGAACTCGGTGCCCGCCGCCAGTCGGGTGGACGGAGCAGCGACGCCAAAGGCATCGCCGGTCTCAATGATGCGGCGGGCCAGCGCCCGGCTCACTCCGGCGGTGACGGCGACGATTCGGTCGGCCCGCTCGCCATCGAGTTCGGGTGGCACGACGATCGTTACCGAATCACGTTCGGTCATGGGTCAAGAACGCACTGAGCAACAGCACGATGGTGCCGACCGTGATGGCGCTGTCGGCAACATTGAAGGTCGGGAAAAACGAAGGATCAAACCAGTCGACAACGGCACCATCGAGGAATCCGTCGCCGCGCACGATGCGGTCGATCAAGTTGCCGGCCGCCCCGCCGAGGATCAGGCCGAGAGCACCGGCATCGAGGTTGCTCGGCACCCGATCGACCAGGGCGACGATACCGATGACGATGCCGACGGCGATGAGCGCGATGATCTGGCCACCGCTGGTGAACTTCGAGAAGGAGGCTCCGGGGTTGCGCGCCACGAGTATTTGGAACCAGCCGTCGATAATCGTGATCGGCTCATCGCTCGCCACCGCCACGGCCCACGCCTTGGTGATCTGATCGAGGACAACGATGATCGCCGCAACGACCACCGCAATAGTGCGTTTGCTCACACCCGACCGGCGTTCTCGACCGTCGTGGTTGCGTACGGCAGGGCCTCGAGACGAGCAAGCGGGATCGGCTTGCCCGACACCTCACAAACGCCGTAGGTTCCCTCGTCCATCCGCTTGAGAGCCCGCTCGATCTTCTCGAGCAATTCCTTGGTGTTCTGCTCGATTGACAGATCCATCTCCATCTCGAAGGCCAGAGAACCGCCATCAGCATTGTCGGGATCAGCGTTGTGCTCGGAACTGGTTTCCGCCAGCCGACTCTGCTCGCGTCGCCGATCGAACTCGTCGATCATCGCCTCGAGTCGAGCCCGCTCATCCTCCAACCTCACTTGAAGCCGGGTGAGGGTCGATTTCGCCAACTTCCTGGCCATTTGCACCTGCCCGCGGGGGTTTTGTGGGCGAGACCATAGCACCGTGCCGGCGTGAGGTCGTGGGGGCCAAGATCACTTCGTGAGGAGCCGAGCCGCCTGACGAGGGCTGATCTCCTCCAGTACGACCTGTTTGCGTCGCGAAGTTGCGCCCCGTACCAGCCACGCACGGCGGGCTCTGGTGGTGCGCCGCAGCAGATCGAGCACCGCACGATTTGCTTTGCCACCTTCGGGCGGAGCCGCCACCTTGACTCGGAGCGCACCGTCATACCAACCAGCGATTCTGGTGTGATTCGAACCGGGGACGACCCACACCTCAACCAAAGTCCCGTTGGGGTGTGGGGAGAATGGGTTTGGCTCGGTCACGACGACGAGGCTAACGGCAACGAGCCGGACCTGGCGTCGCCCCTATCCACCACGACCGCTAGCATCTTTATCACAGCAATGACGGGGACGCGCCTGCGACCTTCCCGGTAGGAGCGAGCCGACGCCTGGTGCGAGGTCGGCACCGAGGAACCGCACGGACATCACCCCCGAGCTGCGGGAAGATGTCTGCGTTGCGAAAACGCGGGAGGTAGAACCCGCCGGGAACTCCCCCGACAGCGGAACCAAGAGTGGCCGGGTTTGTCCGGCAAGCCGGGTGGTACCGCGGGCCCCCTCGTCCCGGCAGGCAATTGGCGCCAGCCAACTGTCTCGACGAAGACGAGGAAACGATGAGCGAACCGACCGGAACCAATCCATCTCGCGCCGGATTCAGCCGCGTCCCCCCACGGGTGAAGTTGGCCGAACTCGACGCCCGCATCCTGACATTCTGGGACGAGATCGACGCCTTCAAGCGTTCGGTGAATCTGCGGCCACCGGAGAGCGAGTACACCTTCTACGACGGCCCGCCGTTCGCCACCGGCAGCCCCCATTACGGCCACATCCTCCAAGGCGTCGTCAAGGACATCGTGCCCCGCTACTGGACCATGCGGGGCCACCGGGTGGAACGCCGGTTTGGTTGGGACACTCACGGTTTGCCCGTCGAGATGGAAGTCGAGAAGCAACTCGGTGTCTCGGGACCCCGCCAGATCAACGATTTTGGGGTGGGCGCCTTCAACGACGCATGCCGCGCCATGGTCGAGACCACCACCGAGGACTGGGAGGTGGTGACCCGCCGTATCGGTCGCTGGGTGGATTTCGAGGACGACTACAAGACCCTCGATGTCGACTTCATGGAAAGCGTCTGGTGGGTGTTCAAGTCGCTGTGGGACAACGACCTCATCTACCAAGACTTCAAGGTTCTTCCCTACTCGTGGGGAGCCACGACGCCGCTGTCGAACTTCGAGGCCAACCTCGACTACCGCGACGTCGACGACCCTGCCATCACGCTGCGGCTGCGGATCGTCTCGGGCAGCGGCCCGGCGCGCCCCGGCGACTACCTGCTCGTATGGACGACGACACCCTGGACGCTGCCCGGCAACCTCGCCGTGGCCGTCGGCCCCGAACTCCGCTACGTATGCGTTGAGGGTGACCTGTTTGGTCACGAGGGCCGCTATTGGCTGGCGGCCGACCTCAAAGAGAAGTACTTCGGCGAAGCGGCCACGGTGACTGCGCAAGCATCAGGCGAGCAACTGCTCGGATCCGAGTACGAGCCGCCGTTCGACTACTTCGGCGAGGAGCGCGACCGCGGCGCATTCCGTGTCATCGCCAGCCCGGAGGTGAACACCGAGGAAGGCACCGGTCTCGTTCACATGGCACCTGCCTATGGGGAGGCGGACTTCCTGGCATTGCAGGCCGCCGGACTCGACGTGTTGGTCGACCCGATCGACGCCGAGGCTCGCTTCACCGATCAGGTTCCCGAGGTGGCCGGGCAGAACGTCAAGGATGCCGACTCCACCCTCATCCAACTGTTGAAGGAGCGGACCGTTCTGCTGCGTCACGAACGCATCCGCCACTCGTACCCGTTTTGCTGGCGGACCGAAACGCCACTCATCTACAAGGCCATCCCGACTTGGTTCGTAGCCGTTGAGTCGTTCCGCGAGCGGATGGCCGCCCTCAACCGTGACGTGCACTGGGTGCCGGAGGCCATCGGTGCCAAGCGATTCGGCAACTGGCTCGAGGGCGCCCGCGACTGGGCGATCAGCCGCAATCGCTATTGGGGCAGTTGCATCCCGGTGTGGGTGTGCAACGCCTGCGACGAGCGACGTTGCGTCGGGTCCCGCGCCGAGCTACAGGACCTGTCGGGCGTCTGGCTCGAGGATCTCCACAAGCAGTACGTCGACGAGGTCACCTTCCCGTGTGCCACGTGTGACGGCATCATGCGACGGGTGCCCGAGGTGCTCGATTGCTGGTTCGAATCGGGTTCGATGCCCTACGCCCAGATCCACTATCCGTTCGAGAACCAGGAGCGCTTCGAGCAGCGCTACCCGGCCAACTTCATTGCCGAGGGGATCGACCAAACCCGGGGCTGGTTCTACACCTTGGTCGTTCTGGGAACCGCACTCTTCGATCAGCCGCCGTTTCGGAATTGCATCGTGACTGGCCACATCCTGGCCGAGGACGGCCGCAAGATGTCGAAGAGTCTCAAGAACTACCCGGATCCGAACCATGTGCTCGATGAGTTCGGCGCCGACGCGTTGCGGGCCTACCTGATCGACTCTCCGGTGGTGCGCGGCGACAACCTCCGCTTCTCGGAGGCCGGGGTGCGCGAGGTGGTTCGCACGGTGCTCCTGCCGTACTGGAACGCCTTTTCGTTCTTCACCACGTATGCCGAAGCCGATGGCATCACCGCCGCTGACCTGGCCGCAGCACCGCCGGTCTCCGAACGCGCCGAGGTCGATCGTTGGATCATCTCGGTATTGCAGTCCCTGATCCGGGGGGTCAATCGCGAGATGGAGGGCTACCGCCTCTATGCGGTGATCGCCCCAATCCTCGGCTTCATCGACGATCTGACCAACTGGTACATCCGTCGCTCACGCCGACGCTTCTGGAGCCAGCGCGGCGTCGGCGACGACGCCGACAAGCTCGCCGCGTTCGCCACGCTCTACGAAGTCCTGGTGATGTTCTCCCGGGTAGCGGCACCGGTGCTCCCGTTCGTGACAGAGGAGATGTACCAACGCTTGGTCCGCGACGGAGCGGCTGGAGTCGTCCCCGACAGCGTGCACCACTCCGACTACCCACAGGCCGACCCCGCCGTGATCGACGAGGCACTCGAGTCGGCGATGAGCATCGTACGCACCGTCGTGAACCTCGGCAGGGCGCTACGGAAGCGGACCGAGCTGAAGGTGCGCCAGCCTCTCTCCCGGCTGACCGTAGTGACTCGAGACGAAGAGGCTGCCCAGGCCGTCAGGTCTCACCAGGCGCTCATCGCTCAGGAGCTCAACGTGCGTACCGTCGTCGTTGAGCGCCACGAAACCGATCTCGTCCACCTTTCGGCTCGGGCCAACTTCAAGGCGCTGGGACCTCGCCTCGGACCCCGGACCAAGGAGATTGCGACCGCGATCGAGGCATTGAGCCATGAGGCGCTCGACGGCCTGCTCGACGGCAATGCCATCGAAGTCGCCGGGGAGCGGATCGAGCCCGAGGACGTCGTCGTCGGGCGCGAGCCTCGCGATGGTGTGGTTGTGGCTGCTGAAGGTCCGTTGTCGGTCGCGCTCGACACCGACCTCACCGATGAACTGGTGCTCGAGGGCGTGGCCCGCGAGATCATCAACCGGATCCAAGCTCTGCGACGAGAGGCCGACTTTGCCGTTTCCGATCGCGTCCTGGTGAGCTGGCACAGCTCCGCGGCGCCGGTGGCTGCCGCGTTTGCCACTTATGCGAGCCTCATTGCAGAAGAGACGTTGGCAACCACCCTCCGCATCGGCGAGTCGGGCTCCGGCACCGAAGTCGAGATTGCCGGTGACCCGCTCTGGTTGGCCGTGGAACGCTCCCAGCCTCGAGGCCGGAACCGATCGGCCGACTGACAAGGCCGCCTCGCCTACTCGGGCGAAATGGTTTGCTCCAGCCGTTCGCGCAGACCCGCAAGCTTGCGCCGATAGAAGTCTGGTTCGCGCGGCCCATCGACGAAGGTGGCTTCGGCCATCTCCACGGTGGGTTCGGGCGAGTCGCCCTTTGCTGCCACCTTTTCGGCAGTCTCGAGATCCCCAAGACCGTTCAGATCGAGATCGATCAGATCTCCCGCCAGGGCGGCTTTGTCCGCCGTGTCGGGTGCGATCTCGCGGTAGTAGTCCTCGGCCTGGCGCACGGCGGTGCGGAGTTGCCCGAGGCGACGGTTGAGCGCCTCGGCCTCCTGTTGGGCAGCCGCGGTCAACAGTTGTGCCGCCACCTCAGCCTTCTCGAGCATGGCCGTGGCCTCCTCGGTGGCGCGCATTGCTTCGCGCTCCGCCACGTCCAGGATCTCCGCTGCCTTCGCCCGGGCATCGGCCACATCATCTCCGGCGGCCGGGGACTCAGCCACATCCTCATCTGCCTGGCTCGAACCCGATGACTCAGCAGCTACCCGCTCGGCGGCCGCCAGGAGGGTGATGGCCTCGGTGCCCGCTGCCCCTTCGATCTCAATGGCAAGTGCCGTTGCGCAGCCACGCATCCGTCGGGCATCCTCACGTGCCATGTCCAACTGTGCTGCGGCATGGTATTCAGCTTCCATGGTCGCTTGCCACGCTTCCCAGGCGCCGGTATTGAGGTCCTCCCACGCCGTCGGCGTGCTCCCCGCAGGACGGGGGGCGCCGGCCACACGAATCGCCTGATCGAGAGCCCGGCGCCGTTGCGTTGATGCCTTGGCCCGCGAGGTACGTGCCGCGTGCGCCACATCCAGGGCATGTTCGAGCGCCGCCATCCGAGCTCTGATCCGGGCCAGTTCCCGTTCCTGGTCGCGCAACGTCGTGGCCACGCGTCGTACGAACGCGTCGACTTCACGTCGGTTGTAGACGTAGCGGGTACCCGCGAACCGGATCGCCGCGACCTCTTGGGATGTCAGGTCCATAGGTCGATACTACTCAGAGTGGTCTTGACAAACCAGGGGTTGTTGGTCGGGTGCCGCAGATCGGTGATCAGCACACCAAGCCGCGCAGGATGATCAGGCCGAACATGAGAACGAGCGGCGAGAGATCGAGTCCACCGCCTCCGATCCTGACCGGCGGAAGCACTGATCGGATCGGCCGCAGCACCGGGTCGATCAACCTGGCGAGGAAGTCGTACAGCTTGCGAACCGGATGACCCCAAGAGAGCCGCCCGAAGCTGACCACCCAGCTCAAGATCACCCAGAGAATCACGGCGTAGAAGACGATGTCGAGCGCGAAGCAGACGATGCCCATGGGTCGAGATCAACTCTCGATCGGGACGGTGTAGAGGCCCAGGCCGGCGAGCCGGCGGCGCTCTTCCATCCCGATCGACACCGCGGGCGGTGTCACCAGAATCACACCCTGGGCGATCTTGACCATGCGACCGCTCAATCCGTAAGTGAGACCGCTGGCGAAGTCGACGAGTCGTCGCACCATGGCGGCCTCCGCGTTGCGCAGGTCCAGCACCACCGGATGGTCGTTGCGCAGGTGGTCGGCCAAGGTTTGGGCGTCGGTAAAGGTTCTGGCCGCGATGATCTCGGCCTGTCCTGCGGATGATTCGTAGCCGAGCGGGCGACCGATCGGACCTCCGTAGTCGGTTCCGCCGGCGTTGGTCCGCACCAGCACTCCGGCTTCAGCGTGCTCCGGGTTGCCCGAGATACGGCGCCGTTGCTGGGAGGGTGGCTCGATCCGCCGGCCCGCCACCTGGCCTTGGGCGCGGGGAGGAGGCGGTGGCGCGGCCGGGGCGGAAGCGGGGGCTGCCGCCGAAGGTGCTGCCCCGCTGTGCACTACGGGCCGAGGGGGTTCGACCGTGCGCACCTGGGCCTGTGGCGCCTTGGCCGACGCCTCCTCAGCTGCCTCGATTTGATCGTCGTCAACGAGACCAAGGTAGAACAGCGTCTTCTGCCAAACCGATGCCATCGACTCTCTCCACGCTTCTGCGACCGGCGGTGATCCTTACTCAGGCCCCAAAGATAGCCCGTCCCACGCGAATGATGCTCGCGCCCTCTTCAATGGCGACCTCGAAGTCATCAGTCATCCCCATCGAGAGTTCGATCAGGTCGGGATATCCGGGGAGCAGTGCGTCCCGCAACTCACGCAGCTGCGCGAACCATGCCCGGCTGTCTGCGGCGGCGTCGGGAGCAGGTGGGATGACCATCAAGCCGCACGGCTCAATGCCGAACTCGGCCATGGTCGAGAGGGTTTCATCGACCTCTGCGGGCAGCACGCCGTGCTTCTGCGGCTCAGCGCCAATGTTGACTTCGAGCAAGGTGGCGGGCGGCGGCGACTCGCCCGCAGACCAGGCGACGGCCAAGGCGACTCGATCGAGCGAGTGGAGGAGGTGGGTCAGCGGCCTGATCACCTTCACTTTGCGGCGCTGCACCGGACCGACGAAGTGCCAGCGAATGTCACCGGGTAGTTCCGGCACCTTGGCCGCCATCTCCTGAGCACGATTCTCTCCGAAGTCTCGCTGTCCGGCCTGGTAGGCCGCCAGGATCTCGTCGACCGTTCTGCCCTTCGACACCGCAACGAGCCGCACCGACTCTGGGGCACGGCCCGACCGGGCCGCCGCGGCGTCGATCCGATCCCGTACCCGGCTCAGCCCGTCGGCAGCCATGCGACCGTTGTCTGGCGGTTGGTGGTGCGGTTGCGGCGGTAGGAGAACAGTCGTTCGGAGGTGTAGGTGCAGGCGTCGGCGCTCCATACCTCGAGCGGTGCCAGTTGGTCGGCCACCGCGGCGACAAGATCGATGCTGGTCGTTCCCCAGGTGGTGGTTCCCAGATAGTCGGCAAAGTGCTCGGCCACTTCGCTGCCGACCTCGTAGCAGCAACTCCCGATGCCGGGACCAATTGCTGCTCGCTCTAGACGAGCGCCTGTTTTGGCAACGGCCGCGATGGCCGCCGGGACAACGCCGGCAACAAAACCGCGCCACCCGGCGTGGACAACCGCGACGACGTCGGGACCCTCCAGGATGATTGGAACACAATCGGCGGTTCCAACGGCCACCGGCAGGCCGGGCCGGGTCGTGAAGATCACATCGGCTTCCCCCAGGTTGCCGGGGCGACGAGCCTCGATCACGGTTGCCCCGTGAACCTGAGAGACGAAGGCCCACGCGTCGGTGACGCCCACTGCGGCGGAGAACGCAGCACGCGCCTCGAGATCGACTCGGGCGTCTCCCTCAGCTGCGGTTCCGAAGGCGGCGCCTCGGAACCCGCCGGGCCGAATCATCCCTGGACAAAACCAGGGATGTCGAGATCATCCTCGGCTGGCTCCGGGAGGAGATCCGCAGCCACCGACTCGTATGAGGATGTTGCGCTCGGTGACGGCCTGGTGAGCCGGCGATCGCGGTCGAAACCGGCTGCGATGACCGTCACCCTCATCTCGTCGCCCAGCGAGTCGTCAACCACTGCGCCAAAGATGATGTTGGCATCGCCGTCCGAGTGGTCGGCGATCATCCCGGCCGCAACGCTGACCTCATGCAGCGTCATGTCTGCAGGCCCGGCAATCGACAGCAGGACGCCACGGGCGCCCTCCATCGACGTCTCCAACAGAGGACTGGCAATGGCCTTGGCGGCCGACTGCTCGGCCCGGTTTTCCCCGGTGGATTGGCCGATACCCATCACGGCAGATCCGGCGTCGCTCATCACGGCCTTCACGTCCGCGAAGTCGACGTTGATGAGACCGGGTGTGGTGATGAGGTCGGTGATGCCTTTGACGCCGCTGGTGAGCACCTCGTCCGCCATCTTGAAGGCCTCGAGAATCGGGGTCTTCGGGTCGGCGATCTCGAGGAGTCGCTCGTTGGGGATGATGATCAGGGTGTCGACGGCCTGCTTGAGGTCTTGGATGCCCTGCTCGGCCTGCACCGATCGGCGTCTTCCCTCGAAACCAAACGGCCGCGTCACGACGCCGACGGTGAGTGCCCCGATCGAGCGGGCCACCTCGGCGACCACGGGAGCCGCTCCCGTGCCGGTGCCACCACCCTCTCCGGCGGTGATGAACACCATGTCGGCGCCCTTGAGGGCGTCTTCGATCTCTTCTCGGTGGGCGTCACCGGACTCGCGACCGATCTCCGGATTGGCGCCGGCGCCGAGACCGTGCGTGGCATCTCGGCCGATGTCCAGTTTCACATCGGCGTCGGACATCAACAGGGCTTGGGCGTCGGTGTTGATGGCAATGAACTCAACGCCACCAACACCGCCTTCGATCATGCGGTTCACAGCGTTGACGCCACCGCCGCCAACGCCGACCACCTTGATCACGGCGAGATAGCTGTGCGGGGACCGCGATTCAGTCGTCATGGATTTGCTCCCTTGAGGCTCGACCATAAGGTTAGCCTGAAGGTTGAGGCTCGGCACCTACCTGATGCGAACTCTCAACGTTGGGTTTAGGGCTGGTCACTGCGGGCCAGGTCGGCGACACCAGGTTGACGACCGCGTCGGGGGCAAGTCCGGCGTCGGCCAACGCCGCCATGGCGCGCGCCTTGGCGGCCATATCGTCTGGCCGGCCGAGCACCACGTGGTGTCCGGCGATCTCGGCTTCGAGGCCATACTCTCCGCTCGTCACGACCGCACCGGCCGCCAGAGACGCAGGCAGGCTGCCGGCAAACTCGAGTGCACCGACGACCACCGGCCCTTTGAACACCTCTCCGGGTCGGACGCTCTTCGACCCGACATCAATGACGGGTGCACCCTCGGGTGGTTCCGCCGCGGAAACGAGGACCGCTCCCGCGGCAGAGGCCAAGACCCAACGTTTGCCCGACGCGACCCAGCCGGCAGGAATGTGCTCGAGGATGGTGACTTCGACGGTGCCCGGCCAGGTGACTCGCACCTGGGCCTTGGCGACCCATGGGTCGGCCTCGAGCGCAGCCTCTATGCCGGCCTCGTCCACCGTGATGGTCGGGATCCCAGCCGTCAGACCCGATCGCGCCACGATCTCTTCGGCCGGGGCATTGGTATGGCCCGTCACCTCGATCGTGGACAGGGCCAGAAGCGAGGACTGGAAGAACAACCAACCGACGAACCCGGCCAGACCGGCAAGAGCAACAAAGCCGAGCACGCGGCGCAACCGGCGGCGGGCTCCGGCCTCGCGTACCTTCCTGCGTCGTGCGGCAATCCGTCCGTCGACCACCGTGCTCATCTCGCCTCCTGTGGCTGGCGGGAGTCATCATTGGCAGCAAAAACGCCGGCGAAGCGGATTTCCGGCTCCAACCACACGCCGACCGCCTCGCCGACCCGGCGGCGCACCGCCCACACCAGGTCGTAGATGTCCTGGGCGCAGGCACCCGCCTCGGCCACGAAGAAGTTGGCATGGCGCTCGGAAACGGCGGCTCCGCCGCATCGATACCCCTTGAGCCCCGCTGCGTCGATGATCCGTCCGGCGGCGTCGCCCGGCGGATTCTTGAAGACACTGCCGGCGTTGAGTGTCCCGCCCGGCTGGTGTTCCCGCCGCCAGCGGGTGATCTGGCGAATCAGTGCCTCCGCCTCGGCGGGATCGCGAGCGATCGACCTGTAGCGAGCGGAGAGCACGATATCGGCATCTGTCAGATTGCTGTGCCGGTACGACAGATCGAGCCCGGCGACATCGCGGGTGGTGATGTCTCCCGTCCCGGCATCCATCACCTCAGCATCGAGCAGCCACTCACCGGTATCGCTGCCGTGGCCACCGGCGTTCATCCGCAGTGCGCCACCGACAGAACCGGGAATGCCCACGTACCACTCCAGCCCGCCGCGACCGGCCTTGGCGGCATGCCGCGCCAGCATCGGTAGCGAGACGGCACCGCCCGCGACGACGATGCCATCTGTCGCAATGGACACCACGGCAAAATCGCCACCGAGTCGCACCACGACACCCGGATAGCCGGTGTCTGCCACCAGAAGATTGCTGCCCCGTCCCAGCATCAGGAGATCAACCCCGGCGTCACGGCGCGCCGCCAGGACTCGCTCCAAATCGGTGGCACTCTCCACTTCGGCATACCACTGCGCCGGACCGCCAAACCGATAGGTGGTCAGCGGGCCGAGCGGGACGTGCTCGGCGACCAAGCCGTCGTCCACCAGGGGCGCAAACCCACTCATCGGTCTGCTCCGAGCAGAGCGGCGAGATCGTCGGCGATCGAATTGACATCGCCGGCACCGAGCAGCAGCACGAGATCGCCGGCTCGCAGCTCGGGTACCAGGACCCCGGGAACTTCGCTCAGGGCCGCCACATACTCCACGTTGCCGCCGGCGGCGGCCACGGCCTCGGCTACCAACCTCCCCGACACCCCGGGAAGCGGCGCTTCCCCGGCCGCGTAGATGTCCGTCACCATCACCCGGTCGGCATTCGCCAGCGGCAACCCAAACGCCGGTGCGAGGTCGGCGGTTCTGCTGTAGCGGTGTGGTTGGAACACGGCAACGACGCGGTCCCATCCGCCGCCGCGGCCGGCGGCGATGGTGGCAGCAATCTCCGTGGGGTGATGGGCGTAGTCGTCGACGATGGTCACGCCGCCGAGGCGGGCTCGGACCTCAAAGCGTCGTTTGACCCCGGCGAAGTGCGCCAACCCGGCGGCAGCAGCAGCCAGATCATGACCGAGCTCGCCCAGCAGAGCGAGCACGCCGGCAGCGTCGCGAGCGATGTGCTCCCCCGGGCGCGGGACGGTCACCGGGACCCCTCCGTCGGGGCCGTGAAGCACGAACCGCACCTCTCCACTGCCGTGGACAAAATCCCGAATCTGCCAACGGGAGGCGCGGTCGAACCCGTACCCGATCACCGGCGCCCGTTCGGCGAGTCGCCGCACTCCCGGGTCGTCGATGCAGCCGACGACCGGGCCTTCGACTCGGTTGGCGACAAGTGCAAACGCTTCCTCGAGCGCCGCAACGTTCCCGTAGTAGTCCAGGTGGTCGGCCTCGACGCTGGTAACGCCGAGAGCGTTGAGGTGAAGATGACGAAAGGTTCCAAACGCCTCGTCCGCTTCGAGCACAAACAAGTCGGGTTCGCCGAGATGTGCCCCGGATTGGTAGGCGACCATCTCTCCGCCGACGATGAACGTCGGATCGCGATCAGCCGCCCGCAGTGCGGTGACCGCCAATGCGGTGCTGGTGGTCTTGCCGTGGGTCCCCGTGAAACCAATGGCAGGCATCGCGGCGGTGATCGCATCGAGCAGCAGGGGCCGAGACCAAGTCGGCACGCCGGCATCGCGGGCAGCAACCAACTCAGGATCACTCTCGGGAACGGCCGACGAAGCGACCACCAGGTCGACCCCGGCAATCCGCTCCGGGCGGTGGCCGACCCATGTGGTGATGTCGAGATCGGCAAGAGCGTTGAGCGCGCGCCCGGGCTTGAGGTCTGAGCCCGTGACCTCGTGGCCGAGTTGGGACAGCAGTTTCGCCAGGGCGCTCATCCCGGAGCCGCCGGCGCCGACGATGTGAATGGTTGCCAGCCCGGCGAGCTGCAGTGGGTCGCTAGCGGTCATCAGCCGCCTCCCTCAATGCGGTAGCAATCACGGTGGCGGCATCGGGCCGCCCGACCTCGGCGGCGGCTGCAGCCATCGCGGCCCGACGGGCTGGATCAGCGGCGAGTTGTTGGATCTCGACTGCGGCTCGATCGATGTCCGCTTCGGGTACGACGACGGCTCCCTGGGCCAACTCGAGATGTGCCACGTTCGCCGCCTGATGGTCCGCGGTCCCGGCGGCGTAGGGGACCACAACGGCAGGGGTGCCCGTGGCCGCAAGCTCGCTCACGGTGAGGGCACCAGCCCGCGACAGCACGATGTCCGCGGCCGCGTAGAAGTACTGCATCTCTTCCTCGAAGGCCAGCGCCCGCCACACAACGGCCGATCGCTCGGCCTCGGGGCGAACGTCATCGATGTGGATCTTGCCGGTCAAGTGGAGCACGGCCATCTCTCCCGGCTCAGCATCGGCGACGATGCGAGCGGTCACGTCGTTGAGCACCTTGGCGCCGAGACTGCCCCCAAGAACGCCGATGACGATGACATCGTCGGCCAGTCCGTAGCGGCTGAGAGCTTCGGGCCGCAACGCGGCACGGTCGTACGAAGCGAACGCCGGCCGCAGTGGATTGCCGACCAGCTTGGCGTGGCGGAGCCGTGCCGCGGCCTCCGGGAACGCCACAAAGGACGTTCGCGTCTGTGAGGCGATGTAGCGGTTGGCGAGGCCGGGGACGGCGTTCTGTTCGTGGAGGAAAATGGTGGCGCCGATCCGACGCCCGGCCCGTGCCGCCGGCACTGCCACATACCCTCCGAACGCGATCACGACCTTGACACCGCGCTCTCGCATCGCGGCTTCCATCTCCCGGGTCGCCTTGCGCACCACCATGGGCAGCTTGAGGTTGTCGGGTGACAGGGAGCGGCGCAGCCCCCGGATGTCACTTCTGACGAGCTCGTAGCCGGCTGCGGGGACCGCTTCGATCTCCATCCGGTCGCCGCCGAAGAACACGATGTCCCCGGGCGGGACGCCGGTCGCCACCAGTGCGTCGGCGGTGGCCAGCGCCGGATACACGTGGCCCCCGGTTCCGGCGGCAGCGAAAGCGTACGTCATGCGCGCCGGGTCCCGGATGCTGCTTCGGGGGTGCGGGTGGTCCTGGCGATGTTGACGAGCACTCCGATGACGGCCAGGTTCACGATCATGGCGCTGCCGCCGCTCGACACGAACGGCAGCGGGACGCCGGTGATGGGAAGCACCCTGACCACGCCCCCGATGTTGACGAGCGCCTGAGCCGAGAGCCACGCCACGATGCCGATGGCGAGGAGGCGGCCGAAACGGTCGGGCGCCTTCATCGCCAGCTGGGTGCCGACGAACGCAAACATGACAAAGAGGGCAACAACGGCCATGGACCCGGCCAGGCCGGTTTCTTCGCCGATGATCGAGAAGATGAAGTCGGTGTGGGCGTTTGGCAGAAATGACCACCGGGCCCGGGAAGCCCCGAGTCCGACGCCGAACCAACTGCCCGTCCCCAGCGCCACCAGGCTCTGGATCGATTGCAGACCTGAGCCGAGCGGATCGGCTTCAGGATTCAAGAACGAGGTCACCCGCTCCCAGCGGTAGGGCTGAACGTAGGCAAGGGCGACGGCCCCAATCCCACCCATGGCCGCCAGGGAGATCACGTGACGCATCGGGGCTGCCGAAGCGAACAGGACGGCGAACGCCGCGGCAGCGATCAGCAGCGTGGTACCGAGATCTGGTTGCGCCAGCAGCAGCACGCCGACGATCCCCAGTGAGGTGGCGACCGGCCAGAAGACGTGGCCGAACTTGTGGAGGTATGCCTCCTTGCGCGACAGCGCCTGGGCCAGGTAGACGATCACCGCGAACTTGGCGAATTCGCTGACCTGGAGGCTGAGGGGGCCAACGTCGATCCACCGCCGCGCCCCACCGCGGACGGAGCCCACGAATAGGGTGGCCACCAGACCGGCAATCGCGACGAACAGGAGCCCGGCGGCCAGGCGGGCATACCAGCGATAGGGAATCCGCACCGCAATCAGGAAGGCGCCGAGACCGAGGGCGATCCAGATGAGCTGCCGTTTGAAGTAGTACAGCTTGTCGCCGGTCTCGCGAATTGCTACGACAGACGAGGCCGACATCAGAGCGCCGAGGCCGATGATGAGGAGCATGGCCACGGGGACCATCAGCAGTACTGCGGTGCGCTCGTTGGCGCTGCGGGCAACTGCCACTCGGCCGAATGAGCGAGCCCGGGTGATGGGCGTGACCCTACTTGCCATCGTCCCCTCCCTTGTGGTCGATGACGAGGCGGCGGAATTGCTCTCCGCGCTCGCCGTATGAGCGATACATGTCGAAGCTGGCACACCCGGGGGCAAGCAACACGGTGGTACCCGGTGTCGCCAATCGGTCGGCAGCCACCACTGCTGCGTTCATCGTGTCCACCAGCGTCACCCGCCCCGGAGCAGCGGTCGCAAGGTCACCGGCGGCTTCGCCGAGGGCGATGATATGTCGCACCGATGGCACGGCAGCCAGCGGAGCCAGGTCGAGACCCTTGTTTCTCCCCCCGGCGATGAGCACAACATCGCGATAGGCCGAGGCGGCCGCAACCGCGGCGTGTGGGTTGGTTGCCTTGGAGTCATCGACCCAGGTCACGCCATCCCATGCTCCGACCACCGCACGGCGATGCGGCCCGGGCTCGAAGGTCGCCATCACGGTGGCAACACTCCCCCGGTCGGCGCCGACGTGGCGCGCCAAGGTCCCCGCCGCGACAAGGTCCACCAGAAAGGACTCATCCAAGTTCGGCCGCGGCAGCTCCATTTCGCCGATGACCACGGCGTCACCGTCGACTCCGTTGCCTCCGTCAGGCAGGCGCCGGCCCGAAATCGGGATGAGAATCGATGTAGCCCCGGCCACGGCGGCGACGGCACCGGGATCGTCGGCATCGAACCCCAGGATGTCCTGCGGGGTTTGGTTGGCGTAGATGCGGGCCTTGGCCGCGGCATAGGCGTCTTCGGTCCCATGCCAGTCGAGGTGATCTGGAGCCACGTTGAGCAGAGCCGCGGCCACGGGGTGAAAGGTGTCGGCAAAACGCAGCTGGAAGCTCGACGCCTCGACCACCACCACGTCCCATGGCTCACCGACGACCGCCGACAACGCAGTCCCGATGTTGCCGGCGGCGCAGACCTTCACCCCGGCGTGCTCGAGCATGGCGGCCGTCGCTTCGGCCACCGTGGTCTTGCCGTTGGTGCCCGTCACGGCGAGGTAGGGAGCGTCGATGTGCCGGGCCGCAAATTCCATCTCGCTCCACAGGGGAATCCCGGCAGCAAGGGTGTCGACGATCGGGTCGGCGGCCTCCGGAATGCCAGGGCTGGTGACAACAAGATCAACGTCCTCGAGCAGATGCGGGGTCCAAGGCCCCGAATGGACAACAAAACCTTCGGCCTGTAGTGAGCTGAGCGCAGCTGCTTGCTGGTCGTAGATCTCGACGCCGAGGCCGAGGCGGCGGGCCAGGTGTGCGGCGGCAGTACCGCTGACGGCGGCACCGAGGATGAGCACGTTCACGGCAGCACCCCCTCACTGGCGACGGCCCAGTCGCCGTAGAAGATGCCAACGCCGACAGCGACCATGATGCCGCTGATGATCCAGAACCGGATGATCACCGTCGTCTCCGGCCATCCGGCGAGTTCGAAGTGGTGATGCAGCGGCGCCATCCGGAAGATCCGCTTGCCGAACACCCGAAACGAGAAGACCTGGAGAATCACCGACATGGTGATCAGCACATACAGTCCGCCGAGCACGATGAGCAGCATCTGAGTGCTGGTGAGCAAGGCGAGCGCGGCCAGCCCGCCACCTAGCGCCTGCGACCCGGTGTCACCCATGATGATCTTCGCCGGCGCCGCGTTCCACCACAGGAATCCACCGACCGTACCCGCCATGGCGGCGGCAACCATCGCGAGGTCGAGCGCCCCCTCGACTCCGTAGAAATCGAAGTTACGGAACTGCCAGAAGGCAACGAGCATGTAGGCCCCGAAGACCAGAGCACCGGAGCCGGCAACCAAGCCGTCGAGCCCGTCGGTCAGGTTCACCGCGTTGGCCGTCGCCGTCAGCATCAGAAGCACCAGGACCGCGTAGAGCCACGGACCCAGGTCCCATCCGACATCGCGGGTAAACGAGAGTTCGGTGCTGACGCCGGCCGCCACTGCGCCCCAGGCGAACAGGCCGGCGATGACGAGTTGACCGAGGAACTTCCAGCGTTTCGACAGCCCCAGGTTGCGCTTTCTGGCGTACTTGGTGAAGTCATCGGCAAACCCGATCGCCCCCATTCCGAGGAGTGCGAACAGCGCCAACCAGCCTTGAGGGCTGAAAGGAAGGACGCGGAAGTCCAGCCCTTCTCCCGACGTCCACAGCCGGAGATGGGCGAGCGCAAAGGCAAGTGGAACCGCCACCAGCATCACAATGCCACCCATGGTTGGCGTGCCCCGCTTGTGCATGTGACCTTCAAGTTCTTCCTGAATGAACTGGCCGATGCCGCGCTTGCGTAGCGCCCTGATCGCGATGGGGGTGCCAAAGATCGTGACAACGAAGGCAATTCCGGCGGCGAACAGCAGTGAAATCACAGCGCGTACTCCTCGACCAGCCCCAGTGCCAACGTCTCCAGACCGACGGCGCGCGATGCCTTCACGAGCACGACATCGCCGTCTCGCAGGTATTCGCGCAGCACCGCGTTTGCCGTGGCGGCGTCGGGCACGGGTCGGGCCAAGCGGCCCGAGCCTGCGGCGATCCCGGCATCGTCACCAACCACAACGACCGCGGCGTAGCCCAGTTGTGCGGCAAGTTGGCCGATGCGGACGTGTTCGGTCGCTTCGACCGGGCCTAGCTCTGCCATCCGGCCGAGCACGGCGATGTGCCTGCCGGGCAGCTCGGCAACCGTCCGCAGCGCAGCCTCCACCGAGTCGGGGTTGGCGTTGTAGGCATCGTTGACGACGGTGAGGCTGCCGCGGTGGATTTCCATCCGCCACGGTGATCCGGCGGCCCGTTCGAGTCCGGCCACCAGGGTGTCGAGGTCGACTCCCAGTGCCAGGCCGGCGGCTACCGCGGCCGAAGCATTGGCTGCCTGGTGATGCCCGGCCATGGCCAGCTCCACCGACCGGGTCCCCTGCGGGGTGTGCAGCGTGAAGGTGGGTCGGCCTGAGCCGTCGAGCACGACGTCGGTGAACCTCACGTCTGCGGCGGCTCCGCCGCCAAACGTGATTGTTGGGCCGTCGTGGGGGCGAGCGAGGCGAGGCTCTCCGGCGGGAAGCACCGCCGTGCCACCGCTCTCGAGCCCGGCAGCCAACTCCCACTTGGCGTCGGCAAGCCGCTCCTCGGTGCCGAACGTCTCGAGGTGCACGACACCGAGGTTGGTGATCACGGCAACGTCGGGTCGAACCGCCGGCATCAACCAATCGATGTGGCCCACCCCTCGGGAGCCGACCTCGACGACGAGGTAGCGGCAGTCGTCGGGAGTTTGCAGCACCGTGAGCGGCACGCCGACCTCATTGTTGAACGAACGCGGCGAAGCCCACGCTCCGGGCAGAGCGGCAGCCAACAGGTCCTTGGTCGAGGTCTTGCCGCTGCTCCCAGTGATGGCAACCACCGGCGTGGCGAGCTCGGCACGCCGCTTCGCAGCCAAGTCGCGCAAGGCGGCCAGGGTGTCGGCGACCACGATTCTCGGCACGCATTCGACGTCGCGGGCAACGTCGACCACAACGGCAGCCGCACCCGACTCAACGGCGTCGGCGGCATAATCGTGTCCGTCAAAGGTCTCTCCGGCCACGGCGACGAACAGCTCGCCGGCTTCGACATCACGCGAGTCGATGCCGACGCGTCCGATCATCGGATCGGCCGGTCCGTGCAGTTCTCCCCCACACGCCGCGGCGACTGCGGCCAGCGACCAGCCCAGGTGTGTTGTCATGTTGCCTGCTCCCCGCGGGCGGAAACGATGCTGTCCCACTCCTCGATTGCGACGACGGAGTCGTCGAAGGGCTCAATCCGTCCGTCGGCGAATTCTTGACCGGGTTCGTGGCCCTTGCCGAGAATCAACACCACGTCGCCCCGGTGGGCGCCGGCGAGCGCGAGGTGAATGGCGCGGCGTCGGTCCAGTTCGACGACGACGTTGCCGCCCGGCCGGATACCGGCGGCGATCTCGGAGGCGATCTGCGCAGGATCCTCGGAACGTGGGTTGTCCGAGGTCAGGATCACTCGGTCGGCACGGGCGGCGGCTGCTCCCATCAGCGGCCGCTTGTCTCGGTCACGATCGCCCCCGGCGCCGATAACGGCAGTGATGCGGCCAGGATCGAGAGCGCGGACCTCAGTGATGACGGCGTCGATGGCGTCGGGCGAATGGGCGTAGTCAATGATCAGAGTGAACGGCGCCTCGATCGGCATGAGTTCGAAGCGCCCCGGCACCGCGGGCAGGAAGCTGAGACCGCGGGCCGCCTCGGCGGGCGTCATCCCGCTGTTGATCACGCAGGCGGCGGCGATGAGTGCGTTGGCGATGTTGAAGCGGCCGGGGAGCGGCAGGTTCACCTCGTGCCGCTCGCCCCCGACGATCATCGTGAAGCTGCTGCCCTCGATGCGGGAAACGACCTCGGTGGCGGAGACGTCGGCGGCGGTCCCGACGGTCGTGACGGGAATCTGCGCTTCGCCTGCCAGGCGAGCGCCCCAGGGGTCGTCGGTCCAGACCACGGCGTGATGGGAGCACTCCTGGGTGAACAGAGCCGCCTTGGCGAGGTAGTAGTCCTCCATGTCGGAATGGAAGTCGAGGTGATCCTGGGAGAGGTTGGTGAAGGCAGCAACCTGGAAGCACACGCCGGCGACCCGCCGCAACGCCAGCGCATGCGATGACACCTCGAGGGCGACGACCTCGACGCCTGCCGCCGTCATCTGGGCCAGCAGCCGCTGCAGGTCGCTTGCCTCCGGCGTCGTCCGGGCCAGCTCGACGGGGTCTCCCGCCACCCTGGCCCCGATGGTCCCGATGATTCCGGGAACGCGGCCTGCCGCGGCAACGATTGATTCGATCATGTGCGTCACCGTGGTCTTCCCGTTGGTGCCGGTCACCCCAATAACGACCATCTGGTCCGCGGGGTGCCCGTGCACCGTGGCGGCGGCAATGCCGAGCGCGGCGCGAGCGTCGGAGACCACGATTTGCGCCACGTCGGTATCTCTTGGTTCCTCGACCACCAGGGCAGCGGCACCATTGGCGAGGGCGGCGTCGATGAACTCGTGGCCGTCTCGAGTCACGCCGCGTACGGCGACGAACATGGTTCCCGGTTCGACCGCCGCCGAGTTGTGGTGCACGTCGCGCACGATGGGATTCGGACCGTGGTGGACCACTCCGAGAGCGGCCGCCACATCCGCAACGGTCACATCAGCGGGCATCAGGGGCAACCCCCAACTGGTGCAGGGCGGCTTCGGTGATCTCGGCGAACACAGGAGCGGCCGAGACACCTCCGAAGTAGAGCTCGTCACCGTTCTCGTTGAGCCCGTGCGGAGAGTCGAGCACCACAGCGACGACGATTTGCGGGTCCGAGACCGGAGCCAAGCCGATGAAGCTGGCGATGTGGTCGTCTCCGCTGTAGCCCTGCAACTCCGGCAGATACTTCTCCGTAGTGCCGGTCTTGCCGCCCACCGTGTACCCCTCGACCGCGGCCCGCCGGCCGGTACCGCGCGATGACTCAACGACACCCTGGAGGAGACGCTGCATGATGCGGGCAGTGTGCTCAGACAGCACGGGGCGCTTGACGGGTTCGTACCGCTCGCGGCTCAGGTCGGGATTGATTACCTCATGCACGATGTGCGGTTCGACCCACACGCCGTTGTTGGCGATGGTGGCGAACACCGCCGCCATCTGCAGCGGGGTGACGTCGACTCGGTAGCCGATGGCGGTGTTGGGGCCACAGGTGGTATCGCACCAATCCGCCGCCGGCCGCAGGGTTCCGGTTGCCTCGCCCGGGAAACTCCCCGACGACAACTGGCCGAGTCCGAAGGCGGCGAGGTAGCGGTAGTGGATGTCGTTGCCGATCATGTCCTGGATGAGGATGGTGCCGATGTTGGACGACCGCGAAACGATCTCGGCGACCGTCATGTCCTCTTCGTAGGTGCGACCAACGTCCGTGTAGACCTTCGGTTCGGTCTCGAGTTCGATCACATACTCGGCCGGGACGGTCACGATCGTGGAGGTTTCAACCAGGCCCTCCTCGAGCGCGGCGGCGATGGTGACGACCTTGGCCGTCGACCCCGGTTCGTACATGTCAGAGACGGCGCGGTTGCGGAACAGCGCAGCGTCGACGCCGGTCCGATCGTTGAGGTCGTAGGTGGGTACGGTCGCCATCGCCAGGATCTCGCCCGTCTTGACCTCCAACACGATGGCGGTAGCACCGACGGCATCGGTCCTCTCGATGGCGGCGAGCAGCGCTTGTTCGGCGGCATACTGGATCTCCTGATCCAGTGTGCTCACCAGGCTCACCCCGTGCTCGGGCGGTTGAACGATGTACTGGCCCTGAGGAATCGGACGGCCCCCCGGATCGCGTTCAACGATCTGGCTGCCGGCGGTGCCGATCAGGATGTCGTTGTATTGGTACTCGATGCCTTCGAGACCGACCCCGTCGTCGTCGCGAACGAACCCGAGGACCTGGGCGGCCAGCGGCCCGGCCGGGTAGACGCGGTGCGGTTCGGTCTCGAAGTAGAAGCCATCGAGGTCGAGGTCGGTGAGCAGCTGCTTGATCTCGTCGGCGGTCTTGCGATCCAGCCGGCGGGCCACGTAGGCAAACCGAGCATCGCGGCCAAGCCGTTCTTCGAGTACCGCTTCATCTACGCCCAGCTTGGGGGCAAGGAGGCGAGCCACGACGGCGGGCTCGGCGATGAGGCTTGGATCGGCGGTGATGGTGACGGCGTCCACGGTGACCGCCAGTTCCGCGCCATCACGGTCGAAAATCGTGCCCCGAGCTGCCGGGAGCTCCTCGTGTTTGACACGTTGATCGAAGCCGCGTGCCGCGTAGTCATCGGAATGGATGCCCTGGACGTCGACGAGCCGAAACCCGACGCCAACCCACGCGACGACAAAGACCGCCCCGACCATGGCAAGCCGGACGTCCGGAACGCGCCACTTGGGGCGCGCCACGCTATGGCTCCCTGGAGACCGAGAAGTCGTGACCTCTCTGGCCGCCAGCGATCGGCCGTTCCACCTCAACCCCTCCTTGGGATGTCGGTCTTGCACTCAATGCTTGGCGCCCGACCCGCGGCGGGGACGTAGATGCACTGTTCCCGGCTGAGGCAGCCATCACGGCTGCGCGCTCAGGAGGGCTTTCAACTGTGCCCAGCGGTATTCGGGATCGAGCTCCTCGTCGTCGACTCCCGGCACCTCGAGCCCGACCCGCTGCGTGGGAAAAACCATCCCCATGCTGTTGGCCTTCTCGGCGATGCGCTCCGGGTTCTGCAACCGAGCCACCTCGACACGAAGATCCCAATGGCGGGCTTCCTCTTCAGCGATCTGCGCTTCGATCTCGGTGAGGTCGAAGGCCGAACGATCGAGTGACGTGCGGGAGTAGATCATGGCGAAGAAGGCCACAATCACTGCGAGGATGAAGGCAATCCAAGGCCGTACTCGAGGCCGGTTGCGGTCCTGGCCGTCGATCATGCCGAAGGTACGGCGTTGAACCCGCGAAGCGCTGCGAGCGGTCATGGGGTCACCTCCGATGCGGCCACCTTCTCTGCGACCCTCATGACGGCGCTGCGAGCCCGCGGGTTGGCGGCCACCTCGGCGTCACTTGGGCGGAAACCTTTGCGGGCGAGCAGCCTCAGCTGAGGTACTCGCCCGCAGATGCACACGGGGAAGTCAGGGGGGCATTCACAACCGGAGGCTCCGGCTGCAAAACGCCTCTTGACGATGCGATCCTCGAGCGAGTGGTACGAGATCACCACGACTCTCCCTCCAGGTCGCACCCATCCGATCGCGCCATCGAGAGCTTGCTCCAGCGCGGAGAGCTCAGCGTTGACGGCGATTCTGATGGCTTGGAATACCCGCCGCGCCGGATGGCGCTTGCGGCGAGCAGCTGCAGGGACCGCCTCAGCGATGACGGCGGCGAGCTCATCCGTTGTGGTGAGCGGGCGGCGCGCCACGATCCGTTCGGCGATTCTGCGGGCAAAACGTTCCTCGCCGTAGCGGCGGAAGATGCGGGCGAGGTCATCGGCAGGCCAGGTGTTGACGATGTCGGCAGCAGCAAGTTCGGCTCCGGTGTCCATTCGCATGTCGAGCGGGCCCGCCCGGTGATACGAGAAGCCACGCGAGGGCTCATCCAGCTGGTGGGACGAAACGCCAAGGTCGAATAGCACTCCAGCCACATCGCGGCGGTCCAGATTGTCCGGATCATGTTCATCTGGAGGTCCTCCCGGGACCTCCGAACGCAGGACCTGGTCCAGGTTCGCGAAGTTGGCGGCCACGAAGCGGATCCGAGGATCGTCCGGGACCTGTTGCGCCGCGTCGGGATCCCGGTCGAGTGCCAGGACGCTGCGGTCGGGCGATGCGGCAAGTAGCGCCCTGGTGTGCCCGCCCCCACCGAAGGTGGCGTCGACGATCAGACCGCGTTCCAGCGGGGAGAATGCCTCCACCACTTCTGCGGTCATGACTGGGGTGTGATACCCCGCGGGTCTCGATGGGCTCTGATCCATGGTCAGCCCCCCGGAGCGCTGGCGCCAATATGGAAGCGGGCGGAGTAAGGGGCCTTCCAAATGGCATCCGGGGGGCTGACCATAGGCCAGAACCGCTGTCTGTCGTGTTGCTGGTGAGCTCGGCGAAAGGGGCCATCAGATGCCTCCTTCGCTGAGCACTTCTTCGATACCGGCGTAGTACTCGTCGGCCTCGGCGGCCACCGCGTTCCACGTCTCGGTGTCCCAGATCTCGATCCGCTCGGCGACGCCCACCACGGTTACGTCTTTGCCCAGCCCGGCGTACCGCCGTTGCTTTTCGGTCAGCTGGACCCTGCCTTGCCGATCGGGAGTCTGGTCGCTCGCTCCTGCAAAGAACGCACGAGTGAAATTCCTGGCCCGCCGGTCTGTGCGAGGAAGGCGGTCCATCCGCTCTACTTCCTCGTTGAATCGATCCATGGGAAAGACGAACAGGCACTTCTCCTGTCCGATGGTGACGACGCAGCCCTTTTCGAGGTCGTCGCGGAACTTCCGCGGCAGAACCATCCGGCCTTTGCCATCAACGGTGTGTTGGTACTCCCCAAGGAACACGCTGTCTGCGCTCCGTCACTATCGTCGGTCATCTCCCACGAGGACCCACTTTGCACCATTCCGCGCCACCTGTCAACCATCTCGCGCCCCATTCGCCCCTTTTAGACCGAATTTCCCGAAATTGATTCCCACGGCGCCTCAGAGCGGGACGGATTGACCGATGTGGGGCGGCACTGAAGTGTCGGTCGTTCGGCCACGGTTGTGTCACCGGTTTCGGTCACCCGTTGTCGGTGGGTTTCGCGATAGTGACCACCGAGGGCACACGCTGACGGCCGGGGAACCCGTTGCGATCAGCGATCGGCGTCGCTGAAGTCCGCCGGTTTCGATGGGTGTCAGAGACGGGGGGACACCGCGGGTCACATCATCAGTCCGGCGGGTTCCTCGACGAGGAGTCATGGGTGTCGGAAACTTCGGCGGGCTTGTTGTTGCTTCGTCGTCTGGTGGTGTGGACCAGAAGTCAGGTGCCGAGGCGACTTGGAGACGCTGTCAACGCAGGGCTCCCACCATGGAGTTGATTACATCTGCTGGCCGGTCGCTGAGCATCCAGGTGAAGTGTCCCTGGTCAGGCCAACAGGAGAAGTCCCCTTTTGGGAGGAGGTTGCCCAGCCATCGCCCGGCGGATGCGGGCACGGTTGCGTCGGCCCCTCCGTACCAGAGGCGAGTCCGGACCGTGACTTGGTCGATGTCGAAGCCCCATGGCCTGCGGTAGAGACCTGCTTCGTGGGCGGCGGCGCGACCACCTTGTTCGAAGGATTCGTGCATGGTCTCTGCGAACCGTGTTCGCGTTCCGGGCTGAGCCAGAGCGGCTTGATCAGCCGGTCCCATGGTTGCGACTGATCGGTCGATGAAACGTGCCGCCTGCCCCCTCTTGAAGGCGACTGCAGCCATCGCGAACTGGACCCGGCGAATGGTCTGGTGAGGGGATGGTCCGGAGATGGCCGAGGCCTGATCCATTCCGGGTGCATCGATGGGCGCGATGCCAGCCACGATGCCGATCCTGGTCACTCGATCGGGCAGGGCGTATCCACAGGCCAGGGAATACGGCCCGCCGCCGGAGACGCCGAGGATCGCGAAGCGGTCGATTCCGAGCTGGTCGGCCGCCTCTGATACATCAACCGGCCAGTCGAGGAGCGTGCGGTGTGGTTGGAGTGTTGAGCTCCCGAAACCGGGGCGGTCGAGGGCGACCAATCGGGCGTTGACGCCGCATCGCTCGAGAGTGGGTTGGATCAGCGCGAGCTCGCGCCGACTGCTGGGGAACCCGTGGCAGTAGATCACGGGTGGCGCAGCGGTTGGCCCGCACTCGGCGTAGGCAAGTCTGCGGCCATCAGCCAGATGCAGAATTCCCTCCATCACAGATCGTCCCGCGTCGGGGCTGAGTCGGCGAGCAGAGGTGTGCCTGCAAGTATGTCTTGACGGAGTATTCGGCGGGTTCGGTTGGGCTCTTCGAACACAGGGCTGTGGGCTGAGTTTTCGAAGGTGTAGAACCCTTTGGCCGGTGCATCGAGTCGCTCGATGTAGGACTTCGTCAAGGTGTAGCTGACGGTCCAATCGTGGAGGCCGTGAAGGAAGAACGCGGGGATTTCCAGTCGGGTCACCTGTTTCGTGAGATCGGTGGCCGACATCTGGTCCCAAAGCCCGAATCGCCGGGAAAACAGCCTGCCTCGCCACAGGTTGAGCTTCTCCTTCACGGTGTAGTCGTCGAAGCGCCACGATGGCAGGAAGATGCCCGCGAACACCGATGTCATGTCGCGGGTTGTTCCGACGCCAAGCTGGTGCATGGCCTTGTCGCGGATTGCCATGTAAGAAGCCGGCAATGGGATCTCGCCGGTCACGGGTGACGCTCGCAACTTCCGCACCATTCTCGAGTCTCCTCGCCGCAAGTACTCCTCGAGGAGGTAGTCGTAGGCGAGCTGTTCTGACTTGGCTTGATGGGCGATCTGCGCGACGCCGATGTAGGCGTGGTAGAGGTCTGGTGCCCGTTCTGCGGCTTGGATACCGAGCAAGGAGCCCCAAGAGTGGCCCATGAGGTAGATCTTCTCCCGGCTGAAACGGTGGCGCAGGTATTCGGTCACTCCGATCGTGTCGACGACGAACTGCTCGACGATCATCGTGCTCGCCGGGATCCGGGGCCCGTACGAGAGGCCGGCGCCGCGCTGATCCCACCACACCACGTTGAAGTCGTGTTCAAGACCGGTCGGATAGTCCTGGGTCAGGAAGTACTCGGGCATGCCGGGCCCACCATGTACGAACAGCAGAACGGGATTGGTCTCGTCTGTACTTCTGATCACCATTCCCTGTCGGACACCATTGATCTCAACGTGGGTCTTCTCTGAACGGGTACGGCTCACGGTCGTTTCCTGGCAGTGTCGCCGCGGCCGCCGGGTAGAGGGTTCATGAAACTCCCTGTCGGGTCGCCATCCGCGCCGGCCTCTTTCTTTCGAGCCCGGCGGGTGGATTCGATGGCGCAGACCGTCTCGCCGGCCGGCGGACGAACAGGGGCCGATAGACGATTGCGGCGATGGCCAGTCCGACGATGGCAAAGAGGGTGAAGGCAACGGTATTGGCGGTCGTTGCGGCGGGATCGTTCGTGGCGTCCATGACGATGGCCATGCCGGCAACTGAGGACCCGAGGAGTGCCATCCAACCTGCGGCAGCGTACTTGGCCTTTGCGACCCATTCGTTGCCCCGCAGGACCCCAATTCCTGTCACCGCAAGTGCGGGTATGACGAGGCCTAGATCCATCATTTTGACCAGCCAGAACACGACCGGGTCGGCGAGGTACTCGGTGCTTGTCGGGTGGTCGCGCCATGCATCGAACAGACCGGGTGCGTGCAGCCCAACGGCCAGGAACATTGCGACGATGATTGCGTACCATCCGAGCACTCGGTCGATCCGCCGCGGAGTAGTCGGCAGCGCCGCAGAGTCGATGCCGGTCCAGGCTCGTACGGCGATGGCACCGGCGAGGACGAACAGCGCGAGGTAGAGAGAGAAGAACCGTTCGCTGTTGCCCGGATAGCGGGCCACGTCGCCACCAAGGGCGAGCTGGGCGTACATGTAGAGCGCATAGACCGCCGGGCCCAAGGCGAGAACTCGGCCCGCCCGGTGTCCCCGCCACACGAGGATGCCGGCGATCACGCTGAGTGGCGCCACCAGCACGAGGCCGGCCACGTCACCGCCTCTTATCTGGTTCATCGCTGCTTCCGAGACGTGGTAGCGGATCGCCTCGGCGCCGAGCGGTCCGAGTAACGCCACGGCGGCTGCGCCTAGGCCGAGGACGACTAGTCCGTTCGCCAACCACCTGTCGTGGCGACTGTCCAGGGCGAGGACCCTGCGAACACCAGCCCCAGCGGGTGTCGAGCGGTTTGGGCCGGGCTCGTCAGATCGTCGAGGTTTCGATTCCTCCGATGACGGCAGGGTCGTCGTGTTGGTGCTGTTGCGGTGGGTCATGGCGATGTGCTTTGGGTGTGGACGGTGTTGACCAGGCATTCAATGAAGGCGTCGAGTCCGTAGAGGCTGCCGGCTGGCATCACACGACATCCCGTCTCTGAACAGCCATGAGCCCGATTACGGCCGGCACAACCGCCCAGGCGGCCATCCCGGCAACCGCCGCAAACGGACCGACGTCGCTGCCGACACCGGAAAGAACACCGGTCAGGGTGTCCGGCACCCATGACCCTGCTCCGCTGGCCATCTGGACGAAGAGCGGCGGGCCAACAACCAGGACCAGGAAGACCACGGTGACGGCGCCTCCGGTGTTGCGGATGAGGGCGCCGATGCCTGCGCCCAAGATGGCGCCAACGGCTGCTGCAAACGCCGAGGCTGCCAGCAGCTGGATTGTTGTTCCGAGAGACACCATGAAGCTGTATTCGGTCATCGGGAGCGCAAATGCGACTGCCGCAATGGTGAGCCCGGCCCCGATCAAGCCCAGGACGCCACCGACGACCGCCACCGCGGTGAACTGTGCAAGCATCGCTTGGCGGCGGCGCGGCGCGCTCAAGAACGTTGGGACGACGGTGCCGTGGCCGTATTCGCGGGCAACGGCGATCGCGCCGAACAGGGCGGCGCCCATCATCGCGTTCCAGGCGAAGGCCATCAACGACTGCTGGTCGGCCGCCGTAGAGATGAACGCCTTGCTGCCGTCCATGTCAGCCCCAGCGATGACGGCGGTGGCGGTCAGCGCGCTGATTGCCACCAGTACCACGAGAAAGGCCCATGGCATTCTTGTGGTGGTGAGTTTGCGGAATTCAGCTCGGGTCAGTCGTGACCATGTCATGGCTTGTTGATCTCCTTGTTGGCCCGGCCGGAGTCGCGCTGCGGTGCATCGCTTGTCCAGTCCAGGAAGAGCTCCTCGAGGGAGCCTGAATGTGGCGACAGCTCATGGAGCGGAAGCCCGGCCTGGAAGGCCCGGTCCCCGATCTCTTCGATCGGCAGTCCGCGCACGATGAGCGTGTCTCGCTCTGGTTGCTCTGCGGTTGCGCCTGCGATTTCGAGGATCGTCATGAGTTGGTCGGGTGACGGTGTCCGTACCAGTGAGGCCGTGTGTTGGAGCTCGCGGATCGGGCCGGCGGCGACGAGACGGCCGTTGTTGATGACGATGACGTCATCGGCGAGGTTTTGCACTTCTCCGAGGAGGTGGCTGGACACAAATATGGTGTGTCCGTTTGCGGCACGTGAGCGGAGCAAGTGGCGCAGCGTTCTTATGCCTTGCGGGTCGAGGCCGTTGCCCGGCTCGTCGAGGACGAGCATGGGCGGGTCCCCAAGGAGTGCGGCTGCGAGTCCGAGACGTTGCCGCATGCCGAGCGAGTAGGTACCGACGCGTCGATCGGCCGCATCGGTTAGCCCGACTAGTTCCAGCATCTCGTCGACATGGTCCGGCGGGAATCCGCCGGCATCGGCCAAGATGCGAAGGTGGTTGCGGCCGCTGCGTCCGGGGTGAAACGCGTTCGCTTCGATTACCACGCCGACGGTCCGAGTCGGGTCGGGCAGATCACGGTAGAGGCGGGTTCCGATCGTTGCCCGGCCCTTGTCAGCCGATGCCAGGCCGAGCAGGATCTTCAGTGTGGTGGATTTGCCGGCACCATTCGGCCCGAGGAAGCCGGTGACGCGGCCCGGTTGGACGGTGAACGATAGGTCATCAACAACGGTGTTGTGGCCGTACCGTTTCGTCAGATGCTCGATTTCGATCACGTGCGACAGACCAACCGGCGGGTCGGTCGGCACCGACAACGCCGTCGGGGGCGAGACGATCGCAGTCATGGTGTTGGTTCCCTTCGCTGGTTCTCGTGGGGCGTTCCGCCGCCGTCGACGGCACGGGTGTTGCTGAAGTTCGGGGGGCGGCGCGCGTCCATCAGGTTCCTCCTCGGGTGTCGGCTCGGCTTTCGGCGAGCACCTGGGCCATGACCTCGGCGAACCGGACTGGCTGGTCGAACTGGGGTCGGTGACCGGCACCAGGGAAGAGAATCCGTTCTTTGGATGGCGCTTCGAGCATGTCGAACCACTCATTGGCGAGCACTGCGCGGCCCCGGGCTTCGTGTTCGCCGATGACCATGTAGAACGGCACGTCCAGCTGGGGAACGTCGAGTCGAAAATCGATGTCTTGGAGCTGGGGATAGATCACTGACGCCGAGTCGAAGAACCCACGGAAGCCGTTGATGCGATCCATCCAGGTGTATTCGGGCACAAACAGGATCGCCGGCATCTCCGTGCCAGGATCGAACTCCGGGTACGGATTCCAGTCATGCTCGTGAGATGTGGCGTACTCATAGCGGGTGACATCCTCGTACGGGGGCGGGCCGTTGCGACGCAGTGTGTCGGCCAGTCCGGTGTTGCCGGTTCGCTCGGCCCAGAACAGCGTGTCCTCCCAGAACATCACGTCGGTCTCGCGCTGGCTCACCATCTGGCCGGTGCCGACGAGCGCGTGGTACAGCTCCGGATGCTCTTGTACCGCGAGAACTCCGAGCGTTGTGCCCCACGAGTTGCCGACGACGTAGATCTTCTCCTCGGCGAACCGGTCCCGCAGGTAGTTCGTCACCTCAACCGCGTCGGCGACTGCCTGATCCAGCGTGAGGGTGTCGATCGGGTCGAGCGCCGCGTACGACTTGCCGGAGCCGCGTTGATCCCAGGTAGCGACGACGAAATCCTGCTCCAGCGTGGTGTCGGCGCGCATGGCGCCAAGGTCGGTCCCGCCGGGTCCGCCGGCGAGGTACAGCAGCACCGGGTTGTCAACGCTCGTGCCGCGGATCATCAGCGTCTGATCGTGACCACCGATAGGCACCGAGATCAGCTCGGCGACGCTGTCCGGCAGCGGCTCGCCGTCTGCTCCAGCGATGGGAGCTGTTGAGGCCGGGCGGGCGACCGAGAACGCCACCAGTAGGACTCCCGCACCGAGCAGCCCGGTGATGACCCACCCAACCGGACCCATGTTTGGAGTACCCGGACGACCAAGCCGTCCCGCCATCCAAATACCGAACGAGCATCCCACCAGCATCGGCGTGAACACAAGGATGCCGTGGGTGACCCGGCCCACCACGAAGGCAATGACACCCAGCATGGAGTCGAGATGGATGCCATCAATGGTCGGACCGCTCGTCCCTATCCGTGCCAACTCGAAGACCACGGCGAAGACGACAGGCGTGACCAAGAGGCTCCACCTGCTACCCGTCGCCAAGCCGGCGCCTCCGCCAACGACCAGCGCCACCGCCATCGCCACCAGCGCGTCGGCAGTCGTGATCGGTCCGCGAGGGGTGACCAAGGCACTTACTAGTGCGAAGCCCACTGCGAGCAGGGCGGCGTTGGCGAAGCCAACCCGCCAATCAGACCACACGGGCTCCAAGATGTTGTCCACCATCCGACGGAGTCCGCCATCTGCACCCTCGGGCGGCACCTGCCAATATCGTGGTGCTGTGGAGTCGCGTTCTGTGGTCAACGTCATCACAAGCTCTCTTTCAATCGTCCTTCGCACATGATGACGAGACCACTTGTCGCGAGGGTCAACGCAACTTCAACTCCCAATCAACGTCTGACGAGGGAAAGCGGACGCCTGGTTGAGTCGCCGGATCAGTGTGCGCGATGGCGACAATCAGTTCGACCCGCTCTGACCAAGCTGCGTCGTTCCGACCGCTCCCACGTGCCCGCGCGGACCTCAACCGCTGCCCGGTATGCCTGGGGAAAGCACGGCTCACCAGCGAGGGCTCGGAGTCAAATGAGCCTGCTGCGATGCCTCCTATCATTGCCACGACATCACACGTTGGCACGGGATCGGACACCAATTGGCAAGTGGTAGGGCTCCCCATATCGTGGTAGTCGACGACGACGCTGAGCTTCGGGCGATCATCCGAGACGTCTTGGAGGAGGATGGCTTTCGCGTCACCGCTGTCGGCGACGGCGAATCGGTGCTGAGTCTGCTGGCCCGCCAACGCCCCGACCTGGTTGTCTTGGACTTGATCCTTCCCGGCCTCCCCGGACTTGAGGTGCTGAGGCGCCTTCAAGATCGTGGTCGGGTTCCCACGATCATCGTGAGCGGCAAGGGAGGCGAAGCCGACCGAGTCGTCGGGTTGGAACTGGGAGCCGACGACTACTTGGTGAAGCCGTTCTCGCATCGCGAGCTTCTTGCTCGAGTCCATGCAGTCCTACGTCGTAGCACCGATGCGGATGCGCCCGAGGTGCTCGACTTCCCGGGATTGTCGATCGACGTCAAGAGCCGCGATGTCACTGTTGATGGGCGTCCTGTCGCCCTCACGGCGCTCGAATTCGACCTCCTTGCGTTCATGGCCTCTTCGCCCCGTCAGGTCTTCTCTCGGGAGGTGCTTCTCGACCGGGTCTGGGGGTCGTCAGGCGAGTGGCAGACCGCTGCGACGGTGAGCGAGCACATCCACCGCCTGCGCCGCAAGATCGAAACCGACCCCGACGCCCCCACCCGGATCGAGACCATGCGCGGTGCGGGATATCGGTTCGTGCCCTGATGAACTCTCATCTGCGACTCTCGCGGCGGTGGCTCGTTGAAACTCTGTTGAAGGAGCGGGGAGCCGCGGTTGAGGTTCATCGGCGATAGTGGCGGAGTCGGACGGTCCGGCCTCGGCTTGGACGATCCCGAGCGACAGAAGTGACTGATATGCCAGATTGGCCAAATGACCAGGGCGCCGCGGAATTCTCGCCCCTGCGCGCCTTTGTGACGAACTTCCCAGTAGCGGCCGCCCACATCTCGGGCGACCGGATCTGGCTCAATAGCCTCGCCGAAGAGATCGTCGGATACCGGGCGTCAGAATTGGCCACGCTCGAAGATTGGGGCAACGCGGTGCACCGGACCGATGAGCCACAGGCCAAGGCCGTGTACGTCGATGCCCGGAACGAAGGCTTCCCTCGACCGGTGGTGCTGACGATCTATCGCAAGGATGGAACGAAGCGTCTCGTCGAATTCAGCGCCTACCTCGGCGGAAACGAAGAGGTATGGGTGATGCGGGACGTGACCGACGCCCGTCGAGCGGAACAGGAACTGCGCGACCGAGAGCAGCGACTCCAGGTTGCAGTTACCACCGCGGGAGTGGGTATCTGGGAGGTCGATCTGGAGTCAGCGACAATGTCGGCCGACACGCCAACACGCCGATTGTTCGGTATGAGCGACCAACCAGGATCCGACTCTCTCGACGAGTACATCCAGCGTGTCCGACTCGATGACCAATCCCGGCTCCGCGAAGCAATCGACACAGCCGTCGAGGCCCAATCCACATTCGACATCGAGATCCAGGTACGGTCTGGTCATGGCCGCTACCGGTGGCGGCGCCTTCACGGAACCGCTGCACACGAGGCCGAAACGTTGCGGTCACGATTGATCGGAGCCGTTCGCGATATCGATTCGTACAAACGCATGGACGAGCGACTGCTTCACGCCGCACAGATGGAATCGCTCGGAAATCTCGCCGGCGGCGTTGCCCACGACTTCAACAACCTCCTTGCGGTCATCCAAGGACAGGTCGAGTTCGTAGCCCGTGAGCCGAACTTGTCGGAAAAGGCCGCGGTCCGCCTCCAGTCAATCGAGCGTGCCGTCGCCAAGGGCGCCGAAATGGTCGCGTCACTCATGGAGCTTGGACAAACCCACGCGCAAACAACCGAGCTGATCGACGTCAACAGAGTGATCGAGACCACCTCGGCGTCAATGGAGCGGATCGTCGACGAGGACGTGAAGCTCGAACTCAGCCTTCAAGCCACGACACCATTCGTCAGGTTCGGCGAGGGTCGCCTCTCCGCCGTCGTCTTGAACCTCGCATCCAACGCCCGTGACGCCATGCCAGTAGGTGGGCTCCTGACGATAGCCACCACGAACACGCCGCCTCCCCAACAAACTCGCGATGAGAGCGAGCAACCCTGGCTCAGACTGACGGTCGAGGACACCGGGATCGGAATGAACGCCGACACCCGTGCCCGTATCTTCGAGCCGTTCTTCACCACGAAGGCCCCCGGCCTGGGTACCGGCCTGGGCCTGGCATCCGTATATGACGCCGTCATCGACGCTGGCGGCATGATCGACGTCGACTCGATTCCCGGTCAAGGAACCACCTTCTCGATATACCTACCGTGCACCCAGACGTCCGGCGCTTCCACGAGCGCAACACCGCCCCCAATCCACCCGGCAGTTCTCGGGCAGACAATCATGGTTGTCGAAGACGATGCCGCAATCCTCGACGTCACCGCAGACATACTGCGCGGTGCCGGGTATCGGGTGATCCAGGCATTGGGTCCGGGCGAAGCCCAGGACCTCGTCGCTGGCGGGCAGCGACCGGACCTCCTGCTGACGGATGTAGTGATGCCTGAAGTCTCGGGACCCCAACTGGCGGCAGACATCCTCAGGCAACTACCCGAGATGGTCGTGCTGTACATGTCGGGCCACGCACCAGAAGGCCGACCAGGTATGCCCCCAAACGACGCACTCCTGCTCCACAAGCCATTCAGCCACGAACAGCTCCTCCACCGCATCGCGGAGCTCCTCCCCGACCCCGACCCTGAGGGCCACGCGCCAGGAAGTTAGCGGCGGGCCCGAACGCCCAATCCGAGCCCGCACCCCAGATCTACTCAGAAGGGTCCCCGGAAAAGGCCGTCGACCCGGAGCGACCGAACAAGCCGGCGTCACGCTCCAAGTTGCCACGGGAACCGCACCGGTGGGATCGACGACCATGCCGCAGTCGCCATCAACCTGATCACGGGCGAACTTCCGGCGCGTCTCCACCCGCGCGACGGTGTTCCTCCCGATCTGATCAGCTCCACCGTTCGCCGCTACCAGTCGATCGGTTGACCGTCGCGGAAGAAGCCCCCGGTCGGGCCGTCGTCGAGGAGCGTTGCGGCCCACACGATGCCGGCGGCACCGTCTTCGATCGGGCGCCCCCCGGCGCCACCCATGTCGGTCGCCACCCAACCGGGGCAGATCGAATTGACCAGGATGCCCGGCAGTTCGGCTGCCCACATCCGGGTCAGCGCGTTGACTCCCACCTTGGAAACCCGGTACCCGGGGGCGCGCCCTCCCATGTCGCTCAGGGCGCCGGCACCACTCGACACGTTGACGATCCTGGCATGCGGGCTCTGTCGCAGCAGCGGGAGTGCGGCCTGGGTGATGCGCCAGGTGCCAAACAGGTTGGTATCGAGGGTGACACCCACCTCGTCGAGGTCGGCGTCGACCGCCCCCTGCCAGGTGTCGTAGTTGATGGCGGCGTTGTTGACGAGCACATCGAGACGTCCCGGGTCCGCCGCAATGATGCCGGCGGCGACACGGACACTTTCGGCCGAAGTGACGTCGAGTTCGAGTGGAGTTGCCGTTCCGCCCGCAGCGCGGATCTCGTCGGCCACGGCCACTCCCTTGGCGGCGTCGCGGGCTCCGACCACAACGTGATGGCCAAGCGCCGCCAGCTGACGGGCAACCTCGCGGCCGATGCCGCGGTTGGCACCGGTCACAAGAGATACCGCGTTCACCGGGCTGCTCCTCGGGCGGTTTCGTAGGCTGCGATGGCGTGGCGCCGGGCCTCGGCATGATCGACGATCGGGAACGGATAGTCGACCCCGAGCGTCACGCCGGCGGCGGCGAGGTCGAGCGGACCAGCCTCCCAGGGGGCGTGGATCGCATCGTTGGGCAGGCCGGCAAGCTCTGGCACATACGCGCGGATGTAGTCACCGTTCGGGTCGAACTTGCGGCTCTGGGTGACCGGGTTGAACACCCGGAAATACGGAGCCGCGTCGGTGCCGGTCCCGGCAACCCACTGCCAGTTGCCCACGTTCTGGGCCATGTCACCGTCGAGCAACTGGTGCCGGAAGTGCCGCTCCCCCATCCGCCAGTCGATCAGCAGATCCTTGACGAGGAACGAAGCGGTGAGCATGCGCACCCGGCCGTGCATCCAGCCCTCCCGATCGAGTTGCCGCATCCCGGCATCGATGATCGGGTAGCCGGTGAGGCCGTTCTGCCACGCCGCCAGACTCTCCAGATCGTTGTGCCAATTGATGGCGTCGTATTCGCTTCGCAGGGGGCGATCGGTTGTCGTGGGGTGGTCGGCGAGCACTTCGGTGTAGAAATCCCGCCACGCCAGCTGTCGCATGAACGCCGCGCGCCCGGCAGTGGCATCGCCGACTTCCGTCACCACCGCCGACGGCGACAGCGTCCCGAACTTCAGGTCCACGGAAAGCCGCGACGTCCCGTCGAGGTCGGGGCGGTCCCGGTTGTCGGCGTAGCGGTCTACCCGATCGAGGAAGGTCTCCAAGCGTTTGTGGGCGGCGACCTCACCGCCCTCCAGCAGCGCCTCCGCCGCTGCGGGAACTCCGTCGCCGGGATCGGAATCGACTACGGCCCGACCCGGCCCAGGTCCGAGCTCGACCGGGAGTTCGCGCCAACGACGATAGAACGGGGTGAAGACCTGATAGGGACGTCCGGTGCCGGAGACAACACTTCCGGGCGGATGCACCACCGAACCAGGGAACCGATAGGCCGGCGCTCCCAGCGAATCGTCAACCAGAGCGTCGCGCCGCCTGGCGTATGGCGTGTAGTCCGTATTCCAGTAGATCGCGGCGGCATCTGCGGTCTCGGCCGGCACGATGACTTCGGGTAGCCCGTTGACCACCTTGAGCCGGCCGCCGAGCGCGGCCAGTTGGTCGTCCAGGGCGCGCAGATGCGCTGCCAGCTGGGGACCACGATGGGGTCCGGCGGTGCGCCACAGCCGGGGGTCGAGCACGAAGAGGGCACGAACCGCGTCATGGTCGCGAGTTGCCGCCGACCATGCCGGGTTGTCGGAGAGCCGAAGGTCCCGACGAAACCACACGACACCGCCCATCAAGCAGGCCCCACCGAGGGCCTGGTGGCGGAGCGTTGCTCGGCAGCGGCGACGATTCCGCGCGACATTTGACCGAAGATCACGCCGTGGAAGGGAGTCAGCACGAGCCAGTACAGTCGACCGAGGAGGCCGCGTGGGTAGAAACTCGCCTTCTGGCGCAGCAGGCTTCCTGTTGCAGTCGGCTCAACTTGAAACTCAAGCCATGCCTCACCAGGGAGCTTCATCTCGGCGTGAAGCTGGAGTCGGCGTCCCGGTTCGATCGACGCCACCCGCCAGAAGTCGACAGCTTCACCAAGGCGCAACGCCTCAGGATCTCGCCGCCCCCGCCGCAGCCCAACCCCGCCGATCAGACTGTCGGCGAAGCCGCGCAACTGCCATGCCCAATCGGCGGAGTAGTAACCGACCTCACCGCCGATCCGGCTGAACGCCCAGAACACATCGGAGGCAAGCGCCGGCGTGGCCATGCTGCGTTCGTCGGATTGCAGCTTGGCTCCGGCCCACTCGGGGTCGTTGGGCAGTGGCTCGGCCGGCGACGAAGCCGCGTCGGACCATCGTGTCACCACCCCGGAATGGGTGGCGGTTTGCAGGGCGCGTCGCACCGCTTCCTTGTAGTCGGTCAGTCCGCCGGTGAGTTCTTCGGCGATCGAATTGTCGGCAACGGTGACTTCGTTCTTCAGGCTCTCGACCAGTGGCTTGGCGACGCCCGTCGGCAACGGGGTCACCAGACCGATCCAGTGCTTCGAGAGCGATGGGCTCAGCACCGGCACGGGGATGATGATGCGCCGCGGCAGGCCGGCAACTTCGGCGTAGCCACGCATCATGTCCTCGTAGGTGAGCTGATCAGGCCCCCCGATCTCCCAGAGATGCGATTCGCCGCCTGGTTCCTCGACCGCGGCGACCAGGATCGTCAACACGTCCCGAATGGCAATGGGTTGGCAACGGGTGCGCACCCACGTCGGCGTGACCATGGCCGGAAGCACCTCGGTGAGGTGTCGCAGCATCTCAAACGAGACCGAGCCGGAGCCGATGATCACGGCGGCGCGCAATTCGGTGACCGCAGCTGCTCCGGTGGCGAGAATCCGACCTACCTCCTGCCGGCTGCTGAGGTGCTTGGAGAGCTCGTCTCCCGAGCCGAGCCCGCCGAGGTAGACGATACGACCCAGTTGGGCATCGGTCGCGGCGGCGGCGAAGTTCTCTGCGGCCAACCGGTCCCGTGCCCCGAAGTCGGAAGCGGCGCCGTCCATCGAGTGGATCAGATAGAAGGCCGCATCACAGCCCACCATCGCATCGTCCAAGCTGGCCCGGTCGAGGGCGTCGGCGCTGACCACCTCGACATCGTCACTCCAGGGTTGCTGGATGAGCTTGGCGGGATTGCGGCTCATGCAGCGTACGGTGTGCCCGGCTGCGAGCAGCGCAGGCACCAGCCGGCCGCCGATGTACCCGGTCGCCCCGGTGACGAGGATCTTCACGATCGTTGCCCCAGAATGCGCGGTGCCCAATTGTCTACCAACCCCACGAACCGGCACCTCCCTTGAAGGGACCGACCACATCGCTCGTGATCCATCCACCGTAGAAGGTACCCGGTTGGGCAACTACGAGTTCGTCGCCGAGGTAGCACGCATCCATACGCCCCGGATAGAACGAAACATGGTCGACCAGCGCCTCGAAACCGGGCTGCGGGGACGGATAGCCCCACGCCGCCGCCGACGAGGTCTCGTCGCCAACTCGAACATCCCAGTAGGCGGCCTGTCCCTTCCACTCGCACACGGTGTGGAGAGGATTGGGGATGAGCACTCCTGGAGCGACGGCGGCGGTTGGGACGTAGAAGTTGGGTGGGTGGCTGGTCTCGAGCACACGCAAAGCATGGCAGCTCTCCACGATAAGGCTGCCGTTGAACACGATCGTGACCTGTCGAGGTTCTGGCTCGACCCGCGGCGGTCGCGGGTAGTCCCAGACCGATTCCTGGCCCGGCGCCGGGACATCGCGCTTCATGACCCGACGCTCTCAGATAGCTTCTCGAGGCGGTCCCATAGCAACTGGCGTTCTTCAGGCGTTTCCCTCGTCCGCTCCGTCATGTGGGTGTCACGGGGGGTACGGTCCAGCAAGAACTGACCGCTGAGGTCGGCCGCTTCTGGTGCGGCCGCCAGCCACACCATCGTGTCGGCCCCCTGCTCGGGGCTCCGCAGCAACGGACCCATCAGCCGATTGAACCCGGGCAGCGAGTCGGCGACACCAGGCGTGCTCGCCCATCCCGGATGCATGGAATTGACCACGACGCCCGTGCCGCGCAACTGCTCGGCCCACAGTTCGGTGAGGATCACCTGTCCCCGTTTGGTACGGGCGTAGGCCGCGGTCCCGGTGTAATCACCGTCCTCGAACTGAAGGTCATCGACGGCAATCCGTTGCGAGTACATCCCGCCCGACGACATGTTGATGATGCGCGATGGCGCCGACTCGATGAGTCGCGGGATGAGACGGTTCGTGAGGATGAAGTGACCGAGCAGGTTGGTCGCCAACGAGCGTTCAAGCCCCTCCGCCGTAACCGAACGCTCGGGGAACAGTACTCCGGCGTTGTTGATCAGCACATCGATGCGTGACTCCGAGGCCAGCAGCCGATCGGCCAGGTCGGCAACCTCAGCCATCGACGACAGGTCGGCGATCTGATGGGTGATGTCCGCTCCTGTGGCGGCGTGGATCTCGTCCTGAAGCCGCTGGGTCTTTTCGGGATTGCGACCGACGATGACGAGTCGGGCGCCAAGTTCGGCCAATTGGGATGCTGCCGCCAGCCCGAGACCGGAGGTTGCTCCGGTGATGACAACGGTCGCTCCGGTCATGTCGGCGTCGATTTGCCCAAAATCGCGGGCGCGGAATCGGTAGCCGAGGTTGGTGAAACCGCCGAGGGAGAGGACATTCATAGGGAGACCTTGTCGCTGGGGGGATCGTGGTGCTGTGAAGGCGAGGTTGCACCCCATGTTCGGATCCAGCGCCATCGACGGATGACAACGGGTCTAGATTGCCATCCATGGACGATCAGATGCGCCTCCAAGCCGACCAATTGGGCCGGATGCGGGGAATGACCCGCTACTACCACGAACGGTTCTTCTCGGACGTTCGTTTCGTCGCCGTTGCGACGATTGCGCTCTTTTTCCTCGGTTGGTGGGAGGTGCCGGAGGCGTTCCTACTGATTCCACCCGTGGCCCTATTTGGAGCCGCAATGACGGCCTTTGACGCGTCCTACCTTCTCTTCGCCCGACACTATGCGGCACGTTTGGAGGCCGACCTCAACCAAGCGCTCGGCCCAGATACGCTCCTTGCCTCCCGGGTGGAGAACATCTACCTGTTCCCACTGAACGATCGCAAGATCGTGGTCGCCGCCGGCGGGTCCGGGTTCACCTGGTTCGGTTTCATGACGTTGTTCATCACCGGGTTCGGTATCGCTGCCTTCGGCTTCGGCTTGGCCCTGGGCTGGCCGGCATTGATCGACCACGGGTCCGGGTGGGCGATCGCCTACCTCGGAGTGCTGGGTGCCGCCACCATCGCCGCCATCGGTGTCGGGTTGTGGTGGTTCATCGGAGGCGAGGGTGAGCGGCGCCTCCAAGCAGTTTTGGGATCGGGAGGCGATTGAGCTGGCTGCTCGAGCTCGGTGGTCACCGTTCCGGTGAAGAGGCACGACCAGTGCTCCGGGGTGACGTCGCCGACTCTTCCCCCACCCGTCAGCGTGGAGTAGGCACCGGTCCCTTCGATGACTTTCCATCCGCCGCGGTACGAGTGCCATCACCAGGTCTCGTGGATGCGAGGGGGATTCAGGCGTCGACCTGCGTTCATCGGATCAGGTAGGGCTCCCAGCTCGGGTCGGGGCGCGCTCCGGTGGCGACGACGAGCCAGCTTCGGTGACGGGGCGCTACCGGCCGCCGCCGTAGGTGCAGCCCGGCCTGGTCGGGGGTACGGCCGCCCTTCTTGGAGTTGCAGCGCCGACAAGCAGCCACCACGTTCTCCCACGTGTGCGCTCCGCCCTGGGATTTTGGAACAACGTGATCGAGGTTCTCCGCTTGGTGGCCGCAGTACTGGCATGCGTGGTCATCACGCAGGAACACGGTCTTGCGATTGAGCGGCACCCGACGCGAATACGGGACCTTCACGAAGTGGCGCAACCTGATCACCGTGGGCGAGGCGAACTCAATTCGCTCCGAACGCCACAGCTTGCCGTTGGAGGCGACCACGTCTGCCCGCTCGCGGAGGACGAGCACGACAGCTCGCCGCACCGGGACCACCGAGAGCGGCTCGTATGACGCATTGAGCACCAGTGCGCCTGACATGGCTGGCAGGCTACCAGCGCGAAGTGAGGGCAAAGGACGCGCGGCCGGGGTCAGTCCTGCGAAGTCGGGAGTAGCGGGCGTACCACTCTGCCGCGGGTGGGCACGTTCTCGACCGGCTTGCTCTCGGGGAGATCGCCGGCATCCGGATGGGCCGCATACCAGTTGGCATAGCGCTCGGAACCGGGATTGGAGGTCATCCCGTGGGCGAACACGCTCAGCGCCATTGTGCACAACGCCAGCGTCATGATGACCTCGGCGCCGGGAAGCGAAGTGTCTGTGACGACGACCAGGGCGAAGATCACGGTCGCAATCCCCCGCGGTCCAAACCACCCCAGGTAGAGAATCGTTTGCACCGAGAGATGGGCACCAATCATGGAAATGGTGACTGGGATCATCCGCACCACGGTCAGCGCCAGCACCGCCATCACCACGACCTGCCAGGTCATCGTCTCGAGGGCAAAGCCTAGGCCAACGGCGCCGAAGATCATGAAGGCGACCTGCGTCATCACCTTGCCGAAGTCGTCTGCGAACTGCTCGTTGTCGCCCAATTCTCCATCGGTGAGCCTGCCGTACGCCAATCCCCCGACGAAGGCGGCGATGAAGCCGCTCCCCCCGAGCGGATCGGCGATGCCGTAGCAGAGCGCCGCCATCGCCACCACGGCGATACGACTCCACGTGGGGCTCAACCAGCCTGACCGCTTCGACCTCACCAGCAGCCAGCCGCCCGCCACGCCGATGACGAGGCCCACTGCAAGCGCCATCGCGATCTCGTCGACGAAGATACGTGCGATGGCCGGCCTTCCCTCACCCTTCTCAGCCAAGGCGATCAGGATCAGCAGGATGGGAAGGGCGATGCCGTCGTTGAGCCCAGATTCGACGTTGAGTCCCACCCGCACTCGCTCCGGTACCCGCGGGTTCGATATGACGGCTTGGCCGAGGGCAGCGTCGGTGGGTGCCAAGACCACGCTGATCATGCCGGCCTCCCACACGCTGAGATCGGTGAACAGCAGCGCTGCGACCAGCCACCCAAACCCGATAGTCAGCGGCATGCCGATCCCCAGCAGTCGCCCCGGGACATCGGCGTCACGGCGCCACGACGAGAAGTGAAGCGCGGAAGCGTCGGTGAACAGGACCAGCGTCAGAGTGGCAACCAGGAAAGCGTCGACCACATCGACCGACAAGAGCGACCTGGGGTCGATGAGGTCGAAGCCCCGGCTGCCGCCAATGTACCCGAGGGTGATGAAGACCATCGGGCCGGTGACGACGGTGGTCACAAGACGGCGTTCCACCAACGCATAGCCCATGACGCTCACGGCGATGAAGGCAACTGCGTACTCCAAGGGACCCTTCCCCAGTCTGCCGTCAAGCTACGGAATCGTCCGGCGCCTCGCAAGCACCGGCGAACCCCGACTCGCTAGCGACGAAGCGCTCGCCAGACGCCGATCGCGGCGATGAGCGCGGTGACGGCGATCTTGGTCAGGTCCACCACCGGTGTCACCTCGACTCCGTCGGAGCCGATCCGGATCACGGCGACCGGGCGACCTTGTGAAGCGCCACCACCACCTGCGCCGGCGCCGGCGCCGTTGTCGTCGCCACCGCCACCAAACCCAAACCCCCCGGCCCGATCCCAGGCCGACGCCGTGACAACCAGGTCGTCGCCGACTCGTTCGGGGGTCGAGAAGATGGTTCCAGGTGACGCCTCACCGAAGATGGCGGTGAGCGAGTCGACGGTGCGTGCCGCGACGCTATCGAAGGTGGCCACGAATGTCTTGTCGGTCATCAACCTCTCCTTCTGAGTAGTCCTGCGACGGCGATCAAGGCGACGCCGGCGTTGCGGGCCACCATGACATGATCTCGGATGGAAACCGCCGCATCGGCATCGCCCTCGATCTCGACCCGCCGGGGAAAGCGATAGGAGGCTGCGACGCCGAACCACGGGGTCACGAGCGACGCCACCACCTGCGCCCCCACCAGCGTCACGGCACGGCCGGACCACTCGACCGGTGCCGCCCGGACTTCGTGCCATCGAACGCTGACCATATGGTCGACTCTACGCGAACCGTAACGGCTCGAACGGCTACCAGGCTCCGCCGCCGCCGCCACCACCGCCACCGCCTCCGCCACCGCTGAAGCCACCGCCGCCACCGGACGAAGACGGTGCGGCGAAGGCACCGGACAGCGAGCGCGAGATCCCACCGATGGCATTGGACGAATGGCCGCCGCTGAAGCCTTGGTTACCGTACCAGTACAAGTGTGAGGTCTGCTCGAGTTCGACGGGGGCCGCAAACCGCGCGGCCTCGAGCACATCGTCGGCAACGCCGAGCGTGATCCCGTAGACGAGGTAGTCCTCCCAGAGCGCCAGGGCGAGGGGCGGAGCCTCCTCGATGCGGCTGAAGTCCTGGAGGTAACGCTGGAACGCCAGCCAACGGGCGGCCAGCAGGGCGCCGGCCGGGGTGCGCCGCACCCAGATACGCCGCTGCGACCCGAAGATCACAATCAGGATCAGTCCGACGACACCAACGCCGACGAGGCCGGCTCGAGCCACCACACCGTTGGTCGGCGTGCCGCGATTCTCGACCCAGGGGACGGCGATGAACCAGCCCAGAACGACAACGACGATCAGCCCGAGGGCGACCAATAGCGGGTAGTAGCGACCCCGCTCGTCGAGCAGATTCTCGTCGAGCAGCGCTTGCTTGGTATCGGCCTGGAACGACACATAGTCGGAGTGATTCGACGAGGCACTGTCACGGATGGCAGTGCGAAACTGCGAGAGAGGCAAGGGCCCATCGCTCACCACCCGATCGAGGATCGAGAACGCTTCAACCTCCGCAGAGGTCAAGCCGGAAGTGTCGGCTTCGCCGCGACCGATCTCGAGGTCGCTGATCATCTCCTTCTTGAGCCCCATCCACGTTGCGCGTTCCACCTGCACCGGAACTGCGGTCAGGATGTCGCGTCGAATGAAATCGAACATGACCGCAGTGAAGGCCTGCTCGTCCGGCGGGCCTTGGGCGAGCAGAGCGTTGACCAGCGCCGGACCATCATTCGACGGCGGTGCGTGCTCGTAGCGCTGGTGGTAGTCGGCGCGCCGTTCCCGCCCGTAGATCAGGTAGCCGGCGCCGAGCGCCAACGAAACGAGGCCGAGCAGGATCGCTAAACCAATGACCGTGACGCGGATGAGGGACGTCTCGCGTTCGTTGCGCTGCGCCTCAGCGGCTTCCTCGGCGAGGATCTCGTCCAGTCCGGGTCCGGCAACGACTTGGGCGCCGTTGGTCTGCGTCAGGACCGAGCGCGGGAGGACGACCCGCATCTCGACGAAGGTGCGTGCCGGCACGTTCACCGCCTCGAGTGATGGCGAGACCCCGTCGGTGCCGAGCGATGTGGCGCCGTCCACTTGGCTGGGGTGGCCGTAGACGAGGATCTCCCCCGCCGTCGCGGTGCCCGGATAGGTCAGCCGTGACGTCACCCGGTCGACGCCAACGTCCCATTCGTCACCCCACACTTTGAAGTTCACGTCGACCACGTCGTCGTAGGCGACGGCGAGGCCCAGCATTCGGTACTTGATGGTGAAGGTGCGCACCTCGTCGGTGGCCCGGTAGTGCCACACGATCCGGGCAGCGTTGCCTCGATTCTCGACGCCGTAGGTGGATGGGGCACCGCTCGAGCCGAGCGCGGTGGGTGCCCCGGGGGCGTAGGCGACGCCGTTCTCGAGGACCTCGATGTTGGTGATCGCCTCGCCGCCACGCAGCGGAATATCGCGATAGGCGCCCTGGAAGCTGCCCGAGAAGTTGAACTCGATCTCTTCGGTGACCATGACGCTGCCGTCGGATTCGAGTTCGAGCGTGACGTCGGACGAGTCGACAACAAACGACTTGGCGAACGCCGGCGCAGCCCCGGCCAGCAGGACGGCCGCCACCGCCAGGGTGGCGAGGATGGTGCGCCGGAGACCGCGGTTCAGAAGTCCACCTGCGGAGCGCTGCGGGTGTCGTCACCGATCTCGAAGTAGGGACGAGTATGGAAACCCGTGATCGAGGCCACCAGGTTGGACGGCACCGTCTGGACCGCGTTGTTGTAGGTGAGAACGGTGTCGTTGTAGATCTGGCGGGAGACGGCGATCTTGTTCTCGGTGTCGGACAGATCGGTTTGGAGGGACTGGAAATTCTGGCTGGCACGCAGTTCGGGGTAGGCCTCGGCGAGAGCGAACAGTTGGCGTAAGGCGCCGGTGAGCATGTTCTCGGCGGTGGCCTGTTCGGCGACCCCGGTGGCATTCTGGGCGGCGGCCCGTGCGGCGACGACGGCCTCGAACGTCTCCTGCTCGTGGGTGGCGTAGCCCTTGACCGTCTCGACCAGATTGGGGATCAGGTCGTAGCGCCGTTTGAGCTGTACGTCGACCTGGGCCCATGCGTTGTCGGTCCGATTGCGCATCTGGACGAGCCGGTTGTATATGACGATGAACCCGACGACGAGCAGTACGGCGACGACGACGAGGGCGATGGTGAGTGCGGGCATGGGCCCGATGCTAGAGATCGTTGCGCCCCCGTGGCGGATCCAATCCGAGGCGGGCCGGATCGCCCCGCCCGCTATGGCTCGCTCGGCGCCAGGGTGTACCACTCCCCCAGCCGGAACACCTGGGGGGACGGCAGGGGGCCGATCAGCTGCGCTCGAGCCTCGGGAGTGAGTTCCGCCGGCCAGAATGCCGGTTCGGTGGACTGGGTCTGGGAGGAGATGGCGAAGCGCGCCCCAACCCACGGCAGGGCGATCTGGTATTCGACGATACCGGGCGCTCCGCTGTAGCCGATGGTGGCTTGCCAGCCTTCGGCATCGAGGAGGGCGAGACGGTCCGTTGGGTCGTCGGCGTCGCGGCAACACCAAGAGAAGTCGTGGGAGAGGTTCCATTCTGAGCCGTTCGACAGGTAGAGGACCGAACCGAGCGCCGCCGACGAGTGGAGAATCCATACGTCGTCTGGTCCCCCAATTGCGAGGTTGATGGCACCGAGGTGTTCGCCACCGATGGCGACAAAAAGCGACTCGCCATCCCGCATCACATACACCGGCGTTCCGTCGGACATCTCGCCGACGAAGGCATCGCCCCATTCGCCGGCTTCGAGGTTCCCGTCGAGGGTTGGCGCCGGTGCTGCGGGAACGAACAGTTCACGGTCCGGCAATGCCGCCGGGGTCGTGGTCGTGGCCGAGGTCAACGTTGTGGTCGTGGTCGTGGCCGAGGTCGACGTCGTGGTCGTGGCCGAGGTGGGCGGACTTGTCGTGATCGTCGTGACAGCGGTAGTGGTGGTCGGCGTTGCATCGGCAACGATCGACGCGGTTGTGGGGGCGGTCTCGCCGCACCCGCCAAGCCCGAAGCCGACGAGGCCGGCGATCAGGACGTGTATCCACAGAGTGGATCGTGGTAGTGGGTGACGGATGCCGGTCTCCTCAGACACCACTCCAGCGTGCGGGGCCTGCCGGCGAGTGAACAGGGCCAAACGACCTGCCGTTGTTGCCCGGTGCTGGCCAGACGCGCCGCCAGGCCGCATCGCTGCGGATTCGGCGCTCAGGAGGCGTGGGGTCGACTGACGGACTCGGCAGGATGGATGTTGCTGCTGTCTGAAACATAGGTCCACCATGGCGCCGGTGCGACAGAAACGGGCTGCTCATCGCCACTTTCCCAATTCGTGGGGCCCCATGATCCGGAGATGGGAGAAGCGCTCACATCCCCCGAAACACAAAGCATGCCCCTTGTAGGCCAAAACGCGGCTACCATTGTCGGTGCCCGAGCTAGTTCGGGTCTCGTAACGTCGATCCATCGCTGCATCGATCGGCCATTCGTCTCTCGCGGTTCTCTTGAGTCTGCGTTCCGAATGCACGACGAGTCGGCTTCGTGAGCCGGGTTGAGGATCGAGCGAATCAGCTCCTCCCTAGCCCTATTGCGCATCCGCCTTGATCACCCGCGAGAAACATCGCAACCCGGGCTCCAAGACCCGGCGCGCCAATACACAGAAATGACCCAGGAGGTCGAAATGGCAACCACCGGAACCGTCAAGTTCTTCAATGAACAAAAGGGATTCGGCTTCATCACCTCGCCCGATAGCGATGACGTGTTTGTTCACGTATCCAACATCGTTGATGGCGTAACCATCACCGAGGGCCAGACCGTCGAGTACGAGACCGCACCGGGCCGCAAGGGCCCCGAAGCCGTCAACGTCAAGCCCGTCTGACGTGGCACGTGGCCGAGAAGGAATGGCAAAGCGCGCCCGGGAACGGGCGCGCCTAGAGAAGCAAGCAGCCAAGCGGGAAAAGCGCCAGGGCGGCTCCGAAGAGGTCGCCGACCCCGTGGACGAGCCCGACGAGGATGCCCTCATGGAGGAATTCCGCGTGCTGAGCGAGCGCCATGCCGAAGGCCATATCCCCCAGGATCGATTCGACCAGGAGCGCCATCGCATCTTCGTCGGCCTCGGAATCGAGACCGACGAAGACGGCTAGTCGTTTCCTGCGAAGTAGAACCACAACGAACGGCCGTCGCAATTCTGCGGCGGCCGTTCTCTTTGCCTACCGGCGTCCGCCGATTCAGGACGGTCAGGAACTGAGGCCGTGCCGACCCAACGACTCAGGTGCCTGGCCGGCCCTGGCTACCTGAAATCGTCCACAGTTGTCGTAGTCGACAAGGAAACCAACGGCGAGGAAAGTCGCGACGCCCACCCAGGCAGGCGCGAAGAGAACTCCGGCTCGTCGGACCACTCCATCGGGATCTCGTGTGCTCCCCAACCAACCTCAGGCGTGGGTTTCATCTGGCCCCTATCGGCTCTCCGGCAACGGCCTTCAGCCGGCATCGGCTTGTTCGGCCAAGAACCGCTGATCCGCTTCCGTCACTGCAAGGTAGGCGGCGCGTTCGTAGGCGGCCCTCGCCGCGTCGCGTTGGCCGAGGCGACGCAAGGCCGACCCGCGTGCTGCGTGCATGAGGTGATAGTCGTCGAGATCGCCGGCCATCGTGTCGAGCGCAGCGAGCGACGCCTCGGGGCCTTCGACCTCGCCGACGGCAATCGCCCGGTTGAGGGCCACAACGGGCGTCGGCATGACCGAATAGAGATGGTCGTAGAGCGCCAGGATCTGGGGCCAGTCGGTTCCCTCGAAGGAGGCGGCGTCACAGTGGACGGCTTGGATCGAAGCCTGGAGTTGGAAGGGACCCGGTTGATTACGACGGATGCAAGCCCGCACGATGGCATGCCCCTCCTCGATCAAGGCCTGGTCCCAGAGGGCCCGGTCCTGATCGCGCAGGAGCACGATGCCATCCCCGTCGATGCGAGCCGGTACCCGCGAGTCGCTGAGCAGCATCAGGGCCAATAGCCCGGCTGCCTCGGGTTCGTCCGGCATCAGCTCGACCAAGGCACGGGCGAGACGGATGGCGTCAGCCCGCAAAGGAGCCCGTTGCGGATCATCGGCCCCGGTGTTGTAGATGAGGTACACCACGGACAGAACCGAGCGAAGGCGGTCCGGCAGCTCGGCGTCGTTCGGCACTCGATAGGGAATGTTGGCGGCCTTGATCTTGTACTTGGCTCGGACGAGGCGTTTTGCCATTGTCGACTCGCTCACCAAGAACGAGCGAGCCACTTCGTCGACACTCAATCCGCCGAGGAGTCGCAGCGTCAGAGCAACCTGGTGCTCGGTGCGCAACGCCGGGTGGCAGCAGGTGAAGATGAGCCGGAGTTGGTCGTCGCTCACGGGTCCGTCCTCTTCCCAATCCTCGACGTCGTCGTCGGGTGGCGGCGCGTCGAGTACACCGAGCTGCTCGTGGAGTTCCCGACCCCGGGCGGCACGGCGGAGGTGATCGATGGCGCGGCGTCGCGCCGTCGTGATGATCCACCCGGCCGGGTTGGGCGGGATACCGTCTCGGGGCCACCGGTCGCCGGCGACGACAAAGGCGTCCTGGACCGCGTCTTCAGCGAGGGTGATGTCGCCGAAGACACGGACCAGTGTTGCCACCGCTTGACCGTAGGCCTCACGGAACACCCGCTCGATGGCGGGCGCCTCTGCAGCGGCGCCGGACCGGGTCACGCCTCAGGAGCCCGGCATGTTGTGAACCTGATCGGCCACCTTCCCGGTGGCGAAGAAGGGACGGATTTCGATCGGATGCTGCGTGGCATCGGCGACCTTCCCGGCCCACCCCATCGCCTCATCGAGGTCGGCGGCGTTGATGATGTAGAACCCCGCGATGTGCTCCTTCGACTCGGCGAAGGGGCCGTCGGTGACGACCACGTCGGCGTCGCTCGGTCGAACGACGGACGCGGCGTCGACGCCATGGAGCGCGCCGCCGAAGACGAACGTACCGCTCTCGTCCATCTCGGCTTCGAGGGCAATGACCCGCCCCATGAACGCCTGCATCTCCTCGGGCGAACTCGGCGCACCGGGCACTCCGTCCTCGACGGTGTAGGTGGACAACAGGTAGTGGCTCATGGCCTTTTCCTCCCAAATCTGTGCGGGTGGTTCCCGCTTTCACCCTACCTACGAACGGGATCGGCCATTGAGGACACCACGGGTCAGGATTCCCCCACGTCGAATAGGGGGCCATCCCCCATGGCCGAAACCAATGGGCGGCTGGACGATGCAGCCATCAGATCCAACGGTTCGGAGGCCCATCGATGAGTACACAACCAGACTCACTCGCTCAGCTCGACGCTCCCCCGCCGGCACCTGAATGGTTGCCGTTGCGGCTGCGGGCCTGGGAGGCGGCTCACATCATCACCCCCGAGCAGGGGGCGGCGATCCGCGAACTCGAACATACCTACGCAGAGCCGGCCGAGAGCGCCTTCCGCTACCAGAGGATCATCGCCATCATTTCGGCATTCGGTGGCATCCTTCTCGCCGCCGGACTGATCCTCCTGGTGGGATCCAACTGGGCAGACATCCCCCGCCTGGCGAAGGTGGGACTGGCGATTGGAGCGGTCGTCGGTCTCGAGGCGCTCGGCTACGGGCTCCGCTACCACACGGAATACCGCAGGATCGGCGCCACCTTCCTGTTCGTCGGTGCCGCCGCGTACGGGGCGGCCATCATGCTGGTGGCCCAGGCATACCAATACCCCCTTGACGACCCGAACCTATTGCTGCTGTGGTTCGCACCGGTCCTGCCGTTGGCCTATTTGGTGCGATCGCCAATGATTGCGGCGCTTGGCATCGCAGTCGGCTACGGGGCCCTCGGGTACCGCGCGGGAGACTGGTTCGATGCGGTCCCCTCCAGCACCGGCGAGTTCGGCTGGCAGGTGCTCTACCTCGCGGTCGGCGCCACCGTGGCGGCCCTCGGGTACCTCCACTACCGCTTCGGTAACAGTGTCAAACCGATGGGACGACCGTATCGGTGGATCGGCTCGCTGACCGTGCTGGTGTTCCTCTACCTCATGAGTTTCGAGCATTGGTACGACCGGGCCAGCGTGGGATGGCTCGACGTCTTGCCGAGTGGGGTCTGGTTCGTGCTGATGGTTTCAGTGGTCGTGACCGTGGGGTCGGCCATCGTGCTCCTCCGCAGCGGAGCCCCCAAAGCCAGGGCGGCCGCCGCCGGTATCGCCGTTTCGGCGGGAGCTGCGTTCGCCATGATCGTGATGCTCCTCGCCCAGCCCGCCGGTTCCCCCACAGCAACCTACCTCTCCACCAATCTGCTTCTCATCGGCACCCAAATCGGCCTCATCGCCGTTGGCGTGACGAGCAGGCAACCGTCTCTGGTGAACGTGTCAATGGCGTTCTTCGGCCTGACGGTGGTGACCCGCTACGTCGAGGTCAGCGCGGGAATGTTCGCCACCGGCGTGTCGCTGATGATGGGTGGGGCACTGATCATCGGGCTCGCCTGGAGCCTCGAGCGCCTCCGCCGCAACCTCATCACTCGGTTCGAGTTGCGAGGTGAGTCGTGAGCCGTGGTAGCCGCGTGGTGTTCATCGTCTTCGTCGTAGTCCAGGTGCTTGTCGTCGTCGGCATGGCCACCGGACGTGAACTGACGCTTCGAGGCGATCAGGATGTCACGCTCCAGGCCCGGCCGGTCGACCCTCGCGATCTCTTCCGTGGCGACTATGTGGTCCTCGACTACGAGATCGCCACGATCGAGATGGACCGGGTGGAACGGCTGAACCTGGAACCGGGCGACGCGGTATTCGTCGGCCTCGTCCCGCGCGGAGACACCTGGGTCGCCGGGCGCGTCGAACGGCAAACGTTTGACGGGGTCGACGACGTGATCCGTGGCACCGTGGTGAGGTCCGGAACCGAGACGGTGCGCGTGGAATACGGCATCGAGCAGTATTTCGTCCCTGAGGGGCGGGGGCGGGTGGTCGAGGGGGCGAGTGACGTCGACGTCGTCGTTGCCATCGACGACAAGGGCGGTGCTGTGATCCGACACCTCATCGTTGATGGCGAGGTGTGGGACCCGTACAGGTAGACGGCGACGTCACGATCGAGTTCTCGCTCAGCCGCGAACGCCTGCCGCTACAGGCGAGGTCATCGCCGGAGCCCGCCACCCAGACCATTCACCAACTCAGACAGAGTCGGACGACACCAATCGCAACCACTCGGGATAGCCGCAGGCACGATCGAAGGCGAAGTCGAGACCTTCGGTCAATGGCGAATGGGTCTTCAGCGTTCCCCATGAAGTCGCCAGGGCTTGGTGCCTTCCCGTTGTCGGGCCGAACGCCTTGAGACCCAGGGACCACGTATCGATCTCGCCCACCGTGACTTCGACAATCTCGATGTCGCATCCAGCAAAGAGACGATTCGAGTGGATCGCGGGGAGAATGACCTCTCGGTCAGTCGGCATGAAGCTGCGGGTGTAGATGACCTTGTGGACATCGATCCATGGCGTGTCCGGCAGTTGCCAGGCTCCGGCGTCCTCAGCGGGTTCCCATCTGCTCCACTCCTCGATCCGACCTTCGAGACCGGCCCCGAGATCCAATGGCGTGTCGACTGTTCGACGCACCTTGACTTCGAGCGTCGAACCGTGGCGGCGCTTCACGCCGATGTCGTTGAGCCTGTGCAATTGATAGAAATCGTGCCGGTCTTCAACGCTGCCAACGGTCCGTCCACCCGTGAACCAGGCCAGGACCTCCGACGGAAGCGAACCACGAGAGAACCAGCGGATTTCGGAGGTGTTGAACAGGCCGGCCGTATCTCCACCTGAACCTGCAGCAACTGCCCATGCCACCCAGTCGTCAGCTCCAGATTGATCGTCCATCAGGTCTATTGCCTCCTCACGGTTCTCGACGGTTGTCAGCGTATCAGTCTGTACCTCACCCCGGTCCGCGAGCGCGTCGGATACCGGTCGTCGACACCCGGGCGCATCTGTGCCGCCAAAGTGTGTCCCCTGAGCCTTCTGCAACGCCCCGGTGCCGGTGATGTCAGGCGTTGACTACAGGGCCTTGGTTGAGGCGACGGATGGCCTCATCGACGACGGCGGCATCGGCTCCTATCGACGATCGTCAATATATGGATTGCTGTTGGCGAACGTCGTGATGGGTCGGGATGGCTGAGTCATCCGTTTCGACGCTGGATCCGGCCGTAGCGGAGATCCTCGACAATGAGGGCAACCCGTCCGACAAACCCGGTCGTGATGGCGAGGATCAACACGATCGGAACAATCAGCAGGACCGGGTCCAACAGAAAGGCCTTGGCGCTGACAGCAATTTCGTGGATCTGGGATGCCATACCTTGCATATTGCAGGTTCGTGGCCCGGGCAACTATTGGGTATGACCCCGATCCGACCCTGAGAACCCTGAGACCGCCGGATGTAAACGTCTGACATCGAGCGTTGGCACCGCTTCGGCGAGTAGAGATCACACCGGCAGAGCCGCTGACATTCGACCGAGCGACCGCCGAGCGGCTCCCGGGACCCGATTGGCGTCACAGCAGATGTTCGCGCCACGCCGACGTCGTCTCCGCGTTCAGATGACACTGGGAGCTACCGCCGCGTGCTCGAGACTCCGACACACCCACCTATGGGAACGATCGGGCAAGTCCCTGATCGACCTAGGGCGGGTGCAACTGGATCGGGGAGAAGGGGTCCAAGAATGCGGCCCCGGTTCCGGCCACGATGCTGGCTGAGATGTGGGTCGGAATCCGAAGGTCCGGGCGACCTTCTATCGCCGTCGCAGAGAGGCACCCTCGCTTTCCCGGCAGGCTCTCGGCCACGGTGACCGCGGTAACCTGGATTTGACTCCAGGTGAGGGGACCGATCATGGCGGCAACACGCGGCACGTTGACAGAGGGCAGCGCACGTGGACCGGTCACGGGAAACGCTTCCCTACGGACGAGCGGGCGGGCTTGATGCCTCGGTTCCAGCGGGTCCCGAACGGGCACCGGCGCCGTGCGCCGACTTTGGTGTCACGGCTGGAGAACGCACGCCACGACAGACCCGCGACCCAGCGGCCACATCGAGCCGAGTTCGATGGGTGTTGACGGCGGGGCGATCGGTCGCCCCCTGCGTCTTCCGCCGCGTGGGGTGGACGCCGCTGTGGCAGTCGTCGCCTTCGGTGCCAGCGCCGTAAACGTGGCTTCCCAGGATGCGGCAGGGATCTCGGAGATCCCCGTTGCTGGGTTTCTCCTGCTGGCCATCGGCAGCGCCGCTCTGTTCTGGCGGCGCAACTGGCCCCTCGCAGTGTTGGGGGTTGCGCTCGCGATGACGGTCGCCTGGACGGCGCTCGGTTATCCGGGTAATCCGGTGTTTCTCATCCTGGTTTCGCTGTATGCGGTCGGCCGGTACGTCTTGGAGTGGAGGATCAGCCTGGCGGCGTTTGCCGTCGGCCTCGCCGTTGTCGGTGTCATCCAGGTGACGGATGGCGACCCAGTCTCTGACGTTGTCACGGCACTGGTTGTGACGACGCTGCCGTGGTACGCAGGTCGTCGGGTCCGGATCCGTGGCGACTACGCGGCTGCGGCTCGGGAGCTAGCTGAGCAACTCGAATGGAAGCGGGCTACCGAGGCCGAGCGGGCGATCGCCGACGCCCGCGCCGGTATTGCGCGCGAGCTTCACGATGTTGTTGCCCACAACGTGAGCGTGATGACCGTGCAGGCGGGTGTCGCCCGACTGGTGGTTGCGGACGATCCCGAACGAGCGGTAGAGGCGATTGGTGCGGTGGAGGAGGCTGGGCGCAGGGCTCTTGACGAACTCCGCCATCTTCTCGGCGTGCTTCGCCCCGAGACAGCATCCGGCGAGCTCGGTCCACAGCCCGCCCTGAACCAGGTTCACGAACTCGTGGACCAACTCAGACAGACCGGGATGAGCATCTCGTTGGCCGTGAATGTTTCGTCCGAGCTTCCCGTCAGGGTGGATCTCTTTTCGTATCGCATTGTCCAGGAAGCGCTCACCAATGTGCTCAAGCACGGCGGCGTCCAGGCCGCAGCGCAGGTGCGTGTCGAGGAGGCCGATGGTCACCTCGACATCGAGGTGTCGGACACGGGGACCGGGACAAGTACGCTGCCCGGGTCGGGTCGGGGGATCGTGGGAATGCAAGAACGCGCGATGTTGCTTGGCGGTAGCTTCGATGCCGGACCGAGGCCCGAGGGCGGTTTCCGGGTCTTTGCACGATTGCCGATAGGAGACCAGTGAGCATCAGAGTTGCCGTCGTCGATGACCAGGCTCTGGTCCGAAGCGGCTTCGCCGTGATGCTCGGCCTTCAGGATGACATCGAGGTCGTCGCCGAGGCCGGCGACGGTGCGGCTGCGATCGAGATCGCCCGTACCCATCGCCCCGACGTCATCCTGATGGATATCCGCATGCCGGAGATGGACGGCCTCGCCGCTACCCAGGCCATCGTTGACTCCGCCGATTGGCCCGTGAAGGTGTTGATCCTCACCACCTTTGATCCGGATGAGTACGTGTACAAGGCTCTCCGGGCAGGAGCCAGCGGCTTTGTGCTCAAGGACATCTCGCCTGAGGACCTGGTGGCAGCGGTTCGCACCGTGGCCGACGGAGGAGCTCTCTTGGCGCCATCGGTGACAAGACGGCTGATCAGCAGGTTCGCGATACCGCCGTCCCTCGATTCGTCGGTGGTTGCTCGTCTCGACCGGCTCACCAGCCGGGAGCGTGAAGTCCTGGTCGCCCTCGCCGCGGGATTGAGCAACAGCGAGATCGCAGAGGACTTGTTTGTCGGTGCCGCAACCGTCAAGTCACATGTGTCCAGCATTCTCACCAAGCTCGGGTTGAGCAACCGTGCCCAAGCGGTGGCGTTCGCCTATGAGAGCGGGCTGGTCAAGCCCGGCGACAGCGACATCGGGTTCTAACCCGACCCCCGATTGGCGGATACCGGAACGGCCAGCACCGGGAATCTTCCCCCAATTGGCGGAGCCGTGAATCCCTCTGCTGCCCGGAGACAGCCACTCCTCAGGTACTTACGTTGAACACAAGCACCAAAGGAGGGCAATGAAGCAGCTATCCGACCAGAAGATCAGGCCCAGAGCCCGGTCGTATCCAATCTCCATCGAACACGTCACCAAGAGCTACGGGGGTGCCCCCGCCGTCGACGACCTGTCATTTGTTGTCACTCCCGGACGCGTTACGGGTTTTCTCGGCCCGAACGGTGCGGGCAAGTCCACAACGATGAAGATCCTGCTGGGCCTGGCCTCCCCGACCAGCGGTCAGGCCACCATCGGCGGTCTCGCTTATGCCGAGCTCGCCGACCCCACCGGAACGGTCGGCGCCAGCGTCGAGTCCGATGCGTTCCATCCTGGGCGGAGCGGGCGAAACCACCTCCGGATACTGGCGGACGCCACGGGCACGTCATTGGAACGGGTCGACGAGGTCCTCGAACTGGTGGATCTCAGTGCTGCCGCGAACCGGCACGCTGGTGCGTACTCGCTCGGCATGAAGCAACGGCTGGGACTTGCAGCCGCACTGCTGTGCGATCCACCGGTGCTCGTTCTCGATGAGCCCGGCAATGGCTTGGATCCGCAAGGAATCCGCACTCTGCGGAATCTGCTGCGATCGCGGGCAGCGGACGGCGACACGGTGTTTGTCTCCAGCCACCTCCTCGGCGAGGTGGAGCAGCTCGCCGACGATGTCGTCGTTGTCAATCAGGGCCGATTGGTGGCCCAGGGGTCGCTGGCCGAGATGCGGCAATCCGCATCCATCGTCCGGGCCGCTTCGCCGGAGGCCCTGCGAGTCACGCTCGAAGGGGCAGGCGGCGTCGTCGAGTCGGGGCAGCCCGGCACCCTCGTGGTCCGTGGCCTCTCTCTCGACGAGATCGGGGAGCAGTCCTTCCGCGCCGGCATTGCTCTGCATGAGCTATCACGCCATACCGATTCGCTAGAGGATCGCTTCTTCGCTTGGACCGGAGATGCGGCTGTCGGCGGTACCGAGTCCAACACCAAGGAGGAACTATGAACTGGCTTCGAACCGTGCGGGCCGAACTCCGCAAGCTGACCACCACGAAGATGCCGTTGGCTTTCCTCGTCGTGCTTGTCGTGATCGGCGCAACGACGGCCATCGCTGTGGCGTTTGGGACCGACATGGATGGCAGCAAGACCTTCATCTCCACTGCAGCAGACCAGCAGTCGCTGATGGCTTTCGCTGGGAACGCCCTTGTGATTGCCGGGCTATTCGGCGCCATCGCCCTCGCCCGCGAATACGGTCACGGCACCGTCGTACTCACCTTCCTGACCACACCCCGTCGCCCCCAAGCCGTCCTCGCGCAATACACGGCGACCTTCGTGGCCGGCAGCGTGCTCGGGCTCGTCGGTGCCGGCGTCAGCGCCGCTTCGGTGGCAGTGGGGCTCACGGCGACCGACTACGGGTTCATGGTGTCTGCCGCCGATCTGGCGCAGGTCCTCGCAGCATCGACTCTCGCGGGAGGCGTCGGCGCCGTGCTCGGCGCCGGGATTGGCGCTTTGGTCCGCAACACAGGTGGTGCGGTCACCGGCACCATCTTGGCGCTGGTCATCTTGCCGCCGCTTGCCGTGCAAATGGCCCGCGAAACCGCAACGTGGGTGCCCAGCACCCTCGCCAACGTTGTCTCCGGAATCGACACCGCGGCAGGCGTGGCAGCGGCGATCGCGGCCATGGCGCTGTGGGCCCTCGTCCCTGCCGCCATCGGCCTTGTTGCCGTCACCCGTCGCGACGTCGTCTGAGCAGTGAGCTGGAACCATGTCAACTGTCGAGTGCGTCCCCAGTTGCATCGCACAAAGTGCGACTTGCGATCAACTGGGGACGCCGTCGCGCGACCGGAGACGCCGATCGCCCCCGCAGGGTGTTGCTTCTCCGACCCCGTTCTCTCTGGTCACCACGGGGTCGTTGACCACCGTCGGTGCTGATGCGAGACTCGGCGTAGCAACGAACGGAGCATCGCGTGCGTGTGGTGGGGTACATTCGGGAATCCCCGGACCCACAAGAAGGCGAAGCCGGTTTTGCTCAGGCAGAACGGATTCGACGCTGGGTCAACGACAATGGCCATCGCCTCGTTGCCGTCTGCCAGGACGTGCGTGCCCTTGGCCACTCGCTTGGCCGCGAAGGCTTCCAGGCGCTCGTCGGGATCGTGGCCGCCGGTCAGGTCGACGCCGTCGTTGTCCCCTCGCTCGAGACGCTTTCGCCGGACAAGGTCATCCAGGAGGTCATGGTCTGGGACCTGCGGCGCCGGGACATCTCGGTGCTCAGCACCGCTGATGACGAACTGCCGCTCCTCAAGGATCCCTCTGCCGACCAGATCCGGATGCTGGTGCGCGACGTGCTCGCCAAGGCAGATCGCCACGACGATCTGGTCGGAGCCATCGGCGCCACCGAAGGCGAAGCAGCCGGTCCCACCATCTTGCGTGTTGATGAGGCCTCCGACGTAATCGTGGAACTCATCCCGCCGACCCGGGCTTTCGACCCTGCGGATCGGGTCAGACCGGCGCGCTGAGCGCCCGCCAGGTCGCCCGCGCCACTCCAAACGCCCGGCCGCCGGCCACGACGGCCGAACCGGACCGCAGCGAACCGTCATCGATCTCGACGACAACCGTCACCACCGCAACGCCCTCTGCGTCGGCATCGAACACACCGATCAATCGGGGACGCGCTGCATTGGCGGTCAATTCGGATACTGCGGCGACCACCGCGGCATCGAGGCCCTTCAAGGAATCACGCGCCGGGCGTTGCACGGCAACACCGTCGGTCCGGGTCACCGCCACGGTCAGTCCGCCGATGGCTTCCTCAACGGCCACGCTGCGCAGACCAACCCGGCTCGGATCGGGGGAAACGCCATCACGACTCGGTTCCGGTTCGAAGACACCGACCTCCGGGGCGGACGCAGCCGGCATCGTTTCCTCGTCGGCTGCTTCGACGGCTTCCTCCGTCGAAGCAGCCTCGTGCGCCGACCCCGGTACGGCAACAACCAAGGTCTCTGGTGGTTCCTCGGGGTAGGGCATCGCCACAACGGGTGCCGAGACATTCGGCGGGGGCAGCGGAGCCATCGGAGCCTCCGGTTGGGTGGGAGGCAGCGGCGGCACCTCAGGGGCCACCGGAGGCGAGGTCATCTGGGAACGAAGGCCGTGCTCGGCGAGGACCTTGCGCACATCCTCACCAACCCGAATCGGATCAGCGCCTGCCGAGAGACGTACTCGGACTCCCTCGGGCGCAATGACGCCGCCGTCAAAGTCGGCTCCATCAATGCCCGGGATCGCAAGCAGTTCTTCTTGCAGCGAGTCCGCCACCGGATCTCCCCTCACTTGGCCCCTGAAGATCGTTGGCGCTTGCGCCATTCAAGATACGCCACCAGGTCGTCGGGATCAATCGCGCGGGCCGAGGAACCGTAGGCGGTCGCCACTCGCCAGCGCATGTAGGCCCGATTCGGAATTGGGAGGAACGGCGGGCGCCGCCACCAGCCATCTCGCGCCAACGCCGACGTTGCGCGCAACGCCTCGGGCCACAAGCGCGGTAGCCGCATGACCGCCCAGATCGCTCTCCAACCCACCATGGGAACGGATCGTAATCGCAAACCGTTACACCAGAGATTCGCCGGTTCCATCACGACTGGGGAACGCAACCGCGCAAGGGTGAGTAACCTCGGCATTCGCCGCCGGAGGAAGGAGCAGGCGTGACGGTCTCCGCTGAGGACCTGCAATGGTTCAGCGAGCGCTACCGAGAAATCACCGACAACATCGAGAAGGTGATCCAGGGCAAACGCGAAACGATCGAGCTGATCACCATGTGTCTGCTGGCGAGCGGACATGCCCTCATCGAAGACGTGCCCGGGGTTGGCAAGACGCTGCTTGCCAAGTCATTGGCGCGCTCGATCGACTGCAGCTTCCAGCGCATTCAGTTCACTCCAGACCTGCTGCCGTCGGACGTCACGGGTGTCTCCGTGTGGGACCGCGACTCCTCCAACTTCGTCTTCCGAGCCGGTCCGGTGTTCGCCAACGTCGTGCTCGGTGACGAAATCAACCGGGCCAGTCCCAAGACGCAGTCGGCGCTGCTCGAAGCGATGGAGGAGCGCCAGGTCACCGTCGACGCGGTCACCCGGCCACTCGACCTCCCCTTCATCGTGGTTGCCACCCAGAACCCGATCGAGCACGAGGGCACGTACCCGCTCCCCGAGGCGCAGCTCGACCGCTTCATGATGCGGATCACGATGGGATACCCGGCGCGGGACAAGGAGCTCGAAATGCTCGACACCCACGGCGACCACTCGACCTACGACGATCTCCAGGCCGTGGTCCACGCCGACGACATCACCCGCATGAGTGCCATCGCCCGCCGGATCCACGTTGCCGATGTGATCAAGTCCTATCTGGTCGATGTCGCCGACGCCACCCGCAACGACCCCGAACTGCTCCTCGGCGCGTCGCCACGGGCCACCCTCTTCCTGCAACGAGCCGCCCGGGCCCATGCCGCTACGTCAGGACGCGACTTCGTCTCCCCCGACGATGTGAAGGCAATGCTTCGGCCCGTGCTCAACCATCGCCTCATCTTGCGACCCGAAGCCCAAATGCGCGGCGTCACCATCGGCGACATCGTCAGCGGCATCGCTCACGGCGTTGATGTGCCCGGCACCAAGGCCGGCGTCTGATGCCGACGATCCGGGGGTGGGCCGCGCTCGGTGCCGCGTTGGCGCTCGTGGTGCTCTGGATCGCCTTTGGAGAACAACTCCTCCTCGCCGCCGCTTCCTTCCTGCTGCTGGCTGTCGGCGTCGGGGTCATCCACGTCCGCCGCACCGTTCCCCGCGTCGCGGTGGAACGGCGCATCAGCCCCCCACAGGTGCACGACGGCGATCGGGCGATCGTCGAGATCGCGATGACGGGCCGCCGCCGTATCCGCCACGTCAATGTCGAAGACGTCGTCCACGGCTTGGGGGCGGCCGCCTTCACCGCCGACACAGTCGACACCGACGACCCCGTCGTCGCCCGCTACGAAGTGTTGTGCCGACCCCGGGGCGTCTACCGGGTGGGACCCGCCGCGGTATCGGTGCGCGACCCACTGGCGATGGCCGAATCGGGTGGCACCGCCGGGCGAGCCGATCGTCTCGTGGTGTATCCCGCCGTCGAGGACCTCGCCGGTCTGCCCATCGTTCGAGGTCAGGACCCCACGGTGAACACCTCGCGGGCCAACTTCTCGCAGACCGGCGGCGAGGACTTCTTCACGCTGCGCGAATACCAGCAGGGTGACGACCTGCGCCGCGTCCACTGGCCGTCGTCGGCAAAACGTGACGAGCTGATGATCCGCCAGCTCGAGATGCCGTGGCAGTCACGAGCGCTGGTGCTGCTCGATCCCAGGGTCGGCAGCTACACCGGCGTCGAAGCCTTCGAGCACGCGGTGCGCGGGGCGGCGTCGGCAATGCGGCATCTCTTCCAATCCGGCTTCAGCCCGACACTGTGGACCGGGGTTTCGGAGGGCACCACCGTCGCCTCGATCGAGGCCTACGCACACGGCATGGAGGAACTGGCAACCGTGCAGGCTGTCGACGACCTCGACCTGCGCAAGCTGATCGGCCGGATGCGGCGCTCCGGGTTGAGCGGCGGCGCCATGATCATGGTGACCGGTGCGCCCGACGAGTCGGACCTCGCCGTGTACCGCCTGCTGAGTCGGGACTATGTCAAAACGGTGGCCATGACGGTCGCACAGAAGGAGAATGAAGGCACACTGCAGTTGAGGAGAGCCGGCGCCATCACCGTGCTCTCCGCGGCGGGAGCGACATGGGCGCCGGCGTGGCGTGAGGCAATGGAGACGGCATGGTCTACCGCAACAGCTGGCTAGCCGGCCTCGCCGGGCTGGCGTTTGCGTTCTTCATGATGAACCAACTGCTGCGCCCCACCCTCTCGGGCGTGCCATGGCAGTTTGTCGTCGCCGCCGGAATGATGCTCGGCATCATCATCACCTGGACCGCCGTCTCGTACCGGCTCAACAGCTGGCTCCTGATTGGCGCCAACCTGATCGCGATGACGATCACCGTCGTTCGGGTGGCCGCCCCCGAAACCACTGCGTTCTTCCTGCCGACGGCATCGAGTGTCGATCTGATCAGAGCCCAACTCGACCAGGCTGTCGCCATCGTCCAGAGCGGGATCGAGCCGGTCATCCCGGTGCCCGGCATTGTGATCCTGATCACCCTGGTCTTCTGGACGGCCGGCGCCCTGCTGGCGTGGGGTCTCCTCAGAGGGCACCCCTACGTTGCACTGGTCCCGCCGCTGGTTCTATCACTCCAGTTCGCCACGATGGACCGCGCCGGCACCGGCCTGGCCCGCACCGTGGTGTTCATCTTCCTCGTCGCCGGCATGATCCTCGCCATCACATCCGATGAACGCGACAGCACCGCGGGCCGGATGGCACCGCGGGGCGCATGGCCATCCACCCGCCCGAAGATGGGAGCGTCTGCCTCGGCCCTGCTCAGCGTGACACTCGTCGGCGCAGTGCTGGCCGTCGGCCTCTTCCAGAACCTGGTGCCCTACGACGGGGTGCTCGACTGGCGCCACCGGCGAGGATTAGGCGGCAACAACTTCGGCAGCGTGAGCTACAACCCGTTCATTTCGATCAAACAGACCCTGGTGTCGAACTCCGACACCCCCCTGTTCGTTGCGCAGATCGACGGCGACCTCGCCCCGAACGAGGTGTACTTCAGACTGCTCACCATGGAGAGCTACGACGGCGGACAGTTCTACGCCGACAGATTCGTTGCCCTGCCGCTGGATGAACGGCCCTGGGAGCAGGAGGGTCACACGTTTGCCGGAGAGACCAACTCGATCACGGCCGACATTTCGATCGCCTTCCTGAGCCAGGATTGGCTGCCTACTGCCTACTCCCCCACCGACCTCATCGCCGACGAGACTTTGTTCCGCAGCCTGTGGGTGCGACCGGTGGACGGTTCGATCATCCTCGACGGAGGCCTTTCCTACGAGGGAATGCGTTACGTAATCGCCGCCGAAGTGCCGGAACCCAACATCAACGTACTGGCGCTCGATGACACGGGACAACTCTCCCCGTCGTTCATCAAGGCCGTCGACGAGGGCGAAGAATTGCCGGATGCTATGGGCCTGGTCGCGGTCCCCGAGGCGCGTGAGGAGCCACCTGACGTCGACGTGTTCCTGGCACTACCCGAGGATCTCGATCTCGAGATCGCAGCCGAGGCGCGGCTGCGCACTGCGAACCTGGTCACCGATTTTGAGAAGGGACTCGCCCTCGAGTCGTGGTTCCACTCGGACGCCTTCGACTACTCGACGGACATCGAGCCCGGTCACGGCGCCACCGACCTCGCTGCCTGGCTGCTCGATCCCGAGAGTGCCAACTACCACGTCGGCTACTGCGAGAACTTCGCCACGGCCATGGCCGTCATGGCACGCACCCTCGACATCCCCAGCCGAGTGGTTCTGGGGTTCACTCCGGGCGCCGCCGTTCCCGGCGAAACCAACCAGGTCGAGGTGAAGGATCGCAACGCCCACGCCTGGGTCGAGCTGTGGATGCCCACCCAGGGTTGGGTCCGTTTCGACCCGACGCCCCGGGCCCAGCGCGACACGCCACAAACGTTCGAGGTGATCGAGGACGACCTCGGCTTCGATCTGACCGCCTACCTCGACGTGCCCGAACCCGCCGCCATCCAGCCGGTGGCACCGAACGGCACGCGCCAGGTCTTCCCGGACGAGATCGACCTCACCGGCGTGCCGGCCGGAGACCGCGGGACCGGCTCGGGCACCGGCTTCACTCTGCCGGGGTGGCTCACCACCGCCACGCCGTTCGTGATCATCGCCCTCATCCTGCTCGCCGGGATACCCCTGGTGAAGTGGTGGCAGCGCCGGCGCCGCATGAAGCGTCTCGAACAAGGAGACATTACGGCGGCGTGGGAGGACATCGTCACTCGCCTCAGCGACCTCGGCGAGACCGTCGACGGCACGCTCACGCCGCAGGAGTTGGCGGCGGAGTTCGACCCCGCCATGGCGCCGCTGGCTACGGTGTACGGCCGGGCGCTCTATGGGCCGGCCGAGACCCTCAACGCCGAACACCTGGAGACGGCGACTCGCTCTTTCGAGCGGACGACGGCCCGACTCGGAATCCGCTATTCGACGGTACGGCGAGTCGTGGCCTGGTACCGGCCGGGAACCCTGATGCCGGATTGGATGCGCAACCTGCGCACCAAGAAGTAGGACGGGTTTCCCGAGGCGATTCGTCGGTACGCCGACCCACGATCAATCGGCCGAGCGATCGCTCAGCCGCTGGCGGATTCTGCTTCCAAGATGACGTCGTCTTCGACCCGTCGCAGCATCTCGAGGAATTGCTCCCGATCGAGCTCGAAACGGGTCACGTCGTCCTCGACGGCGCGGGCGATCTCGTTGATAGCGACGAAGAAGGCAAGCTGACCCTGCCGCAAGGCGTCGAGCAGTTCGTCTTCGTCCTGGGCCACCCGGAAGATCGTGTGGCCATCGGTGACCAGCCGCACCTCAGCGAGGTGGGTATCCATGTCGGCAGTGCGCCGCAGGTAGTCCCATGCTCGCCGCACTCGTTGCACGGACATCCCATTGTCGAGAAGGCTCTTGACGACGCGTAGCGCCACCAGATCGCGGAATGAATACAACCGCCGTCTTCCCGGACGACCGTCGGTGCTCTGGAGCGAAGGTTTGACCAGGTCTACCTTGTCCCAGTAGCGCAGCTGATGCGCCGTACACTTTGTCAGCTTCGAGGCTTGCTGCGCGGTAAACCCGTCCAACACGCTCCTCCCAACATCTCACGTGTGCCGCTGCCCTACTTAGGCGTTTCGGACACCGGCACACACCCAGCGTTCTTTTCTGTTCCCCTCACCTGAGGGCGGCCACTCTAGCCGTCGCGACGCCACCTCTGTCGGACGCGATCCATCCAGTTTTCCAGCGAGAAATCCCTGGTTGTGTCGGCCTTGCTCCGGCGCCGATTCATGACCAGATATCCGGCGGAAACCACCATCACCACAAAGCCGCCGATGGCGATCACGGTCGAGCTGGTGAAGAAGGCCAGCATTACCGAGACACCGACCACAAAGCCAACCACGGCAAGCCGCTGCCACTTACGCTTGACGGACTCAAGCGTGGTCTTGGCAACGGTTTGCGCGAGCTTTGGATCCTCTTGATAGAACTGCCGTTCTATTTCCTCGAGGATCTTCTGCTCTCGCTCGTTCAGCGGCATCGCCGCTCCCTCCGACGTCGTGGTTCGACGACGACAGTATACCCAGGAGACTCCGTATCCAACGGGGGTCTTCCTACCCTCGCTGTGCCCCTCACGTGCGGGTCTCATCCGATTCGGGAGGGTCGATGAGGCGAGCCGGTACAACCGCATCATCGCCAAAACGGGCGCGCACCTGCTCGGCGGCTTCGGCGACGGCGTCACGAGCGGGATGCGACAGCGACAGTTGGCGCGGGTCGGTGCTCGCAACGAGTCCGGAGGCACCAACTCCGAGCAGACGCACGCCACGACCGGCGACGTCGACCCGCCCGAGCAGGTCTTGGACGACATCCCACAGATCGGGCGTGTGCTCGATCGGGACCTCAACGGTGTGGGACCGGGTGACAGTGGTGAAGTCGCCAAACCTGACCTTGAGGGTGACGGTCCTCCCGGCCAGTTCGGCGCGCCGCAGCCGCGCCGAGAGGCGGTCGCAGTGGCGCAGCAGCGCACGTTCGATGGCGGCGACCTCGAGAAGGTCGGTTTCGTAGGTGACCTCGACCGAGATGGACTTGGCCTCTCCCTCCGGCTCCACGGACCGGTCGTCGTTGCCGTTGGCGAGTGCATGGAGGTGCCTCGCCAAGGACGGCCCGAGCCGATCCTCGAGCAGCCTGAGCGGGGCAGCCGCCACGTCACCCACCGTCGCGATGCGGAGGGCGTCGAGGGCGGCATAGGTGGCCTCTCCAACTCCCCAGAGACGACGCACCGGCAGCGGGTGAAGGAATTCGAGTTCCTCGCCGCGCTTGACCACCCACAGACCGTCGGGCTTGGCCTCCTCCGAGGCAAGCTTCGCCAGAAACTTGTTCGGTGCGATCCCGACCGAGGACGGAATCCCGACGTCGGCCCGGATCTTGGCTCGGATGGTCTCGCCGACGACAACCGCGGAGTCGTAGTGGCGCCACAGGCCGCCGACGTCGAGGAAGGCCTCATCAACCGACAGGCCCTCGACCAGCGGTGTGAAGCTGCGCAACACCTCGAACACCTGGCCGGATACCTCGCCGTAGCGGCCGTGGGTCGGCGCGATGTAACGGGCCCGGGGGCAGCGACGACGCGCCTCGACAATTGGCATCGCGGAATGAACGCCGTAGGCGCGAGCCTCGTAACTGCATGCCGCGACCACGCCGCGGTTGCCCAGTCCGCCGACGATCACCGGCACGCCGCGCAGCGTTGGGTCGGTGAGGCGTTCCACTTCCACAAAGAACGCGTCCATGTCGACATGGAGGATCGGCTCCGGGAAGTGGTCGGCCATGGGACCGAGAGTACCGGGTGCCGGACGACTGAGTGGTCGACAAAGGCACGGTCGAGGGGCGCTGGGTACCGGGTATCGGGTGCCGGCCATCCCCGATGGCGCAAGCTCTAAGAGATCGTTGGAACAAATGCCAGCTTGGGCTTGACGCGACGTCCAGGATCAGGCGTTTGCTCGTCGGCGCAATCCCGCACAGCGTTTGTCCAACACCCTCCTAGCCTTGTCCCATGAACCAGAGCGCACCACGACGATTCCTCCACCTGGTTCGTCATGGCGAGGTGGAGAACCCCGATCATGTGGTGTACGCCGACCTCGACGGGTTTGGGCTCAGCACCCGCGGTATCGTTCAAGCTGAGGCGGCCGCGGACTATCTGGCTTCGGCCCCGGTGGCGCTGGTTGTGGCTTCGCCCCTGGAACGCGCCAGAGAGACGGCAGGCGTGATCTTTGCGGCCCATCCGAACGCCCAATTCGAGGTCGACGAAGGCCTGACCGAATGGCGGCTCGGCTCACGTTGGGCCGGCACTGTGTGGGAAGATCTACCGAAGCGTTTCCCCGGCGAACTAGAGGCCTACCTGGCTCATCCCGACGACCTGCCGTTCTCGCCTGAGCCGCTTGCCACGGTGGGACGACGTTTTGCGAACGCTGCCGAAGCAGCGTTCGCGTCGATTCCCGAGGGCGATGTCGTGGCGGTCTCGCACCAGGATCCCGTCCAAGCCGGCCGGCTCCACCTGATCGGCCGGAGCTTCGACAACTTCCACGAGCACAAGCCCGGTCACGCCGCGGTGATCACGCTGGCGCCGCGACCCGCCCCGGGAATCGGCTGGCTACGCACCAACTGGTGGGAGCCTGATCAAGGTGATGCGTTCCCTCCGGTCGGCGATTAGAGCGACATGGAGCACGCCGGGATGAACTGCGCGACCGCAGTTGAGGAATCGGATGCGACGAGCTGTCTGGATCATCGTGCTGGCCGCGGCGCTCGGCCTGATTGCCGTTGCGTGCGACAGTGGCCCAAGCGAACAGGTCCAATCGTCGAGTCGCGCCACGAAGACTCGCCGGACCGTGAGTACGTCATCGAGGCCCGAGCTCGCAGTGGCGAGGTTCCGTTCCTCAGCGAAACGCTGAGGCCGGGTAACACCCTCCAAGTCGACTTCAGCCAGCGCGACCTGGATGTTCTACCGTACAGGGCAACCCTGGGGCTGACCCGTGTCCCCGGGACGATCGATACCCGCCCCGGGGCAGTAGCTTCCTCGGCACGGACTGATCAAGCCGCACCCGAACAGGTCATAATCGCCCGATGAGCCGCGCTCCCTACATCATCACCGCCTTCTTCACACTCAGCGGCGCAGCGTGGGCGATCCAACTTGGAGTCGCTCCGGCGCCGTTCGCCCCGGGCGCAGCCGCCGTGCTGGCCCTCGGGTTGGTGATCTTTGTTGTTGTTGCCGCCGCCGGACTACTTCTGTCGCGGGGCCGCTGGGCGCCATGGCTTGCCCTCATCGTCACACTCGCCGCCATGGCGCTGGCGATCGTGATCGACGACTTCACGGCGTGGGCCATCATCGGTCTGGTGGGAGGCGCCCTCACGCTGGCCGGGTTGAGTGGCCCCTGGCTCAAAGGATGGATTCGAGAACGGCCCTCAGCACAGGGCCCGGGACCCAAAGCAATGGGAGTCGTTTTTGGCGCTCTGGCGTTGGTTCCGGCGGTGGCCCTGTCCTCCCCAAGTGGGCTCGATCCCGCCCACGGAATCCTGGGCGGCTCGGGGCTGCTGTTGGCCTGGGGATACGCCCGCGCCCAGCTCTGGGCGTTGTGGGGCATCCGCCTGGTGCTCCCGATCCTCGCGTTGCCGGCGCTCTACCTATCGCCCTGGCCGGGGAAGGTACTGCTCGCCGTGGTCGTCGGGATCACCGTCGGCCTGTCGTGGACCCGCGAGGCCTTCCTTGCCGTCTCTCCGCTGATGGAACGACTCCCCGGCCCCCGGGTTGCCGCACCGCGCTCGGGCGAGGACACGCCGTCATGAGAGTCGAAGATGTCTTCACCATGATCGCCGGCACTGCCCTCGGGATCATCAGCATGCTGCTGTTTGGGGCGGATGGCGTCTGGATCATCATCGGCGCCGTCGCCGGCCTCGCCTTTGGGATTGTCGTTGTCGCCCTGAAGATCCGGGCGCTCGTTGCCCTCTCCGTAGCCCTCGGCACCGTGATCGGCGCCCTTCTCGGCAAAAGCATCGTCCACGCCCTGTGCCTCCCCAATGAGTGCCCCGCGGCCGAGGGTGGCGCCGCCGTCGTCACTGCCATCGGCGCCTTCATCGGCGTCGGACTGGTCGTGGCGCTGGCGACACGCTCATTCGACGAGCATCGCGAGGCGATAGACGCCGGCCGGCCCCCACCGACACCGGGATGTGAGACCGGCGATAGTTCTGCCGACGCCTGATGCCGGCTGGGAGACGGTCGAACGACGCCAGCTTGGGTTTGACGCGACGTCCAGGACCAAGCGTTTGCTCGCCGGCGCAATCCTGCACGGCCCTTCTACAACACCCTCCTGGGTCGAAATCCCCTATTGCCGACGGTGGCCGCGGGCGGACACTGGCGACATGCGCCTCCTCGCTTTCCTGCTGATCGTTGCCGCTGCGTTGACGGCCTGCTCCGGCTCCAGCACTGAAACCACCGCCGGACCGACGCCCACGAGTGCTTCGACGTCGACCGTCGCCGTCACCACCACCGCGCTTGCGGAACCCGAGAGCATGCTGCCGTGGTGGAACGACCGCGTGTTCTACGAGATCTTCGTGCGGTCGTTCAAAGATTCCGACGGCGACGGAGTCGGCGACTTCGCGGGACTGACGGCTTCGCTCGACTATCTGAACGATGGGGACCCGGCCACGACCGAGGACCTCGGCGTAACCGGCATCTGGCTGATGCCGGTGTTTCCCTCTCCGTCGTATCACGGCTACGACGTGACCGACTACCGGACCGTCAACCCTGACTACGGGACCATGGAGGAATTCGCTGCGTTCCTCGACGCGGCCCACGAACGAGGGATTGCGGTGCTCGTCGACCTGGTCATCAACCACTCGTCTCGCGAGCACCCGTGGTTTGTCGCCTCCGCAGCAGAGGACCCCGAATACGGCGATTGGTATCTGTGGTCGGACACCGATCCGGGGACGACGAGTCCCTGGAGCGGAGACCCACTGTGGCATCCCAGGGATGATCGTTACTACTACGGGCTCTTCTGGGAGGGCATGCCGGACCTCAACCTGGAGAACCCTGCGGTCAAGACCGAGGTGTATGACATCGCCCGGTTCTGGCTCGAGGACGTCGGGGTCGATGGGTTCCGGCTCGACGGAGCCCGCCACCTGATCGAGGAAGGCGACGTCGTCAGCGACACCCCTGCAACCGTCGCCTGGCTCGAGGATTTCAACGAATACGTCCACTCGATCGCCCCGGACGCCCTGGTGCTCGGGGAGGTGTGGAGTCCGACGGAGACGGTTGCCGGTTATGTACCGAAGGCACTCGACCTCGCCTTCGAGTTCGACCTGGCCGCGGCGGGAGGCACTGCCGTTCGGGAGCAGAACTTCGCGACACTGGAGTCGGCCGTTGCGACCGCGCAGGCTTCCTATCCCCCGTTGCAGTACGCCACCTTCCTTACAAATCACGACATGAACCGGCTCATGAGCGAGGTCGGTGGTGACGTCGCCATCGCCAAACTCGCCGCCACCTGGCTGCTCACCTCGCCGGGGGTCCCCTTCGTGTACTACGGCGAAGAGGTGGGCCTCGAAGGCGTCAAGCCAGACGAGACGATTCGTACTCCGATGCCGTGGACCGATGCCGAGCCCGGCGTCGGATTCACCACCGGCGTGCCCTGGCAGCCGGCCGACCCCAGCTTCGTCGCCGCCAACGTGGCCGACGAAATCGGCGATCCAGATTCGCTGCTCGCCCACTACCGCGCCTTGATCCAAGACCGCGCCGCCAGCGTCGCCCTGCGCCGGGGAAGTCTCCTCAACGTGGAGACAGGCTCACCGAGCCTCGCCGCCTATCTGCGCTCGGAGGGAACCGACCATGTCCTCGTCGTCCTGAACGCGGCCGTCGACTACGCCACCGACCTCTCACTGGATCTTCAGACCGGGCCCCTCGCCGGCATGCAGGGAGTCGTGCCGGTGGTAGGGCCGGAGGCGGCGGCCCCGCAGATCACGTCCGCCGGCGGGTTCGTGGACTACGCGCCCGTCGCGTCGATCGAACCTCACGGGTTCCTGGTCCTCCGTTTCACGGCGGAGCCGTCGCCACCACCTCCGGTGACCACGACGACGACGAGCTCAACGACAACCACCATTCCGGCCTCTGCGAGTGATGTTGCAGTAGCCGAGGAGCTCTACCGCCTGATCGCCACCGGCGACCTCGATGCCGCTTTCAGCCTCTTCGCCGACGATGCGGTCATGACTTTCGAAGACGGGACCTCCCTTCCGTTGAACGAGCCGCTTCCCGCGGAGGCAGGGTTCGACGCAACGTGGGACTGGGACGACAACGGCGTGGTGACACTGAGCGACATCATTGTCGCCCAGAACGCCTATGGCGCGATGATTCTCACCAGCTTCGATGCCGAGTGTCTCTCAGCAGGCGACGAGGTGATCTGCACCCTCCACCAGACCGATATGTTCGGCGACCGCGCCGGGATCCCGCCCGTCGAGATCGAGCAACCGTTCCGGATTGCTGCGGGCCAGATCATCGAACTCGGCGAGCAGTCAACCTCGAGCGCATCACCCGGTCAGGACGAGGCCTGGCTTGAACAGTTTGCCGAGTACGAGGAGTGGCTGGCGACCAACCACCCCGAAATCCACGCCCAAGCGTTCCGTGATCCGTGCTGTTCGGGCACACCCGACGGGATGCTGTTCAGTGCGGAATCCATCGCGGCCCAGCGCACCGTGATCGCGCAATGGGCATCAGGTTCGTAGGCATTGCTGAGGCTTCGGCGCCTTGGTTCACTGCGGGCGAACCGACGGTCAGTGAACGACGTAGAGATTCCATTCGCCGGGAACCCCTTTGAGTTTGAACGGTCCAATGGGGTCGTAGCGGAACGAAGAGCCGACCGTCAGATCCTTGACCGTGCTGGAGACCGCAATCCCTCCATCCGGCGCGTGATCCATCACCCGCGATGCGATGTGGACACCGATACCTGCAATGTCGGTTCCTTCGAGCGTTATCTCGCCGGTGTGGAGGCCGGAACGCATTTCCACCCCGAGAGCTCTGACCTGATCGAGGATCTCTCTCGCCGTCGTCACTGCTGCCGCCGGGCTGTCGAAGATCGCAAGAACCCCGTCGCCCGTGGCACGGATGGTGGTGCCCCCGAAACGCTCGACCTGTGTGGAACAGATCCGGTTCGCGTCTCCGAGCAGGTCGAGCCATCGTTGATCACCTAGCTCGGACGCGAGCACGGTTGAACCAACGATGTCGGTGAACATCACCGTTGCCAAGCGCCGAACCTCGGCAACGGGTGCGCTCTCGCCTGTGACAAACCTCTCGACGTGGTCGAGGATCTCCTGGTAGTTGCCCACATGGAATGGGCTCGAGTCCGCTCCGTCGAGTTCCACCCACTTCGCTCCAGGGATCCTGTCCGCCACGTATTTGCCGAAGGCGACGCGGTGGTACATGTTGTCCCTGCGGTGGATCACCAATGTCGGAACCGTGATCGACGACAGCACACCCGTGACATCTACCTCTTGCTGAAATCGGTATCCCGTCCTGAGGAGACCCGGCGGCATCGTCGAACGTTGGAACCTCACATACCATCGCCTGAATCGAGAATCGTCGGCAACCGATGGTGCGGTCAACAGCAGCACATCGCCCGTGGTTCCGTGTTGCCCGAGGAACAACTGTGCGTGACGCTTGGCAACATCGGACGGCACCCCGATCGGGTAATTCGGGCCACGCAGGAGACGCGGAACCGTGTTGATGAGAACCAGCGAGTGAGTCCTCTCCGGGTACGTCGCTGCGAACTGGATTGCCATGGTCCCGCCTTCGGTGTCTCCCACCATGGCGGCGCGTTCTGAGCCGGCGGCCTCCATCACGGCAACGATTTCTTGTATCCAGAGGTCAACGCCGGGAGTCTGGTTACCCGGGATTGGATCCGAGACACCCGTACCGAGCTTGTCGAAGAGGATGACACGCGAGAAAGAAGCGAGACGGTCCAAGTATCGGGAAGCAGAAGGCTCGTCCCAGTAGTTGTCGACGTTCGTGCCCCACTGGGTCACGAAGACCAGGTCAACCGAGCCCTCTCCGAACACCTGATATCCGATTGCGCCGTTGGGTGACTGGGCATACTTCGTCTCTGGCTGCACGTCTGCACGAGTTCCTTGTCATTGCTGGTGGTGGCGGCGGCTTCGGTAGCGCAAGGTCAGAGTGGGTGCGATACGGCGAGGGGTGGCCCGGCGACTTCCATCCATGACCGCTCGGCGATGTCTCGGTAGCGGACAGGATCAACTGGGCCCGGCGGCAGGAGAGCATGCTCTTCGAAGAAACGCTCCATTCCCGATGGTGTGAACATGACCAAGATGCGCGATGCTCGGTCTTCGAGATTCTGGAAGCAGTGGGCAGTCCCCCGCGGCACGAACACAAACGCGCCCGGCCCGGCTTCAAACAACTTGGTGCCCGCGATGAACCTGAAACGGCCGTCGAGCAAATACCACATCTCGTCTTCACGACGGTGAACATGCGCCGGCGGGCCTTGTTTCGGCCCGATCGTCACCTCCAGGAACGTGAAGCTGCCGTTGGTCGATTCCGTGCGGGCCTTGATCGTCGTTGGACCTCCGGCCGGACCCGGGATGAGCTGGCCCTCGCCAGCTTGTAGGACGAAGGCCTCGATCGAACCTGCCATGAGCGCCCCTTTGTCAGCGTCGAGCCGGTTTGGTCGGCGCAGTCGGAGCATACGCTCCGGCCGACCTCAACGGCGGACAAGACCGAAAAGTGGCGGCAATTGCCGCGGAGGGAGGCTCCAACCCGCCTGCGGCGGCACCCGACACGACGCATGAGAACGGAGCTCACCACGCATCTCCACGAGGCCCTCCAACGGAGTCCCGGCAACACGCTCATTCACCTGCTCGAAGAAGCCCTTGAAGGCAAATGCGGGCGACCACCGGCGCCCAAGTCTCTGGGGTCTCATCGACCCAGAGAAACACACCGCGCCCGTCCAGCCACCCGGGGAGATCCCCGGCAAGGAGAGCCTCGACCAGGGCATTGCGCTACAGGCGTTCTCGAGTTCCCCGACCGGCCATACGCAGGTCGCGGAGTGCAGGCACAAAGGTGCCGATCGACCGAAGCTCCGCAGGTTTACGGAGCGCCGATCACCAGGGCGACATTGTGGCCGCCGAAGCCGAACGAGTTCGTCATCGTGGTGCGCACGGCCACCTCACGGGCCTCGTTGGGCACATAGTCGAGATCGCACTCGGGGTCCGGGGTCGTGTAGTTGATCGTCGGCGCCACTACCCCATCGCGAATCGCCAGGATGCAAGCCAATGCCTCGAGCGCCCCGGCTCCACCGAGCAGGTGACCCGTCATCGACTTCGTCGACGAAATCGGCACCCGGTAGGCCTCGTCACCGAACACGGTCTTGATCGCTGCCGTCTCGGTGGCGTCGTTGGCCGGGGTCGACGTGCCGTGGGCGTTGATGTAGTCGATGTCGTCCGGCGCCATCCCGGCGTCGTCGAGCGCGGCCTGCATGGCGCGAGCCGCACCGGCGCCACCGGGCCGGGGCAGGGTGATGTGGTAGCCGTCGGCCGACATGCCGTAGCCGAGAATCTCGCCGTAGATGGTGGCGCCACGAGCGATGGCGTGTTCCCGCTCTTCGAGAACCAACGCCGCCGCCCCCTCGGCCATCACGAACCCGTCGCGGTCGAGGTCGAACGGCCTACTCGCTCCTTGCGGGTCGTCGTTGCGCGTGCTCACGGCGCGTGAGGCACAGAAGCCGGCGAGGGCAAACTCGACGATGCCGGCCTCGGTACCACCGGCCACCATGACGTCCGCCGCATTGCGGCGAATGATCTCGGCGGCATCCCCGATAGCGTTGGCCGACGCGGCACACGCCGTCACTGTGCACGTGTTCGGACCGTAGAGGTGGTGCCGGATCGAGACGACTCCGCCGGACATGTTCGAGATGATCTTCGTGATCGAAAGTGGCGAGATCCGGTCGGGACCCCGTTCCCGCAGCGTGTCGACCTCGTCCTGGGTGGTGATGATCCCGCCGATACCGGTGCCGACCACGACCCCGGCCCGGGTAGCCGCCGGGTCGTCCTCCTCATATGCGATGCCGGCATCCGCCAGCGCTTGATCAACTGCGACCACGAAGAACTGGGCGGTGCGGTCGAGCCGGCGCGACTCGCGCCGCGGCATATAGACCTCCGGGTCCCAGTCCCTCACCTCGGCCGCAATGCGGCTGGTGAACGGGGCAGGATCGAACAGGGTGATCGGCCCAACGCCGGATACTCCGGCCTGGGCGTTCTTCCAGAATTCATCGATCGACCGGCCCAGGGGGTTGACGGTCCCCAGCCCGGTGACGACGACTCGCCTTCTCGTCACATTCAGCTCCGTGGTTACTGCAGCTTGACGGCGACGACGTTGACGGCTTCACCGACGGTTGTGATCTTCTCTGCCTCTTCGTCGGGAATCTTCACGTCGAAGTTGTCTTCCAGCGCCATCAGGAGCTCCACGACGCCGAGCGAGTCGACCTCGAGGTCTTCCTCAAACGTGGCGTCCATGGTGATCTTGTCACGGTCGATACCCAGCTCATCTACGAGCAGGTCGACGAGTTTCGCTTGGATCTCATCCTGATCCATCGTGTAGCCCTCCTTGGCTCCGTCCCTTTACAACGCCAACCCACCGTCGACCACGATGGTCTGTCCGGTGATGTAGGCGGCGCCGTCGGAAGCAAGATAGCCAACCGCCGACGCCACTTCTTCGGGTCGGCCGAGCCGACCAAGACTGATTCTCTCTGTCGCCGCTTCCTGGACCGCTTCACCGAGGTCGGCGGTCATGTCGGTGGCCACAAACCCGGGCGCCACGACGTTCGCCGTGATGCCGCGCGTTCCAATCTCTTTTGCCAGCGACTTCGTGAAGCCGATGATGCCGGCCTTCGCCGCTGCATAGTTGGCTTGTCCCGGGTTCCCGGCTATCCCAGAGACCGAACTGACCGAGATAACCCTTCCCCACTTGGCCCGCAACATGCCGCGCAGCGCGGCCTTCGAGCAAAGGTACACCGATCGCAAGTTGGTGGTGATGACCTCATCCCAGGCCTCCACCTTCATCCGCAGCATGAGATCGTCGCGCGTGATTCCGGCGTTGTTCACCAGTACTGCGACAGGACCGAGTTCATCGGCGACGGTCTCGAACATGGCGGCAACGGCGGATTCGTCACCCACATCGGCGCCGACGGGGATGGCGCGGCCGCCGCCCGCAACGATGGCATCGACGACCTCAGCCGCCGCCGCGGCATTCGAGGCGTAGTTCACCGCGACCACGTGGCCGTCGGCAGCCAGCTGCAGCGCGATCGCCCGCCCGATTCCGCGCGAGCCTCCCGTCACCAGAGCCACCCGAGCGGTCATAGCAGCCCCCGAACGTGCATCTTCTGGCGTTCGAGCAAGAGGTCCAGCCCGGTCTTGTCTGTGGGTGGCAGTGCTGCGTCGCTTTCGGCGATTGGGTCGATGCGGTCGCCCCAGCGCAGTGCGGCGGCTCCCCAGGTCAGGCCACCACCGAAGGCGACCAGCGCAACAACGGCTCCCGGTACGATCCGACCCTCGGCGAGAGCTTCAGTCAGGGCGATCGGAATACTGGCAGCCGAGGTATTGCCGTATGAGGCGATGTTGATGAACACCTTGTCCGGGGAGAGCTTCATCCGCCGGGCGATAGCGTCGATGATGCGCTCGTTCGCCTGATGCGGGATCAATATGTCGACGTCGCTGAGTTCGAGACCGGCATCGGCGATCACCTTGCCGGCGGCTTCGCCCATCTGGACAACGGCGTTGCGGAACACCTCGCGCCCGTCCATGTAGATGCGACCGTTGGTCTCCTCGGGGTCGGGGTCCTCAGTGCCGGACCCGGGCACGGTCAAGATCTTGGCGAGACGGCCGTCGGTTCCCAGCATCGCCGACAGCACCCCGTCGGGGCCATCGGTCGCCTCGAGCACGACGGCACCTGCGCCGTCGCCGAACAACACGGCGGTCGACCGGTCCTCAACATCGAGCAGCGGCGAGAACTTCTCGGAACCAATCAGAAGCACGCGACTGGCGCTCCCGGACGCCACCATGGCGTTGGCAAGATTGAGCCCGTAGACGAAGCCGCTGCAGGCGGCATTCACATCGACGGCGGGGGCGTTGCGGGCGCCGATCTTGGCCTGCACGAATGACGCCGCCGAGGGAATGATCCGGTCGGGAGTGCAGGTCGCCAAAACGAGGAGATCGATGTCCTCCGGTTCCAAGCCCGCGGCGGCAATGGCATGTTTGCCGGCGACCGCGGCCATGTCCGAAGTCTCCATATGGGTGATGCGCCGCTCCTTGATACCGGTCCGGGTGGTGATCCACTCGTCGGTGGTATCCATCACGGTCTCGAGGTCGGCGTTGCTCAACACCGCCGGTGGGACACATTTGCCCCATCCAGTGATCGTGGCCCTTCTCACGGGCTTCCCTCCCTCCGATCGGACCTCATTGTACGTTGAGCGCTTCGGCAATCGCGGGTATGTCGTCGAGTACCGACACAACGAGCACCGCGGCGCCGGGCACCGTGCGCTTCACCATTCCGGCGGTGACGTCGCCCGGACCGACGTGGACAAAGGTGTCGACGCCGGCCGCCGCCATCGCCTCCAGGCTCGCGGCGAACCGCACCGGACTGACCAATTGCTCTTCGAGATTGGTCGCAACCTCGGTGACCGGCCCGCCGGTGGCATTGGCGTAGACCGGAAACCGTGGCGGAGCGAAGGCGGTCGCACTCAGCGCCGCAGCCAGGCGCTCAGCCGCCACGGCCATATAGGGAGAGTGGAACGCACCAGCCACCTTGAGCGGCATGGCACGGCGGACACCGAGATCCCGCCCGTTGGCAACGACCCACTCGATGTCTTCGGCCCCGCCGGCGACAACAATCTGACCAGGGGCATTGAGATTCGCCACCCAGAGGCGGCCCCCGGCGTCTCGCCTGGTGGCCGCAACCGTTTCGGCTGTGGCCTCGTCTACGCCAATCAGCGCCGCCATGCCGGAGTCCGCGAGTTGGGCGGCTACATCCATGGCAGCACCGCGAGCGGCGACGAGTCGAAGCCCGGTGGAGAAGTCGAATACGCCCGAGGCCGCCAACGCGGTGTACTCGCCGAGGGAATGGCCGGCGGCGGCAACCGGGTCGAACCCCACCGCATTGCGAAGAGCCTCCCACAGCGCGTACGCAGTGGCGTAGAGCGCCGGCTGGGCTCGGTCGGTTCGAGTCAAGTCCTCTTCCGGTCCGACCGCGCACAACTCCTGCAATGACCAGCCAAGCGCGGCGTCTGCCGCAGTTCCCAGCAAGTCGGGTCGGGCGGCGAACACGTCGGCGCCCATGCCGACAAACTGGCTACCTTGGCCTGGAAAGAGAACGGCGTACGACATCTGGAATACGACCTGGTCGGGGCGGGAACGGTTACGAATGGCGAGTATGGCCCGGAATTGGTGCGGTGGAGGCTCAATCTCTCGTGACCACCTTCCGATGCAGAGGGGATGAAGGCCACGCTGTTGCTTGTGGTGGTCGCCTTCGCGGGCCTGATCTGGCTCAATCGCGCCGCCGGACCAAGCGTCGACCCCGACGTTGGGGTGCGCGTCATCGCCGCCGATCCGGTTCGGCTCGTGCTCCCGATCAATCCCGATCCCAACATCATCGTGGCCGGGATCTCCGGCGAACTTCGGGCAGCCGCCGACTCGGAATCGAGCCCTGCCCTGAGCCGAGAACTCGATCGCATTGCCGGCGACACCGAGTATCTGACCTGGCTGGCCGACACCGGAGCCAGCCACTTCGCATCCGGCGAGGCGGTCGCCCTCGCCTACGCCCTCTACAACGTCGACATCACCAAGGACCCGGTCGTCCTGACCTCGGTCACCGCTGAACTCGTCCCGCAATACGGCTCGGTTGGATACTCCGCGGACCACGAGAATGGTCATGCTTTCATCAACGAGGAAGTCGCCCGTCGCTGCGGCGGGGCCATCGTCAGGGAGGCGGCGACCGCGGGCCTGCGGGGTAGTCGTCTCGAGGCGACAATCATCGCGAAGCTGCGCGAAGTGGGTGACCGCGCCCACGGCATCTACCACGGCTATGTCAACAGCGGCTATGTCACCAACCACATCAGGTACGCTCGCCAGGCGGCCGAGGAGGCCCTCGTCGAGATGTGCACCGGATAGCTGTGTGCTTGCACAGCACCCACTCTGGGTCAACAATGGCCCCGCTACTGACTGGAGAACCACCCGACCGGGTCGCCCAACCGCTGGCTGCGGCCCGTTCATTCACCTGAAGGCACCATGAAGAAGATCCCCGAAATGTTCAATGAGATTTGGGCTGGGCCAAAGGCCCCGTTCTACGTTCCCCCCGAGTTTCACCGCATCCACGACCTCGCGTACAACCTGTGGTGGTCGTGGAATCCGCTCGCGGGCGAACTCTGGGGCCGGATCGACCCACTGCGATGGGCGGCAAACCGCAACCCACTCTCCATGCTCCCCGTCGTTGAGCGTCAGACCTGGGAAGCACTTGTCGCCAACGTCAGCTTCAACCAACTCTACGACGAGGTCACCGAACTCTTCGATGACTACCTTGCCGGAGAGCACACCTGGTACACGAAGAATCACGACGGCGCATTTGAGGACCCGATCGCCTATCTCTGCGCCGAATTCGGGATCAACCAGAAACTCCGCCTGTACTCGGGTGGTCTCGGGGTATTGGCAGGAGATCACGTCAAGGCCGCTTCCGACCTCGGCCTGCCGATGGTTGCCGTGGGCCTGCTCTACCGACGTGGCTACTTCCAGCAGGCCGTCGATCCCGATGGCAATCAGCAAGCGACCTACCTCCCCTTCGAGACTGCGCGCCGACCAGTGCGCGAGGTGCTCGACCGCCACACCGGCCGCCCGCTACGAGTGACGGTGCAGCTTCCGGGCCGCGACGTCTCGGTCGGCGCCTGGCGAGTCGATGTCGGCCGAATCCCCGTACTGCTGCTCGACACCGACCTTCCGGAAAACGATCCGGCCGACCGCCCGATAACCCACATCCTCTACGTGCGGGGCCGAGAGATGCGCTTCTGCCAGGAAATCGTGCTCGGCATCGGCGGTGCCCGCATGCTGCGGGCCCTCGACATCGACCCATCGGTGTGGCACGTCAACGAGGGTCACGCCGCGCTGAGCCTCCTGGAGCGAGTCAGCCGGCGCATCCAGGCCGGTGAAAGCTACGAGGGGGCCGCCGCAGGGGTCGTTGAGAACACCCTCTTCACGCTGCACACCCCGGTGCCCGCCGGCAATGAAGTCTTCGACCTCGCCATGGCGAAGCACTACCTCCACGGCACCTTGCCCGGGATCGACGACAAGATCCTCAGCGAATCCTCCCGCGCCCACGATCACGACGAAGGTCGATTCGACATGGGGGCCTTGGCGATTCGTCTCTCTTCGATCACCAATGGGGTGTCCCAACGTCACGGCGAAATCGCCACCCGAGACTGGAGCCATCTCATCGGCGGCCCTGCCATCGGGATCACCAACGGGATGCACCCCCAAACCTGGGTAGGCCGCAACATGGCCAGGCTGTATCACAAGACGGTCGGCGAGGTCTGGGACCAAGAGGTCATCGACCACGATTCGTGGGACAAGGTGCGCGATATTCCGGCTGCCGACCTGTGGCGGGCTCACGAAACGCAGAAGGCGATCATGCTGCGAGCGCTGCGCTCCCGGTTGCGCCAGCAGTACGCCCGTCACGGCCACAGCCCGGACCGGCTCCGCTGGCTCGACGAACAGTTGCCCGCCGACCGGCTGACGCTGGTGTTCGCCAGGCGATTCGCCACCTACAAACGAGCCGGGCTGATCTTCAGCGACCCGGGGCGGACCCGCGCCATCTTGACCAACCCGGATCGCCCGGTCCAGGTGTTGTTCGCCGGCAAGGCCCACCCCGCCGACCGCGAGGGTCAGGGTCTGATCCGCTGGGTGGTGGAGATGTCCAACAGCCACGAACTTGCCGGCCACATCTTTTTCGTCGAGAACTACGACATGGAACTCGGCGCCTCGCTGGTGGCCGGCGCCGACGTCTGGCTCAACAATCCACGCCCTCCCAACGAAGCGAGCGGCACCTCAGGAATGAAGGCTGCTGCCAACGGCGGCCTCAACCTCTCCGTGCTCGATGGCTGGTGGGTCGAAGGCTTCAACGGCAAGAACGGGTGGGGGTTCTCTGAGCACTCCAATTCCGACGCCGAGGATGCCGGGATCCTCTACCACCTGCTCGAGAGCGAGGTCATCCCCACGTTCTACGACCGGGACGAGGACGGCATCCCCCAGGCGTGGGTGGAGATGATGAAGGAATCCATTGTTTCGGCGCTTCCCGATTTCTCGACGCAGCGGATGCTGGTCGACTACAGCGAAGCGGCCTACCTGCCGCTGGCAAGGAAGCCCCGGCCGAAAGTCCCAACCCGAAAGGGCAAGTAACGCGGCAGGCCCTGCCGCTGGCAAGGAAGCCCCGACCGAAAGTCCCAACCCGAAAGGGCAAGTAACGCGGCAGGCCCTGCCGCTGGCAAGGAAGCCCCGGCCGAAAGCCCCAACCCGAAAGGGCAAGTAACGCGGCAGGCGTTGCCGGACCTCTAGAGCCGGGTCAGGGCATGGCGAATCCCGCGCACCGCTTGGCCGACCCTGTGCTCGTTCTCGACGAGCGCAAAGCGGACGTGGCGGTCGCCTGAGGGGCCGAACCCGACGCCGGGGCTGACGGCAACCTTGGCTTCCCGCAGCAGGTGGATCGAAAAGTCGACGGAACTCATTTCGGCGTAGGGCGCCGGAATCTCGGCCCAGACGAACATGGTGCCTTGGGGTTTGGGCACCTTCCATCCCGCCCGGTTCAATCCGTCGACCAAGATGTCGCGCCGCCGCTTATACCGCGCGTTGACCTCGCCGATGTAGTCATCGCCCTCATTGAGGGCGATGATCGAGGCGATCTGGATGGGTTGGAACGTGCCGTAGTCGAGATATGACTTGAGCTTGGCGAGCGCCGCCACCATTTCCGGATTGCCGACGACGAAGCCGACCCGCCACCCGGCCATCGAGTGACTCTTGGAGAGGGTGTACAACTCGACGCCGACATCTTTGGCTCCGGGTACCTGGAGCAGGCTGGGCGGCCGGTAACCGTCAAAGTGGATGTCGGCGTAGGCGAAGTCGTGCACCAGCATGACCTCGTGCTCCTGGGCGAAGCGCACGAGGCGCTCGAAGAACTCCAGATCGACGCAGGCCGTCGTCGGGTTGTGTGGGAACGAAGTCAGGATGACCCGTGGCTTCGGCCAGGTATCGAGAAACACCTGGTGCATGTCTTCGAAGAAGTCGGCCTCGAGTGAGAGATGGACCCGCCGCACCTCGGCACCGGCCAGTACCGGGGCGTAGATGTGGATCGGGTAGGAGGGCTCAGGAACCAGTGCGACATCGCCCGGCTGGACCAGCGTCCACATCAGATGGGAAAGGCCCTCTTTGGCCCCGATGGTGCTGATCACTTCTCGATCCGGGTCGATTTCGACGCCGAACCGGCGGCGGTATCGGCCTGCAACTGCTTTGCGGAGGTTGGGCAGGCCCCGCGAGGCCGAGTAGCCATGATTGCGCTCGTTTCGGGCGGCCTCCACCAGCTTCTCGACGACCAGCGGGGGCGATGCGATGTCCGGGTTCCCAAAGCCGAGGTCGATCACATCCTCGCCCGCCCGCCGCGCCTCGATCTTCAGATCGTTGACTTGGGCAAACACATATGGGGGCAGATTGTTGATACGCCGGAATTCCATGGCGCCAGCGTACTGGCGGGTGACCACTTCGCTGCGGATCAGCCGCCCGACTCGACCAGCCGTTTCAGCGAGGCCGGCACGAACTCGCTCCCCCACTCCATGAGGGCCATCACCATCTCGAGACCGTCCTCGCTGCCGCCCCACAATTCGGCCAGCACGGTGGGTTCGACACCGCGCATGAGGTAGTCGACCGAGAAGGCCGCGACGAGCGCGTCATCCATCTTCCCAACGATGGGAAAGAACCTGCCCGGGATCAGGTCGATCGGTGACGCAACGTAGGCGAGCGCACCGGCCAGGACCAGTTTGCGACGGCGCGACACTCGCGGATCGCGCAGCAGCCGGTAGACCAGCGTGGCCAGGTGGGGGCCGGCCAGCAAAACTTCGCCGATCACGGCTCGCTTGGACCGCCGTGGCCGCGGCTCGGCCAGGTCTGGACCCCACTCCGGCATCTCGTGGTTTGGGAACTCAGCCATGGCGCCGCGCCGTCAGCTCAGCAGGAGGCGGCCGGTGACGAGGTCTTCCGCCAACATGGCGGCGCCGACTGCGCCGGCTGCCGGGCCCAACCCCGCCACCAAGATCGGAGGCAGCATTCGGTGGGTACCACCGTGGAGGGCATCGGCGGCGACTCGCCGAGCCGGGCCGAGCAAGGATTCGCCCACAGAACCAAGTCCACCGCCCACGATCACGATCTCGGGGTCGAAGATCGCGATCAGGTTGCACAGTCCACGGCCCAGGTCGGCGCCGACCTGGGCGACAAGGCCGCGGGCGGTTTCGTCGCCGGCGTCGGCCGCCGCAGTGATGATCTCGCCGGTCAGTTCCTGGTCCCGCAGCCGATGCGCCAGCGGCCCGTCCGGGTTCTGCGCCAGCATGACGCGGGCCAGCCTGACGAGGGCCGGGCCGCTTGCCGCTGTCTCCCAGCAACCTTGCTTGCCACATCCACAGCGCGCCCCTCCGGGTTCGTACAGGGCATGACCCCATTCGCCGGCGAATGACAATCCACGATGGATGGTGCCGTCGAGAATGATGGCGCCTCCGATGCCGGTACCGAGGGTGACGAACAGCAGGTCGCGGTAGCCACGGCCGGCGCCCAGGTGTAGCTCGCCCCAAGCGCCGGCGTTGGCGTCGTTGTCGACCACCACCGGGACGCCGAACTCGGCCTGGATCTCGTCGCGCATCGGCACCCGGGTCCCGGCGACGTGCGGACCCCACACAAAAACTCCATCGGGCCATTGCACCAGCCCGGCGACACCGATTCCGATCCCCTCGACGTCGTCGCTCATCAGCGTGCGGACCGCATCGATCGCCGCGCTGGAGAGCTCTTCAGGCGCCTCGGGCACCGAATGCAGGGTCTGGGCAATCACATCGTTGTTCTCGACGCGGACGACCAGCATCTTGGTCCCGCCCATGTCGACGCCAATGGTGGTGGCCATGCCTACTCCAGTTCGATCTTGGTGGGACCTTCGTCGTCGATGGGAACGGTGTCCCGACGTACCCGCACGACTTCGTCGAGGAATGCCGCGACCCCGGCGACAACTTCGTAGCCGGCGCGCAGCATGTGCAATCCTGCCCGCTGGAAGCCCATCTTGACCCGGCCCCGCCGCACGCGCTCTCTCTCGTCGCTCATGGTTCGAGTCCAAACGTGACTCGCAGCTCGCCCTCAACTAGCCGGGCCCGCCGCACGTGGCGTCTCTTCAGCGAATCGGGAAGCACAAACGACCTCCGGTAGGGACCAACCGTGATGTAGAGCTCGTCGCCGTGGCGTAGCACGTCCACATCGCCCTTCTCGGCGAACGGAATAGCGAGCACGAGCGTGACCTGGTCGTCGCTGTCGGGATCATCCTCGACCCGGAAAGGGCGCCCTTCGGAAAGGCGCGAGACCGGATCGATGTCCCCGTAGAGCTCCTCGCCGACCAGGCGCAAGTTGTCGATTCCCACCATCTCCTCGTCGAACAGCCGCAAGGTGCGAACGTCCACGTCGGCGAAACCCTCTGCGACCGATTCGAGGTGTTGCTGCTGGATCTCGCGCCATCGCTTGAAGTACGGATCCGACACGGTATCGGGGAGCACCCGGTTCACAATGGCGGCGTCGACCGCGTACCCGAACAGACCAAGATACGTGTAGGTGCGGCGTGCCTCAGAAATGACCATCTTCTCTGGGTTCATCACGAGGCGGGCGCTGGTGATCTCCGGGTCGGCCAGGATTTCTCTGATCCCGTCGAGCCTGGAGTAGAAGTTCACGACCGCCTCAAAGACCTTGTCGTCGGCGACCGGCATGTTGGTGACCCGGTTCAGCACCGGCCTCACGACTTTCGCCACCCGACGCCCGATCGGGAACATCTTCTCCATGTACCACGAGAGCACCTCGGGAAGGCTGAGCAATCGCAACGTCTCAGCGGTCGGGGCACAATCGACCACGACCACGTCGTAGTCGCCGGAGCGGACGTGATCGCGCACCGTGGCCAGCGAGAAGATCTCGTCCATCCCGGGGAACACGGTGAGTTCTTCGGCTTCGATACCCTTCAGCCCCGACCAGTCGAACAGTTCGGTCAGGTGGTCGCGGACCTCGCCCCACGAGTCCTCGAGACGCTCTTGGGCGTTGATCTGTTGGGCGGCGAGGCGGGTAGTGACCTGCGACGGGGTGTCGCCGAAACTGAGCTGGAACGCATCGGCGAGTGAGTGTGCCGGATCGGTCGACATCACCAGGGTGCGTGAGCCGGAGTCCGCGGCCCGCAAGGCGGTCGCCGCGGACACGGTGGTCTTACCGACGCCGCCTTTCCCTGTGACGAGGATGACCCGCATTAGCCGGCTTCGGAGCGCTTCTTCAACCCGCGCAACGCGCTCGACACGATCTGCTTCTCGGCCTGACGACGAAGAAAGCCGGGAACCGTGAAGGCCGGATCGACTCGGAGGGCGTAGAGCACTTCGGTGCCCCCGTCGGCCATCTCGTTGAACTCGTAGCTGCCGTCCATGGCCTTGATGTCGCGGCCGGGCTCCGCATGCCACGAGAAGCCGTTCTCCAGGTCGTACTCGTAGCGCAGGGTGTAGGAGATTTCCTTGATCATGGCGTCGGCCACAAAGGCGACCCTGACCGGCCGGCCGAAGTCGTCCTCCTCGAGGATGTCGACAGATTTCACTCCCGTGACCCACTCCGGGTAGGCCTCGAGATGGAGAGCGACCTCAAAGACAAATTGAGGTGCGGCCGAGACCTCGATGCTTTGAACGGTGCCTTCCATCGCCATAGGTTTTCCCCACTCCTCGCAAGACCTGAGCTGAGGGGATCAGCGTAGCGTTCGCCGCCGCGCTGAGAGCCAGTCCCATCTCATCTGGTACTCGACGATGGCATCAGGGTCCGGGTACTCACGGGCAAACGCGGCGAGACCGGATTCCAGTTCCTGAGGTGGGACCATTTGGAGGGTCGAGACAAAGCCACCGCGTACCGCCTCAATCCACGATCCGGCCGACCGTTCCACTATCTCGAACGTAGTACCGCATCTCACGTCTCCGAATCGGTCGGCAATGGCGTCGGCGATCTCGGCGGGATCAGGGAACCTGGCCGCGTCGATCTCACCGACCGACGGGAACCAGCGGGCGAGGAACGAGGCGCGGTGATGCACGGCGCCGAGCGTCCAGACCCAGCATTCGCCACCGGGTCCCAGAACGCGATAGGCCTCCTGCAGGGCTGCCCGCCAATCGCCGTAGTGGATCGATAAGTGGAAGTACACGAGGGAGAACCGGCCATCTCGAAACGGCATCTGCTGGGTCCGCCCGACGACGGCTACAACACCGCAGCGTGACCCCGCGTTTCGCACCATGGCGGGGCTGGCATCGAGCACCACACCCGAAGCGCCGCGTTCAGCCCACACGGCGGCGTGGGCGCCGGGTCCGCCACCGGCGTCGAGCGCCCAATCGTCCGGTTCGAGACCGGCAGAGTCAGCCGCTCGCGCCGCATGCGCCAACGAACCGGCGGACGGCGGCCGATAGCGATAACCCTCCGCCAAGACTTCGAGGTCGACCTCGGGGTTGGGCGGGTCACCGGCTGCGGTGTCACGGTTCGTGGCGCACCGCCTTGCCGGTCGCACGGAAATAGCCGACGTTGCGGCATTGAGTGTCGCCCACTCGCCACGAGATGGCCTGTGGCTGGTGGATATCGCCGAAGTAGTGGAACGGAGGCTGCACCCTGAGCAAGTAGTCCAGCACGGCCGCCGACCCCTTCTCCTTGCCGCCAACCACATCGCGTGCCAGGGATGGCACCGCAGGCGCGACGTGGGTGCACAGAATGTCGACCGTCCCGAGCGCGGCCAGCTTGGCCGCCATTGCTTCCTCAGACACCTCGCCGGGGGTGTTCAGCCGCGGCACCCCCCCGCCGGCGAACCCAACCCGAAGTCCACCGATCGCGACCACCTCGCCGTCGACAAAGCGCGATCCTGACGGCAGGTTCTCGGCCAGCACGGTCGGCTGGTCGACATTGCCGTAGGTGACGTACGACTCGGCGCCGTCCAGAGCGCCGCAGACGTCCTCGTAGGCCCGCTGGATCAATTCATCAAACCGACCGCGCAGTTCCGCCTCTCGTCCCCGGGCCATTTCGGCCCACAGTTCGGCGGCGTCCTTCATGTGGCCGCCGGTGCGGAGACGCACCATCTCTTCGACAAAGGGCCTGCCGGCAACGTCGGTGAGGATCCCTTGATTGGTCCGGTAGTCGATGAAGTTGATCAGATCGCCGAGGACCAGCAGCGGCTCGCCCGAGGCGGCCACCCGGCGCAGGGCGGCGACGGCTCCATGTACATCGGCGACCAGCAGCATCAGTGGACGGCGCTCCCCTCCGACTCGGGCCCGAGGTACCGCGCCACAAGACCTGCCCCAATGGCGCCGGCCAACGCCGCGGCCAGGGCGGCAAACCAAGGCCAACCGGCAAACGAGGCGGACATACCGGCCAACCCGAACCCGAACACTGCGGCCACCCCAAGGCGTCCGATCGATCCGAAGCGTCGCTCCGGGTCCACGGATTGGCGCCCTGCGACGGTGTTGGCGAACACCGTCAGCGCGATCCAGACGAGCAAGGCCACCAAGCCGGCGGCCGTGGCCAGGGCGTAGATCGGCACCATCAACGCGCCCCCGTGATCGCAGAACTCGTCATGGGGCGTCAGCGTAGACCGGCCGCCGCCACCTCCCGAGCCAGGTCGATCTCGAGGGACACCTCCGGATGGGTCTCACCTGCGGCGGCGGCATCGAGTACCTCCCCGGCCAAGTTGCTTCCGAGTTCGCCGACCGTCCACGCCGCATGAGCGCGCAGCAACCAGTCGGGATGCGAGAGGAAGCCGGCGGCAACGGCCGGAGCCTCGGGACCACCGGTGTTGCCGAGCGCGATCAAGGCATTGCGTCGCAGGTAGCGAGGTTGGCGGCGCGGGATGTACCAGTGGCCGTACCGATTGAGCAGGGCGGCGTCGTCGCTGCCGAGAAGCTCCAGCAGGTTGGTGCGCCCCCGCGCCACGGTTGAGCCGGCCAGCAGACGACCGCCCGGTGGACACGCCTCGAGACAGTCGTCACAGCCGTAGATGCGGTCGTCCATCGCCCTGCGCAGGTCGTAGGGGATGACGCCCGGGGCCTGAAGCCAATAGGCAAGACAGCGCCGGGCATCGAGAACTCCCGGGGACACCAATGCCCCGGTGGGACAAGCGGGCAGGCAGGCCTCACACGTGCCGCAGTCGCGCACCATCGGCTCAGAAACGGGAAGCTCGGCATCGGTGACCACGCTCCCGAGCAACAACCAGGGCCCTGCACCCGGCGCCAGCACCATGGTGTTCTTGCCCCACCATCCGACCCCCGCTCTGACCGCCACAGCCCGATCCACGAGGCGGTTGTCATCGGCGATCGGTTCTGCCTGATGACCGGCGGCGCCCACCGTCGCTGCGATCTCGGCCAACACCCGGCGCAGCCCGTCGTAGTGATTCTCGGTGGCGAACCGCGCAATGCGGGCGGTGCCCGGTACGGCCGATCCGGGACTGCCGGCCTCGGGCAGGTAGCTCCAAGCGACCACGATGAGTCGCTGCGCCCACGGGAAGGACTCCCGGATGTCGGTGGCCCGCGCCGGGTCGCCAAAGGTGAATCGCATCCCGGCGTGCATCCCAGCGGCGACGCGCCGGCCGATGGCGTCGGCCGTGGCCCTGAATGGTTGGGCATCACAGATGCCAAAGCCGGCGGCTCCCGCTTCATCGGCGCAGCGACGGATACGTTCGGGTAGCTCCATGCACGCAGGGTACGCAGCCGGCCGGGCACGAGGCCACCCTTGCCCCGCCTCGTGCCCGGCCCGCCGACCCATCCCACCGCGGCGACTCCGCGCGCCACTCGCCCGGTGGAGACTCAGGAGACTCACGTTCTCCGACGTCCGCTCAACCCGCAGCCGTCTCCCGCCCGTCGAACCTCGAGACGAGGCGCAGCGGCGCAACCATCCCGGCGTCGGCCAAATGGTCCAACGCGGCAGCCTCGTCGCCGTTCAGTTCGAGGGGCCCCGGCTCCATGCCAAGGACGACCGCGACGACACAGTCGTCGCAGGCGCTGGTGTGCTGCATGGCGCACTGATTGCAGTCGATGATCACGGTTGCCCTCCTGGGTCCTACCACCTGTCACCACAACGTACGGGACGGGTATGACAAGAACGTGGCCCCTCGACGTTCTGGCGTGGCCGCGGCGCGGTTTTTGGTACCCCAGCCACGCCAGAATAGGGGAAACGCGGCGAGGTAGGGTCACGGGATGCGACTCGGACTGAACATTGCCTACTGGGGAGCCAACGCCGGGCTCGACATGGACCTGGTGCTCGAAGCCGAACGGCTCGGCTACGACTCGGTGTGGGCGGCCGAAGCCTGGGGCTCGGACGCCGTCACCGTACTCAGCTGGATCGCGGCGCGCACCGAGCGAATCAAGGTCGGCTCGGCCATCCTGCAGATGCCGGCCCGAACTCCGGCCATGACGGCCATGACGGCGGTCACCCTCAACGAGATGTCCGGCGGCAGATTCCTGCTCGGGCTCGGCCTGTCCGGCCCGCAGGTGGTCGAAGGCTGGCACGGAGTGGCCTACGGCAAGCCGCTCGGCAAGACCCGCGAGTACGTGTCGATCGTGCGGGACGCCATCGCCCGCCGGGGCCCGCTCGAGCACGACGGCGACCACTACCAGATCCCCTATCGCGGTGAAGACGCCACCGGGCTGGGTAAGCCCCTGCGGATGATCACCCACCCGAAGCATGCCGTGCCGATCTACCTGGCATCGATCGGGCCCAAGAACGTGCAACTGACCGCCGAGATCGCCGACGGCTGGCTTCCCGCCTTCTACTCGCCCGAACGCGCCGGCGAGGCCTTCGGTGCTGAACTCGCCGCGGGCTTCGCCGCCGCAGGCGACCCGGCCAGGGCCGCGACCTTCGACACCGCGCCATCCGTAGCCGCGTTGATCAGTGACGACGTCGCGGCGGCCCGCAATTCGGTGCGGCCCGGCCTGGCGCTCTACATCGGCGGGATGGGGTCAAGAGGCCGCAACTTCTACAACGACCTCGCCTGCCGCTACGGCTTCGAAGAAGCGGCCGCCGAGATCCAAGACCACTACCTCGCCGGCAAGCCGTTTGCGGCCGCCACCGCCATTCCCGATGCGCTCATTGACGAGGTCAGCCTGGTCGGCACGAAGGACATGGTCCACGACCGGTTGGCCGCCTGGCGAGAGTCGGGCGTCACCACTCTGAACATTTCGACCACCGACATCACCACCCTGCGCACGCTTGCCGAACTCGTGCTGTAGCGCGCCGAAGCCGCGGCCGTGGCCGCGGCTTCGACTGTTTCTCGTATCGATTGATTGCCTCTAGGCGGCGCCCTTGAAGACCTTGAACGTCCAGTCATCGACCCTGAACTGCGTCGCCGCGTCATTCACCTTCAGCTGGACCTGGAACGTATGCTGCCCGGGGCCCATCGGACCGTAGGTCCTCGTCATCGCGTGAGACTCATATCGGTCGGTGTCGACCGAGTCGAAGGCAAAATCGCCGCCCGACGCCGGATGCATCTCAATTCCGTCGACCAAGATCCGAACGGAGCACCAGCCGCTGCCGCTCTGGCAATAGCTCTCGGCGTCAAACTCGGCAATGAACAGCTTCTGCTTCCCATTGGGGACGCTCAAGGCGACGCTGCCGCCGGGCAGTGACACCCACGACGTCGAGCTCGTCGAATAGGCATTCGTGTCCGTCTTGACTCGGACGTTGTTGATCCCCTTGCTCTGGAACGAGTTCGTTGCTGCGATCGCAACCGCCGAAATCGCCAACAAGCCCACGACGATTCCGCCGATGATGGTCAAGCGCTTGCCTTTGCGCATGATCCCTCCCTCACATTTCCGCTCGGGTTTGTCCCGGGCGCTTGTGGTTAAAGATACGCGGCAGGCTGATCTGATACGGGATAATCCGTCGTGGCTACGAGCCTTCGATCCAACCCACCAGCGCTTCCGACCAAAGCGCCAGCGCACCGGCTGTTTCAGCCCCTTCGCGCACCTCGCGGTCGCTGCTCACGACGACTACGGAGCCGGTCACCTCGCCGGCAAGCAAGATGACCTCCTCGTCGGCGAGACGGTCCTCCTCGGCGAAACGCACCTCGACACCACCGGCGGTCGGGCGAGGCCGGCGCCCGCCCGGCAATGCCGAGTCGTACACCACGATGACCCGAGCAGTCCCCGCTTCGCGCTTCAGCCGGCCAAGCTCTTGTGCCAGGCGTTGGCGGGCACGACCGGTTGAGAAATCGCCGCGATCGAGATGGAACAGCACGTTGTAGCCGTCGACGATCAACGAGAACGCTCCGGCGGACCCCACGAGCCAGGCAACCGCGTCCGGCGAATCGGGGGCAACCCCTGCCGGTAGGGCCAGGCGGGTCGAGCCTGAAATGGAAACGGCTTGGCCGGGCTGGGGCTTCAGGCGCTTTCGGGGAGGACGCACCCCGGCGGCCATGTGGTCCAGCGTGCGCGCCATGTCGATGGCGTCGCCGCCGAACGACGCCGTTCCCCCACGACGAGCCTCGCGTTCGGCTGCCGCCCGTTCCCTCCGCAGCCTCCGAAACTGGACCCGCTGCTCGGCGAGCACATCCTGGACCTCGGCCCGGGCGGCTTCCGCCTCGGCGAGGCGTTGCTCCATATCCGCCAGCGCCTGCTCGAGTTTTGCCGTGTCGCCACCGGCAGCACTCTCCGCAGCCTTGAGCTGCTTTCGGGTGGCAACGAGTTGAGCCTTGAGATCGGCCGCGCCCACCCGCGCCTCGCGCCGGGCATCCTTGAGCTTCCGTTTGGCTTCCTCGACCCGGCTCCGCATCTCCTCGATCTGCCGCTGCGCCTTACCGGCCCGCCGTTCCTCATCGGCAACGGCCGTGGCGGCACCGGCGATGGCGAGTTCCGACCACCAGCCGGGGGGGCGATTCAAGAACAGAGCAGCGGGATCCTCTGGCACGACTGCTTCGCCCAGCTTCTCGGACACCTTCTCCCGGAGCCACTCATCGTCGTCGATTGCTTCGAGCAGCGACGCCGCCAGCGGCGGGGGCAACCGGCCCCCGCTGTGTGCGGCCACTCGCTTGAGTCCGGCGGGGACTTCCTCAGCATCGAGGTCGCGCAGCACAGCCCGTCCGGCCTCGATCGCACCGGCGAGTACCGTTTGCAGCGGACTCGGGAATCGCTTCATGGAGTCATCTTCGCGGGACGATCGGGCAACACACAGTCACGGCAGTCGCCGGAGCTTGACACGAGATTGCACAGTGGCATACTCGCTGTCCGACAACCGATTGAGCACATGATCACCAAAGCCCCCATCCTCGTACTTATCACCTAGGCGCATACGTCGTCCCAGACGCGTATGTGCCCACTGCCCTCCACCCGGAGGGCTCTTCCATATCTGGGGCAACACGGCCATATCTGAAATGTCTGAAGCATCCACCCAACCAAACACCGCAGGAGAACCGAGATGAGCGAGACCCTCACCGGAGCCCAGGCTCTCATCAGAGCACTCGAGCACGAAGGCGTTGAAGTCATGTTCGGGGTACCCGGCGGTGCCATCCTGCCTGCCTACGACCCGATCCTCGACAGCCCGATCCGACACATCCTCGCCCGCCACGAACAGGGTGCCGGACACATGGCGTCGGGGTATGCCCACGCCAGTGGGAAGGTCGGCGTGATGGTGGCCACGTCGGGGCCGGGTGCCACCAACCTGATCACCCCGCTCCAGGATGCCCACATGGACTCGATCCCGGTCGTCGCCATCACCGGTCAGGTGGCCACGACCTCCATCGGCCTGGATGCGTTCCAAGAAGCGCACACGTGGGGCATCTCGATGCCGTGCACCAAGCACAACTACCTGCTGACGAACGCCGATGAAATCCCCGACGTCATCCGGGAGGCATTCCACCTCGCCTCCACCGGCCGCCCCGGTCCCGTCCTGGTCGATATCCCGAAGGACGTCCTGTCGGCGACGATGACCTGGCGCCGCCCCGGCGAGATCAAGCTCCCCGGCTACAAGCCGTCGGTCAAGGGACACCCTCGTCAGATCAAGGCGGCGGTCAAGATGATCAACGCATCGGAGCGACCCGTGCTCTACGCCGGAGGCGGCATCATTCGCGCCGGCGCCTCGGAAGAACTGGTGGCATTCGCCGAAGCTGCCAATCTGCCGGTTGTAACCACCCTGATGGCACGCGGCGTGATCCCCGACTCCCACCGCTTGTGTCTCGGCATGCCGGGGATGCACGGGACCTACACCGCGATCACGGCCATGCAGCAAGCCGATCTGCTCGTCGCCGTCGGCGCCCGCTTCGACGATCGGGTCACCGGCCAGGTCTCGTCCTTTGCCCCCAACGCCAAGATCATCCACGCCGACGTCGATCCCGCCGAGATCAGCAAGGTCCGGCACGCCGACGTGCCCATCGTCGGCGACGCCAAGGCGATCTTGACTCAACTCATCCACGCCGAAGAGAAATCGCTCGACGGCGGCCCGCCCCCGTCACGGCGCCCGTGGATGGAGACCCTCGCCGGCTGGCAGAAAGAGTTCCCGCTGCAGTACGAACAGGACCCCGAGGGCCCGATCCAGCAGCAGTATGTCATCGAGGAGTTGCACCGGCTCACGGCGGGCGACGCGATCATCGTCGCCGGCGTCGGTCAACATCAGATGTGGGCGTCGCAGTACTGGGGCTTCGAACGGCCCAACACTTGGATCAACTCCGGTGGTCTCGGCACGATGGGCTACGCAGTGCCTGCCGCGGTCGGCGCCCAGGTCGCCAAGCCCGACGAAACCGTCTTTGCGATCGACGGTGACGGCTGTTTCCAGATGACGTTTCAGGAACTCATCACCGCCTCGATCGAGGGCATCCCGGTCAAGATCGCCGTCATGAACAACCACAACCTCGGCATGGTGAGGCAGTGGCAGCGTCTCTTCTACAACGAGCGCTACAGCGCCACCGACCTGACCGACCACACCCCCGACTATGTGATGCTGGCCGAGGCGATGGGCTGTGTCGGGATGCGGGCCGAACGGCCGTCCGAAGTTGCGCCCACCCTCGAGAAAGCTCTTGCCATCACCGACCGGCCGGTGGTCGTCGAGTTCAAGTGTGATCCCGACGCCATGGTGTTCCCGATGATTCCTGCAGGACGCTCCAACGATGAAGTAGTGATGTCAATCGCCGATCTCGTGACCCCTGAGGTGCCGGCATGAACAACCATGTGATCAGCGTGCTGGTGGAGAACAAGCCGGGTGTCCTTGCCCGAATCTCGTCGATGTTCGCCCGCCGTGGCTTCAACATCCACTCCCTGGCGGTCGGCCCGACCGCGGAACCGGAGATGTCTCGCGTCACCCTCGTGGTCGACGGCCCCGAGATGGAACAGATCATCAAGCAGCTGTACAAACTGGTGCACGTTGTCAAGGTCACCGAGATGATCCCCGGTGAGGGCGTCGAGCGCGAGATCATGCTGCTGCGAGTGAACGCCGACCAGCGCAGGGCGGAGATGCTCGAAGCCGCCGGGATCTTCAACGCCCGCGCTGTTGACGTCGGATCGTCGACGATCACGTTCGAACTGTCGGGCCCGCCCGACCGGCTCGGCGACTTCCTGGAGTTGATGCGGCCCTACGGAATCGTTGATCTGGTCAAGTCCGGCCGCATCGCGATGGCCAAGGACGCCAAGAGCAGCAAGAACGGCCGATCCAAGCTGAGGTCGGCGTGAGGCAGGGACGTCTGCTCCTTACGTAGCCGGGCGGTTGCCGGAAGGCCACCGACCCGGCGTCGTTCTGGTAGCTTCCACCGCCTCTCCAAGGAGATTCACCCTATGTCCGACCGTCTGATCATTCTCGATACCACCCTGCGCGACGGCGAGCAGGCCCCCGGCATTGCGCTGTCGCCCGACGAAAAGGTGGCCATCGCCGCCCAGTTGGCTCGCCTCAAGGTCGATGTCATCGAAGCCGGCTTTGCGGCATCGTCATCCGGCGACTTCGAGTCCGTTTCGAGGATCGCAGCCGAAGTGCAGGGACCGATCATCGCCAGCCTGGCCCGCACCCTCCCCGGCGATATCGATGCTGCCGCGGAGGCGATCCAGGCGGCAGATCGCCAGCGCATCCACGTCTTCATCTCCACATCGCCGATCCACATGGAAGAGATGTTGCGGATGACCCCGGCTGAGGTGATGACGGCGGCGGTCGAAAGTGTCAAGCGAGCTCGCACCTACGTCGACGACGTCGAGTTCTCGCCCCAGGACGCGACGCGATCCGATCCCGACTTCATCATCGAGATCTGCCGTGCCGCAGTCGAGGCGGGGGCAACGACCATCAACATCCCCGATACCGTCGGCTACGCCACTCCCAACGAGTTCGTCGACATGCTGAGCAGGGTCTACCAGGAGGTCAGGGGCGACAACGAAGACGTCATTGTCTCCACCCACTGCCACAACGACCTCGGCCTGGCGGTTGCCAACTCGCTTTCGGCGATCGCCGCAGGGGCCCGCCAGATCGAAGGGGCCATCAACGGAATCGGCGAGCGGGCCGGCAACACATCGACCGAGGAAGTCATCATGGCGATCACCACCCGCCAGGATCAGTTCGGAGTCGAGATCGGCGCCGACACGACCGAGATCTTTGAGACGTCGCGGCTCGTCTCCCGGCTGACGGGGTATCCGATCCAATACAACAAGGCCGTCGTCGGGCGCAACGCGTTTGCCCACGAATCGGGGATTCACCAGCACGGCGTGCTGCGCCATCGCGAGACGTACGAGATCATGGACCCGAAGGCCATCGGCCACGAGAGCGTGCTCGTATTGGGCAAGCACTCAGGCCGCGCCGCGTTTGGTGATGCCCTCACCAAGCTGGGGATCAACCTCGAGGACGAGGACTTTGCCCGCGCCTTCAACAGGTTCAAGGAGTTGGCCGACCGCAAGGGCGAAATCTCCGAAGAAGGACTGCGCGCCATCGTCTATGAGGAGACCAGCATCGCCACCGATCTGATCCACCTCGTCGGCTTGCACGTTTCGGGAGGCAACGAGAGCGTACCGGTTGCCACCGTCAGGGTCGATCAGGGCGGTGTCGAGCGCACGGTCGAAGCCGAAGGTGACGGGATGGTGAACGCAACATTCGTCGCCCTCCAACAGGTGTTCGACATTCCGGCGACGCTGCTCGACTACCGGGTGAGTCCGCTCAGCTCGGGCGCCGACGCCATGGCGGAGGTCAACGTCATCATCCAGGTTGGGCCTGATACCTACTCGGGTCGCGGGGTTTCGACCGATGTGGTCGAAGGCTCGGCTCGTTCGTTCGTCTCGGCACTCAACAAGGCGCTCGTCGACCAGACCGACCGCGTTGTCGGCAACGGCGGGTGACGGTGACCGCCTCGTTCGTCCTCCTGCCCGGCGACGGCATCGGGCCGGAGGTCATCGCGGAGGGCCGCAAGGTCCTCGAGGCGGTGGCCGCCCGGTTCGACCACGGCTTCACCTTCGAATCCCACGCCGTCGGCGGCATCGCTATCGACCAGTTCGGCGATCCGCTGCCGACCGCGACGCTCGAGGCCTGCCGGGCGTCCGATGCGGTGCTACTCGGGGCGGTCGGTGGACCCAAGTGGGACGACCCCACCGCCAAGACCCGCCCCGAGGCGGGCCTGCTCGCCTTGCGACGCGAGCTCGGCCTGTACGCCAATCTGCGGCCGGTGACCGCCCACCATCAACTCATCGCGGCATCACCGCTGCGCCGGGACCTCATCGCCGGGGTCGACATCCTGTTCTTCCGGGAACTCACCGGTGGGATCTACTTCGGCGAGCAATCCAGCAGCTCCGACGGCCGCAGCGCCCGCTCCGTCATGGAATACCACGTCGAGGAGATCGAGCGAATCGTTCGACTGGCGGCGGCCGCGGCTCGCGACCGCCGTGGCCGGCTGACCTCGGTCGACAAAGCGAATGTGCTCGAGGTGTCGCGGCTATGGCGCCGGGTAGCGGCCGCGGTTGTAGCCGAGGAGTTCCCCGACATCACGTACGAGGTGGTTCTGGTTGATGCGATGGCGATGCACCTGATCAGCAGGCCGGCGACCTTCGATGTGGTCGTAACCGGGAACCTGTTCGGAGACATTCTCACGGACGAGGCTTCGATGCTGCCGGGGTCGATGGGGATGCTGCCGTCGGCCTCCCTCGGTGATTCCGGCCCCGGCCTCTACGAGCCAATCCACGGTTCGGCGCCCGACATCGCCGGCACCGGGGTTGCCAACCCGCTCGCCACCATCCTGGCGACGGCAATGGCGCTGCGACACTCCCTCCATCTCAGCGACGAAGCGGCTGCGGTCGAAACCGCGGTTGATGCCGTGCTCGACGCCGGTCTGCGCACTCCGGACATCGCGGCCGGGGGTCCCTGGGTGACCACCTCGCAGATGGGCGACGCGGTGGCGGCCGCCATCGCCTGAGCGACCGGAATCCGCACAAGCCACACTCCAGCCATCGCCCATTTGGGCCGATGAGTGAAGGAACCTGGAGGATGTACGGTGACCGGAGCACATACGCCACGAGCGCTCATCGTCGGTGCCCTGATGGTGGCGCTGGCTGGCGCGGGCTGTGCCGAGACTCCCCAGCCCGCGTCGACGTCACGGGCAACAACGTCGACCGTCGGTTTCGCTTCCCAGGCGGCCCTTGACCTCGAGGCCACCCAAGACGGGATGGGCGATCCGCTGGCTCCCACCCTCGGCAACGGGGGCTATGACGTCGCTCACTACGACCTCACCCTCACGTGGGACCCCGACACGACAATCCTCGCGGCCGAGGTCGTGATCACTGCCACCGCCACAACCGACCTCGATGTCTTCAATCTCGACTTCACCGGCTTCGTCATCGACCGGCTGACGGTAGATGACGAGACTGCCGATCTGGGCCGTCAGGGCCACGAACTCATCGTGACTCCGGCCACCCCGATCATCGCCGGCGAAGAGTTCGAGGTTGCCGTCGCCTACCGCGGCACACCCGAGCCGGCCCGGTCGGAACTCGCTCGCGGCCAGGTCGGGTGGATCACCCTGCCGGGGGGCGAGATCCTGGTTCGCAACGACCCGGATGGGGCCCACACTTGGTTCCCGGTCAATGATCATCCCAGTGACCGAGCCCGCTTCACGCTGACCGTCACCGTTCCGCCGCCACTGACGGTCGTGGCTTCGGGTTCGCTGGAGCGCCATCTCGACCGCGAAACCAGCCGACTCTTCGAGTGGGAACCCGCCGGCGAGATCGCACCCCACTCGCTGGTCATGATGATCGGCGACATCACCCTGGTCGAGGATGTGGCCACCTCGGCCGCCACCGGCGTCGAAGTGCGCCATGTCCTAGCCGCCGGCGCCGAGACCATCCCGGACGAGTTGGCCGTGATCGACGACGCCATGGCATTCCTCGAGCGGCGGTTCGGCCGCTTTCCCGCCGACTCATACGGTGTGATCGTCGTCGATGGAGTGGCGACCATGCTGCCCGGCCACACATGGTCGATCATTTCTCCCGACGAACTCGCCAGTGACGCCTTCAGCGGGCGCATCGCGCGTGACCTGACCCGGCACTGGTTCGGAGACGACGCCGGATTCGCAACATGGTCGAACGTCTGGTTGTCCACCGGCGTCCCGACCTACGCAGAGTGGATGTGGCTGCAACGCACTATCGGCAAGAACGCCCTCGAGGTCGCCGCCAAGGGGGGCCGCGCCAAGGTGAAGAACTCGAGTTGGCCTGCTCCGGACGACCCGCCGGAAGGGGACGTCTACGTGGACGGGGTGTTCGTCTACGGCGCTACCTTCCTCCACGCCCTCCGTCTCAAGATCGGCGACGAGGCATTCTTCGAGACCCTCGGCACCTTTCACGACACCTTTGCCGGGAGTTACGGCACAACCGCGGCCCTCGTCGACATCGCAGAAGACTCCGCAGGCGAGAGCCTCGACTTCTACTTCGACGCCTGGTTCCACGGCGACACCCTCCCCGGCTTTCCCTAACCCCTCCGACCCGGCGCCCAAAGCGGCGCCGGCCCACCTCCCACACTTCGTGTGAGGGAGGGCGGATCGCGTGATTCATTGTCATCTACACTCGCTTGCATGAGCATTCCACCACGCCAGCAAACGGGCCCAATCGGCCAGCCACGTTCGATCGGACTGACCATCTTGGTGACCATCGTCACCTTCGGTATCTGGACTCTGTTCTGGTCGTTCTGGAACGGCGAGGATCTCAAGCGCTACCGCAACCAGGGCCTCGGCGGCATCTTCTACCTGCTGATGACGCTCTTCATCCTGCCGGTCACGATGTTCCTGATGGCCGACGAGGTCGGCAAGATGTACGAAGAGGCCGGCGAGCATCCGCCGATCAACGCCCTGTGGGGCCTGTGGTTCTTGCTTCCGTTGATTGGCCAGATCGTTTGGTACGTGAAGATCCAGGGTGCCATCAACGACTTCTGGATCGCCCGCGGCGCCCCGCCGGCCACCGGCGTCTGAGTCTCCCCAGCCCAGCGCTCAGTTTGTTCCGGCCGAGCCGTACTCTGCAGGGCATGCGTTGGGTTATCGCTGTCGTCGTCGTCGCCACTCTGAGCGGAGCCTGCTCGGGGTCCGGCCTTGGTGACACGACCACGACAACCGACCCGACCCAGGCCACGGCGATCAACCCAACCACCACGACCACAACCGCAGGCCCGTCGACCACGACCTCGCCACCACCCGAGACCACGGTGGCTCCGGTCGGCGCGGCGGGAGCGGCAGGGATCGGCGACCCCTTCTACCCGGACTTGGGCAACGGTGGCTACGACGTCGACCACTACCTCCTCGAACTCGACCTCGATCCGGTCACCGGCGACCTCGTCGCCACCACCACGATCACGTCCGTCGCCACGATGGATCTCGATCGATTCAATCTCGACTTCATTGGCTTTGAGATCACGTCGCTCCTCATCGATGACACGCCCGCCGACTTCGAGCGACAGGGATCTGAGTTGGTCATCGACCTGCCGGTCGCGATCTCCGCCGGGACGACGTTCACCACCACGGTCGCCTATGCCGGCCGCCCACAGCCGGTTGCCTCACGGGCCATCGCCTTCGGAGTGGGGTGGCAATCAACCCCGTCCGGTCACCACTACGTCGTCGCCGAACCGGATGCCGCCCACTCGTGGTTTCCGAACAACGACCACCCCCGCGACAAGGCTACCTACACGTTCCACGTCACTGTTCCCGAGTCGGTCATAGCCGCAGCGAACGGCACGCTGGTGGAAACCGTGCCCACCGCCGGTGGCGCCACCTGGGTGTGGGAGATGAGCGACCCGATGGCTCCGTATCTCGCCACCATCGTGGTCGGCGACTTCGAGATCGTGGAGGACACCGCGTCCGCTCAGGTTGCCGGCGTGCCGGTCCGTAATGTCCTCCCGGCGCACCTCGCCGCCGCTCCCCCGGTGGCCGTGCAGCGCCAGGGCGAGATGATTGCATTCCTCGCCGACCGATTCGGCCCGTACCCCTTCTCGACCTACGGGATTGCCGTGGTCGACAACTTCCCGGCAGCCCTCGAAAACCAAACCCTCTCCATCTTCGGCGCCGGCCTCGAGGGCAACGAGGCGGTCGTCGTTCACGAATTGGCGCACCAGTGGTTCGGCGACGCGGTCAGCACGGAAACCTGGGAGGACATCTGGCTCAACGAAGGGTTCGCCTCCTACGCAGAGTGGTTGTGGCTCGAGGCTCAGCAGGGGCCTGAGTTCCTTGCGGTGGGAATCACCGCAGAGCGCGACCGGCTTGTCGACTTGAGCGAGTCCGACTCGCTGTCCTTGCCACCCGTAGGTACGCCGCCGCAGGATGATCTGTTCAACACCGCGGTCTATCGAGTCGGTGCCATGACGCTGCATGCACTGCGGCTCACGGTCGGAGACGAGGCGTTCTTTGCCACGCTCCAGACCTACTTCGCCCGTCACAACGGGTCGACCGCCACTACCGCTGACTTCATCGCCGTCGCCGAAGAGGTGTCGGGACAGGACCTCGGCGACCTCTTCGACCGCTGGTTGTACGGTGAGGACATCCCCGCCTTCCCGACCTGAGCTAGGAGCCGCGGCGGAAGCGGGACAGGGCACCGCGCATGCCGGGCGTCGGCGGCTCGATCGCCGCAGCATCCCGGTGTCGTAGCACGGCGTGGATGAAGTCGTGGCTCAGGTCAAAGCGGGGGTAGCGACCAAGCATGTCCTCGAAGCGGACGTAGAACTCTTCGTCGAAGGCATCCTTCGAGAAGAAGAGTTGTTCGGGGACGAGGTCGAGTTGTTCGAAGTAGAACGAGTAGTGCGCCGCCGTCAGTTTGTTCACCCATGCCGCCCGCTTCTTACGTCCGATGGTGTGCAGGTAGAACTCCTCAAACACCTCGTCGGTGAACAGCAGATGAGGCCACGGGAAGAAGATGTCTCGGTAGCGATGTGACGCTTTGGGACCGCGATAGAGGTTGGCATAGATGTAGGCCCTGCCGTCGGGGCCGAGCAAGTCCTTGACCCCCTGCAGTGCCGCATAGGGATGCTCGACGTGTTCCCACACCGCAAACGACAGGATCAGATCAAACGTGCCGAGAGCGCCGTTGTCGTCGGCCGACACGTCATGGATCCGAAGGTCGACGTTGCGCCCGCTCAGGCTCTCCCACTGGTCGTACTGTTTGATGTCGACGCCTACGACCTCGCAGCCGTAGTGATCGGCGAGCCTTCGACAGATGTGACCGCGGCCCGAACCGATCTCGAGGACTCGCTTGTCCGACAGATCGACCTGGCGCTCGACATTGCGGAGTCGCTTCGCCGCGGCTTGGTCCAGGGACTGCTCGTCAAAGGTGCGCGGTCGAGCCACCACCGGCTTGGCTTCATATTCCTCATTCAGTTGGAGGAAGAGCTCGAGATCAAAAGTGTGTGGAGGAGCCATCACCGCGATCCTATCGGTATTGTTGCGGCGGCCGTGCCGTCCCCATTCTCGCGGGTACGAGCGGGAGGCGCGGTGCGCACGACCGCGGCTTCATGACATTGCGCCGACCCGAGGAGACAACGACCGTGACCACAGCCGACATCGGTGTTATCGGCCTCGCCGTGATGGGCCGCAATCTCATCCTCAACATGGACGACCATGGCTTCACCGTGGCGGCCTACAACCGGACGACCGAGCGAGTCGATGAATTCATCGCCGGCGAAGCCGCAGGGACCGCGGTCGTCGGAGTCCACTCGCTTCCCGAGTTGGTGGCAGCACTCGAGCCACCACGACGCATCATGCTCATGGTCAAGGCCGGTCCTGCGGTGGATGCGACCATCGATGGACTGGTGCCGTTGCTATCCCCGGGCGACATCATCATCGACGGCGGCAACTCATTGTTCACCGACACGGTTCGACGCACCGCAGAGGTCGAGGCCGCTGGGCTGCGGTACGTCGGGACGGGCGTCTCCGGGGGCGAGGAGGGGGCCCGGAACGGTCCTTCGATCATGCCCGGTGGCACCGCATCGGCGTGGCCCGAGGTGCAGCCCGTGTTCCAGACCATTGCCGCCGACGTGGATGGTGTCCCCTGTAGCGATTGGATCAGCAGCGACGGCTCCGGCCACTACGTCAAGATGGTGCACAACGGCATCGAATACGGCGACATGCAGGTGATTGCTGAGGCCTACGACCTGATGCACCGAGGACTCGACATGAGCCACGATGAGATGCATGCCGTGTTCGCCGAGTGGAATCAGGCCAAGCTGGATTCATACCTCATCGACATCACCGCCGACATCCTCGCCTTCCGCGACGAAGCCGGCGAACCACTGCTCGAGAAGATCCTCGACACCGCCGGGCAGAAGGGCACCGGCAAGTGGACGGTGATCTCGTCGATGGATCTCGGCGAGCCGGTCACGCTGGTGGCGGAAGCCGTCTACGCCCGTATCGTTTCCTCACTCAAGGAGGACCGGGTCACCGCCGCCGGAGTGCTCGACGGACCGTCGTCGCACATCGAGGGAGACCGCACCGAGGTCCTCGCCGACCTGCACGACGCGCTCTACGCCTCCAAGATCACTTCGTACGCTCAGGGGTTCATGCTCCTCGATGCGGCCGCGACCGAATACGGCTGGGATCTCGACTTCAGCTCGATTGCCTCGATGTGGCGCGGCGGCTGCATCATCCGCTCCCGATTCCTCGGAGAGGTGATGACGGCGTATCGCGACCGCCCCGAAGTCCGCAGCCTGCTCCTGCAACCGTTCTTCGCCGGCGAGGTAGCGGCGGCGCAAGCAGGATGGCGTCGTACCGTCGCCCGAGCCACCGCAGCCGGGATCGCAGTACCCGCCTACTCGTCGGCGTTGGCGTTCTACGACGGCTATCGCACCGGGCGGACTCCGGCGAATCTGATCCAGGCACAACGCGACTACTTCGGGGCTCACACCTATGAGCGGGTCGACGAGAGCCGGGGCGAATTCTTCCACACCAACTGGACCGGCGAGGGCGGCGACGTGTCATCAACCACCTACTCGGTGTAGCGAGACGGAAGTTCGGCGGACGCGATTGTCTCCGGCCGCCGCCAGTCTCCTAATCTCTATCCGATGCGGACCCCACCAAATGTGATGCCGGCGGTGATAACGCCTTTCACTGCGGCCGGGGAACTCAATGAAGCCGAGCATCGCCACAACCTGGTGACACTCCAGGATCGCGGTTGTGAGGGATTCCTGATCGCCGGCTCTACGGGAGAGGGCCCCTATCTCGAACCCGGCGAGCGGAAGCGGCTCCTCGCCGCAGCCCGAGATGAGCTCGGCAGCGCTCCGTTCCTTCTCGGCGGCATCTCCGGGGAGTCGGTGCGTCAGGCAATGACACAGATCGCCGAGGCGGTCGACGGTGGCGCCGACGCCGTTCTCGTCATTACGCCGACGTCCATGGCCCGGGGCAACCACGCTGCTGTCGTCAAGTACTACATCGAGGTTGCCACCGCCTCACCCGTTCCGGTCTACTTGTACTCAGTCCCGAGGGTAACCGGCTACGAGATCCCGATCGATGCGGTCGTGACCCTTGCCGCCCATCCCAATATCTTTGGCATGAAAGACTCAGGGGCCCGCCCCGTCAGGATCAAAGAGATCGCCTCCAGCCTCGACGATCCTTTCTTGATGTTCGCCGGAGCCTCGGTCGCTCTGGCGCCGTCGATGGCGGCCGGCGGTTACGGCGCCATCAACGCCAGCGGCAACTACGCCTCCGAGCTCATCACCGAGCTCATCACCGCCTGCGCGGTGTTGCAGGCCGATGCGGAGGTGTATCAGGGGCGACTCACCTCCATCGTCAAGGAAGTCGAAGCCTTCGGACTTCCAGGAACGAAGGCAGCGGCGCATGCCCGTGGCCTCCATGCCGGATTCCCCCGCCGTCCCCTGCTCCCGCTCGGCCCCGAAGATGCCGCCACAGTGGCAGCGGTGGTCGCAGGTCTAGGAACGCGTTGATGCGTCGGCAGATCCGGTCTCGACGCTGACCGCGGCTTCGAGGAATTCCGCGTTCGGGACGTCCATCGCCCGATGATCTGAAACCTGGATCCGGGTCGTGGACAGTCCGATCTCGATGACCGCCCCCTCGACATCACCGATCCGCACTTTGTCACCCGGCTCATAGCGTCGGTGAACATGCCGGCCGGCCGAGACCTGCCGGGCGATCGGCACCGAGCCAAGGCCCGCGGCCAGGGCCAAAGTCAGGGCGGTGCCGAAGGCAACTGCGGCCACGAGGACCAGGATGATGTCCGTCGAGATCCCGATCTGCTGCAACGCGATGATGACGCCGATACCAAGGATGAGCGACGACGTGATCAGGCGAGCGCGGCCCGCGATCGCCGGGGAGAACCCCCGCAGACCCGCCTCCACCAGCAAGCCGACGATCCGTCCCAGGGCGCGAGCGATGATCACGATGATGACCGCCACCATGAGGTCCGGGACTGAACGAATGAAAGAGTCGGCCAACTGCTCGGCCTGATCGGGATCGATCACAACGAGGGCGCCGACGACGAGCACGGCAACGACGAGCACGGGAGTGAGTTGACCGACCAGGTCGCCCCACTGATCGGGCAGCTTCTTCTTCAGCACGCGCCCGATGATCCAGATGACCAACGCGATGGCCACGACGATGCCGGCCGTCACTAGCCGCTCCACGATGTCTCCTTCCATGCCGACCCTCCCCCAGCCTAAGGGGCCAAGTCGCCCGCTTCATCATCCCCCGCCTCATCATCCCCCGCCGCGGAGGCGGTTGCGTCCGCCGCGTCGGCGGTTGCGTTCGCAGCGTCGGCGTCGGCCTCGGGGGCGGTGTCGCGCCGGTCATCGCGATGGTTCCCATCGGCTCCAAAGGTGTACTCAGCAGCGGCGCGGCCCATGGCGGAGACGATGTTCACGCCCAGTCCAATCATCTCGCTGAGGAACTGGTCGAACCGGATGCGACGGATGACCGGTTCTCGCAGGTCATGGCCGAGCTCGCCCTCCCACACCTCGGCGAGGAAGGCCTGACACTCGTTGCATGTCGCCACGTGAGCGTCGAGGTCCTGGAAATCGGCGAGATCTACGCCGTCCACGAATGCAAAGAGCCGATCATCGGTGGTGTGGCAGGTTCTCATCGCCACTCCTCCATCTCGCTGCGCAACGCCCGGCGAGCTCGCAGGATTCTGGTTCGCACCGTGTTCAGCGGCAGGGCGAGGCGCTCGGCGATCTCTTGGTAGGACAGGCCGTCGAACTCGCGCAGCACCAACGCCTCCCGCAGATCGGGGGGCAACTCGGCGATGGCGGATTCGAGGTCGTCCCGCATCAAGGCGAGCTCCGTCTCGCGCTCCGGACCACGCCGGGCGGCAACCTCCGGCATCGAGTCTTGGGGGTACTCGCGGCGACGAGACACGGCATTGACGGCGAGGTTCGTCGCAATGCGATACAGCCAGGACCGCACTTGCGCCTGACCCCGGAAATCCGGCAGCGCCTTGTAGGCGCGCACGAACGCTTCCTGCGCCACGTCCTCGGCGAGGACCGGGTTTCGCACTACTCGCAACGCCGCTCCGTATACGAAGTCCTGATGTCGTCTCACCAGCTCGCCAAACGCATCGAGGTCGCCCGATGCCATCTCGACGAGATCGGCGTCGGCGACCCCCTCGAATCGCGAGCTATGTCCGGTTAGACCCACGCGACCCGCCTGAGGTTCCCGACTGGAAAGTAGATACTCCCACGGAGGGAAATACTGATGGCAGGGGAACTTCGACGCAACTGCTGTGTCGAAGTGGGGTACCGGTTTGGAGGGACCGTCACCAATACCCTCCATCAGAGGTGACGGCGGCTGTGGGGTTGATCGTCTGTAACAACCCCCTCACGGATCTCCCTGCAGCCGCTGCACCACCTGTCTGGGTCTGCGAGCAGGGAGTTTGCGCCACCATCCCTCCGCCGCTCTTCCACGACTCTCGCCAGCATCGGTCTCGACGATACCCAGACGCCATCTCAACGACACACCACTAGAGTTCCAGCCTGCACACCGACTCAGAATCTGGAGGATCCGCCCAGTGACGACCAGCAGCAGTGCCGAGGTACACGGACCAATCGATTTTGTACTCCTCGAGTTCCCCGACCAAGTACCAACGGGCCGGGCCGCAGCGGCTCTTGGCGACTTGGTCGATCAACAGATCATCCGGCTGTATGACATCGTCGCGATCCGAAAGACCGTCGATGGAGTCGTGACCGTGGTCGAGATCACCGATCTGGATCCCGATGGCTTCGCTCTTTTTGCGGGCGCTCGGTCTGGTCTGGTCGACGAGAGCGACGTCGCTGAAGCGGCCTCGGCCATGGAACCGGGAACGGTCGCCGTACTGTTGATCTACGAAAACCGATGGGCGGCACCGTTCGTTGCCGCCGCCCGGGACGCGGGAGGTCAATTGATCGCCTCGGCCCGGATCCCCGCACAGGACCTCATCGAGGCTCTCGACGGCCTCGATGAACAAAGCTAGGAGAGCCGCATGCCAGGACTACTACGTGGAGTCGCCCGCACCGCAGTTGTCGCCGGAACCGCTACCGCGGTGAGCGGGCGCGTAGCGCGCCACCAGGCGGAGAAGTTCGCCGATCGGGATCAAGACATCGCTGCCAACCGGGGAGAGGGATATGCCGAAGGCGCCCAAGCGGCGTACCAGTCGCCGCCCCCAGCACCATCTCCCCCACCTCCGGCGGATGATATGACGACCGAACTGACCCAACTTGCCAGCCTGCACGCTCAGGGCATCCTCACGGATGACGAGTTCGCCGCCAAGAAGGCACAGATACTCGGCATCTAGCCGTGCAGATCCTCGGCGGCGGTGAAGTTGGGAAGCCCCAGGTCCCAGATCCGGTCGGCGATTTCGAAACCGCGCACCATCCAGGGAGCAATCGAGACTCCCGCCGGGACTCGGTCGGGATCGGGCCGCACCGCCACCGAACCGGATGGACTCCCCCGGTCCCAGGAGATGGTCGCATCGGGCGTCTCTCCCGGTCGCGCGAGACGAGGCGGCCCGCCGGAAAGCACCACGCCGTGTTCCTGTTTCTCCTTGGGCACGGCGTCGACCATGAGGAACCCAATCCCGGACCGAGCTGAATCGGCCCCGGCCAGGAGCATGTGCTCGAAGTCGCGCGGCCGGTAGTCGATGTCGACGCCTGCGATGAGCGCTCGGTTGATCGCCGTAAGGGCCAGATCGGGAAGGCCGCGCCCGGCACGCCTGATACCCGCTCCCATCCGGGGATTGAGTTCGGTCGGCAGAAAGCCGTCGCCGGTCATCACACCGTCTACCGTGAAGCCGCCGGCATAGGCATACTCGGAGCGCAGAACCCTTCCCACGCGGCGGGCAATGTCGCGCATCTCCTCGCGGCGAGCCTGCGGCGGGTCCCAAAATGAGGCCGTCCCGACGTACTTGAACTCGGTGGTTCCCGCCTTTTTGAACTCGGTGGTGCCCGCCTTGCGCAGCACCAGCATCTCGATGGGGCGAATCGCAGCCACATAGTCTGGGAAGACGAAGCCGTGCACGCTGCAGGGGATTCCCTCGAGGAACGGCATGATCCGCACTCGCTCGCACCTGGCGGCAAGCCAGTGCCGAGCACCCGTGGCACCGGCGGTCGACCGCACCCACCGGAGGTACTCGGCGCCGCCGTGCCAGCCTTCCGTGTTGTCCGCCACCCACACCGTGCCGGCACCCCAGTCGAGATCATCGAGTACCTGATCGATCTCCGACCCGATGACCGAGACAACCGCGGACGGCGCCCGCCGCACCTCGGCGAGATCCCAGACCTGGTCGATGATCATCTTGTCCTCGAGATCCACCCACGCCTGCGGCCGCGTCCCGTAGTGCGAGCGACCCGCCACCAACGACTCGGCGGCGAGGAACCCGTCCAGCACCTCGGCGCTCCGTCCGGGATCCCATGCATCGATCTGCGCCTCGATCCCGGAAGGCAGGTCCGTCACGGTCTTCAGGAAGCGACGAATGAACTCCATATGGGTCGACCCGGTCGCCGCCAGCAGCGCCCACTCGGCGTCGGCCGGATCAGGCAACTCTCCCATTCCTTCCGTAGCCGCAACGATGAATGGCCGTTGCGCCCCGCACTCGCAAAGGAAGCGAACCAGGTTGGTTGCCCCGGCGAGACTCTCGCTCACGATCAGGAACTTCCTGCCCGTGTATTCCGACGCGAGCAGTCGAGCCCAGTAGGTCTGATCCATGGCGCAGAATCTACCGATCGCCGCCCCTATCGGTGAATAGGGTCGAATTGCAGCAGAATCGGGACCACCCTCGACTCGGAGCCGGGGCCGGAATCAAGTAGCGTGCCCGCCATGCACGTAGGAGTCCCCAAGGAGTCGCGCCCGGGTGAGCGGCGCGTCGCTGCAGTTCCCGCCACCGTCGAAACAATGCTCGGCTGGGGCTGGGCGGTGAAGGTCCAAGCCGATGCGGGCACCGAAGCCGGCTTCCCGGACGACCTGTTCGTTGCAGCCGGAGCCGAGATCGTGGCCGGTCCGGCATCGGCCCATGACGCCGACCTCGTCCTGCGGGTCGGCCCGCCGGCCCTCGAAGAGGTCGGACTGACCAAAGAGAGCGCCGCATTGATCGGATTCCTCGATCCATTCATCGACGCCGACCTCGTGCGTGCCCTCGCCGCCCGCAACCTCACCTCGGTTGCCGTTGAGGCCATCCCCCGCACCACGCTGGCCCAGGCAATGGACGCCCTTTCCTCGCAAGCAAACCTTGCCGGCTATGCGGCCGTACTGATGGGCGCCCAGGCCTCGCCCAAGCTGCTGCCGATGATGGTGACCGCCGCCGGAACGATTCCGCCCTCAAAGGCGCTCATCCTCGGGGTCGGCGTTGCCGGCCTGCAAGCCATCGCCACCGCCCGCCGCCTGGGGGCCGTCGTCCACGCCTACGACATTCGGGTCGAGACCAAGGAGCAGGTCGAGAGCCTTGGAGCCAAGTTCGTCGAAGCCCCAACGGCTGAGGCAGACGAAGGCGGCTACGCCCGCGAAGTCCAAGATGACGTCCAGCAGCGCCAATTCGAGGCCCTGTCTCCCCACGTCGCCGACTCGGATCTCATCGTGACCACGGCGCAGATTCCCGGCCGACCGGCACCGCTGCTGATCACTCAGGAGATGGTCGCCACCATGCACCCCGGTTCGGTGATCGTCGACATGGCCGCAGGCACCGGCGGCAACGTTGCCGGATCCAAGCCGGACGAAGTAGTGGACATCGGCGGCGTCAAGATCTTTGGCCCGACCAACCTCGCCAGCTTCGTGCCGACCGACGCCAGTCGCATGTATGCCAGAAACCTGATCGCCTTCATCGAACGAGTCCGCGACAAGGAGACCGGCGAACTCGCCTTCGACCTGGACGATGAAATCATCGGGGGCAGCACGATCACCTACGACGGCCGCGTGGTTCACCCCCGCAGCCGGCAACTGCTCGGAATGGAGGACTCCAGCGCATGAGCCCTGAGTTCATCACCGGCATCGTCGTCTTCGTCCTCGCCGCCTTCGTAGGCCTCGAGGTGATTTCGAAAGTGCCTCCCACCCTGCACACGCCGCTGATGTCGGGGGCAAACGCCATTTCGGGCATCACGGTCGTTGGCGCCATCACCGCAGCCGGGCTCGGCTCCGGCACCCTTGCCGCCGTGCTCGGTTTCCTGGCGGTCGCCGCAGCCATGATCAACGTCGTCGGCGGCTTCATGGTCACCGATCGCATGCTCGAGATGTTCAAGAAGAAGCCGGAACGCAAGCGTGACTGAACTCCTCTACCTCGGCGCTGCCGTCTTCTTCATCTTCGGCTTGAAGCAGCTCGGTTCGCCCCGAACCGCCCGCCGCGGCAACACGCTCGCCGCAATCGGCATGCTCGCCGCCATCGTCATCACGCTGGTCGACCAGGACATCACGAACTGGGGCACCGTCGTCGCCGGCCTCGTGGTCGGTGGCGCCGTCGGCGCCTTCCTCGCCATCCGGGTGCAGATGACGGAAATGCCGCAGCTCGTCGCCGCCTTCAATGGCTTCGGTGGCATCGCCTCGACCCTGGTGGCCCTCGTTGAAGTCGACAAGCTCGCCGGCGCTTTCGACGTCGAGACCGGGGTCACCGTGGTGCTCTCGCTCGCCATCGGAACGGTGACGTTCTCCGGCAGCTTCGTTGCATTCGGCAAACTCCAAGGAATCCTGCCCGGTCGCCCGCTCGGATTCACCGGGGGCCAGATCATCAATGCCCTCCTCGCCATCAGCATCGTCGGTTGCGGCATCTGGGCCATTGCCGCCGATTCCACGCTCGCCTACTGGCTGGTGGCGGTTGCCGCGTTGATCCTCGGCGTGCTCGCCGTCACCCCCATCGGCGGTGCCGACATGCCGGTCGTGATTTCCTTGCTGAACTCACTGTCCGGCGTTGCCGCCGCCATGGCAGGCTTCGTCGTCGGCAACGAGGCCCTCATCATCGGCGGTGCCCTCGTCGGAGCTGCCGGCTTCATCCTCACCATGCTCATGGGCGAAGCGATGAACCGGTCGCTCGCCAACGTGCTGTTCTCCGGGTTCGGCACCGAGGGCGCCGGACCGATCACTACCAGCGACAAGCCGGTGAAGTCGGCGACGCCCGACGATGTCGCCATTGCGCTCGCCTACGCCGACAGCGTGATGGTGGTGCCCGGCTACGGCATGGCCGTCGCCCAAGCCCAGCACGCGGTGCGAGATCTCGCCACGGCTCTCGAAGAGCGTGGGGTCGAGGTCAACTATGCGATCCACCCGGTAGCAGGCCGCATGCCCGGCCACATGAACGTGTTGCTGGCGGAGGCCGACGTGCCCTACGACCAGCTACTCGATCTCGAACAGTCCAACCCCAGGCTGCCCCAGACCGATGCCGTGCTGATCATCGGCGCCAACGACGTGGTCAACCCGTCGGCCCGCGATGATGCCACCAGCCCCATCTACGGCATGCCGATCCTCGAGGTCGACCAAGCCCGAACCTGCATTGTGATCAAGCGCAGCCTGTCGCCGGGCTTCGCCGGCATCGACAATCCACTGTTCTACCTCGACAACACGATGATGTTGTTTGCCGATGGCAAGGACGCCGTGGAGAGCGTCGTCATCGCTCTCGCCGACGTGTAGCCGTGCAGTTCGAAGAGGTCGTCAAGCGGCGCCGCATCGTCCGCAACTACACGGATGAGCCGGTCGATCCGGCCACCCTCGAGCGCATTCTCGACACGGCGCGACGCGCCCCATCAGCCGGGTTCAGCCAGGGGCAAGCCTTCATCGTCGTCACCGAACAGCAACGTCGCAGCCGCATCGCCGAACTCGCCGACGAACCCGCCTACGTGGCCGAGGGGTTCGATCCTTGGATCTCCCGGGCGCCGGTCCATATCGTGGTCTGCGTGAGCGAGAAGGTCTACCGCGATCGGTATTCCGAGCCGGACAAGGTCGCCGCAGGCAATGCGCAGGACTGGCCGGTTCCCTACTGGTGGGTCGACGCCGGGGCGGCCATGATGATGCTGCTGCTCGCCGCGGTCGACGAGGGATTGGCCGCCGGCTTCCTCGGCTCCCATGCGATGCCGGAGCTCAAGAGGGAGCTGGGGATCCCGGACGAAGTCGAACCGATCGGCATCGTCACCATCGGACACCCAGCTCCGGACCGCCGCAGCGGCTCGCTGGCCCGGGGTCGCAAGGATGCTGCCGAGGTCGTGCACCGCGAGACCTGGTAGCGGGTTCAGAGACGGCGAACCACGGACCTGACGAAACTCTCGAGCTTGGCCCGGTGCGGAGTCAGCACACCACCGTACGGGGGCAGCGCCTGTGGCAGCGTGTCGATGATGGCCAGCAGATCGAAGTATGGCTGATGCTCGTACCCACCGGCGAGCGCGGCGTGAGCCACGAGCAAGGCGTCGGCAACCGCGACGTCGTAGAGCCTGGCGAGGTTCAGCCGGCAGTGGGCGAGATCCATAGCCGACGGCCCGATCGACGCCGGCTCCCAGTCGATCAGCGCCGACGTAGCGGCACCCACCCACAGCACGTTGCCGGGATGAAAGTCGCGGTGGATGAACGATTGGGCCGACGCTGGAGCGGGGCTCGCCGCGGTTTCGAGCACAAAGCTCCACAACACCGGGTCGGAGCTCCAGATCGGAACGTCGAGTTCGTCGACGTTGTTGTACACCGAGAACGGCCGCACCTCCGTTCCGACCGGCACTACTACCTCGTGCACCGCCGGCAGTAGTGCCGCCATACCCCGCAGCCAGTCCTCGACCGCCGGTGGGTCGAGGACGACCGTACCGGGAAGTCGCTCCATGACGAGGGTGGGCTCCCCCGCCTCGTCGCCGGTCGGGTCAACGGCGACAAGGCGCGGCGCAGGAACCGCGGTGGGAGCGAGCAGTTCGAGGTTGGCCGCCTCCCTGGTAACGGCGCGCACCTGCTCATCGGGCGGTTCGCCGGGAAACCGCTTGACTACAAGGGCGGCCATGCCGCCTTTGCCCATCGCGACGTCGACGGTGTGTACTGCGTTGAGGTGGTGGCCGGAGACTCCGTCCATGCCGACAATCCACGCATCCGAACCCAGCGCCTCCTCAACCCACGCCGCTGCACGCGGCGGGAGCAGGCTCATGAGCCGACTCCGGATGCTGCGTGCGCCTGGTCGAGATCGGCAATGAGATCGACCGGACTTTCGAGGCCGACCGAAAGGCGAATCAACCCGGGTGGCGCCTCGGCGTCGGCCTCGATCCGATGCTCGACAAGGGACTCGACGCCCCCAAGCGATGTTGCGTTGCGGAAGAGCCGTACCGCATTCACCAATCGAGCGGCTCGGGCCGCCGACTCGACCTCGAATGAGAGCACCCCACCGAACGCCGTCATCTGCCGAACGGCGACATCGTGCCCGGGATGGTTCGGCAGGCCGGGATACCAGACCTGAGGCAGGTAGCTGCTCAGATGTTCGGCAACGGCGAGAGCGGATGCCGATTGGCGCTCGACCCGCAGCGGCAAGCTGCGCACACCACGCAACGCCAGCCAGGTCTCGAGTGCTCCGGGAATGGCTCCGTTGTCGCTGCGAATCTCCCGCAGCTGCGCCGCCACCGCCTCGTCGCCCGAAACCACGACACCGCCCATCGCATCGGAGTGGCCGGCGATGAACTTGGTGGCAGCGTGGACGACGGAGTCGGCACCCAGGCCGAGGGAACGCTGCAATACCGGGGTAGCGAAGGTGGCGTCGACGACCACGTGAACGCCACGCGGGCGAGCCGCCGCCGCCACGTCGGCAATGTCGGTCACCAAACACTTGGGATTCGAAGGCGTCTCCACCCACCAGACATCGCCGGCTGCGAGCAGATCCGAAGCCGTCACCTCCCAGGTGCCGTGGGTTGCCTCTCGGCCAACGAATGACCGCACCCCGTGGTAGACGTCCTCCGGAAGGGCAATGCGGCGAGGGCGCAGGAACCGCAACACCGCGGCGACTGCAGCCATGCCGGATGGGTACATCACCGCGCTGCCACCTTCGAGGGCACCCAGGACGGCCTCGAGCCGCTCGGTCGTCTCGTGTGACTCCCGGCGGTAGTACCGAGGCGTCGATGCCTTGGCAAACCTGTCGGCGTCTTTTGCGAACGTAGTCGCCGGCCGGATCGCCGGGGCGATGTCGGGGAGCTCAGCGAGCTCGCCGTCGGCGTGGAGGGCCACGGTGGCCGGATCGTCGTGCATGCGGCAAGGCTAGAAGACCGGCGAACAATCGGCGTTTGGCGCGGCGTTCGTCGTTCCGTGCAAACGGCCGCATCCCAAGAATCATAGTGGGGACCATGCCGCCGGCCGATGAGGGAATACCCAATCTGCTTCGGCCTCGTCACGGTTCTATTCATGGCGTCGGGCAACTACCATCCCACCGAGTCCACGTCCTTGGGGAGTCCATGAACCTCTTGATCTCGCATCGATCGCCGTACGGACCACATGTCGAATTCGTGGAACGCAAAGGCGTTGGTCATCCAGACACCATCTGCGACCGCCTGGCTGAGGACCTCGCCCAGCAACTCGCCGCGGCGTATCTGAAGCACACCGGCCAGGTGCAGGCGTTCAATGTGGACAAGGCCGTCTTCGCGGCGGGCTCGGTGGACATCGGTTTCGGCGGCGGAGTGCACACCAAGCCGTCGAAGCTGGTCTTGGTTGGCAAGGCGGACTTCGGCAGTGGCTACCAGCCGGACCCTGAAGCTCTGGCCGTGGAGTATCACGCCAAGTTGCTCGAGCTTCTCCCTGATGCCGGACCGGAGGCTTTCGAGGTCGAGGTCTGGCTCAACCAATCGTCGGTGGACCTCCAGGCCGTCGTCACCCGCAGCGGAGCCGCCGCTCCCCTGGCCAACGACACCTCGTTCGCCGCCGTGTCGTTGCCCCGTTCTCCACTCGAGGAGATGGTGCACAAGGTCGAAGGTCTCCTGAACAGCCCCGAGTACCGAACTGAGGTGCCGATTGGGCGCGACATCAAGGTCATGGGTGCCCGCAACGAAGAGGACGCCCGCCTCACCGTGGCGGCACCCGTCATGGCCCGCGCCGTGCAGTCTCGCGACGAGTACAACGAGGTCGTCGCTGCCGTACGAGCGACGGCGGTGCGTCTCGCCACCGACATTTTCGGTGATGAGGTTGAGGTTGACGTCAACCAAGCCGACACCGAGGGCTCCGAGTACCTCACCCTCACCGGAACGTCAGCCGAGGCGGGAGACGACGGCCAGGTCGGCCGGGGCAACCGCTTTGGTGGGCTGATCACCCCGTACCGCCCGATGAGCCTCGAAGCCGCCGCCGGCAAGAACCCCGCCGCCCACGTCGGCAAGACCTACCACGCCGTCGGCTACGACATCGCCACTCGCCTCATCGCCGAGACCGACATCAGCGAAGTCACGGTGCGGCTCCTCTCGTCGATCGGCCACCCGGTCACCGATCCCCAGGCCGCCCACATCGAGGTGTGTGGCCCCCACGACGAGGCCTACGTCGCCGGCGTCGTCAAGGATTGCTTCGAGGACTGGGACGGCGTGCGCGACCGCCTCATCGCCGACGAGTACGAGTTGTTCTAGGTCAGCTTCCCAACCGCCTTCTCGGTCGAGGGCGTTCGCCCGCGCCGCCATCTCCCACCTACCCGGACGCTGCGCGATCTGCCTGCTCGGTGGCGGCCTCACCGGCGGCGGATACTCCGTGGTACGGGATCGCCGAAGGCGGCGGCCGCAAGCACTACATGGGCGGCGACGGTGACACCCTGGTGGCCGACGGTCTGGGCCGCGCCACAACCGCTCAACGACAGACTGCAGTGCGTTCTGGATGGTCGTGGGGACCTCCGGTACTTGGTGGTCGGGCTGCTCGCGATGATGCTCGGTGCGTACGCACGTTATGGAAGGTAGACGCGTCGGTGCGCCGCGGCGGACATACCGCCACGACGCACCGGTGTTTCGTACTGGATCTCTCCGAGCTTCCTATCTGCCCAGAGTCGAGCCACCCGCGCCTTGGTTGGCCCCCGGCGCGGCTCCCGCGGCGGGAGCTGTGACTGCCCATCCGCCATAGGCAATCGGGTTTGCCGCTGTTCCTGCCCCGGGACTGACGGCCACGATGAATCCGAATGGGCTGGCGCCACCGCTCCCATTGGCCTGGTAGAGGATCACGCCGCCATCGGATATGCCGGTACGCAACGATTCATACACGCAAAGGTGGCCCGGTGCCGCCTCGGGGCTCGAAGCCGACCCCGGGCACTCGGCCGGAGCCGCGGCGCCCAATTGGACGTAGTGGGCGGCTGGCGCCGCCGCCAACGTGTAACCGAAGTCCACCCCTTGGAGCAGGTAGCCGGCAGCATCGCCACCGATGGCAAATGCCCCCCGAAGAGTTGAACCCCCCGGCAGCGTCCCACCCGGAAGGATGTTCGACAGGGCAACGCCCTCCACGGTATCCGCGCTGACGACCGAGCCGTCCCTGTCGGGGTCGTAGTCCTTCTTCTTCAACAGGCCGGCGGCGTTGACGCCGTCAACCCGGTCGGCGTTCAGCTTCGGCACAACCACGCCTGAGGACACGAGGAACGGGGCGTTACCCGGTTCGACCACAAAGCGTGCCGCGACGCCGACGGCGCGGGTGTTGGTGATCTTGAAGTTCTGAAACTCTGCCGATCCCTTGAGGTTGGTGGTTTGGTTGGCGGACGTGTTCTGACCGGCACGGATTACGTCGCCAACCGCGGCACCGACAGGAACTGCGCTGAGCAACAACGCGACAAACAACCCCCCTACCAGGGCGGACTTGAAACTGAATCGACTTCTCATTGGGGTTTCCCCTCCCGATCGGGCTACATGACATGCACCACCCAAATCGGCACATAGGCGGCTGCACGCCGACCCTACCCGCCAAACTCCCTGCGTGGGGTGATCAATCTGTTGTTGGCTGCGTGGCACCCGGGGCAGCCGAGGCGCAACTCAACCCGCTTCGGCGCCACCCAGGTGTGGCACACTCGTTCTCGTGACAAGAGACCAAGCCATCGTCGCTGACTCCACCGATCCTCTGTCCGACTATCGGAGCCGCTTCTCTATCCCGAACCCCGACCTGGTCTATCTCGACGGGAATTCGCTGGGCCGGCCCACGGTCGACGCCGTCGAACGCATCAAGACCACGCTCCACGATGAATGGGGTCGCGGTCTGGTTCGCTCCTGGCGCCGCGAGTGGATCGGACTTCCCGAACAGGTTGGCGACCTGCTCGCCCCCATCGTCGGCGCGGCACCGGGCGAGGTGTTGATCAGCGATCAGACCTCGGTGAATCTGTTCAAGCTGGCTTCGGCTGCGCTCGCTGCGACCGGACGAACCGACATCGTCTCGGACGACTCCAACTTCCCATCGGATCTCTACGTGCTCGACGCGGTGGCCCGCGCCGCCGGCGGCTGCCTCCGCATCGCCTCCACGGCTCAATCGACAGGGCCCACTGTCGATGATCTGAGCCCGCTACTCAACCAGCACGTTGGAGTCGTATGCCTCTCCCACGTCGGGTTCAAGACCGGCGCCATTGCTGACGTCGACGCCATAACCGCCGTCGCCCACGACGCCGGAGCAATGGTGTTGTGGGACCTCAGTCACTCGGCAGGCGTCGTCCCGGTAAGCCTCAACGCCCACGACGTCGACCTCGCCGTCGGCTGCACCTACAAATACCTCAACGGCGGGCCCGGAGCCCCGGCGTTTCTCTACGTCCGACGGGACCTGCAAGAGCGTCTCGCCACGCCCATCCCCGGGTGGTTCGGCCACGCCGACATGTTTGCCTTCGACCCCACCTACTCCCCCGCCCCCGGCATTCGCCGCTTTGCCGCCGGGACACCCCCGATCCTCTCCCTGCGTGGCGCCCAGGCAGGCATCGCCCTCAGCGCCGAAGCCGGAATCGAGGCGATACGTGCCAAGAGCACCCGACTCACCGACTTCCTCATCGCCTGCTACGACGCCCGACTGGCGGAACTTGGATTCGCACTCGGCTCACCACGGGACCCGGATCGGCGGGGCGGGCACGTCTCCCTGCACCATCCCCACGCCTATCCAATCACCCAGGCGCTGATCGACCGCAACGTGATTCCCGACTTCCGGACGCCCGACATGATCCGCCTCGGGCTCGCCCCGCTCTACACGACGTTCACCGAGGTGTGGGACGCCGTCGAGGCCATCGCGGATGTGGTCGAGAGCGTTGGCTACCGGGGGTACCCAGCCGAACCCGAGGGCGTGACCTAGCGAGAGGGGTTCGCGGGTTGCGGGCCAGAAGCTCCCGGGGCTCGCGGACCGTTCCGCGCACGTTCGCACAACAGCCTGCTAGCTCGATTCGATGTCTCTCAGGGCGACTCTGGGGCCGTATCTGGGCTCTTTGATCGGTGAGCTCTTGAGGAGTAGCAGTACCCGGCGGCGGTGGCCGCGGTAGGGCTCGAGCAGCTCCAGCATCCTTTCGTCGTCGCCGCGCGGTTCGCCGGCGAGCGCCCACGACACCAGGCTCGGGAGGTTGTAGTCGCCAACCGGGACAGCATCGTGATCTCCCCAGGCGATTCCCATGGCATACGCCGCGGTCCATGAGCCGACTCCCCGCACCGCCTGCAACCTCCGGTAGGCCTCATCACGCGGGAGATCGACTGCCTCCTCGAGCCGCTTGGCGCGCCGGGCAACCTCGATCAGGATCGTGGCCCGTTTCCGCTCGACCCCAAAACGGTGAAGGTCCGAGTAGTCGAGCCCTGCAATGGCCTCGGGAGTCGGCGGAACCGTCAGATCTCGAGGTCCCGGCGCCGGCTCACCATGAGCGGCGACGATCCGCCGATAGGACCGCTTCGACTCGACCCCGACCACCAACTGTGCCAGCACCGTCGGCATCAAGGCCTCGAACACGCGGCCGGTCTTGCCGAGTCGCAACCCGCCGGCACGACGGTGCAAGTCCCGCACCACACCCGGCGGAGGATCAAACGTCGTGAGATCGTCATCGACGCCGATCAGTTCTGGGGTGCGGGCCAGCAGCCAATCGGCGCCGGGACCCCATGCCTCTGCTTCAACCGAACCGGAGACGGGTCGCAACTGCACGGTGGCCGGGCCGGCGGGTGTCGCCGTTGCCCGCCATGCCTCCGTCGCAGTCGTCGGCACCCATTCGAGAGCGGGGGTCCCCAACGCGACCATGGTGCGCCGCAGATCAAACGGCTCCGGCAGCGGAATCGAGCGGATCGGCATGCCCCGAACCTACCCGACGTTGCGGATCGGAACATCGTCCGCATCTATGGTGTTGGTCGGCGTGCCGGCAAGCGACGGGAGGGGACGTGCTCGAACCCATGATCCGCCTCCGGGCGGTGACCAAAACCTACCCGGGTACCACCGAGCCCGCCGTCGATGCACTGACGCTCGACGTTCCCGAGGGTGAGATCGCCGTGTTGGTCGGCCCGTCCGGGTGCGGCAAGACGACGACGCTCAAGATGATCAACCGGCTGATCGAACCGACCGGCGGCGACATCGTCATCGGCGGCCTCAACGTCCTCGACCTCGAAGCCCACGAGTTGCGGCGCCGCATCGGCTACGTGATTCAACAGATTGGGCTCTTCCCCCACCGCACCATCGCCCAGAACATCGCAACGGTGCCCAGCCTGCTTGGTTGGGACAAAGCCACGATCTCAGCTCGGGTCGACGAGTTGATCGACACCGTCCACCTCGACCCCGACATGCGAGACCGCTACCCGGGCGAATTGTCCGGCGGTCAACGCCAACGGGTCGGCGTGGCCCGCGCCCTGGCGGCCGACCCGCCGGTGATGCTGATGGACGAACCGTTCGGCGCCGTCGACCCGATCATCCGCGCCAAACTGCAAGATCAGTTCCTCGACCTCCAGTCCGAACTCAAGAAGACCATCGTGATGGTCACCCACGACATCGATGAGGCCATCAAGCTGGGCGACCGCGTCGCCATCCTCAATGTCGGCGGGATTCTCGAACAGTATGCGCCACCTGCCGACGTGCTGCGCGACCCCGCCAACCAGTTCGTCGCCGACTTCCTCGGCTCCGATCGGGGCCTGAAGCGCCTCGGACTGATCCCCATCTCGACCGTTGCGCTCGACCCCGGGCCCGTCCTGCCTCCGACGGCGACCCCGGCACAAGCCGGCCAGGTGATGAAGCGATACGGAATCGACTGGATCGCCGTTGGCGTAGACGAGCATCTCTACGGTTGGGCGCCAGAAGAGGCGCTCGCCAACGCCACCACCCTGGGCGATGTCGACCTCCTCCCCTTCCAGACCACCCTGCAGTGCAGCGACTCCCTCAAGGAGGCGCTCGATACCGTCGTCAGCAGCCGCACCCAGATAGCGGCCGTCTTCGAAGGTGATCGGTTCCTCGGGATGCTCACCGCAGAGGAAATCAGCCGGGAGATCGTCCAGTGACGGCCGTCTTCGCCCAGACCGACAAGCCGCTGGTCGAATGGGATTGGATCTGGGACCACCTCGACGATATCTGGGACGCCACCGCCCAGCACCTCTACCTCACCGGCATGGCAGTTGGGATCGGGATCATCATCTCCCTGGTCCTCGCCGTCATCGCGCTGCGCCGCCCAGCGACCTACCCGACGATCATCGGAGCCAGCGGCCTGCTCTACACCATCCCGAGCCTGGCGCTGTTTGCCTTCCTGGTGCCGTTCACCGGTCTCACGAACACCACGGCGCTGATCGCTCTGGTCACCTACACCATCCTGATCCTGGTGCGCAACATCGTGACCGGAATCCGAGAGGTCCCCGCCGACATCAAAGAAGCTGCCGTCGGAATGGGCTACCAGCGTCGCAGGTTGTTCTTCAAGATCGAACTCCCTCTGGCGTTGCCCGTCATCATGGCCGGGGTGCGCATCGCCACCGTCACGATCGTCGGCCTCGTCACCGTCACTTCGTTGCTCGGCCTTGGTGGACTCGGGGCGTTCATCCTCGACGGCTTCAGACGCTCCATCATCTTCCCGACCGAGATCATCGTCGGCACCGTCCTCTCGGTCGTTCTGGCTGCAGCACTCGACCTGATCCTGCTCGGCGTGCAGCACGCCCTCACCCCATGGGCCAACCGGACGGGAGGCACCTGATGGAGATCTTGTCCGAAACGTTCTCGTGGTTCGCCGACCCGGCCAATTGGACCGGCGCCAACGGGATTCCGGCCCGAGTACTCGAACACATCTGGCTGACCATCGTCCCCATGGTCATCGCCGTGGTCGTTGCCATTCCCCCGGCCTTATATCTCGCCCACAAACGCAAAGGAGCATTCTTCGCCAACGCCCTCGTCAACATCGGCCGGGCCATTCCATCATTTGGGGTCATCATCATTGCCGGCCTGTTCTTTGTGCGCCGCGGCGTCAGCCTCCGCTTCTGGCCGGTCGTGGTTGCTCTCGTCGCTCTGGCCATTCCGCCCATCTTCACCAACGCCTACACCGCCATCGCCGGCGTCGACCCCGCGATGACCGAGGCGGCCCGCGGCATGGGTCTCTCCGATCGCGAGGTACTCGTCGACGTCGAGATGCCGATCGGCGCCAATGTTCTCTTGGCCGGGATCCGGATCGCTCTCGTCCAGGTCATCGCCACCGTGACCATCGGAGCCATCATTTCGAGCGGAGGTGGGTTGGGCCGCTACATCGTCGACGGGTTCGCCCGCGGCCCGGGCGGCCACGCCGAGGTGTTTGCCGGCGCCATACTGCTCGGAATCCTGACGTTGGCCGCGGAGGGCGCTTTCACGCTGCTCGAGCGCCTCGTCTTGCCCCGCGGCGTCCAGCACCTCTCTCGCGAGGCCACTCCCACCGGCGCCGCGGCCTGATCCCTGCTCCAGACCGATCGGCGAACGTCGGAATACCGTCACTCGGGCGATGGTTCGGGCTAGCGCTCCGAGTCGGTTACCGTCTGGGGCGGCCGGCCAGTCCGGCCTTTTTGCTATCGAACAGAGGAGTAACCCATGCGGGTAAACCACCGCATTCGAGTTCTCGGGGCGATTCTCGTTGCCTTTGCGCTGCTGGCTGCAGCGTGTGGCGACGATGATTCGGGTGGGGACACGACTACCACCGCAGCGGACGGGACCACCACAACCGCGGCAACCGAGACAACCACGACCGCAGCCAACGAAACGACCACCACTGCCGAGGCGACGGATGGGCCCACGATCACCGTGGCGTCGTTCAACTTCCCGGAAAGCGCCATCCTGGCCGAGATCTACGCCCAGGCGCTCGAGAACGCCGGATATCCGGTCGAGAAAAAGCTCAATCTGGGTTCGCGGGAGTTGATCTTCCCGTCACTCGAGAACGGTGAACTCGATCTCCTGCCTGAGTACCTGGGCTCCGCCCTCGGCGTCGGCTTCGGTGTCGACTCGGACTCGGACTCCGATTCGGTGGCAGCAAAACTGGCCGACGCTTTCGTGGCCTACGACGTCACCGTGCTCGACTACTCGCCGGGCGAAGACAAGAACGTCTTCGTGGTCACCGGCGATGCCGCCGCCGCCAACGGATTGTCCACAGTGAGTGATCTCAAAGGTCTCGACCCGGTCACACTCGGCGGGCCTCCCGAGTGCGAGGAGCGCGACACGTGCTACCTCGGCTTGGTCGACACCTACGGCATCACCCAACTCGGCTTCGAGAGCTACCAGGAAGGCGCCGCACGGATTGCTGCTCTCAAGAACGGCGAAATCGACGTAGCGCTGCTGTTCTCGACTCAGCCGGTCATTGCCGTTGAGGGATTTGTGGCGCTCGAGGATGACATGGGGCTGATCCGGGCCGAGAACATCGTGCCGGTCATCCGCAACGAGGTGCTCGACGCCTACGGCGCGGGTGTCTCCGATCTGCTGAACGCCATCTCGGCGAAGATCACCACCGAAGCGCTGATTGCGCTCAACGGCTTCGTCGAGATCGACGCGGAGGATCCAGAAGATGTGGCCACGGCGTGGCTGCAGGAGAACGGATTCCTCGGCTGATCCAACCAGAAACGCAGACTACGGCGGGGCGCCTCATCCGGGGCGCCCCGCTGGTTTTGCGGTACGGTGCTGCCCACGCATCACGCTCAGGTCTCCCCTAGTCGGCGCCGATGGATGACAGACCAGGCCAACCAGCCCGAGGAAACGATGACCGATCGCACTAATGAAGGGCCGCTCTCGAGCGAGGAACTCCTTCGCCAAGCGCGGGACGAGTTGGCCCGCCCCTCGACTCCAGACGACCTCGCGGCGCCCGGATTTCCACCTCCCACGGCCGAAACTCCAGCTCAGCAGCCACCGAAGCCCGAAGGGCCGAGAGCCGAAACACCCGCTCCTACCGGCGACGAGCCTTTGATCCCTGAAGATTTTCAGCCGGCCGCCACCCGCAGCCGGCAGGCTCCCCTCCCGAGCCACGACGCTCCGCCCATCAACCCTGAGGACGGGCCGGTCGCCACGACTCAACCCGGCATGGGGTCGCAACTGTGGGCAAGACGCGGATGGATCGTCGGAGGGGTGTTCCTCGCCATCCTGGCCATCTCGTACCTCAACCGCAGCACCTCAGTTGAGGATCTCACCGCCGGCGACTGCTTCGATGATCCCGGATCGGAGGCGATCAGCGAGGTCGACACGGTCGACTGCACCGAGCCGCATGATTACGAGATGTTCGCCTCCATCATTCTGGTCGGCAACGACGGGGTTTGGCCGGGCAGCTTCGAACTGTTCGAAGAGGCCGACGACGCCTGTTTCGAGGCGTTCCTGGACTACACCGGGATCTCCCTCGACGACGAAGTGTTCATGTGGGACTACACAACGTTCATCCCCGAAGAGGAATCCTGGGCAGAGGGCAGCCGCGACGCGCTGTGCACCCTCTACCAAATCGATGCGGAATTCAACCCGGTCACGGCAACGACGTCCGGCCGCGCCGGCGGCTGACCCCAGCCGACCCTTGCTCGGCTAGCGTTTCCGAGATGAGACGCAGCACCATCCCCGCCGTCCTTCTCTTCATCCTCGCGAACATCGCCCTCGCGCCCGGACTCGTTTCGGCACAGGAACCCACTGGACCCGTCGAGTGCGGCGTCTACGAGGGCGTCGTGTGCGTCGGATGGTTCACCGACGAGCCGGGTGTTGTGGCCGATCCGCAGCGCGTCGAGGATGCCATCGACCGCCTCGTCGGTCGCTACGGCAACGACATCGCGTTGGTGATCGTCACCGACAGCCGCGGTCAGGAACCTCTGGAGTTCGCTGCCAATCTTGGCAACGCATGGGGCGTCGGCGACGCGGAACGCAACGACGGAATCGTGATACTCGTCGACCTCGATGCCACGGAGACCTTCGTCGTGACCGGCCCCGGGGTATCCGTCCCCGAGCGTACGGTTGCCGGCGCCGGCAACAGCTTCTTTGGTGCCGGCGACTTCGAGGGTGGCGCCCTCGCCATCGTCGGCAGCCTCGAGCAGGCGCTAGCTGAGTTCCACGGCGAGGCCGGCGACCCGGAGTCGGCTCCTATCGCCCCCGAATCTGATGACGACACCGGCTCCGGCTGGCTCGTACTCGCCGGCCTGGTCGGCGCCGCAGCGATCGGCGGTGGCCTGGCGATCCGCCAGAACGCCCGCAAGCGCGAACGGCGAGAGAACAAGCGCCGCGCAGAACTCATCGACGGGGATCTCGAAAAGCTAGAGCCGGCCGGACACGAATTGGCTCTCCTCACCGACTTCGAGGTGCCGTTTGCCGCCGATGCCCCGCCGTCGACCACCGGCGATGCCGTCCGCTCGTTGCGAGCCGTAGCAGAGGGTCGGGATCCCGGCGACATACCTGATCTGGAAGCCGTGTGGGCCGAGGGCCTCGTCGTCGTCATCGATCGCGACCGGCTGTTGATCGACACCGCCGAGCCGTTCGAACTGCTGGCTTCGGGGGAACGGGACCTGCTCGAGGGGGCGCTCCAGCAGACGACACACGACGCCCTTGCCGTAGATTGGAAGCAGCCTGAGGTCTTCGACGTCAAGCGCAACGAACTCGACCGGGTGATCACCGCATTGCGGCCCCACCGCGTTGCCGCTGCCCGCCGCCGCACGGCTGAGACCATCGCAGCGCATCTTGTCGCCACTCCGCTGGGTTGGATGACGCCATCAGATGCGGGCGAACGCTTCATGCAATCAGCCGCCGCGCTCAACCACGATGCCTCCCTCTCGGCATCGCTCAGCGAACTGGAGTCGGTGTACGCCAGGGCTAGAGACAAGACCGACCGCCTCGAAGTTCTCTACGGCAAACTTCCGAGCAGCACGACCCGTCCCGCCGTTGCTGCGGCGCTGGCGGACCTCGAGACCAGTGTCGACACCTCATACGAGGACTACGAACGGGTCCGTCAGGAGTTGGCGTCGACGGGCGACGTCCTGGCCCGGGATGGTCTCGACATCCCTGCCGTGGCGGCCCTGCTGCTCATGAACAACGACGAAGCCGACGTCGGCGAGTTCCTCGACGCCTATCGCCACAACCGCGGCCGGGGCTCCCAGCCCGACGAATCGGTCGAGTACGCCCTCGCCGGTCTCCAAGAACCGGGCGAGATCGAACGGGTCCGTCGCGAAGCCGACCGGCTCGGACTCCCCATCGCCATAACGACCGCCCTGCTGCGGCGTCGTGACGACGGTCCTGAGGTCTACGCCATCCTGCGCGATCAGCTCGCCGAACACGACGTGACCGGGGATTCCCGCAAGACCATCGCCGGCATCCTGGCGATCTCCCTCGAACCCGCCCAGGCCATTCGCCGTTGGCTCGAAGCCCGAGAAGCCCTCGCCGCGATGGGGCTGCAAGGCAGCTACGCCGACGTGGCGGCCGCCTTCGGCGCCTCCGACCCGCGCGGCCCGCGGGTCTTCGCCCTCTCCTATGCCGCCCAACGCCAGGCTCTGGCGCGCAGCACCATCGACGACGCCGACCGCTTTGCGCCGGAACTCGCTCACGAGGGAACCCGTGGCCAAACCGACACGTGGACCGGTCAACCCATCCCCCGTGGCCTGTACAACTTCGACCCCTTCACGTTGCTGTTCTATCACTGGGTCATCACCAAGGGACATCACGGCAGCTACGGCTGGGAGCCCATCTACCGCGACCAGTCGTGGTCGCAGGACCGCGGCTCATGGTGGTCCGGCGCCGGCGGATTCGGTGGCTGGGGCGGCGGTGGCGGCTTCTCCGGCGGAGGCGGCGGAGGCTCTTCGTGGGGCGGTGGCTCCTGGGGTGGCGGCGGTGGCTTTGGTGGCTTCGGCGGTGGTGGCGGCTTCTCCGGCGGAGGCGGCGGAGGCGGTTGGTAGCCGTGCCGGATCGGATCACCAGCACGGCCAATCCGCTGGTCAAGTCTCTGGCACGCCTCAAGGAGCGGCGGGGTCGAACCGCGGCCAACCGCTTCCTCATCGAGGGCGGCCGCGAATTGGGAAGAGCCGCAGCCGCGGGAATCGGGATCGATCAGGTGGTCATTGCTCCCGACCTCGCCAACGACGACGACCATGCCCTGGCCACCACCCTGGCAGCCTCAGGTGTAAACGTGATCGAGATGGGTGCCGACGCCTTCGCCCGGATCTCGATGCGACGCCATCCCGACGGACTGCTCGGTACCGCGCCCATCCCTCCGCGGCCGCTCGCGGCGCTCGCGCTGAGCCCGAACCCGCTGGTCCTCGTAATCGAAGCGGTCGAGAAGCCGGGCAACGTCGGGGCCATGTTGCGCACGGCAGACGGTGCCGGAGTGGACGGCGTCGTCGTTGCCTCTGACGCTGCCGACCTGTGGAATCCCAACGTCATCCGGGCCTCGCAGGGAGCGGTCTTTGCCGTCCCGATCGCGGCGGCATCGGCGCCCGCAACAATCGAATGGATGATGCGCCACGGCCTGCAAATCGTCGCCGCCTCACCTGACGCCCACCGCAGTTTGTGGGACGCCGATCTGGCGATTCCCACGGCCGTCGTCGTCGGCTCCGAGGACACCGGACTCACCCCGGCGTTTCGCTCCCCCGGCACCACGGTGGCGATTCCAATGGCAGGCAGCTCCGACAGCCTCAACGCCTCCGTCGCCACTGCGGTGATGCTCTACGAAGCGGTGCGGCAACGGGGCGCTACTGCCGGCGCACATCAACCCTGATCGAGCGGGGCAAACAGGTCGACCGGATTGCCGTCCGGATCGAGCACCGTGGCGTACCGCTGCCCCCAGAAGGCATCAAACGGTGCCAGGTGGCTGCGATAGCCGTCCCGCATCAGCTCCTCATGCCGAACATCGACCTCGGCGACGGAGTCACACAGGAACGCCAGCCCGATCCGATGTCCACCCCGGGGCGGATCCCAGGTGGAGAAACTCTCGATCACCTCAACCGTGTCCCAGGCCAGCCGCAGCCCGCCGGGAAGGGTGCACTCAACATGACCTTCACCATCAGCTTCCGGTGGAATGTCGAGACCCAACCGGCGGTAGAACGCCAATGCCCGAGGCATGTCGGCCACCACCAGACCTATGAGATCGAGCCGTACTGCCACCTTCCCTCCTTCGTCGCTCACCCGAGCGTACCGAAGGGCGCCGACCGAACCCGACCGCGGCACCCGGCGACCGGCTCAGCCGGCGAGATTCACCGTCTCGATGGCGTCGTCCCGATCGCACCAGCGGCACACCACCCGGTCGACGGTCCGTTCGAGAATCTCTTCCTCGTCGATGGTGATCTCACCGCCGAGGGTGGCGTGCTCGAAGCGGCGGCGCCGGACCGTGTCGTAGACGTCAAAGCGGGTCTTGTTGCCACAGTGGCTGCAGCGATGTGCGACCTGGTCGCTCATGGCTTGCGCAACTCCCATAGTCCATCGTCGTCCAACATTCGGTTGATGGTTTCGAGGCGGTCGGACGCCCTATCCCGGGTGACGGCGCCGGTAGTGCGCACCTGGAGCACCGGACCGAGGCGGTAGACCGACGGGACTCCGGCAACGCCGAGTTCGTCCCCCTCCCTGGTGGAGATCTCGAGCAGCCGGCGGCCCTCTCCGTCGATCTCAGAATCCGTCAGCAAATCAGGGTCAAGGCCGGCCAGACGGGCGGCCAACAGAATCGTGGCGGCGTCGCCCGGCGGCGCGTCCTCCTCGTGCACCGCGATGAACAGCGCCTGAAGAAATGGCCCTTGCTTGGTCGGGACGGCCTCGCGCACCCATTCGTACGCTGCTTGAGCCCGCTCCTGACCGGTGAGCGGACCATCGCCGAGCCCGCCGGCAACCCAACTCCGCCACTCGAGCCGAATCGGAACCCGCTCCTCGAATGCCCGCGCGATCAGTTGATAGAAACGCCAGCTGTCACCCGAGATTATGTCGAAATAGACCCGTCCCGAGAATTCCATGGCGCGCAGGGTAGATGACCGAACCCGCCTCAGAATCAGATCCTTGACATCGAACATATGTTCGCCCTACGGTGATCGGTCCGGCGGGTAGGAGGACAAGGTGGCGGGTGGCCGGCAGCAGACGTTCGACGACATGGGGGCGCCGCTGCATGAGGTTCCCTTCTGCGTCCTCGACCTCGAGACGACCGGGGCGACCGCGGCCTCGTGCGAGATCACAGAAATCGGCGCGGTCAAGTACGTCGGGGGTGAACTGGTCGGGACGTTCCAGACACTGGTGAATCCCGGCGTCCCGATTCCGCCGATGATCACGGTCCTCACGGGAATCACTCACTTCATGCTCGTCGAGGCACCACGCGTCGAAGAGGCGTTGCCGGCCCTGCTGGAGTTCATCGGCGACGCCGTCATTGTCGGCCACAACGTCCGATTCGATATCTCGTTCCTGAACGCAGCCGCGATCCGCCTCGGCTACGGCAAGCTCCCGAATCGCAGCGTCGACACCTACGCCCTGGCCCGCCGCCTGGTCCGCCAGGAGGTTCGCAATCTGAAGCTCGCCTCCCTCGCGGCGCACTTCCGCTCCCCCGTCACCCCAAATCATCGGGCACTCGAAGACGCCAAGGCAACGGCCCACGTCTTTTGGGAGCTGCTGGCCCGAGCCGGCTCGCTCGGCGTCAGCCACCTCGAAGACCTGATGCGCCTGCCAACGGCCCGCGGCAAGCCCCACTACCGCAAGATCGAACTCGCCGACTCCTTGCCGCGTGGCCCCGGCGTCTATTTCTTCCGGGACCGCGATCAGAACGTGATCTACGTCGGCAAAGCCAAGAACCTGCGATCGAGGGTGCGGTCGTACTTCTACGGCGATGACCGGCGCTCGGTCGAACAGATGCTGCGCGACCTGACCGCGATCGATCACATCTCGTGCGCCACAGAACTCGAAGCCGAGATCGCGGAGCTACGTCTCATCCACGCCCACCGCCCCCGCTACAACCGCAGGTCGCGTCCACCCAAGTCCCCGCACTGGATCAAGCTGACGAACGAACGCTTCCCCCGCCTTTCGCTGGTACGCCGCTACCGCAACGACGACGGGTGCCTCTACCTCGGACCCTACCGCTCGCGCCGCCACGCCGAAGTGGTGATGCATGCCATGTGGGATGCCGTACCGATCCGACGCTGCCTCACCCGCGGCGGCACCCGCAGCGCCGCCTGCAACTATGCCCAGCTCGGCGTGGCAGTCTGCCCCTGCGACGGCAGTGTGACCGAGGAGGCATACGCCGCCGTCGTCGCCCAACTCGAACACGGGGTAACCACCGACCCCGAGGCCCTGTTGGCACCGCTGACGGAACGCATGGTCAACCATGCCCGCAACGAACGGTTCGAAGACGCCGCGACCCTGCGCGACCGGCACCGCGCCTTGGGAACCAGCCTGGAGCGGCGCCGCGCCTGGCAGGCCATCCAGGGAGCCGGATTGCTGTGGGCGGAGGACGACAACGGCGACAGCGTCCTCATCGACAACGGTCGGCTCGCTTCGGCCTGGCGGGCTCCGGGGTCACCGCCACTGATGCGGATCGCCGGACACAATGTGGTGTCGGACGCCGTCCCGCCGTCGGTGTCCGTCGCCGAGGAAGCCCACCTGCTGTGGCGGTGGTTGGAGCGACCAGGGGTGCGCATCGTGGATGCGACCCATCCGCTGGCGTTGCCGGCCATCCCGGTGCCTCACCTCGACTCGCTGGCCGGCTGACCGACCGGCTCGCCGGACCCGGCCGACTGTGTCGCCGATGGCAACTGCGCCGGGCCGAGTAGCCTGCATCCTCATGCGATTTGTACTGCGTTCCGGCGCGGACCCCCAGGCCCGCGCCGACTCCGCTCTCCTGACCGTGATGGGCCTCCCCGGCGGTGGTGTCATCAAGCTGGGCAACACTCACGCCGTCGTGATGCCCGGCGACGTCGGCTCCGCCAACAGCCTGACCGTGGGGCCGCGTACGCTGCACAATGCCGGCCTCGCCGTCGGCGACAACCCCGACGTGCAGCGCGCCCCCCTCCCCCAGGCCTCGCGTGTCGTCCTCTCGTCCACAGATGAGCGACTCGACTCCCGCCACCTGGCCCGATCGCTCCAGGGCACTCCGGTGACGATCGGCGACTTGGTGGTCGTCCGGACCTCGTACGGAGATGGCGGTTCGACCGGAGACGTCGAACTCGAGGTGCTCGATGTCGTTCCCGGCCCCGCCGGCATGGTTGGCAACGGCACCGTCGTCCATGAAGAGGGCGAAGCCCCACCCGCCATCCTCGCCCAGCCGGAAGGCAAGCCGGCCGGCGAGGCGCCGACCACGGCAGAGGCGCTCCTCGCCGGACTCGATGCCGAACTCGAAACCATGACCGGCTGGCTCTCGCTACTGACTTCGCCGCAGAACCTGCCCAGCACGTGGGGCCTGCCCAAGGTGGCCGGCGTGCTCATCGAGGGGCCGGCCGGTTGCGGCAAATCGGAACTCGTCAACGCCGCGGCGCAAGCAGCCGGCGCCAGAGTGCACGAAGTCTCGCTCGAGTTGGTGTTCAAGCCGGACAAGCTGCTCGAACTGCTCGAAAAGGCGGTCAAGAACACGACCGTGCCTGCGGTCATCTTTGTCGACCGCCTCGACGCCGTCGCCGGGGACGACGCCATGTTCCGCAACCAAATGACAGCCATTCTGCGTTGGTTCCTCGACGCAGTCGCCGATCGCCCTCGCCTGGCTTGTGTACTCGCTATCTCGTCGGTGACCAAACTCCCTGACGCCGTTGCCGACGCGGCATTACTGCCGCGGACACTCTCGATCCCACCGCCCGACCTCGAGCGGCGCACCCTGCTGTTCGAGTCGGCGTTGGCACAGGTGCCAACCGCAGAGATCAACTTCTCGAACCTGGCCAACCGCACCGCCGGATTCTCCGGCGCCGACGTCATCTCCACCGTGGTGCATGCCTCGGCCCTGATCGCAACCAGCGGTGGCGAGGTCACCGAGGATCTACTGGCCCGCGCCATCTCCGAGACAACGCCGTCGTTGGGCACCGCGTCGCTCGGCGAAATCCCGTCATACGGCTTCGAACGGGTCGCCAATCTCGACGAGGTCAAGCAGCGTCTCACGGAATCGGTGATCTGGCAGATGCAAGAGCCGGAGCGCTTCACTCGCCTCGGCATCGAACCACCAAAGGGACTGCTGCTCCACGGACCTCCCGGTACCGGCAAGACGTTCGTGATTCGGGCGCTCGCCCACGAGTCCGGTGCAGCATTCTTCGCCATCAAGGGCGCCGAATTGCTCGACAAGTACGTCGGAGAATCCGAACGCGGGGTACGTGAGGTTTTTGCCCGGGCCCGCGCGGTGGCGCCGGCGATCCTGTTCTTCGATGAGATCGATGCCCTGGCGCCGGTCCGCGGCAACTCGACCAACTCGGTCACCGACTCGGTCGTCGCCGCCCTCCTCACTGAGATGGATGGCGTGTCCAAACGTGGTGACGTCTTCGTCATCGGCGCCACCAACCGCAAAGATCTGGTCGATCCTGCGCTGCTGCGACCGGGCAGGCTCGAGACCCACCTCTACCTGGGTTTGCCGCCGGCGGAATCGCGGCACGCCTTCTTCGGAATCTCGCACGTCCCCTTCGCCGACGACGTCGATGTCGAAGAACTCATTGCGGGCACCGAGGGGTTGTCGTTTGCGGACCTCTCCGGGCTGCTGCGCGAGGCAGCGCTGCAGGCACTGCGACGCGACTCGTCGGCCATGGCCGTCACCCGGGACGACCTGCAGCGGGCGATGGAGCGCTACACGGCCGACGAGGGCTGAGCCTGCTTCCGGAAAGGGCCCGAGGCCGATCGAGGACTCTCGGCTACGTCCGCTCGATGATGAGGAGGAAATCGACCTTGCGCGTCGCTCCGTAGATCTGAGCAAGGGTCGTTTTCCTGACGTTTGGAATGATCGAGACGACTTCTCCGCCAAGCCCATTCAAGAACGCCTCCAACTTGGCGGAATCGGTCACCATGTTGATATCAAACCGATGCACCTTGTAGCTCATGAGATGCCTCCTCGCATCGTCGAGCGATATCGACCGAATGGCCGACCTGTGGCTGCTCGCAAACATCAAGCATCAGCAACAGCCGGGGCAGCAGACCAGAGGCCAACGGCCCGAACGTAGCCGTACGCCTGGCACAAGGTCACAACTCGCCATATCAGTGCACGATTGGGGCCGCAGAAGCACCATCGGCTGCAAGTTGGGATGACTGCGAGAGTTGCAGTCCCACACGAGTGCGCCGTCGGCAGAGGACTGGAACGAGCCCGGGGCAGCCGCCAACGCCCGTAAGACCGGCTTCTACCGATGGACCTCGTTGTGTGGTGCGCCGCTCGAGGTGTTGGAGAACAACTCGAGGAGAAGGCCGATCTCGACGCCCTGTTCATGGGGATGGCGCAGTGTCTCGCTGGTCCTGATCGCATAGTGATTACGTCGGCCGATCCGCTCATGGCATAGGTAGCCGGCAGTCTCGAGGTCGGCGACGATTCGTTGGGTGGAGCGCTCGGTGAGGCCGGCAATGCCGGCGATGTCGCGAACGCGGATGCTCGGGTTGCGCGAGATGATGATGAGGACCCGCGCGTGGCTTGTGAGGAACGTCCATGGTCGGCGGTCGTGATCGATCATGGCAGCCCTTTCTTTGGTACCGAGGTCGTGCGTTGCCGACCTCATGACATCTCAGGCGATCCGATTCTCAGCCTTACACGCTGACAGACCTAGCCCGGCGGTGTGCCGGTCCACTGATCGCATTAGCCGCCAAGTTTAACCTGAGATAAATGGCAGGTATAGCAAAGCGCCTTCAACTGAAAGGTCACCGACCCATCGTCTGAACCGGTACAGCACTGGAACGTCATCGCTGCAGACGGCCCGGACCGCTGTCGTCACAGAGCTGTTGGGCGAGCGAATCCTATCGGAGCGGTGACACGAGCAGCGAGAACTCCCCTGGCCGAGGCACCTCTAGACACGTCATTTATCTCATGTTATGTTTGGCGGCACAAGGGGAGTATCCCGAAACAGCACAGCCGTCAGCACGGCCGCATGGCCCGGTTTGCTGGCCCTTCCCAGGGCGGGAGAGACCTTCGCAAATGGACGATCAGCGTCTCACGAAGGCCTAAGGAGTCGGTCATGGTGACCACAATCCCCCGCTTCGCACCGACGACGACCACGGCCCTGATTCGCCTCCTGTTGGATCGTCGTGCCTCGATAGCGCGGAGCGTTGACGCGCTGCGTCGTGAGGCCGCCGATGCGTTCAGCCGGCGGGATCTGAGCGACATGTTCGATCAGGAGGACCCAACGACGGATTCCGATGGCGCCGCCGTTCTGCTGTTGGTCGAGCGGGCCGAGCGGCGTCTCAGGGAGGTTGAGCAAGCGATGGCACGGGTGGACGGCGGAACCTACGGATATTGCACCGTTTGCGGGAGGGGGATCCCATTGGAGCGGCTACGGGCGTTGCCTGCTGCTGCAAGCTGTGTTGCCTGCAGCGGTCGCTCGTCACACCAGCCACGTACCCGTGTTGACCCAGATCGCAAGGTGACCGGTGGAGCCGGTCGGCGACCTCCGCTGGCTCGCGGTGGGTCGGACCCAGAGGTCGGACGATGAGGGTCTTGTCCACATCTGAGTGGCAGCAGCAGTCGCAGCTCCTCGACGAACAGAACCGGCTGCGAGGTCTGCTCGAGGACCTGCGGGCCGCTGCGACGAGTCGCGGGGACTACGAACCGCACGACGTCACCGACGACGAGGCCGCAATGCAGGCTGACGTGATCGAGGCTCGCCTCGCTGGTATCGATGGCGCCCTCGAACGCATCGCATCGGGTGTCTACGGGCTGTGCTTTGCGTGCGGAACAGCGATCACGGGGAGGCGGCTCGAGGCGCTACCCGCCACAACGACGTGCCGGGAGTGCGCTGAATGACACGCAGGTAGCCGGGCGGTGAGGACGTAGCCATGCACGCCATTGAGGAGGCCAAGACTGTTGTCGTCCCAACTGTGCGGTCTCTTGCCCCGGTGACGAACCGATCCTCAATGCCATCATCGTCGCTAGCGTCGCACTCCAGATCGCAACGATCGCCCGGCCTCCGCTGCGTGCGGTGCTCGGCGTCGTTCCTCTCGACGGTCCCGTTCTCGGCTTTGTCGCAGCTGCGCTCGTGATCACAGTCTTCGGAGCTGAGACTTGGTCGCAGAACGCCAGAAACGGAAGAACCGTATGACCAGTTCGGATAGGTCGGAACGCCAGCTGGACGTGGCACCTTCGAGAACCCGACGGCGGAGCGAACCAGGGCTCGGAAATGACCGCCCGCCACCCCCAAGGGTGGACGCGGCGAACAACCATCCTTCGCCATCTCAGCCCCCCGGCGCGCTTCCCGTAACCCAGGACAACGCCCGGCGACGAGACGACAGTGGACACCACAACCACGACAGCGCCCCCCGAGTGGTATGGACCCGTAGCGCCCAATGCCGCGCCCTCGCCGAAGTCCTCGGTGGCGGCACCGCCCAGAAAGCTGACGCCAATGTCGCCGCAGCCTGCATCGAGGCCCGAGCCGCGCTGCTGGTAGCCCGCCACCTCGCCTCATTCGACCTCTGCAACGTCGCCGTGCCCCACGGATTCAGCCCCGACACCACCCGTTCGGTCGTCGCCGCGGTCGGCAGCGGCCCCCACTCCCACCTCGCCGCCATCATCGCGCACCGCATCTCACGCCAACTCGGGATCCCCGCCCGCGCCGTCTACGGCCGCCGCCAAGGCGACGAACAGCCCCAAGCACAAGCCGTCCTCGCCAGCATCGCCGCCGACCTTCCGGACCTCGCCGTCGAAACCATCGAAGCCGCCAATCCCGCCGCAATGGTCAGTTCACTACCCACCGGAACGCTCCTTGTCGTCGGAGCCCCCGGCGGTTCGTGGTTCCAACGCCAATTCTTCGGACCCGGCGCCCGCATCCAAGCCAAAGCCCACAACGGAACCATCGTCGTCAAACACGCCCCAACTCGCGTTTACCAGATCATGCAGCCGCCAACCGCGTTTGGACCCCACATGCGGGTCGCCGACGCCGCACAACTAGCCGTCAACCAACACGTGATCGTCGCCCTAGACGGCCAACTCCTCGGAATCGCCTGCACCCAAGCCCTCCAACAAGCCCGACCCGACCACGAACTCCGAGAAGTAATGGACGACCCCGTGTTTCTCAACGCCGACGAAGACCTCGGCCACGCCACCCAATTGATCGCCCGCCACGGGAGTCCCATCCCCGTTGTCGACGACCACACACGCCTCGTCGGAACCGTCACCGCCGCAGATCTCGACCACCCGCCCCTCCGATAGCCCAGAACCACGGGTAGCGGCACGCCAAGGACGAGGACACCAACCGGCAGACACCTCGACCAGGAGCCGACCCTCGGAACCGTGCCTCGACGTCACGGAAACAGTCTGCGACACGCCCCCAGCCTCGATCAGGCACTTCGGGCGCTAGCGATGGCCGACGGTAGCGACGCCGGGCAGGTCGGCGAATGCCTCGAGGTCGGCGGTCACGACCGTCCGGCCGGTTGATCGAGCAGTAGCTGCGATCAGCAAGTCGTGAGCACCCCGTGGACGACCCTGTTCGCGAACCGCGGCGAGCAGATCGGCGTGTTCCACCGCTACATCGCGATCGTAGGCAATGATCGGAAGCGACTCGATGATCTCGTTGACGTGAGTCTGGCGAGCATTCCGTCGGCTTCCGGAGGCAAACTTGACCCCCACGAGTAGCTCAGCGACGGTGATCGCGGCGATAGCTACGTCGTCGTCATCGTCGATGGCATCGTCGAGATCGACGCCGCCGCGCTCGGCATCGATCAGGAACGTAGTGTCGAGCAGGAACAGACTCATGCTCGATCGTCAAACTCCAGCAGTGCGCGGAGATCAGTCAGGTCCTCCTGCCACGCGGTATCCGGCTGGTGTCGGCGTAGGAGCGACTTCACGTCGGTGCCGCGGCCGCTCGATACCGGTTCGAGATGCGCAACCGCTTTGCCGCGACGAACGATGGTGTAGTGCTCGCCACGGTGCTCGACACCGTCGAGCAGATCGGCGAAGTGACGGGCGGCGTCGGTCGCTGTGATGTCAGGCATGCGATCAGATTATCAGATTCCGCCCCAGAGTGAACACTCCTGCGACGCCGATCTCCCGCTATCGGACATAGCGAGCACATCCTCGCTCGTACTTGAAGCGGACGTTGCTGGCATCACTTTCGAACTCGATCCGCTGACTGGAGACGTCATCTCGATCACGTGTGCGGTGTTCTTTGACTGATCGCCAACCTCCGGACGCCGCTCAGATCCCGGTGGCGGCGTGGAGTGCAATCTCGATCATGTCGTCAAAGGTGGTCTGCCGTTCCACCGCACTGGTCGACTCGCCGGTGCGGATGTGGTCGCTCACGGTGAAGATGGCCAGAGCGTGGGCGCCCTTCTCGGCGGCGACACCGTAGAGGCCGGCCGCCTCCATCTCGATTGCGAGCACGCCCATCTTCTCCATCTGATCGATCCGTGCCGGTTCGGGGTGATAGAACAGGTCGCTGGTGAACACATTGCCGACCCGCACCGTCTTGCCCTGTCCGACGGCAGCGTCAACTGCAGCCCGAAGCAGTCGGTAATCGGCGATGGCAGCAAAGTCCATGCCCCCAAACCGGGCTCGGTTCACCCCAGAGTCGGTGCAGGCGCCCTCCGCAATGATCACATCTCTGATGTGCACGTCGGGAGCGATCCCACCGCAGGTGCCAACCCGGATCAGGTTCTTGACGCCGTATTCGGTGACCAGCTCGGTCGCGTAGATCGAGGCAGAGGGGACCCCCATGCCGGTACCCATCACCGAAACCGTTGAGCCCTGGTAACTCCCGGTGAACCCAAGCATGTTCCGGACGGCCGTGACCTCGACGGCGTCGTCCAGAAAAGTCTCGGCGATGTACTTGGCCCGGAGCGGGTCACCCGGCAGGAGGATGGTCTCGGCAAATGCTCCGGGTTCGGCGGAAATGTGTGGTGTCGGCATCTCGTCCCTTGTTCAGCAAGTGGACCCGCACCTTGGGCGGCGCCGGGTCGCGTGGTTGCCCCCCGCCAGCCCTATTCAACCATCCCAGGGCAGATTGGCGCAGATTCGGGACTATGCCACAGGATCACCAAGCACGGCAAGCGCCTGCGCAATGGTGAAGCGGCCTTCGTAGAGGGCCCGGCCGACGATGACTCCTTCGACGTCCAGCGGCCGCAGCGCCTGCAAGTCTTCAAGCGAGCCAACCCCACCAGACGCGATCAGCCGGATGTTGGGGGCCGCCGCGGCGGCCCGTTCGAGCAGTTCTACGTCGGGGCCGTCCATGGTTCCGTCGCGAGCGATACCGGTGACCAATGCCCGCAGTATCCCGGCCGCCGCCAAGTCGCTGAGTACCGGGCTCAGGTCACGCCCCGCGTCGAGCCAGCCGGCTCCCTGCGCCTTGCCGTCGCGCACGTCGATGGCGGCAACGATCTGGTCGGGACCAACTGCGGCAAGCATCGCCCCGAGCGTCTTCGGCTCCCACACCGCAGCCGTGCCGACCACGGCCCGAGTGGCACCGGCCGCAACTGCCGCGGCCACCAGGTCGGCGGTTCGCAATCCCCCGCCGACCTGAAACCGGATTCCGGCGTCTCCGAGCGTTTGCCAGAGGGCGGGGTCGGGTCTGCCGTCGCGAGCCCCGGCGAGATCGACCACATGCACCAGATCGGCGCCCTGGTCCATCCAGGATCGGGCTTGGATGACCGGGCTCTCGCCGTACACGGTGACCGCGTCGAAGTTGCCGCGAGTGAGTCGAACGACCCGCCCGTCGAGAACGTCGATTGCCGGAATGAGTTGCATGGTCCTCGCCGCCTTCACCACTACCTACAAATCTGCTTGTGTATTAGCATGTTAAAACGCTAACGTGACAAACGCTACTTCCGAGAAACCCGAGGACGATCCCGCATGGGCCTGCCGATGACCGACACCGACTGGCGCAACGAAGACACCGCTGCATTGTTCGACGCCATCCTCCAGCTCGAGACCAGAGATGAGGCCGCGGCGTTCTTCCGCGACCTCTGCACCCGGCGCGAACTCGAAGAGATGCGGCAGCGTTGGGCGGTGGCCCGACTGCTCACCACCCATCTCCCCTACCGCGAGATCTCCGAACAGACCGGGGTCTCGACGGCAACGATCACCCGCATCAACCAGTGGCTCCAACACGGCGCCGGAGGGTACCGCTTGGTACTCGAACGGGTTGGCTACGGAGAGGACGACCAATGAGCGACCGCATCCGTCTTGCCGTCCCCAACAAGGGACGGATGGAGGAGCCCACCGCCAAACTGCTCAGCCAGGCGGGCCTCATCTACGAGAAGACCCCGCGCTCGCTTTCGGTCCCGGTGCGCAACGTGGCCATCGAGTTGCTCTTCGTTCGTACCGAGGACGTTTGTGAGCTTGTCGCCGACGGCGGAGCGACGCTCGGCATCACCGGTTTGGACCTGCTCGCAGAGAGCGGCGCCGATCTCGAGGTGATGGCTGAGCTCGGCTACGGGCGATGCCGGCTGACGGCCGCCGTCCCCGCGGCGTCGCCGATCACCGACATCTACGAACTGACCGGGCTCCGCATCGGCACCGCCCACCCCAGCACCACCGACCGCTTCTTCGCCGACAAGGGCATCGCGATCACCACCGTGCCGCTGCGGGGATCGGTCGAGGTGGCGCCCAAGCTCGATGTCGCAGACGCCATCGTCGATCTCGTCTCGAGCGGCAGCACGATGCTCATCAACGGGCTGCGCCCGATCGCCACACTGCTGGAGTCTCAGGCAGTGCTGGTCGCAGACCGGACCGGCACCGCCGTTGACGTCGTCGATCAGGTTGCCACGATGCTGCGGGCCGTCGTCGCCGGGAGGCGCAAACGCTACGTCCTGATGAACGCGCCCCACGAAGCGCTGGCCGAGATCGAGGCCATCATCCCCGGCTTCGATGCGCCGTCGGTTGTTCCCCTCGCCCACAACGGCAAGGTGGCGATCCACTCCGTCGTCGACGCCGCCGACGTCTGGGACGTCCTCCCCAAGCTGAAGGCGGCGGGCGCTTCCGGAATCCTCGTCCTCCCCATCGAGCAATTGATCCCCTGAGGAGACTTCCCTTGCTCATTCGCCGCCTCGAACTCGCCGACGCCCCTCCCGCTGAGGTAGCTGCTGTCGTAGATCGTTCGCCCGTACCCGACCGATCCGTACGCGCCCAGGCCGCGGCGATCGTCGATGAGATTCGGCGCGACGGCGACGAGGCACTCCACGCCGCCAACATCCGGTACGGGGGCGGGCTACCAATCGAACGGATCAAGATCTCCCCCGCCCGGATGGCCGTCGCCTACGAAGGTTTGTCGCCACAGCTGCGCGACGCGCTCGAGGACGCCGCGGGCAACATCAGGGCCGTCCATCGCGAGCAACGACCCGTCGATCACCTCGTTGAACCCGTCCTCGGGGTCCAGGTCAAACGCACCTGGTCGCCGCTGCGGCGGGTTGGCGTGTACGTTCCCGGTGGCCTCGCCGCCTACCCATCGTCACTGTTGATGGGAGTCATCCCGGCGCAGGTGGCGGGTGTCGCCGAGATCGCCGTCACGACGCCGGCTGGCCCCAACGAGGAGCTCAACCAGACCCTGCTCGCCACTGCGGGGCTGCTCGGTATCACGGAGCTGTATGCCACCGGAGGCGCCCAGGCGATCGGCGCCCTCGCCTACGGGACGGCGACGATTCCTGCGGTCGACAAGATCGTGGGACCGGGCAACGCGTGGGTCACAGCCGCCAAGCTCGCCGTGTTCGGCGACTGCGGCATCGACCTCCCCGCCGGCCCGAGCGAGGCGCTCGAACTCGTCGACGGCACCGCCAACCCTCGGGCGGTCGCCGCCGACCTGATCAGCCAAGCCGAACACGGCCCAGACTCCGTGGCGCTGCTCGTGACGACCGACCCCGCCATTGCCGACGCCGTGGTTGCCGCCGTCGAGCAACTGCTCAAACGCCTGGAACGAGCCGATACGATCCGTGCGGCGCTGGCCGCTCACGGTCTGATCGTGATTGCCCCCTCCATGGATGCCGCTATCGGCTTCGTCAAGAGGTTTGCCCCCGAGCACCTCAGCATTCAGACCGCGAACCCCGAGAACGTCGCCGCTGCCATCCCGGAGGCTGGGTCCGTATTTCTCGGGCATTGGTCGCCACACTCGGCCGGCGACTACGCCACCGGGGCCAACCACGTACTACCCACCGGCGGATTGGCCCGAGCCTACGGCCCTCTATCGGTCGAGGACTTCGGCTCTTGGCGGCAGGTGCAGACCTTGACGGAAGCGGGCCTGGCCGAGCTTCGAGCCACCGTCGGTGCCATCGCCTTGGCCGAAGGTCTCACAGCCCACCGCCTGTCGGTTGAGGTCCGATTCGAGGACCCCCGATGAGTTTCCCCACGTACCAATGGCAGCCGACCACGGCCGAGATCGCCGCGGCCGCGGGGATTCCGGTGACCGCCGTAGAGCGCTTCGATCACAACACATCGCCAACGCCAACGCCGTGGGCGGTTGACGTCGTGGCGCGTCCCGCCGCTGCCCTCAACGAGTATCCGGCCGCGTCGTATGCCTCGCTGCGCAACGCCCTGGCTGCCGCCACCGGGCTCGAACCCGAGCAGGTGGTTCCGGGAGCGGGCGCGGATGAGCTCATCTTGCTTGCGGCCCGGGCTCTGCTGCGACCCGGGCAGGGTGCGGTCCTCGCGGCCCCCACCTATCCCCTGTACGCCATTGCCACCGCCCAGGCCCACGGCAACCTTCTTGCTGTCCCGGCGGCGGCACCCGACTTCGATTTTCCGGCCGACGATGTCGTTGCGGCCGCCCGAGATGCCGAATTGGTGTGGCTGTGCGTACCGTCGAACCCCATCGGCAATCGCCCCGCGGATGCCGACATCGAGGCGGTGATCGCAGCGGCCGACGGAACGGTGGTCATCGACGCTGCCTACTCGGAGTTCTGCAACGCCGACTGGGCGGAATGGGTCGACAAGTTCCACAACCTGCTCGTGCTCCACACCTTCTCCAAGGCGTACGGCATTGCCGGCACCCGGGTGGGATACGCCCTCGGTCACGCCGACCTCATCGCTGCCATCGATGGGGTGAGGCCTCCCGGCAGCATCAGCAGCCTCTCGGTGGATGTGGCCCTGGAAGCCCTCGCTGCCCCAGAGCGAATGCGCCAACAGGTCGCTGCCATCGTCGCGGGGCGGGCCGACCTCGCGGCCGGGCTCGAGGAACTCGGGCTGCGAACGCTGCCCACCCAGACCAACTTCGTGCTCTGCGAGGTTGGACCCACGGCCCACGCCCTGCAGCAGACGCTCGTTGAGGAGGGCATAGTCATCCGCAAGTTTGCCGCCGACGGGCCGCTCGCCGACTATCTCCGCTTCACCGTGCGGAGCCCTTCCGCCAACGCCCGATTGATCGACGCCCTGAGAAGGAGCATGTGATGGGACGCACCGCCGACGCGCACCGTGAGACACTCGAGACCGATGTTCGGGTAACCATCGACCTCGATGGTTCCGGCCGTTGCGAGATCGCCACCGGGGTCGGCTTCTACGACCACATGCTTGGCGCCCTCGGCCACCACGGCCTGTTTGATCTGATCGTCGCCACCAACGGCGATCTCGACGTCGACGAGCACCACACGGTCGAGGACACCGCACTCGTCCTCGGCAGCGCCTTCGCCGAGGCGCTCGGGCCGAGGGCCGGCATCGTGCGCTACGGAGACGCCACCGTGCCGATGGACGAGGCCGTTGCCACCGCGGTTGTTGATGTCGGCGGCCGCCCGTATGCCGTCATCGATCTGCCGTTCACCACCGAGCGGATCGGAGCCCTCGGGACCCAGATGATCCCGCACGCCCTCGAGGCGTTTGCCCGTACCGCGGGGTTCACGATCCACCTCACCGCCACGGGCGACAACGATCACCACATCGCCGAAGCGGCCTTCAAGGCGCTGGCGCGGGCGTTGCGGGCTGCCGTCGCCGTCGACCCGCGCCGTGACGGCATCGCATCGACCAAGGGGACCACGTGACCCGGATCGCCGTTGTCGACCACGGAGCAGGCAACCTCGTGTCCATCGCTCAGGGTCTGCGTCGCTCCGGCGCCGACGTCACTGTCGTCGACGGGCCGGGCCACTTCGACGATTGCGATGGCATCGTCTTGCCCGGTGTCGGCACCACCGGCGCGGCGATGCAACGTCTCGACGCCGCCGGGCTCTCCGATCCGCTGCGGGAGTGGTCGGGACCGCTGCTTGGGATCTGCGTCGGCCTGCAACTCTTCTTCGACTCCTCCGATGAGGACGGCAGCCACGCCCTCGGGCTGATCCCAGGCGTCGTGCGCGAGTTGGTCGATGCGCCCCGTCTGCCTCACATCGGGTGGAACGACGTGGCGCTGCACCCCGACCCGATATTCGCCGGCATCGATGACGGGACGACGTTCTACTTCGTCCACAGCTACGCACCCGATCCCGCCAACGACTCGGTCGTCATCGGAACCAGCAGCTATGGGAGTCGCTTCACCGCCGCGGTGCGCAGCGGCAACCGCGTCGGCGTCCAATTCCACCCCGAGCGCAGCGGCGCCGCCGGCCTACGTATCTTGGGCAACTTCGTTGCGGTCTGCTCGGAGGCATCCCGTGCTGCGTAAGCGCATCATCCCCTGTCTCGACGTGCACGACGGCCGCGTGGTCAAGGGTGTGCAGTTCGTCGATCTGACCGACGAGGGCGATCCGGTTGAACTTGCCGCCCGCTACGTGGCGGAGGGCGCCGACGAGATCTGCTTCCTCGATATCACCGCCTCACACGAAGCCCGCGAAACCATGCTCGATGTGGTTCGCCGGACCGCGGAGAACGTGTTCGTTCCCCTCACCGTCGGGGGCGGAGTTCGCACTGTTGCCGATATGCGCGCCGTGCTGCGAGCCGGGGCAGACAAGGTGACCGTGAACACGGCCGCCGTCGAGCGACCTGAACTGATCGCCGAATGTGCCACCGCTTTCGGCACCCAGTGCGTCGTGCTTGCCATCGACGCCAAGCGCACCGGCAACTCTTGGGAGGTGTACACCCACGGTGGACGTACCCCAACGGGACGCGACGCGGTTGAATGGGCGGTGGCCGCCACTCGGCTCGGCGCCGGCGAGATCCTGCTGACCTCGATGGACCGCGACGGAACCAAAGACGGCTACGACCTGGAGTTGCTGTCGACCGTACGGGGCGCGGTGGGGGTTCCGGTCATCGCCTCAGGCGGAGCCGGGACCATCGCCCACTGCGTCGAGGCTCTCTCGGAGGAACGCTCCGACGCAGTGCTGGCCGCCTCGATCTTCCACCGCAGGGAGATCGAGATCGCGGACCTCAAGAACGGGTTGGCCGCCGCCGGCATCCCGGTGCGGATCACGCCATGATTCCCGCCGACATCCGTTTCGACGACGCAGGTTTGGTCCCCGGCATCGTCCAGGACGCCACCACCGGGCATGTCCTCATGCTCGGCTATCTCAACGCCGAGTCGCTTCGCCTCACCGCCGAGACCGGCTTCGTGACCTTCTGGAGCCGCTCCAGAGGCGAACTCTGGCGCAAAGGCGAGACCAGCGGCAATACGCTCGCCGTGGTCGATATCGGACTCGACTGCGACGGTGACGCCCTACTGATTCGAGCCCACCCGGCCGGCCCGACGTGCCATACCGGGGCCGCGTCCTGCTTCGACAACGTCACCCCCGGCGATCGTTCGTTTGGCGAGTTGGACGCGCTGTGGGCGGTGATCGCGGCGCGGGCCGCAGAACGGCCCCCCGATTCGTACACGACATCGCTGCTCGATGGCGGGGTCGACGCAGTCGGCCGCAAAGTCACGGAAGAGGCCACCGAGGTGCTGCTCGCCGCCAAGGACCACTCGGTCGGGGCCGGCGACCGAGTGGCCGAAGAGGCGGCAGATCTGGTCTATCACCTGCTGGTACTGCTCGCCGAACGCGACGTCCCCCCAGCCGACGTCCTCGCAGAACTGGCCCACCGGCGCCGCTAGAGAGGGTTTTGGCGGACAATGGCGCAGCATGTTGCGCCATTGTCCGCCAAAACCCTCTACGCCGCCGTGGCTCGTACACTCCGGGGGTGCGCCGCGTCGTCTTGGTCATCTTGGTGCTTTCCGCCGTGCTTGCCGCCTGTGGCGGTTCGAATGTCGACGTCTCCGACGTCCCCGAGCTGCCCCCGGTAACCGGGGACGAGATGATGGCAATCCTCGCCGCGTCGGAGGAGCCCGTGGTCCTCAACGTGTGGGCCTCGTGGTGTATCCCCTGCCGCTCCGAGGCGCCCCTCCTCGAGCGCGCCGCCGAGCAGTTCGCCGGTGAGGTGACGTTCATCGGCGTCAACGTGCGCGACGGCCAGAGCGGCGCCCGGGAGTTCATAGCCGAGTTCTTCCCCGACGCCCCGATCAACCACTACCTCGACCGGCCCGGAGATGTGCCCATCGCACTGGGGGGCAACACCGGAGTGCCACTCACCTTCTTCTACGCGCCACACGGCGAGTTGGTGCAGCTGCACAGCGGGGTGATCGACGAACGGACCCTGGCGCTTCAGATCGACGAGATCCTGGCGCGGACGGGCTGAGCGTGGAGTTCTCCCTGCTGTTTGCGGCACTGATGGGGATGCTGGCGATGTGGGCGATGTTGTGGTGGGAGGCCAAGCGGGGCAACGCCGCTGATTGCGCCCGGAGCCTGTGGGATCTGGCCCTGACCGCCGCCGTCGCCGGCCTCTTCGTCGGCCGGCTGGCGGCCATGATCGGCGACGGGGTCAATCCGCTCACGAATCCGAAGGACATCATCATCATTCGCGGCGGGGTCGCCACCGGATGGGCGGCACTCGCCGCCATCGTGACGGTACTGGTGATGGGCGGCAAGGAGCGCTGGATCGTTGCCGATGGCCTGTCGGCGGCAGCGCTGGCGGGGCTGGCGGGCTGGCACTCCGGATGCCTGGCCCGTGATGCCTGCTTGGGGACCGCCAGCGACCTGCCGTGGGCGCTCGCCCAAGAAGGCTCTGCCGTCACCCGTCACCCGGTCGAGCTCTATGCGGCGCTGCTGCTGGCGATCGGAGCGTTCGGCCTCGCCGCCTGGAAGACACGGGGCAGGCCGCCGCTCGGTGCACCGGCCGCAGCGGCATTGGCGATCGCCGGCGGGGTACGCCTGGTGACCGAACCGATGCGGCTCGCCCTATCGACCGGGGCCGATCCTCTGGTATCGGGCGGCGTTTCTGATCGGATCGGTGGCACTGATCATTCTGGTCTGGCGGAAGCGAACGCAGGCTGCGACCGTGGTCGCTACGCCCCGAGCGCAACCAGAGCATCGAGCCGGGACCTGATCTCATCCTGCGTCCAGCGCGACCGGCCCAGGTGTCGACCACCACGTCGCTGCCGGTGATGAGGATGGTTACGGGTTGAACGGACACCCCGTAGAGGTCCCAGACGGAGTCGTCGAGACCCCAGTCGAGCAGTGAGAACAGTGCCTCGGCCTCGTTCGGCAGTGTCGTCGAGGCTCCCGCGGCCGGCGACGGCAACAAACCGGACGTCATCCTGGTAGTCGGCGGCGACTTCGTCAACGACGGGCAACTCCCGTCGACAGGTTGATCACCACTCGGCCCAGAACACGAGATAGACCGGCCTTTGCTCATCGCTCAGCACGAAGCTCTCACCCGAACCAAGCGCCAACGCAAAGTCCGGGCGGCGGGACCATCGACCACCGGTGGGGCATTCGGTTGCCGGCGTGCTGGTCGTCGGGTCCTGTCCGCGCAGCAGATTCACCTGCAGTCGTTGCGGTGACGTTCGGTTGCGCCGCCGTCCTGCGTCGTCGCCGTCGTGGCCGAGGCAGGCGGCAGTCGGTCGGTGACGGTCAGCACCGTCGCCAGTGTCGCTGTCGCCACAGGCGGCGGCCACCAGGCAAGGGCGGCCACGAACATGATCCATCGACGCATGACAGACGAAGATACCGGGAACCAGGCATTAGCACTGCGTCTTTGTCGCCTTGTTCACCAACTGTTCACGCGTTGTCGGCGCGGGCCTGCTCTTCGGCAGCCAGCTCACGCCGCAACACCTTGCCGACGAAGCTCTTGGGGAGTTCGCCGCGAATCTCGATGGTGCGCGGGATCTTGAACCGGGCCAGGCGCTCCCGGCAGAAGTCGAGCAGATCGTCGGCAGTCACCTGCGATCCCGGCTCGAGGACGACAAAGGCCTTGCCCCTTTGATTGTCACCGCCGACGGGGACACCAATGACACCGGCATCAACCACGGCGGGGTGCTCGTAGAGCACATCCTCGATTTCGCGCGGGTACACGTTGAAGCCACCCGAGGCCAAGATCATGTCCTTCTTGCGGTCGACGATGCGGAACCAACCGGTTTCGTCCATGACGGCGACATCACCGGTATGCAGCCAGACGGTCCCGTTCTCGTCGGCACGTAGCACGATCTCGGTCTCCTCCGGCATGTTCCAGTAGCCCCTCATCACCTGAGGACCGCTGACGCAGAGGACACCGCGCTCCCCCGGGCCCAGGGTGACCTGCTCGGTGGCTTCGTCGACGATCCTGGCGTCGGTTCCCGACAGCGGGACGCCGATGAATCCGACCCGATCCTCGCCACCGAGCGGATTGCAGTGCGTCACCGGCGAGGCCTCGCTCAGACCGTACCCCTCGACCAGGCGCGCCCCGGTGGCATCCTCGAAGTGACGCTGGATCTCCGGGGGCAGGGCTGCCGCGCCGCTCAGGCAGATGTTGATCGAACGGATGTCGTACTTGCCGTCGGCTACCTGCCGGTGGCGGCTGATCGCGCCGTAGAGCGTCGGCACCCCGGGGAACACGGTCGGGCGATGGGTGTCGATGACTTTGAGCAGACCTACGAGATCGCGAGCGTTGGGAACGATGATCATCGTCCCCGTCCGCAAGACGGCGAGGTTTGCCCCTACCGTCAGCGCATAACTGTGGGTGAGCGGCAGGGCCAGCAGCACCGACTCCTCGAGGTCCCTGAGTTGCGGGGCGAAGGCGTTGACCTGGTGGAGGTTCGCCATCAGGTTGTCGTGAGTCAGCTCGGCGCCCTTGGGAACCCCGGTGGTGCCGCCGGTGTACATCAACATCGCAGAGTCGTCGGGTCCGGTGGCGACCGGCTCCGGGGTACGGGACTCGGCAAGGTGGTCGTGGAGCCAGGAGGTGTCCGGGTCGTCGCCGATGTCGACCCGGTGCCCGTCCTTGCGTTCCCGCAGCAGGGTGAACAGCGCCCGGGTCGGTCCCTTGAAGTACTCCTTGATGTTGGTAACGAGCACGTGCTCGAGAGCCGTACCCGCCCGAGCTTCCCGCACCTTCGGGTACAGCAGAGACAGCACGATGGCCACCGTGGAGCCGGCGTCGGCCGCTTGGTGAGCGAATTCGGTGGCGGTGTACAACGGATTGCTCGGCACCACGATGGCGCCGGCCCGCCAGACTGCGTGGTAGGCGACGATCAATTGGGGGCAGTTGGGCATGAACAGCGACACCCGATCCCCCGGCCCAACTGCGAGGTCTTGGAGCGTGGCCGCGAGCCGATCGACCAGATCGTCGAGTTCTCCGTATGAGATCTTGCGGTCGTAGAAGATGATCGCGGTGTGCTCGGGGTGGGCGAGCGCGGTCCGGTGCAGCAACTGGTCGAGCCGCATCCGCTCCCAATCGATGCCGGCGGGTACACCGTCGTCGTATTCGTCGTGCCAGGGCCGCGCCGTCATGGGCCACAACCTACTGCTGGGCGACCGGTCCGTGTCTACCTACCCGGCAAACTCCTCGCTCATCGCGATCACTCGCTCGAGGACGCTTTGAGCATCACCGGAGTCGATCGCCTGTTGGGCGAGATCTACGCCCTCGACGAAGCCTTCGGCCATGCCGGCGGCCACAATCGCGGGCGCCGCATTGACCACGGCGATGTCCCGCTTGGGTCCAGCCTCTCCGGCCAGAATCGCTCGGGTGATGGCGACGTTCTGCGCAGCGCCGCCTCCCTTGAGGTCAGCGAGTGTGGCCCGTGCCACGCCAAAGTCTTCAGGGGTGAACTCGGCGTGGGTGATCTCCCCCGCCTTGAGGCGGTAGATGAACGAAGGGCCCGTAGTCGTCAACTCGTCGAGGCCGTCTTCGCCGTGATAGACGAAGGCGACTTCGGCGCCGAGGTTCGACAACACCTGGATCATCCGCTCGGCCATGCGGTGGTCCGACACGCCGAGTGCCTGCCGAGTAGCCCGGGCCGGGTTGGCCAGCGGGCCCAGGAAGTTGAAGACTGTGCGCACCCCCAACTCGCGTCGCACCGGGCCGGCGTGCCGCATCGCCGGGTGGTACGCCGGAGCAAAGAAGAAGCCGAACCCGATCTCACGGACCATCTGAACCGTGACCTCGGCCGGCAAGTCCAGTCGCACTCCCAACGCCTCGAGCAGATCGGCCGATCCGGTTTTCGACGATGCCGCCCGATTGCCGTGCTTGGCGATCTTGGCGCCGGCACCCGCCGCAATCAGTGCCGCCGTCGTCGAGATGTTGAACGTGCCGGAGGCATCACCCCCGGTGCCGGCTGTGTCGACGACCGGCTCGCCGATGTCGACCGTAACTGCGGCGTCCAGCATGCCCTCGACCAACCCGGTCATCTCCTCAGCGGTCTCGCCCTTGGCGCGGATCGCCACGATGAACGCCGCAATCTGAGCCTGGGTAGCGCGGCCGGACATGATCTCGTCCATTGCGGCATGCGCCTGATCCCGACTGAGGTGCTCCCCAGCCATCACACGGTTGAGGACGGTTGGCCATGAGAAATCGGTCATGGAAGCGACCATAGTCGCGCCGCCGCTACCGCCCGCCCTGCCCGGGTTCAGCCGTGCGTCGCCGCCAGGAAGCTCGAGACATCTCGGGCGGTCGCCAGTACCGCACCAAACGCCACGAAGGGGGACGCGTCCGCTCCAAAGTCCCTGGTGACGGAGGATCCGATCGCGACAAACCGACCCCTCCGACGCGCCGGAGCGCGGCGAGGGGCGGCTCGAAGTGGGGCTCGAAGCCTCGCTAGGCGGATCTGCGGAGAAGGCGGCGACGCTGCTTTTCGGTCATACCGCCCCACACGCCAAAGCGTTCCCTCGCTTCGACGGCATAATCCAGGCAGTCGGCGCGCACCGGGCAGGTGGCACAGATCGCCAGTGCCTCGTCAACGCCGTCGCGGGTCGTCGGGAAGAAAACCAGGGGATCGGCGTTGCGGCACGCCGCAAACACCATCCAAGGCCGCTCCTCGGTGATCGGCACTTCGATGAACTCCGTGAAATCGTTTTGTATGTCGAACATTCGGCACCTCCACGGGTGTCGGACGCTGAAGGTCAGATTCTCTGAACCGGTTCAGACCGGTCTCCCCTATGACGCCGGGTTTCCACCAACGGTTCCCGTCTCATGTGATTCTCATGTTCCGCCACCGCGCCGAATCGAAATGCCTGGTCAGCATCGCTTCCGCTACAATGCTCGGTCTGCAGGATCGGGTTCGGAGTTTGGGAGGAAGCCCTGCTGTATTTCGCTTACACCGCTCGCATTGCGCCCGACCACATGGCCAAGGCCGCGCCGAGCGCCGAGTTCCAGTTCATCGCACACCTGCCCGAATGGGGATTGGACTTCCCCATCGAGGGCAATGGGTGGGAAGGGCATCTGCCGACGGTCGTTCCCGAAACCGGCAGCACCGTGTGGGGCGCCGTCTTTGCCGTTCCCGACCAGGAGCTCGATGACCTTCACGCCGTTGAACAGGAAGAACAACGCATCGCCAGCACCATCGAGGCGATGGACCGCAACGGAAGGCGCCATCAGGTGATGGTGCACGTCGCCGATGGCAACTGCTCTAATGGTGCCTCCGCCCGTCCTTCGGCTGAGTACCTCCAGATCATGCTCGATGGCTCCCGGCACTGGAATCTGCCCTTCGGCTACATCGCCGGACTCGAAGAACACCTCCAGAACGTTTGACGGCGCCGTGAACTTCAATTGGGGCGCCATCGCCCTCGGGGCCATGACCGGGCTCGGAGCGGCCCTGATGGCCTTTCTGATCCTCGGCGTCACCGGCATCCTCGATTCTACCAATGCGGCTATCCCGGTGGTTTTCCTCCAGTTCCTTTCCCAATTGCTCGCTGGATACGTTGCTGCCCGCTTTGCCGGCCGCGACGCCGTTATCCACGGCAGTTTTGCCGCCCTCCTCCTCTACCTCGTGGGCTCCACGATCACGTTGGCGGCAGCCCCCGACGCGGTTGGTCGTGCAACCCTTGCCTTGTTCGCCGTCGTCGCCGCGGTGGTTGGCGCCGCCGGCGGCCTGTTGGGCGACCAGAGGAATAGGGGCTAGACGGACCCGACGGAGTTGGAGCACGGCACGGCGCCATGGCGCGGCACAAGCACCGGACTTGGGGCCCTTGCCACCCCTGCCGACAAACGCTTGTGCCGTTTTGCACAACGCTTGTGCGGCCGTCTCCGCCACCCTTGTGCCGTTTTGCACAACGCTTGTGCGGCCGTCTCCGCCACCCTTGTGCCGTTTTGCACAACGCTTGTGCGGCCGCCTCCGCCACCCTTGTGCCGTTTTGCACAACGCTTGTGCGGCCGTCTCCGCCACCCTTGTGCCGTTTTGCACAAGTAGGGCCTTTTGGCCCTATAGCAGGATGCATGAGATGCATACGCTGCACGAGCACTGATCATCCGCATTTGGAACATCGACAAACCGCACCATGGCCGTTCTCCTCACCACCAAAGACCTCCAAGAGTTGATCAACGTCGACAAGTCGACCATCTACCGCATGGCGGAGGACGGTCGACTGCCTGCGATCAAGGTAGGCAGGCAGTGGCGTTTCCCCTCCGACCAGATCACCGAGATGCTCGGCGGGGTCGTCGATCCCCCCTCCGACGTCCCCGCCGCAGCATCCGGTAGCCCAGTACGCGACCTCAATCACCTCCTCCCCACCGAGGCCGCTCAAGCCATCGCCGACCTGGCCGCCGACATCTTTGATGTGATGGCCGTGGTCACCGACATCAATGGCAATGCGCTCACCGACGTCGCCAACCCGTGCGGCTACTTCGCCGCCGTTCAGAGCCAACCCGATGCCATCGACCAGTGCGTCGAGGGATGGCGCCGCTTGGCGGCCGAAGTCGACCTGGAGCCTCGTTTCATGCCGACCCACTTGGGATTCCTTTGCGCCCGCTCGTTCATCCGGGTCGGCAGCGAATTGGTGGGAATGCTGATCGTCGGTGGAGTCACCCCCGACGTGTGGCCGCCCGATGATGCGACCATCCGCCGGATTGCCGACGAACTCGGGGTCCCCGTGGCGGCGATCGCCGACCACGTCGAGGAGACGTACTACCTCGACCAGAACCACCGCCGCTGGGTCATCAGCCTGCTTCCCCGCCTGAGCGACCTCATCTCGCGCTTGGCGGCAACACGCAGCGAACTGCTTTCGAAACTAGACAACATCGCCCTCCTTGCTGGAGAGGCAAATCCATATCAAAGGAGCACGACGTGAAGAAACTCCTCGTTCTCGGGGCGGGGACCGCCGGCACAATGGTGGTCAACAAACTGCGGCCCCAACTCGACGACGACTGGCAGATAACGGTCGTCGATGCCAACGAGGCTCACCACTACCAGCCGGGCTATCTCTTTATCCCGTTTGGGATCTACAGCCGCAACGACATCGTCAAGTCTCGGCGCGACTTCGTGCCGTCCGGCGTCGATTTTGTGCTCGGCGAGATCGATGTCGTCGAGCCCGAGGACAATCGGGTCAAGCTCGTCGACGGGACGACGCTCGACTACGACTACCTGGTCATCGCCTCAGGCACCACCCCGCGCCCCGATCAGACCCCCGGCCTCGACAGCGACGCGTACGGCGACACCATCCACGACTTCTACACCCTCGATGGTGCCGAAGCCCTCGCCCGCAAGCTCCAGACCTGGAACGGCGGACGGATGGCAATCAATGTCATCGAAATGCCGATCAAGTGCCCGGTGGCCCCGCTCGAGTTCACTTTTCTCGCCGACTGGTACTTCCACGAGCGCGGCATGCGCGACGCAGTCGAACTCGTCTACGTCACTCCCCTGCCGGGCGCGTTCACCAAGCCGGTCGCCTCGAAGCACCTCGGAAGCCTGTTGAGTGAGAAGAAGGTGATGGTCGAGGAGGACTACTTCCTGATGGAGGTCGACTCCGAGGGACAGAAGCTGGTCTCCTACGACGAGCGTGAGGTTCCCTACGACCTGTTGGTGACCATCCCGATCAACATGGGAGCCGACTTCATCGCCCGCTCCGGTATGGGCGACGAGCTCAACTACGTGCCCGTCGACAAGGAGACGTTCCTGTCGAAGACTTACGACAACGTGTTCGCCATCGGCGATGCTTCAAACATTCCGACCTCCAAGGCCGGTTCGGTCGCCCACTTCGCCGTGGAAGTCTTCACCAAGAACTTCCTGCGCCACATCGCCGGCATGGAAATGACGGAGTCCTTCGACGGTCACGCCAACTGCTTCATCGAGTCCGGTTTCGGCAAGGGCATGCTGATCGACTTCAACTACGACACCGAGCCGCTGCCGGGCAAGTACCCGCTCCCGGGGATCGGGCCCTTCTCGCTCCTCAAGGAGACCGAGATGAACCACTGGGGCAAGATGATGTTCAAGTGGGTCTACTGGAACCTCCTGCTCAAGGGCAAGGACATGCCGCTGCCGCACGAGATGCTGATGGCCGGCAAGATTCGCGAGGATTCCTGATGACCGTCGCTTCACCCGATCGCACCGATGTTCTCGAGGAGAAGATCGACGCCCTGAGTGCTCAAGTGGCCAGGATCGCCGACGAGGCCCGAGAGCAACGTCAGCGCCGCGAGGCCTGGGATGAGCTGCGCCTCGACGTGACTCCGCTGATGGGCCAGGCGATGGCCACCGTCAGCAACGAACTGGAGGACGTCCAGGAGTTCGTGTCGGCCGAAGACCTGATTCGAGTCTTCAAACGACTATTGCGCAACACCCGGCGCATCGAGGAATCGCTCGAGCGCTTCGAAAGCGCCATGGAGTTCCTCGACGATGCCGGCACGCTCACCGATGAAGCCTTCATCAAGGCGATGGGGCTGCTCGAGCAACTCGAGCAGCGCGGCTACTTCGAGTTCGCCAAGGCAGGCCTTGGCGTCGTCGACCGGATCGTGACCGGATTCACCGCGGAAGACGTCGAGCAGCTCGGCGACAACGTCGTGCTGATCCTCCAGACGGTCAAGGAAATGACCCAGCCGGAGATCATGGCCGTCGCCTATCGCATGATCGAGGCCATCCACGCCCAGCAGGAGCGTATGGAGGCCGAACCCGACGAACCGCCCAGCACATGGTCGCTGGTCAGACGCCTGACCGACCCCGAGGTGCGTCGCGGCCTGGGCCGCGCCCTCAATACGCTGAGTGCCGTCTCCAACGTGGAGACCGGGCCGCCGCGCAAGTTCGTGAACCTACGAGACGAAGACACCCCGACAACAACGACAACAACCAACGAGCCAACAGAAGGAGCAAACTGATGGCGGTTACCACCATTGCAGGCCACGACGTCCAGGTGGACGCAGAGGGCTTCATGACCGAATACGACGAGTGGGACGAGGAAGTCGGCACCGCGCTCGCCGCCCAGATCGGCATCGACATGACCGACGAGCACTGGCAGGTCGTCAGGTTCCTGCGTGAGGACTTCTCGCAAGAGGGCCAGACGGCCACGATTCGCCGGGTCGCCAACGTCGGCGGCATCCCAACCAAGCAGCTCTTCATGCTGTTCCCCAAGAAGCCGGCCAAGAAGATGTCCTACATCGCCGGCCTCCCCAAGCCGGCAGGTTGCGTGTAACGCCACCGCCTCGCATCCGCACCAACACACCTCATCCCGTCAAAGGAGCAAATACACATGACCACCACTGAGGAAGCCCCAGCCATCGTCCCGGACTTCGGGGATGACGACGAGGAACGCAAGATCACCTTCATCTGCTCGAAGGGCAACCTTGACATGGCCTACCCCGCGCTGATCATGGCCAACGGTGCCCTCAGCGAAGGCGTAGAAGTCGACATCTTCTTCACCTTCTGGGGCATGGACATGATCAACAAGGGCACGTGGGACAAGCTGCAGTTCTCCATGCTGGGCAACACCGCGATGCACATGCCGGGCTCGACCAAGCACATCCCCCAGGGCCTCGGCGGCCTGCCGGGCATGACCGGCTACGCCACCAAGATGCTCAAGAAGCAGATTGCCGAGCAAGAGGTTCCGCCGGTACCCGAGTTCATGCAGATGCTCTCCGACATGGGCGCCCGCTTCTGGGCCTGCAAGATGTCGGTCGACATGATGGGACTCACCAAGGATGACATGTTTGATGGCGTCGAGGACATCATCAACGTGAACGAGTTCATCGAACTGTCGGCAGGTTCCCAAGTCATCTTCGTGTGAGGCCGGGCGGGCACCGAGTGCCAACGTGCTGAGTACCCGCACAACGCCAACTCGGGAGCGGACGCTGCGTCGTCCGCTCCCGTCTCTTCGAGGAGGTTTCTTGACCGCCTACACATTTGGGATCACGACCACCGGCGACTTCGAGGATGTCGTCGCACGAGTGACGGCTGCACTCGCCACTGAGGGGTTTGGCGTGCTGACGACCATCGACGTTGCCGCCACCCTGAAAGCCAAGCTCGACGCCGATATGGCCCCGTATCGCATCTTGGGCGCCTGCAATCCACCACTGGCCCATCAGGCCATCACCACCGAGCCTGAGATTGGCGCGCTGCTCCCCTGCAACGTTGTCGTGCGCCAAACCGACGAGGGTGTGGCCGTCGACTTCATGGATCCGGGTGCGGTGCTGACACTCGTCGAAAGGGACGGCATCGAGACGGTCGCTGCCGAGGTGAGCACCCGATTGCACCGAGTCGCCGCCGCGATCCAGGAGGCCGCCGAACAATCGGCGTAAAGGCTCGCCCAACCCGCGAAACGGCCGGGCCGGCGTTGTGGCCGCGACCTCGAACCGACATGGTTCAACAGACGGCTAGCGTTTCCACGTGCCCGTTTTGGGGTGCGAGAAACCAGATCTCGCGCGAAGAAGCGCGGCCTTTTTGCCGATAGTCCCGTATGGGAGCGTCACATGCTCGCCCGAACACCGTGCACAGCAGCCGGCGTCGGGTCACTTTGGTGACCGTCGGCGCTGGTCTCCTCGCGATCCTGCCTGCGCTTGCCGTACTCGGCTACTCCATGGTGGCCACAGAATCGCCAGGCCGCGGTTCAGCCATCGGGCGAGCCGCCTTCACGTTCTTCCTCGTGGTGATTGGGCTGGTGATCTTCGGACTTGTGACCGAGGCCTATCGACGCCGCGAGCAAGCCGGCCTCGAAGAGACGTTGGCGGCGGCGAGTCGGGCGAGCCAGGCCAAGGACGAACTCGTCGCCCAGATCTCGCACGATCTCCGTACCCCACTGACCGGCATCTACGGCTTCAGCGAGCACCTCTTGGCCAACCGTATGGATGATCGGGCGGAGGCGATGGAGCTGCTCGAACTCATCTACCAAGATTCAGCGGAGTCCACTCGCATGGTCGAAGACCTGCTCACCGCGGCCCGGCTCGACAGCCACTCTCTGGTGATCGAACGCGGCCCGGTTGACATGCTCGAGGAGGCCGAGGCGGTCGTTGCGCCGCTGCTCCGCTCGGGCGCAAACATCGAACTGCGCGGCACCCGCGAGGTCGTCATGGCGGACGCGATGCGAATCCGTCAGGTCATTCGCAACCTCCTGTCGAACGCCATCCGCCACGGTGGGCCAACCATCCACCTCGTCATCACCGCTCGCTCCGGCATCATGACCTGTACCGTCACCGACGATGGCCCCGGGCTAGATCCTGCAGTCGCCGGCCGGTTGCTCCGCGACTCTCAAAGCGAACAGCCGTTGGGCCTCCTGACGGAAGGAACCGGCCTCGGCCTTGCCATCGCCGCCTCGCTGTCACGACGCATGGGTGGAGTGATCCAGCACGTCGCCGACCGCGTAGACACGACGATCACATTTGCCATGCCTTTGGCCCCGTCGGACGTCTGGAGCGCGTTCCCCACCCGCGATCGTCGCCCTGAGACCGCAGATCCCACGGTTCGTCGACTCTCCAACCGCTTCACGATCGACACCGGCAACGCCTCAGACACGCCAACGCCGGCGCCGACGCCGCAGCGCCGAATCAGGTTCAGCTGACCGTCGGTTGGCCCAAGCCGCCGACCGTCCCACTACCGTTGGGCTTGTTGCGAGCCCGGGGGACGGTCGCCGCGGAGCCAACCGGCTCCGTGGAGGAAAGTCCGGACTCCACAGGGCAGGGTGCTGGCTAACGGCCAGGCGGGGCGACCCGACGGACAGTGCAACAGAGAGCAGACCGCCTACGCCGGTTGTCATGCAACCGGCCGGCAAGGGTGAAACGGTGGTGTAAGAGACCACCAGCGCGTCGGGCGACCGGCGCGGCTCGGTAAACCCCACCCGGAGCAAGGCCAAGCAGGGAAGGGCTGCCCGCCCGTCAATCCCAGGTAGGCCGCACAGATAGATGACCGTCACCGGTCGGCAACGACCGGTACAGAATCCGGCTTACAACCGGACTCGCAACAACAAAGATGGGGCCATCGAGGCCCCATCTTTGTTGTTGCGAGACATCATTGGCTCGTTCAGCCACCCACCCATTCGGTCATCACGGCATACACACCGCCGGACGACACCGTGCCGACCTCTGCCATCGGGTAGTAGCGGGCGAGATAGGCAGCGCGGGTGCCCTCGCCGTTGGCGAGCGGGTTGAGCTCGATACGTACCTTCAGGTCGTTGCCGGAGGCATGACGAAGCCGCATCGTCAGCTCGGGAGTGCGGGCAGCATCAGAGACGACTCGCTCCCAGCCTGCGGCGTCATTGGGATGACTGATCTGCTGGAGCGGGACCCCTACAAGTTCTGCCAGGGTCCGGCCCAGCAACTGTGCCAGCGCCGGCTCGGCGAACAGGATGGTGCCGTTGGCATCGAGCACCGCCACCGGGCCCTGGTCGACCATCTCGTTCTTGGGGATCTCAGCGACCTCTTCGTCTGGTCGATCCAGCCGGTGGCGCTGGATGGCGAAGTGGATGGCGCGAGCCAAACCGTCTGGGCCGATTGTCCCCTTTACCAGGTAGTCCTGGGCCCCCTCCTTGACCGCTTGGAGGGCGAGTTCGTCGTCCTCGTGAGAGCTGAGCACGACGATGGGAACCTGGGGAGCGACGGCCAGGATCGCCTTGACCGAGTCGAGGCCGTCGGCATCGGGGAGAATGAGATCGAGTAGGACGCATTCAGGGGGATCCGTGGTGACCAGTTCGACGGCCCGGTCGAGTCGCTTGGCCGCTCTGAGGTTCTCCGCTCCCGGCCAAACATCCGCCAGCATGGACTTGACCAAACGAACGTGGAGGGGGTTGTCCTCCACCAGCAGAAGTTTGGGCATCTCTCCGTGATGGATGAACTCGGTGTCTTGTTCCATCTGTCCCTCTTCGGTCCCGCCGCGCCTTTGGTAGCTACCTTCATCGGCCATCGACCACACACCCTTGAGCATCTCTCACCACCGGAAACGGGCCCACCGGCGGTGGCCCCGTCCTCTCAGAATCTGGCGACCACCCGAGATCAGACGAGAACCATCGTCCCGAGAATCTCCGCGACATAGCGCCAAACGGCTGCCCCCGTTGGCCTTGCCCTCCTCGGTTGCTGGATTCCCCGGCCTCTCGCAACCTGTCGAGCGAATTGCCAGGATTTCGCAGCGGATTGGCGCATACCGATCCCTAAGCTGGGGATGACACGTTGGACCCCGAGGAGGTTGTCGTTGACTCGTTTCGCCTATTTCTGCGGCCACGAGCAGTGGCAACCCGAGCAGCTCGTCCGCCACGCTGTACTCGCCGAGCGGGCCGGATTCGACTTCCTCGTGGTTTCCGAGCACTTCCATCCATGGGTTGACGACGCCGGCTCAGCCGGGTTTGCCTTCTCAACCCTGGGGGCAATCGCCGAGGCCACCGAACGAGTTGAGTTCGCGACCGGGGTCACCACCCCACTGTTCCGCTTCCACCCCGGCGTAGTCGCCCAAGCTGCCGCCACCATCGACCGCCTCTCCTCCGGGCGCTTCCATCTCGGAGTCGGCACCGGCGAGAACCTCAACGAGGGCCCCCTCGGGTATCCCTTCCCGAACTATGCCGAGCGGGCGGCCCGAATGGAGGAGGCGCTGGTGATCATGCGCCGCCTGCTCGACGGCGAGAAACTCTCCTTCGAGGGCGAGTACTACCGCACCGACCGGGCCAAGCTGTACAGCCCGCCGATTGGGCCGGTGCCGATCTGGATGGCGGCCGGCGGACCGAAGTCCGCGGCTCTGGCCGCCCGCCTGGCCGATGGCATCATCACCTCGGTCAAGGTCCCCGCCGTTACCAAAGAGCGGGTGACCGATCCCGCCCATGAGGCCGCTGCGACAGCCGGCAGGCCCGACCCCAAGATCCTCGCCACCCGCTGGTCGATCTACGCCCAGAACGACGACGAAGCGTGGGAGGCGTTGGCCGCCTGGCGCGGGTTGCGCGCCCCGGGCCGGCTTGAAGCCGTCGACCCGATCGAGTTGCGCCAGAAGGCAGACGAGATGCCACGCGAGGAGATTCTGGGGCAATACAGCGTGGTCCGCTCGGCCGACGACTATGTCGAAACGTACCTGCCACTGGTGACCACAGTTGGCGCCGAGATCGTCACCATCCAGACGACGTCGCTCGATCAGGAAGCCACCATTGCGATGTTGGGCGACGAGGTCCTCCCCCGCCTGCGGGCCGCGGCCGCCGCGGACTGAGCTTCCGGTCGGTTCTCATCCTTCTGTCGAGGTCGAAGTGGCTGCGGCCTGGTCGAGGATCTCCTGCAGACGCTCGATGTCGGTGGTCAGGATGCGGTTGCCCGGATCGCGCGCCGCTGCGGCCCGCAGCGCAGGCAACGCCGAGACCCGAAGCGCCTCACGCACCCGATCACCGGCCGCCCCCGCCGGGAGCTCGTCGGCAAGCCGCCGCAGCTGGGCAGCAAACGCCGGCCCGACGGTCGCCAGCATGTCGACCTGCCAGCCGACGGAATCGTTGGAACGGGTCATCACCTCGACCTGATCTTCCCGCCCTCTGACCTCGACGGCGGCATAGGCGATATCGCCGACGGCGAGGATCTCGTAGCGGCCGACCTCGAGCGTGTCGAGGCTTCCCCCGGAGAACTGCGAGAACTCGTCACGGAAGGATCGCCAGTAGCTGGCGGCGAAGGTGGGGTCGAGGCCATCGTCGAGCATCGTGGCGATCTGTGACGCGTCGAGTCCGTTCTCGATCGCGATCACCAGCGTCAGCGATTCTTGGTAGACCGCGGCACCGACGGCGGCAGCGTCGCCATCGGCAACGCCAACAAGCCAGTCGTTGACGACAACGGGGGGGAAAGTGGGCAGCGTCGTGTCCGCGTCGGATTCCCCACCGCCACACGCAGTCGCGACGAGGAAGAGGACGAGGAAGGCAGAGACCGGCCGGCGCATCCCGCGAGGCTACCGCAGGTGCCGCCAAAGCAGCACTCCTACACTCGCCCCATGCCGTCGTTCTACCTGCGTGGCGTGGTGATCGGACTCGTCGCCGGCTTCATCAGCGGACTCTTCGGTGTTGGCGGCGGCGTCATCGTCGTACCGGGCTTGGTGCTCTGGCTCGGTCTCGATCAGCGGCGGGCGTCCGGGACCTCCATGGCCACGATCGTCGTGTCTGCCGCGGCCGCAGCTCTCCTGTTCAGCGCCGATCAGGCCGTCGACTGGTCTACGGCGTGGTGGCTCTTCGTTGGGGCCGGCGTCGGCGCGGTGATCGGGGCTCGTGCGATCACCAGGGTGCCCGAGATCTGGCTGACGCGGGCGTTTGCCGCAGTGATGGTGCTTGCCGCCGTACGGCTGCTGCTGCCATGACGGTGGCGATGCTGATCCTGGTTGGGCTCCTGGCGGGGACGATGGCTGCTGCCCTCGGCGTCGGTGGCGGGATTGTCTTCGTGCCCGCCCTCGTGGTGCTGTTCGACTTCACCCAGCACGAGGCTCAAGGGACTTCGCTGGCGGTGATCATCCCGACGGCGATCATTGCCACCGTCGTTCATGCCAGACACGGCAGGGTCGATTGGCGGGCTGCGCTCCCGGTTGCGGTAGGCGGAGCCGGCGGCGCTGTGGCCGGCGCCGCGTTGGCGTTGCGCCTCGACGGTGAAGTACTCCGGCGACTCTTTGCCGTTCTGCTGATTGCCTTGGCGATTCGCATGCTGCTGCGGGCCCGCCGGCCGAGCACCGATCGGGCCCAGCCGCTAGGGGCGGATGGGGACATCGATCCTTCCGGTTGACCGAAAGGTGGCCCGGGCCGCAGCCGACCCCAGCCCGGCCCGCTGCCACAGCCATGCCAGGTAGACGAACCCGGCCAACTCCCCCGCCCACATGACGGGATCCGTCAGCACCTCGCGCAGATACCCGCCGACCGTGGCCGGCCCGGCTGCGGTGAACTCCCATCCAAGGAAGGGCCAGAGGAAGGTTTCCTGGTCGGCCCACATCGCGTCGAGCACGAGGTGCGCCAGCATGCCGACGGCGAGCGCCATCCAGCGGCGCCGCGGCCGGCCCCGCCGCGTCAGCGCCACAACGACCACCATCACCACCGACGCAACGAGCAACGAGTGTGATCCCAACCGCACGGCTCCCAGGCTGCCGTACCCGACCAGACCGATCGGCGTGTCGACCAGATCTGCGACGACGGCGCCAAGCACCAGAAACCGGAGATCCATTCGTTCGTCACGAAAGGCGTAGCGGATCAGTGCAATCGTGCCACCGATGTGCCAGAAGAACATGGAGGGACAGGCGGCGCCGCTAGAGAACGAGAATGCGGCGACAGTGGATGCAGCGCGGCGGGTCGCTGCGAGTGACGTCGAGTCGTTCCGCCGCGGTGAGTCTCAGGTGGCAGCCCCCGCAGATGCTCTCGACCAATCGGCCGATGGCGACACCTTCCTTGATGGGGCGCAGCTCTTCGTACAACGCCAGCAGATCCTCAGGGATGAGCGGCACAATCTGTGCCTTGCGGGCTTCCTTGCGGGCGAGGTCGGCGTCGATACCTCGCCACGCGTCTTGGATAGCCGCCTCGAGCGCGGCCTTCCCCTCGGTCGCGGTCGCCAACTCTCCCTGGAGCGCCTCGAGGGCTTTCTCCTGTTCCTCACGCTGCTCCATGAACACGAGCAGCGCGTCCTCCATCTCGACCTTCTTGCGACCCAGCATCTCGACTTCCTGGCGCATGTAGTCGGCGTCCCTTGCGCTCAGCCCGCCGGCATAGAGCCGATTCTGCTCGGATTCGAGTTTGTTGGTCGCGATGTCGAGTTCCCCGCTGGTTTTGTCGAACGCCAGGGTGGTCTCGCGCAACGCTGCCTCAGCCGCACCGACCTGAGCCTTCAAGTCTTCCTCGCGGGCGTGCGCGGCGCGATACTCGGCGAGCGCAGGCAACGATTGCCGTTCATTCAACAGACGATCGATCTGGAGGTCGACGTCCTGGAGGTCCAGCAGATCCGCCAGGCTGTTCATCTCCTCCATCAATGCTCCTCCCACGGACTCGGGTCGAGATCGGTCAGATCCACCACCACGGTATCCAATTGTGCGACCGCAGCGTACAAGGTCGCAATGCCCGGACGTTCAGTGGCGGCGTGTCCGGGGTCGATGATGGCCAGCCCCCGCTCCAACGCGGCGCGCGCCTGGTGATGGGGTACATCTCCGGTGACCAGCACATCGGCAACGGTCGCAGCCAACGCCACGAAGTCGCCTCCCGACCCGGGCACCACGGCAACCTGGGTCACCGGATCCTGGACTCGGCCCGCAATCCTGATGTTGCCACCGATGGCATCTGCGACCCGCCGGGCGAGGGCCCCGAGCGTGGCCTCGCCGTCGATCACCCCAGTCCGTCCGACAAACCCGGCGTTGGCATTCACCTCGTAGACGTCGTAGGCCGGCTCCTCGTAGGGGTGCGCCGCAACCAGCGCCGCGACAACACGATCGACACTCGACCGCGGTGCGATCATCTCGACGCGGACCTCCGACTCACGGCTGAACGTCCCCTCCGTCCCGGTGACGGGGGCGGCGCCGGCTTCGGGCCGGAAGGTGCCAACGCCCTCGCCGCGGAACGAGCACCCGGAGTACCGCCCAATCGTCCCCGCACCAGCCGCGACCATGGCCGCCGCCACGGTATCCGCGCCGCTACCGGGGACGAAGACCACCACCTTGGCGGAGTCTGGCCCCCACAGCGGGGCGAACCCGACTGAGTCCGAGAGACCAAGCGCGGCGGCAAGGGCGTCCGCGGTTCCGCCGTGGGCCACATCGAACGCGGTGTGCACCACGGCCAGCGCCACACCGGCCCTGAGCAGGCCGAACGCTCGACCCGGGGCCGAGTTACCCGCCACTATCTGCGTCGTGGGGCGAAAGAGAAGCGGGTGATAGGAGATCAGCAGATCGACAGGGTCCGCCTCGACGGCGGCTACCACGTCCGGCGTGACCTCATGGCACACCGCCACTCGGGCTACCGGCGCAGCCGGATCCCCGAGTTGGAGCCCGACCGGGTCCCATCCGGCTGCCTTGCCCAGCGGAGCCACCACATCGAGGTGGTCGATGACATCGGCAACGGTGAGCGCGCTCATGGCACGAGATGCTAACGATGCGGCCACACGACGTGTGCAGACCGCCGGAGGTCAGGTCGCCCGAGGACTCAGTACAGCTCGGGCACAAACTCCTGTTCACCGATCGGAGGACGAATGTAGCTCTCGTCGGTCCCCCGAGGCGGCAGTTCGATCGGCTCTGGCGTCGTGTCCTCGTACGGGATCATGGTCAGCAAGTGGCTGATGCAGTTGAGCCGGGCTCGCTTCTTGTCATCGGCGTTGACGACATACCACGGTGCCTGCTTGATGTCGGTGTGATCGAACATGCTGTCTTTGGCCTTCGAGAACTCGACCCACTTCGCTCGTGATTCGAGGTCCATCGGGCTCAGCTTCCAGCGCTTGCGGGGATCGGCCATCCGATCGCGGAAACGCCGCTCCTGCTCCTCGTCGCTCACAGAGAACCAGTACTTGATCAGGATGATCCCGGAGCGAACCAGCATCCGCTCGAACTCGGGGCACGACCGCAAGAACTCCCGGTACTCGTCTTGGGTGCAGAACCCCATGATGGGCTCGACCAGCGCCCGGTTGTACCACGAGCGATCGAACAGCACGATCTCGCCCGCGGCGGGGAGGTGGTTGACGTAGCGTTGGAACCACCACTGCGTCTTGTCACGCTCGGTTGGCGTGCCGACGGCGACGACCCGACAAACGCGCGGATTCATCCGCTCGTCGATCCGCTTGATCACGCCGCCCTTACCGGCCGCATCACGCCCCTCGAAGATGACCACCACCCGCAGACCCTCCGACTTCACCCACTCTTGGAGTTTGACGAGTTCCTGTTGCAGGCGCCGCAGTTCCTTCTCGTAGAATTTCTTGGCCAGCTTCGGCTTCTTCTTCGCCTTCACGGGTTCCACGACGTGGAAGTGCGGCGTATCCAGCTTGTCAGTGGCGGCCATGGCTCTTGCCTCCCGGCTTCGACATATGTCCGACAATACCGCGCCGGAGTGGTCATTGGCCAGAGGAACTCCGCGCTGCGGTCACCGCATTGGGATCGTCACGACCACCCGGGCCCTTGAGAGGCCATCCATAGTCCCCGCCGCATCGAAGAGGTCCCCGGCTGCCGGTCATTATCCCTTGTGACCTTGGTCCTCTACCCCGGCGTGCCCCAAACCCGGACGCTGCGGGGTGAGCGTCATGACCGCATCTCGTAAACCATCTTGGAGCAGGGGATTCTTCCTTGCGGCACTCATCGCCGCAGCCAGTCTCGGCACGGCGGTGTCCGCCGCGGCGGCCGAAACGAATGCGGACGACGCAATCTGGTACGAGGTCGGCGACGACGACGTCACCGTCGACTTGTACTTTGTGTGGTCTTCGAGCTGCCCGCACTGCCGCGAGGCACACCCCTTCATCGAGGAGCTCGAAGACCGCTACGACTGGCTGCGGGTCCGGTGGCTTCAGGTGAACGGTGACGACCCGGCCGCCGTCGATACCGCAATCGCTGTTGCCGACTCCATCGGCCAGACGATCCCGGCCGTACCGACCTTCCTCTACTGCGAAACAATCCAAACCGGCTACGACGATGAGGCGGGTATCGGGGCGCTGCTCGACACCGAGTTACGGTCCTGCCACACCAGCCTGGTCGCGACCCATTTCCCCGACGGAACGTCGCCGCCCACGACCGCGGCCGTACAAGAAGATGAGGGAGTCACTCTCCCCATCATCGGCCGGGTTGATGCCGGGGCGGTTTCACTGCCGATCTTCACCATCACGGTGGCCGGATTGGACGCCTTCAACCCCTGCGCGTTCTTCGTGCTGCTGTTTCTGCTCAGCTTGCTGGTCCATGCCAAGAGCCGGATGCGCATGGCGGTCATCGGCGGCGTCTTCGTCCTCTTCTCCGGACTGATCTACTTCGCGTTCATGACGGCGTGGCTGAACGTATTCCTGATCACCGGGACCCTGCGGTGGATCACTCTCGCCGCCGGAGCGGTGGCCGTCGTGATCGCCTTGTTCAACATCAAGGACTACTTCGCCCCGGGCACCGGGGCATCGCTCTCGATTCCGGAGAGCGTCAAGCCCGGCCTGTTCAAGCGGATGCGGACCCTGGCGGCGGCCGACCGCTACCCGGCGATTCTGGCCGGAACGGTCACGCTGGCCGTTGCCGCCAACAGCTACGAGCTGCTCTGCACCGCCGGACTGCCGATGGCCTTCACCCGAGTGCTGACCCTCAACGATCTGCCGACCTCGACCTACTACGGCTATTTGTTGTTCTACAACGTGATCTACGTGATCCCGCTGCTCGTGATCGTCGGCGCCTTCGTGTGGGCGCTCGGCTCCCGCAAGTTGCAGGAGCATGAGGGGCGGACACTCAAGCTGTTGTCCGGCACGATGATGCTGGGCCTTGGTCTGGTGCTGCTCCTTGCCCCCGACTTGCTGGACAACATGCTGACGGCCATCGTCGTCCTGGCGGTCGCCGTCGCCATTACCGTCACCGTCGCCGCCGGCGATCGGCTCCGGCACCGTCAACGACCCGCCCACCGCTGACCAGCCCAATTGCCAGCGGCAATCTCATCGACACCGGCAACGAGGGACCGGTGAAGTGGGCTCTTCGGCGGGGAGTTCCCGGTGAAGATGAAGAACTCGGCTGGCGATCGGACCGACTTCGGGTTTGTCCGCACCGGTGACCGGGAGTAGCCACTCAACAGTCTCCTAGAGCAGGTCCGGCAGGGCCGGCTTGCCGACGTGCTCGAACACCAGTGCCGTTTCGATGTGGGCGACCTCGGGCATCGAAGTGAATCCGGTCACCGCGAGTTGGCGAAGATGCTCGGCGTCGCGCACCACCACGTGGACGAGGAAGTCGTTGGCCCCGGTCACATGGGACCAGCCGATCACTTCGGGCATCGCCAAGGCGTGATCGCGGAAGCGGTCGACTTCGCTGGCGGCGTGGCGGGAAAGCCGGATAGCCACCATGGCCCGCAGCCCAATGCCGAGAGCACGGGGGTCGACGGTCGCGTGCGAGCCGAGCAACACACCTTCGGCCTCGAGCCGTTTGACCCGCTCCGAGCACGTCGAAGGAGCAATCCCGATGGCGGAGGCAAGCTCCTTGTTGGAGCGCCGTGCATCGTCCTGGAGAAGCCGCACAATCTCACGATCTGTTCGGTCCAGCCGCCTCATATTGCCTCCTTGCCGAAACTCCTACGGATTCTATTGACCATGTTCGGAGATTCCATACCCTGGAACTTAAGCAATCGGAGAATCTGCGGCCGAGATCGGTCGACGCCGAACATCGAGGCACGAGGAGACGAACAATGCGCAAGAGTTGGGCCGAGCCCTACAAGATCAAGATGGTCGAACCGATCCGGATGACCACCCGCCACGAGCGCGAAGAGGCCATCGTCGCCGCCGGCTACAACACCTTCCTGCTCCGCTCCGACGACGTGTACATCGACCTGCTCACCGATTCGGGCACTTCGGCGATGTCCGACTACCAGTGGGCAGGTCTCATGACGGGTGACGAGGCGTACGCGGGCTCACGCAGCTTCTATCACCTCGTCGACGCCGTCCACGATATCTACGGCTACGAGGAGCTGATCCCGACCCATCAGGGTCGCGGCGCCGAGCACCTCCTCAGCCAGATCCTGATCAAGCCGGGCGACTACGTACCGGGCAACATGTACTTCACCACCACCCGATTTCACCAGGAGTACGCCGGAGGCATCTTTGTCGACGTGATCATCGACGAGGCCCACCAACCCGCCTCGCAACACCCCTTCAAGGGCAACGTCGATCTCGACAAGCTGCGCGCCTTGATCGACCGGGTCGGCGCCGACCGTATCCCCTACATCTCGGTCGAGACCAACGTGAACATGGCGGGCGGCCAGCCGCTCTCGCTCGCCAACCTGCGGGCGACCTACGAACTGTGCCACGAGCACGGCATTCTGGTGATGCTCGACGCCACCCGTGCGCTCGAAAACGCGTGGTTCATCAAGGAACGTGAGCCCGGATACGAGGATCTGAGCGTCGCCGAGATCATGCGCCAGATCTGTGAACTGTCCGACGGCGCCACCGTTTCCTCCAAGAAGGACAACCTGGTCAACATCGGCGGCTTCCTCGCCCTGCGAGATCCCGAACTCGCACGCCAGGCGCGCGCCCTGCTCGTTGCGTTTGAAGGCCTCCACACCTACGGCGGCATGTCGGGCCGCGACATGGAGGCACTCGCCCGCGGCATTCGGGAGATGGTCGCCACCGACGACCACGTTCACGCCAGAGTCGGCCAGGTCGAGTACCTCGGCAACGCCCTCATCAAAGCGAGCATCCCAATCGTGCAACCGATCGGCGGCCACGGAATCTTCCTCGACGCTGCCGCGATCCTCCCCCACCTGCCCCAGGACCAGTTCCCTGCCGAGGCGTTGACCGCCGCGCTCTATCTCGAGTCAGGGGTGCGCGGCATGGAACGTGGCATCGTGTCGGCGGGACGCGACCCGAAGAGCGGCGAGCACCATTATCCCAAGCTCGAGTTGGTCCGCCTTGCCATCCCGCGACGGGTCTACACCCAGGCGCACATGGACGTCGTTGCCGAATCGGTCGTCGAGGTCTACGAGCACCGGGAGCAGGTGCGTGGTCTCCAGTTCACCTACGAACCTCCCGAGCTCCGCTTCTTCCAGGCCCGTTTCGAACCCGTCGCCTGAGACTGCAGATCGACTCGCTCAGCTGAACTGCCCGGGGCGCCTGCCGGCCCCGGGCGGTCCGGCAAAAGCCTGTGCGATATCGAGCCACTCATCGGCCCCTGCCCCCGTGGCCGTGAGCGCAGTGTCGACTCGGTGGCGGCGCTGCGTGACGAGCAAGGCGAAGTCGAGCGCCGGGCCGTCGACTCTGTTGTCGGCAGCGGGGTCGCCCCATTCCCACGTGCTTCCGTCGGGAGCGGTGAGTTTCACGGCAACGTCATCCCCCGGGGAGGGCCGGCCGTTGGCTTGATATGCAAACGGGCGGGCACGCACCCCGATGTGACAGACGTGGCGGAGCCGGCCGGTTGGGATGGCCTCGACTCCAAGGGCGTCGCGCACATCCTGCCCGTGCGCCCAGGTCTCCATGATCCGCGCGGTGACCTTCGACCGGGCGCTCATCGGTGGGCCGTACCAGAGGACCCTGGTGCCGGGCTCGAGGTCTTCATACGTGGCCCGCAGCTGTGCGTTGGCCTCCACCCACCAGGACAGAACATCGGAACCATCCATCGCCCTTCCCTTGGCCAACTGCTCGCGCTCGAGAGCAAGCAGGTCTCCGGTTCTGAGCAACGCCGCGAGTTCGGCGGCAAAGACCTCAGGTTCGGTGTGGGCGAACACGGCCTTCTCGTCGAAGTACGCAAGGTGCGAGACCTGGTCTCGTACGGTCCACCCCTCCGCCGGCGTCGGCGTATCCCATGCCGTTGTGTCACAGCCGGCGAGGACGGCAACCAAGGCCTTGTGCTCGGCGGCGAGATCGGCACAGATCGCGTGCATCGCTTCGCTCATGGATGGCGATCGTAGCGAGACTCAAGCCACGGCGAGGCTCCGCTCGACGAGTTTGGCCACGGCGGCCGCCGTCGGGGTGCCGGCGAAACGCAGGACCTCTCTGCCGTCGACTTCGATCAGCGTCGTCGGCAGTACCAGGATGTCTCGTTCAACGATCGTCGTCGGTTCGTCCCACGGGTCGACCTTCATCGTGGTCACATCGGCGTCGTCGACGTGTACTTGTCCGAGCATCGCCTCGTGGTTGCTGCACGAGCGGCAATCGTTGGTTGCGAACCACACCAGTCGCACGCTGCGTATCGCGGTCTCCGGTCGCATCTCTACCAGGGTCATGAGATCTCCTCCCGACGTACCCACCAGCAACGAGCGCGGCAAACCGTCCTTGATACGTCCAATCCGCGCGGTAGCGTTCATCATCTGTTCAGGAACAGTTCGCCGACCTGCGGCGTTTGAATTGGCGAACAGAGGAGCGATGACATGAGCCTGTGGTCCAACCGCAACAAGACCGAGCTACCCGCACCGGACAACGCGCTGCCGGGGCGTGATGAGCCGGTCGCCGTGTCCGGCACACACTTCGTCAACGGCAGTTCCTACCTGCCGCCCTTTCCCGACCAGGCCGAGGTTGCCATCTTCGGCATGGGATGCTTCTGGGGTGCCGAGCGCATCTTCTGGCAGATCCCCGGGGTGATCACCACTGCTGTCGGTTACAGCGGCGGTTACAGCAAGAACCCCAGCTACGAGGAGGTCTGCACCGGCCGGACCGGCCACAACGAGGTTGCCCTCGTGGTATTCGACCCATCAGCAGTCGACTACGAGACGTTGCTCAAGGCATTCTGGGAGAACCACGACCCGACTCAGGGCATGCGCCAAGGCAACGACGTCGGCACCCAATACCGCTCCGGGATCTACGTCACCAACGACAAGCAACGCGATGTCGCCAAACGATCCCTCGACCGCTACCAGGCCGACCTGACCGCCAACGGTTTTGGAACGATCACCACGGAAATCGATGACGCCGGCGAGTTCTACTACGGCGAGGAATACCACCAGCAGTACCTGGCCAAGAACCCCGGCGGCTACTGCAACCACGGCTTCTGCCAGGTGTCCTACGGGAGTACCCCGACGTCCTGAGGTCCGCAGCCCGGGCAGTACGCTTCGCCGCATGGAACGGCCTGCGGATCACGCGTCTCTCACCGAGATAGAGCGGTCACTGGCGCGGGCGACCATGCGGCTTGGACGGCTCCGCGGTCGCAATCGGGGCAATGACCTACATCGCGAGCTGACCGCGGTGTTCTACGAGGTGCAAGCGGCACGACTCGAGATCGTCAGACTGCTCGGGGGCGAGGACCCCACCGACGAGGCCCCAGTCCCCTGACCCCACCGCCTCGCTCGACCCTTTACTGTCTTCACAACCGCTTGTAGTGTCCTTGAGGCCACATTGGGTGGTAGGGAGGCGAGAAAGACCCGGTGCGTCGATCGATGTCGTTCGTCGACCGACGAGGGCGCCGCCGAGGAGGGAACTCATGATGACCGTCAGCCGTCTCCGCTCGACCCGGATCGTCGCCTTCGGGTTGCTGTTCGCCGGATTGTCACTCGTGGTGATCCCCGAGGCCGACGCTGCACTGACCTGCAAGGGCCTCGCCGTCACCATCGCCGGCACGCCCGGCGCCGACACCCTGAACGGAACGCCCAACGACGATGTCATCCACGGTCGCGGCGGCAACGACGTGATCAAGGGGCGGGGCGGCAACGACGTCATCTGCGGCGGTTGGGGCGATGACAAGCTCAACGGCGGCGACGGCAACGACATCCTGCTCGGCGCAGGCGCCGCCGACACCCTGTACGGCGGAGAAGGCAACGATGAACTGTTGGGCGGCGACGGACCCGACTCCCTGTTCGGTGGCAACGGCGCCGACACGCTGAAGGGCGGCGACCACGGCGACTCCATTGACGCCGGCGCCGGCTCGGACACCGTGGTCGGCGGGGGTGGCAGCGACAAGGTCTGGGGCCGGAACGGTAACGACAACGTCAAGACGGGGGCAGGCAATGACTCCGTCTGGGGCGGATCGGGCAACGACAACGTGAGCGGTGGTAGCGGCAGCGACTACCTCGCCGGATGGACCGGCCTCGATACGCTCGACGGCGGCCCGGGGGCGGACAAGGCCAGCGGTGGGGGCGACTACGACATCTGCCTATCGGCGAAACGACTGGACGACTGTGAGGGGCCTGAGTTCCTCGAGACCTTTGACGGCGATCCCGCCCACCCGACCCCGTTTGGCAGTACGGACGACATCACCGTCTCGGTGAACTCCCGCGATGAAACGACCCAGGATCAGCTCTACTCGATGCAGGGCCACCACGGTCCGAATTGTGAGCCGCCGTTCGCCACCCACCTCGTGCGGGACTACGAGGACGCGCTCTACAACTGCAAGAACCACATGATGACGGCGATCAGTTCGGGACCGGTGTCGCTGGGGAACTATGCCGTGTCGATGTTCTCGCCGAATCACCTCCTCGACTTCTCTGGCGGTGAAGCCACCATCCGTTTTGACGTCTCAACCCACCGCGCCTCGGCACGCGACTGGTTCGAGGTCTGGATCACTCCGTACAACGACTTGGTGCGCATCCCCGTCCAGAAGGACCGCCCCTCGATGCAGGGCACACCACGCAACGGAGTTCTGGTGGCATTGAAATCCTTCACCCGGATCGGCGCCCCCGATGTCAAGATCGTGAAGAACTTCGGCGTCACCGAGATCGACGGACCCGTTGAGTGGATCGGTTACGAGAGCTTCCTCACCCCAAGCGCAACCGACCGATCGACGTTCGAGATCAAGATCTCCAAGGATCACATCACCGTCGGGATGCCCGGCGAGAACTTCTACTGGGTGTCGGAGGATATCCCCGGGGGTCTCAACTTCACCAAGGGCATCGTCCAGATCGGCCACAACTCATATGACGTATTCCATTGCGACGAGTGCGGCTCAGGGCCGAACACCTGGCACTGGGACAACATCTCCCTGCAGCCGGCCGAGCCGATCACGGCGCTTCCCGCCAACCAGCGGGCGGTCAACGGGTCGGGCGCATCCTTCGTGACCTTTGCCAAGGGGGCGCCGGCCGGAGCCGACCTCCAGTTCACCGGCATCGGATTCAACCTCGAGGTCAGTTTCAACAACGGCGCCACCTGGCTCCCAGTCGTCGAAGCCCACAACCGAGAGATCTACCACTGGCGGTACAAGAACTACTCCATGCCGATTCCTGCCGGAACCAAGCGGGTGGACTTCCGCGGTGACGATCCCTACTCGGGGCATTGGCAGATCCAGGACATCTCGGTGCTGAGCCTCACTCCGCCATAGAGGGTTGAACACCGACCGTAGCATGAGGCAGCGGTCAAGCCCTCGACCCCGGGTTGAAGGGGGTCAAATGCGTCGGTTCCAAAGGGGCTAGTCAATTCGGCGTCTTTGGGCCGACGTTTCTCGCTCCAGGCCGCCAGAACGCCCTATGAATGGGCACGATTGGCGGTGACTAGCCCTCTGCGATTCACTGCGTCGTTGCGCCGGCTCCAGGAACCGGTTCCTGAGCAGGGACTATCGCGGTCAAGAACACGCTGGGTGGTGGCCGATAGCGTAGGTATGGCTGCGGAACCCACTGTCCGATCTACCCGAACGCTGGTGCGCCGGGGAATCGGTATCACGATGCTCATCGGTCTGGCACTCATCTTCGTGATTGGCATTGTCTTTGCCGTCGCTTACGGAAGCCAGCAGATCACCCGGAGCGCCACCGACCTTCACAAGGCCGACGAAACCCTGCGCCTGGCCACCGTCGTGCGAGCTCAGATCGGCATGGACGTCTTCATGGCGACGGTCGATGACCGGTTCGGTACCGTGTCCGCCGAGGCCAGGGCAACCGCCGCCCAGGAAGCCGGCGAGGCGCTGGGGTATCTCGCTGAGGGGATCGAAGAACTCAGGGTCGATGGGGTCACCGAAGGCACCAACCTAGAGGCCCTCGGCGTCGCTTTCATGGCGGATGCCGCTACCACTCTGAACCTGCTCGAGGCCGAGGACTGGATCGGTGCCCAACAGTTCACCAACGACCAACTTGGTCCCGCCTTCGAAGATTTCCTCGACGAGGCCGTCGTGATCCGTGACGCCATCAGGGTACAGGTTGAAGCCAACGACGACATGTTGGGCACCGCGTCGAACATTGCCCGGTTCCTCGTCGCCTTCTTCATTCCGGCTGCGGTCATCATCGTGTACCGGGAACTGGTTCGCCGCCAACAGCACGAGGTCGAACTCGAGCGCCGCCTCGCCGTCGAACGCGAAATCGCCGTTTCCCGCGACGAGTTCATCGCCAACGCGTCGCACGAGCTGCGTACCCCCCTCACCGGTATCGCCGGGATGGCGATGCTGCTCGAGGAAGATGAGGCGATTCGAGAGTCCGAGCTTGCCACCGAACTCGTCTCCGTGATCATCGGCGAGTCCCATGACCTCGAACGCATGGTCGAAGACCTCTTGACCACGGCACGGCTCGACGCCGGTGCCCTCCAATTCACGTTCTCAGACGTCTCGGTATGCAACGAGGTCAACGAGGCGGCCGCTTCGATGATGCGGGCCGGACTCGACGTCACCGTCGACACCAAACCCGCCTCGATCCGCGCCGATCAGCTCCGCTTCCGCCAGATCGTGCGCAACCTCCTCTCCAACGCCAAGAAGTACGGCGGCCCCGAGGTCAAGGTCGAAGGCCGCGTCGAGGGCCGCACCTACCGAGTCTCAGTCTCCGACAGCGGCCAAGGGCTCGATCCGGAGGTCGCCGCCAACGCCTTCCAACGCTTCGTTCACCGCGGCCGCCAGACCGCCACCAAGGACTCAGTCGGTCTCGGCCTCTCCATCGTCAAATCCCTCGCCGAAGGCATGGGCGGATCCGTCTCCTACCGACGCGAAAGTGGATGGACCACCTTTGACGTCCGGCTCCCCCTCTCCACCGCCAGCCGAGGCACCTCCCCAGCCTTCAGTGTGCCCGACTCGGCCAAACCCCGAGCCGCGGCCCACTCCACGGACCCGCTCTGATGGGCCTCACGGCACGCCGCAGACTGTGGTGGTGGCTCCGGCGGGTCGTGGCACCTCTCGCCGCCTTCTCTCTCCTCGCCACCCAACTGATTCTCCCCACGCCGGCGGAGGCGGCCACGGTCACTTACCGATCCGCAGCAACTGCCGTCTCCGCCGGCGAAGGAGTACTCGAGATCGCCACGCCTGAAGGTGTCGAACCCGGCGATCTCCTCCTCGCCCAGATCGTGGCTGCCGACCCGGGGCCGGCGATCACTCCTCCGCCCGGCTGGAATCTCCTCCGCACCGACCGTGACCCGGCCGGTGGCGCCCTCCAGGCCGCCTATTACCGAATCGCAGCCGTAGACGAACCTGCGGCCTACTCCTGGACTGACGACGTTTCGAGCCTGACCGCCGGGGGCATCGCCGCCTACACCGGCGTTGATCCCGTCGACCCCATCGCGGGCCATAGCGGCTCCGAACAAGCACCGGACGCGGACCCGATCACCGTGCCCGGTGTCACCACCACGGTCGCCAACAGCATGCTGGTCGGACTCTTCTCGACCACCGGCGTTGGCTCAATCAAAGCGCCGAACGGGATGAACGAGCGCTGGAGCGTTTCGCCGCCGCTCGCCAAGACCGCAGTGACCCCCGGCGATGCAACCACCCCCACCGACGTTGTCCTTGTAGTGGCCGATCAGGCGATCGCTGGGGCGGAAGACACCGGGCGGCGTTTTGCCAAGACCAAGGGTGGCTCCTCCCCCATCGGGCAACTGGTCGCCCTCAAGCCCTTGTCAAACGAACCCGCACCCACCGACGGCGCCACTGCTCCCGTCGCCGAGGATCCCCCTGGCGATGACGAGCAGAGCCCAGCCTCGCCTGACCAGCCCGAACGAACCACGGTCAAGATGTCCGCCGACAAGCTCCGGCTTCCCATGGCCTTCGAGGAGAACCACGGCCAGGTTGACCAAGACTTCGACTACCTGGCTAGAGGACGCGGCTATTCGGTGCTGCTCGACGACGGGGACGCCCTCGTCGCCGTGGGCAATGGCACGAAGGGCTATGCCGTGCGCATGTCACTCGTCGGCGGTGGGACCGCCGCTGTTGCCGCACACGACCGGCAGCCGGGCGTCGCCAACTACTTCCTCGGGGATGACCCCGCCGGGTGGCGGACCAAGGTCCCCACGTTTGCAGCAATCGAGTATCTCGACGTCTACTCAGGCATCGACCTGCGCTACTACGGCAACGACCGACAATTGGAGTACGACTTCATCGTCCATCCCGGCGCCGATCCCACAGCCATCGGACTTGGCTTCGACGGCGCATCCAAGGTGGCGATCACCGACGGAGGGGACCTCGAGATCGGGTTGAACCCAGGGCATTCGGTCACGTTCTCCGCACCGATCACCTACCAGCAGATCGCCGGCGAGCAGGTCCCAGTGGAGAGCAAGTATGTCCTCGACGGTGATCGCGTCTCGATCTCGCTCGGCGACTACGACGACACGCTGCCGCTCATCATCGACCCCACGCTGCAGTACGGCTCGTATCTCGGCGGCACGGGAACCGACGCCGGCACCGCAATCGAGATCGACGGCTCCGGCGACATCATCGTCGGCGGCTATACGGCCTCCTCCGACTTCCCGGCAACCGTCGGTGCCTATGACACATCCGCAAACGGATCGAACGACGTCGTCGTCGCCAAGTTCGACCCGACCGGGACCACCCTCCAATGGGCCACCTACCTCGGCGGATCCGCCCTCGACAACGGCATGGGAATCGACACCGACGCCACTGGTGCCGTCTATGTCGGGGTCTACACGGCCTCGTCGGACTTTCCCACCACGGGCGGTGCATTCGACACAAGCCTCGGCGGTTTGTACGACGGGGCGGTGGCGAAACTGAGCGCCGACGGATCGACCCTCGTGTACTCCACCTATCTCGGTGGCTCAGCCAACAATGACTACCTGCGAGCCATCACGGTCGACGGGTCCGGCCGGGCGGTAGTAGCCGGAGCAACCGACTCCAGCAACTACCCGACGGTGGCCGGCTCGTATGACACCAGCTTCGGTGGGAACTTCGACGCATTCGTGACCAAGATCAATGCCACGGGAACCGGACTCGTCTGGTCCACCTTCATCGGAGGAACCGGAAGCGACGGCATCGACGATCTGGTACTGGACGGAAGCGGCACCATCTACGTCGACTGGTCAAGCGGCTTCAGGGTTCCCGACCACAGCCGGGGCATACGACTCCACTGTCGGCGGCACCTTCGATGGTCACGCCACCAAACTCAGTGGCGACGGCAGCTCGCTCCTGTACTCCACAGTCTTCGGTGGTTCCGCCAGCGACATAGGGAGGGCTATTGCCGTTGCCGACGCCAACACGCTCTATGTGGCCGGCGATACGCCCTCGAATGACTTCCCGACCACGGCCGGCGCCTACGACACCGCCAAGGGTTCCAGCGACGACATGTTTGCGCTCCAGCTCGACCTCACCCAGACCGGTTCTGCGCAGCTGGCCTACTCGACCTTCATTGGAGGAGTCGGCATTGACCGAGCCACCGGCGTCGCGGTGGATGGCAGCGGCCGGGCTCATGTGGCCGGATGGACGCAGTCGAGCGGACTGGCGACAGCCGGGGCTCACGACACGAGCCTGGGTGGGACGTCGGACGGTGTTCTCGCCATCCTGGCTGCCGACGGCACGACAATGGAGGAGCTCACCTATGTAGGAGGGATCGGCGGCGACTCCACTGCCGACCTGGCTCTGACCGCCAGTTCCATCTGGCTCACCGGTTACACGCAGTCGGGCGACTTCCCGACCACCGCCGGTGCTCACGATTCGAGTCTGGGGGGAACCCAAGACGCCTTCCTGATGCGCTTCAGCGCTCAAGCGATACAAGATCCGGTGGTGCTTGACACTGTTTACCACGGTACCGTCGTGCTACCGGATGGATCATCATCGGTGACCGACTCGATCGGCGCTTCAATCGACAACTCAAAGGCGATCCTCACCTTCGGTACGGAGAGCGCGGGGAATGCACCGGCGGACACGGAAATCATGGGGGTCTACTCGGGGCCCGGAACGCTGGGCTTCTCCCGAGTCGGGACCAGCGGAGACGTCACGATCCATTGGAGCGTCGCCAAGTTCAGCAGCGGCGTGAATGTCCAGCGCGGCTCAATCCTGATGAACGGCGTAGGCCAGGTCAATCTCTCGCTCACTGCGGTCGACACCAGCAAGGCCTTCGTGATCACCAGCCACAAGGTCGGCGGAACTGACTTCGACGGCTCCTCCTTCCTCTCCACCAAGATCCTCGACCCGACGACGTTGCGGCTCGCCTTCCAAGACAACCGAAACGATCAGAGTGTCATGTGGCAGGTCGTCGAGTACTCCGAGGCGTCGGTGCAATTCGGGACGTCGTCGCTGGCGAGCGGAGATATGTCCCAGACGGCAACGATAGGGGCGGTTGATCCTGCCAAGTCTTGGTTGACATACTCCTACACGACGACTGCCGGGACCGTCTCCAACATCGGGCAGAAGCTGGTGTCCGGCGTGGTAGCGGACTCCACTACGGTGGCGTTTCAACGGCAGGCAGCCGGCAATACCGTTGACATTTCGTGGTCACTGATCGAATTCACCGACTCGGCCGAGGTGCAGCACTCTGCCCTCACCCTCACGACAGAGCCTTCCGTCGCCGTGCCGATCAGTCCGGTGGATCCGAGGCGGGCCTTTGCCGTAGGCGGCTACCGCAACTCCACCGGCGCCTCCCCCTACACGGCGGATGATGTTCCGGGGGTAGCCCGGTTCACCGCCGAGCTCGCCACTCCCGGTGAGTTGACCCTCACCCGGGGGTCCACGGCCTCGGGTGCGCGTGCGGGATGGTTCGTGATCGAGTGGCCGGAGGCCAACCTCGCGCCGACTGCTACCGATGACCCCCCTGCCGGCTCTTACCAGGTCGCCGAAGGCGCCTACGGACAATGGGATGTGATGGGCAATGACAGTGATCCCAACTTCGATGTCCTCTACCTGGATTCGTTCACGCAGCCCGCAATCGGCACCGTCACGCGGATCGATGGCGGTACGCCCGCTGATACATCGGACGACTTCCTCCGCTTCGATGCTCCGATCGGAACGTCGGGGCCGGCATCCTTCACCTACACAATCAGCGACGGCATACTGACGGACACTGCAACCGTGTCAGTCAACGTCCCGGCGACAGCCGCCTACGCAATTTCCGGCACCGTGTTCGAAGACATCGCCGGGGATGTGCTCAACGACGGGACGATCGGCGGTGCCAACAACCCGGGGGTCCAGGACACCGACGTCCACCTCTACCGCGACACCGACGGCGACGGGATCGCCGAAGTCACCGACACTTACCTGACCACCGTTCCAACCGACGCCAACGGTGACTACTCGTTCCCCGGGTTGAGCAGCGGCAAGTACTTCGTGGTCGTCGACTCAAAGACGGTCCGGTCGACGGCACCGGCCATCTCGTCCAACGACGTTTGGCCCGAGCAGACCTACGGGCCGGGCGTGTCGGAGTGTGCCGACGGCGCTGGCGGGACCGTCAACGACCCCACTCCCGGACCCTGCTACGGCGGTCGGCGGGCCGGGGTTTCGGACAACCTGACCACCTGGTACACGGGGGCAGAGCACCTCGCCAAAATCTCGATCGCCTCTGCCGACAAGGCCAACATCGACTTCGGGTTCTCGTTCAACGTCGTTACCACCACCGCCGGGGGCGATGCCCGGGACGACGACCCGGTTACCAACCTTCGTTCCGTGCAGGGCTCGCTTCGCCAGTTCATCACCAATGCCAACACCATCACCGGCGCCAACGTCATGCGCTTCGTCCCGGCCGAGCCCGCCAACGCCACCGATGGCACCAACGACTGGTGGCGGATCCCGGTCACCGACCTGCTGCCGACGGTAACCGACGATGACACCACTATCGACGGGCGTGCGTTCGACTTCACCGACGGTTCGACCGTACTGGACACGAATGCGGCCCAGATCGGCGCCGGTGTGGCGGTCGGTACCGAGGGCACCTACACCACCCCGACGCTCGATCCCGAACTCGAAATCTGGAACAACCGGGGCACAGCCGTTGTTGCCACCGGACTTGTCTTCGAAGCAACCGACAGTGTCCTCCGGCACGTGTCGATATGGGGATTCGGCGATTCGGCCGGCACATTCGACACCAATGTCAGGTTCGGCACCAACTACGGCGTCGACCCGGATTTCACCGGTTCGCTGGTCGAGTTCAATGTGATCGGCACCGGGCCGGCGTCGTTCGCCGATCCCGCTGTAGGGAACCGGAGCGGTCAGAAGAACCTGACCATGCGGGAAACCGACAACGCCATCGTGCGCGACAATCTGATCGGGTTTGCCGGCGGCGTCGGTGTCGACTTCAACACCGGCTCCAACACCGGGACGGTGCTCCGCAACGAGATCCGCCGGAACGGGCTGCTCAATCCGAGCGCCAATCCGGTCGGCGTCTGGATCAGCGGCAACGTCACCGGCAACCTCATCGCCGACAACGCCTCCGGTGTGTTCAACGGTCCCACCCTCTTTATCACCTATGGAGACAACACCATCACAGCCAACGGTTGGGGAGGCACGCGGCCGCACGGCATCGAGGTGATTGGTGCGCCGACGACGATCCGGCGCAATGTCATTGCCGACAACGCCGGCAGCGGTGTCGTCGTCGAATACACCGATAGCAACATCCTGATCACTCAAAACAGCATCCATGGAAATGGAACCGTTTTGGGCTCGATCGGCATCGACCTGCTCGCCAGCGGCGACGACGACCTATCTGCGCCGTTCGTGACGCTCAACGACGACGGTGACGGTGACACCGGTGGCAACAACCTGTTGAACTACCCGGTCATCGACACCGCCCGGATTGAGGGATCCGACCTGACTGTGAAAGGGTGGTCGCGGCCCGGAACCACCATCGAGCTCTACCTGGCCGCTCCCGACCCGAGCGGATTCGGCGAAGGCCAGACGTGGCTGATCAGCAAGGTGGAAGGCTCGGCCGACGACACCGATGCCACAACGGCGACCTACGGGCCGGGAGCGGTCAATGGGATCGCTCAGGGCACCGACACGACTAGCCGGTTCTCGTTCAACATTCCTATCGCTTCGCTTGCGGCGCCCGTGGTGGGCGGTGACTCACTGACCTCCCTGGCTACCTCAGGTACCGATACCTCAGAGTTTGGTGGGAATGTCACCGTGCCAGCACCCTTCGTCGTCAACTCGACCGGCGACGCCTCCGACGCCAACGCTGGCAACGGTGTGTGCGAAACGGCGCAACCCCGGGCCAAGCCTGCACGTTGCGCGCCGCAATTCAAGAGGCGAACGCGCTGCCGGGGACCGACACCATCAACTTCAGTATCCCGACCAGTGACACGGGCTACACGGCATCCCCAGTGGCTTTCACCATCCGGCCGTCGACTCTGCTCCCTGCGATCAGCACACCGATGGTGCTCGACGCCAGCACTCAGCCTGAATACGCAACGGCGGGCCGGCCGGTCATCGAAGTCGACGGATCCAACGTCTCGGCCGGCGAGGAGAACGGCTTCTACCTGACCGGCGGTGGAGCGGCCGTTCGCGGATTCGTTCTCAACAACTGGGGCGACGATGCAATAGACATCGAGTTCAACGGCGGCAACACCGTTGTCGGCAACTACGTCGGTACCAACGTCACCGGTACGGCCGCAGAGCCAAACGCCTGGGGCATCAACTTCAAGACGTCCAACAATGTCATCGGAGGTACCACCGCTGCCGATCGCAATGTGGTCTCCGGCAACACGTACGACGGCTTCTACATCTACACATCGTCCGCCACCGGCAACGTCGTCCAGGGCAACTACATCGGCACCAACGCCACCGGGACCGCAGCCGTCCCCAACGGTGACAACGGCCTTTATGTCTGGAATGGAGCGACCGGCAACACCATCGGTGGCACGATTGCCGGCGCCGGCAACGTCATTTCCGGCAACATCGGCAACGGCATCGAGCTCACCGGTATTGGTACCGATTCCAACACCGTGGTTGGCAACTACGTCGGTACCAACGCGGCGGGAACCGCCGCAATTTCAAACACAGCCGCCGGCATCGAACTCAACGGCGCCGACAGCAACCAGATCGGAGGAACGTCTGGAGGCGCCGGCAACCTCATCTCGGGCAACTCGAGTGTGGGGGTCTGGATCACTGGGGGTTCGAGCGCCAACATCCTCGAGGGCAACATCATCGGACTCAACGCATTGGAGACGGCCGCCCTGCCGCAACGCGAGGGGGATAACCATCAACTCCGGGGCAGTGGGGAACACCATTGGCGGAACATCCGGTGGCGCCGGAAACGTGCTGTCCGGCAACAGCTCTGAGGGCATACTCTTTTCCAACGCCACCACCACCGGCAACGTCGTCCAGGGGAACTACATCGGGGCCAACAGCAGCGGCGCCGCGGCTTTGGAAACCTGCAGGGGGGTATCTCGATCATCGGCGGCGCCTTCGGCAATCTCCTCGGCGGTGACGGCCCAGGTGAAGGGAACCTCATCGCCAACAACGACTACGGCGTGACCATGACGGTGACTCCGGACTGAGGAACGCAGTGTGGGCAACTCGATGTGCACAGCAACACTCTTCTCGGTAACGGCACCAACGGTGTTCGCATAACGACCGAGGACGGACATCGGATTGGCGGCACAGTGGCAGGCGCCGGCAACACGATCGCCAACAACACCGAAGACGGTGTCATGTTGCAGAACACCACAGCTGCGCTCAACCCTATCCTCGCCAACTCCATCTACTCCAACGGCAATTGATCTGAATTTGGACGGCGTGACCGCCAATGACCCGGGAGACGGGGATTCGGGTCCGAACGGCCTGCTGAACTTCCCGGTGATCACCTCGGCCACCGAGACCGGCGGAATCGTCACTCTGCTGGGAACGTTCGACGTCCCTGCCGGCTGGTACCGCTTCGAGTTCTTCACGAATACGGTGGCGGATCCGAGCGGAAACGGCGAGGGCGAGACTTTCGTTGGTTCAACGCCGCTGGCACACACCGGCTCCGGCGACGAACCGTGGGGTGCCGCATTTCCCGGGTTGGCAGGCGACATTGTCACTGCCACCCTGACTGAGTGCACCGATGCCGGGTGCACCGACTTCGACTCCACCTCCGAATTCTCTGCGGCACGTGACGGCGGCACAACCTGCCGCGTTGCGACGACGATCCTCCCGTAGGCTCGTACCAAGTGACCGAGGGTGGGTACGGACAGTGGGACGTCATGGGCAACGACAGCGATCCCAACGGCGACACCTGCGACTGAGTTCCTTTACGCAGCCAGCATCGGAACGTGACTCGAGACACAAATGGGACCCCGGGCGACACCTCGGACGACTCTTTGCGGTATGACGCACCATTGGGCTACCGGGCAGACCACTTTCAGCTACACGATCAGCGACGGTTTCCTGACCGACACGGCGACGTCTTCGTAACGACGCAGCAACCCCCGGTCTTCGGCCAGGACATCACCAACCGCACTGACGCTGAGGCGGGTTGGATCTCCCTATCGGCCGGTGCCACCGATCCGGATGTCGGTGACACGTTGACCTATTCGGCGACGGGGCTTCCGCTGGGGCTATCGATCAACCCGGCAACCGGACTCATCACCGGTCTCGTCAACTTCCACGCGGCAGCGTCGAGCCCGTATTCCGTTGAGATATCGGTCACCGATGGTGTCAACTCCCCGGTCACCGACACCTTCACCTGGACCATCACCAACGTTCCGACCACCGACCCGTACGTTGTGGCCAACACGGGCGGGGCCAATGGCGGCGACGATCTGCTGACCGAGGTCGATCCTCTCGACTTCGATCCCGTCACCAACGAGGTCGACATCGGAACAGGGACCGGCACGATCAACCTGCACGGCCTGGCCATCGAACCGATCTCGGGTGTCCTCTACGCTGCCGACGCCGACCGCCTGGGTGTCCTCAACGTCGACTCGGGTGTCTTCACGCCGGTGGGCGGAACGTTCGGGTCGGGTGACGGCGCCCAGGGCACCCTCACGTATGACGACGTGCACGGCCTCACCTTCCAACCGCTCACCGGCCGCCTATTCGCCGTTCACCATCAAGCAAGTGACCGGGACGTGCTGTTCGTGGTCGACACGAGCACCGGTCTCGCCGTCCCGAACATGTTCTCGGCGTCCCGTGACTACGTCGAGCTGGCCGCGGGTGCCCCCTATGAGGTCACCGATATCGCGCTCGATCCGAACTCCTGGCAGCTCTACGGCGTCTTCACCGACGGAGCCGGGACCTACGAGCTGCGGAGGATCAACCGCTGGAACGGCGCCACCAACCACGTCGGGGATCTGGCCCCGGAGATCCGTGGACTCTCCTTTGACTCGACGGGCCAGATGTGGGGAACCGACGGCGGGGCGCTGTATGAGATCAGCAAGACAACCGCGGCAGCCACCAATCCTCGTACCCTCGACAACGGTGCCGACTACCAGGCGGTGGCTCTGGCGATACCTCCCTTCTTCCCCCCGTCGGTGGAAGGAACGATCTTCGAGGACATCAGCGGCAACGCCGTTCCGGCCGGCGAGTTCGTGGGAGACTTCCTCAACCCCGGTTTCGCCGGGGCAACGGTGCGGATGTATCGGGACAACGGTTCCGCCCCCGGCGAACCCGACGCCGGCGACACGCTCTACGCTTCCAAGACGACCGGACCGGGCGGCCACTATTTCTTCTCGTCCGTGCCGGCTGGGGTCTACTGGCTGACCGTGGACTCGTCGACGCTGGTACCGACGGCTGGTGGCACCGGGTGGCCCGAGCAAACCTACGGCCCGGCTGAAGCGGTCACCTTCGACGGTTCCTACTCGTTCGCGGCGACGGCCGGACCTCTCTACGGTGGCATGCGGTCCACGATCTCAGACGATGCAGCCCTGCTGCCTTCGTCCGAGCACGTGGTACGGGTCGACCTCAGCCCCGGCGAAGAAATCGAACAAACCGACGTGGGGTTCTCCTTCAATGTGGTCACCAACGTGGAGGGCGGGGATCTGACCGTCGCTCAGGGCACCGTCCGCCAATTCATCAGCAACGCCAACACCGTCACGGGGCCCAACGCCATGCGCTTTGTCCCGGCCGTGCCGACGAACGCCACCGACGGAGGTGGCAACACTGGTGGCGGCTGGCGCCCACCGTAGCAATCGATGCCATCAGCGGACCGGACACAACCGTCGATGGGACGGCGTACAGCGCCGCCGACGGCTCCACGGTCGTCAACGTCAACGCTGCGGGACCGGAACTCGAAATCACCGGTCCTGGCGGCGGATACGGGCTGGAGGTCGCAGCGAGCCGCGCCGACATCCGCGACGTGACCATCAACGGTTTCGCCAGCGGTGTCGCGTTGGTCGGCGGAGACGGCAGCACCATCGCCGGTGCCTACCTCGGTCCCGACGCCACCGGTCTCGTCGGTGAGGTCGGCAACACCAACGAGGGTGTGTTCGTCTACGGCGCCACCAACACCGTCATCGGTGGCACAACGGTCGCCGACCGCAACGTGATCTCCGGCAACCACTTGCGTGGTGTCTGGATCGACGACGCCAGCGACGGCAGTGCTCCCATCTCCGATGGAACCCAGGTCATCGGAAACTACATCGGCATCGACGCCGCCGGGACCGCCGCCCTCCCCTACGAAGGCGGCGCCACACCTACCTATCAGCAGATCGGCATCGCGATCTGGGGCGGGCCGAACAACGTCATCGGTACCGCCACCGCGGGCAATGTCATTTCGGGCAACGCCTGGCACGGCATCTACATCTGGGGTACCGATGCAACGGGCAACAAGGTCCAAGGCAACACCATCGGACTCGATGCTGGCGACACCAACCCGGTTCCCAACGGCTTCGAGAGCGCCACCCGATCGGCCGTCAACTTGACCAACGCACGCCGCATCCTGGTTGGCGGCGATCTGGCCGGACAAGGCAACCTCATCTCCGGCAACGCCTCGATCGGCGTTGCTGTGTTCGGCTCCCTCGCCGCTGACAACGCCATCATCGGCAACCAGATCCACGACAATGGTGAACTCGGAATAGACCTCCAAACGAACGGTGTCACCCCGAACGACCCAGGCGACGTCGACACCGGCGTCGCCAACGACCTCCTCAACTTCCCCGTCATCACGTCGGCGATCGAGGTAGCCGGCACCGCCACCGTGGACTTCGACCTCGATGTTCCCCTTGGCGACTACCGCATCGAGTTCTTCACCAACACCGCAGCAGACCCGACCGGATATGGTGAGGGCGAGGCCTCCATTGCGGCATACGCCATCGTGAACCACCCGGGCGGATCCCGGTCGTATTCGACAACACTCCCCGGTTCGGAGGGTGACATCCTCACCGCAACCACCACTGCCGACCTCGGCGCCGCCTACGGTGCTACGTCTGAGTTCTCGGCTGCCTTCACCGTCGACCTCCCCAACGATCCACCGACCGCCGACGCCGGAGGACCGTACGCCATTGCCGAGGGTGAGGCGCTCACGCTCGACGGCTCGGGCTCGTCCGACCCCAACGGCGACACGCTCACCTACGCGTGGGATATCGACGGTGACGGGTTCTACGACGATGCGTTTGGCGTCTCCCCCACCGTCAGCTGGCCCCTCCTGTATGGCATGGGCGTCGACGACGACGGTGCGTACACGGTTGCCGTGCAGGTCGACGATGGTCGTAGCGGCATCGATACCGCCTCTGCGACACTCACCATCGACGACACCTTGCCGACGCTCTCGATCACCGGGACCGGCAGCGTCGTCTCCGGGGTTCCGTACTCGGTAGACCTCTCGGTCAGCGACCCCGGCAACGATCCCACCGTGTCATGGATGATCAACTGGGGCGACGGCACCGTGGAGACGATTCCCGGCAACCCGCTCAACGCCACCCACACCTACACCCGGGCCGGCTTCAGCCACAACATCGTCGCCTCGGTGCTGGACGATGCATCCCTGCGCACCTGGAACACCGACATCGTCGTGCCATATTGGGAAACCACGAACATGGTGGTTCGCTACGACTCCTTCACGGGTGCCACGATCGCCGACCTGGGCGCCACCTCGAGCATCGTTGAGCCCCACACTGTGGCGTATGGCCCGAACGGACTTCTCTACGTGTCCGACGATGTGTCGAACACCATCGAACGTTTCGATCCGGCGACCAACAGCCACGCCGGGACCTTCATCGGAACCGGACTCGACGAGCCTCGCGGCATCACCTTTGGCCCGGATGGTGACCTCTTCGTCGCCAACTTCCAGGCCGGCGAAGTGTTGCGGTTCGACGGAGTCACTGGAGCTCCTGAGGGCGTCTTTGCATCGGGACCGGCCCAGTTCGGCCCGACCGGGCTGGAGTTCGGACCGGACGGCGACCTGTACGTGACCGACAATGGGAACGACACCGTCGAACAGTTTGACGGCACCTCAGGTGCCCACGTCGTCACGTTCAGCAGCCACCAGAACAACGGCCTGCTCGAGGATCTGACCTTCGCCCCCGACGGAACGCTGTACGTGTCCGTGTCGTGGCCCAACCGCATCGATCACGTCGACACTGACGGCACGATCATCGGATCGGTGACACTCACGGCACCTACCGGGCTCAGCATCGGCCCCGACGGAATGCTGTGGGCCAGCTCGATGACGACCGATTCGGTGGTGCGGATCGATCGATCCACCAACACGGTGGCCGCCACCGCCATCAGCGAACCCCCCATCGTCGGCCCGACGTACTCCGACTTCATTGCCGACCACCAGGTGAAGGTGGACCACCCGGCCGACACGACGCCACCGGTGATCACCCTGGTCGGTTCGAGCCCGATCGATGTCGAAGCCGGCACCGTCTATGTGGACGCCGGCGCCACCGCATGCGACGCCGGTGACGGTGACCTCACCGCGAGCATCGTCACCGTCAACCCGGTCGACACGTCAACGCTGGGCACCTATGTGGTGCGCTACAACGTCACCGACTCCCACGGCCACGCCGCCACCGAAGTCACGAGAACCGTCAACGTCGTCGACACCACCCCACCCGTCATCACCCTGGTCGGTTCGACCCCGATCACCGTTGAAGCCGGCTCGGTCTACGTGGACGCCGGCGCCACCGCATGGGATTCCTTCGAAGGCGACCTCACCGCTGCGATCTTCACCGTCAACCCCGTCAACACCGCCCTCGTCGGCACCTACACCATCACCTACACCGTCGCAGACTCCACCGGCAACCCCGCCACCCCCCTCACCCGCATCGTCAACGTCACCGACACCACCCCACCCGTCATCACCCTGGTGGGTAGTTCCCCGGTCGATGTCGAAGCCGGGTCGGTGTATGTGGACGCCGCAGCGACCGCCACCGACAGCGTCGACGGTGACCTCACCGGTTCGATCGTGACGGTGAACCCGGTCAACACCTCGCTCCTGGGCACCTATGTGGTGCGTTACAACGTGTCGGACTCGTCGGGCAACGCCGCCACCGAAGTGACCCGCACCGTCAACGTCATCGACACCACCCCACCGGTCATCGTGTTGAATCCCCCCAATCCACAGACGATCGAAGCCGGGTCCCCCTACGTTGAACTCGGGGCGACAGCGACCGACACCTTCGACGGTGACCGCAGCGCCTTCATCGTCATCAACAGCTCCAGCGTCGACACCTCCACCGTCGGCACCTACACCGTGACCTACGACGTCACCGATACTGCCGGGAACCCCGCCTTCGCGATCCGCACCGTCAACGTCACCGACACCGGCAACCCCGTCATCACCCTGGTCGGTAGTTCCCCGATCGATGTCGAAGCCGGATCGAGCTACGTGGACGCCGGCGCCACCGCATGGGACGACGGTGACGGTGACCTCACCGCGAGCATCGTCACCATCAACCCGGTCGACACCTCGACCCTGGGTACCTATGTGGTGCGTTACAACGTCACCGACTCCCAAGGCCACACCGCCACCGAAGTCACCCGCATCGTCAACGTCACCGACACCACCCCACCCGTCATCACCCTGGTGGGTAGTTCCCCGGTCGATGTCGAAGCCGGGTCGGTGTATGTGGACGCCGCAGCGACCGCCACCGACAGCGTCGACGGTGACCTCACCGGTTCGATCGTGACGGTGAACCCGGTCGACACGTCAACGTTGGGCACCTACACGGTGCGTTACAACGTGTCGGACTCGTCGGGCAACGCCGCCACCGAAGTGACCCGCACCGTCAACGTCATCGACACCACCGCACCCGTCATCACCCTGGTCGGTTCGAGCCCGATCGATGTCGAAGCCGGCACCGTCTATGTGGACGCCGGCGCCACCGCATGGGACGCCGGTGACGGTGACCTCACCGCGAGCATCGTCACCGTCAACCCGGTCGACACGTCAACGCTGGGCACCTATGTGGTGCGCTACAACGTCACCGACTCCCACGGCCACGCCGCCACCGAAGTCACGAGAACCGTCAACGTCGTCGACACCACCCCACCCGTCATCACCCTGGTCGGTTCGACCCCGATCACCGTTGAAGCCGGCTCGGTCTACGTGGACGCCGGCGCCACCGCATGGGATTCCTTCGAAGGCGACCTCACCGCTGCGATCTTCACCGTCAACCCCGTCAACACCGCCCTCGTCGGCACCTACACCATCACCTACACCGTCGCAGACTCCACCGGCAACCCCGCCACCCCCCTCACCCGCATCGTCAACGTCACCGACACCACCCCACCCGTCATCACCCTGGTGGGTAGTTCCCCGGTCGATGTCGAAGCCGGGTCGGTGTATGTGGACGCCGCAGCGACCGCCACCGACAGCGTCGACGGTGACCTCACCGGTTCGATCGTGACGGTGAACCCGGTCAACACCTCGCTCCTGGGCACCTATGTGGTGCGTTACAACGTGTCGGACTCGTCGGGCAACGCCGCCACCGAAGTGACCCGCACCGTCAACGTCACCGACACCACCGCACCCGTCATCACCCTGGTCGGTAGTTCCCCGATCGATGTCGAGTATCAGTCGACCTACGTCGACGCCGGGGCAACCGCCTGGGACAGCTTTGAAAGCAATCTCACCGGTTCCATCGTGACCATCAACCCGGTCGACACGTCAACGTTGGGTACCTACACGGTGCGTTACAACGTGTCGGACTCGTCGGGTAACGCGGCGACCGAAGTCACCCGCACCGTCAACGTCGTCGACACCACCTCTCCGGTCATCACACTTGTCGGCGCCGATCCCCAGATCATCGAGGTCGGCTCGCCGTACGTTGAACTCGGCGCCACCGCCACCGACGCTCATGATGGCAACCTCACCGCAGCAATCGTCATCAATGCGGCCGGGGTCGACACGACCACCCTCGGCGTCTATTCGGTCGTCTACTCCGTGGTCGATTCGTCCGGCAACTTCGCCACGGCAACCAGGACGGTGCAGGTTGTCAATGCCGCCCCCACGCTCGACTTCATCGCCAACCAAACCGTCGACGAGTTGACGCTCCTCTCCTTCACGGCAACCGCGACCGATCCGGACCCGACGGACGTGCTCACCTTCACGCTCGCCGGAGCCCCCGCCGGCGCCGCAATCAGCCCGACGGGCGGGTTCACCTGGACACCGACCGAGGCCCAAGGGCCTGGCGTCTTCACGTTCGACGTGGTCGTCGGTGATGCGGGCACGCCGATCCGGACCGATCTCCAGACCATCACCGTTACCGTGGCTGAGGTCAATGTTGCCCCCACCATCACCGATCCCGGCACCGTGATCGGCGACGAGGGCACCCTCATCACGTTCACCGCGGCCGGGTCTGACGTCGACCGCCCCGCCAACACGCTGACCTACGGGATCGCCGGGGCACCTGCCGGCGCCGCCATCGACCCGACCACGGGTGTCTTCACGTGGACTCCGACCGAGGCCCAGGGGCCCGGCACCTACAACCTCATGCTCAACGTCGATGACGGAGCGGGCGCCAATGCCGGCGTCGGCTTCGTTGTCACAGTCGGTGAGGTCAATGCCGCTCCCCACGTGTTCTCCCCCGGCGATCAGACGAATGCCGAGAACGAATTCGTCGCCGTCTTCGTTCCTGCTGATGACGCCGGCGACATTCCCGCCAATACAATGACGTGGTCCGCTACCGGCCTGCCGACGGGCCTGTCGATCAGTCCGACCAGCGGCCAGATCACGGGCACGATCGACTTCGACGCCGCTGTAGGCTCGCCGCACGGTGTCACCGTCGTCGTCACCGACAACGGGGTGCCGGCACGGTCGGCCTCAGCGAGCTTCCTCTGGTTCGTCACGAACACCAACCGGGCGCCAACCGCAGCCGACGACACTGCCCTGACCTCCGAGGACCTTCCGCTCGGCATCAACGTGGTCGGCAACGACACGGACCCGGACGGCTCGGCGTTGGTCATCACTTCGGCCACCAACGGCCTGCACGGCACGGTTACCTTCGCCGGCGGCGTCGCCACCTACACCCCCGACCAAGATTGGAACGGCTCCGACGGATTCGACTACACCGTGGCCGACCCATCCGGCGCCACCTCCAGCGCTTCGGTCGTGGTGACCGTGGAGCCGATGCCGGACGCCCCGGTGTTGTCGGCAGCGGGGCCATGGACGGTCGTGGAACTCACCACCGGATCTTTCCCCGTCACAGCAACCGACCCCGATGCCGGAGAGACACTCGTGTTCAGCCTCAACGGGGCACCGTTTGGCGCTGTCATCGATGCCGCTGCCGGAACCATCACCTGGAGACCGACTGAGGGCCAGGGACCAAGCATCCGGACGTTCGGTGTCGTCGTGACCGACACAACCGGCCGCACCGATGAAACGACCGTACAGATCACGGTTACCGAGGCACCGAGGCCACCGGTGCTCGCTCCGATCGCCAATGTGACGATCGGCGAACTGACCGCGGTCTCCTTCACCGCCGCGGCGACCGACCCCGACATCCCGGCAACAGCCGTGAGGTACCGCCTGGCCGGCAGACCCGCAGGAGCCATCATCGACGCTACCAGTGGGGCGTTCTCCTGGACCCCGACCGAAGCGCAGGGCCCCGGCAGCTACACCTTCGACGTGGTGGCGACCGATTCCGGTGGCCTCGAGGATCGTCAATCCGTGACGATCACCGTCACCGAGACCAACGTCGCTCCCGCGCTTGAACCCATCTCGCGCCAGACAGTCGACGAGGAAACGAACCTGACCTTCACCGCCATCGCCACCGACCGAGATCGGCCCGCCAACACTCTCACGTTCGCGCTCATCGATCCCCCGTTCGGCGCCTCGATCGACCCAAACACCGGGGTGTTCACCTGGACACCGACCGAAGCACAGGGCCCGCACACCCACCGCTTCTCGATCACCGTCAGCGACAACGCCCTGGTCGGCCCGTCGGCAACCAACGCCTCGGCCACCCGACCGATCACCATCGACGTGAACGAAACCAACCAGCCACCGGTGGTGGAACATCCAGGCAATCAAGAGACCCCGGTGGGCGCGAGTGACAGCCTCCGGATGCAGGGCTCGGACCCGGACGTGCCAGCCAACAACCTGACCTGGGCTGCTCGGGGTCTCCCTCCCGGGATGACGATCGGAAGCACCAACGGCCTCATCGCCGGCACGCCGATTCCTGGGAGTGCCGCAACCCACACAGTGACCGTGACCCTCTCCGACGAGTTCGGGGCCTCTGATACGACCTCGTTTGACTGGATAGTCAGCAACCCGCCACCAGGCGCACCAGTCGTTGTGGATGACTACTACACGGTCGGGTTCGGTGGGATTCTCACGCCACCCGAGGGCGTTCTCGAAAACGATCTCGATCCTGATGGCGGATCGTTGTCGGCCTTCGTCTATACCGGGCCCACCAAGGGCAGGCTGACGCTGAACTCGGATGGTTCGTTCACGTACCGGCACAACGCCGGCTCCTCCGGTACCGATCAGTTCACCTATGAGGTTGAGGACCCGAACGGCGATCGGAATTGGGGAGACGTCTACATCACCATCATCAACGAGCCACCGGAGCCGGAACCGGAATCAGTCTTCGTTGACGAAGACGGCCACGTCGATTTCGACCCGGTTGTCGACAGCGACCACGACCCGGAGAACTACCCGTTGACAGTGGTCGCCTGGACCAGTCCGCGTAACGGCGGCATCACGACCCCCACCGGCGAGAAGAACACGCTGCGTTACAAGCCGATGGCCGACTTCAACGGCGAGGACGTCTTCCGCTACACCGTCGAAGACCCCGGCGGGCTACGTGCTTCCACTGAAGTACGCATCACTGTGCGACCCGTCAACGACGCCCCCGTCGGGGTCCCCGATGCCTGCACCGTCGAGGACTACCAACCGATTGAGCTCTCCGTCCTCGCCAACGACACCGACGTCGACGGCGACCCGCTACGGATCGCGCGAGTCTCGGTCGCGGAACTCGGCACCGTCACGATCTTGGACCACCGCTCCCTCAGCTACGACCCGACCAGCGGCAAGGCCGGGACCGACACCATCACCTACACCGTGGTAGACGGCAACGGCGGCTCCACCGACGTCAAGGCCACCATCCTGATCCCGGAAGCCGTCCTCACCGCCGGCGAGGAACTCTTCGACGACGTTGCCCCCGATGGCGTGGAGATCTCCGCCGAACAAACCCAGGGCGCCACCATTGGTGGATTCAGCATCCAGAGCGTCAACCTCATGGCAGCCGCCTTTTGGCAAACCGTCCTCGCCCTACGCGTCCCAATGCTCTTCCTCCTCCTCGCCCTCGGCTCGGTCATCATCGGCGGAGGACTCACCAACGCACCAATCTTCGTAGCCGCCCGCCGCAAGCGGTACTACGCCGGAGTCCTCCTGCACCGCGAAGCCTTCCTCATCGCCTACCAAGAACCCAACGCCGACAGCGACATCGTCTACCGATTCCAACCGACCGCCCGATCCATCCACGCCACCGGCCGACCCCAGGGAATCAACAACGCCACCTGGATCCCGGTGACGACCGCAAACGGCAAAGGCTGGATCGATGCCAACCACCTCGTCCAAGAAGTCGACATCGAAACCTTCATGGAGGACCAACGCCCACCACAACTCGTCGCCGAATTCGTCGAACGACTCCGCAACGGCCGAAGCATCAAACACCTCCTCTCCCGCGACGGACTCCTCCTGGCGCTCGCCCACGACGTCACCTTCGTCCCCGCCTCAATGGCCCTCCGACTCGCCGCCAGAGACCGCACCGACGAATCATGGTCGGGGGCCGTAGCCGCCTTCATGACCGCCTACGACGCAACCGAGGACATCAGCCCCAAGAACCCACACTCGTCCGTTGCCCTGCTCCCATCGGAATGCCAGAACTTCCTCTACCTCGCACTCGAACCCGACGCCCTCGGCCGACCTTGGCTCGTCTATATCGAATACAGAGACAAGACCCCCTACATCGTCGGCCTCGGCATCGACCTCTAGGGTTTGGCGGGTATCAGCCACACCAGTGTCGCTGGTATCCGCCACCACCCATTCGCCAGATTGTGACGTCGGACCCTGGCCCCGATCGAAGTGGAGGGCCACGGTCGATACAGCGACAAGGGTGGAGGTGCTCACGATGAGGCGATGGCGACCCGTATTGGCGTTGGTGTTTGTGGTTGGTCTCGTGGCAAGTGGCCACTCGGCGACGGCAGCCCCGGTGGTCGAGCCGTGGGGCACCCAACAGATCCTTCAACCCTCAGGGCTGTTCCATGTGGCCACAGACGGCGCCACGGCCGTGGTCGGCGACTACAAGTGGCAAACCGGCACCGGCGAGGCTCATGTCTACACCTGGAACGGCGCCGCCTGGGTCTGGCAACAGACGCTGAGTTCACCGTTGCCGCCACCGCCAACCGGCGGCGATGGGTTCGGCTTCGCCGTTGAGGTTCACGGTGACATCATCGTCGTGGGGCAGCACGCGGGAGGCGCCGCCTCGGCCCACGTCTTCGAGTACACCGCAGGGAGCTGGGGACACACCGCCTCGATCAGCGAGGCGAACGGGAGAGGACTCGCGCTGTGGGACACGACGATCGCGGCCACGACGGAAGTCGGAACCGTCGCGATCTACGACCTCGTCGGCGGAATCTGGACCAGCACGGGAACACTCTCCCCCGCGACCGCCTACACCGGGTGCGAGTTTGGCTATTCCATTGATCTGCACGAGGACGTGCTGGTCGCCGGCGACTACTTCAGCCATGAACCATGCGATCCCGCGGTCCACGTGTTTCGTCGCAGCGGGGGGTCGTGGGCGCTCGAGCAGGAGCTGGGCCAGCCGAGCGGCAACGGGTACCTCGAGGGGTGGATTGCGGTGTGGGGTGACACGATCGCGGTCGGTGATCCCGACATCACCGGAACCAACACCCCTCACGTCGCCAAGGTCCACGTGTACCACCGGACGGGATCAACCTGGAGCCGTGTCCAGATCCTGAAGCGCCCGACCCAGAACTTCGGCGATGCCGTGGCCCTTCACGACACCACCCTGGCGGTCGGAGACGCCACAACCGGCGGCACGTGGGTCTACACCCGGGTCGACGATCCCCGCCGGGCCAGCTCGTACGGTGACTGGCGGTACGCCAGGTACCTCCGTGACGGGCCGGGGACTGGACGCTATCTCGCGGTGCGGGGATCCCACGTTCTCACATCTGATAGCCGGGCCGACGCCTACCACCTGCGGACATGCTGGGATCTCATCCCGACCAAGGTCGGAACTGCCGGCCACGACACCATCACGGGCACTTCCGCCAATGATGTGATCTTGGGTCTGACTGGGAACGACGTGCTCGACGGCGGAGACGGTCACGACATCATGTGCGGCGGCAGCGGCGACGACCGCCTCATGGGCAGGAAGGGCAACGATGTCCTGATCGGAGGCGGGGGCATGGATCGCTTGTTCGGCGGCGCCGGTCACGACCGGTTGGCGCCGATGGGCGGCGATGATCGAGTCGTCGGGGACACGGGATTCGACGGCGTCACGTATCAAGCGGTCGGCGGACCCGTCGACGTCGACTTCGACACGGGTGTGGCGTCAGGTTCGGGAAGCGACACACTTGAGAGCCTCGAATGGGCGAAGGGATCGCCGGGCGACGACGTACTCCGGGGCGACGCCTTCGACAACTCGTTGCGCGGCATCGATGGTGACGACCTGCTCGTCGGCAGGGCCGGCGACGACCTTATCCGGGGAGGACCCGGGACCGATGAGGCGCAAGGGGGGCCTGGAATCGACGACTGCAAGGCCGAGACAAAGATCGGTTGCGAGTGAGCCGACCGCCGTCGACGTGGCTGCGAGCAATCGACGCGACACCCCGTCGGTGGCGGTTGGGGCCGGCGTTCCATTGTCCAGCCGAGGCGGGTACGCTGCGTGACGCGGCTAGCACGCGGAGTAGCAACGTGGCGATCGAAGCGCCAAAAGAACGCAGAGGTCCAGACCGGCGCCGACGCCACCGACTGGTGTACCCCGAACAACGAACCGGGTTTGACCGCCGGATGCCCCCTTCGGACGGCTTGTACGCCCGTTACGTCCGGATGTTGGTCAGCTACCGCGAGAATCCGCGCACCCTGCTCCTGGTCCTCGTCATCTACAACGTGCTGAACCTGGCCGACCTCGTATTGACGTACCGGAGCCTGCTGCTGGGGGCCACCGAGGTGAACCCCTTCATGAAGGCGCTGTTCGACATCCATCCGGTCTGGGCGGGCATCGTCAAGATGTCGATCGGGATGATCGTCTCCGAAGCGATCTGGGCTTTCCGACGCCATCGGTCGGCGCTGGTGCTCTCGATAGCACTGACTATCGCAATGGCGGTGCTCTTCGGCTACCACCTGTTCGTCGGGCAGAGCCTGCCGATCTAGTGACCAATCGCTGTCAGCGGTCATCGCCGATCCGGCAAGGACGCGCCGCCGCTACCGTTCTGTGATGGTCGGCGACAGCTGGGCAACCCGCATGGCAGTCGACGAGGACGCAACCGAGGTTGCGCAACTGCTGCACGATGTCCGCCCAACCAATGAGGAGCGAAATGAACACGAAAGACAATGGCACGACGGCGGCCAGCGACGAGCCGTCGGCAATGAAGTGCCCGGTGATGAGCACGGCTCAGCAGGCGGTTGGAAGCACGGCAAACCAGCACTGGTGGCCGCATCAGTTGAACCTGAGGATCCTCCGTCAGAACAACCCACAGGCCGATCCCATGGCGAGGATCGTTCAACTACGCCGAGGAGTTCAAGACCCTCGATTTCGAAGCCCTGGCCAAGGACGTCGACGCCCTGATGACGCAGTCGCAGGACTGGTGGCCAGCCGACTACGGCCACTACGGACCGCTCTTCATTCGCATGTCGTGGCACGCCGCGGGCACGTACCGCATCGCCGACGGCCGTGGTGGCGGCGGCTCCGGCGCACAGCGCTTCGCCCCGCTCAACAGCTGGCCCGACAACGCCAACCTCGACAAGGCGCGCCGACTGCTGTGGCCGATCAAGCAGAAGTACGGCCGCAAGATCTCGTGGGCCGACCTGCTGATCTTTGCCGGGAACCGCGCCCTGGAGACGATGGGCTTCAAGACCTTCGGCTTCGGCGGCGGCCGCGAGGACATCTGGGCGCCCGAGGAGGACGTCTACTGGGGTCCGGAGCGGGAGTGGCTCGGCGACGAGCGCTACAGCGGCGACCGGGAGCTGGCGAATCCGCTCGGCGCCGTCCAGATGGGCCTGATCTACGTCAATCCGGAGGGCCCGAACGGCAACCCGGACCCGATGGCGTCCGCCCGCGACATCCGTGAGACGTTCGCCCGCATGGCGATGAACGACGAGGAGACCGTCGCGCTCATCGCCGGCGGCCACACCTTCGGCAAGACCCACGGCGCGGCCGACGCCGACGAGTACCTCGGTCCCGAGCCCGAGGGTGCCCCCCTCGAGCAGCAGGGCCTCGGCTGGAAGAACAGCTTCGGCAGCGGCAAGGGCGACGACACGATCACGAGCGGGCTCGAGGGCGCCTGGACCAACAATCCGATCAGCTGGGACAACGGTTACTTCGAGAACCTGTTCAACTACGAGTGGGAGCTGACCAAGAGCCCTGCCGGTGCGCATCAGTGGACACCCAAGAACCCCGAGGCGCAGGGCACGGTGCCTGACGCGCACGATCCGTCGAAGCGGCACGCCCCGATGATGTCGACGGCGGACATGGCGATGATCGTGGATCCGGTCTACAAGGAGATCTCGAGGCGCTTCTACGAGAACCCCGACGAGCTCGCCGACGCTTTCGCCCGGGCGTGGTACAAGCTGCTGCACCGCGACATGGGACCCGTCTCACGCTACCTCGGTCCGTGGGTTCCCGAAGGAGACGTTGATCTGGCAGGACCCGGTTCCCGAGGTCACGCATGAGCTGATCGACGAAGAGGACACGCGGCGCTCAAGAGCAAGATCCTCGACTCGGGCCTGTCCATCTCCCAGCTGGTCACGACCGCTTGGGCGTCGGCCTCGACTTACCGTGACACCGACAAGCGTGGTGGCGCCAACGGGGCGCGCCTCCGCCTCTCGCCCCAGGCCGAGTGGGACGTCAACGTCACGTCCGGCGTATCCCAGGTGCTGGAGATCCTGGAGGGAATCCAGCAGCAGTTCAACGGCTCCCAGACCGGCGGCAAGATGGTCTCGCTCGCCGACCTGATCGTGCTGGGCGGCTGCGCCGCCGTCGAGTCGGCCGCAAAGAAGGCCGGGCACGACGTGCAGGTCCCCTTCACGCCGGGGCGCACCGACGCCACTCAGGAGAATGACCGACATCACGTCGTTCGCCGTGCTCGAGCCGAGCGCAGACGGCTTCCGCAACTACCTCAAGGGGGTCACGAGCTCTCGGCCGAGCATCTGCTGGTGGACAAGGCGTTCATGTTGACGCTGTCCGCACCTGAGATGACGGCCCTCCTCGGCGGCATGCGCGTCCTGAACGCCAACGCCGGGCAGTCCGAGCACGGGGTCTTCACCAACCGACCCGAGACGCTGACCAACGACTTCTTCGTGAACCTGCTCGACACAGCAACGGAGTGGAAGGCGACCTCGGACTTCGAGGACACGTTCGAGGGTCGCGATCGCGGGACCGGCGAGCTCAAGTGGACCGGCAGCACGCGTCGACCTCGTTTTCGGGTCGAACTCTGAGCTCCGGGCGATCGCCGAGGTCTACGGGAGTGACGACGCCGAGCAGAAGTTTGTGCGTGATTTCGTCGCGGCGTGGATCAAGGTGATGAATCTCGATCGCTTCGACCTTGCGTGATCTCAGCAGATAGGTCCGACAACTGGTGACGTTGCGAGGCAGGCCCCCGAACGGTCGGTCTGCTCCGAGCGTCCGGCACCACAGCGGCGCGCATGTGTGTCGCTGTGGGCGGCCTCGGGGACGGCTGGATGTCCGCGTGAGCAGACTCAAGCCGCCAATGATGCCCTGGGCGCCTTTGTACCTTTGTGGAGGTCAAGTGGGATATCGTGTTGACTCGGCGGAGGCGTGGCATGTGGCTCCCCGACTTCGGACGGGACCCCAAGACCTGGTTTCCTAGACGCCTGCATCCATGCGGTGCCCCCAGCGCCCTGCAGGACATCACCGTGGACTTAGTTGGGCCGGAATTGGTCGCCCCGAGGCCGACCCCAATGCCAAACGATCTGCTGGGTTTCGCTGTGAAGACGAGCGTGAGCCGCCGAGCCGGCGCACCTCAATACGTTGACAGCGAACTATGTAGGCACCGCAACAGTGGCTATGTATGATGCTCCCATGAAGACCATCACCATCACCATCCCCGACGAGCTAGACGCCGAAGCAGCAGCCGAAGCGAAACGCCGAGGCATCTCCAAGTCCGAGCTGATCCGCCGCGGGCTGGCCACAGTCCTCCCCAACCTGGACACCCAGCTGGCCGACGATCCGTGGCACCAGCTGGCCGGCTTCGGAGGCGAGGAAATCACGGCCGAGCCGGGCGAGATCGATCAAGTGGTTTACGACTCGTGAAGTTCGCCGACACCAGCTGGTGGGTTGCGTGGTCCCTCCCCAATGATGGACGACACTCTGATGCGCTGGTGCTGCTCGCCCATCTTGGACCTACCGAACAGGTACTTACCACCAATCTGGTGGTCGGCGAGACCTGGACGTTTCTCCGCCGCAAGGACGGTCATCGCTCTGCACTGGCTTTCCTCGATCGGATCGAAGTCCTCCAACAGCAGTCCAAACTCGCCCTCCACCGGATCACCATCGACCAGGAAGACAAGGCGTGGGCTTGGTTGCGAAAGCACGACGAAAGGAGCTACTCGTTCGTCGATGCGACAAGCTTTCAGGTGATGCGCGATCGCCGCCTTCGCGAAACGCTTGCGTTCGATCAGGACTTCGCAGCGGCCGGCTTCCTCGAGCTACGCCCGTAGCCCCGCACTCCGAGGTGCGGATATGCGTGGGTCATCGGAGCTGGATCACGTTGCCGGTGATGAGTGCACCAGTATCTGATACGAGATACGCGACGACTCGAGCACCCTCTTCGGGTTGTGCGATGTGGAAGAGGGTGGCGCTGCTGTCGCCTTCGCCCGGCGCGTCACCGCGAACAGAACTGATCAATCGATCCCTCCGGCGGTGACTCCCCGTCGTGGACGAGTGGTCGTCGTGTGGGGTGTTGCAGGCCAGGGCCTGTGGGCAGACAATGGCAGTAGGGCGAGGAGGTGCGACGTGATGCGGTTGCGATCCGTGGCTTTGGTGGCGGCAGGCGCGATTCTCTTGGGGGCATGCGAGTCCGATTCGGTATTCGAGGACCTGGATCTCGGTGAGGAAGAGTTCGGATTCAAGGCACAAGTGGAGCCAGCGGAACCGTTCGAGATGGGATTGCTCGGCAACGGCGCCTACCCCGACGCCGAATGGGTGATCGTTGAGATCGACGAGGACCTGATCCACCTCGAAGGGGTCGAACGCATCCCGGCACGACCCGCAGGTGCGTGGGTCGGCGAGTACGAAGGACCCTTCCTGCCGGTCACGATCCACCGATTCACCGCCGGTGCGCTCGGCGAGTCGCTCCTGGCCCTCGAAGTCCAGGTAGATGGGCAGACCGTCGACCGCTACGAGGTGACCATCTCCGTTGTCGAGGATGCCTGCTCGCTACCCGACGATGGGTTGATCATCAGGGCCAACCGGTGCTGAAACTCACAAGCGGCACCCGGCATCGTCACGGCAGCCAAGACTCGCCACACCCGAAAGAACAGGGGACGACGCAAACGAGGTTCGGGATCATCCGGTCCGGGTGCGCCGACTCCGGGGCGGCACTAGGCGCCACGCTCGAGGTGTGCTCGGTAGTGGTGGTCGATCTCGAGAAGTTCTACAACGGACTTCCGCCCCTTTTCAGCTCGCGCGGCGAGGGCTCTGATGGAAACAGGCGCATAAACGTGTAGCGCCGTCATCTACCTTCACTGCGAAACAGGGAGGACACCGTGCCAAGCACCAGACCGATCCCGTGCCCGACCGAAGAGCCGCTCGAACGGAGCCGGTTCTTCGCAGGCCAACTGCTGGGGGCGGATGACTTCACCGCCGAGCAGGACTACCACCTTGCCAAGCAACGTCTACACAACCGCTACCTCCACGGATATGGCACGGTCTGTGGACTTGCCGTCGAGGCGAGCCAACCAGCCTCAGCAATCGTCGTGGTTCAGCCGGGTCTGGCAATCGACTGCTGCGGCCGAGAGATCCTCGTTGTTCAACCCATCACCCTTGATCCGACCGCATGGCTCGGAGAGCAGACTCGGGTGCAGCGCGCCTATGTCACCTTGGGATACGGGGAGGTCGAGGTCGCTCAGACTCCGGCGCTGGTCGGCGCTGACGGCGCCGAGGATACGTTCGAGGCCGGCCGCATCCGCGAGATTGCCGTGGTCGGCGTGTCTACTGAACCGCCGACAGACGGGGTCGAAGTGGCCACGAGGAACCACATTCGTCGGTGCCCGCCGTGCACCGACGTCGGCTTGATCCTCGCTGCAATCGACCTGTCGAGCCCAGACCACATCGCCAACACCCACATCGACAATACCGTGCGCCGCATGATCGGAACGACCACGAGCGAACCCAGCGCCGATCGAGTTGAACACCTGCAGCGGCGGGTCGCGACACTCCAGAGCCACGCTGGCCGGGGTGATTGGGATGGGCCTGTGCGCATGGTCGGCCGCCCGGCGACGGCAGGCTCGATGACGAGCGGGCGACGTGCCTGGGATTCCCCCATTCTGGCCGGTCACCGTTGTGAGGCAGCCAGGGTTTCGGTCGTGTGACGGTAGTGGTTCTCCCATTCGGTCGGTGATGGTCATCCGAACACCGAGCTGAGCCAGCGCCGGCTGTACCTGGCTTCGTTCCGATACTGGATCTTGATCCGAGCTTCGGCGCGTGTCTGGGACACCGGCAGTGCGCGAGTTGCTTCTTCAACCCGGAAGGAACGATTCGACTTCGGCTTGCCCCAGCACAGCCCTCGTTGCCGTGGTCCCAGCCGGTCACGGGGTCGTTGGCCTCTAGGCGTCTCGAGTGTTGGCGGTGAGGGTGAAGGAGTCGTTCGTGGAAGGAATGGCGATGGGTGGCAGATCGTTTCGCGATCTGAAGGTTGTCGGCTTGGTGGCCGTTCTGTGTGTTGGGGTGATGCTGACCGACCGCGCCGCGTCGGCGGATGAGGGTGAGGTATGGACCGACCAGTTCGGCACTACCGGCTATGACAAAGGCTGGGGGGTGGCGGTGGACGCCACCGGGGTCTACGTCACCGGAACCACGGGTGGGGTGTTGCCGGACCAAACGGGAGCGGGTTCCGACGATGTGTTTGTACGCAGGTACGACACGGACGGGACCGAGGTATGGACCCGCCAGTTCGGCACCAGCAGCGACGAGGGCTGGGGTGGCGGTGAATGCCACCGGGGTCTACGTCACCGGAACCACGGACGGGGCCTTGCCTGGCCAAACGAACGCCGGACTGCGCGATGCGTTTCTGCGCAAGTACGACACGGACGGGACCGAGGTATGGACCCACCAGTTCGGCACCAGCACCGACGACTCGGGGCCGGGGGTGGCGGTGGACGCCACCGGGGTCTACGTCACCGGAACCACGGACGGGGCCTTGCCTGGCCAAGCCAACGCCGGACTGGAGCGATGCGTTTCGTGCGCAAGTACGACACGGACGGGACCAAGGGGTGGACCCGCCAGTTCGGCACCAGCACCGAGACCGGGGCCTGGGGGTGGCGGTGGACGCTCCGGGGTCTACGTCACCGGAGGGGTCTTGCCTGGCCAAGAACGCCGGCTGCGCGATGCGTTTCTGCGCAAGTACGACACGGACGGGACCGAGGGGTGGACCCGCCAGTTCGGCACCAGCACCGACGACTGGGGCCTGGGGGTGGCGGTGGACGCCACCGGGGTCTACGTCACCGGATCCACGGACGGGGTCTTGCCGGGCCAAACCAACGCCGGGCTCCGCGATGTGTTTGTCCGCAGAGTACGACACGGACGGAACCGAGAGGTGGACCGACCAGTTCGGCACCAGCATGGGTGATTGGGGCTACGGGGTGGCGGTGGACGCCACCGGGGTGTACGTCACCGGATCCACTGACGCGGCAGTTACCGCGCCAAACTTCCGCCGGGCTGCGCGATGTGTTTGTGCGCAAGTACAACACCGATGGAACCAAGGGGTGGACCCGCCAGTTCGGCACCTCCGATGGCGACGAGGGCCATGGGCGTGGCGACGGACACCGCCGGGGTGTACGTCACCGGACACACGGGGCGGGGCGCTGCCGGGCCACACCAGCGCTGGTTCCTACGATGTGTTCGTACGCAGGTATGCCTCGGGCTCCGTCGAGTGCCGGGGAACGGCCGCAACGAGGGTGGGAACCGACGGCGCCGACACGCTGTGGGGTACGGCGGGTGACGATGTGATCCACGGCATGGGCGGTAACGACATCATCTACGGGATGGGTGGAGCCGACCTGATCTGTGGCGGCAGCGGCGACGACCTCATTCAGGGCAAGGCCGGCGATGACCGACTGTACGGCGGTGCCGGCAATGACAGACTCAACGGCGGCGCCGGCAACGACGGTATCGACGGTGGGTCGGGCCGAGACCAGGCCGTCTTCTACGCAGCACCGAACGGCGCCAACGTGAACCTGATCGCCGGGATCGCGTCCGGGCAGGGCTCCGACACGCTGACCCGAATCGAAGACGTCATGGGGTCACCACACTCGGACACCATCGTCGGTGACAACCATCGCAACGTGCTCAGTGGTCTCCCCGGAGACGACACCCTCAACGGGCGCGGCGGACTCGACACGCTGATCGGATCCCAAGACGACGACACCCTCAACGGCGGAGTCGGAGACGATCACCTCTACGGCAAGACGGGAAACGACACCCTCGACGGCGGAGACGGCACCGACACCCTCAACGGCGGGCCAGACAACGACGAATGCACTCGCGGCGAGGCATACGAATCGTGCGAAGTGCTCCAGTAGGCGAGGCTCGGGGCACGGGGGCTGCGACACAATGGGCCTTCGGTCCGCCCGCCGCTGAGCTGCCACTGAAACATCACCAGTGTCGGAACGTGCCGGGTGCCTTCGCCACCTCAGCCAGACAGCCCGGTGCGGCTCCCGCTCCGGCGCGGGGTCTCGCGGTCGTCAACCTCCGTTCACCTTCCGCAGGTAGGTTCCTGGAGAACAAGAATGATCGCCGGCCGGCGGTTCTGCGACGGTGCGGTCCGCCCGATCCTGGAAAGGCTGAATCCCGTGGATGTTTGGTACTCAGAGGAAGGCGCCCCGATTCCGGGCGTGACGTACGTCCACAGCCTCGATGCCTACAACTTCGGGCTCTATTCGAAGCGGGCGACCGGGGTGACCCTGCACCTGTTTGGGGAGGATGACGTGGCGACGCCGCAGCGCTCGATCACCTTCGATCCGCTCCACAACAAGACCTCACGGCTCTGGCACGTGATGGTTCCGGCCACGGTGGTGGATCCGGCTGCGTTCTACGCCTTCACCGTCGACGGGCCCTTCGATCCAGGCCGCGGGTACCGGTTCGACCCGGACAAGACGCTGCTCGACCCGATGGCGTTGGGCATCTACTTCCCGCCGAACTTCAGCCGGGTTGCGGCGCGGGGTCCAGGCCCCAACGCCGGTCGTGCTCCGCTCGGGATGCTCGACTGCGTCCGGCACCGGTACGACTGGACGGGTGACCGGCGACCGGAGCGCCACGGCCACGACCTCATCATGTACGAGCTCCACGTCCGTGGGTTCACGAAATCCGACAGCTCACCCGTCCCGACTCCTCACCGGGGGACGTACGTGGGCGTCATCGACATGATCCCCTATCTAAAGGAACTCGGTGTGACGGCGGTCGAGCTCATGCCGGTGTTCCAAGCGGATCCGCAGGAGGGATCGTACTGGGGCTACATGACGCTGGGGTTCCTGGCGCTTCACGGCCAGTACGCCGCCTCGGAGGGTTACGCCGAGCAGCTCGACGAGTTCCGCGACATGGTCAAGGCACTCCACCAAGCGGATATCGAAGTCATCCTCGATGTCGTCTACAACCACACCACCGAGGGCGACGAGTCCGGGCCCACTTATAGCTTCCGCGGCATCGACAACTCCACGTACTACCTGCTGGGCTCCGACCGCAGCACCTATCGCAACGACACCGGTTGCGGCAACGTCTTCAACGCAGCTCACCGCTACAGCCGGACCTTCATTCTGGAGAGCTTGCGGTATTGGGTGCGGGAGATGCACGTGGACGGGTTTCGCTTCGATCTGGCGACGATCTTCACCCGCAACGCCGATGGGAGCCTCAACCTCGAAGATCCGCCCATCCTCACGTCGATCCGTACTGATCCGACCCTGCGCGACGTGCGTCTCATTGCAGAAGCATGGGACATCAACACCTACCAACTCGGGCGCAGCTTCCCCGGCCTCCTCTGGGCACAGTGGAACGGCAGGTACCGCGATGCCGTCCGATCGTTCGTGAAGAGCGACGACGGGCGCGTCCCCGAGATGATGCATCGGCTCTACGGCAGCGACGACCTCTTCCCCGACACCCTGCTCGATGCGTACCGGCCCTACCAGAGCATCAACTTCACGACGGTTCACGACGGTTTCACGCTCTACGACTTGGTGTCCTACAACACGAAACACAACGAAGCCAACGGCAACGACAACACCGACGGAAGCGACCACAACCTCTCGTGGAATTGTGGCTGGGAGGGCGACGCGGGTGTCCCCGACGAGGTCATGGCGCTTCGGCTGCGCCAGGCGAAGAACTTCATGACGATCCTGATGCTGTCGAACGGCAGCCCGCTCATCCGGGGAGGAGATGAGTTCCTCGACACCCAGTCTGGCAACAACAACGCCTACAACCAGGACAACGAGATCTCTTGGCTCGATTGGTCGCGCCGGGAACGGTTCACGGACTACCACCGGTTCGTGAAACGCCTGATCGCCTTCCGGGCCGCCCATCCGTCGATCGGCCGCTCCACCTACTGGCGGGACGATGTCAGCTGGCACGGCGTTGGACCCGACACCGACATGGCCGACCACTCCCATTCGCTCTCCTACCACCTCCGCGGCGATTCGGAGGACGACGATGACCTCTACGTGATGATCAACACGTGGTGGGAGCCGCTGACTTTCACCGTCCAGGACGGCTCGCCCCAGCGGTGGCACCGGGCGATCGACACCGGCGCCGCTCCACCGGATGACATCGCCGAAGCTCTCATCGGGGAGCGGCTGCGGTCGATGGACGTCCAAGTTGGACCACGCTCGGTGGTTGTGCTCGTCCGGCCGCGCTCGACTTGAGCCTTCCGTTGGCCGGCTGCCTCGCAGCTCACCGGCCAATGCTTCGGATCGAGCGTGCGGAGGGACGATCCAGGATGCGGTTCGCGGCGAGAGCAGTTCAGCCTGCCTGATGCGACGCTCCGAGACCGGCGCCGTTGTCGGCGTTGAAGTCCTCGAAAAACAGGAGATGGTCCTTCCATGCCGGGTCGGTCTGCATCCATTCGACACCACCGTGATCCGGCCGCCGCCCGTTGGAGTCTGGACGTTGCCTGGTTCGCTCCGGGCCTGTTGGGTGGCGTTGTACGGGCTCGCCACGGATTATCGTCGCCCTGAGATCCCCGCATTCCCATAGGAGCAGCATGTCGGAGTATGCCCATTTCCACCCAAACGGTAGAGAGCCGTCCGCGTTCACCCGCGCACTTCAGGAGGAGCAACGTCGCCGCCTGCCTTTCGACGACGATCGCGATTTCGAGGAAGCTCGGCGGGGGTTCATCGCGAGACCCGACTACGACAAGATCATGGCCGACTCTGGCAGTGTGGCGTGGGACATGGGCCGCTACGAGTTCCTGCTCGAGGGTGAGGACTTCGATTCGATCCATCCTTCGCTGCAGCGCCAGGCGATCCTCAACATGGCCTATGGCGTCTATGAGGTCATGGAGGGCATCTATCAGGTCCGCGGATTCGACCTCGCCAACCTCACGTTTGTGCGGGGAGCGACGGGATGGATCGTATTCGACACCGGCACGACCGTCGAGACGGCGAGAGCTGCTCACGCCCTCGTCAGGCAACACGTGGAGGATCTGCCGGTCAGCGCCGTGATCCATTCGCACTCGCACATCGACCACTTCGGCGGCGTGCGCGGACTCATCGACGAGGCCGACGTTCGGGCCGGGACAGTACCCGTCATCGTCCCCGAGGGCTTCATGGAGCATGCCGTCGCAGAGAACGTGTACGCCGGGAATGCGATGCTCCGGCGTGCCTTCTTCCAGTACGGCGCGCTCATGCCTGCCAACCCATACGGCCACGTCGACCAGGCGATCGGTAAAAACACCGCCGCAGGGCGACCGAGCCTGATCCAACCTTCGCTGGTGATCACCGAGGATATCGAGCACCACACGGTCGACGGCATCCCAATGGTCTTCCACAACACGCCGGGCACCGAGGCGCCCGCCGAGATGAACACCTACCTGCCAGACAAGAAGGCGTTCTGGGCCGCAGAGAACATCGTCGGCACCATCCACAACATCTACACGTTGCGTGGAGCGCTCGTGCGCGATGCGCTCGTGTGGTCGAAGAAGATCGGTGAGGCACTCCACCTCTTCGGAAAGGAGGCAGATGTGATGTTTGCCTCCCACACTTGGCCCCGGTGGGGGAACGACCGGATCCAGGAGGTGATGCGCACCCAGCGCGATGCCTACGCGCATCTCAACAACCACGTGCTGCATCTCGCCAACCAGGGCGTGACGATCAACGAGATCCACAATGTGTACCGCCAACCCGAATCACTCACGAAGCAGTGGCCGGCGCATTCCTATCACGGCTCAGAGGAACACAACTCGCGGGCCGTGATCAACCGTTACCTCGGGTATTGGGACGCCAATCCCGCGACCCTGATCCCACTGTCTCCGAGGGATTCGGCCCCGCTGTACGTCGAGATGATGGGTGGTTCCGAGCCGATCCTGGCGAAGGGTCGGGCGCTCCACGACGAGGGCCGGTACCGGGAAGCGCAGGAGATTCTCAACAAGCTCGTCTATGCCGAGCCCGACAATGTCGATGCCAAGCAGCTACTGGCCGACGTCTTCGAACAGCTCGGCTACCAGCAAGAGAGCCCCAGCGTGCGAAACAGCTTCCTCGCTGCTGCCCTCGAGCTGCGCAACGGCATCCCCGAAGGAACCGTGCCAGCCGTGTCGTCCCCCGACGTACTGCGTGCGCTCACCACCGAGATGTACTTCGACTATCTCGCCATCCGGATGGACGGCTCCAAGGTCGGGGATGTCGCATTCGTGGCCAACATCCGTCATCCCGACAGCGGGGAGGAACTCGTGGTTGAGCTTTCCAATGCGACGCTTACCACCCAGATGGGGTTCCAATCGGACGACGCCACGGTCACGATCGTCGTCGACCGTGCCGACTTCGAACAGGTGATGCTCGGCCAGCGCTCGTTCGAAGAGCTGATCGCATCAGGCGCCAGCGACGTGGATGGTGATCTCAGCGGCCTGCAGAGGATGCTGGCATCGCTGGTGGAGTTCGACCTGCTGTTCGAACTGCTCCCCGGGACGGCAAGGACGTGACGTTCTGCCGAGATATCAGGCCGACGGGTCGACGGGTGAGGTAGCAGGGAACATGGCGGGCGAGTCGAGCATCGACCCAGCACGATTGCGCACACCGCGAGCGGCGGCCGTCGCCGGGATTGTGTTTGCCCTCCTGCTTGGGACGTCGTACGTGATGCTCCGGCTCGTTATTCCTGCCGCTCCGACCGACAATGGGAATGGATCGAGGAGAACGCGGCCACCGTCGCCGGGGCGCTCGGCCTCATCTCCCTATCAGGCATCGCGTGACTGTGGTTCATGGGCGTGGTCCGCGACCGAATCGGGAGGAGTGAGGACCAGTTCTTCTCGACCGTGTTCTTCGGGAGCGGACTGTTGTTCGTGGCCCTCATGTTCGTCTCGGCGGCCACCGCGTCGGCGACGCTGGCGGCCTACGGGACTCGTCCCGACGAGATCGGCGACAGCAACGTCTACCGTTTCGCTCGTGACCTGATGTATCGATCGACCAAAACGTACGGAACGCGCATGGCGTCGGTGTTCATGATCTCTCTCGGGACCATCTGGGTCCGGACCCGAACGATGCCGCGGTGGCTGGCCATCGTGACATTCGCTGCGGCAACCGTACTGCTTGTCACACTCTCGTTGAGCCTGTTGGTGGCGCTCGTCTTCCCCGGCTGGCTCCTGCTCATCTCCGTCTACATCCCGCATCCCATCACCGGCCGGATAGGAAAACATGCTCACCCTACTCCTACGGTTTGAGGCCAGGGGCGTGAACAGCCAGGAACTCGGCGGCCTCTTCCTCGGTGGCTACTTCCCATGACACGTCGCCGCCAATTCCGTCGACTTGGGCGAGGATGCGGTTGTCGGTTTGCCACTTGCGGCGCTGGTTGACGAACTGGCCTTTGTTGTCACCGAACCGGTAGAGGCCGATCTGGTCGCCGTCGTTGCTGTACTTGATCCAATACCGCACGAGGTCTCCCGTCTGCCGTGGGTGGCGCCCCCCCGGATTATCGCCCCACTCCCGCACCGCTGAACCCGGCCACGCCTGGAACGCAACCTTCGTCAGCAAAGCAGCCCAGCAGGAGTTCCTTGCCCTGCGCAACCTCGATCAGTGGAACGACGAGGTCTGGCAAGACAGCGGAAACGAGCAAGCCGCCGAGATCCTGATGTGGGACTGATCGAGGACCCGCTTGCCCACCGCATTCCCGAAACATCCTGCGCCGTACTGCACCAAGCCTTCGAACTACTGACCGGCACAACCGCAACCCAGCGTCAGAACCACTGCACCGACCCCTGACATGGTACGGGACCTTGCTCCACTCGTGGGCGTTACTGGACTCGAACCAGTGACCTCTGCCTTGTAAGGGCAGATCAAGGGTCTTGAGATCACTGGCCAATTGGCAAGAAACCCATACGGGACAAGGGATTTCGCCTGTCGTCAAGTCTGGTCGTATTTGGTCGTTTTGGGTTGTCTGACGGACACCTGACGGACACCACGTCGAGCTGGCGTCGTTGACCGTCCACTGTCCACTCCTCGAAGGTTCGTGATCTGCTCGTCATGGCCAGCCACGTCATTCGGAGCATCGAAGGAACCGGACAAGCTGGCCCTGTTGTCAACACCGCCTGAGACACGTCGGCGCCGTAGACCTCCGCCATATGTGCTGCACCTCACCAGTGGTTAAGCCTTTGGCGGTCAACGAGATCACCATCTCATCAACCCCCGACAGCCGGCGTTGCTGCTTCTTGACCAGCTGCGATTCGAAGCTGGCGTCACGATCCCTCGGCACCTCAATGTCGACCGGGCCGACATCCGTCAGCAACTTCTTGGTCCGGGTGCCGTTACGGGAGTTGGCTTTGTTCCGGCCCGCCGCGTCGTGCTCGTCATACCTAGGAAGTTCCGACATCTCAGCCGCGGCCCGGCCTCCAACACATCCTTGCCAAACCCGGACAACAACCCATCGGGGCCGACCAGCTCCACGCCATCGCTCTTTGCTCGTTCGACCAGTTGCTCAGCGAGGTGCTTGTCCTCCGACGAGCGCGTCGCCGGCATTCTCGTATCTGTCACTGCCTGTCCTTTCCGCCAAGCCACAGGCGGGTCAGCATCTCAGGCCAGCAGGCATTTGCACCGGAGTTTTGACACTCCCCCGGGCCGATTGTCGACGCATTTGCGGAGCTGCCAGATCCCACGAAGGCCCACGGTTTGGCCCAGGTGGTGGCTCAGCTTGAGGCGAGCGACTACTTGTACTTCCTTCTATGATCAGATGGCGGTTCTGGTGCGGCAGGGTCCGGGGAGCGTGCGCTACGCCTGATCCAGTTCGAGTTCGCCGGCCAGCACAGCGGCGTGACATCGGGCTCGATCGGCTCGGACTCGGTCGTCCGCATCCCCTGCGAGTACGGGTCCGGAAGACTTCGGTATCGCAGGCGGGGCGGGTGCCCTTGTTTGCCCCCGGAACCAGCAGCTCATGCGCACTCGGTTGAGGACGTGTCGGGCGTCGGAGAGCCATTGCTTGATCGCCGACCGATATGTCCCCAACGGTGACCACTGACTCGAGACGCTCAGACCGGCCACTACGGCGAGCGGCCTCGCGCGCTCCTTCGCCACTCACGAGGAGGCGGGCCACAGCTCGAGCGATCGGCTGGCCGGTATGCGCCTCGTAGTAGGAGAATGCCGGCGCCGGGTTCACCTCAAGACACCACACGTCGTCCTCGTCGGCGCGAAGGTCGATTCCGGCGAATCGGAGACCGAGTTCGCCCGCCAGTAGCCGGCATCTCTCTGCGATGCCGGCGTCGAGCGTCTCCACCGAGAGCTGTGCTTCTACACCATCGCGGGACCCGTAGCGATAGTCCATCGGCGGAGGATTCAATGCGGGTGGCGAAGACCTCGTGGCCAACGACATGAACGCGAACGTCGACCCCTCCGACCCTCTGCTGGAATTGCGTCGGGCATGCCCGAACGTCGCCGAGCCGGGCGAGATCGGCGGGACCCACCTCCGTTCAACAGGACCGCGTCGAACTAACCGACTTGAAGACAACCTCACCTGCGTAGAGCCGGATGAACTCATCCACCGCGTCGGCAGGCGTTGGTGCGCCAAGGAGTCTCTGGGGTACGAAACCGGCTTGTGCGATGAGCTGTGCCTGATACGGCTTCGACGCGTTGGACGCCATTGCCCGCAATGGGCTGATCACTCGGGCGGTGGTTGCTGCCAGCCACGAAATCCACCAGCGGTGCAACTCGTCGATATGGCGAGCAGATTCCCGAGCGGCCGATTCGTATTCGGGAAGCACGAGATGGTCGCAGGGCGAACATACACCGCCGTGACGGAGGACAGGTCGACCTCCTCCCCCCGGACCCGAAGGGTCGAGGCTCGAGCACGAAAGTGTCGAGCGAGTGCCGCTGGTTCCACAATCGGTACGACACTCGCTCCTCGCGCAATGCAGTCTCGACCATTTCCAAGGGCGCTTCTGACGGTATCCCCAGGAGCAGGATCATGAGGCCAAGTCCCTGATGAGCCTCCCGAGGGCATCGATGGCAGCGGGGCCCAGTCCGCTGAAATCCACACACGTTTCGACGGACGGGTTTAGAAGCCCGTCACGGCCTCTGGCAAAACGCATCTCGGCGGTGCGTAATCCCTCGGCGATAAGTAGCCCAGCGAGCTCGCGCGCTAGGTTCGCATCGAAGGTGGCAGAGAAGCTGCGGCCGATGACGATCACCGAGTCGCTAAGCCGTGAAACCTCGGCGTCCAAATCCGCAGGAATCCCGGCGTTGCGAAGATAGGCCGCCCACTCCACGGTCGAGCCCATCCGCCCGGCAAGCCCAAAGGGGTCTGGTGCGTATTGACCACCTTCCCACCCAACCCATGGAGGATGCTCATCCATGTAGCCTGAAGCTCTGCCGACCCATAGAGGGCGTCCTCGCCTTGGAGGCCTGTCAAGTGGGGCGCAAACCACCTCCATCGGTTGATTACGGCTGGGGCGTCCCGCGTCCCCGACACGCTGGCCATCGGTGAGGACCAGCGTCGTGGAGGCGACGCCATCGTTTACACGGTGAACCACCTCTACCAGGGCTGCATCGGTATCGCTGAGGGCAGCAATGGGCCCAAGCCTTCGCTCCGCCAGGCCCCGGTGAATCACCGGGGCCGACGGATCGTCTTCATGATGGAGAAGCAGAATCATTCGGCTTCTCTGAAGTCGCTCTCCCCTCGCAAGGCGCCGCGCCGCATGTCGGGCCGAAGGTCGCGACCGACAAAGGGCCTCGGCGGCGGCGCTGCCGGTACGGTTCCGCCACTCCGGGCCTTTCCAGCCACGGCGGGTGTTCAAGCTGCGACCACTTCGATTCGCGCGGGTGCTTGAAACGCTGCCTCCCGGTGCATTCGACTTTGTGCAGGATGGCCTCGTCCTGGGGAGCTTCAATCACGAGGTACCGGATCCCTGTGGGGCCAGGCGACGCAAACAGCAGCATCTCCGGTGTGCCGCCCACGGTCATCGTTTTCGAGTCCACGAGGTTGCCGACTCGGTCGAACGCGTACACTGTCACCGGCGAGCTGTAGTGCGTCAGCGTGACTCGAAGCCGGTAGCATTCGCTACACAACACGAGCGTGGTGTAGTAGTTGACGTTGAGGCCGCCACCCGCGCCCCAATCGACGAAGTCCGCCACGGGCGCCAGCGTGCCGTCCCATTGCACCACCGTCGCCGAGAGATAATCGAGCCCGACCGGGTTGGGGGCTGATCCGGGCGCATGCACGCTCATGTCTTCGATCCACCAGTCGCCGGCCATCGGCCGCACCTCCTCAGCGGCACCGCGCATTCCTACAGGCGGAGTGGTCACGCGTGGCGGCTGCACTTCGGAGGACGCCAGAGCAGCAGCTGCGCCACGGGGGTCGCTCGTAGATCTCGACGTATTCCTTCTCGAACGCCCACTCCTTTCCATTCTTTGATGAACTCCTTCGGATGCTCCTTCCAGTGCTCCTTCCAGGATTCCTTCCAATTCTCCTTCTTGAGTTTGATGATCGGTTTTGTGCAGACCTCGATATTGAGTTCGCTCAGCACGTCAGCGATCGGGTTGGCAACGCCATAGTCGCCCGACGGGGTACCGGCGAAGTAGAGACCGACGATGTATTCGTCGTCGTCGACGACGACCGAGCCGGAGTCACCGTTTGTCCCGAACATGTTGCTGGGCGGGTCGTTCACTTGGATACGGAGCTGGTCGATGGTAGCATTCGGACCCGAGACCGTCGCCGTAGTTGATCGTGGTCGTGTAGTTGGTGGAGATGACCGTGCCGTGCGTGAGTTCCGTCGTTCGTCCACGCTTGCGGACCGACATTCCATCGGCTGCGGCCTTGGTGCCTCTGATGCCGCCGATGTCGAGGATCTCGCAAACATACGGTCGATCCTCGATCACGATCACGGCACCGTCGACATGGTTGCTCAGCGAACCACGCAGCAATGCACCGACCCGGTCACCAGGACACACACCGCCATCGATCCGCGAGGGCTGCGCCATGTGGTCGCCGGCCGACCAGGTGTCGTCGACCATGGCAACATGGAAGTTCGTCAAGATCAATGGATTGCCGCTGTCTTTGTCCTTCACGATCGCGCCCAAGGTGCCGACGAAGATATACCAGCCTTCGTCGCCGGGATCGACATCGGGCGGCTCCAGGTAAACCGCACGGCACGGTCCGATACTCATGCCACCTTCGAGTGTCGCGTACCGTGTCTTGTCGACGAGAACTTCATCATCGGCAAGGCGCACTGCTAGTGGGTGAAGCACGTCCGGTTCAGACTCTTGAACGTCGGTTCTGACTCCGTCGATCTCTTCAGGCACGCGGTCTTTGGCAGCTATCTGCTTCCGCTTCTTGTCGACATAGACAATGATGGACAGCTCGCCAGTGGGCTCGCCGTCCGTGATCTTCTCACCGATGTCGACAGCGTGGACGTTTGCGAGGTCGACCAGTGAAGCTCAACCTGGCGCTTGACTCTGCGAATGGACTGGAGGGACGGTCTATCCTGCGTCATACCCTCTCCCCTTCTGTGAATCATCAGCGGGCGGCTCCATACAGCGCCCGCCTCTGGGGTCCTTCGTCGATGTCGAGGTGCGAGCGAAGAGGGAGTGGTCCCCGAGATCGAGCCGCGCAGATCTCCACATCGGCTTCCGTCGGATAACGCGCACAAAGCACCCTGCCACGCGGAATTCTGGCGTGGGTTTCGCACCCCCTTCTCAGGCGCTCGTGAGTGGCTGCACGCCCTCTAATTGGATCGTACGGAAGGCGTCGCCAAAGCACCAGAGGCAAACGCCCTTATCGGCAACGTGCTTGGAGCATGCAACGCCGAGGCAGAGTGATCGAAGCCATCCCGCCATTCCCGCGGAACCAACGTGTCCCGACCGCAGGAGACACACCAGCCGCCACCCCCGTGTCCTCGCTTGATGACCCACGAGCGATGCCCTCCCTCAACCAGTTGTCCTCGTCGTCCCCGACTCTCAGCCATGCGTGCGTCTTCCTGCATTGTGGGGGAAGTCACTCGATCGGTTCGTCAACAATGGCTCCGGCGCAGAATACGACGCTGTAATCGGGCAGGAGAACGATCTCTGTGCTCGGGTGCGCAACATCGGCGACGTGGCACTCGGCAACGTCACCGTGCGCTTCTACTTCAGCCCCAAGGGCACCAACCTCCCCCGGGGATCGCCGGGTGGCACACGTGCCAAGACGCAAGCGGCAATGGCTGTGTCCTCAGCATCGCCAATCTCGCCGCCGGCGGCGTGAACATCAGCGACGCCAATAGCCCGCCAGCCAACCAAGGTGTTAAGTGGTTCCTCGATCCGGCACACACGACCCCGGATGTCGACCACTTCTGCCTCTAGCCGCGGAGATCGACAGTTCAGCAAGCAACCACGACAACGACTGCGTGTATCGGGTTCAATCCAACGTGAGACATGTCCAGCCCTCGGAATCTGACGGCTGGAAGCTGGGCTTCTTCGTGGCCAATCGTGGTGAAGAGCTACGTCCACCTTCGTGGTGGATGAAGGGGGAAATACTCGTGAATAGGTGATCACCGCGTCAGCCTCATGGCAGCTGACAGGCGACCGTCAAGAACGCGGTGATCGATACGAGGATGGACGCGTTGGAGTGGCTGCGCAAGCAGCTCGAGACCGGGCGAGAACGACTTGCTCCGCGAGATGATGTGCGGCGCCGGGTATCGGGAACGATCCCCGGAACGGACGAACCGCCGCAACGGGTATCGGACCCGCCGCTGGAACACGAGGGTGGGATCGGTTGATCTCAAGATCCCCAAGTTGCGGGCGGGTTCCTACTTCAATGACTGGCTGCTCGATGCCCGTACCCGTTCGGAGCGAGCCTTCGTCCAAGTCGTGGCTGAGGCCTACGTGCGGGGCGTCTCCACTCGGAGAGTCGAGGGCATGGTGGAGGCGCTCGGGATCTCGCCGCTGTCCAAGTCCCACGTGTCAGAGTTAGCGAAGGAACCTGACGAGATGGTGTCCGACTTCCGTAACCGGCCGTTGGATGCCGGGCCCTATACGTATGTGTGGGCTGACCGCGTTGACGATGAAGGTCCGTGAGGGTGGCCGGATCGTCAACGTTGCCTGTCTGCTGGCGGTTGGGGTCAACGCTGAGGGGAACCGCGAGATCCTAGGCGTCGATGTGGCCACTACCGAGGACGGTGCCGGCTGGCTCGCCTTCTTCCGCTCCCTGGTCGCCCGTGGACTCTCCGGGGTTGCTCGGTGAGGACCACCCGTTGACTAGAGCCGTTTTCGCCAACCGCGAGATAGTTGGGATGGCTCCGAGCAGGAGTGAGACGCAACCCCACATTCGTTGGGTGCGTTTGCGCATGAGAGTGCATCGCGGGACTAATGCTGGCTGAGAACACGCAAGAGTCACCGAGCCACAGCCTCGCTCTGCGGCCTAAGGGGCGACGTGCTGGCTGCGCCCGTGCGTTCGAGCGATGGTGTGGGACGCCTAGTGACGCCTCGGCGCCGCTATCCAAACCTCACTATGATCCGATTCAGCATCGAAGTGGTCGTGTGAGGTCCGTCATTGCGCGGAGATCCGCCGGGGGGTCACGCGGTGGTGCTACTAAGATCGACCTCGTGACCTCTGGCGTGTGAAGGGGTATCAGGGGGACTTCGCTGAGCCGGGGAAACAGCGGGAGCTGACGACAGAGCAGGGGCTTCACGCTTCGCTTGACCTCGCTATTGCGCACTGATTCGCGTCGGCCTGTGTCGGATCTGTGTGGCTCCGAGACAGCCGAGTGCCTCATGCACCAGAACTAGAGGCCGAGCGATGCCTTAATAGGCCCATCGTTGTCGCCAGCGGCCGCCTCCGCGCCTGCCATTGCCTGGGCGTTCGTGATTGAGCCGGTTTGGGACCATTTGCCCTGGTGTGCCGGCGACAGCTGAGCAAACTGAATACAACGCCACCGTGTGCATACGGGTGCCGCCAAGTCGATGAACTCGGTTGAGGGGTTCTTGGCGGCGGAGGAAGCGTATCAAGGAGGAGCACGATAGGTGCACTGGGTTCCGGCGACTGTTCCATCGGCGTACCCGATTGGAGAAGGCGCATCGGAATTCTCCGCATCTCAGCCAAACAAGCGCTGAGAATTCGAGCTATCAACTCCGGATGACGCAACCTTCTAGTTCACGGGAAAGGGGTTTGAGAAGGCCAGTACAACTCTTGCCCGATCGACGGCTGAACGAGTTCCCACTCCGCTTGGCTCAGAACGGCCACAACGGACTTTCTCACGTTGCCGTCGTCGCGCAACCTATACGGATCGGGGACGACAATGCTCACACTCGACGTAGTGGACGATATGGGCGCCGTTGGCAATGGCCGTCTCGACGATGCCCCCAGATTCCGAAACGCTGTCGCTTTGCTTAGGAAGATGTGGAAGAGCGGCCAAGCCACCGAGCTTTGCCTTCATGTGCCCGCCGGTCAGTATCGCATGGCCAGCTTCGGCAAGGATCACGAGGTCGACGCCGTCAAAGACAAGATGGACGACTATGCACTGATAGTCAACTCTCTGAAGCAGCACGGACTTCGACGCCCCCGACTTGGGAACTTGAAGGTACGAAGTGGCGGGCAATGCTCCATGTCGACTTTCCGGTTCGTCTCGACATGGACCCTGACGCAACCCTCACGCTCGACCTTGACACCAACCCCAAGAAAGATGTCGTGCCGCCACATCGGCTGAGAAACATGGCCGTTATCGCGGTCACAGGTACTGGCGTGAGCATCACCGGTGGCCATCTCAAGGGCCAAGGAGCAACCGTCACCTGTTGGTCCAAGAACGATGCAGCAAAACCGCCATACGTTGTGTACGAATCGACAAACGGCATCGCGGTGATAGTCTACACAGCGCCGGAGTACGCATCGAGGGTGTGGAGATTGAAGATTTGGATCGCGACGGCATTCTGCTGTTTCCCAAAACGCTCTCACACTGTCTGATCCAACACATTGCTACCGGCGAACTCTCGCATAGCCTTGCAGGGTTTGTGGTGCGCAACTGCACGATCCGCGAATGTGGGCGCATCGGGGTTTCCATTTTCAGCGGCAAAGACATCCTGATTGGAGGCTGCAAGATCGACCACTGCAACCACGCCAGCAAGGATTTCCCGCGGCCTCGGTGGCATAAACGTGGAAGCGGAGAATCACGGCTTTGTGAACGACCTCACAATCAAGAATTGCACGGTGTCTCATTGCTCGAACGGCATCCGGTTGCACGGGAAACCCGTGCGGACCGGGTGCGGGGAGGACATCGATGCGGGTCTGCTCGGAGCCGATGCAGTGGCCTACAAGAAGCTGAAGGAGCAAGTGGAGAAGCTTGCCACCTGGGTCAGGGACTACACGTTCAAGATCCTCGGGTTCAGAACGTCACCGTGCGAGATTGCGAAACCTTCGAGAACCTTCAGATTGGGATAAAGGTTGAGTTAGTCAAGCACTGGCTCGTCATCAATTGCGCAACCCACCACAACTCCATGGGGAGGGTGGGCAAACACTCCGGTATTGCCGTGGGGGGGGGTCATGAGGCGAGCTACGGGGTTGTCGAAGGTGCCACTTCATACGAAAACGGCGTCGGGATATCTGTCGACTCAGCAAGAGGCAGGCTGAACACGCACATCGCCATTCGCAACTGCGAATGCTACGAGAACGTAGGTGAGGGCATCCGATGGATGCTACCGCACGGCGCAACCATCAAAGGGAACACGTGCGACTGGAACGGTGGGCCTGGCATCAACATCTGGGGCCCCGATCAGAAGGAAGTCTGGCGAAGCGATGGCATCCATCGACGTAGGTCGTCGCACTGTCCGGCAGGCAACATCGCGGTATTCGGCAACACATGCCGACACAATGGCGAGAGTGGAATCTTCCTACAGAACATCCCGCCGGAAATGAACGGTGTGTCCAACGACAAGAAGGAGATACTCATCGAGATCGACGGCCTGCTGTATGTCGACAGCAAGGACCTCGCTATCCACGGCAACCTACTAGAGCTCAACAAGGAATTCGGGATCGACGAATCGCTGCTTGGACACTTGGAACATGTTTGACCTACTCGAGCAGGGGGGAGACAAAGAGTGGTGCAGAAAGCTAGTAGAGGAGCTAGCGGACCTTTGGGAAATCCCTGAGCTAGCGCAAGAGGGCAAGGACAAGGTCTGCGCAAAGCTATTCGTCCCCAAGAGAGTTGGCCATCGCGTTGGCTACAACACGTGCGTCGACAACGACAAGGGAGCCACAAGTGGCCTCGCGTTTCGACTCCTCGGGCAAGCCATTTGAACCTCACCGGGTAATGCGCAGGCTCTCGTGTGTGCCTTGGGTCTGGCGGAGGTGGCCAGCTATCAGCCGTTCCATCACCGTACGCAATTCGTTGGGCGCGGCCGCGTGCGCTGATCAAGCCGATGCGGCTACGACTCTGGGATGGAGCGTCGATCATGAAGACCGGCCTCGCCGCTGTGTTGGCACCGATGCCGGCCGGACCCGGCAACACCCACGCTGTATCACATGGCGCACAGTCGGAGCGCCTGATCGGGCAGGTGGGGGACTGTCAGATGATTGGTGTAACTGCTGTTGGCATGTCTAGTTGTCGGTGGCGAGGATGCGGCCTTCGAAGGTGATGGCGAAGGCGTTGAGAGCGCCTTTCCATCGGTTCATCCAGCGTTTCCTTCCCTTGCCGGTGGGGTAGGGACCTTACGCACCACCAGGTAGAGACACTTCAATGCCGCCTGCTCAGTGGGGAAATGGCCCCTCGCTCGGGTGGCTCTGCGCATCCTCACGGCGTTCAACGATTCGACCGCGTTTGTCGAATAGATGACCTTGCGGATCTCCGGTGGGTAGTCGAGGAACGGAGCGAACTCGCTCCAGGCGTTCTCCCACAACCTGACGATGGCGATTCTCTGTCCCCACGTTTCGGTGAATTCGACAAAGCGTTCCTTGGCGTCGTGTTCCGACACGGCGGTGTAGACCGGTCGCAGCTCTCGTGCGATCTTGTCCCAGTCGGCCTTGGACAGCGAACCGGAACGTGTTGCGGATCAGATGCAGCACACAGACTCCTGTTGTCAACCCTGTGTTGGACGACGTCGGATCAGTGGGCGCCGCCGGAGCCGGCCGATCCGTGTCTGTCGGCCGGGTCGGGGGTTCCTGGTTTACTCAGTTGGAGCGGTGCTTGGCGGGGTCGTAGCGGGTGTTGTCTTGCCAGCAGCGCCAGAGCACACGGAGCCAGCTGGCTGAGATGGCTCGGAGTGCGCCGTGTCGGGTTGCTCCTCGATCAAGAGAGGCGAGGTAGCGCTCGCGGGAGATCGGGTCGATTCGTTTGAGCGTGTAGGCCCACGTCGTCGATGTCGATCGAAGTCTCCGGCTGCAGGCGTAGCGGATCCGGACTCGTTGGATCTTGCCCGATGACAGAGTGACGGGAACGGCGCCGGCCTCAGCCAACAGATGCTGTGGTGTCGGATAACGGGACCGGTCGTCTCCGATCTCAGCAATCAGCTCGGCAGCTGTGATTCGCCCGACAGCGGGGAAGCTCGGGCGTAGGTTGTGAAAGGGGGAAGATGATGCGTCGCACGTTCCTACCCAAACCCGTGGTCCTTGTACTGCGCTGCCCTGCTCGCCGTTGGGGTGGTGATGCTCATACCCTCTCCCGCCGCTGATGCGGCCCCACCACTGTGTGACGGGAAACCCGCAACGATCGTGGGCACGGTTGGCGACGACGTGCTGCGGGGCACCGACGGTGATGACGTGATCGTTCGGGTTGGGCGGCGATGACCTGATCAAGGGTCGTGGCGGCAACGACACGCTCTGCGGCAAGGGCGGTAGGGACATCTTGATCGGGGGGCCAGGCGACGATGTGCTCTGGGGCGGTAAGAACTATGACCGGGTGGGCTACAGCCTGGCCCCGACCGGAGTGACGCGTGGATATGGAGTCTGGGGTTGCCACGGGATGGGGAACAGACGAACTGGTATCAATCGAGTCGGTCCTCGGCTCAGCGTTTGACGACCTACTCTTCGGCACCAGTGGCCGGGACTTCTTGCGGGGCGGTGACGGTGATGATCTTCCTCATCGGTAGGGGCGGCCCCGACCGCCTTAGTGGCGACTCAGGCAACGATGACCTCCGAGGCAACGGCGGCCAGGACACCCTCTACGGGTGGGATGGGGACGACACGCTCGACGGCGGCTACGGCAATGACCATATCCGAGGCTTCGCCGGTGACCCGATACGTTGATCGGCGGGGACGGCGACGATCGATTGGAAGGCGGCTACGGCTCCGATTGGGTCGGCTCAGGACGATGAGTAGCCCGAGGAGAATCGCTGGGCCGTAGGCGTCGCCGATGTGCCGGTCTAGATCCAATTCGATGTCGGGTTGCTCGGTCGTCATCGCGTGGATCAGCTTGGTTGAGGCCGTTGCGTTCATCGTCATTCACCTGCCTGGAGGCTTGCACCTGGTCTCTGCAAACGTTCGCGGTAGTTCGCACGAGACGGTGGTTTCCCCGTTGAGGCACGTGTCGGTGCCGTCACCACCGTCGAGGTCATCGATACCATCGCCGCCGTCGAGGAAGTGGTCCCCGTCGCGGCCTCTGAGGAAGTCGTTGCCGTCGCCGCCGTAGAGCCGGTCGGACCCGCGCCGCCGTCAATGGTGTCATTGCCGCCGCGGCCCTCAACCAAGTCGATTCCCCACCCGGCTGAGAACACATTTGCCGCTTCGTTGCCGATGATGAGGTCGTTGCCGTGTTCTCCGTCGGCGTCCTCGATCGAGGCGAGGCGGAAACGTTCGGACCAGGCCCAGCTACGCGCTTTGGCGAAGCCACGGTCGACGTCGATTACCGCAGCTTCCAAACCCCACCCCGATTCGAATCGGTCCCGCGGGCCGTCGCCACCCTTGATGACGATCTCGGCACAAGAGGGGCTCAATACCCTCCAAGCGCTTCCCAAAGGTGTCGCTGCCGGTGTGGCCGTACATTCGAATCGTGACCCCGGGGAGGAAACAAGGCTCATCGGGAGTAGACCAGTCCCCGAAGTTGAACGAGTCGTCTCCTTCCTGACCGAACATGACGGTGCTACCCAGACCGGTTTCCAGTCCGAGCTGGAACTCGTCGTCACCAGCGCCACCGTAGACGGGTCGGCACGCGGTGGCCGACGAAGTGGTCGCTCCCAGGACCGCCCCGGAACACGTCGCCACCCTCGACAACTCCGACCCTCGGGACCTCGCCCCATTCCTGCACGCGACCTTCGTGGAGTAAGTCACTACCGACACCCCCATACGCAACGTCGTTGCCGTAGTCACCGAACAGCTTGTCGTCGCCGGGGCCTCCCACCAAGACGTCGTTGCCCCGCCCGCCCATGAGCGTGTCGTTCCCCGAACGACCCTCGAGTGTCGTTTCCGGATCCGCCCTTGAGGTGATCGCGGCCGTGCTTGCCGATGAGGACATCGTCGCCCTCATCCCCAAACAGCTCGTCCCCTCCCCCGCCCCCTATCAGCACGTCATCACCGCCGCTGCCCTTCATCTTGTCCCGACCGGCGGCCCCGAACAACCGGTCGTTGCCATCACCACCATCTACTTCATCGCGACCGGCGCCGGCGCACACCACATCATCCCCCGCACCCGGCAAGATGACATCGTCTCCACCCAGACCGACAATCACATCGCCCTC
>CAVPHV010000019.1:0-31429 GCA_963704825.1 uncultured Acidimicrobiia bacterium
GCCCGGAGGGACTCGAACCCCCAACCTTCTGATCCGTAGTCAGACGCTCTATCCAATTGAGCTACGGGCGCCTGCATCGCGCAGTTCGGGCGTGCGGGCCACAACGGTAGTCCCGCCTCGAACCTTCCGAAAGCCAACAGGGTTTTGGCGGACAATGGCGCAACATGTTGCGCTGGTATCCGCCAAAACCCTCGTTAGCCGGCCTCTCCGGGGAAGACCACCCCGATCCTCGCTCGGATGGCGTCCATCCACTCCATCACGGCCAGCGTGTCGGCCGGGGGGCGCAGCGGACTCTCGGTCAGGCCGGCCGCCACACAGCGCTCCATCTCAGCCACCTCGAACCGGAACCCGTGGCCGGCGAAGCTCGTGTCGTAGGTCGCGACCACATCGCCCTGACGCTCCAACGTGATCTTCGCCGAGTGATGGAACGGGGCGTGGATCCGAAGCCGGCCTTCTCGCCCGCTGACGATGGCTTCGTTAGTCGGATCGGCGAGGAACGTTGCCCCCGCGCTGGCCGATGCCTCACCTTCGTGGTGCGAGATCACCCGCACGTCGACATCAACCCCGCCATCGAGTTGTGCCATCGCCTCGAAGCTGTGCGGCGACCCGAGCACGTGGTGCACGAGGCTGAGCGAGTAGACCCCGAGGTCGAGCAGTGATCCACCTCCGAGCCTTCGATTGGTCCACCGTCGGCTCTGCGGAGGCACATACCCGAAGAAGACCTCCACGTCGGTCGCCTCGCCGATGGCTCCGCCGGCGATGAGTTCGTCAAGCGTGGCGATGAACGGACAGAACCGCATCCACATCGCTTCCATCAGCAACACCCCGGCGTCGGCGGCCGCGCCATACATCTCGACTGCCTCCCGGGTATTGAGCGCCAGCGCCTTCTCACACAGCACGGCCTTGCCGCCGGCCACCGCGTCCAGCACGTTTTGGTAGTGCCGGTCGTGTGTGGTGGCGACGTACACGATGTCGACGTCGTCGCGCCCGGCCACCGCCTGGTGCGAGCCGACGGCGTGCGATATCCCGTACTGTGCCGCAAAGGCCTGGGCCCGCTCCGCCGAGCCAGAGCCGACGGCCACCACCGGTGAGCCGACGCTCTGCAAGGTCTCCGTCATCGTTCCGGCGATATCGCCGGTGCCCATGATTCCCCAACGCAAAGGTGTAGTGGCATCCATGGGGCCAGCATATTGCGTTCGATGTCCACCGGAACCAGCCCGGCGTCTCCTACCGTCATATCCCCATGCGAAAACTCGTCGCCTTGACCGCCGCACTTGGATTGCTCGCCGTTGCCTGTGGCAGCGACGAAGACACGACCGCGACGCTGCCCGACGACGGAGACACCATCATCCTCCAGACCGCCTACGAGGGTGGTTTTGCCCCGGTCGAGTTCGTCCTCAACCAAATGCCCCAGCACACCCTCTACGCCGACGGCCGCCTCGTGTCCCAACGCCCGCAGCCGGCCATCTTCCCCGGACCCATGCTTCCCTCGATGCAGCAGGTCAACATCGGAGACGCCGCCATGGCCGACGTACTGGCGATCGTTGACGACATCGGCCTCCCCTCCATCGACGACGAATACAACAGCGAGGCATCTGCCACGGTTGCCGACGCTTCCGACGCCGTCGCCTACTACTACGACGAGAACGGCACTCACCGCTACGCCGTCTATGCCCTCGGCATCGTTGAGAATTCCGATCCGCAGGCCGCCGCAATGGGCACCCTGTTCGACACCCTCGACGTGCTCAGTGTCGATTCGCCCGCAGCCGGCGAATACCTCGCCGATCGGGTCCAGGTACTTGCCACTCTGAGCTTTGTCGATGACGACGAGCCCGGCGCCACGCTCGAGCCGTGGCCGCTGGCGGCCAGTCCCGCCGACCTCCCCGAGGTCGCCGACCTCGGCGTTTCGTGCACGGTCCTCGAGGGCGATGACGCCACAACTGCGCTCGCCGTCTTCGCCGACGCCGACCAGATGACGTTCTGGGACTACGAAGGTGTCTCGTACCGCATCCTGGCCCGGCCCCTCGTCGAGAACGAGGTTGGCTGCGAATGGTGATCTCCCGCCCGGGTATCCTCCGGCGTTGCATCGAGCAACGGAGATTCTGTGAACGAGGAACTGCAACGGCTGAGTGAGCAGTACTGGGAGTACAGCCTCGAGGTCGGCCCCACTACCGCGTTGATGCTGGGGGACCACCGCTACGACGACCGCATGGAGGACGCCTCACGTTCCGCTGAGGACGCCCATATTGGACGCCTGCGTGCCTTTGCCGATGCCGCCGAAGCGATCGATCCCGCATGGCTCACCCCAGACGAACGAATCACCCGCGAAGTGCTCATCTTCACCTGCCGCACCGAAGCCGAGACCGAAGAGACCCGACCGGCCGAACTTGCCGTCAACCCTGCGATGGGCTTCCAGGCGATGCTGCCGGTGATCGTGCCGCAGCTCCCCATCGAGTTGCCGGAGCATGCCGAAGCATTGGTCGCCAAGTTCCGCGCCCTTGGCCCGTTCTTCGACCAGATGACCGAGCGGCTCCGCGAAGGCGTCGCCGGCGGTCGGACCCCGACGGATCTGATGGTCGACAAGACCGTCGCACAGCTCGACGCCTACCTCGACTCCTCCCCTGCCGAAGACGTGCTGCTCAACGTCCGCGCCCCCGCCGCTTTCGACGCCGCCGCCGTCGCGAAGTGGAAGGACCAGCTGCTCGACGCCATCATCGAATCGATCCGGCCCGCCTACCAGCGCTACCGCGACGTGATCGCCGACGAAGTGCGCCCCGCCGCCCGCCCCGTCGACAAGCCCGGCCTCTACTGGCTCCCCGACGGCGAAGCCACCTATGCCCGCTACGTCTACCGCCACACCTCGCTGCCGATGGACCCCCGCGAGATCCACGAGATCGGGCGCCAGCAAATTTCCCGCCTCGATGAGGAGTACCGGGTGCTCGGCCAAGCCGTGCTCGACACCAGCGAACTCATCGAGATCTACGCCCGGTTGCGCGACGATCCCGAACTGCACTTCGACAACGGCCCCGAAATTGTCGCCGCCTCCGAGGCGGCGATGGCCAAGGCCAAGGCCGCAATGGGCGACTGGTTCGGGCGGCTCCCCCAGACCGACTGCCTCGTTTCGGAGACCCCGTCGGGACCGCTGGCCTTCTACTTCCCACCCGCCACCGACGGATCGCGCCCGGGGACCTTCTTCGTCAACACCTCGGACCCCACAGCCTGGGGTCGCTACGAGATCGAGTCCATGGCGTTTCACGAGGGCATCCCGGGTCACCACCTGCAACTCGCCATCGCCCAGGAACTCGAGGGGATCCCCGAGTTCCGCAAGCACGAAGGTGTCACGGCGTACGCCGAGGGCTGGGGCCTCTACACCGAACGCCTAGCCGACGAGATGGGGTTGTTCACCAGTGACCTGGAGCGGATGGGCATGCTGTCCGCCGACTCGCTGCGGGCCGGCCGCCTCGTCGTCGACACCGGCATGCATGCGCTCGGCTGGAGCCGGGACGAGGCGATCCAGTACTTCGCCGACCACTCGCCGCTCAGCATGGCGACCATCGAGGGCGAGGTCGACCGCTACATCGGGATGCCCGGCCAGGCCCTGGCCTACATGATCGGCCGGCTCGAGATCCTGGAACTGCGGGCTGCGGCTGAGGCCGCGATGGGCGCCAACTTCGACATCAAGGGCTTCCATGACACCGTGCTCGGCTCCGGGATGGTCCCGCTCGAGACACTGGGCCGCATGGTCCGAGAGTGGTCGGGCGCCGCCTAGCCGAACGGCCCTGCCCCAGATGCGCTCGCCGCCTATATCGGGGATACTTGGGCGCGGAGTCGACGAGGGGTGGACCGAGCATGAATGAGACACTGGCGAGACTCGCCGACGAGTACTGGGAACTCGAACTGGAGCGCAGCCCAACCACCGGGCTCTTCATCGGCGACTATCGACGCGCCGCCGAGATGGAGGACCTGACCCGCGCTGCCGAGGACGAGTTCATCGAACGGCTCGATGCGGTCACCGCCGCAGCCGAGACCATCGACCCGGCAACCCTCACCGCCGATGAACAGGTCACCAGGGCCGTCATGATGGAGGAGGCCGCCGGCGCAGCCACGGAGTTACGTTCCCGCTTCGCCGAGTTCGCCGTTGACCCCTCGAGCGGACTCCACGTTGAACTGCTGCAGTTGGTCGGCCAGATCACGGTTCCGGATGCTGCGGTGGCCGATGCCATCGTCGTCAAGTGGTCGCGGCTCGGCACCACGTTCGACCAGGCGCTCAAACGGCTGCGCCAGGGCATCGCCCGGGACCGGACCCCACCGGCCATCTCGGTCCAGAAGGCCATGGCCCAGATCGACGACTATCTCGCCAGTGACCTCGCCACCGACCCGTTCATCAACCTCACTCCCCCGCAGGACTTCACCGACGACCAGACCGCGGCGTGGCGAGATCGACTCACGGAGCAGGTCGTCGAATCGGTGAGACCCGGCTACGCCGCCTACCGCGACACACTGTGGAGCGAGGTATTGGAGAAGTCCCGCCCACCGGAGCGCACCGGGCTCGTGTGGCTTCCCGACGGCGGCGAGGCGTACGCAGGCGCCATCCGCCGCCACACGTCGCTCGACCTGGCACCGCTCGACATCCACAACATCGGCCTCGAAGAGATCGCCCAGCTCCGCGGCCAGTACCGCGACCTCGGCAGCCGGGTCCTCGGCACCGACAACTTGACGATGATCTACCAACAGCTCCGCAACGATCCGGCATTGCGGTTCGAGACCGTCGAACAGATCGTCGCCGCGGCCCAAGCTGCCATGGACCGGGCCCGGACCGCCATCTCCGGCTGGTTCGGCCGCCTGCCACAGACCGACTGTGTGATGGCCCAGATCCCCGGGCCCGGGGCCGAAGAGGCACCGCTGGCCTTCTATCTCCCGCCCACAGTTGACGGCAGCAGGCCCGGCACCTATTTCGTCAACACCACCGAGCCGGCCACCCGAACCCGGTACGAGTCTGAGGCGCTGGCCTTCCACGAATCCATCCCAGGCCATCATCTGCAGATCGCCATCGCCCAGGAACTCGAGGGCATACCCGAGTTCCGCAAGCACGCTCTGGTGACGGCCTACGTGGAGGGGTGGGGCCTCTACACCGAGCGCCTCGCCGACGAAATGGGCCTCTACAGCGGCGACCTCGAACGCATGGGCATCCTGTCGTTCGACTCGTGGCGGGCGGGCCGACTGGTGGTGGACACCGGGATGCACGCGCTCGGATGGAGCCGCGACGAAGCGATCGAGTACCTGATCATGAACTCACCGCAGGCGCCGAACAACATCGAGACGGAGGTCGATCGGTACATCGGCTGGCCCGGCCAGGCCCTCGCCTACAAGCTCGGCCAGCGCGAGATCTTCCGGTTGCGCGACGCGGCACAGCAGCGACTCGGGCCGGCCTTCGACATCAAGGGCTTCCACGATGTGGTGCTGGACTCCGGACCGGTGCCGCTGCCGGTTCTGGCGGAGCGGGTCGGAGCCTGGCAGCCGGAAGGCGCGGCATGATTTCGATCGATCTCGCCCGCCGCCTGCGCGACGCCGGCTTGGAATGGCACCCGGCCGACGGCGACCGGTTCTACATCCCCGACCGCGACCTCGACGAGCACACCTTCTCCATCAGCGAGATGACCGTCGATGTGCGCCACGTGCAGGGCGGCCGCCAGATCGCCTTCAACGGCGCGGTCGAGTGGGCGCTCGACGCCATCATGGAGCACGAGGTCATCTGGCTGCCCGCCGAGTCGCAGCTACGGGTCTTGCTTGGGGACACCTTCGTCGGACTGCAGCGTGATGCCTCCGGGTATCACTGCACCACAGGGAACGACCTCACCTTCAGCGCGCCAGTGGCAGCCGACGCCTACGGCTTGGCGTTGCTCGACCACCTGAATACCCAGTCTGGGAGCGCCGGTACGGGGCTCTGATAACCTGCGAGTTCACGGAGAGGTGGCCGAGCGGACGAAGGCGCTCGCCTGCTAAGCGAGTAGGGGGCTTTAAACCTCCTCGAGGGTTCAAATCCCTCCCTCTCCGCGCAGGCGCCCGGCCACATCGGCCGGGCGTCTTCCGTTTCGCAGGACCGAAACGGCGTAGGGTCGGCGATGGAAGGCCCGTCCGGGCGGAAAAGAACAACAGGGAGAGCATGCTTTGGCGATTGGCGCATCACTGACGGACGCAATCGGGGGAACGCCGCTCGTTCGACTGAACAAGGTCGTGCCGGTCGGCGCCGCCGACGTGTTCGTCAAGCTCGAGTGGTTCAACCCAACGGGGTCGTACAAGGATCGTATGGCGCTCGCCATGGTCGAAGAAGCCGAACGGCGCGGGGACCTGAAGCCGGGCATGACGGTCGTGGAGTACACCGGTGGCAGTACGGGTTCATCGCTGGCATTTGTCTGCGCCGTCAAGGGCTACGCCTTCAAGGTCGTGTCGTCGGACGCATTCGCCGAGGAAAAGCTGAAAACGATGCAGGCGTTCGGGGCCGACTTGACCATCCTCCCCAGCGTCGACGGCAAGGTGACCCCCGACCTCGTTCCCCGGATGATCGAACAAGCCGCCGTGTACGCTGCGGAGCCCGACACCTACTGGACGGATCAGCTGAAGAACGCCGATTCCCTCATGGGGTATCGCAAGATCGGGGAAGAGATCCTCGATCAAATGGACCGGCCGATCGATGTGTTCTGCGCGCTGGTCGGCACCGCCGGATTGGCAATGGGAGTCTCCTCGGCGCTGGCAGATGGGGGCTCGCCGGCCAGGGTCGTGATCTTCGAACCTACTACGTCGCCCGTCATCTCTACCGGCGTGGCGGGAACGCACCACGTCGAAGGAACGGGTATCGGGTTCATCCCGCCCCTGTTGGACACGGACCGATACGACGAGGTTCGGGGTGTCGACGAAGAGGAGGGGCGTGCCATGGCCCGGCGGCTTGCCGCCGAAGAGGGTCTGTTCGCCGGTACTTCGAGCGGTCTCAATGTCGTGGGAGCAATCCAGCTTGCTGAGGAGCTCGGCCCGGCGCACACCGTCGTCACGGTCGCGGTCGACACCGGCATGAAGTATTTGGCCGGCGACCTCTTCGCCGGCTGATCAGTCCCACCAGACACGCAACAGATCCGCGGCGTACGGTCGAAGGGCGAACGCAGATTCGCACGTCCAGGGAGAGGGAGCCCGGATCATGCACTACGTGACAACGTACACACTGACAGGGAAACGAACCAAGAAGAAGACGGCGGCGCTGCTGGAGTTGTTCGCCGAGCGGGGCGCCAGCCCGGGTACGCTCGCCCACTACGTCTACGCCGATGGCCGTGGTGGGTTGCTCATTGGCGACGAGACCATTCTGGAGCGCCTCTACGAGGACGCCATCCACTAGTCCAAGTGGATGGAGCTCAGTACAAGACCGATCCTTGCCGTCGAAGAGTCCCTTCCGATCGCGGGGGCGTGGGCCACCAGCTAGGTCGCCAATCCAAACGAGATGAGTGGCGGCTCCGATCTTGAGCCGCCACTTCTCTTTCTCTTCGTCCCTCCCCGTCGGCGTCGATCTTGGGCGCCGGGCCATCAGCCCCTACCGCTTGGTGCCTTACCTCCACAAGGATGCGAAAGGGCACAACCCGCGAACACCGCGATGGCTGAGGAGCACGAATGAACGCCACGCCAAGGGACCGATCGTGATCACCGTGACCGAAGCCCTCTGATGGCGTTTCGCAAGGCTGCCGAGCTGACCATCGGCGTCCTCTATGCGATCGGAGCCGTGCACCAGGCGTTCTACGTCCTCCAGCACAGCGAACAGTTCTACGTCAATATGGCGGATCAAGCGTGGCTTCCACCGGCACAGGCCTTCATCGAACGGTTCCTCGTGCCCAACAGCGTTGCGATCACGGTGCTTGTGGCCGTCTTCGAGGCCACCTTGGCGATCGTGATCCTGTCGCGAGGAGCGGCGGTTCGCCCGGCACTGATCGCCGGCGGCGTTTTCTCCATCGCCGGAGCTCTCACCGGAGGTCCGGTCGAGACCATCGGCTACGGCCTGCTCGCCGTGCTCCACTTCTGGCTCGCCGCGAAGCGACGCGAGGATTCCGCCGAGAACACGCGAACGGCGGTCGCCTGAGATGACCTTGTCCTCTGGGTGGTCCGGTCCCGGGTCCCTGACGATGCAAGCATGGAACCAACGAAGCATCGACGTGTGGTCGTGACCCAGCGTGGCGGCCCGGAAGTGTTGCGGGTCGTGGAGGAGCCGCTACCCGAACCGGCACCCGGCGAAGTGCGGGTGAAGGCGCTCGCCGCCGGGATTTCTGGTCTCGACCTCATGGTGCGGCGATCTCGGTTCGCCGGTTTTCCGAAGGTGCCGTTCACTCCAGGCGTTGACGTCGTTGGTATCGTGGACAAGATTGGCGAGGGCGTTGCGACGGTCGATGACGGGCAAATGGTTGCGGCCCTGCTCGGAACGCAGGGCGGCTACGCCGAGTATGTGTGCGTCCCTGCCGACATGGCGGTGCCCGTCCCGTCGAACCTGAATCCCGCCGAAGCCGTTTGCGTGGTGGCGAACTACCTGACCGCCTACACGATGATGCATCGAGAAGCCGACGTGAAGAGCGGCGAGCGGATTCTCGTCCAGGGTGCAGCCGGAGGCGTAGGGACGGCGCTGCTCCAACTCGGCGGCCTGTCCGACTTGGAGATGTACGGCACGGCGTCGGCGTACAACCACGAGTTGGTGGCTGCGCTGGGAGCAACGCCGATTGACTACCGGTCCGAGGACTTCGTCGAGCGGATCCGCAGCCTCACGGGAGATGGGGTCGACGTCGTGTTCGACCCCATCGGGGGCGGGCGCCAACTGCGGCGCTCCTACAAGGTTCTGCGCAAAGGAGGACGGTTGGTGTGGTTCGGGGTGGCGGCGACCTCGAGGTCGGGCCTTCGAGTCATCCCGGCCAGCCTGGCGACGCGAACCCTGCTGGCGATGCTTCCCGACGGCAAGAAGGCTCCGATGACGCCCGATATCGACAAACCCAACGACTGGTATCGCGCCACGCTGACGACGCTGTTCGACTACCTCGCCACAGGCAAGATCGCACCGGTGGTCGCAGCACGTATCCCGCTGGCCGAGGCCGCTCGCGCACATGTCCTGCTCGAAGCCGGAGGAACCGCTGGCAAGGTCGTGCTGATCGCCGAGGAGTAGCCGGCGAGACTACGCAGGCGGCTCGGTTGCTCCCCCCTGCTCCATCAAGTGACTTGGTGACGCTAGCCGTCGGGCAACAGGTGGCGAATGACGTCAACGGCTCGGTAGGAGTCGGCACCCGATGGAAGGAATCGTGCCACTTCGGCCACGTCGTCGCCGGACGTGATCAGCGTCCCCTCACGATCCCCTTGGCGCTGGATCTGGCCGAGCCCCACGTTGGCCATGAGGGCGTTGCAGAGACACTTCCGACCCACTGTGTCCTCGGCAGTGCCGCCCTTGCGTATGTAGTCGTCCACGGGTTCTGCGGGGCATCGCCATCCGACCTCCCCGTCGTCCTTGCGATACGCGGTGCGGAGATAACCCAGATCACAAATCCGCTTCCGGTTTCCGTACACGTCCGGTTCCGAGAGCGTTCCCTCCAGTTCCACGACCTTGAACGGAAACCCCGAGGGCGAAGCCAGAGGGTCGGTGAACACCCGCGCTTGTGCCTGTCGGCTCAGCTCCAGAACCTGCCGCTTCACGGCGGCGTCGAACCCCGACTCCTCGCAATAGGCAAAGGCGGTACCGACTTGCACACCGGCTGCACCCAATTCTCTGGCCTCGCTGACCCGATCCGGATCTGCATAGCCTCCGGCCAGCCAAAACGGCAGGCCAAGCTCTCGAATCACGCCGAGGTCCGGCGCGTCGCGGTCACCGTAGATGGGCTCGCCCGCATCATTCAGCTGCAGTTTCCCCCGTGGGGGTGCGTTGTGGCCTCCTGCGGTCGGGGCCTCAACGATGAACCCGTCGACCGGAGTGTCGATCTTACGGGCCAGCATGACAGCCAGCACGTGCGACGACACGATGGCAAGAAACGCCGGTCGCTTCACCGCGGAGACGTCGCCATTCATCACTACGGCAGGGTCGAATCGAGTGTGGAACTCTTCATCACGTCCTGATTCCTTCACGTCGAGCCTGAGCTCGGCTGGAAGCCCCTGGGCCAGCCTGTCGAGTGCTGCCGGGATGGCCCTCGGGATGCCTGCCCCCATCAGCACGTAGTCGACACCGGCCAGCATCGCCCCGTACAGCGACGGCAGGGTGGGGGCCTGCAGCTTTTCGAGGTAGTTGATGCCTACCGGCCCGGAATGACCCTCCTTGGCGAGAAACACCTCCACGAAGTTGGAGGTAACAAGGAGATCCTGGAGGTTCCTGGACGGCTTGTCGCGATTCATCGGGGTCTGCTTGAACCTCTGATCCGCGCTCTTGCCGCCTGCTACGAAATAGCGGGCAAGGATCCGCTCGGCAGTCTCGCCAACCGGGAACGCGGCGAGAGCCCGCCTGACGTCTCCCCCGGCGTCTCCGAGTTGCAGGCGGCGAGCCATGACGGTGTCCAGCGCGGTACCAGAGACAACCCCGAGTTGGCCCGTTTCAGACACGGCCCGAGCCAATCGCCAGTCCGAAACGGCCACCCCCATTCCACCTTGGATCAAGACCGGCAGTTCATTTTGCATGGCGTGCATCATAGAATCTGCCCTCCACAAGCTACGGGGGATCTTCCCCGCGCTCGGCAAGCTGCGTGCAGACGTGCCCCCGAACACCGGCACCCGGAGGAGCGAGGAAACAAGGGCAAACCGCCCACCGAACGCTCGCAATCGACAGGCGGGACATCAACAAGAGGTGCTCCCGGCGGGTACCCAGAGCATCTCTTCGATCAGTGGCACGACGTCAGTTGATTCGGAATGTCCCCGGAGCAAAAGAGGGAGCACCAAAGGGGTACCACGCAATCATGACGCTCATGTGCCACCCGAAACCACGAAGCAGGTCGCGCGAGGTTCCGCAGAAACGACCCGCCCCTTTCTCTCGCTGAAGGCGGAAGGGGTGGCACACGCCACCGGGACGGCGGACCGAGACCCGACCGGGCCGCTGCTATCGGCTCAACCGGACACTCACCGCCGACCTGGGCGCGCAACACCACCCAATCATCGCAAGACGACCACACCCAGCCGGACCTGGGCGGGGGTGACGTGTCTTTGCGTCCTTTGGCACTTATCGGGGGTTGCGGACATGTAGATAGTGAGAAGGCCCCGCCGCCTTTTTGGAGGGCTTGTGGAGACCGATCGCCGGAGATTCGAGCGGGTGTATGACGACTGCTATGACGCGATTCTTCGGTACTGCCTTCGACGGACGAGCCGGGAGGATGCGTTGGATGCGGCGGCGGAGACGTTTCTGGTGGCGTGGCGACGGCGGGTTGATGTGCCTGTGGGCCGTGAGTTGCCGTGGCTGTATGGCGTCGCGCGTCGGGTCTTGGCGAACCAGCGGCGCGGTCGCGCTCGCCAGGCGGCGGCACTCGCGAACCTTCAGCCTGTAGCGGAACCGGATGACGGGCCGGCGACGCTGGTCGTTCAGCACCACGAGACCGCTGATCTGATCAGTGCGTTGGGGCGGTTGTCTGTGAAGGATCGGGAGGTGGTGCGTCTCGCTGGGTGGGAGGAACTCGATCGCGATGATCTGGCTCTCGCTGTGGGGTGTACGCCGAATGCTGCGACGAAGCGCCTGAACCGGGCGCTCGATCGTCTCGGGCGCGAGCTCGGGGTAATTGAACGCCGGCATGTTCGGTTCTTCCGCAGAAGGAAGGTGGCGTCATGAGTGAACGCGACAAACTCCTGCATCAGATCACAAAGGCCAATCCCGTTCCGAACGACGCCGGGTTGCCGGGCGACGTTGTCGATAGCCGCCCACCACTCGGCTTGCTCATCAACGAGGGAGGCACGCCAAGACCCGGAGCCGGGCCACAACGACCCGGACGCGCTGGGCGCCGGTGGCGTGGCCCGTTGATCGCCGCTGGGACTGCTGCCGGGATCCTCGTGCTCGTCTCGGCGTCGACGTTCTTCCTCGGTGGCGATACCAGTGACGTGATTGTCGAGCCAGCGCCAACGACGACCATCTCAGCGATCGGTAACGACACCGACGTCGCGGCAGCAACCGTCGACGCGGGGTGGTCGCTCGAGGGCACAGTCGAAGGCTGGTTGACCGAGCCGGTCCTGGTCGACGGCAGGTACTTCGCCATGCGCAAGGATCTCGGGGAGGGCGTTGTCGAAGGGACGATTCTGGGTGTGGGCGACCTCTGGACATCACCGGACGGCGCGACCTGGGTTCCTGCCAAGGCCGGTGTTCAGAAGCCCGCCGCTCCAGCCGACGGCCCGACTACCGGGGCCAGGGTTGAGTTGAGGCGAAACCCGGTCGGCGACGAGTTCGGAATTCTGAACGGACTGTGGGCGACCACCGACGGAGAAACGTGGCGTGAGGTCGCCCTCCGACCCTCGAACGACAACTGGATGCCGACCGTAGCGGCGGGTGGACTCGGCTGGGTGGTCTACTCACCGCCGGTCGAAGGAACCGTCTCCGAGTTTGGGGGTGGTGCCTACCTAGGTCCTCGGGCCGGTAACCTCGGACTGTGGTACACGCCGGACACAGAAGCCTGGGTCGAGGTGACCGATCTCGGGCCCCTCGTTGACGCCATCCACGAAATCGGCGAAGTCGGCGTCATCGACACCACCATGATCGTCCGGGACAACGACATCCTCGTATTCGCCTACATCGCCAAGAACTTGGGCTTCGGGGCCGTCAGCAAACCCCACACCGAGATCTGGCGACTCGACCTATCACCGGGAGAACCCACCGCTACCACGGTTGCAATCGAAGCAGCCGCGTGGAATACGGTCCTCGCCGACACGCGGGCGCAGGTTCCGCCCGCCCCGGCAACGTGCCCACCTTCCGCCACACCGAATACTCCCGGCCCATCCGACCAGGCGCGGCCCACGCCCCACTGGGTCGGAAATCTGGCCGGGGCGTTCGATCGACACACAGGAAGGATCGTGTACGTCGACACCGCCGGTGAGACATGGACGTTTGACGTCTGCACGAACACCTGGCACCAGATGAACCCGGGCTCCGGACCCGTTCCCGACGAGGAACTGTACGACGCGGCAGGAAAGCCGAGCGGGGTCCTGGGCCAACTCGTCTACGACATCGACTCCGACGTCACCATCGCTCTCGGCCACGGAGGGGTCTCGGTGTACGACGCCAACACCAACACGTGGAGCGAGCGAGACGATCCGCCGGAGGACATGCTCTTCCTCGGAGCGGTGTACGACCCGATCTCGGGCCTGGTCATCACCTCCACCCCTCACGGAGGAGAAGACTGGGACCTGTGGGCGTACGACGTTGACACAGACGAATGGACGCAGCTCGGAACCGTGACCGTCGACCGAGACACTCCGTGCTGCACCCAGATCGATCTCCTCGGCTACTCCACAACCACCGACTCGCTGATCCTGACCACCTATAGCGGCTTGGATCCGACGACCATCCTCATCAACCCGCGTACCGGCGACACGAACCTCGTCCCAACCGGCGCACTCACCGGCACTGTCGACCTAGCTTGGCCGGGCAAGGTCTACGGTCCCGGCGCCGACACGGTCTATGTTTACGGCCACATCGGCAGCGGAACCCTGGCCGTGGCCAGATTCGACAGCGCGACATCCGCGTGGGCAATGATCGAAATCCCAGCGGAGGTGCCGAACTGGTACGACGCGTTCGGTGCTGTCGTTGACGATCCAATCAACCACCGCCTCCTTCTCATCAACGGCGTCCACGGAGACTGGCGGACGGATGCAACCGATGACATCTGGGCCGTGGATCTCGCGTCCGGTCAGTGGACACAGATAGTCGAACCGTCACCGGAATAGGTACTCATCACCAGCCGCCGCATCCTGACCCGCCCATTCCGGCAAAACATGCCCCCCGACACCTGACACCCAGACCGCGCGAGGCAAACAAGACAACCCGGCCCGGGTAGCGGACGTCGAGGCCGAACAGGACTCGACGCTCGCGGCGGAGGGAGTGGGATTCGAACCTTCCCCGCGCACGACAAACGGCGTCCCAACGTGCCACCCAAGCCCCGACACCCAGACCGCGCGAGGCAAACAAGACAACCCGGCCCGGGTAGCGGACGTCGAGGCCGAACAGGACTCGACGCTCGCGGCGGAGGGAGTGGGATTCGAACCTTCCCCGCGCACGACAAACGGCGTCCCAACGTGCCACCCAAGCCCCGACACCCAGACCACGCGAGGCAAACAAGACAACCCGGCCCGGGTAGCGGACGTCGAGGCCGAACAGGACTCGACGCTCGCGGCGGAGGGAGTGGGATTCGAACCTTCCCCGCGCACGACAAACGGCGTCCCAACGTGCCACCCAAGCCCCGACACCCAGACCGCGCGAGGCAAACAAGACAACCCGGCCCGGGTAGCGGACGTCGAGGCCGAACAGGACTCGACGCTCGCGGCGGAGGGAGTGGGATTCGAACCTTCCCCGCGCACGACAAACGGCGTCCCAACGTGCCACCCAAGCCCCGACACCCAGACCACGCGAGGCAAACAAGACAACCCGGCCCGGGTAGCGGACGTCGAGGCCGAACAGGACTCGACGCTCGCGGCGGAGGGAGTGGGATTCGAACCCACGGAACCCCGAAAGGGGCTCAACAGTTTTCAAGACTGTTCGGGCCGATTCGGATAGATTGGCTACTCGCAGGGGAATCCGCCGAAAACCCTTATGGTACAACGGTTTGCGGCCTCTCATCACCGTTCGTCGTCTCCGGGTCGTTTGTATCGTTTCTCGTTCTCCTGCGCCCCCAGCGCGCCCCGAGATACGGGCGCCTGTTCGTCGCGCTCTCGCTCGGGTGCCGGCCGCGGATCCGTACTGATGAGGTCGTCGGTCGGACAGGCTATTGCTCGGGGACTTCGTCCCCGGTCGTCGCGGCGAGTGTTCAACCCGCAGAATCAGCGGACCGTCACCGGGACTTCTGGCCCTGGTAGGGGATGGGGGGCGTCGTACCGTGCTGGAAAAGGGTGGGATGGGGGATTCTGAGACACGCCGTGGTTGGGCGTGGGAGGGGTGGTCTGGATGTGGCGACAGACGCTGGCGATGGTGGCGGTGGTGGTGTTGGCGGCGTCGGCGGCGTCGGCGGCGCCGGGTCAGCTCACGGGTGAGGGTGAGGTGCGGGTGGTGTGGGCCGATGGTGACTCTGGTCTGGTGGTCACGTCACGTGCCGACGGGTCGGATCAGCGGGGTTTCTATGCGGGTGGTGCCCCGTCACCTGCTCCTAATGGGTCGGCGATCGCGGTGGTGGCACCGGGCCGTTCCAGGTTGTTGGTGGTGCCGACCGATGACGGCGCGGCGGTGACGGTGTTCGACGGGACCGAGATGGCGGGCCGGGTGTTCTCGGTGGCGTGGTCGCCGGATTCGTCCTGGTTGGCGTTCGAGGTGGAGACACCGCCGGAGGGAGACGAGGATGCCCATGCCGGGAACCGGGTTGATGTGTGGATGGTGAACGGGGACGGATCTGGGGCCAGGAACCTGACTCCGTCGACAACGGCGTATGAGTGGGACCCGGTGTGGTCGCCGGACGGAACCGAGGTGTTGTTCACACGGCATCCCAACCCGGCGGGCCTCGATTTGGAGATCCTCGATGGTCTGGGTGCCCAGGAACTGTGGCTGGTCGATGTCGACACCGGCCGGCAGCGTCAGGTCACCGATGAACCCGACGTGGCGTTTGCGACAAGCGAAGCAGGGTTCCGAACTGACGGTGCAACGGTATTCGCGAATGGTCACGACGTGGTTGGTACCGAGCTCGAGGACCTCGGGACGATCTCGGTCTGGCAGGTCGACGTGGCGACGGGCGCGGCGACACCCGTTGTCGCCGGCGACGGCAACACAGACGCCATCCTGCTAGACGTGTCTAGCAGGGGCGAGTTGTTGTATCGCATCCGCGACGAGGCCGGTTCGTTGGTGTGGATCGCCGATGAGGACGGGTCGAACTCGCGGCGTCTCGACCCGCGCGGCGAGGGCGTGAAGGGTGTGTACCGGGCCGAGTTCTCCCCCGACGGTACCCAGTTGGTGATGCTGGCATTCGACAACAGCCAGTTTCATGTCGTCCAAGCCAACACGGGGAACGGCGCCCAGGTGGCACTGGCATCTGGGCCGCGTCTCGGGAGCGTCGGCTGGGTGACCTCCCCCGTCACCAGAACCTCGGCCAGACAGCTTCTGGCGGCACCGTCGATCGGCGACCCGCTGCCGTCCGAGTCGCGGAGCTGGGACGGCATCTCGGCCGACCTCAACGGAGACAGCAAAGCAGACCTCGTCCTGACACGGCACCACTCCAACAAGGCCTACAAGAAGGACGAGATCCCCCAGCGTTGGATCGACCAGACCGAGCAGAACATGGACTGCGGTGGCGAGAACGATCCTTGCGCTTATCCGTTTGTGGATATGGAGGATGGGGTGTGGCTGCGCAAGAGCACTGCTACCTGGCCGTGGGCGTTGGATGATTTCGAGTTGGCGTTCAAGTTTGGTACGACGTCTGCTCCGTTCTATCGGGATCGGCACGGGTGTGCGGTGGGGAACCTCGATGGGGAGACGCTCAGTGGCGACACGTTCGCCAATGACATTGTGTGCGCCACCGGTGCCGGGAGCGGCTTCACGAAGGGGAAGCCGTTTGAGGTGTACATTGGCGCGGTCAGCGGCGGCACGGTGACGTATTCGAATGAGACTGAGTTCGAGGACGAGTACGGGCAGCCACCGGTGGGGTGGGGGTTCGATTCTCGCTGCGATTACTGCTCGGGACGCAACGTGGCTCTCACCGACTATGACTCCGACGGCGACGACGACGTCATTGTCGTCGTCAAAGACCTCAAGTCTGGTGGGAGTTTCGTGACGTGGGACCACGATGGCGATCCCACCACTGCTGAGGTGAACAAGTCATCGAATCGGGTGCTGAGGAACGACGAGGTGGCAGGGGAGCGCGTGTTGGTGTGGGATCACGACTCGAACTTCGACGAAGCCACGGTGGCTGGCCAGTGCATCGACACCCTGAACCTGTATCCCGAGAACGACTCACGGCTGGATTTGGTTACCTGCGACTACGACGGGAACGTGACCATCTGGCGAGCCAACTGGACTGCGGGTGACCTGACGGACAACACCAGTTATCACTTGACGGGGACGGTCCCGACCTGGCACGTGGTGGGAGCGTCAGATGACTACATCGTGGGATCGAACAACAACGCCGGTATTGAGGTGTGGGGCCGCAAGGAAGGCACCAACCAGCAGTACGAGTGGAAGTTCGACGTCGACGCCGGGACCGGTACCGACGAGATCGACGGCTATGTGGCGCTGATCGAGGTCGTCGGCAACTGGGCGTATGTGACCGTTCGCGGCGAGGGCGACACCGACAGCCTTCTCGATACGTGTCTGACCGGTGCACACGGCACCGGCTACGACTACGAGGAGTCGGTGATCGTCAATCTGGAGAACGAATACCTCTATCCGATGCCGCTCGTTGAGGGGGGCTGCCAAGGCCGTGCTGTCGAGTACGGGAATGTCTGGTTCCTGACGCTCAACGGTTGGACCAAGACCGTGGGGCCGGTCGAGTTCCGCCGCTACGACACCCAATGAACCCCGCCAACGCCACGCCACCGGGGAGTGACCAATGGCCAAACACCTCTACCACAACCCACCCCTGCGACTTAGCGTGGTCACCATGAACAGTTTTCGTGTCCTGATCGGGTTCCTGGCGGTGTCGCTGGTGACGGCGGCTACTCCACGTGCTGCCGACGGTGCGGCCGTGCCGGGAGAACGGATCGTGTTCGCGGAGGCGCTTGCGGAGGAGGGGCCCTATCAAACCGTTGTGATGGATCCGGATGGATCGAACGAATTGGTGCTGTTGGAGAACCGCGCCGGCGCAGCGTCGCCGAACGGCGAGTGGGTTCTCTACTTTCCGCAGCTCGGGAAGTCGATGTGGATTGTGCCCAGTGTCGGCGGTACACCACTGAAGGTGGCCGATTCGCCCGGTCAGGACACCAGTATCTTCGGTGCTCGGTGGTCGCCGGACTCACAGCGAATCGTCTTCGGAGTTCAGACCTTCGGTGAGGATGAGCACGATCCTACGCTCTTCGATGTTTGGTTGGTCAACATCGACGGGTCGGGGTTGGTAAATCTGACGGACACGCCCGTGGCGCAGGAGTCGTATCCGGTCTGGTTCCCGGATGGGCGCCGCATACTGGCCACGTACAGTTCGACTCCAACACCGGCTCCAGGAGCTACCGAGTTGGCGGTGATCAATGCAGATGCCGGTGGCGGCTATGAGGTGATCACCGACGAGCCAGACGTGCCCCTCGCAACAGGCTTCTACCCTGTTGCGTTCGCCAGCGACGCGCGGCAGGTGGTTGTGGGGGCGAGGCCGGTGCTGGACCCGGATCCGGTGAACCCGTCGTATGGGTCGAGTGAACTGTGGCGGGTCGATGTCGCCTCCGGTGATGTGACTCTGTTGTTGGGTGCCAACACGGACAACGAGTTGCGGGTGATGGACGGGTCGTTCGACGGATCGTCGTTCCTGTATCGGGCGGAAGCGAGTGCGGCGTCGACGGTGTGGTTGGCGGACTCCAATGGTGGGAACCGGACCAAGGTGTTCAAGAAGGCGGGCATGGGGGTGTGGGATGCCGGGTTCAATACTGATGCCACGGTGGTGTTGTTGAATCCTCACGATGCTGACATGGACCACATCGTGGTGAAGGACCTGGTTACGGGTGACTCGTCCACTCTGCGCTCGGGTGCGTTCGTCCGTAGCCCCCAGTGGATTGCGCCGGGGGTGATGTGTGACGGGCAGGTGGCGACGATTGTGGGTACCGACGGTGACGACACCCTGGTGGGCACGTCGGGTGTTGATGTGATTGTGGGGTTTGGTGGCGATGACGTGATCGATGGTGGTGGCGGGGACGATGTGGTCTGTGCCGGGTACGGCAACGATGTGGTGCGCGGCGAGGCCGGCGACGACATCCTGTTGGGTGGCCCGGGCCAGGATGAGTTGCGGGGTGGTGCCGGTAAGGACACGGTGCTGGGTGAGTCGGGTAACGACAGCCTGTACGGCGGGAAGGGCAAAGACCTGGTATGGGGCGGCGGCGGCGCCGATTGGATCCACGGCCAGTGGAAACAGGACCGGCTCTACGGTGAGCTGGGCAAGGACATCATCTACGGCGGCGACGGGGACGACACGATCAGCGGCGGCAACGCCGACGATCACCTCTACGGCGGTGCCGGCAATGATGACGCGGCGGGTAACCGCGGCGACGACGTCCTCTACGGCGGACCGGGTGATGATGTGTTGACCGGCGGACTCGACATCGACGTGGTGTACGGCAACAACGGTGTCGATACCTGCACCGCAGAAACCACCCACGGCTGCTGACCCAACGGCCGGACCGGCCGGGCGCGTCGTCGGAGGCTTTCCGCGTCGATGTGGCGTGGGGCGTGTGATCTCGCCGCCGCATCACTCACTTGGGGGAGGAGCTGGACGTGGTTGATGGGCATACCGACCTGAGGACGCCTGGTTGTGCTCCCCGGGGGAGGTTGGCTTGAGGATGCCGGCGTCAGCGGCCGATGCCACGGTGATGCCGGTTGGGGCTGCGCTCTGCGGTGCGGCGTTGCCTGGCGGCTTTGACGGGGCCCCGGTAGTCGGTCCGGTTGTTATGGGTGTCGGGGTTGGTGGTCTCGGGTCCATTGTTGAGCGTACTCGGTGGGGGTGAGGCCTCCGAGGCTGCTGTGGGGTCGCCAGGTGTTGTATTCGATCCTCCAATCTTCGATGACGACGCGAGCTTCGGTGAGGGATCCGAACTCGGTGATGTTCAACAGTTCGTCGCGGGCTCGGCCGTTGAACGATTCGATCCAGGGGTTCTCCCAGGGTGAGCCGGGCTCGATGTAGATGGCCCCGAGCCCCGAGAGCCGGCACCAGTCCCGCAAGGCCCAGGCAATCAGTTCGGGTCCGTTGTCCATACGGAGATAGCCGGGGACGCCCCGTTGGCGGGTGAGGGCTTCGATGCTGTCGACGACCTGGTCGGCGGTGATCGACCGATCGACGTCCATGCGCAGCGCTTCGCGGGTGTGTTCATCGACGACGTTCAACAGCTTCAATCTGCGTTGGTCGGCGGTCTCGTCGAACTGGAAATCCAACGCCCACACATGGTTGGGATGGGTGGCCCGCAGCAGGGCACCGTCGGAGCTGCCCGGCCGCCGTTTCTTGTTCTTGGCTGGCGGAGGCCGCCGCAAGCCCTCCTCCCGCCACAGGCGCCGCAGCTTCTTGTGGTTCACCACCCAGCCCTCCCGGCGCACCACCCGATGCGCCTGACGCCACCCGAGGCGGGTATGGCTCCGAGCGAACCGCCGCAACCGGCGCCGCAACTTCACATCGGCGGCCGGCATCGGTCTGGCCGGTCTGCGTTGGGTGGAGCGGTGCTGACCGACCACCCGACAGGCCCTGCGTTCGGAAACCCCGAACCGTGCTTGCAGCACCACCACGGCGCGGCGGCGACGATCCGGGGTCACCATTTTCCCTCGGCCAACTCCTTCAACATCGCCTTGTCCAGCTCGGCCTCGGCCAGCAGCTTCTTCAACCGGGCGTTCTCGGACTCGAGCTCCTTGAGCCGCTTAGCGGTATCGACGGTCATCCCGCCGTACTGAGACCGCCACCGGTTCCAAGTCGACTCGGCGATCTCCAAATGCCGCAGCACCTCGGTCAGGTCGGTGCCCTCAGACAGCATCCGTTCACCCTCGCGGAGCTTCCGGACCGCCTGCTCAGGCGTATGTCGGTGTCTCTTCATCGTGGTCATCCTCCCAATCGCAGGGTAAGACGCCCACAACAGATGGACCACTAACCAGGGCTCACGTCAGCTTCGATGCTCCGGCTGACTGCCTGCCAGGCCTGGTCATCGTCGGGTCTGGGGTCGTCGATGGTGTGTTCGTGGTTGGGCGGGTCGGCGCGGACCTGTTGATGGCCGGCTGCGGGGTGGTCTCCGAGTTCGCTTCCGCTTGTCCAGCGTGTCACTCGGCGATCGGTCCCGAGGTCTCCTCGTCGGGTGACGGCGGGTTGGTCAATCCAGTCCCGGCTGATCGCCGTCGTGAGGACATCGGCCGCGGTTTCGGCTTCACGGGTGATGACGTAAGCATGGTTGGCGTCTCGTCCCCGGGTCAGCGGCGTGTAGAGACCGCGGTTGTCGGTTGGGCCGTCGATGAGGAGGAGACCGGTGTCGACGGTGCGGCCTTGGGTGGCGTGGCTGGTTTGGGCGTAGCCGAGTTCGAGATGGTGGAAGGCGTAGTCGGCGGGAAGACGCACCGTCCCGCTCCGTCCCGTGACGGTGACCGCACCATCTCCGTGGATCTCTTCGACGCTCCAGTGGTCCCGGTTCTTGACCATCGCTCCTTGGTTGGTGCGCCGGGTGCGTTGGTTGCGGCGGGTGACCACGTCGTCGCCGATAAGCAGACGTTGATCGCCAACGCCGAGGCCCGGCCCGTCCGGGTCGAGTTCGCCGGTGGTGATGCGGTGGTGCTGGGCGAGCTGGTTCAATCGGTCGACGGTGTGGTTGGTGTTGGCCATCAACGCCACCGACTCGCCGTGTTGTCGTGCCAGGCTCCAGGCGTCGATGACGGCTGCCTCCATGTCGTCAGGGCTGCCGTCGTGGAGCCGCCCGTGACGCTGATACTCACCGATCACCGTGAGGTCACCGGTGCGGAGTCGTCGGGTGGCGTCGCGTTCCCACTGGTGGGTGAAGCGGTGGATGTGGTCGAGTTCGATGGCGCCGTGGGTGTCGATGAGGTGCGCGAACATGCCACCCCGACCCACAGCGGAGAACTGGCGGGGATCCCCCACCATCACCACCCGCCACGCCCTGTGGTCGGCGAGGCGGGTGAGGGCGGCGAGTTTCGGGGTGGCGACGGTGCCGGCCTCGTCAACGATCACCGTCGCCCCCGCCGGCAGGTCATACCCCGGCACTGGTGGCCGGTCGGGCCGGGTGTGCTCGTACAGCAGCTTGTCCAACGTGTCGGCGGGCATCGTGGTTTCGGTGGCGAGCACGTCGGCGGCCGCTGCGGTGGGTGCCACCCCGAACACCACCTCCCCGCGACCCTCCAGACAGGCAACGGCGGGGGTAAGCGCGGTGGTCTTGCCCGACCCGGCCGGACCCACGATCAGCTCCAAAGGGGCCATGCCCGCCACCGCCCTGCAGGCGTCGGCCTGACCCGGACTCAACCCATCCGTGTCGAGTTCCCTCGGTCGGGTATCGACGATGCCGGCGAGACGGCGTTGCCGGTCGGCCCATTCGAGGATCTGTTCCTCCTCATCGAGGATGGTTCGGGTGGTGAAGGCACGATCGGTGGCTGGTTCGCTGATCGGGCGTCCATCACGACGCAACACCACACCAGCCGGGACCGGCGGGGACAGATCAACACAGCGCGACGCGGTGGCGTAGTCGGCGAGGTCCTCCAGGAACTCACAGAGCCGCCCGGGGTGGACGGTGACCTCAGTGGGGACCTGGGCGGCGAGCTCACGCACCACTTCAGCGGGCCGCCACGTCGACTGCCGCTCCCCCAGCGCCTCGAGCGCCCCCTCGGCCATCTCGAGCATGGCCTGCTGGTCGATGCCCGTCGGCGAGCGGGCACGACCGACGGCATTCACCACAAGCTCGTGTGGTTCAAGGCCGAGGGCTCGCAACCGCATCCTCCACCCTTCATGCAGGGCGGCGGCGGAGTGACGGCGCTCCTTGGCGGGTCGGCTGTCGAGCACGGCCTCACGCTCCAGGCGCCACCGCTCCCGTGGCGTCGGCTCCCGAGCCAAGTCGCTGCGGAACCGGTCCAGCTTCGCAGCAGCACGCTGCTCGATGTCGCGGCTGCGTTGCGAGAACTCGACCAACACCTCCGGGTCGACACCGGCCATCTCAGCAATCCCATGTTCAGGTTGGTGCCATCGGACTCCGAGGCGGCGGGTCAACTCGGCCCGCAACCCGGCGTGATACAGGCTCGACAAGGTGCGTTGATCCATCTTCACCGTGCGGGCGTCGAGCGCCAACCAACGCCCATCGGGAGCTTCCACTCGGTTGGCGATCACCGCATGAGTGTGCAACTGCGGGTCCAAACGACGACTCGTATGCTGCCGGAACACGCCGGCCACGATCCCCTCAGCGTCGACACACACCACATGACCCCGCCGCCGCAACCTCGTATGCGCCCGCGACTCCACCCAGGCCAACACGGCGTCGACCGCGGTGTCGTGCGCCTCCGTCACCTCCCGTTGCAGTCGCTCGTTGCCGACGGCGAACAGGACCGACACTGACTTCGGCGCCGAGAACGTGGCATCGAACCCCCGCACTGATGTCTCTCCGAAGCGGCGCCCCAACCGTACCCCGGTCGACGGATGCAGTCCGGCCATCACCGCCAGAAACGCCGCATCGTCGACCACACCATCAAGACCCAACATCGCGGCGCCTCGACCGAACCAGCGACCTGGCGGCTCACCACCATCGAGGTAGTACGGCGGGAGCTGCTCCGTGTAGTAGCGACCGGCAAGCGCACCCTTGAGCGTCGTCACCCGCACCGTCACTGCCTCACCCCCACAGCGGGACCGCAGGTGTGCACTCGTCTGTCATTTCCAATACGGTGACCGAGTTCGACGAGCTGCCATCCGTGATCCGGGTGCCGGTTACGCCGCGTGTTCCTGCTTGAGGTCTCGTCGCATCGAGTGGGCGCATGGGAGTTGCCGTGTGATGTGAGGGCGCATATCGGGTCCATGACCTCGCATCAGACAACGACACCCTCTCACGGGAGGATCACCAGAGTGTCAGCCGGGCATACATCAGGCGCCAGATCGGCCGGAAACATCTGCAGCACAACGGATTACAGAAACCAGACAACCTTCCCGAAATCGTGATATCGCCGCTGTCGCCGCAGCAATAACAGGGTTGCGGAAATGGCTGCTGACACTCTGCTGACAGGGTCCTACTCGACGATTTGCGCTATGGATACCCTCGGTCGGTTCCTCAGCGCCCAAGATCTCGCCGACGATCTCCACCTAAGGTCGCCACCATCTAAACCTGGCGCCACCGCGGCCACGGCCCACCCAGCTTCCGTGCCGGCCGCCACCTACGATTCCGCAGCAGCGACGTCAACCGCTGGATCACACAACACATCGACGACAACAACACCGAGGTCAGCCAGCGTCACGTCACACCCGACCGGTAGCGTTGCATCGAGGGGGACCGGTGGCGTAGCTCACATATGAGAGGAGGTTCTCATGGCAGGGTGGATCATCAAGACCGACCAGGGCCGCTGGAAAGCCCGACTCTCAGTACCCGGCCAAGGCACCCGCAACAAGACCTTCAACCGCAAGATCGACGCCGAGAAATGGCTCCGCAACGAACAAGCCCGCCTCGACCGATCCGAATGGACCGACCCGCGCCTCGCCCGCACCACCTTCGCCGAATGGGCCATCCCCTGGCTCGACACCCGCCGCCACCTCAAACCAAAGACCCTCGCCAGCTACGAGTCACTTCTCAGAGTTCACCTCCTCCCACGCTTCGGCCAGCTTCCTCTCGGCGCCATCGACCCCCTCATGATCGAGACCTGGGTCGTCGAGCTCACCGACGGCGGACTGTCAGCCAGTCACACAACGCAGGCGTACCGGCTGTTGTCGATGATCCTCAAAGCGGCCGTACGGTCTCGGCGCCTCCCATCGAATCCAGCGCTCGGCATATCACTGCCGCGGCCAACTAGGCGCCCCCCTCGATTCCTGACGGCGAGCCAAGTCGACGATCTGTCGCGCGTCGTACCGGAGCAATACGTCGGCCTCGTCTACGTTCTCGCATATGGAGGGCTTCGCTGGGCGGAGGCGATCGGCCTAAAGACGAAGCACGTCAACCTGCTCCGCCGCCGAGTCGACGTTCGTGAGACGCTGTCTGAGGTCGGGGGGCGATTCCACATCGTGCCCCCAAAGACGTGGGAGGCTCGCACGGTTGCGATCCCGCCCTTCGTTGCCGACCTGCTCGGAAACCACATAGGGCGTTTCACCGACGCTGGCTCTGAGAGCCTCATCTTCAGCGCCGGCGGGACTCCATTGCGCGCTTCGAACTTCCGCCGTCGTGTCTGGTACCCGGCCGTCGCCGAGATCGGTCAGGAGGGGCTGCGGATCCACGACATGCGACACACATGCGCCTCGATGCTCATCGCCGCCGGTGCCCACCCCGGACTTGTGCGTGAGCACCTCGGCCACTCCAGCATACGGGTCACCATGGACGTCTACGGACACCTCTACGAGGACACCAAGGACGAGATCGCACGGCGACTCCAGGCAATCCACCGCGGGCTGTAGCCGCGCTTTCGGCCTGCTCATTGGAACGGTCCCAGCTCCAGTATCGCGCCCTCAGCGCGCCCTGGACGCGCCTCGGGTCGCGCCGCCGGGTTCTCCGAAACGACGAAATCCCCTGCGGGACAAGGGACTTCGGTGGTGGTCAGGGTGGGAGTCGATCCCACGACCTCTGGTTTTTCAGGCGGAAACAGGGGGTGTCTGCGACAGGCGGAAATGCACGGAAACACCCTCTGACCGGGGGTTCTGTTGCTCAAGAGCTTTCGTCGTTTCGCGGCGCTTTCCGTTCTCTCGCGGACTCTCCGCGGACTCTTGAGCAGATCGATGATCCTTCTTGGGACGCGAAATACTGCCTCGTGGTCAGAGAATCGACGCCGGCCTCACGATGCCGTCCGTTCCCGAATCCACTCGCTGAGCGTGGCAACCGCGTCCCCATCTCCCTAACCCTGCCGCCAACTCGAGGATGACGTGAGCGCTCGCTTCTCCGTCTTCGTCACCCGGCGGTGGGGTCCAGGTGAGTCCGTTACGGAGACAGAACTCGACCATGCACACGAACCCGACGCGCTTGTTGCCGTCCGGGAGTGGGTGATTCTTGACGATCCGCGTGCACAGAACCGCGACCTTCGTAGCCAGGTCGGGGTAGAACTCGACACCACCGAATGACGCGGCTGGAGCATGCAACGCCGATTCCGCCAACTCGAGGCGTGAGACAAAGGCGATGTCCTCTGCAGGCTCCCCGAGAACGATCTCGCAGATCGCCAGGAAGTCGGCGAGGTCGAGGTAGTCGACGCTCACTCAGCAAGCCGCTCGAGTACCCGTTGGTTCTCTTCAACAATGGACCGTATCCGTGCCCGGAACGCCGGGTCCTTGCGGCGAGTCTCGATCCGATCCGCAACCGCCTCGCGAATCACTTCAGCGATCGACACGCCATCCGCGGCGGCGACCGCTTCTAGGTCCGATGCCTGGTCAGTATCGAGACGGACGGTGAATGCTCTCTGCTTCATACCTGTATGCTACCACGCGTCACACAGCATGACACCACGCACCGGAATCCCAGACAATCCTCGACCCGCTGGAATCGACGAGCCGCCGAAGACCACCGATCGGTCACACGAACCGAAAGTCCTTGACACGATTGCCGTATGAGCGTCGACATGGGTGGTCGCGGTCCCTATCACGTGACGAGAGTACGGGGCCATTCGTCGGGTTCGGTTCTGCTTGTCGGGTTGCTCTCTATCCTCGGCTATCGAAGCGACAGCTGCCCGGTTCCAGGTGGATGCCAAGACGGTGCGCAAGTGGCGGGACCGGTTCCCAACCGAAGGTGCGGCTGGTCTTGTGGATCGGTCATCGCGGCCGCCGCTGGCGCCGCAGGGTCGGCGTCGTATGGTCGACTGCGTTGTGGAACGGGGTTGGACGTCCGACCGCCACGGCGGTAGCTCGTGATCTGCCGTAGCTGCTCCGCTTGGTCGGGCCCATCGACTGAGAGTAGGACGGTTGCTGATCTCCCTTGGATCGGCATCTGCCGGAGTGTCCGGAAAACCACAACCTTGCGGTCACCGGATGCACTAGCTACCCGCCGCTCCCTGCAGGCGAACCGGGGACCAGCGTCTTCTGCTCCATCACCTTCACGACGAGTTCGACCTCACGGTCTGCGGTCTCGTTGACCTTGGCGCTGAGGACGTCGACGGAGGGGAGATCGCCCGTGCCGGCGATCCTGACCTCGACCGCTTCCTTGAGGAGCGTCGCTTCCAGCACTTCGTATCCCGAGTTCTCTCCGAGCCACTCGCGCGTTCGCGACCTCGACGCCGGACACAAGATCATTGCGATCGATGATCTCCTCGACCGTCCACGCCAGGGGAATCGTCACGAGCACAACGAAGAGGACCACGATGCCGAGTCCGAACCGCACCGACTGGCCGCTCTCCTCAATCCGGCGGAGCGGCGCGAACCCGGTCAGCACGAAGGCAGCGGCAGCAGCGAGCACGATCGCCACGGCGTTCGTCAGGAACGTGAGCAGCGCCCCAAATCCGAACGAGAAGGCACCGGCCTCGAACAACAGGCCCGCCGTGGCGAGCGCCGGCACCAGTGTCAGCGAGACGGCGACGCCCGGGAGTGAGTTCGAGACGTCCTTCCTCGCGGTCGCGAACCCGCCGGCGGCGCCAGCCGCGAGAGCGACGACGAGATCGATGAGCGTCGGTGTGGCGAATGTCGAGACGAGGTTGTTGCGCTCGAGGAAGAACGACGGCAACACAACACCGATCAGGGCGCCGAGGGCAACCACACCAAGGGCAGCACCGACCAGGGTCACGAGCGACCACAGCGTGCGTCGACTCAACCCCAGCAGGATGCCGGCTGCGATGCCCATGAGCGGAGCGGTGATCGGAGAGATCAGCATCGCCCCGACGACGACCGCGACGTTGTCGGCGGCGACGCCAAGGGTCGCGATGATCGCAGCAAGAAGGAGCAGGGTGACAAACCGGGTGAGGCGCGCGCCTGCGTCGTCACCGACGAAGTAGAGACGATCGACAAGTTCGCGCCGCTCGTCGGGTGAGTACTGCTTCTCACGAACCCAAACGACAAATGCCTGCCACGGTTGTGCCGCGTCGCCGATGCGTCCGCTCAGCGTCATGACAACAAGAGCGAACCCGACGGCGAGGAACGCGAATCCGAGCGAGGCAGTCACCGCCCTGACCGACGTCTGGGGGAACAGGAGGACGAGAGCCGCCAGGGCGAACGCAACGGACGCGCCAACAAGGCGTTCCCCTCGCGCCTCCGATGACCGCAACGCTCGCCACAGCCAGACCAGGCCGACAGCGATCAGCACCATGCCAATCACGGCGCCAGATGCCCGAACTCCTTCGGGGTCGACCAGGAAAAGGGCGATGCCGGCTGCTGCATACGCGATCGGCCGGACCCACGATGGCGCTGGACCGTGCGTCCGCCGCACGCGACGGAAATCGACGATCGCGAGTATGAGAAGTCCCGATCCGACGAGTTGAGGGAACCAGTCGGTGATGGCCGAGCCGAGGAGGACGAGCACTCCGCCGATGGCCATGCCAACGCCGTCGATGATCTGGCTCCGGGGACGCGGCGTCTCTTGATTGGCTGAGTTCACCAGAGGATCCTATCCGTCTCGGACCGGATCAGCCGATGCAGAGCGCCGCGCAAAGCACAGGGCACCGGCCGCCTTCGTGCCACTATGGCCCCCTCGTGCCGGAGGTGGCCATGATCGACCCAGAACCCATCGACGACAGCGCAGACCGCTACGGAACACCCGCCGAGCGCGCCACGCTGCTCATATCGGTGGCGAGCGCGAGCGTGGCCTTCATGCTGGCTTTCAACCTCGGCGCCTACGGAGAGGTCTTCTTCGATCAGATCTTCACGGTCTGGATCGCCTCAACGCTCGTCCTCCTCGGCTCGATCTTCACCCGGCTTCCCCCGAACACGTGGCCGCCGCGACTGGTGCTGCTCCTCCCGACCGTGTGGATCCTGGTCGGGTGGGTCGACAATCCCCGGACAGAAGACGCCGGGGCCAGCGCGTTGCTGTGGCTCACGCTGGCGATCACCGTCGTCGCACTCCCGTTCGCTGCCTGGATCCTTGTTTCGACGATCAATCCGGATTTCCGCGACCTCGCCCGCAACTACAAGATCGTGGTGGGAGCGGTGGTCGTGGTTGCGTTCGCTGCCGGATACGGGATCGGGGCACGCAACGACGTGTTGCTGACGTGTGACGATTTCAAGGTCAGCGGCAACGATCTGCCCACGAACTGCGTCAAGCTCGAGCCGCCCAGTTCGTAAAGGTGCCCGTCGGGTTGGGAGCGTCGTGCGGATACCGCCCCAACCCGACGGCGCGCTCCTAGTGGAGGCCACCTCCACTCGCGTCGTCCATTGAGGCCAGTATGGAGTCCAGGTTGAACGCAGCCGGCTTCTGTCGCGGTGGGAACTCACGGAAAGACTGGAGTTGCTCGGCAGCGAGGGCTTGCATCGGATACATGACGAACACGTGGTCGAGCATCCAGTCCCAATAGACGTTGGCGTTCTCGTCAGCGCGTTCGAACGGATCCCTTCGGAGATTGAAGATCTTCGGCATACGAAGCGCCACGAACGGCTCGGCCCACATCTGCATCGTCTTGGCGCGCTGCTCGAAGAACACGGCCTTCCAATCGCCGTAGCGGATCGCGGTGATCAGGCCATCGTCGCTCGTGTAGAAGAACCAATCTCTGGGCGATTCGTCCGTCGCTCCGGCGAAGTAGTCCAGGCAGTTGTAGCCATCGATCTTCACCTTGAAGTCCTTGTCACCGACCCGGTATCCCGACTCCAACTTCTCGACCACGTCGGGTTCGCCTGCCGCGGCAAGAAGGGTTGGAAGCCATTCCTGGTGGGACACGATTCCATTGAGTGTGACGCCCTCCGGGAATTTCCCCGGCCAGCGAGCGAAACACGGGACCCGGTAGGCACCTTCCCAGTTCGAGTTCTTCTCGCTCCGCCACGGCGTGATCGCCGCGTCTGGCCAGGTGTTGAAGTGGGGTCCGTTGTCCGTCGAGTACACGACGATGGTGTCTTCGGTGATACCCAATTCGTCGACGATGTCGAGCATTTGGCCCACCAATCCGTCGTGCTCGACCATCGCATCGTTGTAGAACCCCTGGCCGGAGAGTCCGAGCGACTCTTCTTTCAGACGCGTCCGGAAGTGCATGCGTGTTGCGTTCCACCAGACGAAGAACGGCTCGTCGGCGTCGTGGGCCTCGCGAATGAACTCCACGGCTCGGTCGGTCATCTCCTCGTCGATAGTCTCCATGCGCTTCTTCGTGAGCGGACCCGTGTCTTCGATCCGACCGTCTGCAAACGAGTGAATCACACCACGGGGTCCGAAGCGCTCGCGAAACTCCGGGTTCTTCGGGTAGTCCGGATGCTCGGGTTCGTCCTCGGCGTTCAGGTGGTAGAGATTGCCGTAGAACTCGTCGAATCCGTGATTCGTGGGAAGGAACTCGTCCTTGTCCCCGAGGTGGTTCTTGCCAAACTGGCCGGTTCGATAGCCGAGGGGTTTGAGGAGTTCGGCAATGGTCGGATCCTCCGCCTGTAGCCCGGTCTCCGCTCCCGGAACGCCTACCTTGGTGAGTCCGGTCCGCACGGGGTTCTGGCCGGTGATGAAGGCCGCACGACCAGCCGTGCAGGATTGTTGGGCGTAGTAGTCGGTGAACTCGATCCCTTCGCGGGCAACACGGTCGATGTTGGGCGTTTCGTAGCCCATCATCCCGCGATTGTTGTGGCTGATGTTGAACCAACCGATGTCGTCACCCCACAGGATGAGGATGTTCGGGCGTTTGGTCATGACGAGCCTCCTCGCTCTTCGCTTCTCGTTCCCACTCTTGCTCGCGGGCGTCCCGGCCCGCTCGGCATCTGAGGACGCTCCGCAGACTCGGGTTGGCCGGCACCGTGGCATCGCTTCGTCTTGACACCGCTCCCGCACGGACAGGGGTCGTTCCGGCCTGCTTTGGCGACCGCGGCCGCGAACGCAGCGTCGCGTTGCGCCATGTACGCCATCACCGGCGACGCCGTCTGCCCGGCGCGGATCGCCTTGACCATGACCTGCATCGGTTCGTCGACATGGCGGAAGAAGTCCTTGAATCCTGCGCACAGGTAGTTGAGTCCGGGTTCGCCATCCGGTGTCTCAATGAATCGGTTCTTCGGGCACTCGCCGTGGCAGGCGAACCGGACGTCACAGTCCATGCAGTACTGCGGCAACAGGTCCCGCTTGTCCATGCCGAACTCGTGCTGTCGTTTCGACGCAACGAGGTCGCCCATATCGGCATCGCCAATGTTCCCGATCAGGTACTCGGGCTCGACGAAGTGGTCACATGAGTAGAGGTCGCCATTGTGCTCAAGGGCGACGCCGAGACCGCACGTCTCGTTGAACACACACATGCCGGACGAGGGGAGGCCCATCCAGTTGCGGACCGTCGCCTCGAAGGTCTGAACGTAGACCGACCCGACGTCGTTGCGCACCCACTCGTCGAAGATCACGCTGAGGA
>CAVPHV010000020.1:0-14559 GCA_963704825.1 uncultured Acidimicrobiia bacterium
CACCCACATCTCCCGAGGGTTTTCTCGCGAGCGGGGTTGGTCGTCTCCTCCGTTCTACCGGGTGTTCTACCGGCCTCAGCCGGTAGAAGCGGCCGGAGCGATCAAGCCTTCGAAGACTCGTGCCGCTTCTGCCTGCATCCCGGGGAGGACGTGCTGGTAGGTGTTGATCGTGAACGCCGGGTTTCCATGCCCGAGCCGCTCGGAGACTACCTTGACGGGGACTCCGGCCTTGATGAGCAGTGTGCCGTGGGTATGTCTGATGTCGTGGAGTCGGATCTTGGGGACGCCGGCTCGTTTCACGATCCTCTCGAATGTCTGGGAGATCGAGTGGGGGTGAATCGGGTTGCCGGCGGCGTTGGTGAAGACCCAACCTGATGGCTTGAGCCCCACCGCCCTCTGTTCGGTTTGCTGCCAGTCACGCCATGCGGAGAGCACCTGGACAGTGGTCGGGTCGAGGTTGATCGCCCGGCGCGAGTTGCTGGTCTTGCCTCGCGACATGTGCACGTCGTAGCCGACGGAGACGAGCCCTCGGTTGATCGACACGGTGGCCGTTTCGAGGTCGACGTCGGTCCATTGCAGGCCGAGCAGTTCGCTGCGTCGCAACCCTGTGTTGGCGGAGAGCCACATGGCGGGGAAGAGGCGGTGGCCCGCCGCCTCACGCAGGAATCGTTGCAGCTGTTGGGCTGTCCAGGCTTGTTGTTCGACTTTGGGGATCGCTCTGAGTTTCGGTGCGTGAGCCACGACGGCGACGTTGCGTGTCACGATGCCTCGACGCACGGCGTCGTTGAGGGCGCCACGGATGATGAGATGAATCTCCAGCACCGTCTTGGGAGCCAGGGGCTTGCGTCCGTCGGTCGGGTGCAGCTTCTGGTCGTAGAGCGCTTCGAGATGATGCGGGCGCAGCCGCCGGATCGACACGTTGCCGAGGGTGGGGAGGATGTGTCGGTCGATCTTGCGCCGGTACCGCATCCCATGTGGAGCGAGCCAGTTCGAGTTTCTTGCCGGGCAGCCACCTGGTGGTCAGGTAGGCCTCGAAGCTGAGGGAGCGCCCTTCGTCGTTGCGGCCGTTCAACTCCGCAGCGAGACGAGCGGCGAGCCGCTCCGCCTCTTCACGGCTCGTGCCTGCGGGGTGCCAGCTGCGCCGTTCCTTCCCTGTAACCGGATCCAACCCTTCATAGATGACCGCATACCAACGATCACCCTTCTTCGCTACATATCCCTTCATGACGGTTCTCCTTCCAGGTTGCCGGCGTTCGGAACCCGGTAGAAGGATCGGTAGAAGACCACAGCAGCCGGAGACGGAAGCGGATCAGCCTCTCCGCAGGTTCCGGTGGCTTCGACTTGGTCGGACTCATGCCAAGCAGTCTCCGATGGACCGGGACCGACTCATGTCCCTCATAACCCGAAGGTCGCGGGTTCAAATCCTGCCCCCGCTACGAAGAGAACCCTTGGGACACCCACATATCCTGAGGGCTTTCTCGCGGAGCGGGGTTGGCCGTTTCCGGTGTTCTACCAGGCGTTCTACCGGGGTCAGGGCGGCGACCGGAGTGGGTGGTGGAGACTACCGATGTTGGACCCCTCATCGCCGGTCGACGATGAAACTCTCGTGTGAACTTGCCGATCCGGCGACTGTCCCCTCGACGGTTGCGTTCAATGTCGCAGATCGTCGACCCGCGGCGGAGGACATTGCTGCCTGACCGATTCGGTGTGCATGAGAAGTGGTGGATCGTATGAAGGCTCGGACCGCACCGGCTGTGAGCGGCAACGAGCGAACCTGGGAGTCCGAACCGTCGTTGTGATCAAACACGACGGATCGATCGATCCATTCATCATCGGCGGTGCCACGGTCGAAGGGCGTTCGGACCAAGCTCGCAACATCTGTTACACGCCTCTGCCTCGGCCAGGTATCCGCTCCGCGCGTCGCAATCTGGACGGTCGGCCCTCGGTCTTCGGCCGGACCGCCATCCAACAGTCCTGTCCGGGCATTGTGCAGCGGTGTGTCCCTTGCGCGTCGAGCTGGCCAATATCGACGGGTTCGGATATATCGTCGCTGAGGTGAACAGATCCGCCGACTTCTTCTTCGAGCCCGCGGTGCAGCGAGGCATCATGGCGTCTGGTGATGTGATCAGGTGAGCCAGCGTGCGCCGGATCGGCCCGGTCTTCAGCGCCGCGGCCTCCTCCTCGAGTACGCGACGATCGCCTGGAATGTTGGCGAGGCGGTGCTCACGATCTCGCTCGGCGTCGCTGCAGCTTCGCTTGCCTTGGTGGGATTCGGCATGGTCTCCGTTGTGGAGGTGTTCGCCTCGGGAGTCGTGGTCTGGCACCTGTTGCCCGGTCACGACGTCGATGACTCGGGCCGGACCCGGCTTGCGCTCCGGTTGACGGCCGGTGCGTTCGCTGCCCTGTCGATCGTCCTCGCCGTGGGTGCGGTGCGTGATCTGGTGTCGGGGAGAGTCGCCGGAGAATCACCGTGGGGGATTGTGTATCTCGCGGTGACCGCGTTTGTCATGTTCGGTCTCGCTGTGTTGAAGCGCCGTACGGCGGGTGCTCTTGATTCGGCTCCGCTGCGGTCCGAAGCAACGATGACGTTCCTCGACGGGATCTTGTCGACGGCGACGCTGGCGGGCCTCGCCCTGAACGCGTATGCCGGTCTGTGGTGGGCGGACCCGGCCGCAGCACTGCTCGTCGCGCTTGCGGCTGCGAACGAAGCCCGCGAAAACTGGGCCGAGGCTTCCCAAGTCGTCTGAAATCCGGTGTCCGGCTCGCCATGTGCCTAGTGCGGTGCACGCGTCACCTGCGAAAGATCTAGCCGCCGCTTAGTCGTCGGTTGGTGCGTCGTTATCGGAGGGTTCGGCACAGTGTCGTCATCGTTCACAGAAAGGAACGGACACATGTTGAGGAGAATCCTCCTGCCCGCACTGTTGGTCATCGCCCTGTTCGCAATCGTGGGGATCGCTTCGGCGACCGTGGTGCGATCCGCCGATGACTCGGAGACCGGTACGACGATGGCTGATGTGACGTCGACGACGATCGACGAGAGTGTTGGTGACGATTCGGTGACCGGTACGACGATGGCTGATGTGACGTCGACGACGATCGACGAGAGTGTTGGTGACGATTCGGTGACGAGTACGACGGTGCCGAGCACGACGTCGACGACGATCGACGACGGCGCCGATTCCGATGACGACTTCGATGACGATGATTCGACGACGAGCACCACCATCGACGGTGCGGTGTCGGTCCCGGACGGTGTCCACGTCATCAACGCGTCACCGGCCGGCAGCGTGACAGTCGCGGTGAAGGACGGTGTTCTCTCCATCGTGAGTATCGACATCGCCGGCAGCTGGGCAAGGACCGAGACCGAGGTGAGTGCTCGTGAAATCGAACTCGAGTTCGAGAACGACGGCACGGAGCTCAAGGTCAAGGCAGAGATCGAGGACGGCCGTGTGAAGGTGCGAGCAGAGTTCAAGACTGACGACGACTCGAGCCACGACGGTTCCGACGACGATTCCGGTCACGGTTCCGACGACGACTGATCGGGACTCGGCCGGGTGGGTGGCTATTGGGAGGAACGCCTACGGTGCGGAGACCGGGAAGATCCGGGTCTCCGCACTGGCGCGTTCGCAACCGCCCGGGCCGGCTACCGGCCGACAAGAACCACCCAGCGAGACCACGACCCCCATGCGCAGACGGTTGGGCAACCCGGGAACGGAACCGCTTCGCGATTGTCGAGAACCGGATTCGGCCGGTGTCCGTACTGTCGGGCGACACCGACAAGAGGAGGAAGATCTCGTGTTGAAAAGAGCCACAATGGCAGTCTTCGTTCTGGCCCTGGTGGCCGCAGCATGCAGCAGCGACGATGACGCCGCGGACACGACGACCACAACCGCCGCGCAAACCACCACAACGGCCGCGCCGGTTGAGACCGGTGCCGTGCTCGCCGCCGCAGACTCGGCGTTGGGGGAGATCGTCGTCGATGATGAGGGTTTCACTCTCTACGTGTTCATCCCGGACGATGGTGGAGAGAGCACCTGCTACGACGACTGCGCCTCGGCGTGGCCGCCGCTTGTCGGCGAAGCCGTCGCGACCGGTTCGGTCGATGCTGCGCTTCTCGGAACGAGCCCACGCACTGGCGGCGCGCAGCAGGTGACGTTCAACGGCTGGCCGGTCTACTTCTTCGCCGGAGACGCCGTACCGGGTGACGTTGCTGGCCAAGGCCTCAACGACGTCTGGTACGTCATCTCACCCGCCGGTGAGGTGATCCGCTGAGGACAGTGCGAGAATCGGGCTCGGGCCAGACGGCCCGAGCCTGGTGAAGCGAGCGGGCAGGACCATGAGCACACGCATGATGACACGGTTTCGCAGCGGTGACCCTGGCGCCGTACGTGAGCTCTATGACGCCTACGGGAGGTCGGTGTTCTCGGTGGCCTATCAAGCCCTCGGTGACCGGGGCCTGGCGGAAGAAGCGGTCCAGCAGACGTTTCTTCAGGCGTGGCGAGCCGCGGGTCGATTCGATCCCGACCGTGAGCCGGGTCCGTGGCTCTACGCAATCGCTCGCCGAGTCGCCGTCGATCTGTATCGGCGCGAGCGCCGACACGTGGCAGTCGACGAAGAGCCGGAGGTGGCCGTGCTCCCTCCGTCGTTCGAGGCGACCTGGGAGACGTGGGAAGTCCGCCTCGCCCTCGACCAGATCCCAGACGATGAACAGGTAGTCCTGCGGGCGACCCACTATCTCGGCTACACCCACGAGGAAACGTCGGAGCGACTCGGCATTCCAGTCGGGACCGTGAAGTCGCGCTCGCATCGAGCGCACCGCCGCTTGGCAGGACTGCTCTCACATCTCAAGGAGGCCACCGCATGACGTGCGACGAATTCCAGGCCGCGTACCTGGCTGGGGACGAAGACGATGCCACCCGCCTCCACCTCTCGGGATGTGTCGCCTGCCGGACCAGCCTCGCCAGTCTCGACTCGGGACGTTTGACGATCGCCGAGCCTGCAGTGTGGGAGGAACCGTCCCCCGACCTCGGAGAGCAGGTGGTCATGCTCCTCCAGGGAACCGCACATCCACCGACGCACACAACCTGGCCGCGTCGCACAATGGCCGGTGTAGCCGCGGTTGCCGCCGCGATCCTGTTGTCGCCGCCGTCGTCGCCACACGCAGCGACGCTCCCGACTGGACGGTCGATATCGCCGGCACCAACGAAGCCCCCGTCGCCATGGGCACCATCGATGGCTGGCAGACACCAAACGGCACCCGCATGGTGCTGAACATCAACGGACTCGACCCGGCCCCCGACGGATACATCTACGAACTATGGCTGAGCCAGGGACCTATCCACATATCGGCCGGCACCTTCACAGCAACCGACGACGTCGTCCTCTGGTCCGGCGTAGCCCGGCGCGACTACCCACGCCTATGGATCACACTCGAAACCATCGACGAAGACGAAAGCCCATCGCCGCTCACCGTGATGGACACCTACATCGGCTGACCAACACCGAACGATCGATGCGGTGCAGGATGCCTGTGCGAGAAACTCGGTATCCCTTTCACCCCCCCGTTCGTCTCTATGGGTGAGTTGGTTGACAATCGTCGGAAGGAGACGAGGAATGAAGCTCGCAAACGAAGCAAGCTGGGATCGGATCGCCAGGGTCGTGTTGGGTGTTGTGTTGTTGGGTCTGGGTTGGACCGGCACCGTTGACGGAGCCCTCGGAACTGTCTTCAAGTTCCTCGGGTTCGTGCCTCTCGCCACGGGACTTCTCGGGTGGTGCCCCATCTACGCCATCTTCCAGTTCCGTACGAACGATGAGTCCAACGAGCCTGCCAGGGCGGCCCGATAGCCACCCCGATCTCCCCGATGGTTGTGAGCAGGCCCCGTTTGGGGCTTGCTCTTTCCATCTCACTGTGAGCCATCCCCCACAATGGTTTGGAGCGCCCCTCACGCGGACACCGCGAGTCCTGGGCCGGTCGAGCCACACCGGACACTCGTTTCCGGAGCGTGAGTGCGACGAAACTGGGGGAGGAGAGAAAGGAACCGGTATGAGCAATGGAATCGATCTTGCGGCGTTCGACAGGCCGACGATCGTGGAGGTGTGGGCGCCATCGTGCTCTGAATGCCGGACGATGCAGCCGGACCTCGACGCCACCGCCGCGAAGTTCGCGGACGACGTGGACACGGTCAAGATCAACGCCGCCCAGGAGACCGAGGCGGTCAGGCAGTGGAAAGTGATGGGAACCCCGACCGTCATTGGGATCAGCGGCGGTGACGAGGTCTTCCGGTTCAGCGGCCGTCGCAGTCGCTCGGAGATTGAAGACGCGTTCAATGCTGTTTCGTCCGGAGGGGCAGTCGGCAAGGTGGGACGCCAAGACGTCGCACTTCGAGTCGGCGCCGGCGTGGCGCCCTGGCCGAAGGCCATGAGCGCCGACGAAGACTTGAAGGAGTGCCCATGCGCTGCTGGGACGCCCGCAAACACGTGTCAGAGTATCTCGACGGCACGCTCGAGGCAGCTACGGCGAACCTCGTAGCCGCCCATCTCGAGGTGTGCCCGACCTGTCCGCCGCTCTACGCTGCGTTGGTCAATGCCCATGAGCAACTCGGTGCGCTCCGGGATCCAGACGAGGTGATCCCCCCAGATCTCGACCAGCGCATTCGCAGCGTCCTCAGCTAGGAACGTTGGCTCTGCAAGCCGGTCAAGGGCGAATCTGTGTTCACTGTCTCGGCGCCTGCCGAAGGGTTTACCACTACAGTGATAGTGCAAATCATGTGGTCGGAGATGGGAGTCGGAGCGTGGCAGCGTTTCTCCTCATGTTGAGAGAAGGCCTTGAGGCAGCGATCATCGTTGCCATCCTTCTCGGCTACCTGCGTCAACTCGACAGGAGAGCGGATTACCGGTGGGTCTGGGCAGGCACCACGTCTGCGGTTCTCGTCTCTCTGGCGGTCGGGGTCGCCTTGTGGAACACGGTCGGCGGGCTCGAGGGAGCTGCCGAGGAGATCGCCGAAGGCGTGATCGCGTTCGCTGCCGTCGGGTTGCTGACCTGGATGATCTTCTGGATGGGCCGCCAGGCACGCCACCTCAAAGGACATCTTCACGGTCAAGTCGACGCGGCGCTGGCAGCAGGAGGCGCCACCGCCCTAGCGCTGATCGCGTTCGTTTCCGTCCTGCGGGAAGGAGTGGAATCTGCACTCTTTCTCATCTCGACAACCACCGGCACGGAAGCCTCAGGGTCTCAACTCGTTGGAGGTTTCGTTGGCCTCACGGCCGCGGTCGCCATCGGCGCGCTCTTCTACGCCGGGAGCCGCGCTGTTGACATTCGAGCGTTCTTCCGTCTCACCGGCGTGCTCATCATCCTGTTTGCTGCAGGACTGGTGTCGAAGGGTGTCCACGAATTCCAGGAGGTCGGCCTACTGCCGACCATAAACGAACCCGTCTGGAATCTCGACGTCCTTGATCCCTCCACCAGCACGATCGGGAAGTTCCTCGGAAGCCTCTTCGGATGGACCCCGAGGCCCTCGCTCGTCATGGCGATTGCATACACGGCCTATCTCATTCCAGTGCTTGTCACATACCTCCGAATGACAACACCAACCCGCAGACCGATCCCTGCCAGCAACGAAACCATCGCACGTCGCAAATAGATGAACTGGCCTCGTCGATGTGGATGGCGGCTATCACCTCGTCCTGTTTGCCTCGGAGCCGGTGCCTGTCGCCAGAAGCGGCGCTTCGCCCTGGGATTCCTAGAGACCCTCGTGGAGGACGACAACGTGACTCCGGTGCCGATGTCTCCATCGCGCGTCCATCGCGCGAGAGGGTGGGATGGAAGGGGAAACAACGCGAAACGTTGAGAGGTGAAAAGCCAGTCAGGAGAGGCGTTTTGCGGGTTTCCGCCGGTCAGCGGGTGGGGTCTTTTCGGGCTCATAACCCGAAGGTCGCGGGTTCAAATCCCGCCCCCGCTACGAAGAGAACCCTTGGGATACCCACATCTCCCAAGGGTTTTCTCGCCGATACCGTGGTCGGACGAAGCGAGCGGACATGCGGGTACGGTGCACGTCGGGGGCACGTATGCCGAGGTCGCGGCTGCGGAACGGACCGTCCACTCGGGGGAGCATCCCGACCGGCCGTTCGTGTTTGTCGCTCAGCAGTCGTTGTTCGACCCGAGTCGCGCCCCCGACGGCAATCAGACAGCGTGGGGATACTGCCACGTGCCCGCGCGCTCGACGGTCGACATGACCTCTGCGATCGAGAGGCAGATCGAGCGATTCGCCCCGGGATTCCGCGACCGAATCATCGCCCGGCACACCATGGGACCGGTGGCATTCGAAGACCACAATCCGAACTACGTTGGTGGCGATATCGCCGGCGGTGCCATGTCCGTTCGCCGGATGGTCCAGTTCGAAGGGCTCAATCCCGATCGCCTCGGGGAGCGGTTGTACCAGTGCTCATCCGCGACACCACCGGGTGGCGGCGTTCATGGCATGTGTGGATACCACGCTGTGCGCGCCGCGGTTGCTGACGCGGGCTGAGTGCGCCGTCACCGTGCGTCGCAAGCGCGTCGATCCCGGTGTCGGTAGGGTTCCCGCATGACGCTCCGAATTGTCGTTGCCGAGGACAACCTCCTCATGCGCGAGGGTATCCGGTCCGTTCTCGCGCTCGATGACAATCTGGCGCTCGTGGCGACGACAGCTGACTATGACGGTCTGCTGGCTGCCGTCGACGAGCACCACCCTGACGTCGTCATCACCGACATCCGAATGCCGCCGAACCAGACCGACGAGGGCATCCGGGCTGCCAACCAGCTCCGAGAGTCACATCCGGACCTGGGTGTTGTTGTGCTGAGCCAGTACGTGGAACCGGAGTACGCGATACGCCTCTTCGATCAGGGCTCGAGCGGCAGGGCGTACCTGCTGAAGGAACGAATCGGCGAGCCGAACGAGCTATATGCGGCAATCCGTCGGGTCCAGGAAGGCGGATCGGTAATCGACCCGAAGGTTGTGGAGACACTGATTGCCGCCCGATCCGCGGACCAGCCGACCGTCCTCGACCGTCTCACCGAGCGAGAGCTCGAAGTGCTGGCCCACATGGCCCAGGGGAAGAGCAATGCAGGGATCGGCGACGCGCTGTTCATCTCGCCGCGCTCTGTCGAGAAGCATATCAATGCGATCTTCACGAAGCTCGATCTCAGCCAGGAACCGGAGAGCCATCGCAGGGTGCGAGCCGTGTTGGTGTATCTGGGAAAGGCCCATCAGTAGGTGGTGTTGGCCCTACCTCGCGATGACGGCAGGCACTGTGGCCTCCGGCCCTCGAAGGGTGGATGATGACACGATGAGCAACGCCTCCCCCGCCACTGTGCGCGTGCTGATCGTCGATGATCAGATGCCGTTCCGTGAGGCGTCGCGTATGGTCGTCGAGATGACGGACGGTTTCGAAGTGGCCGGCGAGGCCGAGAACGGCCGCGAGGCGATCGACCTCGTGTCAGAGCTCAAGCCCGATCTCGTGCTCATGGATGTCCAGATGCCGGGGATCGACGGCATCGAGACGACCCGCCGGATCAGCGCCCTCCCCGACGCCCCAGCGGTCATCGTCATGTCGACCCATGAATCGAGTGACTACGTCGGCATGGCCGTGGCTGCGGGTGCGGTCGGGTTCATCCCGAAGTCGCAGTTCAGCTTCGACACGCTGGCCGAGATGTGGGAGCTCGCCCAGTCCGGCTAGGCCGGTACGGGGGCGCTGACCGGTATGGATCCGGTCATGGTGGTGCCTCGTCCGGGGGTGGAGGTGATGGTCCAGCTACCACCGATGGTGTCGATGCGATCGGCGATCCCACTGAGGCCCGCTCCTGGCTCGATGGTTGCCGGATCGAAGCCTCGCCCATCGTCAGATACCTCGAACCGCAGGTCACCGTTGCGGGCCGTGAGCCGCACCGTGGCTCGTGACGCCTCCGCATACTTGGCGGTGTTCTGGAGCGCTTCGAGGATCGCAAAGTACACCGCGGACTCCACGTCACGCGGATAGCGGCCCACATCGTCGGACTCGAGAACGACCGGTACTGCGGCCTTGCGGGTCTCTTGCGCCAACGCCACCGTGAGGCCCTCGGCACCCAACAACGGCGGATACACACCCGCAGCGAAATCCCGCACCGCTTGGATCGCGTCCCCCGCCTGGGACTCTATATCGGCAAGCAGGCCCGCGGTCCGAATAGCACCGGCATCCTCGGCCAGCTTGCGGATCGGACCCAACTTCACCTTCACCGCCACCAACTGCTGCTGGGGACCCGAATCGAGGTCATGCTCGAGTGACCGACGCGCCGCATCAGCCGCCGACACGATCCGGTCGCGCGACCGCTGTAGATCCTTGACCTGACGACGCAACGCCGCCGTTAAACGCGCATTGCGCAGCGTCAACCCCAACCCATCAGCAAGACTCTCGACCAACTCGAGCTCAGGAGGCGTGATCGCTCCACCGCGAGCAGCCGTCATCGAGATCCCACCCAACAACTCGCCATCGTGGAACACCGGCAACGACACATCCGCCTCGCCATCATCGAACTCCGATCCCTTCAGACGCCGCACTCCATCGACCTTGGGCCACGCCGACGCCGCACGAAAGCCCTCACCCGAACGCACCCACACCACAGCCCCGACTGTACCCGTCCCATCCACAATCAGCCGAGGGATCCGAGCCAACACATCCTCATCGGACTCATCCGTCGCCCGATGCGAGAACGACGCCAACACCTCATACGGTGTCGCACGCTTCCCGTACACCAATCGATTCGCCAACCGCTCCACCCGCACACGCACCGGCTGGAAACCCAACGCCACGACCGCCGTCGCCACCACCGACAACCCCAAACCCGTGCTGTCATCCCCACCGATCACCTCACCCAGACCGACAACGATCCCCACGTACACCACACCGATGAACGCTGCCAGGACACCGTACGTGACCGCCTTGGAGATCACGACATCGATGTCGTAGAGATGAAACCTCAGAACCGCAACGGTGATGACCGTCGGGATGACGCTGATGCCCAGGACCAAGAGGAGTCCGATAGTGCCCGAGCCCCACGACTCCAAGAGGAAGGCGGTCACCCACGCCATGGCGAAGACGACGAAGCCGAAGAGCACCCATTTGATCTGTTCCCTCTCGACGCCCGGTGCCCTCCGGTACCGCACGACCATCGCAACGGCTCCCCCAGCGAGGAGGAAGAGCACACCGACGAGGAAGATCAGCAGCACCGGTCCGAAGGCGTCGGAGCCGACGAATCCGATCGGGTTCTCCACGAACCAGGCCTCGGACGTCGGCCCGATCTCCTCCGCTGCGAGCGAGCTCGCCACGAGGAGTCCGAAGAGGGCCAGGGCCAGACGGGGGGCCCACCTCCAACGCCGGGAGAGCAACGACCCGGTGGGGAACACGTAGAGCAACAAGAACATCGGGAAGAAGAAGGTCGCCCACGCAACGTTGTTGTACCAGAGGGCAGCGAAGAGCGCCGGCGACATGGTGCTCGGCGGTTCATCGATGAAGAAGAACACGGCGTCGCCGAGATTGCTGAGAGTCATTCCTACTCCGATCGCGAGCAGGATCAAGCCGATCCGGTTCCCAGGCTGCCGCGAGACGATCAGCGCTCCGAGGGCGGCGAACGGGATGGGTACGATCGTCCACAGGAAGTCGCCAATCGAGAGCGTTGCCTCCTCCGTCAGAAGCCGATAGGCGACCTCGAGGCCTACGGCCGCGAGGGCGACGGCGGCCGCGACCAGCCAAGCGGCGGTCGCGTTGCGCCTCGTCGCGACCGTCGTCATGCTGCAACGTCCTGTACGAGGACATCCGGAGTGGACCGGCATAGAAGATCGCTCATGCGGGCTCCAATGAGCGGGCAAGCGCGGGCAGCTCACCCGCGACGACCGTGCGGCCGCTCCCGCGATCGATATGGACGATTCCCTTCAGCGCATCGACTCGGTCCTCGACGGCGACCAGGTCTCTGGCGGCACTGTCAACGTCGACCAAGAAGCGGATTGCGTCGGGACCACCGCGGAGCGTGATGGTCACACGGGTTGCCCCCGTATCGGCAGCCTCGGCGACGACACCCAGCACGCAGAAGTAGATGCTCTCCTCGACGGATTGCTCATAGCGGACGATGCGCTCAGCCACGATGTCGACCCGGATCTCAAGGGCGCGTCTCGCCGACGCCAGGGCCGCCTCCAACCCCTCGGCCTCCAACAGCGGCGGGTAGATGCCATGGGCCACGGCACGCATCCCATCGACGGCCTCCTGGGTCGTGTCCGATAGCGACGCCACCAGTTCGGCAACGGAACCTGCCCCCTCGCGCTCGGCCAGGGTTCGGGCGATGCCTAGCTTCACCTTCAACGCCACCACCTGCTGCTGGGCGCCGTCATGGAGGTCACGCTCGAGCCGACGACGCTCGGCATCCTGGGCGGCTACCAACCGACGCCTCGACCCCCTCAACTGCTCTGCCCGCTCGGCCAACTCGGCATTGAGCCCCATGTTGCGCAACAACACTCCGGCACCCGCCGCCACATCCTCGAGCACCTTCTCATCGGACCCCGTCACGGCATCTGCCCTGCCCTTGGAGATACTCAATGCCCCGAGCACCTCACCTCGATGCCGCACCGCAGCCACACGATCACCCGGTATCGCCGCCACCGGGTCCTCACCCGTCACCGGACCCAAGACCTCAACAACATCCCCAGGCGATGACGCACGCGGATACACCACATCCCCCACCTTGAGCCACAGCACCGCCTCCACCGCACCCGTACCGTCGACCACCAACTGCGTCACCCTGGCCATGGCCTCATCGGGATCACTCGTATCCGACAATTGCGCGGTCGCATTGGCCAACACCTCGTACGGCGTCGCTCGCTTGCCATACACCACGACGTTCGCCCAATGTTGGACCCGCCGACGTACCGGCTCGAACGCCACCGCCACGACCGCCACTGCCGATATCGACAACGCCAAGCTCGGCTCATCTCCACCCCCGAGCAGCGAGCCGACACCCACCACGATCACCGCATACACAGCCGTGATGAACGCAGCCAGCACTCCATACGTTACCGTCTTGGAAATGACGACATCGATGTCGTACAGGCGATACTTCAGAATGGCCATACCGATGGCGAGTATCCCGAGTGCACCGAGGGCGCCCGAGATGATGCTCAGGGCACCGGCAGTGTCGGGGTACGAATCCTGGATGAACCCGCTGAGGGTCAGGAGCACCATGGCAACGCCGGCGATCGCGAACACCCATTTCATCTGCTGACGCTCGATGCCATGCCCGCGAATGTATCGCACGATGAGCGCAGCGACCATGAAGACGAGAAATGCCAGTTCGAAGGCAACGAATGCCTCGTCCGATGGACCTTGCAGAACACCGATGGGGTTGTCGAGGGTTGTCGTTCCAACCGCGGATGGGATGGGCCCAGATCGCAAGGCACGAGCGGCGAGAAGTCCGATGCCGATGGCAATGAACCCGTTGAGTATCCGCCGCCACCATGGGCCAATCGTGCGCCCCGTCGGGTACAGGACGAGTGCGAGCGGGATCGCGATGAGTGACGCCCCTTCGGCGAGGCTCTGGGACCACATGAACCACGTCGTGGCCGTCACGGCATCGTTTGTCGCTGCCGCTGCAGCACCGACCATCGACACGTGGACCAGGGTGAGCACCAATCCCCAGCCAACACCGAGCGCCCAGCCGAAACCCTGACGCGGGTTGCGGGAGAGGACCACGGCTCCGACGACGACCGATGCGAGGAAGATGAGTGCGTCGACGTGCATCTCGAATTGCATGTAGCGGAACATCACCGCTCCGGCCGGACCGATGATGTCTGTCAACGCCTCCTCGGCTCCCGGTCTGGCGATGAGGCTGACGGCGGCGAGATTGGCCGCCAGCTCAACAGCTATCGCGGTCCCCGCGACCAGCCACACCGAGATACGCCACCGACGGGATCCAACCGGCATGCCGACATCACGATCCGCGCTAGGAGCACCCACGGGCGAGCCGAGGTGCGCGTCGGCAGAACCGATTGCGCTCACGCTGCCCTCCTCGGGAACCGGTAGGCCGCCACTGGCGTGTCCCTGCCCTTGACCAACGATGCTTCGAGCTCGTCGGCTTCGGGACGATCGACGAGCACGTCCCAGGTGGGCTGGCTCAGCACCGTTTCGCCAGGCTCAGCCCACCCCTGAAGGCGTTGCGTGAGGTTCACCGTGTCCCCGACGAGGGTGTACTCGAGACGCTCCTCGGATCCGAGCAGGGCGGCTGCGACGAGACCCGTCGACAGCCCGATCCCGAGCCCGAAGGGCTCCTTGCCGCCGGCGAGCCACTGGGCGTTGAGATCGTGCTGCGCTGCGTGCATCGCGGCGGCGGCTTGCACGGCGAGCGCCGCATGGTCCTTCTGGGCAACCGGGGCACCGAAGACGGCCATCACGGCGTCTCCGACGAACTGCATGACGGTTCCGTCGTGCCCGAGGATGGCTCGGTTCATCGCTGCACGGTGCTCATTGAGCTGGACGGCAAGCACCGACGGGTCGGTGTGTTCA
>CAVPHV010000021.1:0-124956 GCA_963704825.1 uncultured Acidimicrobiia bacterium
GTCGAGGAGGACGCCGAGTTCGCCGTGGATCGGGTCGGGTTGGGTGGGCATTGCGAGCGACGGTAGCTGCCCGATCCCGGAGAGAGAGTCCACCGCCTCTATCAGCGAGCGGGGGATTCAGCTACGCCTGGTTCTGTGACGGGGAGGTGGAGGGATGCGCAAGCTATCCGTCTTCATCGCGGTTCTGGCGCTCGTGTCGGGGGCGTGTATTGGTGGCGACGACACGGTCACCAGCGTCACGACGACTACTACCGCGACTAACCGTGACCCCCACAACCACGACGACCCAGCCTGAGGCCACTCAGAGCGATGAGTTGGCCGTCGCGACCGAGACGGTGGACGCCTGGAATGCGGGGTGGGCGGCAACGGAGAAGAGCGCGGCAGTTGCCGCGCTGTTCACCGATGACGGCGTCTACAAAGACCCAGGTATCGGCATGATTGTCGGCAGAGAAGCCATTGCGCGCGACGTGGACATCCGTGGCCGAGGCACCGCAAGAGTGCGCACCGGTGATCTCGTGGCGACCGATCATGGGACCTTCATCTACCCGGTCGAGTTCGACTTCGAAGGCGAAACCTTTGATGGCGAAGTCGAGGTTCAGCTTGAGGGGAATCTGATATCCCTTGGTGAGTGGCTGTATTGGCGTCCAAAGGAAGCAGAGCGAATGATCTCAGACCCTGTCTTCAGTGGCAGCGTTGACGGCATCAACCTCTACAACGCCAACTCAAAGCAACAGCACTTGGTCGAAATCGGCCATCGCTGTTCGACACTGCAGGACTCGACCCTCCCCCAGTCAGCCACATCACCTTCCCGCCGACCGGCGGCTTGCGCGCCGGGCAGATCTCGGCATGACCTTCTGCAGCACCGAAACCTGCAGTATCGACATCTGCACCCCGGCCGATGACTTCACTGCAGCTACTGCGCTTCCGCTCACTGCCCGCCGCACCATCCTGCACGAACTCGGCCACGCCTGGAACGCAACCTTCGTCACCGAAGCAGCCCAGCAGGAGTTCCTTGCCCTGCGCAACCTCAACCAGTGGAACGGCGACGTGTGGCAAGACAGCGGAAACGAGCAAGCCGCCGAGATCCTGATGTGGGGCCTGATCGAAGACCCCCTTGTCCACCGCATACCTGAAACGACATGCACCGAACTCCACCAAGCCTACGAACTACTCACCGGCACCACCGCCACCCTGCGACAAACCGACTGCACCGACCCCTGACACGGCACTGGACCCGCTCGCCGTCGTCACGAAGGACACTGAGTTCGCCGTGGATCGGTCAGGCGAGGTGGACACAATCGAGTCAGCCCGACGACCCCAACTTGGGCATTTCGCCACTGGTCCACTTCTCCGTCTTGGGACATGGTGAGGTTGTGGAGGTGCAAGATGGCGAAACAGCTCTCCCACCAGAAGACGACATCGGCTCCCGAAGTTGGGTGGCACCAAGACCCCTCGAATCCGAACATGCAGCGGTATTGGGATGGGTACGAGTCGGCCGACATGCGCTTCGGTCGGCCCATCGAGGAGTGGAGTACGAGCGAGCAGGTTGCTGTCCTCTCCGTGTACGTGCTGGCCATCATCGCCGTATTGGCACTCATCGGGTTCTTAGCTCTGGGTGCGGCCTTTTCCGGCTATTAGGTATCGGAGCCAGTTGGCGGCTTCTCTGATCGGTGGTTCAACGGCGCCGACGACGACCGATGCATCCGGGGCGAGGCGTATGAGTCGTGTGAGGTGATCCTGTAATCATGCCCTTCGGCCCCTGGGCAGCGATCAGCCGGGCCGGTAGGCGTGGGGGTTGAAAGGGGGAAATGATGCGTCGCATGTCGCTGCCCAAGTCCCTGGTCCTGTACTGCGCTGTCCTGCTCATCGTTGGGCTGGTGATGGTGATCCCCTCCACCGACGTGGATGCGGCCCTGCCGTTGTGTGACGGCAAACCGGCAACGATAGTTGGCACGGAGGGTGACGACGTGCTGACCGGTACCGATGAGGGCGACGTGATTGTCGGGTTGGGCGGCGACGATGTGATCGTGGCGGGTGCTGGCGATGATGTGGTGTGCGGCGACGCCGGTGACGACATGATCTCCGGCCAGGGCGGCAGCGACCGATTGATTGGTGGTGAAGGTGCCGACACCCTTGTTGGGAAGCGTGGCAATGACCGCCTCGACGGTGGCCCCGGTGATGACACACTGAAGGGCGGTTGGGGGAATGACCGTCGTCTTGATGGTGGTGAGGGTGACGATCTCGTGGTGGGTGGGCCTGGCGACGATGAGATCGTTGGTGGCTACGGCAACGACGTTGCCTTTGGTGGTGAGGGAGCCGACAAGTTGTACGACTTCGCCGATTGGCCGCTGCCCGAGATCGGCGACGATCACGACGTGTTCCGGGGCGGTCCTGGCAGAGACGAACTACAGACCTCTTACGGCGACGACCGGTTCTATGGCGGCCCCGACTATGACGTGTTCCGTCTCAAAGACGACTTCTCTCGACCGACAGGTTTGGGGAACTCTGTGATGTACGGGCAGGGAGGTACCGACCTGTTCTGGTTCTCCGACAACGCTATTGACAGCGACTCGTGCGGACTCGCTCCGGTCACGATCCGGTTGTTTGGCAATGAAGGCAACGACCACTTTCACTTTCACACCCTCCACTCGTTCACGGGGGGTCAATCCTGTTTCGACCTCATCATCAAAGGCGGCGTCGGAGAGGGCGACCGGTTCTACTCACATGTCAACGCAAATATGATGATCGACCTCGGGCGTGGCATCGCCAAGGCAAGGTATTGGGCCTGGTCAGATCGTCTCCTCCTCACCTCGATTGAGAACGCCAGCGGAGGCCCACGCAACGACATCATCATCGGGAACGAAGCAGCGAACTTACTCCATGGCGTAAGAGGGAGGGACGAGATCCACGGAAACGGCGGGAGCGACACTCTCCTCGGGTGGAAAGACAGGGATCGGATCTACGGTGGCGACGGTGACGATGTACTCGACGGAGGCCGCTCGAGAGATCAACTCTACGGCGACGATGGAGACGACTGGCTTCGAGGCTGGCTAGACGACGATTACCTCGATGGTGGTGACGGCACCGACACCCTCGACGGCGGCCCCGACCACGATGAATGCACCCGTGGCGAGTTCTACGAATCGTGCGAGGTGATCCAATAGCCGCCATCCAGGTGTCGCTCAGCGACGAACTCGATTCACCCGATCGCTTCCGTGGTCGTGTCCCCAAGTTGCGCCAGCCGTCCCAAACAACTTGCGGGAATTTCTGACCCAAAACGACCACGCTATGTGACCCCAACAGCCAAACCGGGCCAAAACACCACTAAAACCCCAGGTCAGCGACCCAGCTTTACATAAGCAATATTATGGGGCACTTGATCGAGGGTGTGGCGAACCATCCAACGGCTACCCGTCGGACCGCTCCTCCAACGCAATTCGCAGCCGATCCAGCTCAGCGTAGAAGCCCTCCAGGGCGGCACGCTCCGCCTGCGTCTCCCCCACGGCCCGCCCGCACTCGGGGCATGCGTCGGCCCGTTGGCGGCACAGGGCGCAGTTCTCGGCGAGCAGGCCAGCGAGCTTCGATTCGATCTGGTCGATGCGTGCGGACGACGCCACTAGGCACTACCCCCAACGTCATGGGCCAGCACCGCTCTCCCCTGCTCCAACTGGCCCAACAGGTCCTCGACGCTCTTCAACCTGACTTCGACCCTCTCAGATTCGAGGCTGGCGATCAGCGCCCTCGCCAATGACAACGCGACCGAGTTGGCCACGGCGGGCGGCACGTCACCGGAGCGCACGCCCTCGATGGTTTCGGACAGGACGGCCACGACCCCGGCGATGTCCGGGGACATGTTGGCGTGCAACCTGAACGTCACCGATGAATGCCTGCCGCCTTTCACTCGGGCCAGGTGGCGCTGCTCGGCCCTGTCCGGGTCATGCGTGAAACACCACCCCGACTTCGGATCCACCACCACAGAACGGCACGGGGACCCGTCCGCACGAGTACCCGAACAGCTCACCCGACCGCTCAACGACGCCTCACCCACGCTTCACCACACCGACGAGAAGCGACCCGGAGCCGGTGACCACAGGAAGTCCTGTGCCGAAGGCGCAAGGACCTTGGGGTCGCCCGGGGCGGAGCCACGGGTGATCTGCGGGTGGGAGCCGGGGTTCAGGGCGGCGTGTACGAACCGGGGACTGGACCTGGGGCAGGTTGAATGTGGGCGGCGTGGTGGCCGTGTGGTGGGTGGAGTCGCGGCCGTGAGGGCAATGGAAACCCGACGCTGAGGGTTGGAGTCCCCTCACGACCACGACTCGATGATCTGAAATGCCCGTTGATGGGCGGTGTTCTTGCGGATGAGCCGCCTGGTTCGCCAGTAGGGCATGGCACCTATTTCACTCTTGGCGAGGCCGTACAGCTCCGCACCTTCGTCACTGAGCCATAGACCCGCTCGTATCTCATCTTCTGACTTGTCTGGCCATTGGGTCCAAGCGAGGTGTTCGGCCCGTTTGTGGACTGCTTTGGCTATTTCGTCCGCCAGGGTGGGTTCCCGGTGCGTTTTGGCGACGGGTACGGGGTCAGGTTCTGGTATCGAGTTCCTGTACTCGTCAAAGAGTTCAGGTAGCTCGGTCCAGACGTAGGCACGGGCCTCAGCTTCGGACATCTTCAGGGCTGTACTGCTGGACCTCCTCGGCCAGTTCCTGCACCTCTTCGAGAATGTCGGCCCGCTTCCTAATACTTGTCATGGCGTGGTCTCCATAGTCAGCTTTTGCGATGGCGATGGCGGCGTCCTGGTTGGCTCCCCGGTCAACGAGGTCAACCCGGTCGATGATCAACTGGCGCAACCTGTGCTTCCTGCCCCTCATTTGGCACCGTCCTCATCACCGTCGGGCAGCAGCAACTCAACCAGTGGTTTCCGGTAGGGCTTGGCAACCCAGGTGGAGAGACCGGGCAACTTCAATTCCCGCAGCCGCCACGTCAGCCACTGGGACAGGGCGTTACGACCCAAATGGCTTCGGATATTCCGATGGCTACTCACTCGCTGGGCCACGTACCGGCGTTCCGTTTCGGTGAGCAGGATCTCGAACTGGGCGACGAGCTGGTCGACGAGTTCCTCGGCCCGGATAGCGGCGGCTCTCACTTTCGGCGTAGCGTCGGCGAGAGTCTCGATAGCGTCGATTTGTCGTTCAGCCCGCTCCTTGTTCCGGTGCTCATCGAGGTCGGCGTGAGCGGCCAGGAATTCATCCTCGGCGGCGGTCAGGTCGTCCCGGTGGGCCTTGGCTTTGACGACGCCCTCGGCGAACGGCACGGACGGGTCGGTCAGGTCAACGACCTGGCCCTGGAGTTCCCGGAGCCGTTTTTGGGCCGCCCGGTAGCGCTCCTCGGGGTCACCCTTGGCGGGGGTTGCTGGTTTGGTCTTGGTCGCCATAGGCGTCCTCCTGGGTGGAGGCGCTCGTCGTGGCGCTCTGGTGGTTCAATTGGTCGAGGGCGAGGACGAACCCGAGGCGGCCGATCGCCGAGACTGACATCTGATGTCGCTCGGCGGCCAGCCGGAGCGTTGCGAGGTGCTCGTCGCTCGGGAGCCGGACGCTGATCATTGGGGTTCGCATTCTGGGGACATGATCCGTGGGTATGTCCGAGACATCAATCCCTGGCGAACCCCGAGACGCCCTCTTGTGCCCGCAGCACCCGTACTGATCGATCGCCATCTCACCATGTCGCTGCGTACCCAAGCCCGACCTGTTCGCTGAGCGAAGGGTCCTATGCAGCGGTCATATCGAGCGATACCATTTCCGTTGAGGAGGCCGACCGGCCTACAAATCATCTAGGCAAGAAAGTCGTCCAATGGCTCCTCAAACATCCCCTCCCCATCGTTGACCTGCACCTTGATCCGGGCCAAGTTGCCCAGGCTCTCGGGGTCAGCGTCAAGACCCTCGAATCATGGCGATCGAAACGGATCCGCCCACCCTTCGTCCGACTCGGTGAACGAGGTCGAGTCCGCTACCCGGCCCAGGACCTACGCCAGTGGCTCGACCAACACTCCTCACCCGGCGAACCATCCCCGGGGAGGCGAAATGACCTCCAAACCACGGGTCCAAGTCAACGACCGTGACTTCCACGAATTGACCCGGGATGTCGTCGACGCCCTCGTCGAGGTCAACAGTGATGACGCGAGACTGTTCACGTTGGGGTCGACCCTGACCCGCCTCGGCCACACCGGAGGGACCCGTCTCATTCCGGTGGACAAGAATGGTCTCCGCAACGAGACCCGTGGCATCGAGTTCGTGCGAGTCCAAGTCAACAACGACGGCAAGTCGACCAAACCAGCAAGCCCCCCGATGGGCGTCTTAGCCAACATCCTCGCCGAGCCATCCTGGCCGTTCCCGCCGATCGAACGAGTCGTGCACGTCCCCGTGTTCGCCCCCGACGGCACCGTGATGACAACCCCAGGATTCCACAAGGCGTCACTGACCTACTTCGCCCCACTGGCCGGGGCCACCATGATGCCGCTCCCGGCCAAGGTCGAGTCCGGTCATTTGATCATCGCAGCGCACTGGTTGAGTGAGCTTCTCGGCGACTTCCCATTCCTCTTACCCAGTGATCGTGCCCACGCAATAGCAGCCATGATCCTGCCGTTCGTACGGAACCTCATCAACGGCCCGACTCCCCTCCACCTGATCTCGGCACCCACACCCGGGACCGGCAAGACGAGGCTCGCCAAGGCGATTTCGATCCCGGCGGTTGGCCCGCATGTCGGGACGACGACCCAGGCCCGCAACGACGAGGAGTGGCGGAAGAAGATCGGGGCAGCCTTGTCGGGCGGCCCGATGGTGGTGCTATGGGACAACGTGAGCGGATGGGTCGGATCGCCTCAGCTCAACGCCGTCCTCACCACGGAGGTCTGGCAAGACCGCCGCCTCGGGAAGAACGATGAGGAACTCCACCTCCCCAATCAGGCGCTGTGGGTGATGACGAGCAACAACGCCAACCTGTCCGAGGAAGTTGCCCGCCGGACAATACCGATCCGGCTCGACGCCCAAACCGAGCGCCCCGCCGACCGGCACCCCAGCACGTTCAAGTATCCCTACATCGACCAGTGGGCCTCCGAGCACCGCAACCAGCTCATCTGGTCAGTGCTCGTGATGGGCCAGGCCTGGGTCGAGGCGGGCAGACCGCCCGGGCGACGCAGTCTCGGCAGCTTCGAGTCCTGGGCCTCGGTGATCGGCGGCATCCTTGACGTTACCGGCGTCGACGGCTTCCTGGCAACATCGACGAGTTCCGGGCCGAGTTCAGCCAGGAGCAGCACCAATGGGCCGAGTTCCTGGCGACGTGGCACGCCGAGCAGGGAGACCGGCCGCTCCGGGTGAAGGAGATCCTGGAGGTGTACCGGCCCGGCGATGACTTCCTCAATATCAGCGCCATGACGACACGAGGCGAGGAGACGGCCATGGGGCGGCGGCTGAAGGCGAAACGCAACGCCGTCTACGGGAGGTTGCGGCTTGAACACGCCGGGACCGAGCAAGGCGGCAACCTGTGGCAGGTCGTCCCGGTCAACCCAGCAGGAGGGAGGATGAACTTCGAGAACATCGAGAACCTCTTCGCCGACCGTGGACCCACAAGCGATCGACATGCAGTGAACGTGGAGAACTTCGAGAACCTCAAATCGAGTTCGAGAAACCAACATCACGAAGGGTGACCAACCACAGGGTCGACCACGTCCGAAGTTCCTGAAGTCCCCGAGTTCACTCCGTGCCAAGCCAACGTGAACCGGCCCTACCCGTAGAGCCGACCGGCCACATCAGCCATCCGCAGCTACCGAAGTTGGGCACCGGAGCTAGGCCGTGCAACCGCCGTGCAACCGAAGGATGGCTACGATGAACCTATTGGAGACACAGAGCGATCCCTCGACCAGGGGTTTCCCTTGTGGGCCCGGCAGGACTCGAACCTGCGACCTACGGATTATGAGTCCGCTGCTCTAACCAACTGAGCTACGGGCCCCACAGACGGAATCGTAGACCACAAGCAGCGGACCCATCCGTCCGTTTCGGAATCCCGAGATGACCCCTTGGCGGCGAGGCATTACCGTATGGCCGTCCTTGCGCGCTCAAGTGGAAGCGACGCTTTGACGATGTAGACACGGCACACGAGGGTTGGCAGAAGAGCCCATGGACTTCACGGCGTTCGTAGAGGATCTGGCGAGCGAATTCACCACCGTCCGGCTTCAGCACGGCGGCGGCGAACTCGTAGTGCCCAATATTCCCGTCGACCTTGGGCAGCTCGCCGAGGATCACTTCCCACCCGACGTGGTCGACGAACGCAGCGCCTACAAAGTGCTCGGCGACGCCGCCGGGATGACCGCACTCATCACCTACGAGTGGGACGAAGAGGGCGCACCCAACTGGCAGAGCACCCTCGACGTCCTCATCTTCGGATCGATCGCGTTCGTCACCATGCAGCCGGATGACGACGTCGACCAGCCGTGGGAAGCGTTTGTCATGGTCCGCAATCCCGAATCGGCCGAAGTCTTCGACGCCCTCTACTTCGATCTGATGTGGGACAACGGCGAGTCGTACGGCATCGAACTGTTCTCCAGCCTGCCGACGTCGATTCGGTCGCATCGCCTCAGCAAAGAGAGCATCCGCGCCGGACTCCACCTCTTCGTCGATTGGGACGAGACCCGAGCCGCCGGCGCCTGGGTCAACGCCGCAGCACAACTTCCATCGTGGATGCGGGCGAACGCTCGCCTTGCCGCTGCTGCCGACGCCCTGGTAGCCAGCGACACCGAGGCCAATCGCGACACCTTCATCGAGGCGTACGCCGATATCGCCTACATCAACCCGTAAGGCCGGTCGTTCCGCGTTTTGGCCGCGAGCTCAGGGACCTTTGACCCGTACCGACCCGCCCTAGCGTCGGTACGATTCGACCAGAGACGCAACCAGTGATGGAGGCTTGAGATGCTCCGGAAGGGAACGAGAGTCGCCCGCCAGACCAAAAAGGTGGGCCAGGCTTCACCCGAGGGCAAGGTCGTGGAAGTGCACGGCGATCATGTCACGGTGAAGTGGGACGATGGGCACGAGAGCGTCGTGTCACGCGTCGGCATTCACCCCGTCAAAACCGAGGAGGACTGAGGCGGCTGTTGAACGCTCGGCGTAGCCCGGCCGTCACGCCTCTACGCGATACGGCTCGAGAGCTAGGGCCAGTTCGCTCGCGAAGCGAACCGGTTTGCCCGCGGTATCCGTCATGGCAGCCTGGACCATCTGGGTCGCGATGACCTCATCGCCCCGCATCAGGCGCTGCCTCCAGCGTGACGTGGCGCGCCGGATCTCAAGGACCTCGGTCTCGACCACGAGCGCGTCGTGGGGACCCGCCGACTTCAGGAACCGGGTCTGGATCTCCGTCACGACGAGATGACGCCCGAGTTCCTGCAACTCGGCGAGCCCGATCCCGATCGACTCGAGCAGTTCGACCCTGCCCACCTCGAAGTACTGCACGTATGAGGCGTGATTGAGGTGGTTGTACGGATCCAACTCGTAGAAGCGGACCTTGATTGGATGACGATGTGTCATGGAGAGCCACGCTACCGGACGCGGCCGGTCACGACGGTGAATCGACCACCCGGAACCCGTGCTGCCGCCACGCCTCGTAGACGGCAACGGCGGCCGCGTTCGCAAGATTGAGACTGCGCCCTCCCGGGGCGATCGGAATCCGCAACCTGCCTGCCACGGCTTCGTGCTCGAGGATCTCCCGGGGAAGGCCTACCGACTCAGGGCCGAACAGAAGCGCATCACCCGACCAATAGCCCACTTCGGTGAACAACCGCTCACCGTACTGGGTGAAGGCATAGAGCCTGGTCGGCCGGGCTGCGTCGAGATACGCCTCGAAGTCGGCGTGGTGGCGCACTTCGGCGAACTCGCGGTAGTCGAGTCCGGCCCGGCGCAGCCGCGAGTCGTCCACCTCGAAACCGAGGGGGTGGATCAGATGCAGCCGGCAGCCGGTGTTGACGGTGAGCCGCATCAGATTGCCCGTGTTCGGCGGAATCTCCGGCTGGTAGAGGACGACGTTGAACATCCCGGCGATTATCGCCGGTTCACGCTCCGGCGCGTCCGATGAACCCGAATCCGGCGTCGACTTGGAGCTTGCCCGGGATTCCGGGGGACCATCGCGCCCACAACACACTGTCTCGTCCGTTCATGCCGCCGAGGCGGCCGCGCAGCGAGTGAGCCGCACCGTTGCCGGTCTTCGCCCCCAGGTCCTCACCGGGAACACCGACGGCAAGCCACGAGAGGCCGAGACCGTCGAAGTTGCCAACCCCGAGCCACGCCCCGAACTCATCGCCGGCTTCGGCGTCGTCCCAAACCCAGGACGTGTCTTGGTCGAGGAGCTTGGCTCCGTCGGCCGTCACCCCGGCGTCTCCGCCGTTGAGGACTACGATCGCGCCCGCTCCCCCGGCGGTGCCGGGAGCACCAACCACGAGGTCGAACTGCCCATCGCCGTTGAACTCGCCCGCAGCGAGCGCCGCTCCAAACCTCTGACCGGACTCAGCGTCACCGGGGACGCCACCAACGTTGGAGTTCCACTTCTGGTTGCCGGCCGTGGTGAGGCCACCGTCGGCGCCGTAGATGACGTTGACGGCACCCGCCTTGGTGGTACCACCGACCCGATCGCCGGGAACACCTACGGCGAGGTCATCGTGCCCGCTGGCATCGAAGTCGCCGGCGGTCAAGGCCGCGCCGAAAGCGTCGGTGCCGTGGCGTCCACCGGCCAGACCGTCCTTGCCCTGAGCGAACCGAGCGGCGCCGCTGGTCGAGAGGCCCGTTTCGGACCCAAGCAGCGTGATCACCATGCCGCCATCGGGAACGCCAATGAAATCCTGCCCGGGAGCACCAATCGCCAGGTCGTGATAACCATCGCCGTCGAAGTCGCCGGCAGCCAGCGCGGCGCCAAACTCGTTCCCTGCTGCAGCAAGGCTGGGAACACCAGGAGTCTGCTGGTGCCACTTGACGGTGCCGCCGGCGGCGATGCCGTCGGCCGAGCCGGAGAGGATGAGCACCATGCCGGCGTCGGCGAAGCCCTTGACCTCTTCGCCCGGAACGCCGACGGCCACGTCGTCGTAACCGTCCTTGTTGAAGTCGCCGACGGCAAGCGCGGCGCCAAAACGATCGCCGGCTTCGTTATCGTCGCGCACCCCGGAGCGATTCTGATGCCAGAAGTTGTCGCCGACAGCTTCGAGGCCGCTGCTTGACCCGTACAGGACATTGAACGCGCCGGCGTCCTCGGCAGCGGTGTCCTCACCCGGTACACCAACCACCAGGTCGTCGAAGCCATCATTGTCGAAGTCTCCGCAGGCCGTCGCGGCACCAAACTCGTCGCCGGGTTGGGCCCAGTTCCCAACGCCCGGCGTGGTCTGGTTCCAAGCGGTTGAGCCGTCGCTGGTCGGGCCGGACGCCGAACCCGGGATGACGACGACCTCGCCGGTGTCTGGCTTGGCCGGGCGATCATTGCCGGGCTCACCCACAACCAGGTCGTCAAAGCCATCGTTGTCGAAGTCGCAGCCGCGTACGGCGGTCTTCACATACGGCTCGGAGATCACCGTCGCCGCGTTGAGATGCTCAAACGGATTGAGCAGCGAACCATCCGGTCGATGGAGTTCATAGTGGGTGTGCGAGCCGGTGTTCTCGGCGTTGCCGCTGTCGCCGACCCATCCGATCAGCTGGCCCGCGGTGAGGTGGGCGCCCAACTCGACACCGGGGGCAAACCCGAAGCCCTGGCCGTCGTCGGTGCCCGGCGTGTCGTTGTTGAGGTGGATGTAGTACGACACGTAGTTGTCGTCGTGACGCACGCCCATGTGGCAGCAGTCACCACCTTGCGTATCGTCGATCCAATACACCGTGCCCGAGGCGACGGCGACGATCGGCGTCATCTTCGGCGCCATGATGTCGATCCCTGCATGGGTTCGACCACCGCTACGTGGTGCCCCGAAGGTGTCGCTGTAGTACCCGATGCCTTCGAGGTGGGGAAAGATCATCTCGTAGATCCCGGTGTCGGGGTTCCAGCCCTGCGTCGCTGGAGTCTCGATGGGCTCGAGCACCAGATCATGTTCAGGTTGGCCGGGGGCGACGCCCTCGTCGGTGCCGGCCATCTCGTCCTCGGCCGGCTCTTGAGTCACACCGGGCGCGGCGAGGCCCAACAAGAGCACCAAGACGGCAAACAGAATGAACGGTGAACGACGCGCAGTCATAACGAATTGATCCTTCTCGACACGAAAAAGCGGACGCCCCATCGGGGAGATTATCGGATCCTGGGGCCTTTGCCTTTAACGGGGAGATGACCAGGGGCTAGCCTCGATCGGCGTGACCCTGGAAACCGACATCCTGTTTGTTCCCGACGGCGGCCGTTTCATCCCAACCGGGTACACCCGAGGTGGATGGAGCGACACCGCCCAACACGGCGGGCCGCCCTGTGGACTGATGACGCATGTCATCGAGGCAGCCGCAGCGCCGGTTCCGATGCAGGTGGCCCGGATCACTTTCGACCTCCTGCGCCCCGTCCCGCTGACACCACTGACGGTGCGCTGTGAGGTGATCAGGCCGGGGCGCCGCATCCAGGTGGTGCAGGCCGTGATGGAGGCCGAGGGTCTCGAGGTAGCCCGCGCCCTGGCTCTCATGATTCGCAAGGCCGACGTGGAACTCCCTGAGCCACCACTCGACTGGACCCAGCCACCGCCACCCCACCAAGCCCACCCGCTCGAGGTGCAGCAGTGGGCCGCCGGCGAGGCCCATCTCCCCCGCTTCTATCTCGATGCGATCGAGATCCGCACCTTCGACGACAGCTTTTACCGGCCGGGAAGGGGCGTCTCGTGGTTCCGGCTTCGCTACGACGTGGTCGCCGAACACCCGACCACCCCCCTCGTGCGAGTCGCCACCCTGGCCGACCTCAGCAACGGCAACAGCATGATGCTCGACCCCCGGGTGTTCCTATACGTCAACCCTGACGTCACTCTGTACATCCACCGGCCACCAAACGACGAGTGGATCGGGATGGATTCGATCGCCTATCAGCACGCCACCGGCATAGGGGTCGCCGACTCACTCATCTTCGACGGTGCCGGGCCCCTCGGTCGGGTGACTCAGGCCCAACTCATCGAGCTGCATCGCAGCGCCGAGGCGTAGCCGAAGGGTCAGAACAACCGCGGGTTGGTCGCTATGGTCGAAATCGCCGGAACTCGTAGCCGTAGCGGTGCATCAATGGTGCCGCGCCGACCGTCGCCACCAGTTGGTCCCTCGGTTCCATGCGGCGCCGCCACTCGTCGTCGAGTCTGAGCTCAACCGTGCCCGTCCGGAACCTGCTCGGATTGCCCGAGACGGTGTGGTTCGGACCCAATTCCACTGCCTGCTCATGCACCAGGCCGTCGGGCAGCGCGGCGTAGCCCATCGCCAGGAGCGCACCGTCGAGAGCCGTCCGGGGCCGTCCGACAAAATCCTCGTACCGCATGAGTGCGTATCCGCCAGGAGATCTCCCAAAGAGGCGCTCGGCAGCCAGATTGGTGGCCACCCAGCGCGGCGCGACCGTCCCCGGCCTTCGGGTCATCATGTGCGCCAGGGCGTCACTGTCGGGCTGCTCCTTGAGACGAAGCCAGGAATAGGACACCGCTCGTGGATCTCGGACGACGTGGAGTGCTGTGAGGTTCACCAGCGGAAGGCTGGCCACCACCGCGCCGTACCCGGGGAACTTCGAGGAATCGACGATGACCCGAGCTCCCGTCACGTCCCGAATCGCCAGGTAGAGGTCCTGGAGTCGCTCGAGGTAGGCGGCGCCCATCTGGTCGTGGAGCCGCGCCATGCCCCGCCCGCTCAGCATCAACGGAACATGCCGAATGCGGGTGCCCCGCCGCGCGGCAGCAACCATCTCGGTCGCGTCCGAGGCATCCAAAGGACTCAGCCGGTCAATGACTTGGGACCAGACCTCACACTCGGTGCTTGGGTGTCCGCAGCCACACAGTCTCCCCTCCAGGATCGACCGCGACCAGAAGTAGGTCACCTCGCCCGCCGAGAAATGACCGGAGATTTGGCCAAGCACATTGTCGATCAAGGTGCTCCCCGACCGGCCCGACCCTGTGATGTAGAGAACCTCGACTGGTTCCATTTTCAATCCATATCGTGCGGTGCCAGTTCCGGCAGGGGACGCGCAACCTTAGCGCCGGATCGGGAACTCCATCCTGAACCAACTCACAACCGCCACGCCGGATTCAAGCCTCGGTGACCGAAAAGAGTTGCCGATACGCTGGCGTTGCAGCACAATCGTCGTGGCGGGCACCGGAGTAGGGCCGGTCCGCACCACACACCGGGGGATTCCGAATGCACGACAACGACTCGGCCGCGACAAGGGGTCAATGGCCGGCGACCGCCTTCATCCTCGGTCCGCCCCGTTCCGGCACCAGCTTGCTGTACAAGGTGCTCTGCCTGCACCCCGATACTTCCTACGTCTCCAATTGGGTGGCCCGGGTACCGAGCCGCCCCGAGTTTGCCGCCGTGAATCGGATGGCACGCCGGAAGACCGACATGCGCCAGCAGTCCTGGTTCGACCAAGAGGGCAATGCCTATGTCTACGGTGGCCGCCGATCGATGGTGCGGCGAGCCTTCCCCAAGCCGGTGGAGGGCGAGCCGCTCTACGCTTCGTGCGGTATCAACAAGGCCGGTGAAAGCGCCGACCGGAACCGTTCAGTCGCTCTTCTCCGCAAGAGGGTGAGCAAAATCCACTCGTACAGCGGTGGCGGCTCACACTTCATCAACAAGCGTGTCGCCAACAACCGGCGGGTGCTTCTTCTCCAAGAGGCCTTTCCAGACGCCAAGTTCGTGGCCGTTGTCCGCGACGGAAGGGCCGTCGCCAACTCTCTATCACGAGTGGACTGGTGGCCCACCGAACTCGTGTGGTGGTACGGCAATACGCCACAGCACTGGGCGGCCGAAGGGGGCGACCCCTGGGAGCTCTGCGCACAGGATTGGGTGCACGAACTGAACGCGATGGAGGCGGGCCTCGCCGAGGTAGACGACGACAGGAAGATGTTGATTCGCTACGAGGATTTGATCGACGACCCCATCGGCTGTCTCACCCGGATCGCCGGCTTCGTCGGACTGGCCCCGTCGAATGATTGGCAGGAACGTCTCGGCCAATTGACCTTCCCGAACAAGAACGTGGCCTGGCGGGAGCAGGTTCCGGCCGAAGCGGTCGACGTCATCACAGAGATTCAACACGACGCTCTCGAGCGCTACGGATACCCGCTATGACAGATCCGACCCGCCTCGTTTTCGTGCTCGGCACCGGACGGTGTGGATCCTCGCTGGTGCAGGAACTCATCTCACGTCACCCCGACGTGAGTTTCCTCTCGAACGTCGACGACCGCCTGGCCGGTCTGGACCTCAAGGGGAGGTGGAACAACACGATCTACCAGCGGATCCCCCCTCGCTTCACCAGAAAGGGCCGGATCCGTTTCGCTCCCTCTGAGGGCTACCGGATACTGGCGCAACAGGTCTCTCCGATGGTCTGCGAACCACCCCGCGACCTGGTCGCCGGGGATGCCACTCCGTGGCTGGCGAGTCGTCTGCAGCAGTTCTTCGGCTCTCGGTATGAGGCACAGAACAAGCCGGTCTTCGTCCACAAGTTCACCGGCTGGCCTCGTGCTCGACTGCTGCTCGAGGTCTTTCCGACGGCGAGATTCGTCCACGTATATCGGGACGGACGGGCGGTGGCCAATTCGTTCGTCCAGATGCCTTGGTGGTCGGGCCACCGCGGTCCCGATCAATGGCGGTGGGGACCGCTCACGCCGGAGGACCGAGCTACGTGGGAACGCTCGCAGCAATCATCGCCCGTTTTGGCGGCCATCGAGTGGAAGATGCTGATGGACGCCCTGGTTGAATCGGAAGCCCAGGTTCCCGACACGCAGTGGCTGTCGGTCAAGTACGAAGACCTCGTGGCGAGCCCGGAGCCGGGGTTGCAGCGGATCTTGGAGTTCGCCGGACTCCCCGACCGAGCTGCCTTCTGGACTCAGGTGCGCCGGAATCCCCTGACCTCAGGCCGAGTCGATGCCTATCGCCGCGATCTTCGACCAGAGGACGTAGCGGCGATGGAGGAAGTGCTCAGGCAGCATCTGGCGTTTCTTGGCTACCAGCCTGCTGGGCCGCCGCCTCCTTAGCCGCCCGACGGGGAAACACCTCGAGCACGGCAACGATGCCAAACCCGAGCACGAGTCCCAGTACACCGGCCAGGATCATCGCCTGAACCGTCTCCTCCCGGCTTGACAGGGCCGCGGCCTGTTGAGGAAGCACGACCAGCACAGCGGGCGCAACGTCGGCCGCCGCCTGCGCAGCCAACTGAACCGAGAGCGCCTCGCTCAAGCCCTCAAACGCCGCTTCTCGCTCCTGCAGGATGGTCCGATAGTCGAGCACCCGCGGCACCAACTCTGTGACAGATGCCTCGGCCTCCGCCACGGCCGCACGGTTGACCGCAGTGTTGGCGGCGACGAGGTCGCTCTGCGCGTCGAGCAAGATCGCGGTGCGCCTAGTCAGCTCATCCTCGGGGTCGAAGGCGCCAAGCTCGAGAGCGAACTTGGTGGCCTCGACGTTCGCCTCGTCATACCGCTGTCGAGCCAAGATCACCGTCTCTTGGGCCAGGGCGAGATCTGCCTCCACCTGCATCTTGACGACTTCCAACGCCGCCACCTGGGCGGTACCCAGGGCCTGGTCGGCGTTATCGGATTCGGCCGTGATCTCAACCACGTTTCCGGCCCTGAGCCGCTGCGAGCGCAGCGCGCCCTTGATCTCACCGATCGGATACCCGGTGATGGCGTTGACGGCCTGGGCCAGTCCTTGGGACTGGATGGCGGCGCGCAGGTTCTCGACCGATTGGTTGATCACCTGGCCCGTCGGGGCCGCGCCCGACGGCGTGGCAACGGTGACCGTTGCGGTCGCGACGTACTGCTGAGGCTGGCCGGCGGAAAAGCCCAACGCCGCGCTCGCGGCAAATGCGGCGGTCAGGACGACAATCCACAATCGCTTGCGAGAGCGCGATATGAAGTCGGCGATGTTCACGGATAGATCTTCCCCCTGGCGACATCCACGATGCGGTGGCCAACCATGGTACCGCGTTGTCCCAACGACCGGTACTGTCGTTCTTCTCGCCTGTTGAGTGGTGTCGGTTCTCGCTCGCTCCCACAATGGCCGGATCGCGGTTCGGAGGCCTGGCGCGCCCTCACGCCGATGGTCACACCGACTCCCGGTCGCTCGGCAACCGCACGACCACCGCCGAGTTCCCTCAAGTTGGCCCCCCCGTCAGTGCACCCCGTCTGCGCCCCATCGTCATGATGAGCGCCGAGTAAACGCCGAGGCCGACCCCCGCTGAGACCCCCAGCGCCACGGCGGCGCCCTCCCGGCCGCTACCCGAGGGGATGATCGCGTAGAGGAGCAGGGCTATCCCGGTCGCCACGAGGGTCGCTACCAAAACCCAGATGGCGCTGGGCGTCAGCCGCCTCCATGGAATGCCAAGCGGCTTGACCAAATACATCGCGTGGACAAAAGCGGCCACGATGCCAAGGACGAACCCGGCGGCAATCCCGGTCACCCCGAAGATGGGCGCTAAGGCGGCCGCCGCCGCGATGTTGATCGCAACCAAGATGGCTCGATTGATGAACGGCTGCATCATGTCCAGGCGGGCGAACATCGTTGACAGCAACACCCGCGTGATGGCAATGAACGGAAGGGCCAGGGAGTAGACCACGACAACCTCGGACAGAAGCTGGACCGGCTCGCCGACGAATTCTCCTCGCTCGAAGAGAATCCGTACCACATCCCCCGAGAAGGCGATGAGGAATGCCGTCATCGGCACAGAAACCATCAACATGATCCTCGACCCGGTGAGAAGGGTCTTGGTTTGGCTCTCGCTGCCATCCTCGCTCTTGGCCAGGCTTGGAATCAGAACCACGGTCACACTCCGGAAGAACACCGTGCCGCCGATGGCGTTGATGATCCGCCAGGCATAGTTCACGATCGTGATCGCGCCGACGCCCAGGAAAGAAGCGATGAAGCGCTCGGCAATCCTCGCGAACAGGTTGAGCCCGTTCGAGGCGGTGGGCCAGCCGAGAAGGCGCAAACCGCCGCGCACCGCGGGGCTTCCGAAACCGAAGCCCAGCCGGATGGCGATCCGCTTGCGCATTGTGGCAATTGTGAGCACGACGACCTGGAGGATCCCGCCGAACAGGTATCCGAAAGCAAGCGCCGCAATCCCGAGCCGGTTATGGAGGAGTGCCATCGTCAACAGCGCTCCGCCGCTGATGAGCAGCGGGCTCGCCGCCGGGATAACGAAGGAGAACCGCGCGTTGAGCACGGCGCGCAGCGCCTCGGCGGCGGTCCGAGTCAGAACAGTGGCAAAGAGCACAATCGACAGGTCGGCGGCAAGGGCCTTCGTTGCGGCCGATGCCCCGGGCGCAATGAGGCGCGGAAGAACCGGCGACAAGGCCACGCCGATGACGAAGATCCCGCCGGCGATGACCAGCATGGCGCCGATCATGCCCCCGACGTTGCGGGGACCTTCCGAGCCTTCTTCGCCGTACCATTTGACGAATAGGGGCACCAGGGCTTGGTTGGCGACGGCGATCATGATTGCCGCGATCGCGAACGGGATGGTTGCTGCAATGAAGAAGGCGTCGGTGTCCGCTCCAGCTCCAAAGAGAGCGGCGACGACGGCATCGACGGCAAACCCTGCAACCAGGGCCGCTCCGGCAAGGACGGTTACCCGAAAGGACGTCCGGCCCAGCGAACGCTTCGGAGCCGAGGCAACCTCGGGTGTTCCGTGGTCGGTGCTGCCGGTCGTCACTGGGCAACTGCCTTCCACGAGGGGCCAAATGCCCCACTGAGATCCATCACTGTGTTTCCCCAAGCAGTGACCGCATCTGAGCCGCTGCGACCTGATCGAGCTTCACTTGCAGCTCGTCGCACGCCCGGCGCAAGTCGGGCGGGACATCGTCATACACAGTCGGCCGACGCGTCCGAACCTCGTCGTCGGCAAACAGCCCGGGACGTTCCGAGAGACCAACGAAGCGCAGCAGTGCCTCACGCACCTCGGACGGCGATTCCACCAGCATGTCGTAGGACAGCAGGAGGATGTCGTCTCGACGATCAAGGCCCTGCTCGAAGAAGATGATGTTGCGCAGATACCACATCAGGATTGCGCCCGACTCAGGGGTCATGTGCTCATAGTCCATCGCCGCCGCCAGTTCGATCGCTTCGGCGGAGAGGCCCTCGGCCTGCCACGGAATCGGCGATTGGCCTCGGGCGATGGCTGCCGCGGCCTCGAGGTTGTTCGAGCCGAATTTGGCGACCGCCGAACGAGCCCTCGCATCTGGATTGCGGTAGACCCAGATCGCTCTGGCCGGCCGCTCCGGATCTCCGATCGCAAGCAGATCGGTGACGGCATGTGAGTCCATCAGCGGCTTGAAGACGACCAGGCGGTGGGGGCTGCGATCGACGACGCTCGCGACCTCCCCCTGCTTGAGACGGAATCGGTCGAAGGCGACTCGGCTGTTCTCGTTGTGAACCTCGGTCTCGGGAAAGCGGTCGAGCAACCGCATGACCAGGTTCGTCCCCGACCGTTGCAGACCGACCACGAACACCGCGGACGCCTGGCCGGGTGCGCCGTTCGCGGCGGCCCAGTGTTGCTTGGCGCGCTTGCGACGGACGCGGTCCACCACATTGAGATCGTCTTCTTCGATGAGCCGAGCGGCCCCTTCGGTACGGAGCCATCCGGCATGGCGTCGCACGCGTTTGAGAAACCAGCTCGCGCCAGAATCTGCATCAGAATCGTTGCGGTTCATCGCGGCTCCCATTCCCTCTACCCGGCCAATCCCGGCATACCGAACCCCCCAAATACTGGCCCAGCCGCACGTGCCCTCCGCCACCGACCAGTCGACAGCGGAACCGGGAGTTGTATAATCGCACAGGTTGATCGGCAGGCCAACCGATTTCGGGGGGAACGAGGGGACTATGGGGAAACGGACGGAAAGTAGGAGCCGTCCCGTTTGGTGCGCGGGCCGCATGAACAGGGGCGGAAGCCAGCAACGGTTCCGGGCCCATTATGCCGCGCGCTGATACGCTCCAGCGACTCCGCGGCGGCAGACTGCGGCGAGACCTGTCCGAAGCCACGACGCCGGTCAAGTGGGCGCTCATTCTCGTGGCTTCGGCTACCGCTGCGTCGACCGCGCTCCTGGCCTCGGGTACTGGTCTGACCGGTCGGTCGCTTCTCCCGATACTGGTACTCCTCGGCGCCGCTCTGGTGGTCATTGCCGTTTGGGACTTCGAGGTCTTCCTCGCCATCGCGCTCGTCGGTCGTGCCAGCCTCGATGCTCTCAAGGTCGGCTCCGGCGGAACCGGACCAGGCCTCGACGTGACCAGTGCCTTTGCTCTGACTTTCACCGCGCTGGGCGCGCTCTGGCTGGTTGCTCAGCCCGGCTTTGGCGAACGCAAGTACCGCTCGCCTCTTGCCTCGCCCCTCACCATGCTGATCGCCGTCGGGGCCATCAGCGTGTTCGCCGCCCCAGACCTCGGACGGAGTGGATTCGAATGGATCCGTCTCGTTGCCCTCGGTGTCTACCTTGCGGTCATCTATCGCTTCGTCCTCAACGTCGGACGGCGCAACCTGGTGCTGGTGGCGCTGTTTGCATCAGCCGTCATTCCCGTGGCCGTGGGACTGGCCCAGGTGGCCGTGAACCAAGGCGTCGTGCGATCAGGATTCCTACGCATCACCGGCACGTTCCTTCATCCCAACCCCTTTTCCATCTATCTCTCGCTCATCTTGGTGTTTGGAGTGGCGCTGCTCCGCTACGTCCGACCCGCATTACGTGTGCCCCTCGGCCTGTTGTTGGCCGCGGCCGGCGTAACGATGGTCTTCACCTACACGAGAACCGCCTGGATCGCGACCTTCGTCGGACTCATGGTGGTCGGCTGGCTCGACAACCGTCGCCTCGCCGCAGGCATCATCGTCGCCGTCCTCATCGGGGCGCTGTTCGTACCGTCGGTGACGGAGCGGTTCAGCGATCTGACCGACTCCACCACGGAAAGTGGACAGGTGGGCAACAGCCTTGCGTGGAGACTCGACACGTGGCGGGCGACCCTCGACGAACTCCCCAATCCGGTGAGCGGACTCGGCCTGAGATCGGCCGATACCCTGACCGAGGACGGCAAACTCCCCCACAATGACCTCGTCCGCATGTACGTCGAACTCGGGCTTCTCGGCCTGCTTGCCTACCTGTGGCTCATCCAGCGGTTGATCGCCACATCGTTCCGGGCCTGGCGGAGTGCAACAGAAGGCCTCAGCCGCGGCATTGCCGCGGGGTTTGCCGGCGCTCTCGCCGCGTTCATCGTCACCAGCGTAGTTTCCAACGTCATGTCGCAGCTCGTGTTGTGGTGGTACTTCGGCACCATGGCGGTGCTGGCTGCGGCCATCCCATATTGGACGTCCACAGCGGATCCGGACGAGCAAGCAACCGCCACACTCGAGGCGGTCGGGCCATGAGGATTCTCCACGTCAACAAGTTCCTGTACCGCCGGGGCGGCGCCGAGGCGTACATGCTCGACCTCGCCGGAGAGCAACAAGCCGGCGGCAACGAAGTCGAGTTCTTCGCCATGCAGCATCCGGACAACCTGCCTGCGACCTATCAAGGTTCCTTCCCTTCCTACGTCGAGACCGGCACGGTCAACCAGCCAGCAGCGGAACGGATCCGAATCGTGGGCCGGACCTTCTACTCCCGATCGGCACGGACCGGCATCGACGAGGTCGCCCGAACGTTCAAGCCGGACATCGCCCATCTGCACAACATCTACCACCAGCTCAGCCCTTCGATCCTCCGGCCACTCGCAAAGCTGAACATCCCGGTCGTGATGACCCTGCACGACTACAAGCTGGCCTGCCCCACCTACAAATTCATGGCGCAAGACAAGGTTTGCGAGGCATGTATCGGCGGGGCTTTTTGGAACGCCCCGATCAAACGCTGCAACAAAGGATCGCTCGGGGCCAGCGTCGTCGTCGCCGCCGAGACTGCGCTGCACCGTTGGTTCAAGGCGTACCGCACCGTTGATCGCTTCATCTGCCCGAGCGAGTTTCTCCGCTCCAAGATGGCCCAGGCGAACGTCTACCCGGATCGGATGCGAACCATCCCCAACTTTGCGCCGGTGCAAACCGTGCCGCTGAAGGACACCCCGGGCGGTGACGCCATCTACATCGGGCGGCTGGCCCCGGAAAAGGGTGTCGACACCCTGATCCGAGCGGCAGCTCTTGGTGGGTTTCGGCTACGCGTCGTCGGCGACGGACCGGAACGGCCGGTACTCGAGGCGCTCGCGCAAGAAACCGATGCTCTGGTCCACTTTGAGGGTCACCTCGGCAGGGAACAGGTCCTCGAGCTGCTGCGGTCGTCCTCCGTGAGCGTGCTTGCGGCGCGTTGGTACGAGAACCAGCCCATCGCGGTGATCGAGTCCTTCGCCGCCGGTGTCCCCGTTGTGGCCAGTAACATCGGCGGTCTCCCCGAACTGGTGCGACCCGGGGAAACCGGCGCCCTCGTTCCGGTTGACGACTCGCGTAAGCTTGCAGAAGTGGTGCGGGCATATCTCGACGATCCCATCGAGGCGATGGAACAGGGTCGCAAGGCCCGGGCCTTCGCGGAGGCGGCCTTCACTCCCGCGGTCCATCTCGAACGGATACACGAACTCTACGAAGAGACAATCGGCGGATACAGGGGACAACAGGTGGGGGCATGACATGCGCATAGCAATGATCGGACAGCGAGGAGTACCCGCCACCTGGGGCGGGGTTGAGAGGCACGTCGAGGAAGTTGGAAGCCGATTAGCCGAGCGCGGCCATGACGTGACCGTCTTTGTTCGACCGTCGTACTCGGATCACGTCGGCGACGAATACCGCGGTATGCGGGTCAAGCGCGTCGCGACAGTGTCGACCCGCCATCTCGATGCCATCGTGCACGCCAGCTTGTCCACGGTCTCGGCGATGCGCACCGGCTTTGATATTCTCCACTATCACGCGATCGGCCCGGGAGTCCCGGCCGTTCTCCCCCGGATGACTCGTCGGTCGAGAGTGATCCAGACGATCCACGGCCTCGACAGCCAGCGGGCCAAATGGGGCCGCTTCGCGCAGTCGGCGCTGGGCGGAGCCGAATGGCTCAGCGGGCGGGTACCGCACGAGGTGATTGTCGTCTCTCGCGATCTCCACGATCACTATCGAGAGCGGTATGGCCGGGAAACCCACCTCATCATGAACGGTGTCGACAAACGGCCGCGCCGCGAGCCCCAGCTCATCGTCGACGAATACGGTCTCCAGAAGCACAAATACGCGCTCTTTGTGGGTCGCCTCGTCCCGGAGAAGGCTCCAGATCAGCTGATACGGGCGTTCCGACGCGTGCCGGGCGACTATCGGCTCGTGATCGCAGGAGGATCGAGCTTCACCGGCGAGTATGTGGACGAACTCCACCGACTTGCCGCAGACGATCCTCGCATCCTGTTCACCGGGTACGTGTTTGGCGAAGCGCTCGACGAGCTCTATACCAACGCAGCGGCGTTCGTTCTACCGTCGACGCTGGAAGGGCTACCACTCACCCTGCTGGAGGCGATGGAATATGGCGCTCCGATCGTGGCGAGCAACATCCCCCCCCACCGAGAGGTCATTGACGCATCGGGCATCGGCCACATGCTCTTTCCGGTGGGCAACGAAGACAGCATGGTGCAGGCGCTGCAACAGACACTCGAGTCGCAGCCACAGGCTCACCGCGGGATCGATCAATTCCGTGCCCGCACCTTGCCTCGGTTTCAGTGGCCCGAGGTCACCACGGCAACGGAGGCCGTCTACCACCAAGCGTGGCAGGTGAGCACCAAAAGTGAGCGTGCAGTAGTCCAGAACTGACTAGGCACATCAGCGATGGCGCCAATAGCCATCGCTGGGACAAATGTTGATTGCGTAGGCTACGGACATCGTCAAGAATGGAGTCACACCTTGACTGACAGGGGAAGGCTTAGCCGGGGGGCAGCAAATGGGACTGGAAGAAATCGAAAGCGCTGACGCGCGCGGGATCGACCCGTCGAGCGTTGTGGCGACCAAGCAGGGTGGTACCTGTTGTCGTCGCGCTCGTTGCGTCGTTGGTCATCGCGATACAGCCAGCCTCGGCCGAGTGGTCGCAGCCCGCGTTTGTCACGACGATTGGTGGCAGCGGACGCCCCGGAGTGTTTGCCTGGGGGCTTCAGTACAACCCGGTGTCTGATGAGCTTCTCGTCGGGGATTACCTCAACTACCAGGTCCGTCGTTTCTCGCCCGACGGCAGTCACCTCGGCGACTTCTTCCGCAGTGACAACCAGGGTCAGCCGTACTCGCTTGCCGTGGATTCGAACGATGGGTCCATCTACGTTCCCGAGATCGCAGACGGCAGCATCGGCGGGACCGTCGCCAAATACGACGCTGCCGGTAACTTCCTGTACGCAGTCGACACCAACGCGGACTACTACGCCTGGATCGCAATAGGGCCCGCCGGGGATCTCTACATCGCCGACAGTCACTACTGGAACAATGCCGGGGATCCACCGCACATTCGCAGATTCAGGTTCAACGATGCGACCCAGACGGGCACTGAGATCGACAGCTGGACCGTCTTGCCCTCGGGTCTGGATGTCCCCCGCATGTATGGCATCGATGTCGCCGCAGATGGGACCGTGTACGCATCCGACACCATCAACAAGACGGTGCACCGCTGGGAAAACGACGGCACCTACCTCGGTGGATTCGGAACCGGCTACTTCACGGGAGACATACGCTCGGTCGCGGTCGACGATGCCAACGGTTTCGTGTACGTCGTTGACGCCTTCGGTGGGCAGATCGAGAAGTTCCTGCTCGACGGAACCTACGTTGCGTCGATAGGTGGCCTCGGCCCCAACGACGGGCAGCTCCTGGCGCCGCGGCAAGTCACCGTGGGATCCGCCGGACAAGTCTTCGTCGCCGACTACGGCAAGTACTCCGTCGAAGAGTTCGACGCCGCAGGGACCTGGATCCAATCGATCCCCCAGCCGTCGCGACGCCCCTCAGCAGCGCACCTTGCCCAACCGCGTGACGTGGACGTCGATGCCTCCGGGAACGTGTGGGTCGCCGACACTTGGAACCAGCGCGTCCAGCAGTACTCGAGTGACGGAACCTGGCTCGACATGTGGGGCCAACGCGGTTCCGGTCTCTACGGCATGAACTACCCACGCGGGATAGGGATCGATCCCGTGACCCAAAACGTCTGGGTCTCTCAAGAACGGGGCCACTACATCGCGGTCTACGATCCAACGTTCTCAACCAAGCTGTTTGTGGTCGGCGAAGAGGGCGTTGACTCGGCGTCCACCGACTTCCTGCGCTGGCCAAACGACATCGAGTTCTACGGCGGGAACGCATACGTCGGAGACCGAGTCTCGAACCGTGTCAAGGTATTCGACACGACAACGGGCGATGAGCTGTGGCGAATCAGTCGCCGCAATCACGGGTTGGCGGTTGATCCCGCATCGGGCGACGTGTTTGTTGTCGACGAGGTCGGCGAGCGGATCTTCAAATACGACTCGGCCGGCAACGAGCTGTTCGTCTTCGGGTCCAATGGAACCGGGGACGGCCAATTCAAGATGCCGAAAGATGCCGTTGTCGCCAACGGTCTGCTGTGGGTCACGGACGAACAGCTCTCCAGGGTCCAAGCGTTCGACCTCGACGGCAACTTCGTCGGCCGTTGGGGCGGCTACGGATCCAACGCCTACCAGTTCAAGAACCCCGTGGGGATTGCCACCGATGGGTCGGGCAAGCTCTACATCACCGATTCGGGCAACGACCGCATCGTGGTGTACGACACGAACACGGCCAAACCACCATATGAGTTCTCGCGCCCGGGCCTCACGATCACTTCGCCGACGAACGGCCAGGCGTTCTCCCAGCAGACAACTATTGCAGGGCAGGCAACCGACAACTCAGCGATTGCGAACGTCGAGGTGGCGGTGATGGACCAGGCGACCGGTCTGTGGTGGAACAGCTTCAGCGCGACGTGGGAAACGACCCAGATGTGGTCGTTGGCGCCGCTTTCCGGGCCGCCGAATGCCCGCGACTTCGATTGGAAGTTCATGGGCGGCACCTACGGTGGCGCCTACGAAGCTCGCATTCGTGCCCGCGACTCCCAGAACACGGTTTCGAACCCGGAGGCGGTGCGGACGTTTGCAGTTTCCGAGGAATCCACCGAACCAGACTTCGAAGAGCCGGATGGAACGGTGACCGTCCCGGCCAACGGGCAGAGCTTCCCTGAGGGCACCGTCGCCATCAGCGGTGAGGCTACCGACAACGTCGGGGTCACCGAGGTAGACGTCGCCATCAAAGACCGTGATAGCGGCCTGTGGTGGACGGGAAGCACCTGGGCAGGGTTCACCTGGCTGGCCGCAGACGTTGCCAGCCCAGGGGCAACCTCGACGCCATGGGACTACTCGTTCACCGGCTCAGTTCCAGGCTCGTACGGCATGTCGGTACGGGCGCACGATGGCGCGGGCAACCTCGACACGACGCGACCGTGGGTGACCTTCACCGTCTCCTCCGGAAGCGACACCATCGAACCTGACGGGACCGTCACGGTCCCCGGGCAGAACCAGATCTATCCGCCCGGCCTCGTTGCGATGAACGGCACCGCAACCGACAACATCGGGGTGGAACGGGTCCGCATCGCAGTCAAGGACAAGAATGCCTCACTGTGGTGGACCGGATCGGGATGGGGCAACTTCACCTGGCTCGAAACGACGCTTTCCGACCCGGCCGCGGCCACCACCGAGTGGTCGTGGGAGTTCGACCCCGGGTTGACCGGCTCGTTTGCCCTATTGCTGCGGGCGGAGGATACATCGGGGAACGTCGATTCCACTCGTCCCTGGGTCAGCTTCTCAGTGTCGAGCGACTTGGTTCCGCCAAACGTGGAAGTCACGACGCCGACCAAGCAGGAGATCCTGCCCGTGGGCATCGTCGACGTGACGGGAGCCGCCACCGACGATGTCGCCGTGCAGCGGGTCCGCGTCGCCGTCAAGGATCGCACCGCCGGACTGTGGTGGGACGGTACAACGTGGGGCAGTTTCACGTGGTTCGACGCCACGCTGACGAGCCCCGGAGCGGCGACCACGGACTGGAGCTGGACGTTTGATGCCGGTCCCGGCCTGTATGGATTCCTCGTGGCAGCAGAGGACAGTTCCGGTAATGCGGACCCCACAAAGCCGTGGGTGCCGATTACGGTTGAGTGAGAAACACGCTAGAGGGAAGAGCCGGCCGGCACGCTGAGAGGCTGCCGATCGGCACTGGTAGGGGGAGAAGGATTGATGGGGGCCAGAAGATCTGGCCGGGCGACTTTGATCGCCTGGTTTCTACTCGGCGCGGTATTGGTTCCGTTGGCAGCGCCGGCGGGCGCATCCGAGGTTGAGTTGTTGCCGGTTCGCTCGATCGGGGGACCGGGCCACGCTGAGCTCTACGGCTGGGGCCTGGCGACGGCCCTCGACGGCTCGGTCTACGTCGGGGACTACTGGAACTACCGCATCCAGCATTATGCGACCGATGGATCGCTGCTGGGGACGATCGTGCCAAAGCGGCTCGAGGGAGCCGCTCCCCATCAACCGCCCTACGGCATCGCCGTCGACCCGAGGAATGGAGACATCTACTTCGGCGACGTCGACTCTGACGCAACCGTGGACAAGTACGCCGCAGACGGCACGTTCCTCTTCGAATTCGGCGGTCGGGGAACGGATCCAACTCCTGCAGGCACCGGCTTTGGGCAATTCGCCTACCCGAGCCGGGTCGCCGTGGCCTCCGACGGACTCGTGGTTGTGTCGGATTCGCGAGCAGAGAAGCTCGCGGTATACGACGACAGCGGGAACGTGCTGTTCGAGATGGAGGGCCAGCTCTTTGGCGATCCGGTGCTGGGCCGTCCGCGCGGCGTCGCGTTCGATGACAGCGATCGCCTCTATGTGGCCGATGCCCTCCTCCAGACCGTCCAGGTGTTCGAATTCACGGCGGGCCGCGACGCCCTCACCTACGTCACCAGCTACGGGATCAAGAAGGACCACCCGGGTGAGCCAAACCCCGGCGAACTAGGGCTCGACCTGCGGGGCATCGCCATCGACAACGCCGGCGATTGGCTGTATGTGGTCGATGCCGACACCGGCTACGTCGCCAAGTTCAGCACCACCGATGGCCAGTTCCTCACCTTCTTCGGCGGCGAGGGCACCGCCGACGGCAAGTTCAACGGCGGGGGACGAGACATCACCGTCGACGGCGACGGGAACGTGTGGGTCGGCGACATGCCCAACTTCAGGGCCCAGAAGTTCAGCCCTTGGGGCCAGTTCCTGATGAAGATCCCGACCACGAACTCACCACCTCCACCGGGAGGCTTCGCCGAGCCGCGCAGTGCGGCGGTCGATGCCGCCGGCAACGTCTTCGTCACCGACACGCACAACTGGCGGATCCAGAAATTCGACGCTGCGGGCAACTTCGTGACGCAATGGGGCAGCCGCGGCCCCGACGCCGAGGAATTCAACTACGCCAAAGGCATTGCGGTCGATTGGGCCACAGGTGACGTCATCGTCAGCGACACCGACGGCAACGCCATCAAGCGATTCGACAACGACGGCAACCCACGGTGCCTGATCGACAAACACGGTTCCGAGCCCGGGCAGTTCAAGGGCGCGCTCTCCGTCGATGTCGGCTCCGACGGCCTCATCTACGTTGCCGACACCCAAAATGGTCGGATCCAGGTGCTCGAAACCAACCCGGCCCCGGGCGACTGCAAGATCGAGGTACGACCGGCAAACGGCGTGTTGGGAAGCCCGGGAACCGGACTCGGCCAGTTTCAGGCAACCAACGGAGTGGCGGTCGACACCGACCTGACCGTGTGGGTGACCGATCGGCTTCTCGGACGCGTCACCCATCTGGCCAACGACGGCACGTACCTCGGCAGCTTCGGAGATGGCGTCGGTACCGGACCGACCGAGTTCGAGCGAGCCAGCGACATCGAGGTCGACGATCAGTTCGTGTACGTCTCAGACGCCGATGCCAATCGGATCAAGATCTGGCGCAAGGACGGCACCTTCGTCCGGGAATGGGGTGCCGGTGGTGGCAGTCTCGGGCAACTACAGCGCCCACACGGCATGGACCTGACGCCCGACGGACGGCTCTACATCACCGAACAGACCAACGAACGGGTTCAGGAGGTCGTCCTCGCCTACGACGTCGATCCCGAGTCCAACCAGCCTACGGTGGCGGTCGAGGCACCGAACGGCGGCGCGTCTTTGCCGGTCGGTCCGATGACCTTCTCGGGCACCGCAACCGACGATACGGGCCTCACCACCGTCCAGATTGCGATCAAGAGCATCGACCGCAACCTCTGGTGGACGGGTTCGCAGTGGGGCCCCTACACCTGGCTTGTGACCACAACTTCGGCCAACGGTCTCGGCGTGACCAGTGTCACGTGGACCTACCCTTTCGAGCCCGACGAAGGCGCCTTCGGGTTCCAGACCCGCTCGCAGGACATCTGGGGCAACACCTCCACGAGTTCCTCGTGGAGATCGTTCTCCGCCTTCGATGGCCCGCCCGACGCGATCGATCCCGAGACCGTCGTCGACGTTCCCGGCGTGAACGAATCGTTCCCCTTCGCTGACATCACGCTGTCAGGAATCGCCACCGACAACAGCGCCGTCGAATCCGTGACCGTCGCCATCAAGAACTCGTCCACCGGTCAGTGGTGGACCGGGAGTGACTGGGGCGGCTTCACCCGCGTGGCGACGACGCTCGCCAGCCCGGGATCCGCAGCCACCAACTGGACGTACACGTTCGCGCCACCGCAAGAAGGCACGTACGGCGTGCAGGTCCAAGCCGCCGACCACGCCGGCAACGTCGACCCGACACCGGTGTGGCGCAACTTCACGGTGGCCGACGCACCCGCCGACGCCGTGTCTCCCGAGACCGAGGTCACGACCCCGTCCCCGAACGGCACCTACCCCCTCGCCCCGATCGCCATGAGCGGTGCGGCTACCGACAACCTGTCGGTGGCGAAGGTGACACTGGCGATCCGGCGCAACGACACCAACCAATGGTGGGACGGTGCGACGTGGGGTGGCTTCAGCCGCGTCACGGCCACACTCGACGCTACCGGGTGCGTCCGCAACCGGTTGGTCGTACAACTTCACTCCCCCGGACGCCATCGCCTACGGCGTCCAGGTGCGAGCGGAAGATGCCGCCGGCAATGTGGATGACACGCCGACCTGGATCGCCTTCTCCGTGTACGACGGGGTCGCCGACGCAGAGCCGCCGGATGCAGTGGTCACCGTGCCGACGCAGAACCAAACGTTCCCGGCGGGGCCGGTCGACATCTCGGGCACAGCCTCCGACAACACCGCGGTGGCCAAGGTCCAGGTCGCCATCAAGAACCGCGATTCCGGCCAATGGTGGACGGGCAGCGTGTGGGGCGGCTTCACGTACCTCGACGCCACACTGGCAACGCCGGGCGCGACCAGCAGCGGGTGGACCTTCAGCTTCGCACCGCCTGCTTCAGGAAACTTCGGCCTCCTCGTGAGAGCGCAGGATGCCGCCGGCAATCAGGATCCCACCAAGCCGTGGATCAACTTCTCCAACTGACGGACCGACTGGGAGCGAACGAACCATGACTGAAACCCTCATCCGACGAATCGCAGTCGCCACGCTGGCGGTCGCGCTCGTTGCGGCTTCCGTAGCGACGGCTCCGGCGGCGCGCGCTCTGGGCGAAGTCTCCTCAACGCCGGTGCGTCAGATTGGCGGCCCCGGTCACGCCGCCCTCTACGGATGGGGTATGGGAACGGCGAGCGACGGCACCGTCTACGTCAGCGACTACTGGAACTACCGCATTCAGCACTATGCACTCGATGGCTCCTTGATCGACACCATCGTGCCGCCCGTCTGGGAGGGGCCGGGACGCCACGAACCTCCGTATGGTGTTGGGGTCGACCCGCGCAACGGAGACTTCTGGTTCGGAGATGTCGACGACAACGCCACCGTCGACAAATACGATGCCAACGGGAACTACCTGCTCTCGATCGGCGGACTCGACAACCCCGATGCACCCGGCGAGGTCAACGAACCCGGAAAGTTTCTCTACCCCTCGTTCCTCGATGTGATGAGCGACGGTCGGCTCGTCGTTGCCGACAGCCGCCGCCACAACGTCGAGGTCTTCGACGATGCCGGCGCCTTTCTGTTCTCGTTTGGTGACAAGGGCGACCAGGTCGGCGAATTCGACAATCCACGCGGCATTGGGCTCGATGCCAACGACAACATCTATGTCGTCGACAACAACAACGCACGGGTGCAGGTATTCGACTCTGGCGGCGCCTTTCTCCATCAAATCGGAAGCCCGAGCGCTCCCGAAGTGTGCCCCGGACCGAACGGCACCTTCTGCCCGGGGAATCTGGGCCGGGCCAACCTGCGCGGCCTCGCCGTCGACGAGACCAACGGTTTCGTCTACGTCATCGATGCCATCTCCGGTCAGGTCAACAAGTTCGCCCTCGATGGCACCTTCGTGACCCGCTGGGGTTCCATCGGGCACGACGACGGCGAGTTTGCAGACGGAGGGCGCGACGTAACCGTCGCCGGCGACGGCACCATCTGGGTGGGTGACATGGGCAACTTCCGGGTCCAGGTGTTCACCCCTGATGGCACGTTTGTCATGGCCGTACCCAACCCCCCGCAACCCGCCCCATACGGCGGTTTCAACCAACCCCTCGGCGTGGCGGTGGATACTCAGGGCAACTTCTTTGTCGCCGACACCATGAACCAGCGCGTGGAGAAGTTCGACGTCCACGGCGACTTTGTCACCGCCTGGGGCGAACGGGGCGCGAGCGAATACGGTTTCAACTACCCCCGCGGCATCGCCACCGATCCGAGAAACGATGACGTTGTGGTCTGCGACTCCGACAACGGGGCGGTGAAGAAGTACGACAACGACGGCAACTTCATCTGGGAGCGGGCGCTGGGGCTGAAGTGCAAGTCAATCGACGTTGGTCCCGATGGCAGGATCTACCTCGCCAATTTCGGCACCTTCACCGTGAGCGTCATCGACGAGAACGGCGACAACCGACGCGAGATCGGCGCCTTCGGCCCGGGTGCCGGTGAGTTCTGGAACCCGCGCGGGGTCGCCCTCGACGCCGATGAGTCCGTCTGGGTGGTCGACGACAAGAAGGCCATCGTGCAACACTTCGCCAACGACGGCACCTTCCTGTCCAGCTTTGGAGTCCGCCAAGCCGCCGAAACCACCACAGGTGAGGGTTTCCTCCAGGCCGCCGATGTCGTCGTTGACGACACCTACGTCTACGTATCCGACGAGGACGACAGTTCGGTCAAGGTCTTCGAAAAGGACGGGACCTTCGTGTCGGAACTCGGTGGTCCCGGCGACGCCATTGGGCAGCTGCGCAACCCCTACGGGATGGATCTGCTGCCGGGCGGCAAGCTCTTCATCGCCGACCGCTCCGCCGACCGAATCCAACAGTGGCAGCTTTCATTCTCGACTGGGGGCGGCGGCGACACTCTCACCCCCGAGGGCTATGTCGACGTCCCGCACGCCAATCAAGCGATGCCGATCACCGGTTTCGACATCACGGGGTCCGCCGTCGACGACAATGATGTGGCCACCGTCAAGGTCGCCATCCGAGACCGCTCGACCGGCGACTGGTGGCGCGGCACCGGCTGGGGTCCTTTCCTTTGGCTCAATGTCCCCCTGCCCGACATCGTGGAGCAGGTGACGCCGTGGAGCTTCCACTGGGATCCGCCGGCGCCCGGCGACTATGCGGTCCAGGTCAGAACCGAGGACGCCGCCGGCAACGTCGACCCGACCACTCCGTTCGTGCTGTTCAGCGTGTACGACGGGCCACCCGACGCCGAAACGCCGCTGACGACCATCGACACCCCCGCCGAAAACGAATACCTCGGCACCGAGGCGCCAACCCTTTCGGGTGCCGCCACCGACAACTACCAGGTGACCGGTGTCGACATCGCAATACAGAACCGCGACACGGGTGAGTGGCTCCAATCCGATCAGACCTGGGGTGGCGCCTACGCCCCGCTCGAGGCAATCCTCTCGGACCCCAACACGCCATCAACGTCTTGGAGCTTCGATTGGGTGCCGGAACCGGGCGACTACGGAGTGCGAGCCGTCGCCCGCGATCTGGCCAACAACCGTGACCCCGACCAGCACTACACGCCATTCAGCATCTACGACGGTCCTGCGGACGGCGCTGAGCCGGCCACCACCGTCGACAATCCCGCCGCCAACGCCTACGTGCCCGCCCTCGCCCTCGAGGTAACGGGCTCAGCCTCCGACGACGTCGCAGTGACGGACGTCCAAGTGGCGGTGCAAGACCGCACCACCGGCGAGTGGCTGCAGCCTGACGGAGTGGCGTGGTCGATCCAGTTTGCTTCACGGCCGGCGACCCTCGATGCACCCGGGACCACGGTATCTGGGTGGAGCTGGTGGTGGACACCACCGCTCGAGGGCGAGTACGCCATCTGGGCGCAGACAGGTGACATCGCCGGCAAGGTCGACTCGACCGCAAGCTACGTACCGTTCTTCGTCTACCCCGGTGGACTCGACGACCAGCCTCCGACCACGGTCACCTCCTACCCCACCGCCAACGGACTTGTCGCCAACCAGGACATCGCCTTCAGCGGCACGGCCTCTGACAACCGGTCCGTCACCGATGTCTACATCTCGATGCGCAACGTGGACACGGGCGAGTGGTGGCAGCCGGGCGGAGGTTGGGCTGTGGACTTCGCCGCCTTCGACGCCGGCCTCGACAATCCAGGCGGCGTGCTGACGGGATGGAGCTACACGTGGACGCCTCCTGGGCCCGGCACCTATGCGGTGCAAGCCCAGGCGCGTGACCTGGCCAACCAGCTCGATGGCGTGCCGCCCTACACGACGTTCACCGTCTACAACGGAGCACCCGACTCGACCCCACCCGACACCACCGCCGTCGTGCCGTCCGGCGGCCAGAATCTCCCACTCGAGCCGATGACGATGAGCGGCGGAGCTACCGATGATGTCTCCGGCGTCGCCGAGGTGAAGGTGGCCATCAAGAACAAGGACCGCAACTTGTGGTGGACCGGCTCGGCCTGGGGCACCTTCACGTGGCTCCCGGCAACCGTTGACACCCCGGGCGCGACGACGACCACGTGGACCTATGACTGGACGCCGCCGGAAGCCGCAGCCTACGCCATGATGGTCAAGTCATTTGATGTTGCCGGCAATGCCGATCCTGCAGTGCCGTGGGTCTCGTTCAGGGTGTACGCGGGAGTGCCTGATGATGTGGCACCAGACGCAACCATTGTCGTCCCTTCGGCCACGCAGGGACAGCCGCTGGGACCGTTCACCATGAGTGGTGCCGCTACCGACAACGTCGGAGTCGGTGGCGCGCAAATCGCGATCAAGAACGCCGCAACCAATCAGTGGTGGACCGGTAGTACGTGGGGCGGTTTCACCTGGCTCGATGCCACGGTGACGGACCCGGGGGCAACCGACACGACGTGGACGTACGAGTGGACGCCGCCCACCGCAGGCAACTACGGCATGAATGTGAAGGCGATCGATACCGCCGGGAACGTCGACCCCACCAAGCCCTGGCGCAACTTCACGGTGTACGAAGGCGCACCCGACACAACCCCGCCCGAAGGCCTGGTCGACCTGCCCGTCAAGAACCAGACCTACCCACTCGCCGAACTCACCTTGAGCGGCAGCGCAACCGACGATCAAGCCGTCGCCGCCGTCCGCATCGCGATCAAGAACCGCGACACCGGCCTGTGGTGGACTGGCACCGCCTGGGCCGGCTTCACATGGCTCAACGCCTCCGTCGCTGCTCCGGGCACGACGACGACCGCCTGGTCTTTCGTCTGGACTCCGCCGGAGCCTGCGCTGTACGGCGTCATGCTCCAAGCCCGCGACCTTGCCGGCAACGCCGATCCGACCAAACCGTGGATTCCATTTGAGGTGACACCATGAGTCATGCATCCGCCCGCCGCGGGAAGACCGCAGCTCTGCTTGTTCTTGTACTCACTGCCGGCTTGCTCATCGTGCCGACTGCGGCAGACGCGGCCGAGGTCTCGATCGCTCCGGTGCGCCAGGTCGGCGCCCCCGGCCACGCCGACCTGTACGGCTGGGGCATGGCGACGGCGATCGACGGCTCAATCCTGATCGGCGACTACTGGAACTTCCGGGTCGAGCGCTACGGCGCCGATGGCACCTACCTCGGCACCGTCATCTCCAACCAGGGCACCGGCGAGACCCAACACCAGACGCCCTACGGACTCGCCGTCGATCCGAACAACGGCGACATTGTCTTCGGCGACGTCGACGGCATGCAACTGCCCAGCGCAACCGAGCTGTTCGGCTACGGCGTCGACAAGTACACAGCCGATGGAACCTACCTCACCTCGTGGGGGACCAAGTATGCCTGGGGCGAACCCGAGGTGGGTACCTTCGCCTATCCGTCCTACGTGGCGGTTGCGTCCACCGGAAACGTCTATGTGACCGATCAACGCCGCCACAACGTGGTGGCGCACACCCCGGACGGCATTGAGCTGTTCCAGATCGGCGACAACGCGGCCGGGACCGGCCCGGGCCAGTTCAAGCAACCACGTGGCATCGCCTTCGACGCCCAAGACCGTTTGTTCGTCGCGGACAACGCCAACCAGCGCATTCAGGTCTTCGAGGCCGACGGCACCTACCTGTATGAGTTCGGCGAACCCGGACCCGGACCGGGTCAACTAGGCAACGACATGCGCCAGATTGCGATCGATCAAGCCAACGAATGGCTGTACGTCGTCGACACCACCCAGGGGATGACCAGCAAGTTCGCACTCGACGGCACCTACCTCACTCGCTGGGGAGGATGGGGCAACGCTCCCGGCAAGTTCGTCGCCGGAGGTCGCGGCGTAACCGTCGATCATGATGGCAATGTCTGGGTTGGCGACATGGGCGGCTTCCGCGCCCAGAAGTTCGACCCAGACGGCAACTTCCTGCTGCAAGTGCCGGAGGCACCGACCGCGCCACCGGACGGGGGATTCAATCAGCCTCGTGGTGTTGCCCTCGGCCCCGACGGCGACATCTTCGTCACAGACACCCACAACTGGCGTGTCCAGCGGTTCAACGGAGACGGCAGTTTCAACTCGGCCTTCGGAACGCGCGGCTCCGATGACTACAAGTTCAACTATCCCCGCGGCATCTCCATCGATCCGACCGACGGATCAATCGTTGTGGCCGACACAGACAACCATCGCATCAAGAAGTACAGCAACGACGGCGTATTCCTCTGGGAACTCGGCGGATACGGGCCGGGAGACGGCCAGTTCAAGACGCCGCACTCGGTCGATGTTGGACCCGACGGGACGATCTACGTCGCAGACAGCCTCAACCAACGTGTCGTCATGCTCGATCCGGCCGGTGCCGTGATCGGGAGCTTCGGGTCGAAAGGAAGCGGCGACGGCCAACACCAATTCGTCCGCGGAGTCGACTTCGACGAGACCGACGGCACCGTCTGGCTGACCGACTCGGTACGAGGCCGGGTCAACCACTGGAACGTCGATGGGACCTGGCTGGGGGCGTTTGGCGCCGTCGGCGACGAGGACCACCAGCTGCTACGAGCCGCCGACCTCGAGGCTGATGCCACTTACGTCTACGTCGCCGACAGCGACACCGATCGGATCAAGGTCTGGCGCAAGGACGGAACGTTTGTCGGCGCGTTCACCGGCGGACCCGGCGAAACCCAGCTGCAGCGTCCCCACGGCCTCGATCTGGTAGGTGACCGCTTGTACGTCGTCGAGCAGACCGGCGAACGGGTTCAAGAGTTCCTCATCACAACCGGTGGCGAGCCCGACACGACACCACCGGATGCCGTGGTGACCGTGCCTGGGCCGGGAGACCTCTTCCCCATCGCTCCGCTCACCATCGCCGGCACCGCCAACGACGACGTCGCCGTAGCCGCAGTCAGAGTTGCAGTTCGCGACAAGGCCGGCGGCCAGTGGTGGACCGGCGCCGGGTGGGGTGCATTCACCTATCTGAGTGCCGAGCTCGCCGACCCGGGTGAACCGACGACGGCGTGGACCCTCGAGTGGCTTCCTCCCGGGGCGGGCGACTATGCAGTCCTCGTCGAAGCGCGCGATAGCGCGGCGAATCCAGATCCATCCAAGCCGTGGGTGAGCTTCACTGTGTATCCCGGTGCCCTGGACGTCACGGAACCTGATGCCACGATCACGGTACCCGCCAAGGGCGGGTCCTATCCGGACGCCTCTCTCCAGCTTGCCGGCGTTGCCACCGACGACGCGTCCGGCGTGGCCGCGGTGGCCGTCGGCATCAAGGACACCGCAACCGGACAATGGTGGGACGGCACCGACTGGACAGCGAGCTTCACCTTCAACGCCGCGAACGTGGACAGCGTCGGAGCGACGACGACGGGGTGGAGTTACGACTGGTTGCCGCCCGGACCGGGTTCCTACGGAGCGTTGGTGCGCACCACCGACATCGCCGGGAACGTCGACTCGACCAAGCCGTGGCATGGTTTCACGATCGTCGCTTCGGGCGCCGACGTCGATGCTCCTGAGGTGACGATCGTGTCCCCGGCGAAGGGCAGCACCCAGCCGTTCGTCCCGGTACTCATCACCGGCGAGGCGGCCGACGCCACCAGCGGGGTTGCCGTCGTCGACGTCGCCATCAAGAACACCGCGACCAGCGAGTGGTGGGACGGCGCAGGCTGGGTTGGCAGCTTCACCTACCTGCCCACCACCCTTGGTGATCCTGGAAGTCAGACCACCAACTGGTCGATGACGTGGGACCCGCCGTCACCGGGAAGCTACGGTGTCATGGCCCGCGTCATCGACGTGGCCGGCAACATCAATCCCGTCAAGCCGTGGCACGGTTTCACGATCGAGCAGTAACCAGCGGGAGCGACCGCAGAGGCCGCTCCCGCTTCGTTCGTAGCTGGATCGGGGCGCTACCCGGGGATGGGATCAGCGAAGAACACGATCCACCGGTTGTATTTGTTGCCGGCCTGATCAACGACGACCACGAGCAGACCGTAACGACCCGATCCGTCGTCGGGCGGCGTCCACTCGAAGAGCCACTCGGTCGTAGCTTCGCCCGGAGATTCCAAGGTCGCATCGTGGGAATACCACCCACCCCACGATCCATCCTCTTGGAACCAGGTCTTTGCAGCACGATCACGGATCGCGACGCGCACCTCGGCGACTCCGACATTGTCGCTAGCGGTTCCCCCGATCTCGATCGGGCCGGCATACCGCTCGCCGCCGACCGGCGTGATCAGATCCACCGACGGCATCACCGTGTCGGGCACGGGATCCGGGTCGGGATTGGGCTCCGGCTCGGGATCGGGCGCCGCGGGACCGACCTCGAAGGTCAGCCAGTCGCGAACCCCGTCCGCGTTGCCGGCAGCATCGAGGGCAGTCACGACGATGCCGTAACGCCCAGAACCGCCCTGCGGCGGTGTCCACCGCAAGCTCCATCCCGTCGCGGAAGCACCGGGATTGTCGAGATTGGCTTGTAGCGATGTCCAACCCGTCACCCAGCGGCCGTCCGACCGACTCCAACGACCGGTGGTGCGGTCCCTGATGCCGATCCGAACGCTGGCGACCGCGGTGTCATCACGCGCCGATCCTCGGATTTCGACCGATTCGGGATAGGTGGCTCCGGCCTCCGGCACGGCGAGTTCGACCGTTGGCACCGCCATATCTTCGTTTGCCGGTGGCAGCGTCGTGGTCGTGGTCGTCGTGGTCGTGGTCGTGGTCGTCGTGGTCGGCGCCACCGTCGTGGTCGTCGTGGTCGGCGCCACCGTCGTGGTCGTCGTGGTCGGCGCCACCGTCGTCGTGGTCGTGGTCGGCGCCACCGTCGTCGTGGTCGTCGTGGTCGTCCCCGGCCCGCCGCTCACCACGAGGAAGGCGGCGTCTTTGGCTGGGATGGTGATGGTGGTGACCGGTGTGGGGTCGCCTTGGGGGTTCTTGTTGACGACGTCGTAGTAGGTGCCGCCCAGGTTGTGGGTCTTGGTGGTGCTGGTTGGGTTGACGATGATCAACCCGTTGCTGTAGGCACGGGCATACAGCCCTGAGGGCAACGCCAACCCCGATACCTGGGAGGTGGTTTCACTCGGGGTACCCCAGTCCCAGAAGTACAACTCGTCGGGCCGGTCGAGGTTGAACGGGCCCCCATAGGTGTACTTGGTTGCCGAGGGGCGATGCGCCAACAGCAACGACCCGTACGCAAACCGCTCATAGCGTTGCGGATCGGGCACCCCACGATTCCAGCGCACCCAATACGCTGCGGGCCAGTTGTTGGCCATGGTCCGAATCGTGCGGTCCATCTCCGCGGTCCACGAGAACCCGTTCCCCCACGACCCGTCGGTACGCATCCAGTTCTCCATCACCCCCGCATCGGTGTGATTGGCCAACAACTCATCCGCACACGAATCATTGTTCTGGAGCGTGTTCGTCACCATCTTCTTCCCCGGCAACTCGGAACGCAGCCCAGCAAGCTTGGTTTGCTGATGGTCACCCCACCGATCCCGCGTCAGTTTCTTGTTCACCGGGTCGTCCCACCCCCACACCGGGTTCCCCGCCCAATCGGCGTTGTTGTACTGCACACACGACGTCACATCCAACCAGAACGCGTTATAGCCCTGGAACCCCGACCCGAACGTGTCCCGAATCCGATCCGCGATCCACCCATACCCATCGGGCTGCCACAACTTGATCCCATACCGCAACGCATACCGGCTGTCGTCACGACCCGGAATCCCCGACAGGCCCTGATCATCGGCCACTGCGGTCTTCGACCCGATATACACCGGCGACATCACCCGAGCATTCGCCGCATGCGACGTCGCCTCCGTCCCCCACAAACCACGCCGCACCGCCAACACCACATCCCCACCATCAACCGACGGGTTCCCCGTGATCTGCATCAACTCGTCATCAACCCGAACAAACGACACCACATCATGCGTATTCGCCGTATGCGCCCCCGCCGCCGTCCCCGCACCACGCGAACTGCGATACGGCCACGTCGCCGCCTCACCCGACGGCCGCACCGACGCTGCGGACTTGACCCGCACCGTGGTCGCCCCCGCCGACAACGACCCCGACAACTTCGCCACATCCGCCCCATTGTCACCCGCCACATACGGCGCATAATTCCCCGGCCAGAACGTCGCGATCGCCAACGGGGCATTCGCCTCCAAATCCCCCGCCTCACCAAACAACAACGGCGCCGACTGCGACGACTGACTCACATACGAACCATTCCGATAATTCGACGCCACCACCCCACGCGACGCCAACTTCGCCGCCAACGTCGACGACGACGACCCCCGACACAAATCACCCAACGTAAACACATTCGAACCTTCGCCGTGGAAATGCTCATACCAGACGGTGAGTTCGGCCAACCGCGCGTCCAAGGCGCCACCCGTCAACTCATTCACCGCCCGAATCTGTCCACAATCACCCACCTCAGTAAACAAATCGACATACGGTTCATCGCCCATGGCGGCATCCGGATAGGCGGAGCTGATGCCCATGCCCGGGGTCAGGCTCAGCGCGAGCCCGGCCAGCAGAACAAAAGCGAGAGTAGCGATCAGGGCGCGTCGAATGGACGACTTAGCGCCGCTTAGCGTGGATAGCATATTCCCTTCCTCACTCATCTCATCTGCTGAATTGGTGAGGGTTACACAGTCGGTCCAGTCGGGCAACGCCTTGAGGAGATTCTTCCGACCCTTTTAGGACCGGCTTGTGGTCGCTCCGCGGCGTGAAACTGTCGCTTTCAGGCGCAGAACCGCGCCGGCGGGGGCGTCAGCTGCCGAAGGCGTTGGCCTCCAGCGCGGCATCGAGAGCCTCGAGTTCGTCGGGCGTCAGCAGGCGGTCGTAGTTGCGAGGGAGTTCGACCGCACCGGCGCCCTGACCAACCGCCCACTCCACCGCGGCCGCCAAGTCGCCGACCAGCTCCGGCTTGGCGGTCTGGAGCGAGATCGGGGCACCAAGCGCCGCCATCGACTCGTACATCCGCTCATACCGGCCCTCGAACGGCGGCCACCGGATACTGTTGTTCTCGAGCACACACCGCTCGCCGAGCACCTCTCGGCAGTAGCTCATCATCGAGACCGTGAACTCGAGATCTACACCGACCGTGCCATCCTGGTTGATCACCTGATAGGGGTTGAAGGCGAGCCCAGATCGCGTCGATCTCCACACCTGATGTGCCTCGACTTGGCGACGAAGGCACTCGCGGTCTTGAACCGAGTCGAACTCTGCCGCGAGCAGATTTGCGACGGAGACCTCATCAGCTGCGTCGCGGATGAAGGGTTCCGCGTAGACCGTCATGCACTGCGAGATCGTGACGACTCTCAGTTCCGGCACGAGGTCGTAACGGTCGGCGAGTTTGGTATGCAGGTCCGTGTAGGCGTCCCCATAGTCGTCGGTCCAGAATCGTCCGATGGTGCCACTCACTTTGTCCTGGGGATCCATGATCGCCACGGGCCCTCCGGTGAGGCGCTTGAGTTCCTCAGGAGCCCCCAGACCGCCGAGGATGCGGAGCTTGATCTGAAGGCCCGTCCCGGGTTCTGCCGCTTCGATGCGGCGCACCTCTTCGATGGCGAGATCGAGTGGATTGCCCTCCAAGATAGGACCAAACGGTTCGGCTTGAAGGTCTGACCAGTCCACCAGGACCACAAAGCCGTTGACAACCTCGCGCAACTCCTTGGGTGGCAGCATGTGGCGATCTACGAGACCGGCCATAGCCGGCTTGAGTTCCACCGGCGGCTCGGTCGCTTCCGACGCTGCGATCGGATCGTCGCCGCCGGTTTGGCATCCTGCCATGGCAACGACAACCACCAGCAAGGCCGACAGCTCCAACAACCGGCGGCGTCTCGTTCGAACGCCGCCGGTTGCTACCACTTCGCTCCCAGCCTGGATCATGGGCTTCGAGGGCTCAGCTTACGCTGAACCGCACCCATGGCTTGGTCTGGTCCGAATTGCCCGCCGCGTCATCGGCGCGAAGGCTGATGGCAAACTGCCCAGGAGCCGTCGGCGTGAAGTCGTAGCTCCACGTCGTGAGCGTTCCACCCGGTGTCCCCAGCGTGGTGTCGCCCGGGATCCAGATCCAGCCAACCTGCCAGTCGGTTCCGTTCCAGAACAGAGTGTTGGCGACGTCCTTGATCGCGATCCGGACCCGTGACACGCCGACGTTGTCCGTGGCCTCACCGGAGAACGTGATCGGGCCAACGGGGAAGTCCTGGTTGTTGGTCGGGACAATCACGGTTCCGTTCGGGTCGATCGTGTCCGGCACCTGGTCGGTGAGGTAGAACAGCACCCACGGCTTCGATTGGTCTTGGTTCCCGGATGTGTCTTCCGCCCGCACCAAGATGTTGAACTCACCGGCGGCCGGAGGAATCCAGCCCAGGCTCCACGCCGTGCTCGGCGCCCCCGGGTTGGCCAGCACCGTCTGCAAATACCGGAACCCGGTCACCCAACCCGTCCCGTCCCAGTACTGGTCGGTGAGACGATTCTTGATCGCGATCTCGACCTCAGCCACGCCCACGTCGTCGGTGGCTTCGCCGGAGAACCCGGTCCACGTCGCCATGTCGTAGGTCGCCTGGTGCAGTGGCACCGCTACGGTGGCATCCGGCTCGACCGTATCCCCGGTCGGGATCGTGAGAGAGAAGGCCACCCAGGGCTTGGTTTGGTCCTGGTTGCCGGAGGTGTCTTCGGCCCGAACCAGGACGGCATAGTTGCCCGGTCCGGCCGGCACCCAGTCGTTGCTCCAGTCGGTATCCACCGCATTGGGTGCGGCCAACACCGTCGGGAGGTAGACAAAGGCGGTCTGCCAAGTAAGGCCGTTCCACCAGGTTCCGGCATCACGATCTTTGATGGCAACGACGACCTCGGCAACCCCGACATCGTCGGTTGCGTTGCCGGTAATGCCGGTCCACGTTGGCAATGGGTAGGTCTGCAGGTGCTGCGGAACGGTGACCGTTGCGTCCGGATCCACCGCGTCCGGCGGCAGTTCGCTCACGGAGAACCGAACCCACGGACGGGTCGAGTCACTGTTGCCGGCGCCGTCGGTGGCCATCACCGCAATGCCGAAGTCGCCCTCCCGCGGCGTCCACGCAAAGGTCCATCCGGTGGACACCCCGCCCGGAGCGTCGAGGACGGTGACGTGACGCTTGTAACCCGGGGAGAACGTCACGCCGTCGGCCTCGAGCCACTCGTCCGTGTTGCGATCCTTGATCGCGACCTGAACCATGGCGACTCCGCTGCCATCGACCTCGTCTGTTGCGGTTCCGGAGATCACGGCGATTTCGGCAGCCGTATACACCTCGTCGTTCACCGGCAGCGTGACCTCACCGTTTGGCTCGGTGGTGTCGGGCGGCGTCGGCCCCGAAAGTGCCAGGTCCCAGTACGTGATTCGGTTGTTGTCGTGGTCGCTGACGGCGAGCGTCATCTCGTCCGGCGACACTGCGACACCCTTGGGGCCGCTCAGCTGTCCGAGGCCAACCGCCGTGGAGAAGGTGCCCGAGGTTCCGAAGAACTTGACCAGATTGTTGCCCGAGTCGGCGACCAGCAGCATTTCGCTGTCGCCAAACATCTCAACCGCAAGGTTGTGCGGGTTGCGCACCTGATTCTGAGCGGTGCCTCCGGTGACAATGGTCCCGATCAAGTCACCGGCAGCGTTGTACTTTGTGATCGAGTCGGTGGCGCCGTCGTTGGCGGAATAGATGTTGCCGGCGGAGTCGACGGCGACGCCGCGCGGTGACACCACGGAAGCCGTGATCACATCGAGGGTGAAGCCGGTGACATCCAAACGGATCAACCGGTTGTTGAGGGTGTCGGCGATCCAGTAGGAACCGTCGGCGGCAATCGCCGTCTGATGGGGCCGACCAAGCGTCGTCGACACCGGCACAACCGTGGAGTCAAAGGTGCCATCGGCTGCGAACAGTGACAGGCGGTTGTTCTCGCTGTCGGTCACGACAACTCTGCCGTCGGCCGCCATGATGGCGGCACGCGGGAAGATGAGGCCGCCGTCACCCGAACCGTAGGCACCCCACTCGGTGGCAAACGACCCATCAGGGTTGAACTTCTGCATCCGATGGTTGAACCAGTCGGCCACGTAAAGGTTGCCGGCGTCGTCGTAGGTGAGGCCGAACGGGCCGTTGAACCCACCGGGACTCGGCGGCGTTCCGCCAATCGTCTCGGCATACGAAGGCGCGCCACCACTCACGGTGAACCGCTGCAACTGGAATGACCACTGGTCGCTGACCACAACGTCGCCGTTGTCCATGAAGATCCCCGAAGGCTGCCGGAACTGGCCGGGGCCGTTCCCGTAGCCGCCGATCGGCGCCGCAATGGGGGTTCCGTTGGTCTGGACGTGAGCCAGCTGCAGGTTCCTCGCATCACCCACCCAGAGCCCGCCGCTGCCGTCGGCGGCGATGGCGCGGGGACGGTCGATGAAGAAGCTGCCGAGCTCGGCGCCCGTCGTCGGGTTCAGCGAAACGACCCGGTCGTTGTCGGCATCACCGATGTACAGATTGCCGTCATCGCCGATCTCGATCGTGCGTGGCCGCGACAGGGGTGTGCCGCCAACTTCTGTTGTCTGCCACATCTCGAGGTCGGTGGTCGCGTTGATCTTGACCACCCGGTTGTTGTAGGTGTCGGCAACGTAGACGCCGGTGGCATCGGCCACCACGCCCCATGGCCCGTCAAGTCCCGTGCCACGCAGCTCCGTCACCACCGTGCCGGTCTTGGTGATCTTGACCACCTTGTTGTCACCGCTGGATTGATCGCCAACCCAGAGGTGGACCCCGTCTGGGTCGAGGGCAACGACCCGAGGGTCGTTCCAACCGACATCGGATACCACCGTGACGTTGCGAGCGGCGTCGATTCTCACGATCCGACTGTTACCCGAGTCGGCGACATACCAATTGGTTCCGTCGTGGGCGCCGTCGCCCGGGTAGAGCGGAGCCACTCCTGCGGGGTTCGAAGCCTCGCCGCCGTAGGTGTCGTCGAAGTTCACGAGATTCTCGCCGACGCGGAACTTCTGGACACGATGGTTGTAGGTGTCGGCTACGTACAGGAACCCGTTGTCGTAGCGCAGCGCGTGCGGCCGGGCGAACTCGCCGTTGCCGGTCCCCGGGGCGCCGAAGCCGTCACCGAGGTCGTTGAGGTCGCTGTCGAAGTGGCGGATCCGGCCGTTGCCGGTGTCGGCAACCCAGAGGGTGCCGTCGGCAGCCAGTGCGATGCCTTCAGGAGCTGAGAGCCCTGCGGCGGCCTGCGCAACGAAGGTGCCATTGATGGTGAGCTTCTGGATCCGGTTGTTGCCGGAGTCGGCAACGTACATGTGCGTGTCGTCGACGGCCACACCCTGGGGAGTGTTGAACTGTCCATCCCCGATCCCAAAGCTCCCGATCGCGGCGCCGTAGGTGTCCGTGGCCGGGTTGTACGGAAGGATGCGGAAGTTGTACGTATCCACGATGTAGAGGATGCCGTTGTAGAACGTGAGCCCCTCAGGTCCGTTCAGTGGGCTTCCCGGGGGACCCTCGGTCTCGAAGCTGCTCCCATTGAGGTTCGCATCCCAGAGTTGCACTCCGCCGCCGCGAGTGTCGGCCGCCCAGACCGTACCGTCGTCGGCGACGGCAACAGCCTCCGGCCAGCTGAAGGTGCCCGGAGCAGTTGCGCGCGAACCCTTGTGAGCAACATAGTTGCCGTTGGCATCGAGCTTCTGGATGCGATGGTTGAGCCGCTCCATGACGTAGATCGAGCCGTCGGGTCCGATGTCAATGCCGTAGGGCTGGGCGAACCCGGGAACGGGGGCCGTGGCGCCCTCGATCGACGAAGCGTAGGTCCCATCGGGGTTGAAGACCTCGATGCCGTTACCCCAGAAGTCCAGGCCGTAGACCTTGCCAGCAGAGTCGATGGCGACGCGGCGCAGGTGGTTGAATAGCCCAGGCTCGAAGCCGGGCGCGCCGGGGTCGACACAGAAGTCGGGGTGAACCGAGCAACGGCCTGCCCACTCTGCGGTGAAGGACCAGTCGCCTGCGCTGTAGTCGTAGATGACGACACGGCCGGTTCCGGTGTCGGAGACGTACATCCGATTGCCGGTCGAATCCCACACCATGTTGTACGGGAAGTTCAGGTCTCCGTCGCCGGGACCGCCGAGTTCGTACACCGGGGTCGAGTTCCACGAACCCCCAGGGGTGACGTCGAAGGCCTTGATACGGTGGTTCTTGTAGTCGGACACCCAGAGGTAGCCGTCGGGACCCCGCGCCGCGTCGCGCGGACCGTTGAGGCCAACCGCCGGTGAGACCCACTGGAATACGCCGGCGGCATCCCACGCTTTGATTCGGTCCTGAGCGCTCGACGCCACGAGGACCTGGCCGTTGACGGCATCCCAGCTCAAACCGATAGGTGTGTTCAGGCAGTCGCTACAGGTGCCCGTCGTCCCTCGGGTCCACACGTGATTGCCCGCGGCGTCGAACTTCTGAATCCGGTCGTTCTCGGCGTCGGCAACATAGATGTTCCCCACATCATCGATCGCGACGTCGCGGGGGCTCTCGAACTCGCCGTCTGCTCCGCCATCGGAACCAAACTCGCCGAGCTTGGTCCCGTCGAGGGCGTAGCGCAGAATCCGGTCCATCCCGGTATCGGCGATCACGAGCTGATTGTTGGTGGCGTCGTATTCGAACCCCGACGGATACATCGCAGCGGTTGACTGACCCGCCGGCGTGCCCACATACGGTGCGGGGGCATCAGCCACGGCAATGTCCCACGTGAACACGTGGATCTGGTCGTTGTAGGTGTCGGAGACGTAGACGAGATCGCCGTCGACCGTAACCGCGGCTGGATGGTTGAAGCCCGGGCCGCTGAACTCGCCGATCACGTTGTAGGTGCCGTCCATGATGACGATCTTGTTGTTGTTGGAGTCGGCGACGTAGATACGACCGAGGTCATCGACGGCGATGCCTTCGGGATGGTCGAAGCCGCGGTCGACGTTGCGCTCGGTCACATAGTTGACGCCGTCGCTGGTTTGGACGACCTTGATCCGGTTGTTGTTGGTGTCCGAGATCAGGAGCCGGCCGCTGATGGGATGGACGACCACTCCCTGCGGGTTGAGCATCTGACCCCAGTTGGATCCTTTGGACCCGTACTTGCCGAGGTACTGGCGAGTGGCGACGTCATACGCCTTGATCCGGTGGTTCTCGGTGTCGGCGATGAAGGCAATGTTGTCGGTCTCGCGAATGTCGAGGGCGTAGGGCCACACAAACTGATTGTCGCCATCACCCGCACCGGCTCCGATGAACTCGATGCCCGTGCAGTTGGGATCAACGATTTGGATGCGGTGCTGCTTGGTGTCGGCAATCCAGATCTCACCGGTGGTCTTGTCGACTTCGAGACCGCGCGGCCAGTTGAACTTTCCGAGCTCAGCCCCGGCAGACGCTCGAGTTCCACAAACCGAGATGACCTCTCCGCCGCCGGTCACGTTGCCTTCAGCGTCCAAGGTGAGTGGGTTCATCCGTACGAACCTGTGGTGCACGGTATCGATGACGTTGAGAACGCCGTCGGCGCCGATCCCCACTTCGCGTGGCTCGTGGAATACCGAGGTATCGGACGGGACCCCCGGCGGGGTGCCGATCTCCTGGGCCCAGACATACCCGGTTGGGGTGCGCTCGAAGCGCTCGACCTTGAAGCCCCACAGGTCGGAAACCCAGACGTCGCCGGAACCGTCCGTGGCGACAGCAGAACGGCGCATCGTCGTGATGGTGCCGGTCGTCTCGGGAGTGCCCTCCACACCGAACTTGTCGATGAACGTTCCGTCGAGTTCGAACGTCTGCACCCGGAAGTTGAGCGCATCGGCGACGTAGAGGATCTCCCGACCAAGCACCGGGTCGGTGGCCACTCGAACGCCGTACGGCGTCTTGAATTGCCCATTGCCGGTACCCGTCGTCCCCCAGGTGGTGCAGGTGTCGTCGAGGGCGATTTTGGCGATCTCGTTGGTCTCGTAGCCGGCGACGTACACGTTGCCGGCGGAATCGGCGGTGGCGTCGCGGATGCCGGCGAAATTCAGACACGCGTCGTTTGCGGTGAGGTCATCATGGACGATCTCACGCAGGGTCGAGAAGTCCGTGGTGTCGATAACCCGCACCCGCTTGCGCCCGGTATCGGCGAGGTAGAGCAGGTCGTCGGTGATTGAACCGCCCATCGGGAAGTTCACGTCCTTTGCGACCGTGCCCGTGTAGGTGTCGGTCCAGACGCCGTTCGGGTCGAGTTTCACAACGCGCGAGTTGCGGGTGTCTATCACAAAGACGTTGCCGACTGAATCGACCGCAACATCACGCGGGTTGTCGAATTGGTTGATGCCGGCACCCCACTCGCCGATCCGCCACAGCTCATTGCCGCTCTGGTCGAACTTCACGATCTGGTTGTTGCCGGTGTCCGCCACGACCAGCGTGTTGTCGACCGCCGACGTCTCGAGGCCCGACGAGTAGATCTGACTGTGCGAAGGCCCGCCGAGTGTTCCGAGGTATTGCGGCGTCAGGCCGGCGTCGGCCTTCACCTGGGTTGGGGTGATGATCACCATCGAAACCAGCAGAGCCAACGCCAAGGCGAGGGCGATCAAACCGCGGGCCTGGGCACGCCCGAGTGTGATTGAAGTGGTCCTGTGCGTTGTCATCTGTGCCGCCTCACGTTGTGCTCATCCCTTGTTGACCCCCACCAATACATCCCGCTCTGGCACGCCAATTCAGGCGCGCGTGCGCCACCAGGTGATTGGTGCATTTCATTCCCCGACCATCCAGGCACGGTTCCCCCCGCTCCCCACTCTTCCAAGCCTCAGCAGCCGCGTAGCGCGGCTTCCGTCGTTGCGATTCCTATTGACGCCAGCGTCTGGCACCTTCGGGCCACGATTCCCCCTTGTGGAATCCCCGAGGTTGTGCCCTCTACGAGCATGTAAGAATCTTAACGGGGCCACGGTGGTATGTCACCAGGAATTGGCCCATTTTGTCAGCCTGTTGCACTGACTAGTCACCATGTGCGTCGCGGCGGAGGTTGGGTTCAACGGAACCGCACCATCACCTCGTGATTCCCCCGGCCGGGAGGCGGTCCAACGTCTCGATCTTCCACTTCAACCCAGGCATGAGCAGAGATGTCCTCCCCCGCTTCGGGGAGGCCGATGGCGAGCAGGGCGGGAGATCGCTGCTCATGAAGCACCCGAAACACGACCAATGACCCGATGAGACAACGTGGCCGATAGGGCCCCAACCGGAGGAGGCGATACGTTGCCCAGCTCACCCGACGCGGCGGATGCACATCGCGGGCGACCGACGCGCCCACCGCCAGGTTGCGAACGAGTTCCGGGAGGGGGCGGCGGCGCAGTCGCAACCCGACCTGCACGACCACAAAGGCCCGGAAGATCCGCAGCGCGAGGCGGATTCGACTCGCCGCCGAAACAGGCGCCCATGAGTCGGTCATCGCGCTACTGCCGAGGCGATCCTCGCCACCGTTGCCTCGAGTGCCTCCAAGACCATTGGCCGTCGCAAATCGAGGGTCGGAACGGAGTCGACGAGATCGCTCAAGTGGCCGAGCTTTTCGGCATGAGCTTCGCGTGTCGGTAGATGGAGGCTGAGCAGCCAGAGATCTCGTAGAGCGAGAGCGGGTTGCACAGGTTCGAGATGAACCGAATCTGCCTCACCTTTGAGCAACACCGTCGCGGCGATCGGCAACGGCCGGCCGGAACCGCGCCGCTCTCCATCGAGCGCCATGAACTCGCGATCCCCGTCTCCGCCGACCACCCGCAGCTCCAGATCTGCAGCAATCCCGGCAACATCCGTCCGCACCCTGACTCCGGCGGGCCCCGGGAAGACCATGGGCGTCGGCGACGTCAAACGGACTCGGACGAGATCCTCGCTCAAGATCCGATAGCCCTGTCGAGCGAAACCCAACGCCAGCGAAGTCTTCCCATGGCGGCTCGGGCCGGCCAACAGAACGGCCCGCCCATCGACCTCGACCGCGGCGGCGTGCAGGGGCATGTCGCCGGCGGCCAGGAAGATCAGCAGCGTCGGGAGTCCCCACAGCCGTTGCTCGCGCTTGACCACGTTGGGCGAAGTCGGTACGCCGATGAAGTTCGTGGCAGGATCCACCACATACCAGTCGTTGGGCTCGATCCACAGGTGAAAGGGCCCTTGCGGCTCCCCATACAGTCGAGCCGCAAAGGGCTGCCTACCGCCGCGCTCCCATTCGAACACAAGACGCTCGAGCGGTTGACGGGGCGGATCAACTTCGACCACCGTCAAGAGCTCACCGCTGCCCTTGCGCAAGTAGGCGAACTCGAGGTCGGATGCGACGCTATAGCCGTGGCAGACGCCATGCACGGAGAGGTCAACCGGAGCGTTCATGTGAACAGACTCACGAAGGCGTGGACGCGAGCCAAATCGTAAGCCCACATCAGGTCTTGGGACGACAGGTTCCGCGACTCGATGCGCTCGATCAGTCGCGAATAGTCGACACCCGGCATGCGATAGTCGGCATCGTCGACCCAACCCAACAGTTGGTCGTAGGGAGCAGTAGCGATCATGTGCTCATCGAAGACCGTCTTGTCCGTTCTCCACAGGATCGTGTCCGGCAGCCGGCCCCGCATGGCGTTGCGCAGCAGCGATTTTGGCAGCGGGTTGGGGTGCTTCACCTCTGCCCTGAGGCTGAGCAAGAACTCCCACAGATCTCGATCGGCGAACGGCCGCCGGACCGTGATCCCCAGCCGATCGGCAAAGATCTCGTCCGCCTCCATCGTCGCCGAGGCACCGCGGGTGGGTTCCAGCTGGGGCGCACTCCACCGCTCCCGCAGTGGCGAGGAGAGGTCGGTTCGCAAACGTGACCCGCCATGAGCTTCCGGTCGAATCCAATCTGGGATCAGCCGATTGTACCGTCGCGCCAATCCCGTGTACCGGGCACCAAGCGCTCCCGGCGTGAGGTCCCGCCCCAACTGTCGCACCAGCGCCAGGCGGGTGCGTCCCTCGCGGCGGCGGGCGGTGACTTGACTCCGCAGCGCTCCAAAACGGCCGCGCAACAAGAGGTGCCCGAGGAAGCCGGCCCGGATGGTGAGTGCGTACTCGGCGAGGTCTCCCGTCATCACGGTGGAGGCACCGAGCCGGCGTGCCATGCCGTACCCTTCGCACACCAACGGTGCCGGCAGGCTGTCCCAGGGACCGTCGGCGAGGTCGACCCAATCGGCCAGATCATCGATCGGACGAGCCTGCTGCTCGTACATGTGAACCTCGATGCCGAGGTAGGCGGCCACCTCCGCGGTGTAAGCCGACTCGTCGGTTGTCTGGTGGGCCGGGAAGACTGCCGAGTAGGCCGATAGAGGCACACCGGCCACCTCGACATGGGCGGGGGCAGCGAACGCGGCAATCGTGGTCGAGTCGAGCCCTCCGCTGAGGGCAACCGCGTCGGAGCCGGTGATGTAGCGCGTCACCGTCTGATCGAGGAGCGCCCTGAGCCGCTCGCTCGCCTCGGGTACGGTGAGTGATGAGGTCTCGAGGAGCGGGGCCGGATCCCAATACCGTGAGGCCGTGAAGGTCGACCGTGTGGCGGTGGCCAGGCACCCACCCATCATTCGCTCGACGCCGGCGATCGCCGTGTGCGAGTCCATCCCGCGATAGAAGAGCTCTTCGACCACATCCATGTCGGGCCGCCGGGACAGGTCCGATGCGGCGGCGACCATCTTGGCCTCGGTGGCGAACACCAGGCGCTCGCCCGTTCTCCGATAGAACAGCGGACGCGACCCGAGGTGATCCCGGAACCCCCACGTGGTCGTGCCGTCGGTGACGACGCCGGCGAATGCGCCGCGAAGTCGCTCAACCGCTGCTCCTCCCCAGCTACGAAAGGTCGCGAGAGTCAGCGCCGCTGCGCTCGCCCCCGATGCGGGTCGCAGCGGACCGGCCACGGCGGCCGCCAGTTCGGAGTCGTTGTCGATCGTGCCGTGGAGTACGGCCGCCCAGCCGTCCGCAACCGCGAGCGAAATGGTCGCATCGTTCGGCCGTCGACACACGGCAAGGTGGGTGGAACCGACCGTGTCCGCCCCGGCGAGAGTGCCTCGATGTGGAGCCGCAGCCAGGCCTCGGCGGGCGCGTTCGGCACGTCCCGGATCGGCATCGATCAGCGCAACAAACGCTCCCATCAAGACTCCTGTCCCCCGCGTCGCCGGCCCTCCAGGGGACCGCCACAAACTACCATCGAATGCCAGCCAGCATCTCGAACCAAGCGTTGGCACCACCCGTTCAACCGACCCGCGGACCAAACGCCCCCGACCAAGAAAAGGGTGGCCTATCCAGCGCCGGTCGAGTACGCTTGGTCTCCAAGAGAAGGCAACCGGAATGGGGCATGGGGGAACATCATGAAACCAGAGTCTTTGATCACGTACGAGCGACCCACGGTCGTTGACCACGGAAGCATCGCGGACCACACCTTCGCCGTATTCGGCGTACCCGCGGCAACGGCCGGCAAGACGGGCAGCGGTCCGTCGTTCCGTATGGACAGCTTGGGCGAAGGCTCCGGCCTTTCGTAGAGACCATTCGAGACAGCGTGCCGGGTTTGCACCCGCCCGCCAACGTCATGGCGGCGGCGTTTCAATACGCCCCCTTTGAGGTCCGTCCGTGATTGCCACAACTGCTCGGATCGAGCCCAATCCTGTCGTGATCTACCGCGATCTGTCCGAGGGCGCCGTACTCCTGCACGCCGATAGCGGGCAATACCACGGGCTCAACCCGGTCAGCGCCGTGATCTGGCGGTACCTCGAGGAAAGCGGCACCGCCGACTTCGGATCCGTCGTCGCCGCGGTGGAGACCTCGGTCGTCGACCCGCCGCCAGAACTGGCGTCCGACGTTTCCGACTTCATAGAGGACCTTGCCGGGCGCGACCTGGTCTTCATCACCTAGGCGAATCGGTCTCCTCGGCGCGAGCGAGCGACGCGAAGTAGTCGGCGCGTCCTCCGTCCAGCCGGCGAGAGGGTTCGAGCACGTCAGGGGCCGGCGTTACCCGGTTCTGCGCCCACCGCACACTTCGTGCCCCGAGGGCGCGTCCGGTTCCAGTCGCAGCCGACCGCAGCGAACTGGACCACACCTCGGCAAGTCCCGCCTCCGACGTTGCCGATGCATAGGGCCAGCGCCGCTCGACCTGCGCGGTGATCGCCCGTTGCGCCGCTGCGGGCTGAAGGGCCGCCACAACATCCTCGGGAACCGGGGCATCAGCGAGTCGGTGCGCCCGCAACAGCGAGAGCCACACCAGGGACCCGACCTGCCACGCCCGAGCCCGGGCCACAACATCTGGCCACGACAGTCCGCCGCGCTCGATCAAGTAGCGGAGGTCCACGGAGGCCAACAGACGCCGCCCACCCCCCAGCGCCGCGTTCGTCGCGACATGCACGATCGTGTCTTCGGGACTCATCGTGTCGACCGCGAAGCCACCGACCTTGACACGAACCCGACGATCAAAGAGTGGCTGAATGGGGACGCCGAAGGACTCCCGCACCGAGCCGCGGTTCATGAGATGCCAATGCAGATCGACCATGTTTCCGAATGGCGTCCGCAGGTGGAGTTGGCTCCTCCGTTCGCTGAGGACCAACTCCCAGTTGGCGTCGATGAGATCACAGCCGACCGCCTCGAGCGTTTCCACCGCACCCTCGAAGTCCGCAGCGGCAACGAGAAGGTCGATGTCGCCATACGGTCGCAGACTGGGGTCTCGATACACGCACTCCGTGAGCACCGGGCCCTTGAGGGCCATCATGGCGATTCCCGCGGCATCAAGCGCTGCGGAGATCCGCCGCAGGTCGGCCAGGACCGCAATGTGGGTGGTCACCCGGCGGTCGGACCACGATCGCAGTTCGTCGACCAGAATGCCATCGGCGGAGATCCGCTCGAGGTCGTGGAGCAGTAAACCCTGCAGCCGGTTGGCAGACACCAACGGAGTCAAACGAGTCAGATCGGCCGACCCCATCGCGGCGAAGGCGGTCGCACCACTGAGGTCGCGGCGTGCGATCGCCAGGATCGGATCATCGAACAATGCTCGCCGTGCCACGTCGGGCAGGGTAGCGAATGCCGGATTGACCTGGTTGGGCCTTCGGGACCGCCACGGGGGCGGTCCCGAAGGCCCTCGTCTTGGCTAGTTGACCGAGAACGGGACCCAGGGTTTGGTCGGGTCCTGCTTACCGGACGTGTCCTGGGCTCGCACCCACAGCGCAAAGTCACCGCTGCCCGGCGCCGACCAGGAATACGACCAGCCGGTTGTCGGTTGGTCGGGATTGTCCAGCGTCGTCTCCAGCACAGTCCACGAGCCCCACCCGGTCCCCGTCCACCACTGGTTGGTGACCGTGTTGCGAATGGCGATGTCCACCTCAGCCACACCGATATCGTCGGTCGCCGTACCGGACATGTTCACCGTCGTGCTCGGGAACGACTGGTTGTTGCTCGGAACGGTCACGGTTGCGTTCGGGTCCTCGACGTCGGTGCCGCCACCGCCCGACGAGATACTGAACGGACGCCACACCTTGGTCGGATCCTGATTACCGGACGTGTCGTCGGCCCGTACCCACAAGGAGTACTGACCATCGCCAGGACCGTTGAAGACGTACGACCAATCGGTGCTCGTGCCACCCGGGTTGGTGAGCGTCGCTTGATGCGTCGCCCAGCCGCCCCATCCGGTCCCGTTCCACCATTGATTGGTGGCATTGTTCCGAATCGCAACCAGGACCTGACCGACGCCGACATTGTCGGTGGCCGAACCTTGCAGGGTCGGCTGGGCATCGGTCAACACCTGACCGTTGACTGCCGGCACACTCGCCGTGGCATCCGGCGGCGTCGTATCCGCCACCGCACTCACCTCAACCGTGATCTGCGCCGGCGTCGGATCGACGTTCGGGATCGCATCGGACGCCCGCGCCGTAACCGTCACCGATCCCGCCAGATTGGCGTTCCAGTTGTAGGACCACCCGGTTGAGGTCGCCCCTGGACTGCTCACCGTGGCCGCGACTGCGGTCGGGCCGGCCTGCCACGACCCACCGGTCCAGTACTGGTTCGTCGTCGTGTTGTGGATCTCCACGTCAACCCCGGTAACCCCGACGTTGTCGGTGGCGTTACCCGTGATCGTCACATTCCCGAACAACAGGCTCGCCCCGTTGCCGGGAGAGCCAATCGTCGTGTCCGGCGCAATCGCATCAGCCACCGGGTCGGCGGTGAAGCCGACGATCTCCGGCGACGCGTCGGCATTGCCGAACGCATCACGCGCCCCAGCCGTAACCGTGTAGTCACCAGGCGGCGCCACAAAGTCATACGACCAATCCGTGCTCAACCCCAACGGTGCCGACAAGTTCGCCGAAACCACTGCGATCACCGAGTCAAACCCGGAGCCATCCCAGTAGAACCCGGTCGCATCATCAACAATCGTCAGATCTATCCCAGCCACACCGGTGTCATCCGACGCGGTCCCCGAAATGGTGACCGGACCGGCATCGACCGACGAACCATCCGCCGGGAAGCCGAGCGTCGTCTCCGGAGCCACGGTGTCGGTTCCCTCGATCGCCGACACCGTCACTGTGGGCGGCGCCGGGTCCTCATTGCCATCCAGATCGCTCGCAATAGCGGTGATCACATAGGTGTCGACACCGTCCGGTGTGAAGTCGAAGGACCAGTCGGTCGACGCTTCGACCGGATTGGTCAACGTCGCCGGCGCAAACCGCTCACTCGACGACCACGAAGCGCGTGACGCCCGCCACCAATACCCATCGGACTGGCGCTGGATATACACATCGACATCCGCGATGGCAACGTTATCGGTAGCAGCACCACCGATCTGGAGCGCAACGCCAACACCAACTACGGCCGCGTCCGGTGGCGAGGTCAGTGTCGTCGCCGGTGCTACCTCATCGGGTGCGATCGTGAAGTTCCTCACTCCCTTGGGTGACTTGTTGCCGGACAGGTCGATTGCCTCAACGAACACCCGGTAGTTGCCGCCCGGGGCCAGCCACGGGAAGCTGAAGCCGGTCGATACATCCCCGGGGGCATCGATCTCGGCGTCCCACCACCGGAACGCCGTCGAGAAACCGCTCCCGTTCCACCAACCATTGGCGTCGAGATCCTTGATGGCGAGATGGACCAGGTCGATCCCGCCGGCATCGGTGGCCGTCCCGGAGATGAGGACCTCACCGGGAGGATTGGCCGAGCCCTCCAGTGGGGTACTCATCGTCACCGCCGGAGCGACGATGTCATCCGCCGGTGGCGGGGGCACCGGCGGCGGCGTTGCCCCACCGACGGCAAACGAACCCATCACCGGGTTGCCCAGATTGCCGGCATGGTCGCGGGCGCGCGTCTCGATCGTGTAGCGACCGGACTGCGAGCCGCCGAGGAACTCCCACTGCCATTGCACCGACGTCGCCGGCGCGTTCGGTGCCGTCCAGGCTGCCCGGTTGCGCACCTTCGCCACCTGCCACGACGAATCGAACGCGTTCCAGTACAGACCGGAGTCGACGTCTTGGATCGCGATTTCGACGTTGCCGACCGCGATGTTGTCCGCAGCGGTACCCGAGAGCTGGACGTTGCCGGCCGGCAACGAGGCGGCCGGTCCCGGCTGACTCATTGTCACCGTCGGCGCCACCAGCTCGAACTGCCTCGCAGCCAGGGGGTTGAACACCTGGATGCGGTCGTTGGCAGAGTCGGTGACGTAGATCCGGCCCTGGGGATCGGCCGCCAACCCAACCGGGTTGCGGAAGTCGTACGGGTTCGAGCCGTACGACGCACCCCAGCCACCCCGGTACGTGCCGTCGAGCTCGAACGCCTGCACGTTGCCGTTGCGCTCATCAGCGACATACAGCACCTCATTCGAGATCACACCGTCAACCGGATCCTGGAACTGGCCCGGACCGGTCCCACGCTCGCCGAACCCGAACAACTCGACACCGTCCTGATCGAACACCTGAATCGGCGTGCCGCCGCCGCGCATCACATAGATGTTCCCGGTAGCCGGGTCCACCGCCGTGCCGTGATTCGGACTGCTGAACTGACTGATTTCCTGATAGGTGTCGGCGTCGAAGATCTTGACCACACCACCCATCCGGTCACCAATGATCACCCGACGCCCGTAGAACTCGAAGTCCACCGGCCACCGGAAATGACCCGGATCCGTGTCGTCACTCCCGATCTGACCGATCTGACGAATGTAGTTCCCGCCGTACGTGTAGACCTGGAGATGGTGACCACGCTCATTGGCGATCCACACCCGGCGGGTCACCGGATCGATCCCGATCGACCGCGGGTAATTCATGTCATAGGCGCCACCCGGGCCGCGCTTGCCCCACGTATTGAGGAACTGACCCGAAGCCGAGAACCGATCAAACCGCTGATTCCAGGCCTCAACGATCCACACGTCGCCGGACTGGGCGTCGACGGCGACGTCACGGGGCTGACCCAGATAGCCCTCAGGCGGCAGCCGCGACGGATCCGGCGCCTCCAGCAACGGAGTCCCAAACGCGTTGAACTTGAGCGTCCGGAACCCACCAAAGTCCGCCACCCACACATTCCCATCACCATCAACCGTGACCTGACGGCCACCACCGGTGAACTGACCGGGCCCATCCCCCTCGCTGCCGAAGCTGCTCATGTAGGCGCCCGTGTTGAGGTTGAAGACATCAACGTCGGAGTTCTCGGCATCAACGATGTAGACCCGGCCCAGGTCCTCGTTGATCGCCACCCCACGCTCATCACCACCAAGGAAGTTGCCGGCTGTTTCGCCGAGCAGGGTGCCGTCAGTCGAGTAGCGATAGACCCTTCGGTTCCACGCATCCGACATCCAGATCACACCGTCGGACGTGACGTCGACGCCGTAAAGCCGCGGCGCCTCGTTCACCGAATCCGGGAACACCGGCCACTGCTGGACGATCGTCACCTCTTCGGTGGCGTCGTTCCACTCGAGTTCGAGCATCCGCGGCGGGTTTGTTTCAGAGTTGGTGAAGTGGCTGTCCATCACCCACATGTGACCGTTGTCGTCGATCGTCAACCACACCGTATAGAACGCCCGGATCGTGTCGAACGAATTGCGCAAGGCGACGTCCTTGGAATACATGAAGTTGCCGTTGACGTCGTACTTGGCGATCGCAACATCCAGCGGGTTGTCCTTCAACTCCGATACGTAGATCGACCCATCATTGGGATCAATACCCACCGAATACGGCTGTCCGACGTGATCATCACGCCAGAACTCACCGAGGTAGTTCCCCGAGGTGTCATAACGACGCAACTTGAAGTGCAGATAGTCCGACACGATGATCTCGTCGCTGACCGGGTTGTACTGGACCCCCCACGAGAACACCCCAGGCCGGCCCTGCCCACCAATCGAACGCTCAAACCGTGGCGTCACCCACGGAGCCGAAGCCGCATCAGCAGGCGTTGCCGGCGTTGCCGCCACCAGTGCCGCTGCGATCACAAACAATGCAATGAGCGCCGTCAACCAGCGCCGCTGAATAGAAGCCAATTCGCTCCCCCTTTTGTCCCAAGCCCCTGACGATTCCTACAAAGCCCCCCGAGGAGCCCTCCCTTTTTGCACACCTAGTCGTGCGCAGCGTGAAACCTACCGATCGAAATCCGAAAGCTCAATGGGCAATTGCGAAGAATCAAGGAAAGGCCAGCAAGAGTCCCCAATAAAAACCCCCCGGGGCTGCCCAGGATGGGGTCGGTGATGGCTCACCATGAGGGGGATACTCGGAATCGGGTCTTCGGGCCGCCCAGATCGGCAGCCCGAAGACCCGTCGTTTGTTGGCTAGGACACCGAGAACGGGACCCAGGGTTTGGTCGGGTCCTGCTTACCGGACGTGTCCTGGGCTCGCACCCACAGCGCAAAGCTGCCGCTGCCCGGTGCCGTCCAGCTGTACGACCAGCCGGTCGATGCCCCGTCCGGATTGTCCAGCGTCGTCTCCAGCACAGTCCACGAGCCCCACCCGGTCCCCGTCCACCATTGGCTGGTGGCCGTGTTGCGAATGGCGATGTCCACCTTTGCCACACCGACATCGTCGGTCGCCGTACCGGACATGTTGACCGTCGTACTCGGGAACGACTGATTGCTCGTCGGAGTCGTCACGGTTGCGTTCGGGTCCTCAACGTCGGTACCCCCACCGGTCAAGATGCTGAACGGACGCCACACCTTGGTCGGGTCCTGATTACCCGACGTATCGTCGGCCCGCACCCACAGGGCGTACTGACCATCCCCAGGACCGTTGAAGACATACGACCAACCGGTACTCGAAGCACCCGGGCTGGTGAGTGTCGCTTGATGCGTCGCCCAGCCGCCCCATCCGGTCCCGTTCCACCATTGATTGGTGGCATTGTTCCGAATCGCAACCAGGACCTGACCGATACCGACATTGTCGGTGGCGGTTCCCTCGAGGGTCGGCTGGGCATCGGTCAACACCTGACCGTTGACTGCCGGCACACTCGCCGTGGCATCCGGCGGCGTGGTATCCGCCACCGCACTCACCTCAACCGTGATCTGCGCCGGCGAACCGTCCACATTGCCCACCGCATCGGACGCTGCGGCCGTGATCGTCACCGATCCCGCCAAGTTGGCGTCCCAGTCGTACGACCAACCCGTCGACGTCGCCCCCGGAGTGTTCACCGTGGCCGCAACCGTCGGTCTGACCGGCCTGCCACGACCCACCGGTCCAGTACTGGTCCGTGGTTGTGTTGTGGATCTCCACGTCGACCCCGGTTACCCCCACGTTGTCGGTGGCGTTACCCGTGATCGTCACATTCCCGAACAACAGGCTCGCCCCGTTAGCGGGAGAGCCAATCGTCGTGTCCGGCGCCGTGGCATCCGCCACCGGGTCGGCGGTGAAGCCGACGATCTCCGGCGACGCGTCGGCGTTGCCGAACGCGTCACGGGCCCCCGCCGTGACCGTGTAGTCGCCGGCGGGCACCACCACGTCATAGGACCAATCGGTGGTGAGACCCAGCGGCGAATCGAGGCTCGCCGACACCACTGCGATCACCGAGTCAAACCCGGAGCCATCCCAGTAGTTGCCGGTCGCATCATCAACGATGGTCAGATCAACCCCAGCCACACCGGTGTCATCCGACGCGGTCCCCGAAATGGTGACCGGACCGGCATCGACCGACGAACCATCCGCCGGGAAGCCGAGCGTCGTCTCCGGAGCCACGGTGTCGGTTCCCTCGATCGCCGACACCGTCACTGTGGGCGGCGCCGGGTCCTCATTGCCATCCAGATCGCTCGCAATAGCGGTGATCACATAGGTGTCGACACCGTCCGGTGTGAAGTCGAAGGACCAGTCGGTCGACGCTTCGACCGGATTGGTCAACGTCGCCGGCGCAGAGCGCTCGCTCGACGACCACGAAGCGCGTGACGCCCGCCACCAGTACCCGTCGGACTGGCGCTGGATATACACATCGACATCCGCGATGGCGACGTTATCGGTAGCAGCACCACCGATCTGGAGCGCAACGCCAACACCAACCGTGCCACCGTCTGGAGGCGAGGTGAGTGTCGTCGCCGGCGCTTCCTCATCGGGTGCGATCGTGAAGTTCCTCACTCCCTTGGGTGACTTGTTGCCCGAGAGATCGATCGCTTCGACGAACACCCGGTAGTTGCCGCCCGGGGCCAGCCACGGATAGCTGAACCCGGTTGAGACTCCACCGGGGGTATCGATGTCGGCGTCCCACCAACGGAACGCCGTTGAGAACCCGCTTCCATTCCACCACGCGTTCGCGTCGAGATCCTTGATGGCGAGATGGACCAGGTCGATCCCTCCGGCATCAGTCGCCGTCCCCGAGATCAGGACCTCACCGGGAGGATTGGCCGAGCCCTCCAGTGGGGTGCTCATCGTCACCGCCGGGGCGACGATGTCATCCGCCGGTGGCGGGGGCACCGGCGGCGGCGTTGCCCCACCGACGGCAAACGAACCCATCACCGCATCGCCCAGGTTCCCGGCATGATCACGCGCCCGCGTCTCGATCGTGTAGCGACCGGACTGCGAGCCACCGAGGAACTCCCACTGCCACTGCACCGACGTCGCCGGTGCAGTCGGTGCCGTCCAGGCTGCCCGGTTGCGCACCTTCGCCACCTGCCACGACATGTCGAACGCGTTCCAGTACAGACCGGAGTCGACATCCTGCACCACGATCTCGACATTGCCTACGGCGATGCCGTCTTGGGCGGTGCCGGCCATGTGGACATTGCCTGCCGGCAACGAGGCGGCCGGTCCCGGCTGACTCATCGTCACCGTCGGCGCCACCAGCTCCCACTGCCTGGCCAGCAGCGGGTTGAACACCTGGATCCGGTCGTTGGCCGAGTCGGTCACATAGATCCGGCCTTGCGGATCGGCCGCCAACCCAACCGGGTTGCGGAACTCGTACGGGTTCGAGCCGTACGACGCACCCCAGCCACCCCGATAGGTGCCGTCGAGCTCGAACGCCTGCACGTTGCCGTTGCGCTCATCAGCGACATACAGCACCTCATTCGAGATCACACCGTCAACCGGATCCTGGAACTGGCCCGGACCGGTCCCACGCTCGCCGAACCCGAACAACTCGACACCGTCCTGATCGAACACCCGAATCGGCGTGCCGCCGCCGCGCATCACATAAATGTTCCCGGTAGCCGGGTCCACCGCCGTGCCGTGATTGGTGCTGTCGAACTGGAGGATCTCCTGGAAGGTGTCGGCGTCGAAGATCTTGACCACACCACCCATCCGGTCACCAATGATCACCCGACGCCCGTAGAACTCGAAGTCCACCGGCCACCGGAAATGACCCGGATCCGTGTCGTCACTCCCGATCAGGCCGATCTGGGTGACGTAGTTGCCGGTGTACGTGTAGACCTGAACGTGGTGACCACGCTCATTGGCGATCCACACCCGGCGGGTCACCGGATCGATCCCGATCGACCGCGGATAATTCATGTCATAGGGACCACCCGGGCCGCGCTTGCCCCACGTATTGAGGAACTGACCCGAAGCCGAGAACCGGTCAAACCGCTGATTCCAGGCCTCGGCGATCCACACATCACCCGTGAGGGCGTCGACGGCGACGTCACGGGGCTGACCCAGATAGCCCTCAGGCGGCAGCCGCGACGGATCCGGCGCCTCCAGCAACGGAGTCCCAAACGCATTGAACTTGAGCGTCCGGAACCCACCAAAGTCCGCCACCCACACATTCCCATCACCATCAACCGTCACCTGACGGCCACCACCGGTGAACTGACCCGGACCGGTGCCCTCACTCCCAAAGCTACTGAGGTACTGACCATTCATGTTGAAGACGTCAACATCGGAGTGTTCCGCATCAACGATGTAGACCCGGCCCAGGTCCTCGTTGATCGCCACCCCACGCTCATCACCACCAAGGAAGTTGCCGGCCGTCTCGGAGAGCAAGGTGCCGTCGCTCGAATACCGATAGATGCGCCGGTTCCACGCATCCGACATCCACACCACACCATCGGAGGTGACGTCGACGCCGTAAAGCCGCGGCGCCTCATTCACCGAATCCGGGAACACCGGCCACTCCTGGACAATGGTCACCTCTTCGGTGGCGTCATTCCAGTCCAACTCGAGCATCCGCGGCGGATTGTCCTCATCATTGGTGAAGTGGCTGTCCATCACCCACATGTGACCGTTGTCATCGATCGTCAACCACACCGTATAGAACGCCCGGATCGTGTCGAAGCGAGTCCGCATCGCGACGTCCTTGGAATACATGAAGTTGCCGTTGACGTCGTACTTGGCGATCGCAACATCCAGCGGGTTGTCCTTCAACTCCGACACGTAGATCGACCCATCATTGGGATCAATACCCACCGAATACGGCTGTCCGACGTGATCATCACGCCAGAACTCACCGAGGTAGTTCCCCGAGGTGTCATAACGACGCAACTTGAAGTGCAGATAGTCCGACACGATGATCTCGTCGCTGACCGGGTTGTACTGGACCCCCCACGAGAACACCCCAGGCCGGCCCTGCCCACCAATCGAACGCTCAAACCGTGGCGTCACCCACGGAGCCGAAGCCGCATCGGCCGATTGTGCAGGCATCACCGCTACCAAGGCCGCTGCAACCACAAACACTGACACGAGCGCCGTCAACCAGCGCCGCTGAATAGAAGCCACTATCGCTTCCCCCTTTGTGCCCAAGCCCCAAACAATTCCTGGACCCCCAAACCAAGGGGGCCTCACCCTGTGCCCATCTTCTCACGAGCGCCCAAAAACCTCTAGCCCACAATGTGATGTCACACTGGAGAAGGCCGCCCGCCGGGCGCACCCTCCGCAGCCCGATCGCGACCGGTCAAGCCCGCAGCCGCAAATTCCTCTGACCGTGCGTCACCCACCGGGTCTAGAATGTGGTCGGGAATGAAGGTGGGGCCTGGCGACAGGCCGGGAAAACAGGGGGCGTGTCTGATGGTGAAACGAGTGATGGGGCTGCGACGGCTGCAGTCTGCATCCCGCATCGCGATATCGGTTGCACTACTTCTCTCGGTGCTCGTGGTGGCACAGGGAGAAGCTCGTGCCGAATGGTCGCCGCCGGCTTTCGAGCGATCCATGGCGGGCATCGGACGCCCCGGGGTCTACGCGTGGGGTCTGGCCTACAACCCCGTGAGCGACGAGATCATCGTTTCCGATTACCTCAACTTCAAGGTGCGTCGCTACTCGACGGACGGTCGCCACCTCGGTGACCTCGAGGACCAACCAGGTGAGCCCTGGTCGGTGGCCACCGATCCCAACAGCGGCGACATCTACTACATGAACAACTGGGACAACCGGTTGGAGCGCTTCGACTCGGCCGGCAACCACATCAGCACCATCAGCGTCAGCAGTGGATGGAACGCGTGGATCGACGTCGACCACCGCGGATGGATCTGGATCATTCGTGGCGGACCGCAGGCAACCAACTTCCGGCTCGACCACTACCACCCCGACGGCACCAAGCTCGGCCAGTGGAACATCAACGCCCCGGCGCCACTCGAACCGACCATGTTCGGCATCGAGGTGGCCGGCGACGGGTCGGTGTTCCTCTCCGACGCCAACAACGGCCTGATCCACGTCTACGACAACGACGGCAACTACGAACGCAGTTTTGGTGAAGGGCACCTCTCCGGGGGCGACGCTCGAGGACTCACTCTGGACGAAACCAACGGCTGGGTCTACGTATCGGATGCCAGCAGCAACACCTTCGTCAAGTTCACGATGGCGGGCGACTACCTCGGCGCCTATGGAGGCACCGGCGAAGCGCCCGGCTTGTTCAACGGCCCCCGCCAGCTCGCCGTGGACGACGACGGCGACGTCTGGGTCGCCGACTTCGGCAACTACCGGTTCCAGGAGTTCGCATCGGACGGCACCCATCTGGGCACCTACCCGGACCCGCCCCAATCGCCTCCGGCCGGCCACCTCGCCCACGCCGCCGACTCGGTCGTCGACCCGGCGACGGGTGATGTGTGGGTCGCCGACACCTACAACCAGCGCTTCCACCGACTGGCGGCCGACGGGACACCCACCGGGGTGTGGGGCAAGCGAGGCGGCACCGACGGTTACGGGATGAACTACCCCAGCACGATCGGGTTCGACCCCGTGCTGCGGCGCGTCTGGGTCGGGATGGAAGAGGGGCGCCACATCAAGGTCTACGACGACCAGGCGAACTACCTGTTCATCATCGGGGATCAAACCAAGACCCCGGAGAACCCCGGCTACCTGCGCAACGTGACCGACATCGACTTCTACCAGGACAAGGCATTCATCTCCGACGAGCAGGCGCACAACATCAAGGTGCTGGACGCCGACACCGGCGAGGAGCTCTACGAGATCGACGCGTATGACGGCAGCGGTTGGAGCGGGAACCACGGGCTCGCTATCAACCCGGCGAACGGCGACCTCTTTGTTGCCAGCTACAGCCTCGATCGGGTCAGCGTGTTCGATCAGAGCGGCGCCCTGCAATACAGCTTTGGATCGAGTGGCACCGGAGACGGTCAGTTCAGGTCGCCACGCGATGTCGCCATCATCGATGATGTCGTATACGTCTCGGACGCCGAGACGAGCCGGGTCCAGGCGTTCCAACTCGACGGCACCTATCTGGGCCGGTGGGGTGGCTGGGGCAACGGCCCCTACCAGTTCCGCAACCCGATGGGACTCGACACCGACCCCGCCGGTCGCCTCTACGTCACCGATGTCGAGAACGGAAGGATCACCGTCTTCAACCCCTCGGTCCCCAAGCCTGCCTTTGTGTGGGGCCGCCCCGAGGTCACGCTCGCCACGCCCGGAAACGGCCAGCTGTTCACGGGTGACCAACTGTTCGTGACCGGGACGGCGACCGACAACGACGGTATCGCCACCGTCGGGGTCCGGGTGCAGAACGCCGCCACCGGTCTGTGGTGGAACGGGAGGTCGTCGAGTTGGCAAACGGCCGCAGTCCCGAATATGGGTTTGTGGATGGCCCCATCGGCGCCGGCCACTTCGGTCACCTTCAGTTGGTACTTCCCGGCGATCGAACCGGGAGCGTCCTACACCATCGAGGTCGTGGCTCGCGACGTGCACAACACGCCGAGCAACCCCGCCGCCACGGCAACCGTGACGATTGCCGACGACGGACTCGTCGACCTCGAGGACCCGACGCTCACCATGGCCAGCCCGGTTCCCGATGAGGTATTTGGGTCGCTGGACTCCGTCACGATCGAGGGGTCGGCGGCCGACGACGTTGCCGTCGACTTCGTCGACGTTGCCATCCAGGACAAGACAACCTCGCTGTGGTGGACGACGGCCGGCGACTGGGGCTCCTTTGCCTGGCTGGCTGCCGATCTGGCTGCGCCCGGAACACCGGCGACCGACTGGAGCTACGGATGGGTGCCTCCTGGCGAAGGCGACTACGCCGTCTCGAGTCGGGTCGGCGACGCCGCCGGCAAGGAGGCAACCCTGCCGCAAACCCTCTTCAGCGTCGTGGACGCAGCCGCCGACACCGAACCGCCCGACGGCACGGTCTCTCAGCCGGCTCGCAACGAAGCCGTTCCGTTGGGGACGGTCTCCGTCCAGGGCATGGCGACCGACAACATTGGAGTCGGCGCGGTGCAGGTCGCCGTGCGCAACAACGAGACACTCCAGTGGCTGCGGCCGAATGGAACCTGGGGCAACTTCGCCTGGCACACCGCCAGCATGGCGAGCCCAGGTGAGACCGAGACCACATGGTCGTGGTCCTTTGATGCAACCGATGTCGCGGCCTACGGGCTGGCGGCCAGAGCCACCGACCTCGCCGGCAACATCGACCCGACGCGACCGTGGATCCCCTTCTCGGTCTCGTCGGGCGTCGGAGATACGGTTCCTCCCAACGCAACGGTCACGACGCCGACCCGGCTCCAGACACTGCCGGCCGGCCTCTTCGATGCCGGCGGGTCGGCAACCGACGATGTCGGGGTTGCCGGCGTCAGCCTGGCAGTGCGCGACAACACGACATTGCTTTGGCTTCGCCCCAACGGCACTTGGGGGAACTTCGCCTGGTTACCGGCGCAGCTCACCAATCCGGACGCGGCGTCAACCGATTGGACGTTCGCCGCCACGCTCCCCGATCCCGGGGACTATGCGATATCGGTACGGGCCGAAGATACGTCGGGAAACATGGACCCGACCCGACCCTGGGTCCCCTTCACGCTCGAGTGAACCGGCGGAGGGTCGGCACTTCCCGCAACGGTTGGGCCCTCCCTCGTGTGTAGGGACCACTGCGGAGAAGTGGTCATAGTGGCGCGAGCGGGCTACGCTCGCTGCCGCTGCCGCGGTGACTAGTCCGCGGCTGCCCTCAATTGCCATCCCCCCAATTCTCCTAAAGTCCCGATCCATCGGCCCGAAGTAATCACGGTGCCGGTCACAATCCCGGCCTATTTGTCGTGATGCAGAAGGGAAATCTTGTGTTTCGCAGTCTCGTCACCGCGCTTGTCGCATTCACCACCGCCATCGCCGTCGTCGGCGTCGTTGGCCCCCTCGACCTCGCAGGCTCACCCGCTCAGGCAGCAGAGCCCGCTCCGATAGCAGAGACGGCCCCACCGGCAGAGACGGCCCCACCGGCACAGCCCGCCCAATCAGCGGAGGCCGCTGATGCGGCGATTCCTGCGGCCGCCGCAGCTCCGGGATCCTCACCGTATGTGGCCTTGTTTACTGAGGTGGGTGATTGTGGACAGGTGGTGGCGACCAATGAGTTGACGGGTGGCGCCTTGAACGCGCGGTTGGCCGAACTCACCGTCTGGTATGAGCATTTCCACGGTCAGGGTTCGAATGTGTTTACGTTGGGTGATTTGTGTCGGGGGTCGTCGTCGTCGACGTTGGCGGCGAAGTTGGCGTCGCGTGGGGTGGTGGCGTCGAATTATCGGAATGGTTCGTATGTGAGTCAGTCGTCGCAGTCGGCGCCGTTGTTGTTTGGTGAGGCGGGGGATTTGGAGGCGAATGCCCCGTTGGCGATCGCGACGTTCTGGCCGGGGAATTATGCGCCGTATGTGGCGGGTGACAATGGGGCGGATGTGGCGAAGTTGTCGGGGTCGTTGTCGGCGGGGGCGACGACGGTGCGGGTCAAGTCCGCGGCGTCGGTGCGGCCGTCGGGTGAGGCGGCGACGTGGCCGTATCGCAGTTCGCGTGGTGCGGGGACGGCGGCGGGGGCGCATACGGCGAATACGCATGATGTGGTGTCGTTTGTTCGGGTTGATGACGAGTTGATGCAGATCACGGGGAACCCGTCGGTTGATGGTGGGGATGTGGTGTTGGCGGTGCGGCGTGGTTTGTGGGGGACGGAGGCGACGTCGCATGCGGCGAATGCTCGGGTGATGTCGCCGGTGTATATCGGGTCGAAGACCGCAGTGGCCGATGATCAGGGCCTGTCGGGGATTCCGGGTCGTGACGACAGCCGGTATGCGTTGCGGTATGGGATCAAGTTGTGGCAGCCCGATGGGTATGGGTGGATCGCGGATCGGATTCGGGACACGTTCGGGTCGGGGTTCCAGGGCTATAACGCGTTCTGGTTGGATGTGACGTCGTGTGTGCAGTACAACAACGCCGATTGGGCGGGGAACCCGGTGTGGGGGTGGGACGACCCGGTGGACAAGAAACTGACGCGGGATCGGTGGGGTGACCATCAGCAAACCAAGCTTGCTGGGCTGCGTTCCGAGTTGCCGGGGAAAAAGATGGTGACGAACACGCTCCAGAACAATGATTCGTGTGCGGATGAGTTGTTGGCCAATCACACCGATGCGGGGGTGATGGAGAACTGGATGCGTACCGACGGGTCGTGGGGGAACGGGTTCTCGTGGACCGCGGAGATGGACCGCACGATTCGGACCATGGCCAACAACTGGCCCGCAGCGTATTGGGTGCGCTGGAATCGTGGGGTGCCCGATCCGCAACGCTATGAGCGGTTTGCGTACGGGTCGTTGCTGTTGGCGCATCGCCCCTCGGCAACCAAGTACACCTATGGGGGCCCGTTCGATCTCGACCGGCCCGACGAGTTGTACTTTTGGGACTGGGGTACCCCGAGTGAAACCACCTCCCAGGTATCGGGGTTGGCGTTGCCCTCAGGGCTGTATGCCCGTGCCTACAGCAACGGGTTGATCATCGTCAACCCAACCAGCACCACCAAGACCCACAACCTGGGCGGCACCTACTACGACGTCGTCAACAAGAACCCCCAAGGCGACCCCACACCGGTCACCACCATCACCATCCCAGCCAAAGACGCCGCCTTCCTCGTTGGCAACGTGACTGCGGGTGATCCTCCGCCCAAGTGTGACGGCAAGACGGCCACCATCGTCGGCACCAACGGACCCAACACTCTCATCGGAACGTCCGGCCCTGACGTGATTTGGGGCGGCGGCGGCAACGACACCATCAAGGGCCTTGCCGGCAACGACACCATCTGCGGCGGAGGCGGCAAGGACGTCATCTTTGGCGCCGGGGGCAACGACACCATACTTGGCGGCAAAGGCAACGACACCATCTGGGCAAGCGACGGCTCAGACACGGTCTCCGGCGGCAAAGGTAACGACACCATCTGGCCGGGCGGGGGCACCAACGAGAGTCGCGGCAACGGGGGCGACGATGCCATCCACGCCACCTTCGGAAACAACGATTCGTACGGCGGCAACAACAATGATGTCATCTACGTCGCAGCCGGATCCGGCGAGGTCTCCGGCGGCAAGGGCATCGATACCATCGACGCCCGGGATGCGAGTTCTCGCGTCGAGATCGACGTCGCCAACCCGGACGGCAAGGGCGGCACGTTCTCGACGACCCAAGGCAGCGCCGTCTTGTTCGGCATCGAGCACGCCGTCGGCTCCGCGTTTGGGGACGAGTTGCTCGGGGACTTCAGGAACAACGTGCTCACCGGACGAGGTGGTCCCGACACCATCCGCGGGTTTGCCGGCAACGACGCCCTCTACGGCAGCAGCGGCAACGACTACCTCAACGGTGGCAGCGGCGCCGACCAGAACTACGGAGGGGCCGGAACCGGTGATGAGTGCACCAACGGCACTCCACACGATTGCGAGTCCGGTGGCGGCGGTGGCGGTGGAGCCTGCACACCCGACAGTGCCCCCTACGGAATCGGGGAGAAGACCGTCACCCTGGTCGACCCGAGTCGGGGCCGGACGCTGCAGACAACCATCTACTACCCGGCGACCTCGAACGGGACGAACGCTCCGGTTGTGTGCGGACCCTTCCCGATGGTCGTCGCCGGCCACGGTGCCGCCGGCACCGGCCGCAGCGCCGCGGACCTGTTCCGGTTCCTCGTGAACGATGGCTACGTTGTGGTCGGCCCGACCTTCCCGTCCGGCTTTCAGTTCGACCAAATGGCCCGCGATGTGAGCTTCGTCATCGATGAGGTCCTTGACATGCGGAGCGGGAACGACCCGATGACCCAGTTCGACGGGCAGAACATCGGCTTCATCGGCACCTCTCTCGGCGGTGGAGTGGGATACTCGCTGTTTTTGAACTGTTGCACGGACTCGAGGGTCGATGCAGTCCTCCCCCGTGCCGGCGTCGTGCCGACGGGGTCGTTCAACTACAACAACGGTCCCGCACTACTCGCCATACACGGAGACGCCGACACGGTGGTACCGATTGCGCCCGCCCTCAGCTTCTACAACTCGGCGCAGTCACCGAAGGGCTTCATCCGCCTGGCGGGCGTCGGTCACGACCTCAACGTCGGGCCGCACCCCTTGCTACGAGACGTCGCCCTGGGATTCTTCGACTGGCAGCTCAGGGGCGACGCCGGCGGCAAGAACGTGATCCTCCAATCGGTGAACAGCTTGGGTCTCGCCACGATCCAGCACGACTGGTAGCCCGGCCGCACCCAACGCGCCGTAGACGCGAGGTGGGCAAAGGTGGACAATCGCAGGGTACGACCAGGAGGTACCCCTTGACCCGCCCGAAGCGGACGTTTCCCTTGCTCGTTGTCCTTGGCCTTGGTCTCACGGTGCTTGTGCCGATCGCGGCATCGGCCGCCCCGGTCCCGTACAAATGCGATGGCAAAGATGCCACCACCTGGGGCGACGACGGACCCAACACGCTGCACGGCACGACCGGGGACGACGTCATCTGGGCCGGAAGCGGCGATGACGTGGTCTTCGGCTACGGGGGCAACGATACGGTCTGCGCCGGACTCGGCGACGACCACGTTTACGGCGGACAAGGCGAAGACATTCTCTACGGGGGCGGCGGCGACGACGAGATGTGGTCGGGAGCCGGTGTCGACACGATGTTCGGCAATTCAGGCCGCGATGTCCTCCATGCCGGACCCGGACTCAACTTCTCGTATGGCGGCAACGGCAATGACCGCATCACGATGTTCGCCGGCGACGGCGAGGTCTACGGCGGTGACGGATTCGATACCATCGACGGCCGACCGGCGGCCGGTCCGGTCCACATCGACCTCGCCGATCCCAACGGCTCAGGCGGCACCTTCTGGACCTTCGAGGGCGGGGCGCTGCTGTTCGGCATCGAGAAGGCGATCGGATCAGAGTTCAACGACCGACTCCAGGGCACCTACCAGGACAACGTGTTGGTCGGCCGCGGTGGCAAAGACACCATCGGTGGCCGCGGCGGCGATGACACGCTCTACGGCGGCAAGGCCAGCGACTACCTCGACGGCGGCAGCGGTATCAATCATCTCTACGGAGGTTCAGGCCTCAGCGACCGCTGCACCAAGGGGATCTATCACGGTTGTGAGGTCGTCACCATCTGAGCGAACCAGTCTCAGCCGCCGCCGGCGCGGCGCGCCTGGAGCGCCGCCAGCCGCTCGTGGACATCGGTGGTCTGACGAGATGGCTCGTGGCGGGAAGGCGTCGGTCGGGTTGCTCCCGGTCGGCCGGGTGCCGGCGACCTCGACTCCTCAGCCTCGGGCAATGAAACCCTGGCCGATGCGGCGGGTGCGGCCATCTCTTGGCCCACCCGCACCACCAGTAGCAGAACGACGATGGCGATGGTCGCCACATACATGGTGAGGACTGCGGAATGCTGAGTGTCAGTGCCTGCCATCACGCCGTGAAAGGCCGCGGCCGCAAAGGTGCCGAAGGCGAGGAAGTGAATCGTGCGCCACGCCGCCTGGCCGATCCACTTCTTGACGTAGAAGCTGGCCGAGACCACAAAAGCGGCGTAGAACGCCACGATCCCGAAGGCCACCGCCAACGGCTCCCAGGTGGAAGCTCCGGGGATGAAAAGCTCCCGGGGACCGAACTCGATGAAGTCATCGCTCCACAGGAAGAACAGGTGCGCTCCCGTGGCGAGCAGCGCCCCAACGGCGAGCCCTTCATGGAGCCAGGTCAGCGGCTTGGCCTTGACGATGCGAACAAACAGCTTCGACGAAAGGGCAAGACCCCATATCGTCGAGGCCGCCAGCATCAGGTAGGCGACAAGGCCGGTGCCCCGGATCAACATCCACTCGAGATTCATGCCGCCACCTCGACTCCGGGCGTGGCAAATACGTTGCCGTCGTGCCACACCGCAAGCGCCGAGCGAATCCACGACTGCCGAGCCGCCCACGCCAAGCCGCTCTCACCGAGAATGAGCACTGCCTTCGCTCCGGCTTCCGCTTCGGCGGCTGTGGCGGCGATGACGGTGGCGGAGAGAATCGGGGTCACGGCGGGGTTGCCGGTGCGAGGATCGATGATGTGGTGAGCAGGACCGCCTGCGGCCGTCCAGCGGCGACGGCCGATGGAACTCGTCGCCAAACCGCCGACTCCCAGATGAAGGTGGGCGGCAACCTCGCCCCAGGGATCGAGAACTTCGGCCGTCGTGGTGGGGTCGCTGCTTGCGATGTCGCCGCCGGCGGACACAACTGCGGCGTGGCCGGCTTCGACGGCACGATCGGCCGTCCAGCCCTTGGCGATACCGCCGAGATCGAATCGGGTACCGGCCGGGCGGTCGATGACACCGTCCGCGATGCTCCATCCGGCCTGCCTCCGGTCGGCGTCCGGGACCACATCCACCTCGCCGAGTTCGCTGAAGGTTCGGTCGTAGCCCCAGTCGATCACCCGGCCCCCAACGGCGGGATCGACCAGGCCGTTGGTGCGCCGCACCAACTCCTCGGCCACGGTCAGGACTGCGGCAAGCACCGGAGACAGCTCGACTCGGCTTGCGATGCTGTCGTTCAGGTGGATGAGTTCGCTCGAGTCGCGGAATCGAGAGAAACAGGCCTCAGCCAACTCGAAGTCGGCCCGCACCGCGTCATGACCGGCAGCGCTGTCGGCCCGAACCTCGACCCACGTTCCCATGGCGTCAAAACGCTCGACGGTTCTCATGATCCGGAGGTCGGCACGGGATCGGACGGTGTGGGGGCGGATCCACCACCACCACCACCCCCGCCCCCACCACCACCGCTCACCGTCACGGTGCGGGTGATGACCTGCGGGGGTGGTGCCGGGGTGGGCGTGAACCTGAGGACCACCAGTCCTTCATCGGTCGCTTCGGGCAGCGGTGCCAGAGTGGTGGTCGTCGTCGGGATGGCAGCGGGCTCCTCGGGCGGCGGTGGCGGCTCGGCGTCGGCGACGCTACTTGATTGGATCACCAGCAGCGACGTCGCCCAGGCGATGGCCGCCCCGGTCCAGGCCAGGATGCGGGCCCAACGGTTTGGGAAGAATCGCTTGATGATCACGGCGACGCCTCCGGGTCATCCTCGGCAACCCGCAGCACGACGTCGTTGTCGGCCAAGACGTTGACGACCGAAACTGGCAGTCCGAGCGCTCCGGCGCTTTCCTCGCGCACGTTGCCGGCGGCTTCGAGGGCGCGCACCACCGATTCGGGTAGCTCGTTGACTACCACAGGGTCGGGGGTGATCACGATGGTTTCGGTCACCGGGGCCGTCTCAGCAATCGTCGAGGTGACGGTGGTGGGAACCGGCTCTGGCACCGCTGCTTCGGACCCCGTCGAGGTGTACCACACCAGAGGGACCACGGCCGCGGCCGCCACGACTAGACCGGTGAGCACGGACGCCAGGCCCGTGCCACGTGGGGAAGACGCCATCAGTCGTCGTCCTCGTGGTGATCGTCCTCGTCGTCCTCGTGGTGATCGTCCTCGTCGTCCTCATCGTGATCGTCGTCTTCATCGTGATCGTCGTCTTCGTCGCCGTGGTCACGCGACCCGTCATCGTCACTCGCCGGAGCGTCGGATGCGTCGTCGCCACCTCCGCCACCGCTCGACACCGTCACGGTCTGAATCACCGGGGGTGGCGCCGGCGGGCCGGCAAGCTCCATGCCGGCTTCGGCGCAGATGGGACGCAGTGCATCGAGTGCCGCCTGCTCCAGGTCGGTGATGGTTCCATCCGCCTCGGCCCCCACAAGAGCCCAGCCGTCGTCACCACACGCCGCGGCAAGGTCCGCAGCGGGATCGGCCGTCGTCGGGACCGCGACCGTTTCCACGACCTCTACGGCCGTCGTCGTCGTTGTGGTCTCCTCGGCCGCCAAGGCAGGCGTTGGTTCGGTCGTTCCTCCAGCCACCAAGGCGAAGGCGGCCACCGCGCTGAGCGGAACCAGCAACAGACCCATCAAGAACGAAGGGGCGTACTTGCGGCCCCCAGGCTGGCCGGCCATCAGCGCAGCTCGGCAATCTGCGGCCCAGCCGCTGCGATCATGGTCATCGTTGTCATCAGTGTCAGCTCGCTTCTCGCCATGCATGGCGCTCGACGTCGGGACAGACTGCAGGAAGCTCGGATAAGCGAACGCTAAACGTGACTCAAAGACCACTTAGCGTTGGGGGTTGGTTGGCGCTTCCGCACGCATTTCGACCGCAGTTGGGGTCTTCCGCCCCTGGTCAGGGGCCTGTCGACCAATCAGGTTGGTCGTGTAACCGCGGAGGGGTTTCGATGCGAGTTGGGGACGCTCGTCGAGTCGAGTGCACCGGGCGTTCGGTGCGAGTCAGGCGACCGCGCCCCAAACACCGGGATACCTCCACGCCGCGAAGCAGATTCATCCCGACCGAGGCTGCGACCTGAGCCAATCCGGCCGCGATGCCGTCTGCAAGAAGGAGGAATGCAGGATGGGCAAGAAGAGTGCCATTGGGGTTCTGCTGGCGTTGACGCTGATCCTCGCCGTGGTCCCCGGCATCGGGGCAACCACGGAGGCGCCGGAGGCAGACGCTCCGGAGGCGACGACGGGGTATGTCGACATCGCGACCCAGGGAACCGAGTGGGTTGTCCAGCGGAAGTGGAAGTTCAAGGTCAATATGCCGTACGGATGGGGGGTGCGCACCAAGGCCAAGGCGGCAACCCAGGAATGGATCCACATCCCGCTGACCTACACGACCTTCCTCGATTCGACGGCAATGGAACTGAGCAAGGTCGAGTTCTGCGCACAGGCAACCAACCCAACTCAGACCAAACCGGTCAGGATGGACGTCTGGGCCAAGGACGTCAGAATCTCGTCGAAGAACATCACATGGCCAAACAACACCGGGGTCGTCTGCCAGTGGATCGACTACGCCTCACCCAAGTGGTACGAGGCCATCGGTATCAGCGTGCTGGTCAACTACGCCAACGACAAGGACAAAGTCACCTTCTACAAGGCGTGGCTGCGTCTCGTCCCGTAGGCGACTCTGTCCAAATCTCGGAGAAGGACCACGATCCCTCCCCCGCTCAACGGCCGGGGAGGGATCGCTGCTCATGTGGATGAAATGACCCTCGCGGACAGGGCTTTCCAGGTTATGGTTCGCGCCATGAGCACTTCCCTGCGTTTCCTGATCGCAGCACTTCTGCTTCTGACGGCGGGGATGGCCCCGGCCGGCGCCGACGAACCCACGGTCATGTGCGACGGCAAGCCGGCCACCATGATCGGGACCCCGGGCGACGACAAACTCATCGGCGATGCCTCCGACGACGTCATCGTCGGCCTTGGCGGGAACGACACTCTGGTCGGAGCCGGCGGCAACGACACGATCTGTGGCTTCGACGGCGACGACACGCTCATCGGCGGCCCCGGCGACGATATCCTGCTGGGCGGCCGGGGCTCCGACTGGCTCGACTACCGGACCGCGTATCAACGGCAATCGAGGTCGACCTCGGCGCCGGCACCGCCGACGGGCACGGAAGCGACACCCTGCTTCGATCGAGAACGTCTAAGGCAGCGACCACCACAACGACATCTATGGCAGCGCCGCTGCCAACACCTCGTTTCGATGGCGGCGGAGACGACATCGTGTGGGGTCGCGGCGGCGATGACATCCTCGAGGCCGGCCGACGAGTTCGCCGAACTCCGAGGCGGCCAGGCGACGACCACCTGAGCGGGCCAAATCACTACGACCCCTTCCGCGGCCCAGCGCCGTCATGCGCGGCGGACCCGGCAATGACCTCATCGAGAACCGTACAACTCCGACACCGTCACCGGGGCCGCCGGCAACGACCACATCCGCATCCTCTATGGGGGACAACCAGGTCCATCCCGGCGCCGGCGACGACGTCGTTGAGGACGTCGACGGGGACGCAATGTGTCCGTACTGGAACGCTCCCGGACCAATCGAGGTCGACCTCGCAACCGGTATCGCGACAGGTTGGGGCATCGACCAACTCGTCGGCGTGGCCGAAGTCCACGGCAGCCGCTTCGACGACGTCATGCGTGGCGGACCGGCCGGCGGCAGGTTCCATGGCCTCGGCGGCGACGACGTGCTCGAAGCCGTCGACTTCGCCGACCCCAACACGTCAGCTCTCGAGGAGGCCGCGGCAACGACATCCTCCGTGGCGGCGCCGGCGACGACTCTCTTTCCGGTGGCCCGGGCACCGACATCTCTTGGGATTCGGCTGGCAGATGATTGACCTGCGGGGTGGGGAGCGGCAGAGACGAACTCGACGGCGGAGACGGCAACGACACCATCTCCTTCAGCGACTCGCCCGGCCCTATGGTCATCAACCTCACCACCTCGAAGGCCTTCGGCCCAAGCGCCGATGCTTCGTCAATATCGAGGACGTCTACGGAAGTCTGGGCGACGATCACATCACCGGGACTATGGGCCGAACTTTCATCCTCGGATCAGCCGGCAACGACATCATCCATGGACGAGGGGAGACGACACTATCGGAGGGTGGCCGGGCGACGACGATCATCTACGCCGGTTTTGGCGCCGACTACGTCGACGGCGACGCCGGCAAGCGACGTCATCTACGGAGGCGCCGGCGAGACATGCTGCGCGGCGGCTCCCGGCGACGACTTGTCTTCGGCGGGCAGCGGGACGACACCCTCAATGGCGTGGCGGCAACAGACACCCTCGACGGCGGACCGCACTACGATACGTGCAAGGAGGGTACGACCTACGTCTCCTGTGAGCTGATCCTCTAGACGGTTTTGCCCCCTCGGAATCCGCTGGGTAGCTTCCGCTTATGAACCGAAGCCGGCGTGTCCTCAGCTTCGCCGCCGTGGTGTTCGTCGCCACACTGATTCCCGTCTCGGGTACCGCCGCACCCGTTCCAAGGTGCGAAGGCGAGGTCGCCACCATCGTCGGCACTTCTGGAGATGACATCCTGATCGGAACCAACGGCGACGACGTCATCGTCGGCCTCGAGGGCAACGACCAGATCGAAGGCGGAGCGGGGCACGACATCCTCTGCGGCTCCCAAGGCGATGACACCCTGATCGGCGGAACCGGCAACGACATCCTGCGAGGGGGCTACGGCTCGGACTGGGCTTCCTACGGCAAGGCCCGGGGCGCCGTCATCGTCGACCTCGTCGCCAAGGTTGTCACCGGGCACGGCACCGACTCGATCTCAGGAGTTGAGAACATCATCGGGTCGCCGTATTCGGACAAGATCTATGCCAACAACGTCGACAACATCTTGCGCGGCTCGGGCGGCGTCGACTTCATTCGAGGCCGCGACGGAAACGACACCATCCACGGCGGACCCGCCTACGACCTCATCTACGGCGGCGAGGGCGACGACCTCATGTTCACCGACTGTGGCGGGGACTTCGAGGGCCCCGGTCAGTTCGACTACGTCTCGGGCGGAAAGGGCAACGACACCTTGGTGGCCGCCGCGGCGTGGACCGTCATGTTCGGCGGACCCGGCGACGACATCTTGCAGGGCGGCTACGGCCGCGATGACCTGCATCCCGGCGCCGGCGACGACATCGTTGATGGTTCCGGTGAGGTCGACACCGTCCTCTACGGCAACGCCCCGGGTCCGGTGTCGGTTGACCTCACGACCGGGATCGCCACCGGTTGGGGTACCGACCAGATCGTCGAGATTGAATGGGTCGCCACCGGCACCCACGACGATGTGATCATCGGCAATTCGAGTTACAACAAGCTGCGGGGCCGCGCCGGCGCCGACAAGATCTTCGGCGGAGGTGGCGGCGACTTGATCAACGGCGGCGCCGATACGGACGAGTGCCGTCACGGAGCAATGTACCTGAACTGTGAGATCATTCGCTGACCAGCGCGACGGCCGCGGAGACCCGTACAGCCCGAGGATGTGGGACACTCAGGGCGACGCTCCAAGCCGGCGGCGGCCGAGCCGGGGGCTAGGATGTCACGTTGAGTCTATCGATCGATAGGAGGCGGGTGTGCAGTACGGATACGCAGGCAAAATCCTGCATGTCGACCTGACGAAGGGCACGCTCGACGTCGAGGAACCGTCCGACGACATCTACCGGACCTACATGGGCGGGAGCGCCCTCGGTCTCTACTACCTCTTCAAGAACACTCCAGCCGGCGCCGACCCCTACGGGCCCGAGAACACACTCGCCTTCATGCTCGCCGGGGTCACCGGAGCGCCCGTAGCCGGCCAAAGCCGAGCAACGGTCGTCGCCAAGTCACCTCTGACCGGCGGCGTCGGCGACAGCCAAGCCGGCGGCTTCTGGCCGGCCGAACTCAAGTTCGCCGGATTCGACGGGATCGTGGTGCGCGGGATCTCCCCCAAGCCCGTCTACCTGTGGATCAACCAGGGCGAAGTCGAACTGCGCGACGCCGACCACCTCTGGGGCAAGACCACCCTCGAGGTCGACGAGATTCTGCAAGAGGAACTGGGCGACAAGCGGATCCAGGTCGCCCAGATCGGCCCGGCCGGCGAAAAGCTGGTTCGCTACGCCGCCATCATGAACATGCACGCCCGCGCTCACGGACGCACCGGAATGGGCGCCGTGATGGGAAGCAAGAAGCTCAAGGCGATCGTGGTTCGCGGCGGCAAGAAGAAGCTGCCGATGGCCGATCCCGACGGGCTCAAGAAGATCATGCAAGGGACACTGCCCAACATCCGAGGGGATGAGGACGTCTTCGATCTCGCCAAGTACGGGACCATCGGCATCCTGGAGAGCCAAAACGGCTCCGGCGGCCTCCCCACCCGCAACTGGCAGAGCGGATTCATGGGGTACGACCGCGCCGCGGCCATCGGCGGGGAACGGCTCTACGACGAGCTGTTGCGTGGTGCCCCCGAGGAGACCCAGTTCAAGCAGGGGCGCGAGACCTGCTACTCGTGTGCGGTGCGGTGCAAACGAGTCGTCCAGGCCGAGTGGGAAGAGCGGATGATCGACCCCGAATACGGTGGACCCGAATACGAAACCGCGTCGACCTTTGGGTCGTATTGCGACATCGACGACCTCCACGCCGTCTCCTACGCCAATCAACTGTGCAACGAATACGGCGTCGACACCATCTCGGCCGGAGCCACGATGGCGTTCGCCATCGAGTGTTTCGAGCGGGGCCTGATCACGGTGGAGGACACCGGCGGTATCGAACTCGGCTGGGGCAAGGCGCCCGAGATGATCGCCATGCTCGAGTTGACGCTCAAGCGTGAGGGGTTCGGCGACATCCTCGCCGAGGGCTCGGCTGCGGCCGCCGCCCACATCGGCAACGGATCGACGGACTTCCTGGTGACGTCGAAGGATCAGGAGTTCCCCGCTCACATGCCTCAGGTGAAGCCGTCGTTGGCCCTCATCTATGCGGTGAATCCCTTCGGAGCGGATCACCAATCGAGCGAGCATGACCCGATGTACACGCCCGAGGTCATTGCGGACTCCCCGGACAAGTATGGCAAGCGCATGGCCGATATCGGGTTGACCGATCCGCAACCCGAGGACGTACTCAACGAGGAGAAGGTGCGCTACGCCCTCACCACCCAATACGCCTACTCAGCGCTCGACACCGCTGATGTGTGCCAGTTCGTGTTTGGGCCGGCCTGGCAGCTGATGGGGATGGAGGACCTCGCCGACATCGTGACAACCGTCACCGGGGAGGACACCACGGTTGATGATCTCCTCACCATCGGGAAGCGCCGATTGAACCTGCTGCGAGCCTTCAACGCTCGCGAGGGCATAACCCGCGAACGCGATACCCTTCCGAAGCGCCTGTTCGAACCGCTCAGCGGTGGACCGTCGAATGGCAAATCGATCGACCAGAAAGAGTTCGAGGCGGCCCTCGCAATGTATTACCAACAGGCCGGTTGGGATCCGGTCACCGGGAACCCGCCCCGCGAGACACTCGAAAGCCTTGATCTTGGTTGGGTAGCCGACGAACTCGGCGTCTGACCAACCATCAAGGACCTACAACATCAACAGGACAAGGAGTCGGAGTAGCCATGAAATGGTGGAAGTGGTGGGTGATGATCGGCGCAGTGGCGCTCCTGGCGAGCGCATGCTCCGGTGACGACGAAGCAGACGCCGAGACCGTGGACTTGCCGCCGCCCGCCGACGACGTGGTGCTGCGGGTGATCGTCGACCAAGAAATCGCCGCCGACTGGACCCTTGAGGAACTCGACTACAGCCTGCCGTTCGCCACGCTGACCCTCGATGGCGACGAGCAGGAGGGGCCGCTACTCCTCGAGGTACTGGAAGCATCAGGCGTCGTGGATTGGGAATCCATGGAGGTGCTTGGTCTCGGCGAGGGTCGAACTTTTGAGGTGACCTTGTTCGTCAACGCACCCGAGGTCAACGAAACCTGGATTCTCGACGTTTCCAACCAGGGCACACTGAAGCTCGCCGCCGAGAATCTGCCGCGCGAGAAATGGGTACGAGACGTTGCCGAACTCCGGATCAACTGACCGCGCCGTCATCGGCATCGACGACACCGACACCCCCGATGAAGGAGGTACCGGGTGCCTGGCGCGCCGTCTCGTCGGTGAAGTCGAAGCGCTCGGCCTTGGCGTGTCGCTCGGCGTCACCCGACATCAGTTCTATCAGGGCCCAGAAGTCCCCAAGACGGCGCGCAACTCGGCTGCGGCCATCATCTTCCGCGAGCCGGCCGATCCCGAGGCACTGTTCGAGGCGGTGACGACCATCGTTTCCCGCGAGTCGATCCGGGGATCCAATCCCGGCGTCGCCATGCTCACCCGCAAGCCACCGCGCCCCGCCGTCCTGTTCGCCCGCCTCGCTCAGCAGACGATCGTCACTCAGGAGCAGACAGTCACGCTGGCCGCGGCCGTCGAGGTGACCCTGGCCGGCCTGGGCGGAACCGAGGGCGGCATCATCGGCGCATTCGGCGCCGCCGTATTGAGAGGCGACGGCCGCGACGGCCGGTTTGTCGGGCTGCGCGGCATTCGCGACGTGTCCGGCGAAATGACCGTGGCCGATCTGATCGCTGCCACGGACATTGCGGCCGTGGTCAACGTCGACGGATGGGAACCGCTCGAAGCCGAGACAAGCCTCGACATCGGTGACTGGGTTCGTCCCCGGCTCATCGGGGGTCGTCCCGTCATCGTTGCCCGCGAGGAGAAGGGATCGTGGGTCAATGCAGACACACGCCGTCAGTAGAGCCACGGCAACCAGCCGGCCTCTCTACGTCGATGTTCTGCTCGCCCTAGCGATCGGGTTCGTCGCAGCCTTGGCCAAACGATATCTCGACTTCTCCCTCGGCATTCCCGGTCACGCCGGAGTGGGGTGGATCGCGGTTTTGGTGCTCGGCCGGATCGTCAACCCGCGGCGCGGCATGGCCACCCTGGCCGGTATCTCGATGGGATTCTGGGGGATCCCAATCGGACTCGACCACTCCGTTGCCTACAACACGTTGCTCTATGGCGTCTCCGCCGGTCTGCTCGACATGCCGGTCGTGGCGCGGCTGCCGCTGCGTCGGCCCTGGGGCGCCGCAGTCGCGGGGATCATCGTGCACCTCGGCAAGTACGCCTTCGTCTTCATCAACGCTTGGGTATCAGGCATCGTCCGGCGCGTCGTCGTGTACGGCCTTGCCGCCGCCCTGGGCAACCACATCCTCTTCGGCGCCCTCGGCGGCTTGCTGGGATGGACGGTGTGGCGCAGCGGGAGGGCCATCGCCTACAGGGTGCGGCCATCGCACCGCTCCATCGGCTCGGCGTAGGTTCTGCGGTGGTGCAGGTTTCGATCCCCGGTGCATTGCGCAGATACGCCGCCGGGCACGAGACGGTTCCCGTTGCCGGCGCCACGGTGGCGGAAGCACTCCGGGCTGCTGCCGTCGCCCATCCCGACCTCCAGATCCGGCTCTTCGATTCGGCAGGAAGTCTCCACCCGCACCTGACGGTATTCCACGACGATGATCAGGTGCCGCGTGACGAGCTCGACTCGACCCCGGTCGGACCCGACGACCGCGTCGATGTGCTGATCGCCATCGTCGGAGGCGCCGAGGATGTGCGGATGCGGGGGTTCCGGGATCGCGCAACCGTCGCGACGGCGCTCGCCACCGCTGTTGCCGGCGTCGAGCCGCTCCCGGCGGAATCGGTCGAAATCGCCGCCGCCGTCGGACGAGTGCTGGCAGAAGCCGTGGTGAGCGAGGTCGACGTGCCTCCCTTCCGGCGGGCCACGATGGATGGCTATGCGGTGTGGGCCGAGGCGACGTATGGAGCGTCGCCGTACAACCCGGCGGTGCTCGAGGTCGTCGGTGAAAGCATGCCGGGCACCACTCCCCCGGACATGGTTGGACCGGACGCGGCGTGCCGCATCATGACGGGTGCCCCGGTTCCGCACAACGCCGACGCCGTCGTCCGGGCCGAGGACGCCACTGAACGCGGTTATCACGTCGAGATCACGGCGCCGGTAGCCACCGGCCGCAACGTGGGCCGGATCGGTGAGGACATCGCGATAGGCGCCGAGGTGCTGCCGGCAGGTCGGCGACTGCTCCCCCAGGACATCGGACTGCTCGCCTCGATCGGGCACGAGCCCGTCGCGGTACACCGCAGGCCTGCGGTGCGGATCATCGTTTCGGGAGACGAGTTGCTTGCGCCTGGGGCGCGACCTGGAGGCACCAGCATCGTCGACAGCAACTCACCGATGCTCGCCGCCCTCGTGGCCCGCGACGGCGGCGTCCCCACCGTCGTTCGGCTGCCGGACGACCGCGACGTCATGCGAGCTGCACTGGCCGAACCGGGTGCCGACGTGATCGTTACGGCCGGCGCAGCTTCGGTCGGACGCGAGGACAACGTCCCGTACCTGGTCGCCGAACTCGGCGAACTGACCATCCACGGTGTTGCCATGCGACCCTCGTCACCGAGTGGCGTCGGACGGATCGGCTCGGCGCCGGTGCTACTGCTGCCGGGAAACCCGGTCTCATGTCTCGTGGCGTACGACTTCTTTGCCGGACCGGTGATCCGCATCCTCGGCGGTCGCTCCGAGAGGTGGCCCTACCGCACGGTTCGGCTGCCACTGAGCAAGCGGATCGTGTCCCAGATCGGCCGCACCGACTACGCCAGGGTGACCGTGAAGGACGGCGCCGTTGAGTCGCTTGCAGTGAGCGGCGCATCGGTCCTTTCGTCCGTCACGCGCGCGACGGGGTTCGTTGTGATCCCGGCCGGTCTCGAGGGTTACCCGGAGGGCGCCGAAGTGGACGTCCACCTCTATGACGACGAGGCGGCATTGTGAAGCAGCGGCAGTTCCTCGATGTTGTTGACGAAGCGCTTGCCCACGAGCGCTTCGACGCTGCGACCGCGCACCTCGCACCGCGCTTCGAACAGATCCCGCTCGACCAAGCTTCGGGACGGGTCCTCGGAGAGGACGTCGTTGCCGCGGTCGACGTACCCGGGTTTGATCGCAGCAACATGGACGGCTTTGCGGTGCGGGCCACCGACACTCACGGCGCCGAGGAACTCGAGCCGGTCGTCCTCGCCGTCGCCGACCTGTCTCTGGCCGCCGGGCAAGCCCCTCCCGCAGGGTTCGAGCTTGCGCCCGGCCAGGCCGTCCCCATCGCCACCGGCGCTGTGGTGCCGCGCGGCGCGGACGCGGTGGTGATGGTCGAGCACACCGAACCCGATGCTGCGGGGGTCAAGATCACCAGGCCGTCGGCACCGGGCGGAAACGTCACCTTCGCGGGGTCCGACATCGGCCGCGGCGAGATCGTGATGCGACGCGGAACTCGCCTCACGTCACGCGAGACCGGGGTGCTGGCCGCGGTCGGGGTTGCCGAGGTCACCGTCGTCCGCCGCCCAAGGGTTGCCGTCATCTCGACGGGCGACGAGATCGTGGCGCCGGGGCGGCCGATGGGCGTCGGACAGGTCTACGACTCCAACCAGCGCATCCTGCTCGACGCCGTTGCCGAACTGGGCGGGGAGCCGATCGGACGCGGCATCGTCCCCGACGACGAGCGCCTCCTCGAGGCGGCGATTGAGCCACTGCTCACCGGGCCTGATCCCGTTGATGCGGTACTGCTGTCGGGGGGCACATCGAAGGGCGAAGGGGACGTCAATGCCACCGTCGTACATCGTCTCGCCCAGAGGCTTCCCGACTCTGCAGGCGTTGTCGTCCATGGCGTCGCTCTCAAGCCGGGCAAGCCCATCTTGCTCGCCGTAGTTGCCGAGACGCCGGTCGTGGTCCTGCCCGGCTTCCCGACCTCGGCGATCTTCACGTTCCATGAGTTCGTCGCTCCCCTGCTCCGCCGTCTCTCGGGCCGAGTTGAGCCCGACCGGGCGGTGGTTGCAGCGGTGACGCCGCTGCGCATCACCTCGGTTCCCGGCCGGACCCACTACTCGCTGGTCGACCTTGTTGTCGGGTCAGATGGTCTCGCCGCGTACCCGCTCGGGGCAGGCTCGGGCAGCGTCACCGCATTCGGTCGAGCGGACGGCTTCATCAGGATCCCAGCCAACACCGAGTACGTTGCCGAGGGGGCGCGAGTCTCGGTTCATCTGCTCCACGCCGAGATCAGGCCGGCCGACCTCGCCGCCATCGGCAGCCACTGCATCGGACTCGACTACCTATTGGGCCTGCTGACCGACGAAGGGTTTCGGGTCAAGATGGTGCCGGTCGGCTCGATGGGTGGGATCACCGCGGTCGGCCGCGGCGAGGCCGACGTTGCCGGGATTCACCTCATGGACGGGGAAACGGGTGAGTACAACGCACCGTTTCTACCGCCAGGCGTCAGGCTGCTGCGGGGTTATCGGCGCCGTCAGGGAATCGCCTTTCGGAACGGGGATCCGCTCCTCGACGTCGCCGACGAGGAGGCCCTGTTCGCTGCAGTCCGGCAGGGTTCCGTGCGCATGGTCAATCGCAACCCCGGGGCGGGGACCCGGATCATCATCGATCAGCTCCTGGAGGGCCGCACCCCCGACGGATACCTCCACCAGGCCAAGACCCACCACTCCGTCGCCGCCGCCGTCGAACAGGGTCGCGCCGACTGGGGCGTCACGCTCGATACGGTGGCCGCCTCGGCCGGCCTGGGCTTTCACTTCCTCCAAGACGAGCTCTACGACTTTGCGGTCCCCGAGTCACGCTGGGACCGCCCGGCGGTCGTGGCCTTCCGCGCCCTGCTCGACGACCCCAAAATAGCGGCCGGCCTGCGCACCCTCGGCTTCGAGCGCTAGAGGTCCCAATCCGTTCTTGCGTGGTTCAGGCGCGCTTTTCGGTACCCCAGCCACGCAAGAACAGGAAGGGGTTGAATTCGACGCTGTGATTTGGTCCTCTGATGGCGATGCTCGATATCGACGCTCGAATTGGCCGACTGGCCCGTCTCCAACATGGAGTCGTGAGCACAGCGCAATGCAGCGACCTCGGGATGCGGAAGCGCCAAGTGAGCGAACGGGTCAGATCTGGAGTCCTCCTCCGCCCCTTCGAGGACGTCGTTGCGCTCGCCGCCGTGCCGCCGACTTGGAAGCAGAAGGTGATGGCGAGTGTGCTCGCAGCGGGCAACGATGCGCTTGCCTCCCACCGGACCGCGGCCTACCTGTGGGGGCTGACCTCGTACCAACATCCCACCATCGAGGTCGTCATGCCACGCTGGGAGCGAGCGTTTCGCGAGTTCACGGTCCATGAGTCGCTCGATCTGATCGCCAAAGATCGGAGGGAGACGGATGGCATCCCGACAACGTCGCCGGAAAGGACAGTGGTCGACCTGGGTGCAGTTGCCCCGTGGTTGGTGGAGTCGGCACTCGATACCGGCATTCGCAAGGGCCTCTTCAAGCTTGTCGATGTCCAGGCATTCGTGAACCGAGTGGCACGCCGCGGCCGTCGCGGCGTGGGCGTGATCAGGCCATTCCTCGAAGCTCGCAGAACGTGGGACGCGGCGACGGAAAGCGCACTCGAAGATCTGTTCTGCCGAGTCCTGGCAGAGTACAACGTTCCCCTTCCCGTCGCTCAGTTCGTCCTCCGCAACGATGCCGACGCCTTTGTGTGCCGGGCCGACTTCGCGTATCCCCATCGCAGGATCCTGATCGAACTCGACAGCGAGGCACACCACATGGATCGTCAGACGTTCCGCCGCGATCGCGCCAAGCAGAACCAGACCGGCCGTTTGGGCTGGCGCACCCTCCGCTACACCTGGTGGGATCTCACAGAAACCCCATGGCGGGTAGCCGACGACATCAGGGCGCTTCTCGATCCCCTGCCGCACGAACAGCCGCACGAACAAGCGCACGAACAAGCGTGATCAAGGTACGGAAAACGGTACCCGAGCCACGCAAGAACAGATTGCGCCAGCCCCCAAGCCGTTTCGGCGTGGTTGGAGCGCGGTTTTTGGTACCGCAACCACGCAAGAACGGGTTTAGAGGTATCCGGCGGCGGTGGCGCGTCTGTCCAACTCGGCGATGACCTCGGTCTGGACCTCGGCGAAGAATTCCGGGGTGTTGAAATAGGGCAGCGTGGAGTTGACCATCGGCTCGTGGGCTTCGGCGGGCAGCACGAAGTCGGCCTTGCCAAAACCGGTGCGGCGCTCGACGGCGTAGCCGCGCAGGAAGGTGCGCATCACGACATCGACCAACTCGTCTTCGGTGATAGCGAGCCCGGCGGCGATCCCGAGCGCCTCCGCTTCGAGGGCCGGGGTTGCGTTGGCGAACTTGCACAGCCCGGTGATGTCGTCCATCAGATACAGCGGACCGCGGTTGGTGATGGCGTCGACCCAGTAGTCGACACTGGTCTCGCGTTCGATGACGAACAGGAAGAACGTGCGCATCGACATGTGCCCCCCTGCCAGCGCCCACGCAAAGCCGGGGTTGGTCTGGGGCTGATACGCCGGGTACTCGACACCCTTCGAGTGCATGGCATAGCCACCCTCGCCGGTTTGGTCGGCGAGCCGCTTCACCCCTTGGCCCAGCTCGACGAGTCGCCCGGCGGCGATCTCGTGCATGACGTCGAGGACAGCCCCGACATCGCCGTACCCGATGCCGCCCCCCAGCGACCCCTCGTTGCGGCGGTTGTACTCCATGGCGTAGCCGATGGTCACCCCGAGCGAAATGGAGTCCATCCCCAGTTCATCGGATAACTCGATGAAGGTGAGCGCCGGGTCCGGATCGAAGATCCCCAGGTTGGACGACAGCAGTGTGATCGGCTCGAAGTCGACCTTGGCCCGGAACGCCCCGGCCTCACCCTCCGGGCCTTCGTCGTAGACGTTCTTGTGACACCTGATGCCGCACAGATAACACCCCTCGGCCTTGACGACATAGGGACCCGCCTCAACGCTGGGGCGCAGCAGCGGGACCGAGGCGTCGGTTCCGCTCGGGGCGAAGTTGAACTCGGGAAGCGATTGCGCCTCCTGCATCATCTTCATCGTGCGCCACGTGCCGCCACGATCATTGGGGAGGTCGCGGTAGCGGGCACTCCCCTCTCCGAGGTTGATTTCCTTGTTGATGTCCCTCAGGCCGCGCTCCCGACCCGGGTCTGGCCCGTCGGCGGCGATCGCCCACAGATTCTTCGAGGCCATCACCCCGCCAAAACCACCGCGGGCGCAGAACCGCGCCTTGGGGTCGCCGCTCTCCAATTGGTTGTCGGTGGTGACGGCGATGGCGGCGTAGCGCACCGCCTCGTAATGCTCGGCCGCCGGGCCGGTCACGGCGAAATGGGCATCCGGGTACCGGCCGTGGAGGTCGTGAACCCGGTCGTTGATCATCCGGCCCGCCAGGTCGCTCGCATCGAGAAACTGGAAGACGGGCCCGTCGGCACCGGGCGAGACGTGCAGCAGTGTTGGGTGGTCGCCGCGGCCGGTGAAAACCACATCATCGATCCCCAGCCCACGAAGCTTGGTACCGAAGTGCCCACTGCCCGCCGACCACATCAGGCCGGGCGCACCAGACGCGGACACTTTGAGCGGTGAGTAGCCGTGGAAGAATGTGCGAAGCCCGGTCATCACCCGGGTGCCGCTCAGCAACCCGATGTTCATCATCAGCGGGGCGGCCGGGTCGTAGGGATCGTCGACCTCGACGTCGGCGAGGTACTTCGTCGCCCGGGCGATCCCACCGAGGGCGTCCTCGAAATCCGCGCAGGCGATCCGCTCGAGCCGAACGGTACGGGTCGACAGGTCAACGTGGTATCGATTCGCCGAAAATGCGGTGGCCGGCTCCGGCTCACTCACCTGCACGAGCACCTCCTCGTTCGTCCGCTGGACCCCTGCGGGGCCACGAACGCGAGGCTACACCCGTCGGCGTCACCCCAGGCTGTGCTCGGCCACGAACCCGTCGAGGATGCCGACCAAGTCCGGTTTACCGATCTCCTGCAGGTCGTAGTAGACCCGGGTGTGTGGCTTGTCGATCTTCACGATGCGGGCCAGGTCGATCGGCGTCCCGATGACGACCGCGTCGCAATCGACCGCGTTGATCGTGGCCTCCAGATCGGCGAGCTGCTCGTCGCTGTATCCCATGGCGGGCAGGATCGTCCCGATCTCGGGGTAGATCTCGAACGTCTCGGCCAACTTGCCGACCAAATAGGGCCGGGCGTCGACGAGCTCGGTGGCGCCGTACTTGATGGCAGCGACCACCCCGGCGCCGATCTTCATCCCACCGTGGGTGAGCGTCGGGCCGTCCTCAATCACCAGCACCCGCTTGCCTTTGACCACCGATGGGTCGTCGAGCCGCAGCGTTGATGCGGCTTCCACCACGGTCGCCGTCGGATTGACCTTGGCGATGTTGGCGCGAACCGCCTCGATGCCGGCAAGATCGGCCGAATCGATCTTGTTGATGATCGCCACGTCGGCGGTGCGCAGGCTGACCTCACCCGGGTAGTAGGACAGCTCATGGCCGGGCCGGTGCGGGTCGGTGACGGTGATGGCGAGATCGGCGGCGTAGAACGAGAAGTCGTTGTTGCCCCCGTCCCACACGATCACGTCACAGCCGTCGGGATCTGCTTCGGCGGCGCGGACAATCGCCTCGTAGTCGACGCCGGCGTAGATCACGTTGCCGCGCACGATGTGCGGCTCGTACTCCTCCATCTCTTCGATGGTGCAGTCCTGCTTCTCGAGGTCGGAAAGCTCTGCGAAGCGCTGTACCTTCTGGGCGACCAGGTCGCCGTACGGCATGGGGTGGCGAATGGCGACGGGCTTGAGGCCCTTCTCCATCAGGATCTCGATGACGCGCCGAGTGGTCTGACTCTTGCCGCATCCGGTCCGCACGGCACAGATCGAGATGACCGGCTTGGTGCTCTTGATCTGCGTGTCGGCCGGACCGAGCAGCGTGAACGACGCCCCGGCGGCCTGAACGATGGCGGCCACCGCCATCACCTGGTTGTAGGAGATGTCACTGTAGGAAAACGCACACTCGTCGGCACCGAGGTCGACGATCAGGCGGGGCAGCTCCTCTTCCGCATAGATCGGAATCCCCTGCGGGTAGAGGGGACCGGCGAGCTCGGCCGGATACGTGCGGCCCTCGATCCCCGGGATTTGTTCGGCAGTGAACGCCACCACTTCAACGCTGTCGTCGTCGCGGTATCGGGTGTTGAAGTTGTGGAAATCGCGGCCCGCGGCCCCGATGATGATGACCCTGCGCTTCGGCATCTATTTGCTCCTCGTTCTCTTGTTCTGTGGTGTGGGGTCGGGCGGTCAGTGGTTGGTCAGAATCAGTAGCGAGGGATCTGCTTCGGTTCCCGCCGAGAATCCGCGCTCGGGCCAGTCGCGCACCGTCGCGGGTTCGGCAGCTTGCACCATGGTGCCGTCGGCGCGACCAACGATGACCCGGCGTAGCCGACTCCACTCGTTCCAAGAGTTGACGATCTTCGCCACAGCTTGCCCCTCTTCTCGATGCTGTCACCACTCTACCTATCGATCGATAGGTATGCGACATCGACTAGCCTATCAAGTGCTAGGGAAGGATTTCATGGGAACCGCGCCGACGGATATCGCCGACCTCTCAACCCGCCAGCGAATTCTGCGAGAAGCCTCACTCTTGTTCGCCACCAAGGGCTACCACGGGACCTCGACCCGCGAGATCGCCGCCGCGGTCGGGATCCAACAGCCCTCGCTCTTTCATCACTTCGAGTCAAAGGACGCGATCATGGCCGACCTGATCGCCTTCGATCTCGACGAACCCGTCGCCGTCGCCGAACGCGAGGCAGCGGCGGACGGCTCACCGGCGTTGCGCTTCTACCGCTACCTGGTGTGGGACATCGCATTCCTCTGCAGCTCCCCCTACAACCTCTCGTCGATCGAAACGGTCCGTACCGACCCGGCCTTTGCCTCTGCCGGGCACCGCTTCCGCCGCATCGCCGAGGCTCGGGAGTCCATGATCGCCCAGGCCGTCGCAGCGGGAGAGTTCATCGAGATCGACCCAACGTTCGCTCAGCTGGCGATCCTCTGGATGATCACGGGAACCGTGACCGAGGTGAGCGGCGAACCGGACGATCGAGCCCGAGAGATTGCCCATCAGCTCGCCTCCTTTGCGTTGCGGGCGCTCTTGAAGAACCCGTCACAACTCGAGGAGATTCAGGCCATTGCCAGCACCAACGACTCTGAGTAGAATACCTATCGATCGATAGGCAAACGAGAGAGGCTACGCCGTGCCGAGCCCATTCCTCCATCCCTTCACCCCACCACGCAAGGACAAGTTCCTGACCATCACCGGAGGCAAGGACGCCGTCGTCTGGGACGACGCCGGCAAGGAGTACATCGACGGCATGGCCTCTCTCTGGTACGTCAACGTCGGCCACGGTCGCGCCGAGATGGCCGACGCCATCGGCGCCCAGGCGAAACAGCTCGCCGCATATCACGCCTTCGACCCCTTCACCAACGAGCCCGCCGAGGCGGCCGCCGCCAAGATCGCTGAACTCTCCCCGTACGAGGGTGCCCGGGTGTTCTTCGGCACCTCAGGGTCGGAGGCCGTCGACACCGCGATGAAGCTGGCCCGGATCGCCCAGCGGGAAGCCGGCCACCCGGAGAAGACCATCGTCGTCAGCCGAGAACGTGGCTACCACGGCACCAACTACGGCGGCACCTCGCTCCAAGGCATCGCCCCCAATCGCGAGGGCTTCGGCCCGCTGGTACCCGGCGTGATGAACGTCATGGCCGAGGACGAGGAGGAGATGAAGCGGGTCTTTGCCGACCACGGCGACGAGATCGCCGCCGTCATCACCGAGCCGGTCCAGGGTGCCGGCGGGGTGTGGCCTCCCCCACCGGGCTACCTCCAGTATCTGCGTGACCTGTGCGACGCCTACGGCGCCTACCTCATCCACGACGAGGTCATCACCGGCTTCGGACGCCTTGGCGCCTGGTTCGGCAGCCAGTTCTACGGCGTCACACCCGACATGATCACCTTCGCCAAGGCCGTGACCTCGGGTTACGTACCCTTCTCCGGGGTCATCGTCGGACCGGACGTTGTCGCCCCGCTCGAAGCCAACGATGGCTTCCTGCTGCGCACCGGCTACACCTACTCAGGCCATCCGCTTGGCGCCGTGGCCGCCTTGAAGTCAATCGAGATCCAGGAGCGCGAGGGCCTGCTCGCCCGCGCCACCGCCATCGGGGCTCGCCTCGAACACCGCCTCGACGACCTCCGCAACGACGGGCTCGTGACCAACGTCCGCGGCGACGGGGCGGTGTGGGGCGTATCACTCCCCGACGGCGTCGATGCCGTCGCAGCCCGTGACGCTCTGCTCGCCGAGGGCGTGATTGTTCGGCCGCTCCCTCCCCACCTGTTGATGTGCCCGCCACTGGTCATCAGCGACGACCAGATCGACCGTATGGTGGCGGCCATGCGCAAGGTGCTCTCGTGAAGTATCAAGCCAATCGAGTTCACGGAGGTGAACGATGATCGTCGGAGCCCCCAAGGAGATCAAGAACGCGGAGCGCCGGGTCGGCCTCACCCCCGGCAGCGTTCGTGAATTGGTGGCGCACGGTCACGACGTGGTTGTCGAGACAGAAGCCGGTGTCGGCATCATGGCCTCCGACGACGACTATCTCGGCGCCGGGGCGGAGATCGCAGCAACGGCCGACGAGGTGTGGGAACGAGCCACGCTCATCGTCAAGGTCAAGGAACCCCAGGCGGTGGAACGCGCCAGACTCCGACCCGACCACGTGCTCTTCACGTACCTCCACCTGGCACCGGATCCCGACCAGACCAAGGATCTCGTCGCCAGCGGCGCCACCTGCATCGCGTACGAGACCGTCACCGATGCCGCCGGCGGCCTCCCCCTCCTCGCCCCGATGTCTCAGGTGGCCGGTCGCATGTCCATCCAGGCGGGGGCCCATTGCCTCGAAGCGCCCCACGGGGGAGCCGGCCTGCTGCTCGGTGGGGTCCCCGGCGTGCATTCGGCCTCCGTTGTAGTGCTCGGCGGCGGCGTCGTCGGCGAACACGCCATCCAGATGGCGGCCGGTCTCGGCGCCGACGTCACCGTGCTCGACAACAACGTCACCGTCCTCGCCACACTGGCGCGGCGGTTCGGTGTTGCCCTCGAGACCGTCTACTCGACCCGCACCTCGGTCGAGGAGTACGTACTCAACGCAGATCTCGTTGTCGGCGCCGTCCTCGTCAAGGGCGACCGGGCGCCGCGTTTGGTGACGGCCGAGATGGTGCGCCAGATGCGGCCTGGTTCGGTCCTCGTCGATGTTGCTATCGACCAGGGTGGCTGCTTCGAGACCTCCCGGCCAACGACGCACGAGAAGCCGACGTACATCATCGATGAGGTCGTCCACTACTGCGTCGCCAACATGCCTGGTGCCGTCCCGAAGACGTCGACATACGCGCTCAACAACGTGACGCTGCCGTTCACGCTGGCGCTGGCCGACAAGGGCGCCCGCAAGGCCATGCTCGATGACGTGCACCTGCTGGGCGGCCTCAACGTCTGCAACGGGTTCGTCACCGAAGAGCACGTGGCACGGGCTCTCGGCTACGACTACGTCGATCCAGCCGTAGCTCTTGCCGACGCCTAGGAAGACATTCCGGCGGCGCGCTCGGCAAGGCCGTTGAGGATTTCGAGCACGACGCGGTTGCCGAGCAACGAGGTGATCGCGCCCGGTCCGTCATAGGGCGGAGAGATTTCGACGATGTCGGCGCCAACGATGTTCAACTCGCGGCTCAACCGGCGCACGGTGTCGAGCAGCTGCCGGGCAGTCAGTCCGCCCGGCTCCGGCGTGCCGGTTCCGGGCGCCATGCCGGGGTCGACGACGTCGATGTCGATGGAGAGAAACACGCCGGACGCACCCTCCCCGGCGTAGCGGACTGCGTCATCCACCACGGCGGGGAGTCCACGCCGCTCGATTTCGGTCATCAGGTAGGAGCGCATCCCCTGCTCCTTCATCCACGCCATCGTTTCGGGCCCCGGCCAGTAGCCGCGCAGACCGACCTGGACGAAACGATGGCCGGGCACGGCGCCGGACTCGATCAGGCGCCGCATCGGCGTGCCGTGACCGTAGAGCGCTCCAATCCCGTGAGTCCTTCCCGTATCGGCGTGGGCATCGAAGTGGACGAGGGCGACCTTGCCGAACCCATGAACGCGGGCAACGCCGGTGGCGTCGGCGTAGGTGATGGTGTGATCGCCGCCGAGCACAATCGGGATCGACCCTGAGGCGCTGACCTGCTCAACCGTGGCGGCGATGCGCTCCAAGTCGCCCTCGATGTCGCCCGGTGAGAGCAGCACATCACCGATGTCGACCACACCTTCGAGGGCGTCAAGACCGGTGGGCAGGTGGGGGCGTTCCCCGTCGGCGCCGAGAGTGTCGCTCTCCCGAATCGCCTTTGGACCAAAGCGGGCGCCGGGCCGGTTGGTGGTGCCCCAATCGAACGGCGCCCCGATGATCACGGCGCGGGCACCCTGCAGATCGTCCAGAGTCGCGGCGGGAACGCCGGCAAAGGAACTGGTTGCGCTGAACTGGTTCTGTCGTGCCGCCTCGAATGGGGTTCCTGCAGCCATCTCACTCTCCAACGGGCCGGCGACTATTCAGGCGATGGTCGGGGCCATGGCCGTCACCTCGGCATGATCGCAGGCTGGTGCAACTTCGACCACGTCCAGGCTGACCTCTCCGGCCGCGGGGATCATGCCTAGCTACGAGGTTCGGTCTAGTGGCGCCAGAGTTCTCGGTTGAACAGGATGACGATGGGCAGGATCTCGAGACGTCCGACGACCATCAGGGCCGACAAGAGCCACTTGCCGAGACCGGGCACTACGAGGTAGTTCTCGGTCGGGCCTACAAGACCAAGGCCCGGGCCGACATTGCCGAGTGACGACGCCACCGCTGAGACGGTCGACACGGCATCGAGTTGCGGGCCGAAGATCGATCCGATGATGGCCAGAAGGAAGGTCCCCGTCATGAAGGCGAACATGTAGAGCAGGAAGAACGTTTGGATGGCCTCGACGATCTGATCGGGCACCGGTGCCTTGCCGACCCGGGTGACAAAGACACCGCGGGGGTAGATAAGGCGACGAACGTCGACCCGTGACGCCTCGTACAGCACCTCGAGGCGGTAGACCTTCACGGCGCCCGAGGTTGAGCCCGCCATGCCGCCGACGAACATCATGCCGACGATCATGATCTGCAGCGCCGGCCCCCACAGGCCGAAGTCGGCAGTGCCGTACCCGGTCGTCGTGATGATCGAAACCGTCGTGAACACGGCGTCTCGAATGACCTCGGCAACCGCTCCGCCCCAGGTGCCGATGACGATCAAGGCAGAAGCGCCGGCCATGATGATCATGTAGAGGCGGAACTCGGCGCTGCGCAGGTAGACCCGAGGATCGCGGCCCGCCCGGTAGTGCAGGGAGAACGAAGCACCGGCGAGCACCATGAAGATGATCACGATCCACTGGGCATAGGCCGAGAACGCCCCCATCGACCCGACATTGGTGCTGAAGCCCCCGGTCGACATCGTCGTCAGCGAGTGATTGATCGCTTCGAAGAGCGTCATGTCGCCGATCCACAGCAGCGCCGTCTCAACGACGGTGAGCAGCAGGTAGACGAGCCACAGGCGCTTGGCCGTCTCCCTGAAGCGAGGGGTCAGCCGATCGGGCGTCGGCCCCGGGCTCTCCGCCCTCGCCAACTGAACTGCCCCCATCCCCAACAGCGGGAGGATCGCCACCGAAAGCACGATGATGCCCATGCCGCCGATCCATTGGGTCAGCGAGCGCCAGAACTGGATGCCGTGCGGCAAGGCCCCAGGGTCGGGGATGATGGATGCACCGGTAGTGGTGAACCCCGCGGCCGACTCGAACACGGCGTCGGTTACGTTGCCAATCGAGCCGGTGAACAGATAGGGAAGGGTCCCGAGCAGACACATCGCCGTCCACGCCAGACCAACCGTGGCAAAGCCCTCACGGGTGGTCAGCTCGCCGGGGCGGTCGAAGACCCTCCACAGCAGGACTCCGATGACAACGGTGACGGCGGCCGCCACCAGGATCAATACGGCATCGGACCATTCGCGGTAGATGGAGCTGACCACCACCGCCGAGAGCATCGAGGTGCCGATGGCGGCAACCACGGCCCCGACCACATGGAGCAGGTGGCGCCACTTCACGAGGTCACCCGGAGAGCTTTTCGGCCGCAGAGATGCCGTCGGGCAACGCGATGACGATCAGGTGGTCGCCGACCTGAATCTCAGTGTCGCCGCGCGGGACGAAGGCTTCACCGTTGCGCTGCAAGCCTCCGATGATGACCGAACGATGAATCTTGAGATCGACGAGTGTCTTGCCGATGGCGGGGCTTTTCGGGCCGACCTCGAGTTCGATTGCCTCGGCCTCAGACCCCGGGATGGTGACGGCCGAATGGATCACGCCACGCCGAACAAAGCGAAGTATCTCATTGGCAGCCGAAAGGCGAGAACTCACCGTTGCGTCGATACCTGAACCACCGAGCAAACCGACCAAGTCGGTATCGGTGAAACGGGCGATGACCTCTCCGGCCCCGAGCGCCCTAGCCACCAAGCAACCCAGCAGATTCTGGCCATCCCAACCGGTGAGCGCCAGCACGGCGTCGCCGCTCCCGATCCCGATCGACTGCAGGGTCTTTGGTTCGGTAGGGTCACCGCAAACCACCACCGTATCGGGCAACAGCTCGGCGAGCCTCCGGCAGCGAGCCCGGTCGCCGTCGATGAGGGTGGTCGGTATGCCTCGCTCGGAGAGCATGGATGCGGTCATTCCGGCGAGACGGGTGGCGCCGAGGATGATGACCTTCTCGGCGGGGCTGTCGATGAGGCCCAGCAGTTCGTAGGGCTCTTCGATCGCATCGGCTTTGGCCATCAACAGAACATGGTCACCCGATTCGAGCATCGTGTTGCCGCGAGCAATCGTCGTCTGACCGCCTCGCACCACGGCGACCACGAGCCAATCCCAGTTGACGACGCTGGCCCGCAACTCCTCGAGCGTCGTGCCGACGAACGGCGAGGCCGAGTCAACGTAGGCTCCCACCAAGACGAGACCGCCGTCGGCGAACTCGATGAGTTCGGCAACATGCCCGTGGCTGACGAGGACCAGCAGGTCACGAGCGGCAGCCTCACCGGGGTCGATGACAAGGTCGACGCCGAGCGCCTCGACTTCGGCTTTGAGCTCAGGGTCTTCGACCCGGGCCACCTTGCGGGGAATCCCCAGCTTGGTGGCGGCATTGCAGGCGAGCACGTTGACCGCATCCGAGGAACTGACCGCCACGAGAAGATCAGCCTCGCTCAGCCCGGCTTGTTCGAGGGTGGCAGCGGAAGCGCCGTTGCCGGTGATCACCAGGCAGTCGAGTTCTGACTGCATCTGGGCGGCCCGTTCAGCTGAGGACTCGATGACTACGACGTCTTGACCCTCGAGCGAAAAACGCTCAGCGAGGTACGAACCAACAGCCCCGGCTCCGACGATGACAATCTTCATGCCGGATGCAGGTTAGGCGCTGGCACCACACCGCCCCAGGCGAGCTACCTGAGGCTCCTATGACCATGGCCTAGGCGATCAGAGAACCGCGTGACCCGGAGCCCTCCTTCATGAGCGACCTTCCCGCCGCGAGCGATCCCGCCGGCATGCTGCGATACGTTGCCAGCCGGCGTCACCGCCAGACCCGACGGATCGGGACGAAGCCGAAGTCGTCGATGATGGGCGGGCCGAGGCCGTCGATCACGACGCGGTGCCCGGTCCAGACCTCACCCGGGCGCAGGTTCGCCGACACCCACGACCCATCGGAGCAAAGGTATTCGAGCCGGGTCTGGTACCGGGAAAGGACTCGCGGACCACACCGTCGGGGAACTCGAGAACCCAGGGATTCACCCCATCAGGGACCGACAGGACCGGCAACGGTTCGGTCAAGTCGAGGATGAATCCGCGACAGGGGCGATGCAGCCCGGGACTCAAGACCCTATGAGCCTTGCGAGGAGAGGATCCACGCCAATGACTAGCGCGTCCAGCAACCCAGGAAACCCTGCCGCCGTCGGCCAGGAACGCGCCCGAGTCTGACCCAAAACGCGTTATGGTGACCGAAGAGGCGTAGGGCCTCGCGACACGACCAGGGGTATGACAAGGTGGGAATCATGAATCGTCATTTGTTGTGGATGACGCTGCTCGTCACTGTTGCCGCCGCGGCACTGCCGGTGCCACATGCAGAAGCCGCAACCATTGCCGAAATCGTCAGCGACAACCCGGTGAACTGGACGCCGGATGTGCTCGATGGCCAGGTGGAGGCGATTGCCCAGGTCGGCAATCGGATCATCATCGGCGGCACCTTCACCCAGGTCGAAGACAATGCCGGAGTCCACAACCGCTCCCGGATCGCCGCCTTCAACGCCTCGACTGGCACGGTCGACCCCGGTTTCAGCCCGACACTTGATGGCGTCGTCACCGCCATCGTCCCTGCAGCAGACGGGACCTCGATCTACATCACCGGCGGGTTCAACACCGTCAACGGCACCATCGAACGCAAGGTGGCCAAACTCGATCTTGCCACCGGTGCCCGCGTCGCCGGATTCGACACCCCCTACATCCTCAACCAGGTCCGTGATGCCCGCCTCGTCGGTGACGAGTTGGTCATCGCTGGAGCGTTTGCCGCCGTCGGCAGTGACCCACGGACCGCGCTTGCCAGCCTCGACGCTGCCACCGGCGACCTGACCTCTTTTGTGAACCTCGAGTTTGCCGGTGTCCACAGCGGCGGCTCCACCCTCGTCTCCAAGATCGACGTCACGCCCAATGGGCAGAAACTCCTTGCGATCGGCAACTTCACCAGTGTTGAAGCGCAAACCCGCGATCAGGTTGCCCTCATCGACCTCAGCGGACCGACGGCGACCCTCGCCAATTGGTACACGCCGTTTTTCGAGTCGCAGTGCGCCCCGGTGTTCAACACCTTCATGCGAGACCTCGACATCGACGCCACCGGGCAGTTCGCCGTCATCTCGACCACCGGTGCCTATCGCGGCGGGATCGAGGCGGGGGTGTCGTGCGACACGATCTCGCGGTGGGAACTCAACATGACGGGCACCAACCTCGAGTCCACCTGGACCACGTACACGGGTGGCGACACCACGTACGCGGTGGAGATAGGCCCCGGCGTTGTCTACGCCGGCGGCCACATGCGCTGGGTCAACAACCCCTACCAGGGCGACTACGCCGGACCGGGTTCCATTCCGCGCGAAGGGATCGTGGCGCTCGATACCGTCAACGGAATGCCGTTCTCGTGGGATCCGGGCCGCGCCCGGGGAGTCGGCGTCTTCGACATGCTGCTGACGGATGCCGGGCTTTGGGCCGGCAGCGACACGAACCGCTGGGGCGGCGAGATCCACATGAAGCTGGCCATGTTCCCCAGCGCTTCAGGCACCGAGGTCGAGGCCTACCAAACGGGAAGTCTCCCCAACCACGTGAGCGCTCTTGGCAGGATTGCCTCCGCCGGGACACCCGACCCTGCGGTGCTCTACCGGGTGAATGCCGGTGGATCGGCTCTGCCCAGCGCCGACGACGGACCCGATTGGGAAAGCGACACGGCGACCACGTCGCCTTATCGCAACTCCGGCAGCAACCGGTCCGACTGGCCGGCGGTGCACTACGTCGAACCCAGCGTCCCCTCCGAGGACTTCGATCGGGTCCCACTGCAGGTCTTTGCCAGCGAGCGCTGGGATCCCAGCAGCGGTGCCGAACTGACATGGAGCTTCCCGGTGACGGCGGGCACGCCGATTCAGGTGCGGCTCTATTTCGCCAACCGCTGCCGCTGCACCGACCAGCCGGGAGAACGGGTCTTCGACGTCGACGTCGAGGGAACCGAGGCCATCAATGAACTCGACATCACGGCGGACCACGGCCACGAAACGGCCGTCGCATACACCTTCGACCTCGTCAGCGACGGGGCGGTCGACATCGTGCTTCGTCACGTCGTCGAGAACCCCCTGATCAACGGCATCGAGATCGTACAAACCGGCGTTGCCGGAGGAACCATCACCAGCGACGACAACGTCCTGCGCCGCTACCTCGACCCGGCCACCGGAGCAGACGCACCGGTTGCCACCGCGGGAACCGAGGCGTGGCGGTGGGCCCGGGGCGGGTTCATGGTCGACTCGACCGTGTACACCGGCTGGGCCGACGGGTCCATGATGATGCGGTCGCTCGATGGCGGAACCTGGGGCACCCCATCACGGATCGCGCTCTTCGGGAACAACGTCATCCCGACGACCTACGACATCACGGGAATGTTCTTCGACCCGATCGACGAGCGCGTGTACTACACACTCGCCGGAGACTCATCACTGTATTGGCGCTGGTTCACACCAGAGAGCCACTCGTTGGGCGCCACCGCCTTCACCGCCACCGGTGCGGTCGGTGCGCTCGACCCGACCCGGGTGCGCGGCATGTTCCTCGCCGACGGGTGGATCTACTTCGCAAACGCAGCCAACGGAAACCTGTTGCGGATCGGCTTCGGCGGCGGGGTCGTGTCCGGGTCTGCGAGCGTGGTCGACACCGGATCGGATTGGCGCAGCAGGGCGCTGATCGTGTCCAGCAATCTGGCGCCGACTGCGGTTGCCAGCGGCGACTGCTCGTTCCGTGAGTGCGATTTCAACGGGACCGGATCGACCGACGCTGACGGCACCATCGTCTCGTACGACTGGGACTTCGGCGGCGGCTCCACGGACAGCGGTGCCACCGTGTCACACCGTTACGACGACATCGGACCGCACACCGCCACCCTCACCGTCACCGACAACGAGGGACTGACGGCGACGGACCACGGTCGAGGTGAACGCCACCAACGCTCCCCCGGTGGCGTCGTTCACAGCGGATTGCGACTTCCCCGACTGCGACTTCGACGCCACCGGGTCGACGGACGACGGCACCATCGTCAGCTACAGCTGGGACTTCGGCGACGGCACGAATGCGTTCCGGCGCCACGGTGTCACACACCTACGACCAACCCGGTGACTACGACGTGACGCTCACGGTGACCGACAACGACGACGCCACCGGCGACACCACAACGACGGTCGAGAGTCCGGCGGCGGTCCATCTCCACGACCTCTTGCCGCGACCCTTCGACCGCGAAGGAGACCAGTGGGTCGCCAGGACGGTGGTGAAGGTGCGTGATGCCGACGGCTTCAAGGTCGAGGGCGTGGTGATCACTGCGAAGTTCGGCCTCGGGAAGATGAGGACGTGCACAACCAATGCGGACGGCAAGTGCAAGGTCAAGGCTCCGGTTCCGGACTCCAAGCCCAAGATCCCACTCGAGATCATCGGCGTCGACTGGGCAGGTGGGTACGACCCGAGCGCCAACGTCGACACCGACGGCGATGGCAACGGGGCGACGACCAAGGTCTTCCGCCCGTTTTAGGAGGGGTCGAGCGCCAGACTGGGCCGCAGGTCTGCTTGCCGGTGACGCCGTGCTGCGCTATTAATTGTGTCAGGGCTTGGAGGAAACAGGCGATATGCGGGCACTTCACCGCAACGGGGTATCGCGGAGCATCGAGGTATTGGATGGCAATACCAACCTGCTCGTGGTGCCGCACAGACGAGGGGTCGGCGACCAGACCGAGGTCGTACTCCATATTCTGAACTGGGACTTCAGCCGGGTCGCTGAGGAAGCCAGTTCGAACGGGCGCGTGCGCTTCTTCATCCCGGCGCGACTGCTGGCTGGGATCGACCGGCCGCGCTTCGACCTGTTCGCCTCGGGTTCGGTCATCGAGGGCAACCCCACGGTGCGCCGGTCCGAGACCCGTCCCGGCTACGTCATCGAGATCCCCCAACTCCCTGCCAGCGCGGTTCTGCGGGTGACCCGGTAGAGGCGGTTCGCTTGCGCAGGTCGGCCACCGGCGATGCAGGTCCCGCAGGAATCAGACCAATCTTGGGGTCATTCGGCCTTAGAGCCTTCGCCCGAGTTCGAGTAGTCTCGTGGCAGGACATGGAAGCAAGGGGGAATGGATGAATGCTGTAGCTACGCCCAGGTCGCTGGTTCTGAGTTCCGCTGCGATGCTTGTGATGACGGCGATGACGCTGCTCCCGGCTCGCACCGCCGACGCAGTGCCTCCGCTGTGTGACGGGAAGCCCGCCACCATCGTGGGAACCCCCGGCGACGACGTGCTCAAGGGAACCGACGGTGACGACGTGATCGTCGCACTGGGCGGGGATGATCGGCTGGTAGGCGGCGATGGAAACGACACCCTGTGCGCGGATGACGGCGATGACACCCTTGTGGGCGGTGCCGGCAATGACGTGCTCATAGGCGGCCCCGGTTCGGATTGGGTTGCCTATGGTCTCGCCCCCCAACGCATCGTGCTCCGCCTCGACATCGGGACTGCAACAGGGTGGGGAACCGACGAGCTGGAGACCATCGAGAACATCGTCGGATCACAATGGTCTGACCATCTCGTCGGCGATGGTTCCCGGAACGTGATCAAGGGCAACGACGGTTTCGACACGATCGAGGGTCGACAGGGCAACGATCACGTGCTCGGTGGTCCCGGCGACGACCTGCTCTGGGGCGAAGAAGGCAACGACGTGGTCGACGGCCACGACGGAAACGACAGCTTGTACGGCGAATGGGGTGATGATCTCCTCCGGGGTGGCCCAGACGATGATTGGATCGAGCCGGGCTTCGGCGACGACACCGTCAAGGGAGGGAACGGCCGGGACTTCCTATCGCTGTTCCGCGCTCCCAACGGCGTCATCGTCGACCTCAAGGCCGGCACCGCATCGGGGTTTGGGGACGACACCCTGGCGGGGATCACGTATGTCTTCGGCACGAGACATGACGACGTCATCATGGGCAACGGCGCCGACAACGAGCTCCGGGGATGGTACGGGGACGACGTACTCATTGGCCGAGGCGGCAACGATTCCTTGCAGGGCGACATCGGTGACGATGTCCTCAAGGGCGGCGACGGTGACGACGAGCTGCTCGGCAACGACGGCGACGACCGGCTCGCCGGCTGGACCGGCAACGATCATCTCAACGGCGGCGACGGCATCGACACGCTCGACGGCGGCGACAACAATGACGAATGCACCCGTGGCGAGGTGTACGAGTCGTGCGAGGTGATTCTGTAGCGGGGCGCCGGCGCAGCTACGTGGGTCGCAGCTTCTCGGGTCTGGTGAGGACCGGCCTCCACACCTGGCCGGCCTCTTCACCCTGAGGACATGGCTTTCCGTTCTCGAAACAGATGGTGCATCGTCCGGGAAATCCAAAACCCCCAGCGCCCGATGCCTCCGGCCGGCGTCCTCGGCGCATCTCGGACAGACTGCAGAGACAAAGAGAACGACCGGCGAGTGCGAAGTGTCGGCGCCGCACAGCGCCACATCCCACGAACCGCGGCAACACACGATGTGTTCGAAGGGATCGCCGCGGTCGAGGCTCTCGTCGACCTCGAGCGGGACTGTGGTCACCGACCTGCCGACCGATTCCGTGAGCCGAGTGTTCGTGACCGCGCTCGAGGAGCTCGTTCAACAAGCTTCCGCTGCCCGGCGGGGGTGCCGTTCTCCTCTAGAGCCTGCGCTTGGCGCCACTGAAGATGGTCACTGGAGATGTGAGGAGAATCCGTAGACAGGAGTGGCAGATGGGGAAACGCACCGGTCTGGCCTTGTTCTTGTGCCTGATCCTGCTGAGCGGCTTGCCGGCGGCGGCGACCGAGGGCACGGAGCAGCCAACCGAACCGTCCGCGGCTGTCGACCCGGCGCCCACGTTGGCCGATCAAGAGTCCTCCGATACCGCCTCGGTTCTGCCTGAAGAACCGCTCGCCGCAGCCGTCGCCGGCTGGCGGACGAAACCTGGCCAAGTCTTGCGTACGCTGAGCCTGCGAACGGTACGGGCGTGGGCCACGCCGGGATGCGTCGACATCAACGACGGCTGTTTCCCCGACCCGGTGGCCGGGCGCTATGTCACCGTCGGTCCGGCAATGAAGATGTACGAGAGCGGCGGCGGAGGCCTCCGGGCCCGGGATGAGTCGCGGCCGGTAGACGTCAACCTCGGTGTCTTCCGGGCTGGGCTCGGCAAGATCAAATTGCTAGGACCGAACGGCCTATGGGTTGGGTTCGACGAGCGCGACGGCAAACGGTACGTCAGCGCCATACGGTCGAAATTCGACCGCGCCGCTCGATTGAAGGTCGAGTCCGTTCCGGAGTACGCCCTGAGCCGACACAACACGAGACGCGCTGACCGCAGCGGGCGTTCCTCTGGATGGCCTCGTCTGCCTCAAGGCCTTCGGCGCAAACAACAAGCCGCTGGGGCGCCTCGGGCTGACCAACCCGACGAGACCCCAGCCGCTCCTGAGGCTCTATGCCAACGGGAAATGTGGCAACTTCCCTCGAGGTCTGTTCCACACCGATGTGCCCGACAACACAAGCGTCACCGCCGCGGTCCCGACGCAACTCCAACACCCGTTGTTGCCGGTGCTGTTCGTCCCACCCAACCGGAAGGCGACCCCGTTCGCCACCAAGGCCGAATGGGACGCTGCTGCCGGCCTCGTTGACACGTACTTCGACAATGCCGACCTGGAGTACAACTGGCTGCTGGACCTCGCCGGCGTGCAACTCGACAACATCGACAAGGCCGTTTCTGATGCGAGCATCCTGGAGCCACCCCCTCCGACCGCACCCGAAGAGGACACTACCGGCACCGTCGTGGGAGCCTTCGCCAGCCTTGGCGGCCTGATTCCTGGGATCGGACCTTTGTTCACGATCGCCGGCGCCACCTATTCGATCTGCAGCTCTGGAATCTTCCTTGGCGTCGACGAGCCAGATCCGCAGGAGCCACGACTGCTCGCGTCCGTCCAGAACGCGGTTGGGTTCAAGTACACGGAGCTCCAGGATCAACTCCGGGACAACATCCTCGAGGCCGGGGAGGACCTTGCGATACTGCAAGACCGCATACTGGGCAACTGCGACAGATTCGATGGGTGTGCATCTCACCGCGGCTTGGCCGCGTGGCTGCAAGTCGGCCCACGATTCAACCGGACCCGTGCCCGCGAGCTGACGGAACACACGGTCGCCTCGTTCGAGCGTGAGGCGTGGCTCCAGATGCTTGCCACTCGCGGCCGCAAGATATTGCTGAAGGGGGAGCCCGCCGGACCGGGCTGTGCCGATCCCCAGGTACTTCGCACATGGTACGAAGAGACGGAGGACACGAGCCGTATCTCGCCGTACCTCCACGCCTCGCTGCGATGCAATCACGCCAGCAGAGAGTCGGACCTCGACGTCTGGGGCATCGGGCTCCGCAACGACGGCGGAGCCGGCGAGACCAAGCTGAACCAGAAGTGGGTGAAGCGCCTGTTTGCCCGCTACAACGAGGATAAGCCCCTTGGTGCGGACGCCCGACCCCTGTGGGGCGGGCTCGAGATCCCCAGACACCTCGTGGCCTGCACCCTGGACCACAAGGCCGAGGACAACAGTTGGATTCCGACCGATGCGTGCCACTTCAACTACACCCGCGCCAATGGAGACCACGAACTAGCAGAGAACTGGGGAATAGGCGACGATGACCAACAGAAGTGGCGTGAGCGGTTGATACATCGCGAATTCAACATGGCGTTGTGGATGGTCGACCAGGCGCAGGTGGAGCGGGGCAGGAAAGTCCTCGACGTGGACGTGCTCCCCGGCCATGAGACACGGGCCGCGTGGTCGGGTTGCGATGCCGAGGTCACCTCAGCCTCCAGCGGTTCGGCGCCCGTCTTGACCTGGCTCTATGTCCTGAATGTGACCGGGAGCAGCACCGAGGCCGGCTACGACCTCCACGTCAGAGCACTCGACACAACCGGTGAACCCGTTGGCGAGGTCTGGACGATCGGCGCCGACGAGGCGTCCCGATTCGCCAGACCCCTCGTCACGACGGTGGACACGTATGGCACCTATATCCCTCGGCACGTTGCCTACATCGGACAGGCCTTCGAGATCACGGCAACCGGAACCGATGGGAAAGAGCACTGTCTCGGCCGCTGGACAGCCATCCACCCTGATGACAGACCAGGCGCCGAAGGCACGTGGCCACAGCACGTCTACAGCGTCGCCGAGGTCCACCACCTCGTCGTCCCCAACGGGCCGATCCGGACGGCACTTCCCGAATGAGGGGGAACATGAACAGCACAATCGGAAGGCGAACGTTGTTGATATCGGCCCTGTTGGTGTTGACCGCGGGGGCAAGCGCGACCATCAACGCGGAGAACCCCTCCGCTACCGCTGGGGCGGTTCCCCTGCCCGAGCCCGAGATCCGTTGGATCGACCAATTCACAGTCCATGATGACTTCCTCGTTGGTGAACACACCGTCATCGAATCCGGGGTCACGCTGGGAGACGACGGCACGGTCTACGTTGTGGGCAGCACTCAGGTCGCCCTCCCGGGTCAGACCCTTGTGGGATACCTCGACGCCTTCGTCCGCGCCTACGCGCCCTCGGGCAACCAAAAGTGGACCCGACAGTTCGGCATTGCCGACGTAAGCACCTATGCAAGTGGCTTGGCGGTCGGCGAAGACGGCGCGGTCTACGTGGTAGGTACTACCACCGGTGCGTTACCCGGTCAGGTCCACTTGGGGAGCAGCGACGTCTTCCTGCGCGCCTACGATCCGTCGGGTCAGGAGAAGTGGACCCAGCAGTTCGGAACCGACAAACAGGACTACGGACGCGGCGTTGCGGCTGGGCCAAGCGGTATCGCAGTGGCCGGCACCAACTGGGTCGGAACCATGGCCGGCTGGGACGAGGGATTCGTTTCGCTGTTCGATAGTTCCGGTGCCCTCACTTGGTCGGACCAGTTCGGCACCGCCGAGAGCGACGAGGTCGGTGGCGTTGCGATCTCTCCGGACGGTCGGGTACATGTCACGGGCTCGACCTACGGCCTTTTCCCCAACCAACTGCCCTGGGGCAACGCAGACGGCTACTTGCGGTCTTATCGCCCCAGCGGCCTAGTCCTCGGGACCTGGCAGTTCGGAACTCTGGGCGACGACCAGGCGCACGCGGTGACAGTCGACCGCGACGGCTTCGTCTGGGTCGCCGGCTCCACGGGAGGCGCCCTGCCGGGCCAAACCAACGTAGGGGGTACCGACGCTTTCGTGCGGGTGTCGAATACCTCCGGCGCAGTGGAATACTACGACCAGTTCGGCTCGGCCGACCACGACGAGGTTGCGGCTGTTGCCGCCGCGCGCAATGGTCAGGTGATCGTGGCCGGCACCACCTACGGTGCAATACCGGGACACGCGAACCTGGGGGAAACCGATAGTTTCCTTCGTGTGTACCGATCGGGCGTTGTGCAGTGGGACGACCAGATCGGCACCGCCACGAGCGACTGGAGCACCGGCATCACGATCAGTGCCTCCGGGAACCCCGTACTGACCGGGGCAACTGTAGGCCAGTTCCCGGGTCAGACCACCACGGAAGACACACTCGACACTTTCGTGATGAAGATGTTCGCGCCCCCGCTCTGTGACGGGTGGGCGGCCACGCTGGTCGGCACGTCGGACGATGACATCATCACAGGAACGAGCGGTCCTGACGTGATCGCGGGTCTCGGCGGGGACGACATCATCGATGGCCGAGGAGGCGACGACGTCATCTGCGCCGGATCCGGCAACGACGAAATCCGCGGCAAAGCGGGCAACGATTACCTGTACGGCGACGACGGCCACGACAAACTCAACGGCGGCACCGGGAACGACTTCATCGACGGTGGATCCGGGAAGGACACAGTCGCATACTTCGGAGCCGCCAATGGGGTTACAGTCAATCTCAGCTCCGGGAGCGGCGGCGGCTCCGACCAGGGCGCCGACACACTGGCGGGGGTCGAACATGTGATGGGGTCACTCCATGGCGATGTGCTGAAGGGAAACAGCGACGGGAACCGGCTGAAGGGACTGGCAGGACGGGACGAGCTACGGGGCATGGGCGGCAACGACACGCTGGTCGGAGCAGGGAACAACGACTCGATCTACGGTGGCAGCGGTGACGACCTGCTCCATGGGAAGGCCGGATTCGACCGGGTATTCGGGGGACCCGGCGACGACACGCTCGAAGGCAACGTCGGCGATGACGTCCTCTACGGCGGCGACGGAGTCGATCACCTGAATGGCGGCTCGGGCGACGACACGTGCTTCGACGGCGAAACCACAGTGTCATGCGAACTCCCCCTCTAGCAGCGGCACTTTCCACGTGACCGGAAGTCTGTCCTAGACGCCCAGAAGCCTCTGATTTCAGGGGGTTTCTGGTAGCTTCGGTCGACTACGCCCCCGCCGCGGCGGGCGGCACACCAGACGAGCGAGATGAGCGGCGCCCTCCACCACAGCGACGTTCAGTCGAGCTCGACCCTGCGCAGGATGCCGTTCTTCTTGCCCTCGACGATGTCGTATGCGATGCCGACGGAGTGCTTGTGGATGTACGCGTCTCGTAGCACGGCGAGCATGGCGAGACGTGACGGCAGGTTGGGATCGCCGTCCCGCAACTCCATCCCGACTGCGAGGTCGGGCGCTGCGTCGAGGCCGACGACGACTTCGGTGTGGATCGCGTCGGTCGGCGGTCCGTAGACGTGCCCGAGGTCGTTGACCCGCAGAAACCGGATCTGTCCCTTTTCTCCCTTGAACGCCATTGCAGTCCTTCTTCCCTTCTAGAGCGGCCGGCCTTAGACACCAGCCGCTTCGCTGATGAGCTCGGTGTCGAGCGACCCGTCGTACTCAGACCAGTGCTGTTGCAGCCCGCCGACGCGCAGCGACGGATCGCCGAACAGCATCACCTTGTGGGCATGGATGAACGCGTAGTACGGGCCCATCCCGATCGTCCCGTTGCCGAGCTCGTTCTTGACGAACCGGGTGAGCGCTGCACCCCACATGTCGCCGAGGGTCGGCGGCTTCGGCAGGTCCCGATACGCCTCGAAGAAATACCGGCCAAGAGGTTTCCCGCCGTGCTCGAACTTATGCGTAGCACCCACGTACGCCACGGCGCCGGCGTCGTGCTTGACGAGGAATTCTTCGGCCATCGAGTCCTTCTCGAGGTGGTGCGGCTGGATCGGCGCCGGTTCCGGTCGGTTCGGGTCCGCACCGGACGTCCCGCTCCATGTCGTGCCCATCACCGTCAGGTAGGCGTTCCTGTCGATATGGAACTTCGCCGTGGTGCACGAGATCGCCACGACGACCGGCCATCGACCAACGTTGTCGAGGCCGCCTACGTCGTTCGAGGAGAACCAGCCCTGGAAGCCGCTCTCGTTGCCGTGGACGTAGACGTGCAGGAATCCGGCGCCTTCGCGGAGGAGCCGGGCCAGCTCGGCCGCGCGACCGGCGTCATCCGTAGCCGACCAAGGCAGCTCATCGTTGTACCTGCGGACAAGCTTGAGGCCGGCCTGACCGAGCGGCGCTGCGTGCTGGTTCGAGATGGCCTTGTTGCCGAATCCATCGTTGCCGCCGACGATCAGCGCCGTTCGAATCCAGTGGCTCGGGTTCCCGAACGCCCTCGACTCGCGAGCGGCATATTCGTAGGACATCACCTTCTCGAGGTACCGCTCGGCTTCAGCTTCGCCCGATGCCGGCACCCTGCCAACGACCACATCCGGCACGAGGTTGATCTTGTCGATGTTGAACTTGGTTCCCGACGACACCTCCTTGAAGTCCATCTCGGCATAGATACCGTCACCGTCCGCATCCCAGTCATCGAACGCGCCCGACGAGTCGTAGAGGTCGGCGTAGTAGAGATCCGACGGGTACCAGATCGTCTTCCACTCCGTGTTGATCGCACGGATGTAGCGGACCGGGAACCGATCGGCGTCACCCACCAGCAACACGTATCTCGTGCCGTTCAACCGATGCTCGCGCTCAATCGTTCGTTTGATCCGGTCGGGCGCATCGACGCCGGGCATCTCGCCCTCGGCCTCCTCGATCGTGATGACCTTCGCCGGCAACGCCGTGTCGAACTTGTACCGGGCGAATCGGTCGAGGATGCCCTTCCAGGCTGCGGGACCCATGATCAGCAGATCGTGCATGGGCACCTCCCCTTCTCGAGGCGATGGGGGCCAAAAACGCGCTACCCCCTCCACATACCTACATCGTATCCAGTGACGACCGTCGCTCCTAGCTTGGCGCCGAGATCAATCCGGCGTCGTGGCGCCGACCCGGAGTGACCCAAGAACGCTGCCCTTTCGGCAGTGGCCAGGTAGATGGCCATGCCCCTCCTTCCAGAATCCCGATCAAGTAGTTGCTGTGGCGCGAGCGGCGGTCCAACCCACGATGCCCGCAAGTACCGACACCAGGCCGTCGCTGCCGATCTTGCCGGTGACGCCCAGGAGAATTATCGCGATGATGACCCCGACGAGAATCATGGCCTCAGTTTGCTTCTTGACGTCTGCGTTGCCTGATGCAGCCTTGAACATCAAGACCATCAGGACCATCGCGGTAACCACGATCACGGCCAGCAGAATGATCGTCAGCGTGAACTTCTCCAGCAGAGGCTCGGCCTGCTGACCGTCGGCGGACTCAGCCGTTGCAGTGACGCCCAACTTCGCCAGTTCAGCATCGCTCAGGCCCGTGAAATCAGCGGAAATCTGGTTCACGGCCGGATCAATCAGATACCGGCTCTCCGATGACAGGTCCAGCGCGGACAGTTGGACAACGTAGGCGGTCTGCTGAGCACATCCGGCCGCAACTGCGAACTCGAATCTGCCATTGGCGCCGGTCCTTGCGGCGCCACACTCGAGCGTCTCGTCATCCACGCTGACAAAGACAAGATCCACGCCGCTCGGCAAAGGCACCCCATCGACCGTGACGACTCCTTTGACCTCAACCACAGCCACGTCTGCCGCCGTTGTGGACGTCTGGGCGGCAACTGGCTGAGCAATCGACAGCGTGACAACAACGGCAACCAGCATCCCAACCCCCGCCGCTGTTCGATACCTGATGTTTGCCTTGTCTCTAGATGCGGTTGACGTCGCCACTTCCTGAGTCTCCTCTCACCCATTGGGCGGGTCGCAGCAAGACCGTTTGCCACCCAAGCGCCTCAGACGCTCGTGCCAGCACTCACGGTGTCCGGCACCGCCTTCAGATCGCGGACTTGGACGTATTTGTCCGGGTTCCGACGGACGAAGTCCCAGATGTCGTCCGGATTGGCGGCGCCCGCCTTCACTCCGAAGTCCTTGCCTGCAGCGAGGTAGGCGAATGCCACCACCCACGAACAGATCGGATAGTCATCTTTGTTGGTCAGACGCCGGAACACGTACGCGCCGTTGAGACCCCAATCCAACAGGTGGGTCACGATCTTCGGCCATCCATACGGGCGGTCGACATACGACTCAGCCTTCGCAACCACCGCGGCCTTCTCCTCATCAGTGAGGTTGATCGGACGGAACACCGCCACCTCCGTCTTGGGTTTGTTCCCATATCGCCCCAGCGGGTGACGTTTGACCTTGCTGAGGGCCTCGACGGCGATGGCCGAGTGCACCGATCCAGATTCAACAATGATGCCGACGTGATTGACCTCTGTACGTTTCTCACCAAAGGACCGCGAGAAGAACCGAATCGCCTTCGAGACGAAGCTGTCCCCTTTGGTGAGGAAGATGTCGCACGGCTCGAGCTCGAGGTCGGCGTCGGGTACGTATTCAGGCACAACGCACCTCCCTGCATCCCGCACATCGCGCACGTCCACGCAGGACCACCGAGTCCAGCCCCAATATCATGCAACCCAGCGCTGAGGTGCTGCTAGAGGCAAGAGTCACCAAGGGCATCGCTCGAGCGGACCCGAGCGCCACCGCTGGACAAGCAAGAGAACCGCCTGGGCTCATCGCCAGGCACGCAGAGATAAGACTGCAGCTTGACTGATACCACCCTGGGGTGTCTAGTGGTCGTTCGCCACCAGCGACGTGGCTGACGCCTGGACACAAGCGTTCATGGACGCTCTCGATACCACTGCAGCGTCCCGAGCTCCCAGAGGACCTCACCGAAGCTACTCTCTGCGATCAGCCCGAGTGCGCCGCTGTCGATGAGGTGGCTTCGGCCGCCAGTGTGTCGACGTCGTCGGCCTTTTTGATGTGGGCCAGCACCCCCTCCCTGATCATCCGCGACCACTCCGCCCCTTCATAAGACTGCGTCGACACGTCGTTGGGGTCGAAGTCGAACATCCCGAAGGTCTGGCCGTCGAGGAACCCGGGTGAACATTGCGTCGAACCCATCGTCGACGTGGCCGGCCTGCCGCCCGGCGGTGACGAGGTCCTCGGAGGTAGTCATCGAGAGGATCTCGATCGGGAGCGGCGAGGGCATCGCCAACCATGCTGGACCACCCAGTTGGCACCAAGCCTTCGAACGGCTGACCGGCACAACCACAGCCCAGCGCCGGGAGTGTCCGAAGAGCGGTGTAACTGCCTGTTGGTCTGAGATGCTGACCCGTATGTGGGTTGGTTGGCCGGGAGCCCTGAGCACCAAGAAACCCCCTGAAATCAGGGGGCTTCTTTCCGCTCCGGGGGTGGGACTCGAACCCACAACCTACGGATTAACAGTCCGTTCCTGGGCTTTACGGCGTCGCCTGGGTTTGCACCGCTAGAGCGAAGAATCCTCTGGTACGCAGGGGTTTTGCACCTTTCAGCGTCTTTCATCGTCTTGCGATCGATTCGGTCGTTGCGCGCCCTATCGCGCCCTGAGCGCGCCCCGGACCCAGCCACGTTGTGACCGAACGCTCCAAGGGTCTCCGAATCCTCCGGCCCCGGTCGCCCACCCAACGTCGCTGGACCACGGTGGGGCTAGTTGTCTCGGCAATGACGTCGGCCATCGCGTTGTCCGAGCCGCTCCTCGATGTGCCGCTCGGCGCTGGTTGGAGATGTGCTCGTTCTCGATCCCGACCTGCTGATCGGCGCTCTTGTCGTGTGCGGCCCGGTTCGACGTCCGCTATTTGTTGGTTCGGGTGCCGGTGAAATGGATTGGCCCCGGCTCGCCGTCCAACTCGTATGGCCTCCACAGGTCGAACTCGAGGTGTGTGCCGTCCTCGCTGAGGCGGATGTTGTCGAGTCCCGCCTCCGCCCAGACATCGTCTGGACCGGGTTCGAGCAGGATCGCCATCCAACCGACCCCGACGCCGTCGACAACTTCTCGCACTTCCCAACGTCGGTGCGTCCAGCACGAGTCGCCGCAGTCCTCATCGGTTCCAAAGTAGAGGGCAGCCGGTGCGACCTTGTCGTGGTTGGCGCCGGCGTAGCGGTCGAAGCCGAGATCCAAAGTGATTGCGTAGGGCGGCGTCCACGGGGTGGTGACGGTGCCGTCCCAGGTTCCGATCAGTTGCGCCCGGTACTGCAGCCGCTCGACGGCGACCTCGTAGTCGTCGGACAGCCCGCCCGGATTCCCAGAAAACCCACCCCCATGCACCACTTCCATGCTCACGATCCGTGCCGTGGGATCCTCGCCAGGTCGATCGAACTCGAACCGAATGCCAGCTCGCGACGCGTCATAAGGAAAGAAGTCGGGGTCGAAATCGACAATTGGCCACTGACCGGTGCATTCCTGCCCGTAGATGTCGCACATCTCCCGCGCAGACCCGCCCACACCGATACCTTCCGGCGTCTGCAACCGCAGCCCGGCCTCGGACGCCACCACCCGCCAGTTGGTGAAAGATGGGGGTCGGCTGCATGCGTACGACGCGCCGGCGGGCCCATGGCCGCCATCGTCGGTGATCCACGCTTCGAGCCCAGCCCAGGTCCACGTGAGCACTCGTTCGTAGCAGTCATCGGACCGCTGTTGGTCGGCGTCGGGGTGGCCGAGCACGTCGACGAGATACCGCACGGCTTCTTCCTCCGGGGTGTATCTGAACTCCAATTCACCCAGACCGTCGGGCCTCAGGGTCAGGGGCGGCTCGTAGCTGATGTGGATCGTGACGGCGGTCTCCAGGCCGCTCTCCGGATCGGCGGCGGTCAATGTCGTGGTATTGCCGCCGGGATTCAGCACCAGCTCCAGAGCCCAGGCCCCATTGGGCTGGACCGCTGCGTCGTACTGCCCTCCTACGCTGACGGTGCAGCCCGGATCCGTGAAGCCGGTGAAGGTGTAGTGGCGGGTGGTCACAGTGGCGCCATGGACCGGGTCGAGGACCTCCAGGTGAGGCGGGCCAGTCAACGTCGTCGACGTCGTGTCGATCGGGGGCCGAGTCGGTGTGGTCGTGGAAGCAGTGACGGTTACCGTCGACTGGGTGGGCAGAACAGTGACGGAACTCGTGGACGGCGACGCGTCATCACCGCTCGCGCAGCCGGCCGCCACTGCCGCGAGCACAGTCGCTGCTGCGACGAGAACCCGCCTGGCCATGCTCACTCCCGTGGAGAGCATCTACGTCCATTGGGTCACAGTCGGGCGCGGCAGTCAAGGGACCAATGGCACGGTGAGTGGCCACACGGCGGTCATCCGAGTCGAGTCGTTGAGCCCTATCGCCTACGACACACCACTCCAGCACCCAAAGGCGCCGGTGCGAAACCTCCACCCTGAGACGCGCGCTACACGTGCAGCCCAGATCACCCACGCTCCCGAGCGATTTGGCGCACCGCGTTCCGAGCAGGATCTGGAGCGCTCTGGTGAGTTGACCCAGGTAGACCCAATTCCGCTGATTCATAGGCGCTCTCCGGCTGACTCGCCGAGAATCCACCGGGCGGCGGCAACAAACGCTTCCCAGGCGGCGCCCGCCTCACCGAGCGCCGACTCGCCCAGGGTCGTGATTTGGTAGTACTTGCGATCGGGCCCCTGATGGCCGTCCCGCCACACCGTCTCGACCAGGCCATCGCGCTCGAGGCGATTGAGCAGCGGGTAGAGCGTGCCGCCCTTGATCTCGCCAAGGCCGGCAGCCTCGAGGCCCTTTGCCAACTCGTACCCGTAGGCCTCGCCGTCCATCAGGCGCGCCAGCACACACAGATCGAGCACCCCTTTGAGCCATTGGGTCCTTCGCTGCTCCACGGTCGCGACGAGAGGCTGCTTCTTCACTATTTAGCCATGCTATCTACACCTAGGTAGGTTGTCTACCTACATTCGTCGCTTCGTCGGGGGCAAGACGAGCGTGGGCATGATTGCTCTCGTGCAAGCAGGGGATGCATTGCGGCCGCGATGCGATCGACCGCGCGGTGGTCTGACTACTGGGCCAGCGTTTCCAGCTCGATCTCCGACTCGACACCTGCGAGTGCCGCCGCAAACTCGATTGGCCAATCTGCGACGTGGTGGATCCATGCGCTCTCAAACTCAGGTGAGACCGTTTCCTGCAGTCTGATCAACTCGCGGGCTGCGTCCTTGTTCTCACGATTGTGGGAAAGCAGGACCGCATTGGCGACGAAGTAGTACAGACTCTCAGGATCGGCAGTCTGAGCAGCGTGAGCGGCGGCAGTCCCCACCGCAGGTTCGTCGTGCAGCGTGATATGGAGTTGCCACAGGCCGATTGCCTGGACCCGAGGGTCCGAATCAGTCAGCGCCGCGTGGAGCTGTGATGAGTCACCGCCTTCGCGCGCCAGCACTCCCAAGACCCTGAAGGCCCACATCCGAATCTCCGGATCATCGTCGGCGGTCAGCGCGACAATCGTTTCGGCGCGACCCGCTGCGACCGTGCGGCACTCGCGCAGCAGGCGCGCGTTCTCCGAATTGCGGCCGAAGCGAGCCTGCCGGTCGGGCGGAACTTCGAGTGGGGAATAGTCGGAGTAGTTCAAGTTCTCGACGATCAGCGCGGGATACACCAGGGCGCTGAAACGATCGGGATAATCCCTATCCGCAGCGAGGTCGATAAGCGGGCCCACGATCCATGGCGTCACCGGATACAGATCTCCCTGGTGGTTCGCCTCGTCGATCAGGTCGGACCATGCCCTCTCCCGTTCGTCGGGGTCGGCAGATCGCAACGCGGCAAGGTGGCGGGGAACGTCGCGAGCTGTTCCAAACGCGTTCGGCAGAGACGCCCAATCGGGCTCGTCCGGCCGGGTTCGATCATCCACGACGTGGATCGTACCCGCCAGAGCGAGCGGCGCCGCCCGTGAAGCGGCTTCTCAGGGTATTGGCAGGGGAATCACCCATAGCCGTAGCTGCGCTTGGGCCGCATCATCGTTGCAGGGATTCCACCGAGGAACCGCAACTCCGCAGCAAGCTCATCTTCTGGCTGCTCCTCAGCGTGCTTTCGGTGGCCCTGGCCGAGGTCACCGTGGCCTCGGCGCCTCTTGCCTTCGTCAACCCGGTCGAGGCTGCCTTCTTGCTGACGTTCTAGGACCCCAGCTATGGCTGTGCGAGTACTGCCATCGTCGATTGCCATGAAGTCTGAGCCCTAGGCACTCTGAGTCGACGCCTGCCGCTTCCCGACCGGTGGCCTCCTGCGCAGTAAGGCAAGCGAGGTGATTGGCAGGGCGATCGGCACGGAGCATATGATCGACAGGTGACTCACAAACACCAGACGGTGTACCTTCTTCTCCTGATTGCTGCACTCGTTAGTGGCTGTTCATCCCCCGAATTGGAGGCGGAGGTCTACGACGCTTTGGAGCACGTTCGAGTCGCTTGCATCTACGGCGAGGGCTGGACGGATCCTGACCTCGGTCCCGACCCAGTCTGGGATACCCGGGCCTACCCCATAGCCGATGCCGAAATCACTGCCGCTGAGATCGCTTACGATCGTGCGCTGTGGAGTCGAGACGGAAGGGATCGGGACCCGTTGTATGCGATACCCGTCCACGAAGTGAGGACTGCGCTCAGTCTGATGCACGATGGTTGGGTCACAAACGATGACAGACTCTTCCTGAACGGTGCCCTGCTGTTGCCGGACGTCTGCGATCGGAACGATGAGCTGTGTGTCGACGACGGGTGAATACTGAGCACTTGGCGCCGGTCGAAAACTGCGCGGTTCCTAGGAACTGAAGTAGTTAGCGACCAGCCTCGGGTCCGATGTCGGACTCGAGGAGGAAAGGGTGTATCAGGTGCAGGATTGGGCAGAGGTTCACCGGCTCCTAGGGCTGCGGCGTTGACTGGCAATCATCGCAAGACGCCTGTCTTCTCGGCGGTGGAGGAGGCGTGGTCTCACTGCGCCCGGTCCTCCTATCCGCATCACAGGCCGTGCGGATGTGAAATCCTCAGACGACCTAGGCGACTACCGACATCACTGCATTCGCCCCTAGCGCGTCGCAGGTCGAGCGGTATCTTGGAGATGGACCCAGGTGGGCGATGTCCCAGTCAGGACGTTCGGCGGCGAGAGTCGCGACGATTGTCATCGTGACGGTCGTCGGGATTGGCTTAGCAGTTGTGCTGGTCTTCTTCATCGCGGTTGCTGGGATGTGGGGCGGGTCAGTCGGCGGTGGATACGATCTGGGCCCACCGCCGTCATACGAGGTCGACACCTCTCAGTGCGTACAACCGTCGTCTGAAGTGCGGGCGGCGATCCAATCCTCGCTCCGCATCGGTGCAGTCGAAACAGGAGAGCTACCGGCCGACCGCAGCGGAGAGGATCTGGACTACCTGATCCGGCTTGACCGCGCGAACATCCGCAATTGGTCAGCGATCGAGACGCATGGCGAGTTCTCGGCGCTGTGGATTGGCGTCGAGATGGACGTGGCTCAGTCATGGGCGCTCAACCAACCCGGTGCTTCATGGCAGCGGCTCAACGAGCAAACGGCGCTGGACCTCTATGTGCTCACATCGAGTCTCGACGGGACAGAGCGGCTCTATGTCTACCGCGACGACGCGAGGGCCTACAAGACCCGTGTGTCGACGCTGGACGAATCGAGGCGCCGTATCGAGGCCGTCGGTGGATGGGACGAGGACGCTCTTGCAAGCCTCGCGGCGTGCCTTGGGTACGACGCAACCGATCGGATGCACAGCGATTGGTCGCCTGCATGGATGTGGAGCACACGATGGTACGCAGGAGTTAACGAGCCGCGAGGTTGATTGACCAACCGCATCGGGACACCTGCGAGCGCATCGGTGCCGATCGGGGGTGGGTAGGCGGGAGGGGCGATATGGCGCGAGATCAGGGCGATCTGTGCGGGTCGCGGATGCGATTTCTCCCAGTTGCCCATCGCCGGTGCATCTCTGGAGCTGACGGGGGGTGTCCCCGTCTTGTTGTCAAGCGGCTTGGGGTAGTTGTTGCGGGTTGTAGGGGGTCGCGGTTTTGAGCATGGCGAGGATGAGGTCGCAGCGGCGCCGGGCGAGGCAGGTGATGGCGGCGTTGTGTTTCTTGCCTTCGGTTCGCTTCTTTTGGTAGTAGGCCTTGGCGTGTGGGTCGTGTTGTGCGGCGACGAACGCGGCGAGGAACATGGCGTTCTTGAGTCGGTGGTTCCCGGACCGGTTCTTGGTGGCGCCACGGATTGAGGTTCCGGATTGCCGATCGACCGGGGTCAGGCCGGCGTAGGCGGCGAGTCGTCCTCCGTCTTTGAATCGGTGCGGGTCTCCGATCTCGGCGAGGGTTCTGGCTCCGGTCCTGGTTCCGAACCCGCAGAGGCTGACCAGGACCTCAGCGAGAGGGTGTTTCAAGAACACCTCTTCAATCTGCGTTTCGAGAGCGGCGCGTTGGTTGTTGATGCGTTCCAGATCAGCGGCGAGATCCGCGATGATCTGTCCCCAGCGTTGTTCAGCTGGCAGCGTCACTGTCTGGGATTCGAGCGCTTCCCACACCGCCGCAGTCACTTTGTCAGCGATCCGTGGAGAACGGCGACTGACCGCCCGTTTGATGCGTGCCTTACCGGCCTGCCGCAGCAACGTCGGCGTCGAGTATCGACTCAGCAGGTCACGGATACCTGCCTGGCCCAGTCGATCCCCCATAGCTCGTTCCAATGCTGGCGATATCGACACCAAAGCGTCGCGGAGCCTATTCGAGCACCGGTTCGCATCATGAGCCAGATCGATGTCGCGACCATTGAGTATCCGAAGCTCAGCCAACAGGTCATCGGTGACGTCCAGCCATGCGAGCCGATCCGCGTTCCGGAACGCGTAGTCGGCTAGCACCCATGCGTCTCGAGGATCGGTCTTGGCTGATCCGGCATACAGATCGGCAGCCCGTCGCATCTGCAGTCCGGTCACATAAGCAACCCGAACCCCCTCAATGCGGGCGACGGTCAACAACAGTTGCGCCATCGACGACGGTTGATCAATCACCAACACCGGCGACCCTAACTCGGCGGCATCCGCAATCAGCGATCGGATCGCGTCCTCATCATTCGGCACCGGACGGGCGAACGCCGCCACGCCGTCGGGGTTGAGCGCCTGGGCGTAGTGGGCGACCTTGCCCATATCGACACCTACGAACGTGTCCTTCGCGGACCTCACGTGCACCTCCTGGTTTGGATTCTCGTTCGCTGCCCGAGCTGGTGCGACCGCCGTCAACCACCTTACGAACGAGCCCCAAGGGCATGTCCCCGTCAGAGGTCAGTCACACCCGAACCGGGACGGGTGGCAACACCCCCCAGGCCATCAACATGACAGGGGGCAGAAAGCCCTGCCCGCCCCAGCCGGGCAACAACCCCGCAAGCATCACACATACAGGGCACCAACAAGGTAAGGGGGGTTGCCGGCTTGGGTCGTGGTCGACTAGTTCGTAGGTTTGCGTTTTTGGGGATGGGTGGCGAGGCCGGTTAGGAGCCGTTGGATGGCCTCGATGTGGATGGATGCGAAGTCGGCGTCGAATCCGGCCAGATGGGTTTGTTCGAGTACGGCCATGCCGTGTGCGGTGGCCCAAATGGTGTAGGCGATCTCTTCGGTTCCGAAGGTGTCGGTTGCCGACAGTTCGCCGGTGGCGAGTGCGTCTTGCACGGCGGAGAGGAGCACGGCGTAGGGGGAGTTGGTTTGTGGCGTTTGGTTTAGGGAGGCTCGCTGACTGGGGGTGTGAACGAGCAGGAGTTTGAACCGGGTCGGTTCGTCGGTGGCGTAGCTGAGGTATGCCAGGGCGAGGGCGGTGAGCCGGTTGAGCCGTGACCCGCCGTTTTCGACTTCGGTGAGGCGAGCGCGCAGTCCGTCCTCCGCCCCAGCGGTGAGGGCCGTGAGCAGTGAAGCCTTGCTGTCGTAGTACCGGTAGAGAGCGCCGGCGGTGTAGTCAACTGCCGTGGCGAGCTCGCGCATCGACCATCCATCGACTCCGCTGGCCTCGGTCAGCTCCAAAGCAGCCTCGAGGATTGACTGTCGAGTTCGCGTCTGGCGGCGTTGCCGGGTCGTTGTATCTGTCACTATCTCCCACCATTTGTGAACGTTGTTCATTTTATGTATGGTGTTCATCTTAGCAAACCAAGGAGTTCTGTTGTGACCATATTGACCCGAGTAGCAGCCTCAATGAGAAGGCTGGCCAACTGGCGGTTCCTCGCCATCACCGGTGTGCTGTCCGTTGTCTTTGCTGGGGTGCTATTCGCCACTTCGGCATCGTTCTCCATCCCACATGTGGAGACGCTCTGCGGCCAGGCACCCCCAGACGTACAGCTCTACACATCTGCAGACGGAGTCCACGCGTTCCTTACCAACTGCGGCGAGGCTGGACGGGCCGCCTACCGCAACCTCCAAGTGGCCGATCTGTTCTACCCCGCCGTCTCCGGCCTGTTCATGGCCTCGGCGCTCGCATTGATCTTGATTCGGAACACCAGACAGGGCAGCCTCGCCGTGGCAGCCGCGGCCCTGCCACTGATAGGGAGCGGCTTCGACTACATCGAGAACCTGGCCGCTTGGGTTGCCCTCACGAGCTTCCCAGACCGAACCGGAACAGCCGAAACGCTGCTCGGTATCGCCTCGACGGCCAAACAGACGGTAAGTTGGATAGCCGGACTACTGCTCATCATCGGCGTCGGCTACACCCTCGTCCGTTGGGCAGCCCGGAGACGACCAAAGGCCACCACACACAGTCAGACCCTCAACCACACATGAGAACCGCCTGTTGCCCCCCAGGGTCCCGCAACCCGTCGGTATCAATCGCCACTCAGCCACGTTGAGTGATCGAGGATCCCGCCCCTCGAAGTGCCGATCTAGGGCACTGTGTGGAATGTGCGTTATTGCTCCAGATGTGAGGATCTGCGTGCCCTTCTGATTGCTTCCTGTCGTGCATCGCTGAGGGCGAGGTGGGTAGCGAGGATCGTTGCGGCGAATGGCGTTGATGTTGAGATACCGACACCGACGTGAGACGAGATCGCGTCGTGACCCTGACCATACGGTGCGGTCGCAGCCGCATCTATGAGTGCGTACGCGTATTCGCGGTCGAACGGTTTGGGGACGAAGTTGAAGCTTGCGAGAGCTTCAGCCAAGGGCGCCTCACCGTCTCTACCATCGAGAGGGAGCCATGGGTCGTCGCGCCAGAGGTCTGCCGTCATGGCTCCCACCGTGATCCGTTTGGCGTCATCGACACGGCCGAACTGATAGCCCAGCTCTTCGTTGCCGCGGTAGGTGGGTACTTGGAGTCGCCGGGCGGTCATCACGAGACGGCCGCTCTCCTCTCGCACGTCTACCACGACCGGGTCGTCTGCGGCCACGATCGTCCACTCTGGACCACCGTCGAATCGGATGTGGCCGCGGGTCAATGTGGCCGCGATCGATAGGCCGGTTGTGGGATTGACGCCCTCAAACAGGACGTATTGGCCCCCGTTGTCCGGCTCGATGCTTGCAGCGATGCCGGTGACGGCGCCGTGAGAAGGCCACTCCGACTCGAGCGCCTCCCACGTTGTCCAAGGCAGTTGAGTGGCGTAGGTCTCCAGCATCCTCGATTGCTCGACGGCGGAAGAGATGGTCGTCCACGCGCCGTCGGGGGCCTCACCGACCAGCGCAACAGCGTGCCCATCGGGACAGTGCGATGCGATGTGAAACGTCGTGGGGAGGCGGGAATCGTCGAAGAGTGATCGGTCGATACCGACCGGCGCGTCCGGCCACAGCCTGCCTGCTGGTGCTGCGACACCCTGTCTCCAAAGCAAGAGGGCTTGTGGTCCATCGAACCCTTTCCACGGCCCAGTGACCTCGACGCCGCACCACGGGCACAGGTACGGTTCGGCGAGCTCGTAATGGTCCCATGCGCCAGGCGTCACTTCGCCTCCGTTCATCGTGTTAACCATCGCACAACTCCATCGCTTCATGTCGACGCTTGTCGATCTTCGCGCCCGGAACGCAACACCGCCCTACGCCAGTACCCGATCGGGAAGGATATGCCTCGAAGATGCCGAAACCACTGACCTCTGGGAGTAGGCGATCAACCCCGAGTTCACGTAGCGCAGATCACGCACCGCCCCGAACGATATCGATCACCTCGCTCCGAGCAGATCCGGCAGTTCTGTTGCGGGGCGATCGATGCGCGTGGGTCTAAGGGGGAACAAAGGACGGCGCACCCGGAGAAGACAAGGAGGGAACGTCACCTTTGGTCCTCTCGGACCTTCCAGCGTGACCGGCTTTCGCCCTCAGATGCCGGCTCTTCGGTGAGTCATTGCTCCGAGCACACCGTCGGGGTCAAGAATGCTGCCAACCGACCCGACCTGTCAACCCCGAACCGCTCAAGAAGACCAGGATATGTGGGTAATACGCATCGACCCAGACCATCGACCGCAACGACTTCACCACGTTCCGTGCTTGCCATCCAGCTAGTCAGCTAGCGCACGAGGTGCCGATCGGGGGCGGGTGGCGAAGTGTGCGATATTGCTACAGAATCGTTGATCGGCGTGGCATTCGGGCTGGTTGCACGGACGCGTGGTGGATCAGTCTCTGCGGGTCCGCCTCGAACGTCGATGTCGCGGCATCCCTAGGCTGTGGAGGTCCATCACATCTCAGCTCTCGCCCAAAGGAGCAACCGTGGCTGTTTGGTTTGAAGGCACAGACGAGATCGACTGCAACATCCAGCAAGTGAAGCGGGCCCTCGAGAATCCCGGCGAGCTCTATGCAGGGGTCACCAGTCTTATGCCAGGTATGACGAGCGTTGAGCTGGTGGAACAGGGGACCGACTCTGTGACCATCAGAACCAACGAAGGCCTCATGAAACGCACCAACATCTCCAAACGGATCGAGGCGGACAGCGTTGTCGTGGAGTTCGACGAGCAGTATGAGGCCGGAACGAAGGTCACTGCAACGTCACACTTCGCTGACGAATTCACCGCTAGCGACACCGGAGTGAGCTACCGCCTCGTCATGAGCGACGTCGAGGCCCCCGGGTTCTTGGGCTTCTTCTACCGGAAGCTCGGCAGCTCCAACATAGGGAACGCCTTCTTGGCGGCATACAAGACTCACTTCGAGTCCCAATAGCGACTCGACATCACCGCAACGGTGAGTGTTCGAGACCCCGCACCTTCATGTGCCGCTCGGCGCTATCGGGCGACGCATGCGTTATCGACCGGGATCGAGTGTCGGTGCGCTGCAACCGCTGCGCAGACCGAAGGAAGCTGCCATCAGCGGCGCTTCGAGATGACTTCAGCGCCGAGAGCTCCGGCCGCCCGATCGCTCGTTGCCGCGCTTGTAGTTGCCCGTAACCCTGGCCATCACCTCTTGCGCGTCGCCCCGACCGACGTCGGATACGAACTTGATCGCTGCCCTCCCCCGCAGGATGGCGGCCACCCGGGCATGATGCGTGACTACAACATCGCCGTTCTTGCGTTGCATCCACTCGAACCCGGCCGGTGTTCCCATGCGAACATTGTGCCAGGGAAGAGCCCAATCGCGGTCGGACGCCACCCTGCGTAGTTGCGGCACAGCACGCATTCGTGCCGCTCTGTGCGGGTAGGCGAAGTGTGCGTTATGGAGCGAGATCAGGGCGATCGGGGTGGCCGAACTTGTTCCCTGCCGGGTCCCCGAATCGGAACGCAGTTGTCAGCGGAGCGATGGTCTCTTCGGCGTGGTACCGAGGTCCATCATGCGAGTACATCGGGTCACCGGGATTGTTTCGCCCGACTTCAGCTCCTGTTCATGGACCCGAAAGGAACGCTCGATACGTTGTCTCATAGGTCCCGAGCAGCGGGACCAAGATCCGAAAGAGGCATCATGCGAAGACTCACGATCGCTCTCACGCTGGTGGGAGCAGCCCTCTTCCTCGTGCCCGGGGCCGCACTTGCCGCCGGCAACGGTGCGGGCGGGGTCACAGGTCCCGCGTTCTACGTCGACGGTGAGCTGTACCGGACGGTGGGGACACCGACCGACCTGTCAGGAACCGGCGCTCCGGCGCACAGTTTCGACACGATCTATGCCATCGACGGGCAACCGAACGTGGCAACCGCGGCACCAGGCGACTCCGGATACAACGGTGGGCGTTGGATGGTACGCGTGCTCACGTTCAGCGATTACGAGGCCGCCGTTGCCGCAGTCGACGACAACGACAGCGGCGACATCGATTCCAACGATGAGGTCCAGGCCGCGATCGATGGCGACTTCGTCACCGCCAACGATGCCGGGCCTCAGTTCGTCTGCCCGGTGATCCCGGTCCCGCGCGGCCGCACCTGACCCAAAGACAACTCTTCCTGCCGATCTCCTCGCTGCCGGGACCTGAACCCGGCAGCGAGGCGCGTCCGCGGTCCCGTAGCTGCCGGTCCCTCCCCTCGTCGATCAGATGCGCGATCATCCCAGCTCCCGTTTCACACTCACCCGCGGCGCTTCGAGTCACCACACTGATTGCCGTGTCCGGCCAGTCTTCGTCGTACGTGGCGCCAATAGAACACGTCGGCGTCGATCTGCCTTCCCCGCGCCGCGTGGTCGCAAACTCGCACACACGATGTGCCGTTCGGCGTGGTTGGAGCTGTCGTGCGATATCGCTCATAACGGGTGATCGGTGGGCGTCCTGACACTCATTGGCCCCGACATCGACCGTCCCCGGAGAGCCCGATCGGGGTGCTTGTGGGCGGAACGTAGGGGCGGCCAGGTGCCAGGTGAGCGGGCCCTAGTCCCCCATCTCCTCGAGGTCGATACCCTCGAATGCGGACGCATGGTTTGGGTCCAAGTCGAAGATCACTCTATTGCACGTGGCCTTGTCGTCCAGGATTCCGTCTTCAGCGAAGTCTGCCTCTGCAAGTGCGACGAGTCGAGCAGCGATCAGTTCCGCCTCCTCGTCATTAACGGAATCGACCTCGTAAGCGTCGACCAGCTCTGCGCATGTGGATGCGGCAGCGACAGCGTCCGCGGTTGTCGGGTCATCGTTCCCGCACGCACCCACAGAGAGCGCGATGGCGACTAATCCGACAACCAACCCGCGAGCACTCCTCATGGCTTCTCCTTGCCTCGACCGATACTGCCACCGCTTGCAGATAGAAGGTGCGCCACTCTAGGGGATGGTTGCCGGCACGTCAGGCGCCTCGTTGTGCTGTCAGGCCAGGATCGCATATCGACGCCGGCCCCCAATGGCCGATCATCAGCGGCTTACTAGCTCCCACGCCGAAAGGTCTCTCATCTCGGATGAAGGGAATTTTCTGGCACGGGCCCTATCGCCGGGTTGGGGCCGCAGATCACTCACTGCCTCGCGCGTTATCGCGCACTCCGTCCGAGCAGATCC
>CAVPHV010000022.1:0-28829 GCA_963704825.1 uncultured Acidimicrobiia bacterium
ATCGGCACGTCGGCGCTCGGTTACGCCTCCGACTTCTCGGTGAGCGAGCTGGCTAGGGTCTTCGTCGACCACAGCGGGTGCTGTCCATCATCCCGACGGAGGGAGTGATTGGTGTGTACGACGAGATTGCCGACCTGTATCACCTGATCTATCAAGACTGGGACGAGGCGGTCTCGGCTCAGGCAACGGCTCTCGACGGGCTGATCCGACGCACTGTGGTCGATGCGAGATCGGTCCTCGACGTGTCCTGTGGTATCGGCACCCAAGCATTGGGCCTGGCAGGCCTGGGCTACCAGATGACAGCGTCAGACTTGTCGCCTGGCGCGATCGTTCGCGCCCATAAAGAAGCCGGCCGTCGAGGCCTAAGCGTGGCGTTCTCCGTGGCGGACATGTGTCATTGTTTCGCCCACCATGGCGGCGGTTTTGATGTCGTCCTGAGCGCCGACAACTCGCTCCCGCACCTGACCGGCACCGATCTCGCGATCGCCGTTGAAGGTTTCTTCGCCTGCTTGCGGCCAGGTGGTGCCGTCATCATCGGGCTTCGCGACTACCGATCGGACGAAGACAGGACATCGCCGCAGGTATGGCCATACGGTTTTCGGAGTCACGAAGGCGACCGGTTCTATATCTTCCAGACCCGAGATTGGCACGGCGATTCCTATGACGTGGCCATGTACTTTGTTCGGGAACAAACCACCGACGCCCCAGCCCAGGTCGTCTCTGGCCGCAGCAGATACCACGCCCTGAGCATCGGCGACCTCACTGCACTCTTGGCCGAAGCCGGTTTCGACAACATCGAGCGACTCGACAACATCTTGCATCAGCCGGTCATCGTTGCTCACCGCCCCGGCCAGTAGCGACTACCAGCGCCTACGCCGCCCGTATGCGCCCGAACTAGGGCGACTCGTCCGGCGCAGAAACCTGGTTCGCCGATCCGATCACCAAATCGGGGCGACAGCGCCCATCCTGCCGAATGCGCGAGATCGGCACCTCCAGGATCGCCCGTGGTCCGGGGCGAACGTCACGCTGCGAGAGCACGCGTAGGCCGGTTTCCTGTTCTGTACTGCTCAGACCCCTTCAGCTCTAGACCGGACCAGCGTGCATGCGAGTCAACGACCGCCTATCCATCGGTCTTCGCGCCCGCGGCGGCCAACACGGCCTGGAGGGGTCGAGGCATCCGGTCGGGGTGGAGTGAGAAGGTGAGCAGGCGGGCGTAGCGGAGGTTGCGGCGGGCGCCGGCACGTAGCCATCGGTGCATCTGGTCCTCGAAGGCTCGCCCGCGCCACGTCGGCTGGTTCTGCAGGGTCCTGAATGAGCCGAGGTCGCCCTGGGACTCGAGGAGGCTCTCGATGGCTGCTCGATCAGTAGCACGGATGAGTTCTTGCTCGAGGTCGTCGACGCAGACGAAGAAGCCGAGTTGCTCCATCTCGAGTCGATTCTGGGGCGAGCCGATGCCGCCGGCTGCCAGGCCACGTCGAAAGAGTCGTTCCTCGCCTGCGTCACACATGCCTGTGATAGGAAGGCCCCTTCCCTTCGGTCCGAACTGGCCGAGGTAGCGTGATATCGCCTGGGCACCCCCAACTGGCACGATCACTGTGCGCTCTGCTTCGAGATTCCACGCTTGGCGTCCGGCCAGCGTTTCGAGCGCGATCTGATCGCTGATCCCCTCGACCAATATGACCGATCGGGCGGCCTCCGCCTTGGCGAGCGCAGCGGTCGTGGCCTCGATCGGAGCTTCGGGGCCACTGGGATACCCATCGAGAGCTTCCCGAGCTAGTTGACGACGCTGCGTTCTATCCACGAACTCCAGAATCACACGAGACGCCGAGAACCGCCAGCCGGTTTCGATTGACCTGAACCTGCCACACGCTCATCAGCGGGATCGGCTGTCGGCGGACTACGGACTGGCGAGTTCGAACTCGTTGCCGCCGGGGTCCGCGAGAACCATGATGCGGTCCTCTCCGGGTTTGACGTAGGTAGCCCCGAGCGAGACCAGCCGGTCGGTCTCTTCTTGGCGTTCGCTGGTGACGAGGTAGAGGCGGTGTCTCCTTCTCACCTCTGGAGGGGCTGCCGGCTCGCCTCCCCACGATATCTTGGTTCCTCCGTCTGGTGACTGGATCGCAGTTTCCTGATCCTGGTCCCAGACCAGCGGCCACTCGACAGCCTTGCTCCAGAACAGCCCGACATCCCGGGGGCCGTCGCATGCGAGTTCACCAAGGAAGCCGCAACCTGCCAGGAACCTGTTCTCGGGTTCGATCACACAGAATTCGTTGTCGTCAGGATCTGCCAAGACAATGTGACCCTCTTCGGGGGTTTGCCCGACGTTGAGGTGGCGAGCACCGAGATCGAGCGCCTTCTGGACCGTGGTCTGCTGACCGGCGGCGGTGGTACTCGTGAGATGGAAATGGGCCAGGTTCGGCCCGGTCTTGGCGGCTGGGTTCGTGACGAACCGGAGGCCAAGCTTCGTGGGATCTCCGGGGAGCAGGACGCCTCCAGAGTGCTCGACGACTTCCCGGTCGAGCATGCTCCCCCAGAACTGACCCAGCCTGACAGGATCGCGAGCGTCGAGCGTCACTGCCAAGAGTCGTGAGGCCATCAGCGAACCCTAGAGCGTGCGCTACGCCGAATAGCGCCGACCGGCACTGAGGCGTTCGTGACCTCCGATGAAGGCAAGCGCTCACGGTGGCGAGCCGGTCGGTGCACCGAACGGTTCGACGTGCACCAGCGGTGGATCAGCGGCATCCCGACGTAGCGTGGCACGTCGTTGATCGGTCCGGAGGGCGGATGCCGGCATCGGCTCACAGCGCGGTGCCTGTCAGGAAAGAACGCCGATCACCAAATCGGGTACACGAACGAGCAATCCGCAGAGTGTCCGAGAACGGCACTTCCAGGATTGGTCTAGCGGAGCGGTACATGTCAGGTTATCCTGACATGCATGAAAGTGATTGATGTCGACTCTTTGCCAGCAGATCCGCTTGAGGCGCTGCGAGAGCTGTCCCGGGCGGATGTGGAGCTCGAAGCGCTGCGGCGTGAGCGGGTAGAGGCGGCGCGCAGCCAGGGCGCCACCTGGGACCAGATCGGTGAAAGCCTGGGGATGTCACGCCAGTCCGCGTGGGAGTACTACACCCGCGAAACGCGACGTGTGCTCGACGAGATCGTGGCTGGCTCCGAACTCGACGAAGACGAGGCGATGCGGATCGTCACCGAAGAGGTCAGTCGGGTCCGACGCCGGCACCGGACCTCGGCGTCCTGAGCGACTCGGATGCGAGTGGTACTCGATGCCAACGTGTTGATCTCGGCGGCGATCAGCAGAGGTCCTTCACACCGGATCGTGCAAGCCTGGCTGCAGAACCAGCGGTTCGAGTTGGTGATCTGTGATCGGCTGCTCGGGGAAGTGCGCAGCGTGTTGACCGAGCGGCAGCGCATTCGGAAGTGGATCTCGGTTGACGCTGCCGAACTGTATGTGACGACCTTGGCTACCGCCGCAGACCTTCGACCCGATCCGGCGCCGGGTCCGGCGCTGACCCGGGACCCTGACGACGACTACGTGATCCACCTGGCCCAGGCTCACGACGTCGACTTCATCGTGAGTGGTGATGCCGACCTTCTCGAGTGGGACGAGCAGGATCCCCCGGCGATCCCACCGGCGGAGTTCGAGGCGAGACTGAGTCAATCCTGAGCGTCCGCCGTCAGCGCTTGGGCCGCGGCTGGGCCGCGAGACGACGAAAACTGATGCAAGGCGACTCGAACCAACAAGAGGCAAAGCCGCAGCTCAACGCACGATTCTCACGTAAACCCCGAGGTCAGGGAATCCCTTCGCACTGACTACGGATCAGAAGGTTGGGGGTTCGAGTCCCTCCGGGCGTGCCACCGAAACCCCCCCCGTATGCGGGGGTTTCGGCGCGTCGACAGTCCGGCGGGTTTAGGGCCGGTGTGCCGTGGGAGCAGTTCTCGGGAGCCATTCTCTGTTGAGCCGAGGCGTCGCCGGCGAGCCGGAGCCCTTGTCCAAGGGCTTTCGAATGAGGTCGGGCAGATCGACCTTCTGACATTCTGGGGGCTATCCGGTCGGTGAGCTCACAGCAGCTCGATGAACGCCTCCACCGTGAGGTCAGCCTGTCGCAGAATCGAGCGCAACGTTCCTCGCGCCAATTCGCGATGCATCGGGACGATCACCGTTCTCCCTTCCGGACTGCGCAGCTTCAGGTGGCTGCCACGTTGGCTCACCTCGGAGAATCCAACCTTGGCAAGAGCACGCACGACCTCGCGGCCGGACACCGTGGGGAGGCTCGGGCTCACGCCGGAATGTCGACCGGCGCGATGATCGGTGTCTCGATGTGATCGGGAAAGGGCTGATCCTCGAAGTAGAGTTCGAGGGCCTCGCGGAGATTCCTCAGAGCTTCCTCCACGCTGTCACCCTGGCTTGCAACTTCGACCTCGAGGCAGCGCGCAACGTACCAGGGAGCTTCTTGAGTGACGGCGGCGGTGAATCGCATGGCTCAGAGTCTACGGCCGGCAGGCGGGTCTGTGGGTCGTGCGTGGAGTGGGAGCCAAGTTGGGAGCCATTCTCTGTCGACGACGGTGGACAGGCGTGGACGCTGGTGGACACGAAAGCCCATCGTTCCGGGCTGTGTGGACGGCTGTGGACGCGGGTGGACACGGCTTGGAGATCTACGGATCAGAAGGTTGGGGGTTCGAGTCCCTCCGGGCGTGCCACCCGAAACCCCCGTCATGGCGGGGGTTTTGGCTATCTCCCACCGATTTCGATGCCGTGTGATCGGTCTCTGGGCCGCGGTGGGGCCGCGAGACTTCGAGCCCGGATGTCAGTGAGCCGTCTGACGAGGTCGTCCACATCGGATGGGAACAGGTGGGTGTAGCGGTCCATGGTCACCGAGATGGATGAGTGGCCGAGGTGGACCTGGACGGCTTTGGGGTTGGCACCGGCGGCGATGAGGAGGCTCGCGCAGGTGTGGCGCAGATCGTGGATCCTGAGGCCCTGCGGGAGCTCGGCCCGCTCGACGGCTGTGTACCAGACTTGCCGCCGGAAGTTGCTGTTGCGAAGTGGCGCACCGAGCGGTGAGGTGAACACGAACGCTTTGGGATCGTCCGGGACGAGTCGAGCGAGATGCTCGGCGAGGAGCTCTCCGAGGAACTCGGGGATCCCGATGGTGCGGCTGCGGTGGTTCTTGGTGGGCCCGTGGTGGAGCTCGCCTCCGGCTTCGGATACCGACTCGGTGATTTCGATCCGGGACTGGACGAGATCACATCTTCAACGCCTGAGGGCGGCCGCCTCTCCCCAGCGGAGTCCGCCGTAGGCGAGCAGGTAGACGAGGGTTCCGTAGGGCTCACGGATCGACATGGCGAGCCGGTCCACTTGATCGGCGTCGAGGAACAGCATCGACGGTTCGGGTTGCCGGGGAGTCCGCACTCCGTCGACCGGGTTGGATGGGAGGTAGCCGGCCAAGGTCTTGGGTTTGAGGTGCGACTTGGTTCGCAACCACCGTTCGGCCCGATCCTCGACCGTGATCTTCGATAGCCGCGGGTCGGTCCAATCACCCCGGATGAGGTCGGCTTGGACGGTGGCCATGAACCGGTCGGCGTCCGCCTTACGGGCGAAGCTCCTCGACCGCGCCGGTGGAGCGAGCATCTCCGCGGGTGCGAGCACGAGATCGAGGTCCGTGAGTGGCGTGTGGAGGCAGCGACAAAACTGCCGTCTCAGCCCGCCGGTGCCCGCACCAAGACCGGTCGCGACGAACACTGCCCGTGTGGGTCGGGCCTCAAATACAAGCACTGCCACGGCCTGCCGGGTCGGTAGCAGGGCGTGCTCCCAGATATTGTCTTGCTAGCGCCGACTGCCGGTTATGGGCGGGTGGTTAGTGGTTGGGTGTGCAGGATTGGGTGGCGCAGCGGTAGAGGTGGAGGCCTGTATCTGAGGTGAACACGACCTTCGGTGCCATTCCGGGAGTGATGATCACGTCGAAGGGCATCACGCCAGTATTGCCGACGCCGAGGGCATCGGTGACGCCGTCGGTGCAGGTCTCGTCGGCACATGCCGTGACGTGGAGTTGCGGTGTGGGTTCGTTTCGAGAGGCGTGGTTGAAGAATGCGCCTGTTGATCCGTCTGGAGCGGTGTAGAGCAGGAATAGTCTGGCGGCTTGTGGGAGAAGCCAATCTTCGCCAACTTCGACGTGCTGGAAGTCGGCGCATCCCTGTGTTGTGCATGTGCCCATCATGATGTCGGAGTAGTCGCTCCAGATGGCCGGGAATGCCGAAGCGCCTTCTTCCATGGCTTCGTCGGTGATCAGTTCGCTTGGGAGGCCTTCGCTTCCGGTCTGATACCAGACCAGGAACTCGTCGTCGTTCACACCGGGGGTGGTTTGGGCGAAAACGCCACCGTCAATGCTGAATATGGTCGGAGACGCGGCACACGAAGCGTCCTCGCAGATGGCGACCCGTGACTGCTGAGCTTCGTAGGACTGGGAATGCCAGTAGCCGATCACCGCCCGGTCGCGGGTATCGATGCGGAATGACGGTGCGCCGGTGAAGGATTGTGCGGGGAGCGTGTCGATGGTCGCCCACTCCCATTGACTGCACGTTCTCGTTTGGCACGCCGCCAGTCTCAGCTCCATGGGGTCGGATGCTGCGATGTAGACGACCCGGGGCAAACCATCCGCACCAATCGCGATCGAGGGATAGGCGGCCCGTCCTGCGCGCCCGATTTCGGAGGAATCCACTGATTCACAGGCAGGGTCTGAACAGACGAATAGGAGAGAGGCTTCGCCGTCTGCTGGTTCCACAGCCACGGCAGCCGACCCGTCCGGGAGGAGCGCCACATCGACCGAAAGGGCCTCACCTGGGTAGCCGAGCACCACCTTATCGGGCGGTTCCTCACAATCCGGGTCGCCACAACGCAAGAGTACGAGTTCCCCGTCCGAATCAACGTAAGCGATCACCGGTCGACCGTCCGCACCGGAAGTACCTGAAACTGGACTCATCGAGACCGATCCATCTACCAGCGTGACAACCGGAACCCCTTCGGGCGGTGAAGTAGTTGAGGCCGAAGTGGTTGGTGTCACCGTCGCTGCCGTTTCTGGGGGCTGCGTCGATTCAGGAGGGGGCGTCGCAGGAACGGAGGATGAGTCGGGACCCGTCGTGTCAGAAACACCGTTGCCAACACAAGCGGTCAACAACCCAACAAGCAACAACACCATCGACAGACGGCGCATTCAACCCTCCGGCTACATCATCATCCACATAACCCGATCAGACAAGGGTCAAGTCTCACAATCACACCCCGCCCATATCGGCACGTCCAGGATCGGTTCGGTCAGTGATTGAGCAGCGTCTTGATGACGGCGCTGACCTGGTTGCTGACGTCTGGTCCTACGGCGCCGAGGGGATGGACGAGCCGGTTGCGGTTGATCGACCGGATCAGCTCGCATTGGATGTAGCTGGTCGTGTCGAGACCGGTGTCAGCGCTGGGCTCGACTTCGATATGCAGGGAGAGGCCACGCCGGGCTGTGGTGAGTGGGACGACGATCACGAACGGAAACCCTGGGCCGAACGTGTCGGGGGGACCAAGGATCAGTGCCGGACGGTGCGCGGCCGGCTCACCGGGATAGGGATCGCCGAAGTCGACAAGCCAGAGGTCATCAACCGATGCCATCGGACACCGACGTGTCATCCGCTTCGGCGAGGTAGGCCTCCCATGCCTGAGGGTCCTCTCGAAGTTCGGCGAGCTCGGCGGCGACCTGATGGGCGAAGCGTTGCCGTCGGAGCGCTTCGGCAGCGTCGCGTACCGTTTCGATGAGCGACGCGCCGGTCGTTTGGCTCAGGGCGAGGAGCCGGGCGTGGGTGTCGGTGTCCACGCGGATCGTTGTAGTTCCCATCGGGGCAGTATACATAATGCAGACACTATGTCTACAACCTTGGTTGCTCCCCTTTGTGCGCACGCCGATCAGCAAATACGCTGCAGAAACGCTCACGTCACCAAATAGACGGCGCCGCACGGTGACTTCAGCGCGGTGAGGGCTGACCTGTGAGAATGACCGCACCCACCCGAGATTCGGAGGAGCCATGAAGGGCGGCAGCGCTCGGAAGCCCGAGACGGCGGAACATGAGCGGCTCGCCCAGGCGACCGGCAAGGCGGAGGACGACCTGTTCGCGGCGAATCCGTGGTACGAGTGGGGCCCATATCTCGCCGAGCGAGCCTGGGGTTCGGTGCGGGAGGACTACAGCGCGGACGGTGACGCCTGGAACTACTTCACGCACGACCAGGCCAGGTCCCGCGCGTATCGATGGAACGAGGATGGGATGGCGGGATTGTCCGACATCCGCCATGACTTGTGTCTCTCGTTGGCGCTATGGAATGGAAGCGATCCCATCCTCAAGGAGCGGATGTTCGGCCTGACGAACCCGCAGGGGAACCACGGCGAGGATGTGAAGGAGTACTGGTGGTACCTCGATGGGGTCCCCAGCCATGCCCTTCTGCGCTGGCGGTATCACTACCCGCAGGCCCCCTTTCCCTATGAGGAGCTGGTGCAGGTCAACGCCGGAGGAACTCGAAACGACCCCGAGTACGAGCTGCTCGACACGGGAGTCTTCGCCGACGGGAAGTACTGGAGCGTCGACGTTACCTACGCGAAGGCGTCGCCCACCGAGATCCTGGCATCCATTGCCGTCCGCAACCACGGTGACGACGAGGCAACAATCGATGTCCTGCCGACGATGTGGTTCCACAACACGTGGCGTTGGGGGGGCCGCACGGATCTGCCCTCGCTTTCGGAATCCGATGGGAGCATCCTCGTCGATCACCCACGCCTTGGGGGATACCGGCTCGAGGCGGCACCCGGACCGGGTGGCGTGACGCCAACCGCGCTCTTCTGCGACAACGAGACCAACGAACCGAAGCTCTTCGGAGGCGTCCCGATCACGGCGTACCCGAAGGACGGCATCAACGATCACGTCGTCTCAGGTGCAGCCACAGTGAATCCGGCCAAGATCGGCACCAAGGCGGCGTGGTGGTATCGCCTGACCGTGCCGGGCGGAGAGACGGTTGAACTGCGCGTGCGGCTCGCCGGCGCTGACAGTGGCGGAGTCGCCGCAGGCTGGTCGGGCAGCTCGTTCGACGACGTGGTGCAGCTGCGCCACAAGGAAGCCGACGAGTTCTATGCGGCGATCACACCCGACGACATCGACTCGGAGGAGATGCGCATAGTGCGCCAGGCATGCGCGGGGCTCATCTGGTCCAAACAGATCTACCCGTACCGAGTGAGTCGCTGGCTCGACGGGGATCCCGCCGAGCCCCCGCCACCGCCGGGCCACTCCTTGGTGCGGAACGAAATGTGGCGACATCTCGACGCGTTCGACGTGCTCGCCATGCCGGACTCGTGGGAGTACCCCTGGTTCGCCGCCTGGGACCTTGCCTTCCACACGGTTCCCTGGGCGCATCTGGATCCGGCCTTCGCCAAGTACCAGCTGATCGTCCTGCTGCGGGAGTGGATCCTCAATCCCAACGGCGCCCTTCCCGCATACGAGTGGAACTTCGATGACGTCAACCCGCCCGTCCACGCCTTCGCGGCAGTCCGGGTCTTCGTCATCGACGGTGCATCTGACTATGACTTCCTGGAGCGAGTCTTCCAGAAGCTCCTGCTCAACTTCACTTGGTGGCTCAACCGGCAGGACCCCGACGGCAACAACCTCTTCGGGGGCGGCTTCCTGGGCCTCGACAACATCAGCCCGATCGACCGATCCCATCTCCCTCCGGGGCTGACCCTCGAGCAAGCGGACGGGACCGCATGGATGGCGTTCTACGCGCTGTCGATGCTCCTCATGGCGCTCCTGCTCGCCGAGAACAACCCTGTCTACGAGGACATGGTGATCAAATTCGCCGAGCAGTACCTCATCATCACGGACGCGCTGAACGCGTCCGGCATGTACGACACGGCGGACGGGTTCTTCTACGACCAGCTCATCGATGGATCCGGTACGGTGACCCCCGTCAAGGTGCAGACGCTCGAAGGTGCTATTCCTCTCCTCCCCGTGGTGGCGCTTCCCGTCCGGTATACCGAGGCGGCGGAGCGCCTCCGTAAGCGGTTTGCTCGCGCTCTGGACTCCAAACGGGACTCCGGAGGGGGCCTGCACGCTCAGATCCACCGCGACGATGAAGGGGAAAGGGTGCTGATCTCCGTTGTTGATCGCGACCAGCTGATCAAGGTGCTGGACACCCTATTCGACGAAGACGCGTTCCTCTCCCCTTACGGTCTCCGATCCGTGTCCAAGCGGTACTCGAAGCCGTATCAGGTCCCAGGGGTACCGAACGCGACGATCGACTACGAGCCGGCCGAATCCCGCACCGCCATGTACGGCGGGAACTCCAACTGGCGCGGCCCGGTGTGGTTCCCGATCAACTACCTCGTGATCTGGTCGTTGCTCTCATACGACGACTTCTACGGAGATCAATTCATTGTCGAGTACCCGTCCGGATCCGATGACCGACACACCCTGGCCGAGGTGGCCCAGGACCTCGCAGACCGCCTCGTCGCGATCTGGCGACCAGATGCAGACGGACGGCGACCGGTGTACGGCGGGGTCGACATGATGCAAAACGACCCAGCATGGAAGGACCAGCTCCTGTTCTTCGAGCACTTCGATGGAGACACCGGCGCCGGGCTCGGGGCATCACATCAGACCGGATGGACCGCTCTGGTTGCCGAGCTCATCCTGGACCGTCCGTCGAACCGTTCCATCCGGCGCGCCGGCACCCTCGAATAGCGAGGGCGGTGGAACCTGGGGGCGGCCTGTGAGGCGGCGATGGGACGGTTCAACACCCGGTCCATGCAATGACCGGGGAGAATGCGAAGGTTACAGATCCAGGTGTAGGCGCAGGGCATTGTCGACGGCGAGCATGAGCACGGGCGGCACGGCACCGATCTTGTGGGAGACGCGTTCGACGGACACGGAGCGAACCTGTTCGGCCTGGGCTTTGGAGTCCCGGTCGAGGCCGGTTTCGGCTCCAGGGAGCAGCACCTGGAAGGGATACACCCGATCCACATTGGAGGTCACCGGAACTACGGTCACCACACCGTGCCCCAACCGTGCGGCTGTCGTGTTGGCACCGTCGTTGGAGATGACAACCGCCGGACTTCTCTTGTCAGCCTCGCCGCGGCGCGCCGGGTCGAGGTCGACGAGTCGGATCTCGCCGCGCAGCATCAGCCACCCAGTCCATCCCCGACGACGGCGTTCCAGGCGGCGGCGTCGCCCGACTCGGACCACTCATCCCACGCCTTGGCGTAGTCGGCGCCCAATCCTGCGGCACGGAGCAAGCGGACGGCCTTGTGGACTACGGCCGACCGGGAGTCGTAGCCTTGTGTTTTGGCGTACTGGTCGAGGAACTCGACATCCTCGTTCGGAAGGCTCACACTCAGCTTCATACTTCAAGACTACCTCTGGTATGCCAGATTGGCTACCCAGCACTTGGCCCGGGTGTCGCCTGGCTGATTCGAACGAGGCATCGTTCGGGCCGTGGCAAGCTCAATGATCAGTGGGGCCCCGATCACGGGGCCCCACTGATGGTGCGTCGGCAGACTGCTCAGCTACGGCGTGGGGTCGTCGAGGAAGATCCCGAATATGTCGCTGTTGCCGAACGTCTCCGGACAATCAGTTGCGGGAGCCGGCTTGGCCGTCGGCGCTCCGTCGACCAGTGACTGGCGCCACACATTCACGGCATCGCAGACTGCAGCGTCGCGCACGTCGTTCCAGACCGACATGGCACCGTCGTTCGTGGCGACAACATAGTTGTAATCGCCGAGGAACTCGGCGGTCAGGCTGTTGGCACTCGAGCCACGGGCATCGCCAAGCGCCCCGCGGTGCAGCGTCGACCAGTTCGAGAGATTGGAGGACTCGGCATGTCGAACCACGCCCTGCATCCTCCGTGGTTCGCTCGTGTTGGTACGCCACGGATCCTGGAAGCCCATGTACGTCACATAGACGTCCTCGCCGTCGGGTGAGATGGCCACCCACGGGAAGTCGGGCCGATCGCCAGTTTCGCTGGCCGTCACCGGCGCCGACCAGGTGAAGCCACCGTCGGTCGAGACCTGAACCTTGGCCGTCTCGTTGTTGAGTCCCGCCAGGCCGTCGGTCCAGCCGAGCACGATCGTATTCGTCGCACCGACGCCGGACGGGGCCCCGTTGGCGATGTCGATCGTCGGGCCTTCATTTGTACGTGCCCCTGCGACACCATCGAAGGTCAAACGACCTTGCACCGGATCGAACGCCCCCACGGTGCCGGTGACTGCCACGGCGACGGCCTTGGCGAACTTGACTCCGCCATCGGTGGAACGGGCCAGCCAGACGACGTCATCGCCCTTGAATGATCCTCGCCAGACCACGTACACCGTTCCGAGACTATCGCTTCGTACCACACAGCCCTGGCGTCCCCCTGCCCGCCCAGTTGCCTGATTGGTGTTGGCAGCCTGGCTGATCTGCCGTTGTGACCAAGTGTCTCCACCGTCGGTCGAACGGAGGAACACCACCGGTTCTGGTGGTCCCCCGGCGCTGCGGAAGGCCACGTTGCACACGTATACGTTGCCGAAGTACGGACTCGAGGCCGCATTGTCCGCCCAAATGGCTTCCTTATCGGAGAAGAGAGCCGAGTTCTGCTTTGAAATCACGACCGGCGGCATCCAGGCGTCCTGGTCGTCGGCCGCTGCGGCAGCCACATCGTCCACTCTAGAGACCGCAATGGCTTCGAAGCCCTTGAAGGCAATCTCGTCTTTGGTGGCACCGAAGTTCGATGTGAGCGTCGAGTAGTACAAACGTGATCCGTTGTCCCACGAGAAACTGCCATTCGCGTCGGGCCGAGGCCCGAAGACCATGGCCGGGTCGCCATCCGAGACGAGGCCCGCCTCGAAGAACCACGGCAATGTCCCGATCTCGCCTCCGGGATCGGGAACGCACGGCTCGGGTCCCAGGCAATCGCGCGCCGAGTAGCCCGTGTACGTGGGTTGGGTCCAGGAGACCCCACCGTCGAGTGAGATGTAGATGCCGGTATTGCCGACTCCGGCGGTGAAGGGGCAGCTCGTCGGGTCGCCGGCTTCACACGCCTCGACGTCGATTTCCTCGTTCGCACCCGCCACCATCACGAGCGGATTGCTCGGGTCGATCGCTACCCACGGCTCGTTCTGCTTGTTCTGGGGAAACGGCGTATCCGGGCTGCCGACCGCGACACGCGTGTCTCCGTTGGCGAACGCCACGGCCGCGCCGACTAGAACCACCAGTAATGCCATCGCAAACGGCACAAGGCCGCGCCGCCACAAAGCCGGATTCCTCGTCATGAGTGGAGCCCCTCCCCTTTCGAGTGCCCGTTGCAGGCACACTGGAACGTATTCTACTTGGTCGGACCGGACCCCGTATGGGCCCACCAATGAACTTGGGCCACCGAACAGGCGGGTCGAGGCCGAGGTTTGTCGTGGCGCCGAGGGGTGGGGGACCACCAGAACCTCCCGCCCGGTGAACGGGTGAACCACTGGCACGCAACGCCGGCTCGGTGCGCTCGTCGGGAGTCATCCGCCGCGGCCTCAAGCGGGCGAGCGAAGCAGCCTGCTGTAGTGCGTGTAGGTGTCGCGCAGCGTCATCCCAATGTTGAGATAGAGGTCGAGGGACCCGGTTCTGGAGTCGGTGTTGAGCCCAAGTGATGGCGCATCTCGCCGCCGGAGCTCGCCGAAAACGGTCCGGAGTAGAGCCGTCCCGATGCCGAGGTTGCGGTGATCGGCGCGGACCGCCAGTTGCTCAACCCACCCCTCGGTCGGGTACATGATCGCCCAGACGGCCCCAACGACCTCTCCGTCGTGGTCGGCCACGAAGCAGAGGCTGGGATCAAAATCGGAGCGACCGGTCGCTATCGACTTCCACAACTCGAACGAGGCAGGCACTCTGGTTGGCCATTCGTTGAACGCGTCCTCGACGATCTGGTAGACCTCGCGTTCCTCGGAGCCGAGGCGTGCCGTCCGGATCGTGATTCCCGACGGGAGCGGCTGCTCGGAAAGAGCGGCATCCGCCGGCAACGTCAGGACCCATGAGGTATGGCGCGGCGCATAACCGCGTCCTATGAGCAGATCGCGAGCCCCGAGGTTCGTGTCGATTATGGTCTGCCCGAGACGCGCCCCCTCCTCGGGTGGCGTCTGTGCGAGCCTTCGTTCTTCCGTCCAGGCGATGAGAGCGGTACCGATTCCACGGCTGCGGGCCTCAGGGTGGACGGTGCCATCGGCGCGCCATCCGTAGATCTCGGCATAGCCGACCAGGGCATCGCCTTCGAGGACGAGTACGGCGTCGGTGGCAGGGTCGAAGCTGGGCCGTCGCCAGTAGCTCCCAACCTCATCTTCGACCTGCTCGGCCAGCCCGTGGTCGACGGCCTCCGACGCCCGAATCAGCGTGGTCACCGCCGGAACGTCTGACATGCGGGCGCCGCGAGCTGTGAGGCCACTCGGTAGCAATTCGTGCCAGTTCATGCGGGCAAGCCTGCCACCAGTGGGCGCTCGGGGCGAGCGCGATGCCCGGACGACACCGTCCGGGGGATCCACCGGGTCGCGGGATCTTTGGAATTCGGTAGCCTGTTGTCATGGCTCCAGCATCCGATCCCGTCGACGCGTTCTGGCAGACGTTCGCGGCGGCGACGGGTGTCCACGACGGCTATGAGGCGTGGTCGTTTGGCGACGAGTCGCGGCCGGCTCTGGCGGACAAGCTTGCCCGCCTGGTGCTCGATGGGCCGAAGCGGGCAACGACCGGGCTGCTCGCCGAGTTCGAGCGGGACGGCGACCCACTCCCCAAGGTCGGGAGTTATGACGTTATCCTCGATGGCGGTGGTGCACCGGTGTGCATCATTCGCTCCACGCAAGTCGAGGTGCGACGTTTCGGCGATGTCGACGACGAGTTTGCCTGGGTCGAGGGAGAAGGTGACCGAAGCCTCGCCTACTGGCGGCAGGCGCACCTCGCCTACTACGCCGGTGCGGGGTGGGAGGTCGACGACGACACCGAGGTTGTGCTCGTGACGTTCGACAAGGTCTGGCCTGTCTGACGTGCAACTCACGTCGCGGGTCGAACTCGGAGAGTTCGCCGAGTCACCCCGCGGGCCTGCCACCGAAACCCCTGCGTGAGCGGTGGTTTCGCACGAGTGAGGTTCATCGACCCGAGTGGGACGCGCAGCTCGGCGCTGCCGAGGATGGCCGCTTCAGGGCGCTCCTGGAATACGAGGAGTGGCTCAAGGACACGTATCCCGATCGCTACCCGACGGTCTTCGACGGCGAAGGAGACGACGAAGGAGACTGGGTCGACTGGGTCGTGCTTCCCGCTGCCGTCCCGGCGCACGAAGGCTGATGGCTGAGTACCTCGACGCCGTCGCCGGTGGATGACTACGGGCTGACCTCGACAGCCGGCCTCGCTGGGCCCAAGAACCATCGAATGACCATACCGGAGACGGTGAGGATGGCGTTGACCTTCCCGGTCGTTGACCGGCCCGGTCGGTCCGAGTCACCTCGAGCGCAACCACTCCCGCAGGGCCAAGTTGTGAGCCCTTCCCTGCGGACGGCTATGGCCGACAGTGAACGCCGGTGGACTCGAAAGCCCGTCGTTCAGACTCCGATGGACTCCAGCGGACACCTGTGGACTGGGCTCGGAGAGTCTCGGATCAGAAGGTTGGGGTCTAATTCGAAGAGCTCGCCGAGTCACCTCCGGGCGTGCCAACGGACTTCGCTTGCGAAGTACGCCGAAACGAATCCCCCTGCGTTGTTGGAGGGGGTTTCTCTTGTGTCAGGAACCAAAACCCCTGCGTGAGCGAGGGTCGTTTGCGTGACCAACAGCGTGGCGGCAGGATCAACTCCGCCGTCATCGACACAGAGCAGCTCGCCGAACGGGGTTGGGCGCCCTCCGCGAAGCGCTCGGTTTCGTCAGGTTTCCGGGACAACCTCGAAGGTCGATACCGTTTCCTGTCGCGCCTGGCTCGTGATCTACTGTCTCAGTGATCGGACTTCAGGACCGGAGTCCGGTCGCGCTCAGCCTGCCGCCAGGGGGTCCTGGCCGTAGTCGTTCGGGCCCGGGGTGCCCGGCAGGAAACCGGTTTCAATCAGCACCCATATCGGGCCGATGATCGGGATCAGCCCAATCAGAATCCACCATCCGGACTTGTTCCGGTCGTGCCATCGCTTGATCTGAACCGCGAGGCCGGCAACGAGGAGGATCGCGACGGCGATGACGTAAAGGATCCAGAAGCTGGCCGAGTCACCGAGCGCCGCCGACAGGATGCCGACGACGACAACCGTGGCGACCCACAGCACGGCGTAGCCGGCCCAGAATTTGCCGCGATTGATTCGGCCCTCGAAACTCGTGAATAGGGCGCCCCAGTCCATGCTTTCCTCCAAATCATGCAGTTGGTCCGAAGGAATCTAACACCAGCGATACAACGCCGCGAGACTCGTTTTCTGTACCGCCACCTCGGCGGGAGGTGTTCGGAGAGCCTGGGCCGCCGCGGCTTGGCCACGCGAGCACCACGAGGACGGGCGAGAACACAACCCAACCAGCGGGAGGACCGCAGGTCAACGACAACTCTGCCTAAACCCCGAGGTCACGGATCTGCCGGTCAGCGCGAATAGGGAGCTCTGGGGGTTGAGGAACTCGGGAGCACCACGGTGCCGACCAAACCGATGGCCTTGTCCCACTGTGTGTCGAATCGCCAGGTGACCAGCGTGGCGGCGCCCACGAGAACCATCAGTGCGATGAAGATGCCGGCCTCGTCGCCGTCGAGGAGGGTCAACGAGACCACCACGACAGCCACGAACCCAGCCGTGATCGTGGCCAGTCCAACGGTCTGGGTGCGTGCTTGGGTCGTGCGCCGTTGAGATGTCATGGGGTGCCTCCCATCGAATCGATGGCTAGATGTGGGCGTCTTCGCGCCTGTGGCCAGATGCCAGCTCGGCGAGGACCGCAGGTTGGATGTCGGGTGCCGTGGCAACCGCAACCGTGATTGGCGTCGTGGCCCGCAACGTCGAGGTGCGGGTTCCGCCCTCGATGAGGGCCCGCTCGCCCAGGATCGATCCGGGACCCACCTCTGCAACGGCTTCACCGTCGACCTCGACGGACAGCACGCCATCGAGGAGCAGGAACATCTCTGATCCGGGGTCGCCCTGGTCGACGAGGGTCGTGTCAGCCGCCAACCGGCGGATCTTCGGCTTCTTCCCTTCCCGCATGATCTGGAGCGACAGCTGCCGCTCGAGTTGGGTCTCGACCGCGGTGACGATCGCCGGTGAATCCGCGTCGCCCCACGGCGTGTTGTCGCCGAAACTCTCCTGGGTCCATCCCTTGAAGTCGATCATGCCGCTCTTGGCAACTAGATTGTTTGCGTCGTCATAGATCCAGTGCCGTGGCATCTTCGACGCACCGGCAACGGCATGGTCGTGAGAGCCGTCCGCCCGCAACGTGAGGCCGAGGGTCGTCCAGACGGTGGGGGCGACGATCTTGAGGAACGGTGGGCGGTTGATGCGGCGAGGTAGCGGTGCGCCGGTTCGCCCTCCCGTCGTCTGGGTGAAGGTGGCTGTGGTGGCGGTGATGATGGGATCGGTCCGCAGGTCGGGGAACGACACGGCAGGGATCGTGATGCTGCCGACACCGAGGGCCACCGTCGTCGAGCCCATGTGGCCCTTGCCCGAGTAGCCGGCGTCCACCACCCGGCCGTCCTCAACCTCGATCCATGCACGCAATTCGTTGGCGAAACGGAACCGATCCGCCGCGCGCAGGGCCTCGAGGTCGTCGATGTGGTCGGGGAGTGGGTCGTCGTAGTGGCCGATGCCGAGATCGACCGGGACACGGAGCGGACCCGTCATCGCCTCCGACGGGATCCACGACACGGACGTTACAGATGACTCGATACGCATGGGCTCCTCCTTGAGTCCTTGCACGGTGTCACGACCGGGCGGTGTGAACCAGCGTGGTGTCCACCGTCGTCGACGGGTGCCAGCACCACCCCACATGGCGCGTCTGCACGCTGGCCTCAAAGGCCCCCGCACGCGGAGACTGTGATCCGTACACTCGTCGACCGGAGGAGACCCATGCCCATCTCGGTGTTCCTCGCTGACGACAACCTCATCGTGAGGGAAGGCGTCAAGGCGCTGCTCGACCTAGAGGACGATCTCGACATCGTCGGGCAAGCCGCGGACTTCGACGGCCTCGTTGCGGGTGCCGAGGCCACCAACCCGAACGTCGTCGTAACGGATATCCGCATGCCTCCCGACTTCTCCCGAGAAGGGATCGAGGCGGCCAAGGAGGTGCGCAGACGCCACCCGGGGACCGGCATCGTCATCCTGTCGCAGTTCGACGATCCCGACTACGCCATTGCCCTTCTGTCCGACGGAGCCGCCGGGTATGCCTATCTCCTCAAGGACCGTGTCGGTGAGGGGAACCAGCTCGCCCGCGCCGTGCGGGAGGTGGCGGCGGGCGGGTCGGTCCTCGACCCGAAGATCGTGGAGGGGCTCACGACGCCCGTTCGCCGGGACGCCACACTCACACCCGCCGAGGAGGACCTCCTCCAACAGGTTGCCGAAGGCCGCACCATCAACGCCATCGCCGGGCACCTCAACACCACACCTGCCGCAGCCGACGCAGCGATCGAGGACCTGTTCATGCGGCTCGCACAAGGCCTCACGTCCGGGAGCTCAGACAGCTTGCACCGCCTGCGCATGCTCCAGAAGGCGATCGTCGACCGCAAGGAACAGGGCGAGTCACTCAGCCGCCTCCTCCCGGGAGGCGTCGCCGCCCAGATCATCGATGGTGGCCGGCTGCCAGGGGAGACCGAGGAACTGATCGTCACCGTGTTGATGTCGGACATCCGCAGTTACACCACGATCGCCGAGCACACCGATCCATCGGTGCTCGCGGTGCAGCTCAACGAGCACCGTGCGGCGATGAATCGAGCCATCCTCAGCCACGACGGAACGGTGATGCAGTTCGTCGGCGACGCTGTCATGGCCGTCTTCGGCGCTCCCGTTCCCCAGAACGACCATGCAGCGCTGGCGGTACGGGCGGCAGCAGCGATGCACGCAGCACAGCACGACCTCAACGCTCAGTGGCGGGCCGAGGGCAAGGAACCCTTCGGGCTCGGGATCGGCCTGTCGACGGGCCTGGTCGCTGCCGCTCTCCTCGGGTCCGAGGAGCGCCTCGAGTACACCCTCGTCGGTGACACCGTGAACCTGACCCAGCGCCTCCAGCAATGGGCCGAGCCGGGTGAGACGGTGCTGAGCCAACCCACCTGGGAGGCGCTCGTCGATCGTCCCGAGGCCGACGAGCTCGAAGCGTCGTTGGTCAAGGGCAGGGACACGCCGGTGGCGGCGTACCGGTTCCCGAAGAGGGCAGCATGAGCGCAATCGGCTCTCGCGAGGCGCACCCCGGCTCGCCTGTGGGTACCACCGGCGCGGATGGTGATGACGGCATGCGACTCGGATCCCGGCGGTGGCGTGTCGCGGTGTGGCTGGTCGCAGGAGTGGCAATCGCTCTCGAGGTGGCGGCCAACCTCGCCGCCGTCAACCTCATCAGCCGACCCGGAGCCGAGGAGGCGTGGGCAGGCATCATCGGACCGGCCGGAGCAGTTTTGTTCCGTTACATGCAATTCGAGATGCATGTCGACGCACTCATTTTCCTTTCGTCCATAGTCGTGGGAGCCGTGATCCTCGCCCGCTACCCGCATCAGGGCTTCGGATGGGCCCTCAGCGTTGGGTGGGGATTGGTGCTCACGCTTGTCCACGTGTCGATGGTCGGTGCTGCAGCTGCAGCGACGAACGACGCTGTGATGGCGACCACATGGTTCATGTGGTTCCAGAGCATTTTCGAATCGGCGGCCCTGATCGCGATCCCGCTCGCACTCGTCCTGTACCCGACGGGACGCACGATTGGCCCGTGGTGGATGCGGACACTCAACGGATTCATTGCGATTGGCATCGGCATTCTCGTCGCACTCGGATTGCAGTCGGGTCCCATCACATCTCAGGCCGGGGTGACGACCCTCGACAACCCAGTCGGCGCTCTTCCCGTGTCTGCAGACCAGGGGTTCGTCGTCTTCGAAATAGCGTTCCTCGTCTTCATGGTCGCTGCCCTCGTCGCGCGATATCGGCGAGGCCATGGCATCGAGCGCCAGCAGATGAAGTGGGTATTTGCGATTGCCGGTGTCGGGATTGTGTTGCTATCAATCAGCGGGTTGATCCAGGACGCGTATCCGGATACTGCCGATGCCCTGAGCATCATCTCCGGGGCCTTGGGGGCCCTCGGGGTACTCGCGATCGGCATGGCCATCTTGAAGTATCGCCTCTACGACATCGATGTGGTGATTTCCAGGACGGTGACGTATGGCGTGTTGGCGGCGTTCATCACGTTTGTGTATGCGGTGATCGTGGTGGGGATCGGGTCGCTGGTCGGTGGCGGCGATGAGCCGAGTCTGGCGTTGTCGATCACGGCGGTGGCGATCGTGGCGGTGGCGTTCGAGCCGGTGCGGGTGCGGGTCCAGCATTGGGCGAACGTCCTCGTGTATGGGAGGCGTGCGACGCCGTATGAGGTGTTGGCGAGCGCCACGGCGCGGCTGTCGGACACCAGTGATCCTGATGAGGCGTTGGCGAGGGTGACCCAGCTGGTGGCCGATGGTACGGGTGCGGTCGAGGCGGTGTTGTGGCTCAAGGTCGGCGAGGTGATGTATCCGCGTGCGGCGTCACCCCCCGATGTGCTGGCCGACCTGGACGCAGTGGCTGGCGAGGATCCGGTGGCGGCGATTGTGGGCGATCGTGTGGTTGCGGTGCGTCATCGCGGTGATGTTCTCGGGGCATTGAGTATCACCAAGGACCGGGCCGACGCGGTGACGGGGTCCGATGAGAAGGTGTTGGAGGATGTGGCGGCGGGTGCTGGGGTGCTGTTGCGCAACATGGGCCTCAATGCCGAGTTGGCTGAGCGTGCCGAGCAGTTGCGGGTGTCGCGGCGTCGGTTGGTGGCTGCCCAGGACGCTGAGCGTCGTCGGCTCGAGCGCGATCTCCATGATGGTGCCCAGCAGCAGGTGGTGGCGTTGAAGGTGAAGCTGGGTATTGCCCGGACCTTGGCGGAACGTGAGGGGGCAGAGTCCGTTGCTGGACTTGTGGCATCCCTGTCCGACACCACCCAGGACGCCGTGGACGGGATGCGTGCAGTGGCCCACGGCATCTACCCACCGCTGCTCGAGGCCGAAGGGTTGGAGGCTGCTCTGGCATCGGCGCGACGCACCATTTCGATCCCGGTCGAGCTGACCGCCGAACGCATCGGTCGCTACGAGCGATCCGTCGAAGAGAGCGTCTACTTCTGTGTGCTGGGGGTCATCGCTGAAGCCGTCGATACCGGCGCAACTCGCGTGATCATCACGCTCCGCGGTGGCGGCGACTCCGTCACGTTCTCCGTGGGCACCGACAGTGCCGTTGGCGACGTGATCGCCGTCGAAGACAGGATCGACGCACTGGGAGGCAGTCTTCACATCAAACGTGAGATCGACCACGCTGTGGTCGTGGGTGAGTTGCCTGCGCGTTCCCGATCGATGGAACCAGCATGAGGTGTCAGCGGAGGGCGGGCGCCGGTATTCATGAGGCCTCGACATGACGACGGCCATGACGAAGCGCAGGGTGACCGCTGCCTGGTGGATCGCCGTCGCCGTAGCCCTCGCAGCCCTGGGACTCGAAGTCGCCTACCGGCTCCTGGCGGAAGACGCGACACTCTCGCTCGGCGACTTCCTGTGGACGATCGTGCCCATTCCCTTCGCCGCACTCGGGGCGCTGATCGTCTCCCGGCAGCCGGGGAACCGCATCGGCTTGATCCTGCTCGTGATCGGAGCGGGGATGACCCTCAGCAATCTCGGTGACGCCGTGTTCTTCTTCATCGACGAACCGCCAACCACCATGTCGCCGCAGCTCTTCGCTGCGCTCTGGTACAACAACGTCGCCTGGGCGACGTTCTTCTTCCCGATGTTCATGTTGCTCTACGTGTTCCCCACCGGGTCGTTGCTCTCCCGACGGTGGATGTGGGCGCCCCGTCTGGCCCTCGTACTGTTCGGATTCCTCGTGGTGAGCTCGCTCGTCTCCGAGGAGATCGGCCCGACGTCTGAGGCCTGGTTCGTGGAGAACCCGATCGGATTCGTCGGTGCCGACGTATTCGCGCCGGTGTTGTTGATCTTCCTCGTCGGTGTGCTCGTCCTGCTCGCCGGGGGAGCTGTGGCGATGGTGATGCGCTACCGAAGGGCACCGGGCGTCGAGAGGGAACAGATCAAGTGGGTGCTGTTCGGTTTCTTCGTGTTCGCCACCGCATGGGTGATCGCCTTCCTCCTCGAGTCGTGGGGATCGGGTGTCGTGGGACTCCTCCTGGTTCTGGGCATCAGCGTCATCCCCACGGTCATCACCATCGCCGTGCTGAAGTACCACCTCTACGACATCGATGTGGTCATTTCCAGGACGGTGACGTATGGCGTGCTGGCTGCCTTCATTGGTGTGGTGTATGTGGGGATTGTTGTTGGTCTGGGTGAACTCGTTGGGGGTGGTGAGGGCGCGAATCTGGGATTGGCGGTGGTGGCGACGGCGGTGGTGGCGATCGGGTTCCAGCCGGTGCGTGTGCGGGTTGAGCGGTGGGCGAATCGGTTGGTGTATGGGAAGCGTGCGACGCCGTATGAGGTGTTGGCGTCGTTTTCGCATCGGGCGACGGATGAGTCTGATGAGGATGTGTTGGCTCGCATTCCGCGGTTGATCGTGGATGGGACGGGTGCGGTCGGGGCGGTGGCGTGGGTGCGTTCGGGTGGGGGATTCCGCTCAGCGTCGGCGTGGCCTGAGGTCGGAGAGGTGCGCCGTTTGGAGGGATCGGTGTTCGATGACGGCGAGGCGGATGTGTCGTTGCCGGTGTTCCATGGTGGCGAGTTGTTGGGTGGGATCTCGTTGGTGGCAGCTCGGGGTGGATCGATAACGCCACCCGAACTCGAGCTCGTGGAGAATCTTGCTAATGGGTTGGGGTTGACGTTGCGCAATGCACAGCTGACGGCTGCGTTGCGCCGTCAGGTCAAGGATTTGCAGCGGTCCCGCGACCGGATCGTGTCGGCGGGTGATGCGGCGCGCCGGTCGTTGGAACATGACCTCGATTCGGGTCCTCAGCAGCAGTTGGTAGCGGTGAAGGTGAAGCTCGGTCCGATCCGCAAGCTGGCCGAGGAGGCTGGCGCCACCCGGACCGCGGGCCTGCTTGCCGATATCGAGTCCCAGGCTGGGGACGCGATCCAGGCGGTGCGGGACTTCGCTGCGGGTGTGTATCCGCCGTTGTTGGGTGCGGAGGGTCTCACGGTGGCGTTGGCGCAAGAGACCCGTAGAGCCGCAGTGCCGGTGGTTCTCGAGTCTGACGATGTGGGCCGATATCCCGCGTGATGTCGAGTCTGCGGTGTATTTCACGATCCTCGAAGCGCTCCAGAACACCGCCAAGTATGCGGAGGCGTCCCGGGCCACGGTGCGGCTCACGGCCCGCAATGGCGACCTGCGGTTCGAGGTGTCCGACGACGGGCGAGGCTTCGATGCGGCAACCATCGAACGAGGTGCGGGACTGAGCGGGATCGCCGACCGTATCGACACCATCGGCGGCACCTGGACCATCACCTCCACCCCCGGACACGGCACCACCGTCACCGGATCCATACCGGTCAGCGACCACGTACCTGTCTAGTCCGACTGCGCAAGCTCCCACATCTCGGCCAGCATGTCGAAGCTGAACTGCGACTTCGGGACGAACCCGACGGCACCGGCAGCCACAGCCACACCGACGTAATCACCCGATTCATGGGTCGACATGACGATGACGGCTGGAGCGTCGGGGAGGGCGCTGATCTGACGGGTCGTCTCGATGCCGTCGATACCCGGCATCTGGACGTCCATCAGCACGAGATCAGGCTTCAGCTCGGAAACGAGGTCGATGGCCTCACGGCCGTTCTCTGCCTCGCCAGCGACCTCGAAGCCATCTGTCATTTCGACAACCATCCGCGACGCCTCGCGGAACGGCAGTTGATCGTCCACGATCAACACTCGGACACTCGTCATGGCCACCTCCACCCCTGCATCATCGTCGCTTGGTGCGCAGGAATCCATGGTGCTCGCCGCTCTTCGAGAGTGGGGATAACACCACCTCAGCTGCGGGACTCCGACAGGTAGGCGAGGACGGCTCGCACCCGGCTTTCGGTACTAGCCTGCTCGGCGACGCCATCCCAGATCCTGACCCGACAGCCGGACAAGGAAGAACGACATGTCTGCCGAACTCGAGACCAGCTCCGAGGAGCTCGCTCGGATCGCAGAAGACGCCTATCTGTTCGGCTTCCCGATCGTGTTGATGGAAGTCACACGACGAGTCACCACCAACGTCCCCGCCGGCCTTCGGCCGGGGTTCGGGCCGATGAACCTGTTCACCCACATGCAGGCGTTCCCACCGGGTGACTTCAAGGAGGTTGTCCGCCCGAACTTCGACACCCTGTACTCGATTCTGTGGTTCGACCTTCGTGACGAGCCGGTCGTGATCTCGGTGCCCGACACGGCCGGCCGCTACTACATGTTGCCGTTCATGGACATGTGGTCCGACGTGTTCGCCCTCGTCGGGCGGCGCACCACCGGCACCGCGGCCGGCCACTACGCCCTCGTCGGCCCGGGCTGGTCAGGCACCCTGCCCGACGGGATGGAACGGATCGACGCGCCGACATCGATCGGCTGGGTGATCGGGCGGACCCAGACCAACGGCCCCGCCGACTACGCAGCCGTGCACGACGTGCAGGACGGATTCGTCGCCACTCCGCTGTCGGTCTGGCCCGCTGCGCCGACAGTGCCGACCTCCGTGTCGGACGACTCGCTCGACATGGCCACGGCACCCGTCGACCAGGTCCTGGCACTGTCCGGCGTCGAGTTCCTCCAGCGAACCGCCGACCTCATGCAACAGCATCAGCCCCACCTCGTCGATCAGCCACTGCTGGCCCGGATGCGCCGGCTGGGTGTCGTCGCGGGCGACCCGTTCGACGCCGACGCACTCGACACCAGAACACGCGACGCCATCGAGGCCGGCGCCGTGTCGGCGCAAGCCAGGATGGAGCGATTGACGGCCATGCACCCGGTCGTCGACGGGTGGAGCCAGCCGACGTTCACGATGGGGGTCTACGGCACCGACTACTGGCGCCGAGCCATCATCGCCAAGATCGGCCTCGGCGCCAACCTCGTCGAGGACGCGATCTACCCGGTCCTGTTCCACGACGCCGACGGCAACACGCCCGTGGGCGAAGTCGACTACGTGTTGCACTTCGATGCCGACGCACTGCCACCCGCCGACGCGTTCTGGTCGGTCACCATGTACGACGGCGATGGCTTCCCGGTACTCAACGACCTCGACCGCTACGCCCTCGGCGACCGCGACCCACTCGTGTACAACGCCGATGGATCACTCGACCTGTACCTCCAACATTCCGACCCCGGCGACAATCGACGAGCGAACTGGCTCCCGGCCCCCACCGGGCCACTCGGCGTGACGATCCGCCTCTATGACCCGCGACCCGAAGTCCTCGACGGCACCTGGACACCACCCCCACTGCGAAAGGCCTGAATCATCACCGTCGCCCGTCCAGAGGTGAACGACCATGGGTGACCCGACCCGTCGTGGCCGGTCGATCGAGGCTGCGGCGATCGCCGGCATTGCCTACTCGGTACTCACCGTCCTGGCGTTGATTCGCCTCTCGCGCTTTCCGAGCCTGGAGCTCAGTGATGAGGAACTGGCCAAGTGGTTTGATGATGTCACGCATCAGGCCTGGCTGATTGGGGCACTCGCTCTGGCATCGGTTGCGGCAATCGCGTTCTTGTGGTTCGTGGCAGTGATACGACGTCGCCTGGGTGACCTCGAGGACCAGTTCTTCTCCACGGTCTTTCTGGGCTCGGGCATCCTGTACGTCGCCGTGTGGCTCAGCGGCGCTGCCGTGTTGGCGGCTCCTGCGGTCGCCATGACCCAGCTCGATGCCGCGGCAGTGAGCCCGGCATCGGCATCGCTGGCCGGAGGCATCGGTGGCTCCCTGATTCTCGTCGTCGCACCCCGCATTCAGGCGGCCTTCATGTTCACCACCTCGACGGTGATCATGCGGAGCCGCGTCTTGCCAAGGTGGCTTGCAGTGATCGGATATCTGAGTGGCCTGGTGCTCTTCGTCCTCCCGCTGGTCACCCAACCGGCCGGATTTGCCTTCCCGGCCTGGGTCTTGACCGTGAGTGTGGTGCTGTTGCTGACCCGGTCCACTGATTCGACGGTTGAGCCTGACGGCAGCACGGAAGACCTCGACCTGCCCGGATCTCGATGACAAGCCCACGGCACCAGGGTGCGTGCGTGCTCCCGAGCTGGGGAGCCGGGAGCTGCTCCTCATCTGTCAGATTCAGCGGTGATGCCTCTCGACTTGTTGTCCGCCCTGGCGTGCGGAGGCTCCTCGTCGTGCGGCGGGTGTCGTCATCGGGTTCCGCGGCTGGGCCACTGAGCGTGCGGAGGTAGGGGATGTCCTGGGAAGCTGTTCAGCAGGGGCCCACTTTCGGGTTCACGGTTGTGGCGTTGATTGTTGTCTTCGGTCCGCTGATTGCCGAGCGACTCCGATTGCCCGGGTTGATGGGTCTGTTGCTGGGTGGGGCTCTGATCGGCCCGAACATGCTCGATGTGCTGCCCAGGTTCGAGGCCTTGGATTCGGTGGGCAGTCTCGGCGTGTTGTACCTCATCTTCTTGGCGGGCCTTCAGCTCGACATCGACTCGTTCATCCGGTATCGGAAGATCTCCGTGGGGTTCGGTTTGCTGACCGCGTTCATCCCGCTGGTGTTGGGTACTGGGGTGGCGTTGTTGCTCGGTATCGATACTGCCGCGTCGATATTGATCGGTTCGTTCTGGGCGTCGTTCACGTTGATCACCTATCCGATCGTGAACCAGTTCGGGTTGACCAAGAACCGAGCGGTGGCGGCGATTGTCGGCGCGAGTTCGATCACCGACACCGTCTCGTTGGTCATCCTGGCCTTGATCATCGGCGCCGAGACCGGCGGCTCGGGTGGTGTGCGGCTGGTGTTGAGCATCACGCTGGGCATGATCGGGTTGGCCTTCTGGTGCTTGATCATCTATCCCGCGCTGGCCCGCACTTTCTTCATGGGGATCGGTCAGGAACGAACCCTGCGGTACTTGATGGTGCTCATCGGTCTGACGTCCTCGGCGGTGGTCGCGGAGTTGCTCGGGATCGAGGCCTTGATTGGCGCGTTCTTCATCGGCGTCGGACTGAACCGGCTGGTCCCGAACGCGAGTCCCTTGATGGCGGTGACCGATTTCATCGGCAACGCCATCTTCATTCCGACGTTTCTTGTGTCGGTTGGGCTCTTGTTCGATCCCGAAGTGATGTTCACCGCTGCGACCTTGCGGTTGGCGGGCGGCTTCATCGTTGCGTTGGTCGCTGGGAAGGCGGCTGCAGCATGGTTGTCGGGCCGCTTGTTCGATCTGGCCGGCGCCGAGGTCGGGCTGATGTTCTCGATGTCGGTGGCCCAGGCAGCTGCGACACTCGCCGCGACGGTGATTGGCCTCGAGGCGGGGCTCTATGGCGACGACGTGGTCAACGCGGTCATGGTCGTCGTCGCCGTCAGCCTCGTGATCACATCGATCGGCACGAACCGGTATGCACCGAGGGTCATGATGCCGGCCGACGAGCAGCGGCGTCCCGGCGAAGCCATTCTTCTACCGGCCGCGGATATCCCCGATGACATGCTGGTACGGGTCATCGGGCTCGCCGGGCGACTCGCTGACCCCGTCGGCGGCATCCTCCAGCCCATCGTCGTGGTTCCATCGACAGCTCCAGACCGGATCGAGTGGGGACGCGCCGAACAAGTCCGTGCCGATCACGTGCTGCGACGACTGGGCCAGGACGTCGAAACCCAGCTCCGTGTCGATCGGTCGGTCGCATCCGGCATCAACCGCACCGCAATCGAAGACAACTCCTCGCTGTTGCTCTTGGCATGGCCCGGGCCCAGCAATCTCCGGAGCCATCTACTCGGAGCCAGCTACAGCGAAATCATCGCATCCACGTCGGTGCCCGTCCTCATCGCAGCACTCCACGACGACGTCGCGACACACCCGAGCGTCGCTCTCGTCGCCCACAACCTCATACCGGGCAGCGTGCCCTCGATCTCGTTGGGTGCCCAGATCGCGCGTTCACTCACCGGAAAGGACCGTCCACTCGTCGTCGGTCCCGCCGCCCCCGAGGCGATCTCCGCACTCGACATTCAGCTCCCGGAACACTCGGCGTATCGAGACGGCGCCGACGTCGTCAGTTGGGTCAACGCCAACACCGACCCGGGCGACCTCATCATCTTGCCCTTCGTCGGCGTTGCCCTGCGCCCTGTCGCTGAACAGATCTACAACAGTGGACGCTCCCTGCTCGCAGTCGCCCAGAACCCTGGATCGCGGTCCGCACTTGGCGGCTCGACGATGAGCCTCCCGATCGGGGGAACCGTGAACCCAACATGAAGGACACTGTTGCGTCGCACGCTCCGCCAGCCGCTCGGTATCCGGCGCCTCTGTGAGAGGTCGGGCAGCCGATCACGCGAGGAGGAATGCAGATCGCGCCGGCGGTCGAGGAGCTGCCGGTTTCCGGGACGCGGATCTGTCGGATGTGATCGCATCAGTGGGATTGGGTCTGGCGGCGCTCACGGTGGCGGCGTATTACTTCGTAGAAAAGCGCCGGCTGCGTCGCGACGAGCGGATGAACGTTGCGGGCCAGTGGTGAGCTGCTGCTA
>CAVPHV010000023.1:0-60506 GCA_963704825.1 uncultured Acidimicrobiia bacterium
AGGAAGGCCCTTGCACTGCAAGGGCTTCTCGGCGTTTCTGGAGTACCTCGCGGCGGCCCTCGTGAGGCTCCATACCGCGTCCGTAACGGGAGCCGACGAGATCGCACTGTTTCAGGACCATGTCTCACGGCGTCCATTGAGGCTAGGACGGGCAGTGACGACGGTCTGGGTGTCGATTATCGCGGCTACGTTCGGTGTCCGATTTCGGCCGTGGCCCGCACGCATCAGTGATGCGATGAGCGGGCGGGGGCCTCCCGCTCGTCGGTGACGCGGCATCATCCGGGTTGCTGCAATCCACCGAGTGGAAGGAGGCCCCGGATGACAGCCTATGTCGGGATTGATCTGCATCGTCGCCGTTCCTTGGCGGTGTGCCTCGACGAGGAGGAGGAACGGTTGTGGTGGCGGCGGTCCGAGAACTCGCCGTTGACAATGGCTGAGGTGATCGCGGAGGCGGGACCTGACCCGGAGGTGGTGTTAGAGGTCACCTGGGGCTGGTACTGGGCAGCGGACGTGATTGCGGAAGCTGGGGGCCGGGTGCTTCTGGCGCATCCGCTGGGATCAAAGGGTTCGAGAACCGGCGGGTGAAGAACGACCTGGCCGACGCCACCATGCTGGCGAACCTGCTGCGCATGGGCCGGCTACCGGAGTCGTGGATCCCGCCCGCCTCGATCCGGGAGCTGCGGCGACGCACCCACCGCCAGACACCGCAGTGACTTCGATGCAGAAAGACGGCGAGGCCCGGCACGTCCCTGGTGGTGCTAGGCCTCGCCGACTGTCGCTTGCTGGCGCCGGTCCTGCCTACTCGACGTGTGCGGTACCGGAAAGCGAGAACAGGTATCGGCCGTCGGGCAACACGTCCAGGAAGTCGATCGTGCCGTTGGCATGGATACCGTCCGCATCACCGGAACCCTTGGAGAAAGTGAACATGCCGGAGTCGTCGAGCCAGCGGATCTGCCCCCTGAGCGTAGAGACCTTGTCCTCCGTCACCAGGTAGACCCGCGCGATCTCGCGGACCTTCTCGCCCTTCTCCCAGAGCACCCGGTCCTCGTAGACCATCCATCCGCCCACGAACATCTCGGCGGCACCTTCGCCGTAGGTGACGATGCACGCCGGCATATCCCACAGCGTGTCCTCGGGACCGCACGCCTTCTCGACGTAGAAGTCGTCGCGTGGCGTTGCGCTCAAACCGGTAGCCGCCACTCCGACGAAGAGCGACACCAGAACCAAGATAATCACAACACGCCCTCTCATGGCGCACCTCCTTTCTTCCTCGCAACGTACACCCGCCACCTCAAGGTTTTCCAAAGAAGACCTCGTTGGTCGCGGTAAAATGGAGTTGATGCGGTTCCAGGTGCTCGGACCGGTGTCGGTGGAGGGCGAGGAAGGTTCGCTCGCGCTGGGTGGCCCCCGCCAGCGGGCGGTGCTGGCGATGTTGTTGGTGCACGCCGACCGGGTGTTGCCGGCGGATCGGTTGATCGACGAGGTGTGGGGGGACGCAGCGTCGGAGGGGTCGCGCGACTCCCTGTACACCTACGTGTCGAATCTCCGGAAGGTGCTCGGCGCCGACCGGCTCGAGCGGGTGGGTGGCGGGTACCGCCTGCGCCTGAGGCCGGGGGAGCTCGATGCCGAGGCCTTTGCGGAGGAGGCCCACCACGGCCGCGAGTTGCTGGCCTCCGATCGGGTAGCGGCCGTCGGAGTTCTCGCCCAGGCGCTCGACCGCTGGAGGGGAGATGCCTATCAGGGCATTGATCTCCCGTCTGTATCCGCCGAGGCGGTTCGGCTCGAGGAGCTCAGATTCGGGGCGGTCGAGGACCGGCTGGAGGCGCTGCTCGATCTTGGTGCGCACGCGGCAGCGGTCGGTGAGCTCGGTGATTTGTGTGAACGGTATCCGCTGCGCGAGCGGTTGTGGAGGCTGCGGATGCTGGCGCTGTACCTGAATGACCGCCAGGCAGAGGCGCTGGCCGCCTATCGGCGGGTGCGAACGCTGTTGGCGGAGGACTTGGGAATCGAGCCATCTGCCGAGCTGCAACGGCTCGAGGAGCGGATCCTGCAGCAGGATCCGCTCCTGCGGCCCGTGGTCGAGACGCCTCATAACCTGCCCGCTCCTTTGACCAGCTTCGTGGGCCGGCGCCTGGAGCTGATCGAGATCCACGAGCTCCTCGGCGACGCCCGGCTGGTGACCCTGATCGGCGCTGCGGGTTCCGGCAAGACGCGTCTGGGTTTGAAGCTGGCCCGGGAAGCGCTGGACGCCTTCCCGGACGGTGTGTGGCTCGTCGACCTGGCGCCGCAGCGCCGGTCCGATCTTGTCCCCAGTGCGGTGGCGGCGGTACTCGGTGTCAGGGAGAGCCCCGACCGGGCCATCACCGAAGGGCTGCAGGCCCACCTCCGCAGGCGTCGAGCGTTGCTGGTTCTCGACAACTGCGAGCACCTCGTCGAAGGGGTGGCCCGGCTGGCTCACGAATTGATGGAGAGCGGCGAGGGGGTTCGGATCCTGGCCACCAGCCGCGAGGTGCTGGGTGTGCCCGGCGAGGTCGTCTACGAAGTTGGTGGGTTGACCGTACCGGACGACGACGTGTTCGACCTGGAGGCCTTCGACGCGGTACGCCTCTTTGCCGAGCGGGCAAGGAACGCCCTGGTCGGGTTCCGGCTCACCGACCGGAACGCTCCTCTGGTGGCCCAGATCTGCCGGCGCCTGGACGGGCTGCCGCTCATGCTCGAGCTGGCCGCCGCCGGCCTGCGGACGATCGGCCTCGAACGGCTCTCGATGAATCTGGACGATCGCCTCCGATTCCTCACCAGCGGTCCGCGCACGGTTGCGTCGCGCCAGCAGACGCCCCGAGGCGCGATCGACTTGAGCTACGACCTGTTGACCAACGATGAACGGGAGGTCTTCAACCGGCTGTCGGTGTTCGCCGGATCCTTCACACTCGAGGCGGCCGAGTATGTGTGCGCCGACGACAAGCGCGAGCCTCGAGACGTGATGGCCATCGTGGCCCGCCTGGTGGACAAATCGCTGCTGACCGCCGTCGACGATGCATCCACCGGCTTTCGCTACCGGATGCTGGAGATCATCCGTCTCTACGGGCAAGACCGGCTGCGAGAGACGGGAGACGTTGGCGAGGCACAACGCCGGCATGCCGGTTTCTACCGGGATCTCCTGGTCGGCGCAGCCGATGAGATCCGCGACGGCCATAGCCGGTGGTTGGACCGGCTGGAGATCCATCACGACGACCTGCGGCGGGCGCTGAGCTGGGCGGACGAAACGAACGAGATCGAAATTGCCCTCGACCTGGCAGGAGCGCTCTTCGGCTTCTGGCTGATGCGCTGGCACCTGGCCGAAGCGCGGGAATGGTATGCGCGCCTTCGTCCCCTGGTCCGAAGCGGCAGGTCGATGGGGCGGGGCCGCGTCCTGGAAGGATACGGCGCATTTGCCTCCGAGGGAGAGGAGTCGGTGGCGGCATATGAGCAGGCCGCCACCGTCTACCGGAACCTGGGAGACGAGAAGTCGAGATGGAGAGTGCTGCAGAACCTGGGCTTTCGACTGGTCGAGCTCGGGGAGACCGAGCGGGCCCGCGAGATCTTCGAGGAATCTGTGTCGACCATGCAGGCAGTCGGGAGTATGCACGGCTGCCCCCTGCAGACTCTCGCTCAACTCGTCTACGAGGAAGGCGAGGTCGACAAGGCCCGCCAGCTCTTCGAAGCGGGCGCGGAATTGGGCCTTCGGTACTCGAACGCGCCGTGTCAGAGCACCAACCTGCAGCGGATGGCAGCCCTGGAGCGATTCGAAGGCAACCGGGCCCGGGCCCGATCACTCCTGGACCAAGCGCTGGACCTGGCCCGTCGGCTCGGCATTCCTTCCGATGAGGGTGCGGTGATCGCCGAGATGGCGATGCTGGAGCGTGACGAGGGCAACCTCGAAGCAGCACGCCGACTGCTGGAGCAATCTCTGGCGAAGGCCCACGACGCCGGTGAACTGTTCGACGACGCCGAGTCCGTCGTCTGGTGGGCCCGGCGCCTGGCAAGTCTGGAGGCCCTGGACGGTTGCGCCGAGCGAGCGGTGCGCCTCTATGGGGGAGTCCACGCTCATGCCCGGGCAGGCTTCGACTCGTGGTACGACTTCGAGCGCTACACGTCGCAGCGCTACCTCGAGATGTGCCGGGCGGCGCTCGGCGCCGAGGCTTGTGCCCGCGCCTGGGAGGAGGGAGCCGTCATGAAGGTTGCGGAACTCCGGGACTGCATGGCCGAGCCGTCCCCCCTGAAGCCGGGAACGAGGAGGGGCGAGTGACTCGGCATGGCTTCAGGGAACGGGATGATCCGGTCACCGTGGAGCCAACCCACCGGCTCTGTCACCACCCGTAGGCGTCCCGTGACGTGGTGGAAATCGGGGTGGGTTTCTTCGAGTTGAGAGGTCACCGTTGTGACTCCTGGCGAGTTCATCCACGAGCTCGTAGATGAGACCACACGATGGCCCACCGTGATGATGCCGCAACCTACGCACCATCCGTCTGTAGCCGCGGATCGACAGCATCGTGACCCCCGCACAGTTCGATCACGTTCTCGACACTGTCCTCACCGGACTCGCGCGGCAGCTGCGCAATGCGACATTCAGATCAAATCACCTGCCACGTTGGCTGGCAACGTGGCACACGGCGAGCACCCTCGAGATGCCGATAGGCGCTGGTCCGGCGATGGAGGGTTGGTAGGTCAAAGAACCCAGGTTCGAGAGGGATTCGGCCTCGTGCAGACAAGGTGGTGATCCCCCCAGCAAGAGAGGTGCTTGCTGACCTCAGGGAACAGCTGCGTGACTCGTGCAGCCGCGCCTCGCCGACCTCCCCCCGCAGCAATGTTCAAGGCACCCTGGTACATGCGCGTTTCCGGAACGGCGCGGGCCTACTTGGGTCGCTGCGAACCGGCCTCGCTTCCGACGCGTTGGAGCAGGCGATCTGGGAGCGGAATCGGGCCGGGATGCCCCCCGACGGGTTGATCCGCACTCGGACCGTGGAGTGCAACTCAGGTTCAAGGGGTCGTCGCAACACTGCCTTGTGGGGGAGATCGTAGAAGCTCGTCGCGGACGGCGTCGTAGCCTCAGTCGGATCCCGCGGAGACTCGTTCGATAATGCTGTGGCCGAAACGATCATCGGGCGCACAAGACCGAGCTGGTACGGGACCCAGGGTCATGGAAGGGACTCGACGACCTCGAGTTGGCCACCCTGGAATGGGTCGACTGGTTCAGCCATCGATGCCTTTTCCACGAACTGGGCCGAATCCCACCAGCCGAGTTCGAAGAGAACCACTACCTGCAAGCCGAGTCAAACCAAGACGTCGGGACCCAAGGCACCCCAGAGCCTGTGTGAAACCCGGGGAGGTTGGGTCCTTGATGCTCGACGCCGCGTAGCTGGCTCATCTTCGTGTTCCTACTGTCGGGGGCACCTGTACGACGGACCGTGGTGAGCGTATGGTTTGAGGGTGGAGGTTGAGTATCCGGGGTTTGGTGTCATCGTGATCGACGACACCCCGTACGAACACGACGTGGTGGTGGAAGCGGGCCAGGTCCACCGCCGCAGGAAGGCACCATCGAAGGCGTACCGAGGCCGATATGGCCATACTCCGCTGTCGCTCGATGAGGACATTCCCTGGTCGTCACCGCGTTTGGTCGTGGGGACTGGAGCGAGCGGGCAACTACCGATCATGCCTGAGGTCTGGGAGGAGGCCGCGCTTCGAGGGGTGGAGTTGACCGCCGTCCCCACTGCCGACGCGTGCAGGCTGCTCGAGCCTGTCGACCGGAGTGATGTGTACGCGATCTTGCACGTCACCTGCTGAGCGGCCACGGACGGGACCCGACGTCAGCGTGAGGTGCGGAGGGAGTCGACGGTGGTTTCTTCGAGGTCCCGCGCCCAGTGAATGTACCGCTGCGACGTTTCCAGTTGCGCATGCCCGAGTGAGGCTTGGATCACGGCCTGTTCCACCCTTTGGCTATCGGGAGACAGTTTTGGCAGTCGTCGCTGCATCCGCCGAAGTGAACGTTGATCGGCGCTCGTCTCTTCGGTTCGTTGGAGCGGACCGAGCTATGGCTACTCCTGAGACTCCCAAGCAGCCTCCGCCTCGCGCTCCATGACTTCGAGCCGCTCGTAGTAGTCGGGGAACTCACGCAAATGAGCCAGGGCGATCTTCGCCGTGATCACCGGGTCGTCCCCAGTCACATCCAGATCGGGAAACCGCGTCCCATGCTCGGCCTCGACATTCATTCCCGTTGCAACATCCTCGATGGTGTATCTCTCGTTTGAGATGTCGATGCCTGCAAGTTCGAGGGCTTTGGTTGCATCGTTGCTTGTGAACATCAACGTACTCCTTCTCTGTGGGCCAGAAGCAATCCGGCGCATCAAGACCCATCGTCTCACGTGCGATGCTCAAGGTCGATAAAGGCATCCGCACATTCCTCACTTCCGGTGCGGCCACCAGCTTGCCGGTCTTCGGTGAATGCCTCGAGACGCCGACCTGCGGCGCCCCCACATCGGACGATCCTCCACTGCGATTCATCCGACAGGGGTGATGTGACCCTGAGCATGGTCAGTGCTACCTTCAGCATCGATCAACCTTCACTTCGATCTTCCCGATCCGAGGAGTCTTTGACATGGTCCACAAGCACGTTTCGAATGATGAGGCGCTCGATCCGGCTTATGCGGGTCGTTTCGCGCTAGCGCCGATTCCGAAGAATCGAATGCCCGACAACGAGTCGTTGCCTGGCGCGGTATATCGGATGATCCACGACGAGTTGCTGCTCGATGGCAGCTCGCGGCTGAACATGGCGACCTTTGTGACGACGTGGATGGAACCAGAGGCCGAGAAGTTGATGGCCGAGACGTTCGACAAGAACATGATCGACAAGGACGAGTACCCGCAGACCGCGGAGATCGAACGACGCTGCGTCAACATCGTGGCCGATCTGTTCCATGCGCCGACCGACGGCGACGCGATCGGTGTCTCGACGATCGGCTCGAGCGAAGCCGTCATGCTCGGTGGCCTCGCAATGAAGTGGAAGTGGCGGCAACAGCGCGAGGCCGCCGGACTGCCCACCGACAAGCCGAACATGGTGATGGGTTCAAACGTCCAGGTCGTGTGGGAGAAGTTCTGTCGGTACTGGGACGTCCAGCCCCGCTACGTGTCGGTCACCCCGGACCGTTTCACCGTCGCCCCCGACGACGTGATGGAGAAGGTCGACGAGAACACGATCGGCGTGATCCCGATCCTCGGCACCACATACACCGGAGAGTTCGAGCCGATCGGCGAGATCCACGATCGCGTCGTCGCCTACAACACCGAGCACGGCACCGACATCCCGATCCACGTCGACGCGGCGTCGGGCGGATTCGTAGCCCCCTTCCTGCACCCCGATCTCGAATGGGACTTCCGACTCCCGCAGGTCAAGTCGATCAACGTGTCAGGGCACAAGTACGGGCTGACGTACCCCGGTATCGGCTTCGTCGTGTGGCGGTCGGCCGAGGAGCTGCCCGAGGACCTCATCTTCCACGTGAACTATCTCGGCGGCGACATGCCGACATTCACCCTCAACTTCTCACGTCCGGGCAACCAGATCGTCGGGCAGTACTACAACTTCGTGCGCCTCGGTCGCGACGGCTACCGCCGCATCATGGAGTCACTGCGCGACACCGCGATGCACATGTCGTCCAGAATCGCCGAGATGGGGCCTTTCGACGTGGTCAGCGACGGCTCCGCGATCCCCGTGCTCTCGTTCAAGGTCAAAGACCCCTCGAAATTCACGGTGTTCCACGTGTCCGACCTGATGCGCAGCGGTGGCTGGCAGGTGCCGGCGTACACGATGCCCGCTGACGCCGAGGAGGTCGCCGTCATGCGGATCGTGGTCCGCGAAGGCTTCGGCATGGACCTCGCCGACATGCTCCTCGCAGAGCTTGCGAAAGCGGCTGCTCACCTCGTGGCGTTCCCGCCAGCGCAACCGGCCCCGGCCCCCGGCTTCAGCCATACGTGACGCCCTCGCAACGGGCGAGTCGCTGATGCGCTGGCGACGACAAATCAGCTGGAACCCCCACGATCTCGGCTGGCGCATCGCCGCACTGTTCATCGTCGGATCGTTCCTCTTCGCGCTCGGCTCGTTCCCGCCGTACTCCCAACTCGTCGACGGGCGGATCGTCGGCATCACATTCGTGATCGGGTCGTTGTTCTTCACGACAGCCGGGTACAGCGCGTTCGTGCAGGTGATCAACGACGGCGGCAAGGCCGGCGCGCCGGCCAAGCGCTGGGCGTGGTCACCGCGCACGAAGTTGTGGTGGGCGGCGTTCATCCAACTGATCGGCACGTTGCTGTTCAACGTCAACACGATCTTGGCGATGGTGCAGACGTTCACGGTCGAAGAGACCAACCGTCTCGTGTGGGCGCCCGACTTCTTCGGTTGCATCGCGTTCCTCGTCGCCAGCCACCTGTACTGGACCAGCACCTGTGGCAAGCTCTGGTGTACCAACACCGACGACCCGGACTGGTGGAGTTCACTGCTCAACTACGCCGGATCGACTGCGTTCATGGCCTCTGCACTTGCCGCGTTCACCCTCAAGACCACCGGGGAGGCGATCAACATCACCATCGTCAACACCGGCACCTTCATCGGAGCCGTCTGTTTCTTTGTCGGCGCCGACCTGCTGTTGCCACCGGCCCCCGAGAGGCGACGACTTGGGCGGAAGGAGTGAGCAGCGGGACACGCCGTCGATCGATGTGAGCCTCCGGCAGCGGATTCGACATCGATTCGACAACGTGCTCGCACGGGGCACAGGGGCCGCACTCGTCTGGCTCGGCGCCGTCACGCTCGCCGCCGTGTTGGCTGTAGGACAAGACGCTTCTCGTCTCGCAGAGCTTCATACCAGCAGTGAACGCACTTCTCCTTGACTCTCTGCTGTATCAGCCACGGCTTGTTGCGAGGATGCTCCCAGTGGTCGGACTCATCGGGGCACCCCTACTCATCGCCGCGTTTGTCGGCACCATGTTCGGTGCCTGGGATTCATCTTCTGCGCAGACCGCGATGGCCACAGTTCCAATAGCGGCGTGGGAGTTGTCGCTGGGCGTCTACCTGGTCGTCAAGGCTTCAAGCCCTCACCGATCACAGCCGGCATGCGGCATCACGACGACGACGGCCGTGGTGAGGGTCATCGTCCAGGACGCCTTCACAGGCGGATGGGCCGCGGCACCTGGCATTGCGGCCCCGCAGCGACGTGACCGTTGCGGTGAGCGCATCCGACGCCGTTCCCGACACCGCTACCACCCAAAAGGGGCGCAGGCGGGGAAGAGAGGCTCCGACTGGCATTCATGCCGGAAATGCACGCCAGCCTTACCGTCTCGGTTTTTCCTCAGCTTCCCCTCAGGTAAGGCTGTGTACTGTCAGCAGGTTGGGAGGGGGTCTTGCGTCTGAGGGGTGAGCGATCGATGCGGTTGCTGGTGGTTGAAGACGAGCTGAAACTCGCCTCGTATCTCAAGCGGGGTCTAGAGGCCGACGGCCATGCGGTCGATGTCGCCGCCGACGGCGAGGAGGGGCTCTGGCTCGCCCGCAACCAACCCTACGACGTGATCGTGCTCGACATCATGCTGCCCAAACGCAACGGGTTCCAGGTGTGCGCCGATCTTCGCGGGGAGTCCAATTGGACGCCGATCTTGATGCTGACCGCCAAAGACGGGGAATTCGATATCGCCGAAGCGCTCGACACCGGAGCCGACGACTACCTTACGAAACCGTTCTCCTTTGTCGTGTTGTCCGCCCGGATCAGGGCTCTCGCCAGGCGGGGAGCGCCGGAGCGGCCCACCGTGTTGGAGGTCGACGACCTCCGCCTCGACCCAGCCGCCCACACCGTCGAGCGGAGTGGATCCGAAATCAAGGTGACGGCCAAGGAGTTCTCACTGCTCGAATACCTGATGCGACATCCGGGGGAAGCGGTCAGGAAGACCGACATTCTCAACGCAGTGTGGGATTGGGATTTCGACGGGGATCCCAATGTGGTCGAGGTGTACGTCGGCTACCTGCGGAGGAAGATCGACGACCCATTCGGCCGAGAATCGATTGAAACCGTGCGCGGCGTCGGCTATCGGCTGAGAGCCGATCGATGAACCTCCCCCGAGTGCCAATCCGGAGGCTTGGCGTCCGTGCCCGAACCACCATGATCGCCACGGCCGTGGTCGGCATCGTCCTCGCCGGCTCCGGTGCGCTACTGGTCGTGGCGACCAGATCGGCGTTGTTCCAGTCGGTCGAGACCACTGTGACCGCCCGAGTCGGCGACCTGATGTCTCAAGTGAACGATGGCGCCACCCCGCGACCCGTACCGTTGATCCGGGGGATCTCGGTGCAGATCGTGAGCGACGGCATAGTCATCTCTTCAACCGAGGACATCGAAGGCCAGCGTTCGATCGTCGATCTCGATGCAACCCCCGGTGCCGTGTCCACGATCCGGGTGCCTTCACTCGATGCAGGCGAGAACGAGGGTGAAGCACAAAGCGAAGATGGCGACGAAGGGCCGTTCCTGGTCGCGATCGGGGGCGTGAGCAACGACGGGAGGCAGTCGACAGTGCTGGCGGCCGCTTCGCTCGGCGCCGTGGAGAGCGCGACCCGGACCCTCGTACCGCTCCTGGCCCTCGGTATTCCGGCGATCACGTTCTTGGTGGGTCTGACGATCTGGCGTCTCACTCTGCGGGCTTTCCAACCGGTTGAGGCGATGGCTCGTCAGGCCGAGGCGATCTCCTTCAGCGATTTGCACCTCCGCGTGCCGGAACCGAACCCCGAAGACGAGATACGACGGCTGGCTGTGGTACTCAACCGGATGCTCGAGCGCCTCGAGACGTCAGTTTCCCGCCAGCGCAGGTTCACGGCCGATGCTGGACACGAGCTGAAGAGCCCGGTCGCCGCCCTCCTCACCATGGCCGAGGTAGCGGAAGCGAACCCGCAGAGGTTTGATGTTGCCGAACTTGCCTCGGACGTTGCCGGCCAGAGCCGCCGGCTGGCCACACTCGTCGATGATCTGCTCGTCCTGGCCCGCTCCGACGAGCACCGCCTCGAGCTCAACCGCGAGTCATTCGACCTCACCGAAGTCATCCGCGAGGAGATCGCCTCCGGTGGTCCATCGCCCGTCGCCGTAGACACGGGCAGACTGCAACCGGTAATCATCAATGCGGACCGCCGCAAGATCGGCCAGGTCGTACGTAACCTTCTCGACAACGCCGTCCGTCATGCCTCGCACACCGTGCGGATCGAAACCCACGCAACCGGCGGCGAGGCCGCCATATGCGTCTCCGACGACGGGCCCGGTATCCCTCCCGCTGACCGCGACAGGATCTTCGAACGGTTCGTCCGACTCGACGAAGCCCGATCCCGCGCGGCCGGCGGTACCGGACTCGGGCTTTCCGTCGTCCGAAGTATCGTTGAGGCGCACCGTGGGCGGATCACCGTCGGTGGCGATCCCGACTTGGGTGGTGCCGTGATCACCGTGGTTCTACCGATCGGCCGGGACGACGCTCCGGCGTCATCGTCGGCGTTGTGAATTGTGTCGGAGGGCGTTCGCAGCAGTCATCGAAGGCGACTGATTCAACGTCGATGCGCGGGAGGGCCGGACCCAATCGGGTCCGGCCCTCTTTGCCTGGGAGGCTAGTTGTGACGTTCAGCCGTTGTTTGTAGGTTCGGCATCCTCGTTGGCGTCGTCGGCGTCGGGGACCCCGTCGCCGTTGTTGCCGACTTCTTCGCCTTCGAACTGGTGGTCGATCCCGTCGACGGCCTCATCGCCGGCGCCTTCCGGTTCGCCGACCTCGTCCGTTTCGGCATCCTCGTTGGCGTCGTCGGCGTCGGGGATTCCATCGCCGTTGTTGCCGACTTCTTCGCCTTCGAACTGGTGGTCGATCCCGTCGACGGCCTCATCGCCGGCACCCTCCACCTCGCCGGCCTCATCACCGACAGCCGTTCCTTGGTCGGGAGCCACGGAAGGCGTTTCCGTCTGCGTCTGGCCTACCGCCGGTGCCGTCGAGGCAGGCGAACTCACGGCCGCCGCGACACCCATCGTTCCGAGGGCGAGACCGATCGCCGCAGCGACGGTGTACAGCTTCTTGGTGGGTTTCTTCTCTGTTGACATCGCATGACCTCCTGGATTCACCGATCTGTGTGGCCGGCTATGGGCACATCATGCGTTCTCGCACCTGTGGAGAAGCTGAGAGCACCTGAGACCCAGCTGAAGAGCCTGGTCCACATAGGCCGGCACCTCCTGGCTCTCGCTCCCAGTTGGGTACATCACGCAAGCTTTCGTGAGCGCAGCGTTGACGCTCCTCCGATTTGGGGCGGTCCGCTGTTGCGACTTCGCGGGTCTGGAGTGCTGTTGCCAGGCCGGCTAGGCAGGTGGCCAACCAGGTCAAGTGGGTGAGGAAGGCCGGTGTCAGCGGCCAATTGGCCGCGCCCTGGGGTCCGGGAACATGAGGTTGGATGCGCCACTCGGTTTTGCCTCGGATCAGTTCGTGACCGTCGAACGACGTCGGTTGTGGCCCGGTAGCCTTCCGTCCACTTTCCTCGGGTGCGAGAACGGAAGCTTCATGACCAACAATGCGGAGGTGCGCGGCCCCGGCTTGGCGTTGACGGTGGTGCCGCTCTTCCTCGCCCTCGCGCTCCTCATGGTCGGAAGCGCCCTGGTTGGCTCTCTGCTCGGGGTACGAGCGGACATCGAGGGGTTTTCCACCATTGTCACCGGCGTTGTGATGGCCATGTATTACGGGGGGTTCCTGCTCGGATCGCTCACGATTCCTCGCTGGATTGCGAGGGTCGGCCACATTCGGGTCTTTGCCGGTCTCGCGGCGCTCGCTGCGGCAACCGCGCTCAGCTACTCGCTCTTCGTCAGTCCGGTCACCTGGGGAGTGCTGCGCTTCATTGCGGGACTCTGCATGTCGGGGTTGTATGTGACGGTTGAGAGTTGGCTGAACACCCGGGCGACGAATCACACCCGGGGACGGCTGCTGTCCATCTACATGGTGGTGGTGACGCTCGGGCTCGCCCTCGGGGAGCTTCTGCTCGGTCTCGCCGATCCAATCGATCCGACCCTGTTCATCCTCGCCGGGATTCTCATCGCCCTTGCTGTGGTGCCACTGGCGCTGATGAAGGTCCCGGCACCGGACGGGATTACCCCGGTCCGGTTCTCAGTTGGAGCCCTGACACGGACGGCCCCGCTTGGTGTGCTTGCGGTGGGAGTCTCCGGGGCGGCCGGGGGAGCGATCTTCGCCCTGGGGCCCTACTACGCAACCAGGATCGGCATGGAGCCGGGCCGAGTCGGGGTCTTCATGGCGGCTTCACTCGTGGGTGCGCTGGTGACGCAGTATCCGCTGGGCCATCTCTCCGATCTACTCCCCCGCAGGCGCGTGATCCTCGCCGTGGCCGTCGCGGCGGTACTCGTCGCCACCGCCGGGACTTTGGTCGATCCCGACAGCGCCTGGTTGTTCGTGGTGATTGCCGCCTACGGGAGCCTGGCGTTTCCGATGTACTCGCTCGCCGTGTCACTCATCAACGATCTCCTGCCCAAGCACAAGCTCGTGGCGGCTGCCGGTGGCATCATCTTCGTGTACGGCGTTGGATCGATCTTCGGCCCGCTGGCGACGTCGGTTGTCATGGCCGCAGTCGGCCCGGTCGGGTTCCTTTGGGCCCTCGCCGCGTTCTTTGTTCCCTTGGCTTTGTACGCGCTGGTGCGGATCTTCACTGCAGTACGTCCGGCTCAGGGACGCTTCATCAGTCTGCCGCCGCGGTCGTCGACCGCCGCGCCGGTACTGGCCGACGAGAACGCTGCGGAGTAATCCCAGCGTGGCCGGCCTTCTGTGGTGGAGTGCGGGTCATCAATCGTCCAGGTGTGATGGCCGGCTGCGGAGTGCGCCCAGACAAGAGCGCATGTTGTCGATTCTGATCCGGCCCTCTAAGGCGTGACGTCCGGTACGGACAGGCAAACTCCAGAGTGCCTCCTCGCTGGGATCCAGCATGAGGACCGCGGCGACGGCAGCAGTGGGAAGTACGGAGCCGAATCCCGGTGCCGCTTGCGATGTTGATGCCCGGTTGGGTGTTTGACCCAGCCGGCGTCATCCACCTGCCAACGTCATCTCGAGTCCTTGGATGAGCTGGTCTCGCTCGGTATCGCTGAGCCGCGCCGATGGGTGGATCCACGTGTAGTAGACCGGCGGCATCTCGCCCTCTCGCACGACTTCGATGATCTCGTCGCTGTCGTCGGTACCGGGTCCCCAGTTGGAGAAATTGAGTCTCTCGCGACCCTCTTCCACGTCGCGCTGGGTCAACCAGGAGATCGGGGCGACATACGTGTACCAAGGCCAGTCGGTCTCGTGGCTGTGACAGTCATAGCAGGCGCGCTGCGCCAGGTCGCGGGTAGCCGTCGTGTCCCACGCCGGTTCTGTGACCACCGGCGGATTGTCGTGGGCCCGTCCGTAGGGGACGAATTGGATGATGAGCAGGACCCCGAGCAGGCCAATGAGGCTCCACATCAACCATCTTCGCCAGCGCATATCCAAGCCTCCTCTCGGGCGGTTGCGATATTCGCTAAGCGTTTCGACATACTGAATGCTACCGCCGCCACGGCGGCGCCCGGCTCGAGCCGGTCCCGCCACACTGGGTGTCTCTGTGGCCGATGATCTCGCGTCGACGGCCGCGCTCACCGCGCCGATGCACCCACGGCGGGTGGCGGTACCCGATTGCCTATCCGACGGTGATGTTGCGCTGCCTGGAAGGCATGTCCACGTTCGTGGTGTATGACCGGACGGGCGGTGCGACAGAGCAATCCACCGTAGACTGGCGAGAACGACGGGCCGACGTTCGGTTGCGCCGGGATGAGCGTGGGTGCGAATGCCAAGACATGACACGGCGAGCCTGAAACGCCCGGCCTATCTGGCGGCGATGTCGCTCGGTGCACTCGGTGTCGTCTACGGTGACATCGGAACCAGCCCCTTGTATGCGCTGCGCGAATCGTTCGAGAGCCAGGGCGTGGCGGTGGTCGACGAGAACATCCTTGGGGTCCTCTCGCTGGTGTTCTGGTCGCTACTGATCGTGATTTCGGTCAAGTACCTGACCGTGGTCATGCGGGCCGACAATGACGGCGAGGGCGGGATCCTTGCGCTCACCGCGCTCATCCTGCCTCCGCGTGGTTCAGTCGCAAGTCGTAGCAAGCGGGCCCTCATCATGCTTGGTCTCTTCGGCACCGCGCTGCTCTTCGGCGACGGCATGATCACGCCTGCAATATCGGTGCTCTCAGCGGTTGAGGGCATCGAGGTGGCGACACCGGCTCTCACGCACTACGTCGTACCGGCCGCCGTCGTGATCCTGCTCGGCTTGTTCGTGATCCAGCGGCACGGCACCGGGGCGGTCGGGCGAGTCTTTGGGCCGGTGATGGTGATCTGGTTCTCGACCCTGGCGATCTTGGGCCTCCCCCATATCGTCGAATCCCCAAGGGTTCTGGCGGCGATCGATCCGAGACACGCGTTCCAGTTCTTCGCGAACAACGGATGGACGGGGTTCCTGGCACTCGGCTCGGTGTTCCTCGTGGTCACCGGTAGCGAGGCGCTCTACGCCGACATGGGGCATTTTGGGAGAAGGCCGATCGAGACGTCGTGGTACGTGGTGGTCTTTCCAGCCCTGTTGTTGACATACTTCGGCCAGGGAGCATTTCTCCTCGGGAATCCCGAGGGTATCGCCAACCCCTTCTATCTCATGGCGCCCGATTGGGCTGTGTGGCCTCTGGTCGTCGCGGCGACCGGCGCGACGATCGTCGCCTCGCAGGCGCTCATTTCCGGGGCATTCTCGCTCACCATGCAAGCCATTCACCTGGGCTATCTCCCTCGCATGCGGATCATCCATACCTCAGCGACCGAACCGGGACAGGTTTATGTCCCTGCCATGAATTGGGCCCTCATGGCGGCGGCCGTGGGACTCGTCGTCGGATTCCGATCGTCGAGCAATCTCGCCGGCGCCTACGGCGTCGCCGTTGCGACCACCATGGTGATCACGACGGTGCTGATTCATGCGGTGATGCGCGCACGTTGGGGTTGGTCGCCTGCGGTTTCCGCAATGGTCGCCGGGGGGTTTCTAGTGGTCGACCTTGCCTATTTTGGCGCCAATCTCTTCAAGATCCCGGACGGTGGATGGTTCCCGTTGCTGATAGGCCTTGGCATCTTCACCCTCATGACCACCTGGAAGAAGGGCCGGCAACTGCTCGTCGCCGCGTTGCGACGCGACGATTTGCCGCTCGAGAAGTTCGTCGGCGCCGTCGCCAAGAGCAGCCCCGTTCGGGTACCCGGCACGGCGGTGTACATGTTCTCCCAGGTCGGCACTACGCCACCCGCCATGCTCGCCAATCTCAGACACAACGCGGTCCTCCACGAGCAGCTAGTCGTGCTGTCCGTGACGACGATCGATGTGCCGCGGGTGCCGGCGTCCGCACGCTCGAACGTGTCGGATCTGGGACTGGGCTTCTTTCAGGTCGTGCTCACCTACGGGTTCATGGAGGCGCCCGACGTGCCCAAGGCCCTCTCGGCTATCACCCGCCGCGGGTTCGGTATCGACTCCAGTGACACGGTGTACGTCCTTGGTCGCGAGACGGTGTTGGCGACGGCGCTTCCGGGCATGGCCATCTGGCGGGAGAAGATCTTCTCGCTCATGGCGCGCAACGCCACCAACGCAGCTCGACATTTCCGCCTGCCGTCGGATCGTGTGCTGGAGATCGGAGTGAGGGTTGAGATCTGACCGCCTGCCCAAGGTGGGGGGCAGAACGTAGGGCGCCTCAACCGCGACATGCGGCGGTGGGGTGCCACAATGGCGGAGTGATTGTCGACTGTGCCGTATACGCTGAGGGGCGTCGCAAGAGTGGGTCGCTCCCCATCCTTCGCTCCCGAGCCACCGCCGCCGAGTTGGGCGGCTACGTCTGGCTCGGCCTCTATGAGCCCACCGAGGATGAGTTTGCGGATGCCACCGCCGAGTTCGACTTTCATGAGATGGCCGTTGAAGACGCGCTCGTTGCGCACCAGCGCCCGAAGCTCGACCTGTATGACGACTCGATCCTGACCGTCCTGAAGACGGCCAGGTACCTCGACGACAAAGAGGAGGTCGACTTCGGGGAGATTCTCATTCTGCTCGGGACTTCCTTCATCGTGGTCGTCCGCCACGGAGCAGCATCTCCGCTCACGGCAGTGCGGCACAGACTCGAGGCCGACCCGGCCCTCCTCAACCTTGGCCCATCGACCGTCCTCTACGGCATTCTCGACGCCGTCGTCGACGGGTACATCCCCGTTGTCGAGGGCCTCGACAAGGACATCAGCGAACTGGAGAAGGAGGTGTTCTCCGCAGACCACCGGGCGAACTCCGCCGAACGAATCTACTTCCTCAAACGCGAGGTCCTCGAGTTCCAGCAGGCCGTCAACTCTCTGGTCGATCCGATCGACCGATTGGCCAGGGGGCACCACAGCTACATCAACGAGAACCTGTCGGAATACCTGCGCGACGTCCACGACCATCTCTTGCGCATCGCTCAAGAGGTCGCTTCGTTCCGTGAGCTGCTCACGAGCATCCTCGACGCAAACCTCGCCCAGGTCGGCGTGCGGCAGAACGAAGACATGCGCCGCATCTCGGCGTGGGTGGCCGTGGCGGCGGTTCCGACCCTGATCGCCGGCATCTTCGGTATGAACTTCGTCCGGATTCCGGGTTCCACCGAACCGTGGGGCTTCGGCGCAGTACTTGCCGTCATGGTTGTGATCGCCGTGGTCCTCTACCGCGCGTTCCGGCGAAGCGGCTGGCTCTGACAAGCGGGGCTTCACCTGCTCTGCGATGGGATAGCGTCTGGTGGCACTTCCATTGGGCGAGGGTCGGTGGCTGGATGCTGCACGGTGAGCGATACTGGAGGCATGCGACGACGCAGGCGCAGGTCCGCGATTCCTTTCGGCTACTTCCGGTTGTTCACCTTCGGTAGTGATGAGGAACTGGTGGCCGCCTTCGGATCGCTCGAGGATGCGGAACGGGTCTGGCGATCAGTTCACGACGAGTTCCTCGCCCGGTGGCGGTTGTGGGGAATGCCCGAGGCGTGGTGGCGCTTCGAGCCGGCCGTACCCGAAGGCCTCCGCCGCGGGCCGGATGCCATCATCACCGAGAACGACGCCCGCGAGTGGGATGCCATCGAGGGAGCTCGGCGAAGGTATCTGCGCAGCCTCGGCCTTGACCCGAAGCGGACGTGGGAATCGATCAATTCCGGGTGATTCTCAGCTGCAGAGATCCAGGGTGGGTAGCCCGGATCGCTCGTCCGACAGCCGTCCGGGTCGCCGGGCTACTGGATGGTGTCGCCGAGTTCCCAGACTCGGATCTGCCACTTCCAGGCCTGGTCGAGGCAGGCGTGGGGGTCGGCGAGGTGGTCGCCCTCCCACAACTCGAAGTGGGTGTGAGGCGACGTGCCCTCGGCGTTCCCGCTGTCGCCGACCCAACCGAGCACCTGGCCGGCTTCGACTTCGGCGCCGGGGGTGATCCCGGGGGCGAGTGCGTCGGTCAGCGGAACCGCGCCGTCGTCGGTTCCGAAGTTGTCGTTGTTGAGGTGGATGTAGATCGACTCCCAGCCGCCTTCGTGTTCCACAACGACGTAATGCCCGGCCCGCTCGCCGGTGCCGTATCGCACCACGGTGCCTTCAGCGACGGCCACCACCGGAGTGTGCTTCTCTCCGAAGATGTCGGCACCACGGTGCTTGCGCTCCCCGCCGTCACGGTCGGCGCCAAAGCTGTAGTGCCACGACGACCCGGGGTCGAGTTGCGGGAACCGCAGGAGGACGAACTCGTCTCCGTAGGGTTCGCACACCGGCCGCAACGCATCAATGATTTCCTGTTCGGGGGCGCCGTTGTCCGGGTCTTCGTCGTCGAGATCGTTGATGCCGATGTTGATGGCGTTGGTGTAGACGGCTTCGCCGGTGGCCGGGTCGACTGCTCGGATCCTGACGCTGAGGGTTGCCCCCATCGTTTCGAAGTCCATCTCGGTTGCCGTGACCAACTGGCCGCCGACGATGTCGAAGGCATCGTTGTGGCTGTCGCCCTCGCCGGAGGCGAATCGGAACTTGTAGCCGGCGGCCGCATCGTCACCGACGACGAAGAGGTCGCCAACGACCGTGCCGACTTCGACGTTCTCGTCAACTCGGTTGGGGTCGACCACGACGTCCGGGACATCGGTCAAGGTGACGGTGACGGCGTTCTCGTACTGCACGGCTCCTCCAGCGTCGGAGGCCGCGATGCGCACCGTCAGAGAACTGCCCAGCTCTTCGAAGTCGAGCGCCCGCGTGGTGACCAGCTTGCCGTCGACCACGTCGAAGAGGTAGTTGTGGCGATGGCCATCACCGGTGGTGGTCGAGTAGGTGAGCTTGCCGCCGTCATTGGCGACGCTGAAGGCTCCTACGACGGTTCCGGCGGGTGCGTTCTCGGCGACGGTGGCGGGTTTCAGTGTGATGTCGTCGACACGCTTCAGGGTCACGACAAATGCTTGCGTTGCGACGGACTCTTCCGACTTGACGTCGATGGCGGCGATGCGAATTCTGAGCTTGGCGCCCAACGCTTCGAAGTCGAGAGCGGCTGCGGTTGCTACGTCGCCGTCGGCGATTCGGAACAGGGAATTGTGGAGAGCTCCCTTGCCATCCACCAAAGCGAAGGAGTAGTTCGCCTCCGGGTCGGCGCCCGACAGTCCGAGCGAGCCCACGACGGTACCGATGCGGCTGTTCTCCTTGACCGTGGTCGGATCGAACGTGATTTCAGGCGTGTAGGTCGCCGGAGGGTCTTCGGCAGGCGGCTCTTCCGCCGGAGGGTCCTCGGCCGGGGGATCCTCGGCAGGAGGTGTTTCGGCGGCAGGAGGGTCTTCCGGAGGCGGAGCATCTTGTGCGAACGCCACGGGGGCAAGCGCGAAGAACATCGTGAGCACCAACGCGCCTGCCAGCCACCGTCTATGCATGGGCCTTCCCAATCCCCCGATAGGTGAGAGACCATCATACCGAATAGTGACTAGTACTTCAGCACCAATTTCAGAAGATTCGTCACCGCCGGCTCTTGCCGTCAGTGCCGCTACCCCTGTTTGCGACCGGCCAAGTTCTTGGCGCGACTCTGGAGCCGCTGGTTGAGCCACAGGCTGATGATGGTGATGCCGGACATCAGGTAGAAGACGGTGAAGAGTTTTGCGCCGTCGGTGGTTGGGGCGAGATCGCCGAAGCCCACCGTGGTCACCGCAACCACGGAGAAGTAGAGCGAGTCAACCCAACTCCAATCCTCCATGAGACGGTAGGCGATGGTTCCGACCAGCAACAATGTCAGTGCCGCCGCAGCGAGGAGCTTGTCGGCGTGGCGCCGGACTCCTTCGGGCACCTTGGTCGTTTCTGTCGGATTCTTCATGGTCCGACGCCTCCTGCAGGTCGGCTTTGGCACTTGTTCGCAGGAATCATGGCACAGAACGACGGACCGGCGCACGGCTGCGGAGCTGCCTGGGATGCCTCCGACGGAGAGCGAAGCCGCACCGTTGCCGGTGACGCGGTCCGGTCTCGTCGGCGATCACCCCGTTGTCGACCACGACGGCCTTGCTTTCGTCCCACGTGGCACCAAGGGTGGTCCCAGACATGTCGGCCTGAACGAGAAGTGGCTCGTGAAGTTGGCCCTGGTGAGATCCGCCCCGGCCAAGCGCGTGCCGTGACGGCTGACCAAGCGGTTGGTGAGGCGCCGAACCACGTCGTCGCGTTTGTCCGCCTTCAGCGCCCGCTTGGCGACGAAGACGAGGAGGACACCGACCACGATCGCTGCCATGCCCCCGTTGACGCGACCGGCGGCGAGGCCGCCGAGCACGGCGACAAGGGCAATGGCCCAGGCTCCGAAGGCCCCTCCTGCGGTCATTCCGCGTCGCTGGGCGATGGGTCGTCGGGTTCGTCTTCGGTTGCGGCGTATGCCGGGTTCCGGATGCTGCGGGTACCGACTTCGGCGAAGCTACGTTCGTCGGCGTTGGTGAGGTTCAGCCCGGTGAAGCTGCGGGGCCAAAGGCGTTTGGCGGCGACCACGTTGATCTCGGCGGTCAGCAGCACGATTCGAGCGACGCATCAGGGCGTCGATCTCCATGGTCAGCGCCACCACGGCGAGTCGCTCGGCGCCGGGAAGGTCGAAAGCGAAGGTGGCAAAACCAGAGGCGACCCTCGCCAAGACAAATGCGCCGCCGACAACCGGCAGCCCCGAGAGCCCTGAACAGTATCGGGAAGAAGGAGGGCCGGCGCATGATGGAGACGCCCCACATCACGTTGAAGGCATCTGGGCGACTCGCACCACGCCGATTCCCGCGAGCACGAGCCCATTGCCTTCCAGCGCATCCATCTGGCGGGACAACTCCTCGCCAACCACCGGGAACCGGCTGAATATCGTGTCCAGCAACTCGGCGCGGAGGTCGGGTCTGCTGGTGAGGGCAAAGCCGACGATGGTCACCCCGACGGTGAGGAGTGGGAAGACCGAGAACAAGCCGCAGTACGACAGCAACGCGGCGTATTCGTCGCAGCGGTCCTCCCGGTACCGCAGCCGCACTGAGGTCGGAAACCCCAGCACCGGCACCCGCTGCTGCCACAGGTCGAAGCGATCCTGAACGGTTGCTCCGAACTCACCCAACCTGTCGAAGATTTCGGTCCCCTCGCCGATACCGGCCGGACGTGTCGACCGATCCGCCCCTTTACCGCTGTACCGGGCTTCTTCGCGGCGCGACGCACCCGCTTCGGGTGGTGCAGCCGGACCTGGCTGGTGCCAGGGTGTCGGAGGTGGGCGAACTACCGCCTTGTTTTCGTCCACTGGCTCAACCAGACCTGGCGGCTGCTCGGTGCTGGAGCAGGTCCCACCCCCGGAACCAGCGTCGCCGAGTCGCTCGGAAGGCCGGTTGAAGCGCATCCTGTTCCGGCAACGTTTGGACATCGGGCTCACGGCCGCGTCTCGGGATGGTGCGTGTCGAGGATCCTCGTGGCCAACGGTGCTCGCCGCTCGCGCCTGCTCAGAGGATGCCTCGCGTGGCGGACCTCGCAAGTCGGCAGAGGTCCGACACGTCGGAACCGGTCCGTATCTGGTGCGCGAGACGAAGAGGAGTCATCCGAATTGACCCGTTGGAACGGCCCAAGCCCCGAGGGTCATCACACGTCGTGTACGGGTTGTGAGCAACGGGTCGGCACGATCGATCGAACGGGCTCGATGTCAAGGGAAGATCTAGCATGTCGGCTCCCCACCCGGCGAAACCGCCATGAAAGGTATGGTGTGTGATGGCCGACAACCGCGACAACTCGGCGCCGTGGGATGTCGGGCAGCGTACGTTCTGGATCGTGCTGGCGTATGCCGTTGTCCTCGGGCTGCTGGGGGTCGCATCCGGATTGGTCTTCCTCGGGATCACGGGGCTCGGTGGGGCCTGGTATGGCAACCCTGGCATCGGTTGGTTCGACGGACCGCTGTGGTGGGTGGCGGTCGCAACCGCTGCCGGCCTCGCCGTGGGGCTGCTCCGAAGAGCCTTCGGTATGCCGTCCGCAATACCCGGACTCATCAAAGACCTCCAGTCCGAGCAGATCGACACGCGTTGGGTGCCGTCGATCGTCACCGTTTCCGCCGTGTCCCTCCTGGGAGGTGCCAGCCTGGGACCCGAGGTTGCTCTGGGTCAGATGGGCGGAGGTTTCGCCACCTGGCTGGCCAAACGGCGCAAAGCCGATGACGACGACACCAAGGCATTGACACTCAGTGGCATGGCCGGAGCGTTCGGCGGGCTCTTCTCGAGCCCGCTCGTGGCCATGGTCCTGGTACTCGAGATCGCTCGTCCGCCACGGCGATACTTCCACCGGGTGTTCTACGGCAGCCTGGTTGCATCAAGCGTGGCATTCGGGTTGTACTTCACCATCGCCGGCAGCCTGTTCCTTGGCATCTACGAGGTACCGGCGTACGAGTTCGAGGACTGGCATCTCCTTGCCGGCATCGGCCTCGGCGTAGTTGCCGCGTTCGTGGCGATCCTCTCCGTAGCAATAGGAAGGACAGCGGCCAAGGCGTTTGCACGACTCCCCGCGCCGGCGGTCCTCAAGCCCGCCATCGGTGGCCTCGTTTTCGGTCTCATCGGGGTCGTTGTCCCGCTCACGAACTTCACGGGCAGCGAGCAGCTCGAAACGGTGCTCGAGAACGCAGCAACACTCGGCGGTTGGTTGCTCGTCGCAATCCTGCTCGGGAAGATGTTGAGCTTTGCGGCGAGCTCCGCAAGTGGATTCATCGGTGGCCCCATCTTCCCGATCCTGTTCATCGGCGGTACGGCCGGAGTGCTCGTGAACCACCTCTTCCCGGACATACCTCTCGGCCTGGCGTTCACGTGCATGCTTGCCGCGGTGCCGGGATCGATCGTGCCTGCCCCGTTCTCGATGGTGCTGCTTGCCGGGTTGCTGACGCAGATCGGAACCCTGCAAACCGCCCCGATCCTGATCGCCGTCGGTGCGGCGTATCTCACGGTTGTCGTCGTGGAGAGCGCACGATCGTTGCGTTCCCAGGTGGATGGAAAGGACGGAGCGGTCCCGGACCACGACCATTCGTCGGATTAGGCGTGCCGACGCCGGCCGAACACCGATATGAGACACATCAGTTGATGCCGACAACGGCGGCCCGGAATAGAGTGCTCCGATGATCAAGGACCACAACCAGCGATTCCCGATCCTGCAGGGCATTCTTCCCATCGACCGAGCTCAGCTCGGACCGACCATCGCCGCGGGAGTGACGCTGGCGGCGCTCGGGATCCCCGAGGTCATGGGGTACACCTCGATCGCAGGTATGCCCGTCGTGACCGGTCTCTACACCATTCTCATCCCGATCGCCGTGTTCGCAGTTCTCGGATCTTCCAAGCACCTGGTGGTGGGGGCTGACTCAGCTACCGCAGCAATCATGGCGGCCGGCTTGGCCGGGATGGCGACAACGCAGTCCGATCAGTATGTCGCACTTGCGGGCCTGATCGCCATCATGGCAGGTGTCATCCTCATCCTGGCGAGGCTGATCAAACTGGGATTCATCGCCGACTTCCTGTCGCGCAGCGTGCTCATCGGATTCCTCACCGGTGTCGGTATCCAGGTCGCACTCGGTCAGGCTGGCGACATGCTGGGTATCCCCGCCCAGGACGGCGGAACGGTCGAGAAATTCATCAATACGTTGGGCGACTTCAGCCAGCGCAACGCGGCAACGATCGCGGTATCGGCAGCCGTCCTGTTGATCATCGTCGGCGGGAAGGCGATCAACCGCAAGATCCCGTGGGCGCTCCTTGCCGTGGTCGGCTCGATCGTGGTGAGCTGGGCGATGGATCTCTCCGACGATGGTGTGGCGACGCTCGGGCCTGTACCCGGTGGCCTGCCGAGTATCGGGCTCCCCGACGTCTCTGCCTCCGACATTGGGGCACTCATTCCGACGGCGCTTGCGATCTTCGTCGTCATCCTCGCCCAGAGCGCGGCAACGTCCCGCGCCTATGCGGCCAAGTACGCCGAGCAATTCGACGAGAACGTCGACCTCGTCGGCCTCGGCCTCGCAAACGTCTCCGCCGGACTCAGCGGCACCTTCGTGGTCAACGGGAGCCCAACGAAGAGCCAGATGGTCGACAGCGCAGGCGGCCGCAATCAGCTGGCGATGCTGACCACTGCGGTCATCGTGCTGCTCGTTCTTCTCTTCTTCACGAAGCCCCTGCAGTACATGCCAACAGCCGTTCTCGCCTCTGTCGTGTTCGTGATCGGCATCGAGCTGATCGATATCGGTGGCATGCGTGCCATCAAGCGGCTACGGATCGACGAGTTCCTCATCGCCGTCCTCACCGCAGCTGTCGTGGTGTTCGTCGGGGTGGAGCAAGCGATCGTCCTGGCCATCATCATCTCGATCATCAACCATCTCCGGTTCAGCTACAAGCCGAACGATTCGGTATTGGTCCGCAACTCAGAGGGTCGATGGCACTCGGTCCCCGTGGCGCCCAACATGCAGGCGGCTCCCGGTGTGGTCGTCTACCGATTCGCCGCTGACCTGTACTACGCCAACGCGAATCGGCTGAATGAGGAGGTGCTGTCGGTCGTTGATGAGTCATCGGGACCCGTGCACCATCTGATCCTGGACGCTGCGTCGATGTTCGCCGTCGACTACACAGGGGCCGAAACGATCCGCCAGGTGGTCGGCGAACTCGACGGACGGGACGTCCGCCTTCTCATCGCCCAGGCGACCAGTGCGCTACGAGCACAACTCGATCGCTTGGGAGTCACCGACGCGATCGGAACAGACGCGTACTTCGCCACGGTGTCCGAGGCGATCGAACATGCAACGCAGGATTCACAGGCAGACAGCTCGGGTACGAACGGGACTCACGGGGAGTAGCCGGCGCGCCCGTCCTCGAAGTGTGCTTCGACAAGAGCCGGCAGGTCGGGGAGATCGAGCCGGTCGACTGACCAAGGAGTTCACGAATCGGGCCGTGCTCGTTCGTTGAATGACTGTGCCTCTGGGCGCTTCCGGTCAGTTCGCTTTCGCGGCACCGTGCGTCTTGGCCACTTCTGCCTCAGCATGCTTGCCGAGTTCCGCACCGATCGGCAACAGTATCGCCAGTCCGAGCAGACCAGCCACGACGACGGTGATGAGCACGTCCGGCTTGTCGGAGAAGTTCTGCGCTCCGACAACCATGGCAGCCGACAGGTTGCGCTGCGCCGTGCCGAGACCCATCACCGATCTGGTCGCCGCATCAGATCCACCTGCGAAGTACCCGAGGCCGAGCGAGACCAGCAGGAAGACCACGATGGCTACCAGCCCGCCCGTACCGATCAGCGACACGATGGCGGACCACTGCAGGATGATCCCGCCGACCAGCAGCAGCAGGATCGCAAACGAAGACGCGCTCGACATGAGACCCTGGAGTTCTTCGGCGGTGGCCGGCCAACGCGCCTTCATGAACAGCCCGATCCCGAGAGGCAGCAGCATCATGACGATCAGGGACTTGGCGATATCCCATGCATTGACGTCGACACCGGACAAGAAGAGCGGCAACACGAGCGGCATGTAGACCACGGTCACCACCATCAGCAGAACCATGATCCCAACCGAGAATGCGGCGTTGCCGTTTGCCACTTGGGCGAGTTTGGGCAGGAACGGCGCGCCGGCCGCAGTCCCCATGAGAACCAGACCGGTGTAGATGTCCTGGTCGAGATCCATCACTCCCTGGATGGCCCATACGACAAGGGGCACCAACACGAAGTTGACCACGAGCGCCAGAATCACGAGACGCAGGTTCTTCAGCGGAGCGATGATTGCCGGCACGGTGAGACTCAGGCCCATCGCCAGCATCGAAGCCACCACGAACACCAGACCCGAGAGCTTCACGATCACAGTCAGTACGTCACTCATGCGGCAACTCTCCTTCACCCATTGCCGGAACGCCTCGTGGTTCAACCTACCGAAGTCGTGCGAGCTGTGTACCGCGCCCAACGTGGTGGAGGCGGACGCAGTCGACGCCGTGCCGCAAGGGAGAAGACAAGCCGGCACATCGAACTGATCGACTGACGCTTCGGACTGGACGAATCGTTTGAGGCTCGCCGCCATCGGGAAGGACTTGGCGTCACCGGCGGTTTGCGAGAACCCGATGAGCAGTAGCTCGTTGGCGGCGGAAAGGATGACGCTGGAGCTCTCGCGGACGAATGCCCAATCGGTCAGAGCGAGGTGCGCTCAGCGGTGAGGCAGGCTCATAGCTAGGCCAGTGCGGATGTGGGCGGCGCCGAACCCCCTCGATTTGCCGGGTGCTCACGTGGGGTTGACTATTCAACCATGTCCTTGGCTCTCTTCGTTGCCCATGGCCATCGACCGGTGACCTCGAGAATAAGGCTCCAGCTGAGGAAGGTCCGGATCAGGACAAGGAGGCCGAGGGACACGATGTTCTCTATCGTCGGCTCAACCGTGACCGTCTTGATGACGTCTGCCGCAATCAGAAGGTCGAGGCCCATGAGCAGACCTCCGGCGATCACGCGCTTGAACAAACGGACTGCGTTCGCTGGCTCAGAGCGCACGAGGGCAGCCAGGCCGGTTCCGAATGCGATGAGCACTGATCCCGCAATGACGATGATGGCCGCGATTTCGATCCATTCGGCAACCTGTTTGGCGAACTCGAGTTCGCCGATGGCGGCGGCAAGGATCGACGTCGGGAGTGACATAGGTAGTTGTTTACCACATCACCGCGATGTCTCCGCACCCAGATCGGGTGTCTACCCCACGGTTCGCCTATGGGATGAGCCCGAGGTGGGCGATTGACATCGACTGTGCCGGTTTGAGCGCGGACATTCAAGACGCCTACCGGCAAGCGACGGCATGAATGCGTGCGGCCGGGCGGGTTGCCATGGCGCGTGAGGGGTTCACGTGGCAGCCGAAGTTGATGGCTCTGTCGCCGGCGTCGTGAAACTGCGTGCCGGTACCGTCGGAGCTGATCGGTATGGCAGAGCACGAAAACGAAGCTGGATCGAGCTCATCCGCGCAGCAGTACTGGGCTGAACACGCCAACAGGATCATCGGCGCCATGGCGGTCATGGTGTTCCTCATCGGCACCGTGGTGTATCACTCTGCTGAGGACTGGAGCTGGGTCGACTCGTTCTACTTCTGCACGGTGGCGCTCACCACGGTCGGGTTTGGCGACCTCCATCCCACCACCGATCCCTCCAAGGTCTTCACCATCCTCTATATCTTCAGTGGCGTCGCGCTCATCACGGCATTCCTGAATCAGTTACTCAAGCGCATGGCCAAACGAGCCGCCCGGCGGGCGGCCCAGAAGTAGGGCAGGGCCGCTGCCGCACCTCGCGCCGTGCAGGACGTGCGGCCCTGCGCCGCACTGTTGTTCCGCAGAGCGAAGTGACTCCCCCTATACAACAGAGTTCTAGAGTCGTAGACTCAATAACTATGAGATTACGAATCGAACGACGAACCGAACTGGCATTGCGGGCTCTCGGCTTGCTCGAGGAGAGGGGCGACACGATGCGGGCGGCCGATATGGCCCCCGAGTTGGGGACGACATCGCAGTATCTGCCGCAAGTGCTGCGTCCGATGGTGCAGGCCGGATGGATCGACAGTGAACCGGGGCCGACCGGCGGCTACCGAGTTGCGGCAGGGTTTGAGGACCACTCGTTACTCGACCTCGTCGAATTGATCGAAGGACCAACCGACACGCGGTCGTGCGTGTTCAAAGCCGGGATGTGCGAAGAACAGAACCACTGCGCCATGCACATCCCCTGGGTAGAGGTCAGGACCGCTCTCGTAGAGCGCCTCGCCCAGATTCCACTATCGGATTCGGTGAGAGGACAAGGAATATGAGTGATGGTTTCTGGCAGAAGGCATTCCAGTTTGCCTTGCTGTTTGGAGTGATTGCCCTGCTGGCGGCCTCGATCGTCGTGCAGAGCGGCAGTATGTCGGACGCAGACGTCCGAGAGATCGTTGCAGCCGAAGACACGTCGGGTGGCGGCGCCACGGGATGGCCGGTCGACCAGAGCATCAGGCCCGAGCTTGTTGCGGTTTCCGACCTCCAGCCGGCCCCCGATGGTGAGCAGCACCTGACGTATGCACCTGAGGTAGCGCCCGCCGCCGCACGCGGTGACCAGCGCATCTGGCAGGTGCATGTCGAGTCCATCGAAGGCGTGTGCCCGCTCGATCCCGCCAATGGAGTCACGACCGAGATGTGGGGTTTCCGCATCGCCGGCGAAACCGAGGTCACCTGCGGAGCCCCTGGTCCCGTGCTGCGGGGCCGGGTCGGTGACGTCGCCGAGATCACGCTTTCCAATCTGGCGACCAACACTCATCCGCACAACATCGACTTCCATGCCGTGACCGGCCAAGGCGGCGGGGCTGCCGACCTGACGGTCAATCCGGGCGAATCCGCGACCATCCAGGTCAGGCTCCTCTATCCCGGTGCGTTCATGTATCACTGTGCGTACGGTGACGTTCCGCTGCACATTGCCAAGGGGATGTATGGGATGTTCATCGTCGACCCCGAGGTTCCCCTTCCCGAGGTGGACCACGAATGGGCGATCATGCAGAGCGAGTGGTACGTCGGCGAGACCGGAGAGGCTGGGGGCGAGGCACCGTTCGATCGTGATTCCCTGGTGGCCGAGGAGCCGCGATTTGTGACGTTCAATGGGCGGACCGATGCCTTGGTTGGGGACAACACGCTCGCCATGAACGTCGGCGAGCGGGCTCGCATCTATTTCGTCAACGAGGGGCTGAACCTCGACAGCAACTTCCACCCGATCGGGTCGCATTGGGACCTGGTGTATCCGGAGGCCGCCACCCATCCGGCGAATCGTGTCATCAGAGGTTCCCAGTCGACGCTGGTCGTTGCCGGCGGCGGGACTGTGGTGGAGATCGACGCCCTGGTGCCGTCCACCATCATCCTGGTCGACCATGCGTTGGTGAGGACGTTCTACAAGGGAGCGATCGGCACGATTGTGGTTTCGGGCGCTGCCAACCCTGAACTGTTCGCGGTGCTCGGAGGCGCCGAAGGGCCGGCCGAGGGTGAGGACGGCGCTGAGGAAGCGACGGTGGTGACCGACGTCGTGATCACGATCGACTCCTTCGACCCTGCCAATGCCGACCGGGCGTACGACCCGAACGACCTGACGGTGGCCGTCGGGACGACGGTGCGGTGGACCAACGCCGACGCCGTTGCCCACACCGTCACTTCCGGGGTTTCGGACGGTACTCTCGGTGAGGCCGACGGGGTATTCGACTCAGGGTTCCTCGAGCAGGGTCAGACGTTCTCGTATACGTTCACCGAGGCGGGCGAGTTCGACTACTTCTGCACCCCCCATCCCTGGATGAGGGGAAAGGTGACGGTCACCGGCTGATCGGAACGCTGCGGTCTCGAGGGGCTGCAAGCGGAACCCCCAGGTTTGTTGACCCGGGGGTTCCCTGCTTGCGGGAGGGGCCGCAACTGAGGCCGCTCAGCCGACCGTGTAGGAGTTGCTTGTCACGTCGGCTTCGTACGTCAAGCCGGCGTACGTGACGGCGTTGATCGTGATCGGGTAGACACCCGTGGCGGCTGCCGGTATCTCGAAGCGAGCCTTGCCACGCTTGTTGGTTCTGAGAGTCTGGGTGACCTCGGTGTCACCGGGAAGGGTCCAGGTGGCAGCCACCACCGCCTTGACGACCGCGTCACCGTTTTCGTCGACCACCCGCGCCACCGCTCGGACGTTGTTGCCGCGCTCGGACATGTTGATGCGGGCAACGCTCACACAATCGACTGCACACGGCTCCGGCTCCGGTGGGGGCGGAGGGGCCGGAGCGCCGAGGTCGACCGAAATGGAGAGCAACGTGCTCCCGGCAGGATCAAATGTGTAGCCGGCCTTGCTGATGCCGGCGACGGTGAAGGTCGCGGTTCCGCCCTGGTCGGTGGAGAGCGGGAACTCGGCCCGGAGCCGGGTTCCGATCACGTCGTACCTGCCGAGCGTGGTTCCGTCGGGCAAGGTCCAGACGCCGTATACCACGGCGCCGCGAATCGCCCCACCGTGCTCGTCGACGACCTTGACGTGGGCTTCGGCGTCCGGCCCCAGGTAGGTGTAGTTCTTGATCGAGTACACCCGCAGGCAGTCCGTCTCGCAGTTGGGTGCTGCAGGTTCGGCTCCGGCCGCAGGGGCGGCCACGGCAAGTACGGCGAAGATGCTCAGCAGCAACAGAAGGGGCCGTCGGAGTCTTTGGTGCATCAGTTCCTCCAGGGCGATCTTGTGGGTCGGGACATCCGGTGCAGCGAACGTATGGCCACCGTGAGGGTGGGTCAAGGGCAATCCGAGTGATTTGAGCGACACTTAACCGAAGGCCACGCCGGGCTTAGCGGCGGGCCGGCTTTTTGGGCTACTCCACCCGGTAGCCCCCGCCGTGAACCAACCGTGGCGGCGGATCACCTCGGTGATGTAGGCGCCAAACTGGTCGAGCCACGCCTGAGTCTGAGTGTCCATCCGGTTCCCCCTTTGGTCGATTGAGATGGCACTTCCGAACGTATCGCGGCCCACCGACAGTTTTTGTGGTTGGCGCGAGAACATCTCCACAGCTTCTGGTCGGCGCTTGTCGTCGAGGGAGCTCACATGGTGGAGCCCGGCGGTAGCATCGCGACCAGGCACGAAAGGAGCGAGCGTTGGCCGTCAGCATTGTGACCGGCGCCGCCTCAGGAATTGGCGCAGCCACGGCCGGAGTACTCGCCCGCCGGGGCGATCATGTGGTGTGCGTCGATCTCGATGAGGCGGGAGCTGTGAGAACCGCAGATCAACTCGATGGAGCCATCGGTGTCGGCGCAGACGTCACCATGGCTGAGGACTGCGAGCGAATGGTGGCGGCGGCGCTCGAACATTTCGGGAATATCGACGCTGCCGTTGCCTGCGCGGGGATCGAGATCGGCGGTCCGGCGCTCGATATCGATCCGGCGATGTTCCGGCGCGTCGTTGATGTCAACCTCACCGGCAGTTTCCTCACGGCCCAGGCCGCAGCCCGAGCGATGAGGTCTCGCGGCCACGGCGGCGCCATCGTGCTCATCGGTTCCATCAACTCCCACATGGCGCTTCCCGGCGCGGCGGCGTACTGCGCATCGAAGGGAGGCGTTCGTATGCTCGGGAAGGCCTTGGCCGTTGATCTGGCGCCCTACTCCATCCGCGTCAACGTAGTGGGACCGGGCGTCACGGACACGCCCATGAGCGCTGAGACGCTCGCCGACCCGGACCGTTCCGCTCGGTTCCTCAGCCGAATCCCACTCGGGCGCGCTGCCGCTCCGGATGAGATCGGTGCCGCCGTGAGCTTCTTGACATCCGAGGCTTCCAGCTACGTCACCGGCGCGTTTCTTTCCGTCGACGGGGGGTGGCTCGCTGGGTAGTCGTCGGCGAGCACCGTGACCCATGTGCCCACGGCAACTGGCGAGTTGCCCTCCTCAGCTGGATCCGATACCGACGTCCACCACGTAGCGTTTCCCGCCCGTGCCGTGTTGCTCGATGTCGGCAAGCACCGCGGGTACCTCCGCCAATTCGACTGTCGGTCCTACCAACGGCGAGACGTCTACTCGTCCCGAGAGATAGAGAGAGTTGCCGATGAGGAAGTCGCGACGGGTGAAGCCGAAGGTGGTGACCAGAGAGATCTCCCGTCGAACGAATTCGGCCAGGTAGTTCTGGAACGTGAGTGACGTGGGACCGTCGCAGATACCCATCAGCATTGCGGTGCCCCCCGGCCGGATGACCCGAACGGTCGCTTCGAGGCTCGAGGGGTGGCCTGCCGTCTCAAACCCGTTGTCCACTCCGTGTTCGGCACCGGCGAGGTCTCGGAGCGCATCCGAAACCGCTTCCGGCGTCATGCCGCCGGCGTTGAGGGTTGCATCCGCCCACGGTGACACTGCTGCGAGCTGATCGTCGCTGACATCCGCGGCGACCACCGTGGTGGCGCCAAAGGCGCGGGCGACCTGGCATACGGTGAAGCCGATGCTTCCGACCCCGCTGACCGCCACTCGGGCGCCGGGCTGCACCCCGGCCTTCCTAACTGCGTGGACCGCGGCCGGCAGCGCCGAGCTCAGCATCACGGCCTCTGCAATGCTCGTGTCGGTGGGAAGCCTGAAGATATTTGCCTCCGGCACCAGCGAAAACTCGGCGAATCCTCCGTCGAGGTCGATGCCGAGATGCCGCATCCACGGGCAGATGCTGTCTTCGCCGCGGATGCACCACTCGCAAACGCCGCATCCAACAACTGCGTCGGCGACGACCAGTGTGCCGGGAGGAGGGCTGGCCGGTGAGGCGGCTTCGACCACCTCTCCGATGATCTCATGTCCGAGGATTCTGGGCAGCCCGCCAGTGTCGAGCATGCCCTTCGCCATCTGGGTGTGGAAGAGGCCCGCGGCGGAAGCCACCGTGCGCAGCAACGCCCAGCCCTCGGGGACCGCAGGGACGGGGATATCCGCCAGTTCCAGGGTCCCTTTGTCGACCATCAGCAGTGCACGCATGTCGAAGTTCCTTTCTAGACAGACTTTGCGACGCGGAAACCCGCGGCGACGGCGTCAACGATGAGCCACGGTTCCCCGCCGGGCGGCGGCCCGGCGTAGTGGACTTTCGGCGCTGTCGTGGCAAGTGCGTCGGCCAGGGTGGTATCGGCGACTTGGGGGAGGGCGATGACGATATCGTCGGCTTCGATGAAGCCGCGATGGCCGTCTGAGGCGACCAGGTGGAGTCCGTCGTTCGTGATCTCCTCCAGGCCCACTCCGAGATGTATCGGCGTTTGCCGCTCTTGCAGCCACACTCGGAGCCGCATCAGCAGGCGCTCCGGCATGCCCAGACCGAACGAGTCGGCAGTGTCGACGATGGTCACGGCACGGCCTCGTTTGATCAAGAACTCAGCCGTCTCGACGCCTTCGATGCGCGCACCAATCACGATCACGCGCTTGCCGAACGGGAGGTAGAGCTTCGTTGCAGCTCTCGTAAGCCGCGGGCCGACGAATCGCAGGGGGTGCTTCGCCTTGCGCGCCAGGTCCCCGGCGCCGGTCACGATGGAGCTGGTAATGCCCGGCACCTCGGGCAACTGGTACTTTCCGCCGGTGGCGACAATGACGACGTCGGGCTTTGCCGCCGCGATGTCCGCCGGCGCTGCGGTTCGCCCGAGCTGGACGTCGACGCCGAGGGTGTCGAGCTGGCGGCGGAGGTACTCGAGGTACGAAAGGATGTCCTCGGTGTCGGTTCCCTTGACCATGACGGCAAGTGGCAAGAGGCCGCCGAGTTGGTTCTGGCGTTCGAGCAGCGTGACATGGTGACCGCGGGATGCCGCGACTCTCGCCGCCTCCATGCCCGCCGGACCGCCGCCGATGATCATGACGCGTCGGGGCTCATCTGCCGGCCGGAGTTCGTAGTCGTCGACCGTTCCCAGGGCGGCGTTGACGCGGCACCGTCGTGGGCTCGCCTCGCACGTCGCACATTTGGTGCAAGGTCGGATGTCTGCGGCGCGTCCCGCCTTGAGTTTGTTGACCAGGTCATGATCAGCCCACAGAGGTCGGCCCATCGCGACCAGATCAACCATCCCGTTGGCGAGAGCGCGCTCAGCGCGAACCGGGTTCAGTCCCCCGACGCCCACAACCGGGGCTGACACGGCCTGCTTGATCGCTGCGGCCGGGGGAATCAGGAGGCCCTCCTCTTCGCTGATGGCGACAAAGGGTTCCATGTCGGGCTGCGGTTCCGGATATCGCCAATACTCAGGGACGTATTTGAACGGAACCGGTCCGTGGCCGTAGCCGGTCACGCTGATGTAGGCGACTCCGGCGCGGTCGAGTTCCTGTGCGTTGGCGACGGCGTCGGCGACGTTGAGGGCCCCGGAAGCGCTCCATTCCTGACCGTTGATGCGAACACCGATGGGGTAGTCATCCCCGAGGCGGTGCCGGATCTTGGCGACGATGTTACGGACGATCTTGGTGCGCGACGCCGCCGACTGCGCACCGAACTCGTCATCGCGCTTGTTCCACACCCGGGTGAAGAAGCTCGCCAGCAGGTACGTGTGCGCCGCGTGGACTTCCACACCGTCGTAGCCGGCCGAGTGGGCGCGCACCGCAGCGTCTACATAGGCGTCTTCAACGGCTTCGATCTCGTCGGTCCCGAGCCCTCGGGTCGGCTTGAAGAACGGCGGCGGCGATGGGAGCTGGTCGGCTTCGAGGGTCGATGCCGACCAGGCTCGACCGGACGGGTAGTGGTCGACCTCAGCCGGCCCCCCGTGGTTGAGCTGAGCGAAGATGAACGACCCGTGTCGATGCACGGCGTCGGCGACTCCGGCGAGCCCGGGAATGAATGTGTCATCCCAGATGGCGATCTGGCGGGCAGCCGGGGCCATTGCGATGGGTGGAACGCTCGCCAACAAGATCAAGCTCACCCCGCCGCGGGCGAGCGCCTCATAGAGGGCGAGAACCCGCTCTTCGACCTGCCCGTCGAGACCCACGAAGTGCGTGTCCTGGGGTGCCTTGATGATCCGATTCGGCAGACTGAGCCCGCCAACATCGATTGGCGAGAGCAGGTGGGGATATCGTTCAGTATCCACGACTCACCATTCCGTCGAGTGGTGCCGGCAGCGGTACTCGAACGCCACCAGGAACATCGGTTCAGTCGATGACGTCTTCGCTGTCGATCTCCCAGATCAGCTCGGAGTAGAGGTCTCCTCCGGGTACCCAATGCTTGCGTGAGTAGCGCGCGTTCGGGTTGTAGGCCTTGATGATGTACTCGTCGAGATCGCAATAGTTCGACGCGTAATCGACGTCGGGCGAGTTATCGCGAAGGTAGTCCCCGATTGGGCAGTTGAGCCGCAACACGTATTTGACCATGTTGCCTGCGTCGTCGTAGTACCGCTCGCTGTCCAACTTGGGGGACCATTGGAAATAGCCCCAGAAGACCTCGAAGAAGTTCTCGAGGTTGAGCGGTTTGCCCTTCTCCCGTACCTTCTCGGCCATCAGGGCGCCCATCTCTTCGCCTTGGCGGCGGCGGGCCCGGTTGACGGCCGCCCGGCCTTCTTCGGTACCCATTTCTGCCTCGAATGCCGTCGCCATGACGGAGAAGATCTTGGTCTTGGCGTGGAATTCGGCCTCGTTGGCGTCCCATCCCTGTTGGATCGGATCCGACGCCGATACCTCGCGGTACTTCTCCATGTAGCGGCGCTGGCCCTCCAGGTCCTGCTGAACCGTGGAACGGGCATGGCTGTCGCCCTTCACGTCTTCGACAGAGTCGGCGAGTTCCTTCAACTCCGGATGGGCAACATCCACCCTCTGATACTCGGTCATTGTCCGACCTCCGGGGTTCGGCGATACGATTCGGGTCGCCGAGGCAAGTACCGGCGAGTACTCCGATCATAGTAGGTGTTGCGGACCGTCGTACGAAATCACACCTGGGGTGCCGGTGAGGTGCGTGGGTTCGGTGTCGAGACGCGCGAGATCGCAACCGTCGCAACTCCAACCACCACGAGCATCAGGCCAACCCACTGCCATGGCGAGAACACCTCTCCGAAGATCAGGTAGGCCCAAAGAACGGTTCCTGCGGGCTGGAGCACGAGGAGGAGTGACGACTCCCATGCGTCGAGCCGGGGGAGTGCATACGTGATGAGCAGCCATCCCGTGACCTGTGCTCCTAGAGCCAGTGCCAGGAGCCAGCCGTGGGACGGCCACTGCGGTGTGAGCGAGAAGCTGGAGTCGAGTGGGCTCAGGAGTAGCGCGCCGATGGCGGCGCCGGCCGTGGCATCGAGCAGTGGTCCGACCGGCGATGCTGTGCTGGCCCCTGACTGGCGCAGGAGGAGGATGAAAGTTGTGTACAACACGGCCGTGAGTACCCCGAAGAACGCCCCCAACGCCGGATTCTCGCCGGTATCGCCTGCTCCCAGGAACCCTGAGATCAAGACAACTCCAGAGAGCACAACCGGTGTTGCCGCAACGGCAATACGGGTCGGGCGCTGCCCGAGGATGAGCCACCCGGCAACCATGGTCGTTATCACGTGGACGCTGCCGACGACCGTGGCCAACCCGGCGCCGATGAGGTCGATCGCAATATGCCACGCCACAAAATCACCTGCCAGAGCAAGGCCGGCCAGCAAGGCCATTCTGCGTTGGGCCCGGGTTCGTGGCGTGCCACGAGGCATCACGGCGCGCAGCACCAGCAATACCGGCAGTGCGTAGGCGGCGCGAAAGAAGGCCACTGTGACGGGCGAGGCGTCGGAGAGGCGCACGAAAATGGCGCTGAACGAGATGATGGCAACACCCAGCAACATGAGCCATCTGACCGTGGCCGAGTTGCTCATCTCATCGGTCGGGGCGCAGTATTGGGGTCACTCCCACGTCGAACCCGGTTGATAGAGCTCAAGGACCAAGCCGCCCACCCGGCGCGTGTCGAAGTAGGCGAATCGACCCCCGTCCTCGATTTGGCCTTCGGAGATGATCTTGTAGCCGAGACCGGTCAGCTCAGCGATGTCGCGATCGATATCGTCGGAGTACCCGCAGATGTGGACCACTCCCTCACCGTGCTCCTCGAGGAAGTCGCCCTGCACGGTTCGACCCGCGACCGGCTGGAGCAATTCGAACTCGATGTTGCCCATTTGTGCGATGGCTCCCCTGACGGCAGCATCTGCCGAGGGCTCGCCGTAGATCTTGCGCTCGACGGTGTGGGCGGACGGTCCCTCGACAAACGGCCCAACACCCAGCCGCTCGTAGAACGCCTTGGCCTCATCGAGATCACGCACGACGACACCGACCTGGTAGGCCCGATCCCAGATGTCAGATCGAGCGGATTCCTCGCTGTTCATGTCGCTCCTTCGTTGGTTGTGACCGGATCGATTTCGGGGGAGCGCCCCGGGCGCGCCGGGCAATTTGGGCGGCGCTCCAGTACTCTCGGGTACCCTACTCGACACCAAGAGGCGAAGCGCAGGAGGAGGGACGATGCAAGCGAGCGGCCGTCCGACGCTGAGTAACGGAACCTACGAAGCGAAGGTAGCGATCACCGACCTGTTCCATGCCTATGCCACGCACTTCGATCGGAACGAACCCGAGGCCGTTGCCGCCCTGTTCTCCGAAGACGCGTTGATCGACTACGGCCCCGACGTGCCGCCGATTCGCGGGCGGTCAGAGATCGTGCCCAGGATCAGCCCCGGGCTGAACGAGACCTTCGCCGCAACGAGCCACCACATCAGCAACATCGCCATTCGGTTCGACGATGACGAGACTGCGTTCGCTATCGCCTACGTCTATGCGTGGCACCGGTACCGCGATGGCTCGCCGGACGGTGAGCTCTGGGGCCAGTATCACAACTGCTTTCGGCGAACGGCGGACGGATGGCGAATCTCAGAGCTCGTTCTCGAGGTTGCCGGCGTGTCGAATTTCCACCGTGCCAACATGCATCCCCTGGACCGGCGACCCCCACACGAAGCCGAGGGATCATCATGATCGCAGATGGCGCCAACGACGACGCCGCCCCGAGCTTCAATGACAATGATGTGTCCGAGGGCGAGGCTGCGCGGGACACGATTCTCCGAGCGACCTACCGTCTGCTCGAAGACATGGGCTACGCCGCCGTTACGACGGACGACATCGCAGCCGAGGCCAGGGTGAGCAAGGCCACCATCTACCGACTCTGGCGCTCCAAGCAGGAGATCGTGGTCGACGCCGCACGGATGCATTTCGGCCGGGTGGATGCGCCCGAACTCGGATCTTTCACGGCGGAGATCCATTGGATCCTGGAGCACCGGGCCGAGGACTATCGCCAGCCCGGCACCCTACGGCTCGTCGGGAGCCTCGTCGGTGCCGCAACCTCGGACCCACAACTCCAGGCAGTGTTCGTGGATTGGGTAGAGCAACTGAGCCGTGCCGTGCGCCAGGTCATCCAACGCGGCATTGCCCGCGGAGACGTTCAACCCGACGTCGATATCTTCGCCCTCGAGACGATCATCGCCGGCATTGTCGCCCGGGCGGTGATCGCCCAGCAGAGCTTCTCTCGGGCGACGGTCGACAACGTGGTGGCGCTGATATCACGAGCGGCCGCTCCCGGCGAGGCGGGTTAGCGACTAACCCCTCCGATGTCGGTCGCGCCCCCGGCCCGGCCTCTCATGCCGCCGGCGCCGCAGTACGGAAGCGTATCGTGCTCTGGGTGCATCCCGTCGAGTGGCGCGACCAAGAGCGCAAGCCCGAGGAGATCCCTCGGCATATAGCTGATATAGTCCTCTGAGGTGCAGGGCCACAATCCGCAAACGCGAGTTGTCACCGTGTCCGAGTACTGGCCCGTACGACTCTCGGCTTCGAATGGCTAGGCGTGGAGGCAACCGAGCATGACCTCACCAGAAGTGGCTCCTTCTTCAATTGGAATCGCCGGCGACCGTCGCCTCCATCTCTATCGGATGATGCTCGACGCACGCCTCTTCGAGGAGACGGCGCACAAACTCTTCTTCGAAGGCCTCGTCAAGGGCACCTCCCATTTGGCTACGGGTCAGGAAGCCGTGGCAGCCGGTTTTGCGGCTGCGATGCGACCCGACGACCTGAGCTTCTGCACTTATCGCGGTCACACCCATACTTTGTTGCGGGGTGCCGACATGGCCAGGCTCATGGCGGAACTGCTGGGTCGGGCGAATGGCATCTGCGGCGGCAAGGGAGGGTCGATGCACCTGACCCAGGTCGACGTGGGAGCCATGGGCTCGTACGCCATCGTTGGCGCCCATCTTCCGATCGCAGCCGGCGCAGCCTGGGCGGCCCAGGCGAGAGGTTCAGGCCAGGTAGCCGTCGCGTTCTTTGGTGACGGGGCGACGAATATCGGAGCGTTTCACGAAGCGCTCAACCTCGCTGCCGTATGGGATCTCCCCGTCGTGTTCGTGTGCGAGAACAACCTCTATATGGAGTACACCCCGATCGGCGCCGTGACGGCAGTTCCGAACCCCGCGGCCGACCGAGCTTCTGCGTACGGCCTCGAGGGCATCGTGGTCGATGGCAACGACGTGGAGGCGGTCTACGCCGTCGCCTCAGCTGCGCTCGAGAAGGCGCGTTCGGGCGGTGGGCCCTCCTTGATCGAGGCCAAAACGTATCGGCACGGTGGCCACTCTCGCGCTGATCCCGGGGCGTACCGGCCCGACGAGGAAGTCCAGGAGTGGCTGAGTCGCGACCCACTTCCCGCCTTCAGAGCGAGGCTCGAGGCATCGGGCATCGACGCTTCTGTCCTCGACGAGGTCGAGGCAGAAGCCAAAGCGACCGTAGCCGCGGCTACCGAGGTGGCTCGGAGCGCCCCGATTCCCGCACCTGAGTCCCTCGAGACGCAGGTGTGGGCCGACGGAGGTTCATCATGGCGGAACTGACGTATCGACAGGCGGTCGCGAGAGGTATCGCCCAGGAGATGGAGCGCGACCCAACCGTCTACTTCCTCGGGGAGGACGTTGCCGCAGCGGGCGGTGTGTTCAAGACCACGGAGGGTCTGCTGGATCGATTCGGCCCCGATCGAGTGCGGGACACGCCGATATCAGAGGAGGCGATCGCCGGTGCGGCGATGGGCGCCGCGATGAACGGCCTTCGACCCATTGCCGAGATCATGTTCTCCGACTTCTTCGCCACCTGCTGGGACATCATCGCGAACCAGATCGCCAAGACCCGCTACATGACCGACGGTCAGGTTTCTTTGCCGTTGGTCATCAGGGCAGCAAACGGTGGAGGGGCACGGTTTGGGGCCCAGCACTCGCAGACCGTCGAGAATTGGGCGATGGCGGTTCCGGGCCTCAAGGTCGTCGCGCCGTCGACGCCACGCGATGTCGTCGGCCTCATGGCGGCATCGGTGCGAGACGATGATCCCGTTATCTTCCTCGAGCAGAAGTCGCTGTACGCCACGAAACAGGACGTTCCCGACGGAGAGATCGTTGAGGAACTCGGTCGAGCAACCGTGGTGCGGGACGGTTCCGATGTGACTGTGGTGGCGCTGGCGGCGATGGTGCCCAGGGCGCTCGCCGCCGCCGAGATGCTGGCTGCCCAGGGGGTCGAGGCCGAGGTCATCGACTTGCGGACGTTGGTGCCACTCGATGTGACGACGGTTCTTGAGTCCGTCTCCAAGACCTCGCGGCTCGCAACGGTCGAAGAGAACCCGCGGCTCTGCGGTTGGGGAGCAGAAGTGACGTCGATTGTCACCGAGGAGGCGTTCTACGACCTCGACGGCCCGACCGTGCGCATCACGACGCCACACATCCCGCTTCCTTCGGCCGATTCGCTGGAAGACTTGGCGATGCCATCGGCCGACAGGATCGCCGCCGCCCTGATCAGGATGGCCAATGGCTGAGCCTGGATCTGTCGACCTCGGGAGGTGGAACGCCCGGCGGACGCCACGAGGCACGCCACTCGGCTCGGTTCGGTGCGGCCGTTTCCCCACGGTACAGAGGGCAAGCTGGGCGACGACCCGATCCAAACAGTGGATCCCGGCTGCGAGGCCCGGTGCCCGGCGATGACGACGATCCTCCTCTCCGGCGTGGGGGCACTCGGAGGTTGGGCGCTCGAGTTCCTGGCGCGATCGCCTGGGGTAGACCGGATCGTCACGGTCAAGCGGAACCCATGGCCGGGGGCGGCGTTGCCGACCCTGGCGTCGATCGGGGCAGTCTTCCAGGGGTACACAAAACGATTCGAGCATCACCAGGTCGACCTGAACGATGTCTCCGCTCTGGCGAGGATGCTTGCCGAGGTGAAGCCCGACGTCGTGCTGCACTCGGCCACGGTCAGATCGCCGCGCCGGCTGATGAATGCCACCGTCGACCCCGGGATTCGATCGATGCTCAGCCAAGCAACGTTCGGCATGTGGTTGCCCTGGCATCTCCTCCCGGCTGCCCGGTTGACGGAGGCGGTCGCTCGCTCCGGTATCGAGACGAAGGTGGTGAACGCGTCGTTCCCCGATGTCGTCAATCCCGCGATATGGGCACATCACGGTCATGGACCAGTCGCCGGAGCCGGGAACGTCGAAGTGTGCGCTGCACAGGTGCTGCGCTATCTCGTTGACGTCGACGGGAACGACCCTGCCGACGTCGAAGTGTCGCTCGTCGGCTCTCACGCGCTGCTCGGGTACGGCCCGACAGCCGGCGTCCCGTATAGCCTGCAGCTGTTGGTGAAGGGGCGGGATGTCACGGGCGACTACTCGCTCGATGCCATGCTCGATTGGCCCGAGCCGATCCAATGGAGCAAGGTCGACGTGTTTTCGCTATTCGCCGCGTCGGCGGTCAAGAACGCGCTCGCACTGGTTGCCGCGGAGCCGGTACGAACTCACGTCACCGGACCGAACGGTCTCCCCGGTGGGTACCCAGCGCGCATCGAAGGAGGCGAGGTGGCACTCGACCTGCCGGATGGCCTCAGCTCCGACACCGCCGTTGACATCAATCGGCGGGCAGCCCGCTGGGATGGGATCGATCACATCGATTCGGATGGAACCGTGGTCTATACCGATCTTGCTCGAGGCGCCATGGCCGAACTCGGCTACCACGAGGACGCCGTCCGTTTTGGGGACCTCGCGGTTCAAGCCGATCGACTCTCGGACCTGTATGAACGACTCACAACACTGGAGGGCAACTATGCCTGATTTCATTCGTCGGCCGCTCGAGGGTCTCTACCCGCTTGTTCCGCTGAGCCTCGATGGCGACGAGGAGGTCGATCTTGCCGGCGTGCGCCACAGTGTGGAGCTGATCGCCGCGGGGGGAGCTCCCGGATGCATCGTGTTCGGATCGATGGGCCAGATGACCAACGTCGACCAACGCGAGTTTGACGCCGTGTGTGAGGTCGCCGTAGAGGCGGGTCACAATGCGGACATTGCGGTTGTAGTTGGGAGCACGGCGGCCTATCAACGCGAAGCGGTGCGACGCGCCCGGTACGCCGAGCAGGCAGGGGCCGACGGCTCCATGCTCGCCGCACCCTATGCCCTACCCGTCACGCCTGCCTGGGCGATGGACTTCTTCGTCGAAGTTGCCGAGTCCCTCGACGGGGAAATGGCGCTGATGCTCTACAACTACTCACCCCTCAACGGCGTGAACATCACGCCGCGAATGTGGGAGCGGCTACTTACGATCGACAACATCAAGGCCATCAAGGAGTCCAACACGGCGTTGCCCCATTTCGATGAGGTGCTTCTCACCATCGGCGACCAGGTCAACGTGTTCTCCGGCAACGACCCGGCCTTCTACCACGCGTCGATGCTCGGCGCAGCGGGAGCCACCGGAATCTTCAGTTGGGCCGGTCTCAAGACCGGAACCCGGTTCGTTGAGGAGTGCCGCAAGGGCAATCACTCAGATCCTTGGGTGCAGCAGGCGTTTGCAGCTCTCCAGCACCTCTCGGCAGCGATCCGCCAGCCCGACATGCCATCGATGTTGTCGCACGAGCACGGATATCTCAATGCTCTCGCGTCGCTTGGCGGCGCCCACACCGGGGATCCCCGCAAGCCGTACCGTTCGATTCCGGCCGAGGCCATGGAGAGGGTGCGGACGGCCGCAGCTCCTCTCCAAGCGCTCGAGGCGGAGCTGTGACCGGAGTGAGCAGGCCTCCCGGCGAGATCCTCGTCGTGTCGCGCGACGAGGTTGAGCAGCTGCTCACGCCTGCTGCGTGCGTCGAACGCTGCCTCGAGACATTCCGCTGGGTTGGCGCCGGCGAGGTGGAGCAGACCAACCCCGTCAACCTGTACGTGACCGATCGTTCCGGCCCGGAGCCGGAATACGGCCATGGTGTCGTCCAAGCGTTCCCGGCGATGATCCGGCCGCTACAGCGAGCAGCGGTGAAGTGGCTCGGCAGCTACCGCCGGAACCCCCGTCGCGGTCTTCCGGCCATCTCGGCGCTGGACCTGGTCACCGACGTAGAGACCGGCATGCCTCTGGCGCTGGTCGACGGAACGTCCGTGACCAACATGCGGACTGGAGGGCATGCTGCGGTTGGGGCCAAGTTCCTTGCTCGTCCCGAATCCTCGACGGTGGGGATCATCGGTTGCGGCAACGAGGGGCGGACTCATCTCCTGGCGCTGAACGAGCTCTTCCCGATCAGCGAGGTCGCCGCCTTCGATATCGATGAGGAACAGGTCGAACGATTTGCCCAGGATGTTGCGGCGCGGACCGGTGTGACGGTGAAGGCAGCACCTTCGGTGGAGGCTGCGGCAGCTGGAGCCGACATCGTGTGTGTGGTCACGACCGCCCCCGAGCCGGTGCTCTTCTCGGAATGGGTTGAAGAAGGCACTCATGTGTGTGCCGCAACCGGGTTCCGCGACGTCGCCAAGTCCTGCGCGACCGATTTCGACAAGTGGGTGGTTGGTTGGTACGGACGAGACCTCGAATGGATCGAGGGACCGGAAGTCGGCAAGCTTGGTGGCCTCGCCCCCGGTGACCTCTCCAGAGAGGACATTCACGCCGACATCGCAACCGAGATCATGTCGGGGTCGCGTCCGGGCCGGGAGGGGCCTGCGGAGCGGACGATCATGACCCACATGGGAATGCCGGCACTCGACGCCGCCGTCGCCTCGCTCGTCTACGAGTTGGCGCTGGAGGCGGATGCCGGAACGTGGATCAAGGTGTTCTGATCGTGGCTACGGTGGATATGGCGTTGCTCGAGGCAGCACTCGACGAGATTCGACCCGCTCTTCACGCTGATGGTGGGGATCTCATCCTGCACGGTGTCGATGACCTCGGCGTGGTCACGGTCGAGCTTCAAGGAGCCTGCGGTACCTGTCCGCTCTCGATCGTGACGTTGGTGGCCGGGATCGAGGTGATGGTGACGCGCCGTGTTCCCGGGGTCGCCGGGGTTGTAGCGCACTCACCGTTTTTGCCGAAGCTGGATTCCTGACCGAAGGGCGGTCCTAGCTGCGCTGGGCCACCGCGTCGATCTGAACGAGCGCACCCTTCCACAGAAACGCCACCCCATAGCTGGTACGGGCCGGGAACGGTTGAGGAAACCGGTCGGCGTAAACGCGGTTCATGGAGTCGAGGTCCGCCTCGTCGACGAACTGAACGTTGGTATGTACGACCTGCGCCAGGGATGAACCGGCCTCCTGGAGGATGGCATCGAGGTTGCTGATGGCCTGATGGAACTCAGCCTCGAACCCACCCGCTACGAAGTCGCCGCTTGCAGGGTCGCGTCCGATCTGACCCGTGACCCACACGTGGTCGCCGTCGATCCGAACGTGCGGGTAGGGCCCGCGTGGCTCAGGAGCGTTCTCGGTCGTTACTGCGTCGGCCACGATGTGTCCTTTCTCCAATGGGATGCCGACTCATTGGACGGCATTACGTAGAGCTTCGAGGGTTTGTCGGGGCCCATCGTCCGCCAACCAGTCGACCTCGACAATGACGTCGGATACGCCGATGTCGGCAAGCGGCCCTAGGTGCTGGACAACTGACGGCAACGTACCGGTGATGCGGACAACGGTGCGGAGAGGTTGCACCCGCCCGACGGACTGTGCGAACGTCCGGCACTGCTCCATGCCGGCGCGGATGGCCGCAATGTCGACGGTTTCGGCCCTCTGGAAGGCGAGCCAGCCATCCCCACGCTCACCGACCCTTTTCAAGGCGTGCCGTGACATACCGCCGACGAGAATCGGAATGTCGTGGAGGGGGGTCGGATGACAGAGGACTCCCTCGGGGAGCCGGTAGTTCTGGTACTCCAAGGTGGTCGGCTCACCCGACCAGCACTCACGCAGGATGTCGATCCATTCGTTCAATCGTGAGCCGCGGGATTCGAACGGCACCTGGAGCGCCTCGAATTCCTCTCTCAGCCAGCCGGCCCCGGTCCCGAGCACAACCCGGCCGCAGCTCACCACGTCGAGCGTGGCGAGCTGTTTCGCCAACACGAGGGGGTTGCGCATAGCGGCAATCAGCACCGCGACGCCTACCTCGACTCTCTCGGTGGCGGCCGCGGCCGTCGCCATGCTGACGATGGCGTCGAACCGGGGTGCCGCGGGGTCCCAGGTGATGACCCCGTCTTTTGAGTAGGGGTACGCCGAGTTGGTTTCACGAAGCATCACGACGTGGTCGCTCACCCAGACCGAGTCGAATCCTGCTCCCTCAGCTCTCCGAGCCGATTCGACCATCGGGAACTCGTGCACCTTCGGGCCGAAATCGGGGAGTTTGGCGCCAAAACGCATGCCGTGGTTTTCCACTAGGTCAGCCAGCCGCCGTCGACAACCAGAACGTGTCCGGTGATGTACGAGGCGTCGTCCGATGACAGGAAGTCAACGGCGGCAGCTATCTCTTCGGGCAAACCGAGGCGTCCCAAAGGGATATGCGATTGCGCGAGGCCGTGGAGCGCCTCCGGGTCGGACGAAAGCGACCGGGTGAGGTCCGTGTCAACTGTTCCGGGGGCGACCGCGTTCACGCGAACCCCGCTACCGGCAAGCTCTCGCGCCGCGGCAATCGTCAGCATGCGAACCGCTCCCTTCGACGTGTCGTACGGGACCATAGGGGTCGTCGACGCAGTGAATGCTGAGGTCGACGCCAGGTTGATGATCACACCGCGACGCCGGAGAGCCATCACTCGCGCGGCCGCCTGGAGCACGAAGAACACCCCCCTCAGGTTGACGTCCATGAGGGCGTCAAACCGTTCCGGGGTTACGTCGAGGAGTGGCATCACCCAGCCGACACCCGCGTTGTTCACCACGGTCCCCAGTGGCGCCTTCGCATCGGCTTCGAGGACGACCTCTCGGATGGCGTCGACGTTCGTGACGTCGAGTTCCAGCGGTTGGACGGCCATCCCCTCCGACTCCAACTCCCGAGCCGCCCGTGTTGCCCCGTCGATGTCGACATCCGCGAGGAACACGATGTCGCCGCGGCGTCCAAGACGTGCCGCGATGGCGAGCCCAATACCCCTGGCGCCCCCAGTGATGAGGGCGCCAGGAGTTGGGTCGAGTTTGTGCGGGTCGGTCACGAGCCGGTTGGGCTGCTCGCTCAGTTACACGCCGGCAATCCCTCGGTCGGACCGATGATGTCGGTGTAGAGCCCGTCAAGGGTGCCGTTGGAGATGTAGTACCCCAGCCAACCGTTGATGTACTCGAGCCAAACGACATCGCCGCGTGGGACCGCCCAAGCTCCGTATTCCTGCGAGAACGGGTCGTCGGGGTTGAGGACCGACGTGTTCGGGTTCTCCGCTACGAACGGGATCGCCAGGTATTCCTCGACCACGATGGCGTCCGCCCGCCCCGAAGCGACCTCGAGGAACGCGGGCCCCTGCTCGAATTCGCCCAGATTCGCATCCGGGAACTCAGTCTGGACGAGATTGGCCGCAGTCGAGCCGAGGAGGGCCGTGATGGTCACATCCGGGCTGTTGAGTTGATCGAGCGATGTGATTCCAGAGTCGTTGTTGGTCACGACGACCTGGCGGTAGGGCACGTACGGGCAGCTGAACCACAACTGCTCGAGCCGTGCGGGACGCCCAACGAGGCCAACGGAGACCAGGTCGAACTGCCCGGCAAGGAGTCCGGGAATGAGCGCATCGAACTCGAGGTCCGATATCTCGAGTTCCACGCCGAGGTCCTCGGCCAGGAGTGTCACGAGTTCGACGTCGTAGCCGGCCGGCTGGTCGTTTTCATCGCGATACATCTGCGGCTCGAACTGCAAGGTCATTCCAACTCGAAGTGTTCCCCGGTCCTTGATCTCGTCGAGCAGGTTCCCCGAAACCACGGCATCGGCTGCCGTCATCGAGTCGGACTGTGCCGGCGCCTGTGTGCTCTCATCCGATGTTGCCGCAGCGTCGTCATCGTCGCCCGAGCAAGCCGCGGCCAATACGGCAACGGTCATGAGCAGGACGACCCACTTCCTGTGTTTCTTCACGGTTACGCGCTCCCTTTCCTAGCTTTGCCCGGGCTTCTACAGCTCCAGGCCAGTGACTTCGGTTTCCTCCTCGAGGGCTACCTGTTCTTCCTCTTCCTCCTCCTCTTCTTCTTCGCCGATGGGGATCTCCAGCACGGGTTCGCCCAGCATGTCCGCCTCCACCCTTGCTTGGAGTGCCCGCAACCGGGCGGTCCGGCGAACGGCGAACGGCGACCACTTGCGGGCGTTGGAGGTGAGGAGGTCGACCAAGGCAAAGCGCTTCTCGAGGTACTTGACGCCGAAGTAGACCAACGTCGTGAGGGCGAGGTAGATGAGGACGGTTGCGAGGTAGACCTCGAAGTATCGGAATGTCCTGTTCGCCAACCTGTTGCTGACTCGAAGTAGCTCGGGAACCCCGATGAGGTAGACGAGCGAAGAGTCCTTGATCATGCCGATGAACATGTTGCCGGTCGGCGGGATCACGATCCGGGCTGCCTGGGGGAGGACCACCCGGAAGAACGTCTGCACGCGGCCCATTCCAACCGCATGCGCTGCCTCGCGTTGGCCGTACGGAACCGCCTGGATTCCGCTGCGGAAGATCTCCCCGAGCCAGGCCGAGTACTGAAGCGTCAACGCCAGGATGCCGGCCTGGATCGCCGTCATGTTCAGATTGAACTGAATGGCAAGTCCGTAATACACAAAGAGGATGAACACGAGCAGTGGGATGGCCCGAAAAATGTTGACGTAGGCGGCGATCAGCGGCTGGATGATCTTCGACTTCGACATGCGAAGCAGCGCCACAATGAGTCCGAGGGCGACGGAAAGGGCAAAGGCGAAGAGGCTGATGAGGATTGTGAGCCGGAGACCGTCGAGGAAGATCTGGCGGTTGTCCCAGATGAACCCCCAGCGAAACTCGGCCTGTGCCACAACGGGAAGCAGCGAGCGAATCACAGAATCGCCTCGATGAAGGCCCGAGTTCTTGGTTCCTGTGCGTCTGAGTAAATCTCGTGTCCTCCCTGCTCCACGATCATCCCGTCGTCCATGAAGATGTTCAGGTCTCCGGCCTCTCGGGCGAAGCCCATCTCATGGGTTACGACGACCATGGTCATTCCGGACTCGGCGAGGGTCCGCATTGCGGCAAGAACTTCCCCGACAAGCTCCGGATCCAGCGCCGAGGTCGGCTCGTCGAACAACATGACCTTGGGCTCCATCACGAGGGATCGAGCGATGGCGACCCGCTGCTGTTGCCCGCCGGACAACTGAATGGGGTAGGCCCCGATCTTGTCGAGCAACCCCACCCGTTTGAGCTGGACGGCCGCCTTGTAGTCAGCTTCGGAGCGCGAGACCCGCTTCACGCGGCGCAGCGCAAGCGCAACGTTTTCGAGCACCGTGACGTGGGGGAACAGATTGAATTGCTGGAACACCATGCCGATCTGTTCGCGCAATACCCGCGGCTTCCCACGCGGCAGCTTCTGTCCGTCGAGCCCCGGTCCGTATTCCTTGCCTTCGAACCACACGGACCCGGACTCTGGTTTCTCGAGGAGATTGGTGGTGCGCAACAGCGTCGATTTGCCGGAGCCGGAGGGACCGAAGATGACGATGTGCTGGCCTTTGTCGACCGTCAGGTCGACGCCTTTGAGGACGTGGTTGTTGCCGAACGACTTGTGGATGCTGCGGAGACGAACGACGGGTTCGGGCTTTCCCGGCGGGCTGGTGTTGTTCGAAGCCGCACTCATGCGTCGAGGTCCGTCGGTCGAGGGGCGACATCATGTCCGTGGCGTTGCAGGAGATCAACAATGGCGTCCTCAGCGAACCGAAGCCCGTCATGAACACCGAGGCGGTAGGGCGACGCTCCCTTTGCGGCGTTGTAGTCGAGTTCCTGCCTCACCCGCTCGAGCACGTTCGTGAGGCCGTCGGCGACCTCTTTCCCCGCATCCGCAACTCTCTGGAGTTGATCCACATCCAGGGAGTTGCCGGGGGGCTGGGTCATGAGCCCTGCTTCATGGCGTGGTAGTCCTGTGCGAGGTCGGCCAGTCCTTCAGGGTCGAAGCCGACGACCCGTCGGTCACCGAAGACCGTCACCGGAACGATCGAGTTTCCAGTGAGGGCGAGCAACTCCCGATGTGCCTGGTCGCTCTGTCGAATGTTGCGGTCGTCGAACTCGACGGACTGCGCCTGCAAGTAGTCCCGCACGCGACAACACTCCTGTCAAGTGGGCGTACGGGCCTCAGTGTTGAGGCTGTACAGGATCGGCCAATCCAACGTGCCCTCCCTCAGGTCCGCTCAGTTGCTGGCGGGTACTATAGCGTACTCACCCCTGCGCCGCCGGGCAGAGTAACCGGCCCCGCATCAAGAAGATGTCCGATTGTCCCTCGTCAGGCGGCTTCCTCGACACCTAGCGCCGAATCGACATGAATCGGCTGAGCTTCGTGAGCGGGCCGAGCTCCCACGGAATGGCGGCGAGGTGCGGAGATGGGTGCCTGGGCATATCGACCGCCTCGTCCAACTTCACTCCTGAGGCAAGCGGATCACGCATTCGCTAGGAACTCCGAGTCGGTAGGTTGGCGCTGATCGACCAACCAGACCCGGAGGACACGCCATGAAGACCGCTCTTGTGGTCCTGGACATGCTCAACGACTTCGTTGATGGCACCCTTGCCAATGAGGCAGCCAAGCCGATCATTGGCCAGATCGACCAATTGGCCGCTGCGGCGCGGGAGCGTGACGACTGGATGGTCGTGTACGCCAACGATGCCCACCAGCCCAACGACCTCGAATTCGCCGTCTTCGGTGAGCACGCTCTCGCGGGTTCGACCGGCGCCGAAGTCGTTGCCGAGTTGACCCCCCGGGAGGGTGACATCGTCGTCCCCAAGCGGTACTACTCGGCGTTCACCGACACCGACCTCGACTCGACGTGCCGGGTGCACAACATCGGCAAGATGGTCATCGTCGGCCAGCACACCAACTGCTGTTGCCGCCACACCACCTACGACGCCTTCCTGCGGGGCATCGAAGTTGCAGTGGTTTCCGACGCCACCTGCGTGTTCGCCCCAATGGTCGGCGATGCCTACGACCAGGTCCAAAGCGAATCCGTGGACTATCTGTCGACCTTCTACAACTCCAAGGTCTTCGAGACCGCCGATCTCCTCTAGGGCCGTCCGGGGTCCAGGTGGGGTTTGGCTGGGTACTCAAGGAAGTTGGGCCATCGCCCGATGGTTGGGGGGAAGGTTCAATGTTCAATGACGCTCAGTGACGCTCCCCACAAGGCTCAGGATGAAGCGGCCGGCTCCGACGAGAGCTCGGCCGACGATCATTACCTGAAGCAAGAGCTGTACGACCTCGTGCAGTCTGATCCGGCGATCTTCGAGTTCATTCAGTCTGGTTCGCTCGATGGTCTTTGGTACTGGGACCTGACCGAGCCCGAGATCGAGTGGATGAGCCCGAGGTTCTGGGAGGTGCTCGGGTTTGATCCCGAGACCAAGACTCACCTGGTCGCAGAGTGGCAGGACCTGATCTTCGAAGAGGATCTGCGGACTGCCGTCGAGAATCTCGAACGGCACTGCGCCGACCCCAGTCATCCCTACGACCAGACGGTTCGCTACCGGCATCGCGACGGGCACACCGTCTGGGTGCGTTGCCGCGGCATCGCGATCCGGGATGAGAACGGCACGCCGATCAGGCTGCTCGGTGCGCATACGGATCTGACCAGATGCATGAACGCCCAGGGCGACCTCGAAAAGCAGACCGCGGAACTCCGCCACAAGGCTGTGGAGCTGGAGCGGGTCAATGAGCAACTGCGGGAGACCCGCCGCCTGCTCGAGGAGGAGCTGGAGTCCCGTGGTAGGCAGGTCGCTTCGCTTTCGCACGAGTTGCGCAACCCGCTTTCGGCGCTACTCGGCTTCGCCGAGGTGCTGACCGACGACCGGATCGAATTGGACGACGACGAGCGCGACCAGATGATCCAGACGATCTCCCAGGAGGGCCAAGACGTCTTGCATCTCGTGGAGGATCTGCTCGCCACAGCCCGCGCCGATGCGGGAGAACTGGCAGTCACTTCGGTGTCGGTCAACCTGCGGGCCCAAGCGGCCCAGGTGCTCGAGAGCTTGGATCCCCAGTCGGTGAGCGGCATCTCGTTGCGGGGTGATTCGGTGCGGGCCATAGGTGACCCGACCCGGGTCCGCCAGATTCTGCGCAACTTGGTCTCGAATGCGCTGCGCTACGGCGGAGGCGAGGTCGAGATCGTTGTCGCCACCGAGGGCAACGCTGCGATTGTGACCGTGTCGGATGATGGGCCGGCTATTCCCCCAAGTGACGTAGAACGCATCTTCGAGCCCTATCAACGTGCGGCAACCGCCCGGGTGTCGACGGCTTCGGTTGGCCTGGGGCTGTCGGTCTCGCGTCAGCTCGCCCGCCTCATGGGCGGCAGCCTCGTCTACCGCCACGATCACGACCGCAGCAGCTTCCGCCTCGCTCTCCCCATGAGGGCGGTCGACGCCTAGCGGCTGCGCCGCACCCACCGCCCGCTGGCTGACCAGGATGTGGTGGCAGACGAGAAGCCCCTTCTGTGCGGGCAACCGATCGGTACGCTTCTCCGTGTGGGTACGCGGCGCGTTGGACGGAAGACCGACGCGAACCAGAATTCGCCGCGCGGCCGTACTAGCTCTCGAAGCGCTCTGATGAAGGGAATATCTATGAAGCGAATCGCATTCGCCGTTGCGAGCCTTGCGCTCCTGGTTGGTGCTGCAGCACCGGTGGCGGCCAAGACCGCCTTTCCGGAAGTGATCCAGCTTCCGACGGCCTTCCAATCCGAAGGTATCGCGATCGGAACCCAGCACACGTTCTACGCGGGCTCGCTCGCAGACGGCACCATCGTCTCGGGTGATCTCAGGACGGGAGAGACCGACGTACTGGTCCCGGGAAAGCCGGGACTCCTCGCCGTGGGGATGAGCTTTGATGCGCGCAGCGGCTATCTGTTCGTCGCCGGTGGTCTCAACGCCGTGGGCCGCGTGTACGACACGGCCTCCGGGTCTTTGGTCGCCGAATATGCCATGTCGAGCGGCGGCGCCTTCGGGGACTTCATCAACGACGTGATCGTGACCCGAAATGCCGCATACTTCACCAACTCGTTTGCGCCGGAGATCTACCGCGTGGCGCTGGGTCCGGCCGGTGCGGTCGAAGGGGGCGCCGTGGCCGACGTCATCCCGCTCGGCGGCGACTGGAGGCAAGTTTCCGGCCCATTTGTCTTCAACGCAAACGGCATTGAGGCATCCCGAAACGGCAAGACCCTTGTCATCGTCAATAGCGCGACATCCACGCTCTACACGGTCGATCCGGACGGCGGGATTGCCGTGCAGATCGACCTTGACGGTGCGGACGTGCCGTTTGGGGACGGACTCGTCCTGTCGGGCAAGACTTTGTACGTCGTCCAGAACCAGTTGAACCAGATTGGCGTTGTTTCGCTGAGCAGTGATCTGGCGTCAGGCGACATCGGAGACCCGATCACGAGCCCGGCTTTCAGTGTCCCCACGACGGCGGCAGCGTTCGGCAATTCGCTGTACGCCGTGAACGCCAAGTTCGGCACGCCTCCCGAGGGAACCCCGTACGAGGTAGTTCGGGTGTCCCGCAAGTAGCGATCGGGGTCGAATGACCCTACTGAGCGAGGGAGGGCAGCGGAACCGGCGGTTTCGCGGAACGCGAGAAGCGATTCCTGCGCCCTCCCTCGACGAAGTTGCGGGAGGTGGCTCCGGCGGAGCCGCGCCCTCTCAGCCGTCCTGGTGAGCGGCGGGTCGGGCCGCCGGAGGGTGGCGCCGGGCGGGCCGGGTCGGCGCCGGCTCCGCGGCGTCGTGGTGCGGTTCCGGCTCCGTCACCTCCGGCACCGGCGTCGCCATCGGCTCGACTTTGATCACCCGTTGCTGTTTGCCGATGTCCATGTTTGTTTCCTCCGTGCGTGATAGTCCAGATAGTCCGTGATGGCTTGCCGTGTCGTGTCGAGGTTCTTGGGCTGGGGGAGCGGCACGATGCCGGGGTGGGTCGCGGTGCTGCGGGATCCGAACAGCTCGGCCAGTTCCGCCTGGTCGTCGGTCATCCACAGGGTGCCGCGCTCGTAGACGGCGATAGCGAGGACCGAGGCTCGTTCGGCTCGATATCCTCGTTCGTGTTCGACCACGGTGCCCTCCAGCCCGACCAGCCCTATGGCGAACGAGCTGTTGCGGCGGATGTCCTTGCCCGCCAGCAGCGGCCGCGGTGACTTGGCGGCGTAGATGCCGCACCCGAACGCCACCTCGGCGCACCGGCCATCGGTGTGCGGCAGCGGCCCCGGTGCGGAGCACCTGGCGGTCTTGCGAGGCGCATCCCAGATCTGCCAATGCCCGCAGAAGCGGCCGTCCGCGATGGTCCAGATCCGGTAGCCGAGCACTGCGGTTGGGGACCACATGGCGGTCGAGTATTCGGTCTCGGCCTCGGCCTGACGCAGCAGGCGTTGCCGGGTGGCTATGTCGTCGGCCTTGGCGAGGCACGTCCTGAGCAGGCGTACCAGTTCTTCTTGGGCTGCGGTCACCTCGGCGTGCAGCGCCGCGATCCGCGTGTCGAACTGGTCGAGCTCCTCGGCGAGTGCCTCCGCTTTGGCCCTTTCGTCGGCGAGGCGGCGGCGGAAGCGCTGGCCACGTTGGCGCATCTCGTCGAGATCGGGCGACCCACCGGCGAGGACGAGTGCCTGCTCATAGCCGTTTGCTGCGGCGAGGGCCCACCGGAGCTCGCCCCCAACGAGGTCGCGTTGCTTGGAGACAAACCGCAGCGTCGACGCTTTCGAATCGATGGTGGACTGCAATGCGTGGGCCTCGGGCGGAACCGTTCCGAAGCGGTGGCGGTGCAGCTTGGTCCGCAGCTGCTCGATGTTCTCGCCTTGGCAGTTGTCTGTCGCGCTCATCCCGGTCCGTCCCCTACGAGAGCTTCGAACTTAGGGCATCGAACGTGTGTTCGCAAGAACGCGAAATCCGGGCTGTTGCGTGGTCGTTGCGCACCCCCGGCGGGACACGAATCGCGTTCCTGGGCCGAGAAAGCAGTCGCGACCCGGTATCGATTCACCGTGAATAAAGTGACGCCTGCAATGGGTGCGAATCTCCACAACGACGGTGGTCTCTACGACGCGGCCTTGGAACACGATTCCTGCGGGATCGGGTTCGTCGCCGACATTCGGGGCCGCAAGAGTCACCAGATCATCGAGCAGGGCCAGACCGTGCTCACCAACCTCACCCACCGCGGCGCGGTGGGGGCAGATCCGCTCGCCGGTGACGGCGCCGGGATGCTCATCCAGATGCCCCACGGCTTGTTCCGGGCCGAAGCCGAACGGCTCGATATCGACCTTCCCCCCGACGGGCAATACGGCGTCGGGATGGTCTTCCTTCCCAAGAACGAGGTCGACCGCATCATCTGCGAGAACGTGCTCATCGAACTGGTGGTCGCCGAAGGCATGACCGTGCTCGGTTGGCGTGACGTGCCGGTCGATTCGAGCTGTCTCGGCGAGAGCGTCAAGCCCCGCGAGCCCTTCATCCGGCAGATCTTCATCGGCTGGGGCACCGCCACCACCGACGCCGACGAATTCGAACGCAAGCTGTTCGTGATCCGCAAGCAGGCCCACAACACCATCAGGCACCGTGCCCCGCACGTCACCGATGAGGGCTTCTACTACGTGCCTTCGATGTCGGCGCGCACCGTCACTTTCAAGGGCATGATGCTGGCCGAGAACCTGTCGGTGTACTACCGGGACCTGGTCGATCCTCGGGTCGAGTCGGCGCTGGCGCTGATCCACCAGCGGTTCTCCACCAACACCTTCCCGAGCTGGCGCCTGGCTCAACCGTTCCGCTACCTGTGCCACAACGGCGAGATCAACACGCTGCGCGGCAACGTCAACTGGATGGCGGCCCGCCGCCACAGCATGGCCTCCGAGGTCATCGGCGACGACCTCGAACGCCTCTGGCCGCTCATCGGCGACGGAGCATCGGACTCGGCCACCTTCGACAACGCCCTCGAGCTGTTGCTTGCCGCCGGCTACTCGCTGGGTCACGCCATGATGCTGATGATCCCCGAGGCGTGGGCGGACAACCCGCTGATGGACGACAACCGGCGGGCTTTCTACGAGTACCAGGCTGCCCTGATGGAGCCGTGGGATGGCCCCGCCGCGGTGGCCTTCACCGACGGCCGCCAAATCGGCGCCACCCTCGACCGCAACGGGCTGCGCCCGGGCCGCTACGTCGTAACCGACGATGACCTGATCGTCATGGCGTCCGAGATCGGCGTGCTCGACATACCCGAGGAGAAGATCGTCAAGAAGTGGCGGCTCCAGCCCGGAAAGATGCTCCTGATCGACCTCGAACAGGGCCGCATCATCGACGACGAAGAGCTGAAAGCCGACCTGACCGCCGCCAAACCGTACCGCCGGTGGCTCGACGAGACCCAGATCCGGCTCAGCGAGCTGCCCCAAGAGGTGGCGTCGATGGCGCCCGATCACCAGACCCTGCTCGATGCCCAGCAGGCGTTCGGCTACACCAGGGAGGACGTCGAGTTCTTCATCAAGCCGATGGCGCTCACCGGTTTGGACCCGGTCGGGTCGATGGGACGGGACACCCCTCCCGCGGTGCTGTCGGACCGGCCCAAGACGCTATTCGACTACTTCAAGCAGAACTTCGCCCAGGTCACCAACCCGCCGATTGACCCGATTCGTGAGGAGACGGTGATGTCGTTGGTGTCGTTGATCGGGCCGCGACCCAACTTGCTCGACCTCAACACCGGCGGCTCACACAAGCGCCTCGAGGTAGAGCATCCGATCCTGACCAACATGGGGCTGGAGCGGATCCGCCGCATCGAGAACCACGTCGACCATGCCTTCCGCACCGAGCGGCTTTCGATGTGTTACCCGGTGTCCGAGGGCGCCGCCGGGATGCGGTCCGCCCTCGAGAGTCTCTGCGAACAGGCCGTCGACGGAGTGCGCGCCGGTTACAACATCTTGATTCTCTCGGACCGCTGCGTCGACGTCGGCCGAGTGGCGATCCCTTCGTTGCTGGCCACCTCGGCGGTGCACCATCACCTGATCCGCCAGGGTCTGCGCACCGACGTCGGGCTCGTGGTGGAGACCGGTGAGGCCCGCCAGGTGCACGACTTCTGCCTGCTCGGCGGGTACGGCGCCGAAGCGATCAATCCCTACCTGGCGCTCGACACGATTGCCGTGCTCGACGACCCGCCCGGCATCGACGTCGAGGAGGCCAAGTACCAGTACGTCGCCGCGATCAAGACGGGCATGAAGAAGGTCATGTCGAAGATGGGCATCTCGACCTTCCAGTCGTACTGCGGCGCCCAGATCTTCGACGCCGTCGGGCTGTCCCAGGAGTTCGTCGACGAGTTCTTCACCGGCACCCACAGCGTGATCGAAGGGATCGGTCTCGACGCGATCGCCGAAGAAGCGGTCCGCCGCCACAACGCCGCCTACGGGCTGGTGCACGTGCTGCGCGACGCCCTCGACGTCGGCGGCGACGTCGCCTTCCGGCTGCGCGGCGAGGAGCACGTCTGGACCCCGGAAACCGTTACGGGTCTCCAGCATGCGGTGCGCGAGGGCAGCTTCGAGAAGTTCCAGCAGTACACCGCCGTGGTCGACGACCAGACGGCGAAGCTGAAGAACTTGCGCGGCCTGTTCGAACTGCGCTTCGCCGACGAACCGCTGCAGCTCGATGAGGTCGAGCCGGCGACCGAGATCGTCAAGCGGTTCGCCACCGGCGCAATGTCGTTCGGGTCGATCTCGTGGGAGGCGCACACCAACCTCGCCATTGCGATGAACCGCCTCGGCGCCAAGTCCAACACCGGCGAGGGTGGCGAGGAGTCGGTGCGGTTTCAGCCGATGGAAAACGGCGACTCGATGCGCTCGGCGGTCAAGCAGGTCGCCTCGGGTCGCTTCGGCGTGACCGCCGAGTACCTGGTCAATGCCGACGACATCCAGATCAAGATGGCCCAGGGCGCCAAGCCGGGCGAGGGCGGCCAGTTGCCCGGCCACAAGGTCGACGAGCGGATCGCCGCGGTGCGCCATTCGACCCCGGGGGTGGGGCTCATCTCGCCGCCGCCGCACCACGACATCTACTCGATCGAGGACCTCAAGCAGCTCATCTACGACCTCAAGAACGTCAACCCGGACGCCCGGATCAGCGTCAAGCTGGTATCCGAGGTCGGGGTCGGGACCATTGCGGCCGGCGTCGCCAAGGCCCGCGCCGACCACGTGCTGATCTCCGGGTATGAGGGCGGCACCGGAGCGAGCCCGCTGACGTCGATCATGCAGGCGGGTTCGCACTGGGAGATCGGCCTGGCCGACGCCCACCAGACGCTGGTTGCCAACGAGCTGCGAGGCCGGATCGCGGTCCAGACCGACGGCGGAATTCGCACCGGCCGCGACGTGGTGATCGCGGCGCTGCTCGGCGCCGACGAGGTCGGGTTCGGGACGGCGGCGCTGATATCGCAAGGCTGCATCATGATGCGCAAGTGCCATCTCAACACCTGCCCGGTGGGGGTGGCCACCCAGGACCCGGAGCTGCGCAAGCTGTTCCCCGGCACGCCGCAGCACGTCGTCAACTTCTTCATGTTCATTGCCGAGGAGGTCCGGCAACTGATGGCCCGGCTCGGGTTCCGCAGCTTCGACGAGATGATCGGCCAGACCGACCGGATCGACACCCGCCAAGCCGTGGATCATTGGAAGGCCCGGGGGCTCGACTTCTCCCGGATCTTGTACAAGCCCGAACCGGAGCCCGGGGTCGCCATCCGCAACACCGAGAGCCAGGACCATCGTCTCGAGTGGGTCCTCGACCGGAGGCTGATCAAGGAGGCCGCTCCGGCGCTCGAGCACGGCCGGCCGGTCCGGATCGAGACGAGGGTGCGCAACACCGACCGCACCATCGGGGCGATGCTGTCGGGCGAGGTCGCCAAGCGGTACGGCTTCGCCGGCCTGCCCCCCGACACCATCCACGTGTCGATGAAGGGCACCGCCGGCCAGAGCTTCGGGGCGTGGGCGGCCCGGGGGCTGACCTTGAAACTCGAAGGCGACGCCAACGACTACGTCGGCAAGGGCCTTTCGGGTGGCCGGCTCATCATCGTGGCGCCCCCGTACGGCCCGTTGGTTCCGTACGAGAACGTGATCATCGGCAACACCGTGCTGTACGGGGCGATTGCGGGGGAGTGCTACTTCAACGGCGGCGCCGGCGAGCGCTTTGCGGTTCGCAACTCGGGCGCGGTGGCGGTGGTCGAACGAGTCGGCGACCACGGCTGCGAGTACATGACCGGCGGTTGCGTGGTCGTCATCGGAAAGACCGGACGCAACTTCGCCGCGGGGATGAGCGGCGGTATCGCGTATGTCATCAACGAGGTCGGTGACTTCAAGCAGCGCTGCAACCCGGCCATGGTGGAGTTGGAGTCGATCGACCCGGACGACGGCCCGCCGCCCGGGATGGGGCCGGAGCCGACGATGGATGAGCTGATGGCCGACCCGCTGCGCCACGACGCCTGGCGGCTGCGCTCGCTCATCGAGCGTCACGCCCGCTTCGTGGATAGCTCGCGGGCCCAGGAGATCCTCCACAACTGGGATGAGTACCTCCCGATGTTCGTCAAGGTGGTGCCGGTTGAGTACCGCCGGGCGCTCGAAGAGATGCAGCGGGTCACGGTGGGGGCGCGCTGATGGGCAAACCGACCGGGTTCAAGGAGTACGACCGCCAGGACCGGGCGTATCGCCCCATCGATGTGCGGCTGACCGACTACCGCGAGTTCACGATCCCGCTGGCCGGCGAGGCGCTGGCCCAGCAGGGGGCGCGCTGCATGGACTGTGGGATCCCGTTCTGCCACCAGGGCTGCCCGGTGGACAACATCATCCCGGACTGGAACGACCTGGTGTATCGGGGCCGCTGGCACGAAGCGATCGAGATCCTGCATTCGACGAACAACTTCCCCGAGTTCACGGGGCGGGTGTGCCCGGCGCCGTGCGAGGAGGCGTGCACGCTGAACCTGCATGATGCGCCGGTGGCGATCAAGACGATCGAGCACGCCATCATCGAGCGGGCGTGGGCGGAGGGTTGGATCCGGCCGCAGATTCCGCCGCAGCGCACGGGTCGGGTGGTGGCGGTGGTCGGTTCGGGTCCCGCCGGGCTGGCGTGCGCCCAGCAGTTGGCCCGGGCGGGTCACCGGGTGACGGTGTATGAGAAGAACGCCAAGATCGGCGGGCTGCTGCGGTACGGGATCCCGGACTTCAAGATGGAGAAGTCGGTGATCGACCGCCGGATGTCGCAGATGCAGGCCGAGGGCGTGGAGTTCCGGGTGAACAACAACATCGGGGTGGATATCCCGGTGCAGCGCTTGGCCGATGAGTACGACGCGTTGGTGCTGGCCGGTGGCTGCGAGCAGCCGAGGGATCTGCCGGTGCCGGGCCGGGAACTGGATGGGGTGCACTTTGCGATGCCGTTCCTGACCCAGCAGAACCGCAGGGTCGGGGGAGAACCGCAGAAGGGTGTCGAGCCGATCAGCGCCAAGGGCAAGCACGTGATCGTGATCGGCGGTGGGGACACGGGTTCGGACTGCGTCGGGACGGCGAACCGCCAGGGTGCGGCGTCGGTGACCCAGTTGGAACTGCTGCCGAGGCCGGCCGAGGAGTTGGACAAGCTGCTGGTGTGGCCGAACTGGCCGACACGGCTGCGCACGTCATCGAGCCACCAGGAGGGCTGCGAGCGGAGATGGTCGGTGGCGACCAAGTCGTTCACCGGCAGCGACGGTGTGGTGCAGAGCCTCCAGGGCGTGGAAGTGGAGTGGACCCAGGACCACGGCTCATGGCAGATGCGCGAGGTGGAAGGCACGGAGTTCGAACTGAAAGCGGATCTGGTGCTGCTGGCGATGGGCTTCGTTGCTCCGGTCCGGGATGGCTTGCTGCATGAGCTAGACGTAGCGGTCGACGCCCGCGGCAACGTGGCCGCCGACACTGAGAACTACCAAACCAGCGTCCCCGGCGTTTTCACCGCCGGCGACATGCGCCGCGGCCAATCCCTCGTCGTCTGGGCCATCCGCGAAGGCCGCCAATGCGCGAGAGCGGTCGACGAGGCGCTGGTTGGGCGGTCGGATTTGCCGCGGTAGTCGGGGGCTTGGGCCCTCTGAGTTGTCGCAGACGCCGCTCGCATCGGCGCTGCGACTGAGTCCACCTCCAG
>CAVPHV010000024.1:0-13867 GCA_963704825.1 uncultured Acidimicrobiia bacterium
CCAAACCTGGCGCGTCTACCAGTTCCGCCACGCCCGCATGAAGGGGGAGGGTAATGGCTCGGGACGCGCCAGTCGCCGGCGCGATGGCCGGCGGCTGTCTTTGGGTGGGTCGCGTGGGAATTTAGCCTTATCCGCGCAAGGCAAGCGGCGCTCTACCGTGCGCTTCGAGCAGTGCGTTGGTGAAGGCGCGGCGCAAGATCATGTTGGCGGCGGGTAGCGGGCGCCGAGGCCGAGTTGGACTCGGCGTTTGCGGTGAGGTCGATGAGCCATCGGGCGACATTGAGTCGGGTTGGGCGGTGTGGAGCTTCGAGCAGTGCGTTGGTGAAGGCGCGGCGCAAGATCATGTTGGCGGCGGGTAGCGGGCCGAGGCCGAGTTGGACTCGGCGTCTGCGGTGAGGTCGATGAGGTGTTGGACCACATTGGGTGATGGTGGACGACGCACCGGCATGTCGGTGTGGTCGCGCCATCACGTAGAAGAACCCCGCCGTGACCTGGCGTCGGGGCGGGACGCCTTTTTCTTGGCTTCGGTCGTTTGCGGAGAGGCTCGGGACGCGCCAGTCGCCGGCGCGGTGGCCGGCGACTGTCTTTGGGTGGGTCGCGTGGGAATTGAACCCACAACCTTGGGCTTAAGAGGCCCCTGCTCTGCCAATTGAGCTAGCGACCCGGCTTGGACGTTAGCAGCGTGCTGCGGTCAATCGGGCGAGACCTGAGCCACAAGCGCGTCGATCCAAGACATGGTCCGATGGAATGCGTCCGTGCCCTGCCTCATGCGCACCTGGCAGACTCCGTGGGCAAGATGGTTCTTGCGATGACCGGTGCCGTCGGGCTTGATGAAGGTCTTGTAGAACTCGGCGTCGGTGCCGAGACCGCTCGCCGTGGCCCAGAAGCGACGTGCCGAAGGTTCGTCGTTGTCGGCATGGAGGTTGAGCTTGAGCACGAAGCAGGCCGCCGGGTCGTGATACCGGCGTGTCCAGTGGATGAAGAGCCGGCAGGCCCGCGGATCAGAGTTGGCCAGTGCCAGCCCGTTGCTGGTCTTCGATCCCTCGCCCCAATACAGCATCGTCCCTGCAACCCAGAGCGGGTCGGAGACGAGCGCCGTAACCTCGTCCGCAGCCTCGCGGCGGATGCGCTCGATCTCGGTGCGCCGTTTGCGCTGGGTGTCGCGCGGCACTCCCACCTGGCAACCGGTCCGGTCCTTGATCGCAGCCGCCTGGTCGGCCGACAGCCGAATCTCTCGACACCAGTTCGACAGCGTGCCTTTCGGGACCGGTACCAACTCGATGATCTCGCCGTAGCTCCACCCGAGGCGGCGCAGGGCACGACCCAACTCGGCCCGCTCCCAGCGGGTGAGATCCTCCCATCCGGCTGCCTGCGCCAGCAGCGTCGCCGGGGGTGCTGGTTTCACCCCCGCAACGTATCTCACAACAACGACAAGAAACCGGGAACGCCGCGGCCGACTTGTGCGTCTCGGGGGTGAATGCAAGATAGGGGAGCCAACCGCCGTGCTGACAATGAGGAACGCCCCGCCGATGGTCGATGAAACGATCCGCCCGCTGCGGCAGAAGTCCTTTGACGACTACTTCCGGGTGCAGCGTGATCGCGTCTATCAAGCGATTGCCCTCACCATTGGCGATCGTGATCTCGCCGCCGAGGCGACCGACGAAGCCATGGTCCGCACCTACGAACGGTGGCGCCGGGTCCGCACCTACGACAACCCGCCGGGGTGGACCTATCGGGTCGCCCTCAACTTCGCCCGCTCTCGGATGCGGCGACGCAAGTACCAGTCGTCCGCAGCGGTCCCGGAGCAACCACACCAGGATGCCGAGGCGCTCGACCCGTCGTTGACCGCGGCGCTGGCGAGGCTCCCCATGGAGTATCGATCGGTCATCGTCCTGCGCTACTTCCTCGACTGGAGCCAGGACGAGATCGCCGCCGCCCTCGAAATCCCGGTCGGCACCGTCAAGAGCCGCACGACACGGGGCCTCGACCGCCTCCGCTCCGGAAGGGGAGTGCACTGATGGACTTCGAACAAGACCTCCGTGACAGCCTCCAACGCAGCGCCGACACCCTCGGCACCGGTGACAGCTCAGTCGAGACCATCCGGTCGAGAGGCCGCCGCCGCAAGGCATGGAAAGCCGCCGGCGGCGCGTTCGCCGTCGTGCTCGTGGTCGGCGTCGGTGCCCTCGGCCTCGCCGCGGTCCTCAACTCCGGGATCGAGGCTCCCGTCGCCGACTCCACGGCGGTGACCGAGACGATTCCGACCACGGTGCCCCCGCCGACCACGGTCGTGGCGCCGCCAACGAGCGCGGCAACGGTGGCGTATCCGGTGCCATTCAGCATCGAGGCAGATCAGGAGTTCCTCTGGGTAGGGGTCGACGGAGCCGAACGCGTGGTCTACGACGGCCGCTACCGCGCTATCGGGTCAGACGGGTCTGGCGGTCTCGTGTTCCAGGTCCAAGTCTCGGTCGAAGATGAGAACCGCAACCGAGCTGCCATCTTCCGGGTTGCGCCGGGGACCACGGAACCGGTGGTGATCGTTGCCCAGGAACCCGGCCACCTCATCACCATGCTCGGCGTCGAGGATGTGGACGGGTCACCAACCCTGCTCTACACCGATCGCTCCGGGATGGAATCCCCCGAAACCGCCCGCAGCGTGCTGGTCGCTTACGACCTTGTCTCCGGTGCCGGTCGTGAGCTTTCCGTCGTCGGCGGTTGGGAATCCGGGATTGTGTCGATCTCCTACGGCGGTGGACTGTATGTCATGGAGGCGACCGCCGAGTCCGAGAGCTGGTTTCGCTACCTCGATCGCGCTGGCAACGAAGTCGAACCCGCCGGCGACCCGCACCCAGGGTGTGAACTGTGGATTGGTTGCCCGCGGGGGCCGGTGATGACCGATGACGGTCGGGTGGTGTTCCATCAATCGCAGTTCTTTGACGTCGACGGCAATCAAATCGACCTCCCGCAGACCGGCGTGGTCGTGCTCAACGACCTTGGTCTCTTCCACTACGACCCGGAGGAAACGCTCATCGCCGCGACCGGTGAGTTCACCGAGGTGGTCGCCATCGTTGCTGCCGACCTGAGTTCCGGCGAGGAGGTCGTGCTCAGGAGCGCAGAGTTGGATCGGCAGCCCGGGGAAGATGGCCCCGCCTTCCTTGTGATCGACGTGCAGGGCGAGTACGTGATCGTTTCGGATCGCAAAGAGAAAGGCGGAACCCCGCCGATCGTTGTCAGCGGAGCGGACGACTGGTACGCAAAGACGGCCGGAGTGGGGCGCTTCCCTCTGGCGCCGTTCGACCTCCCGGGCGTAATCAATGCGCCCTTTGAATAGAAGGCGAAGAACCGGTGGTCGGGCTGGTCGGATTTGAACCGACGGCCTCTTGCTCCCAAAGCAAGCGCGCTGCCAAACTGCGCCACAGCCCGGTATCCGAGCAGATTACTCGCTTCTGCGGCGTGCGATAGCGCGAAGCACCCTGAACCAGCGGCGAAAGCTCGTGTCCGGCGGACCAAACGCCCGTCCCCGCATCTCCGACCTCTGACTAACCTACAGGCCGCTCGCGGGTGTAGCTCAATGGCAGAGTTCCAGCCTTCCAAGCTGGCTATGCGGGTTCGATCCCCGTCACCCGCTCCGGTCCCGGAATGGGGACCCTGCCCCCGTAGCTCAGTGGACAGAGCAGGAGCCTTCTAAGCTCTTGGCCGAGGGTTCGAATCCTTCCGGGGGCGCGCGGGATGTCATCGCCCGGCGATATGATCCCGGGGATATCATCTCCGCATACATGGTGGCCGTAGCTCAGCTTGGTTAGAGCGCCTGGTTGTGGTCCAGGAGGCCGCGGGTTCAAATCCCGTCGGCCACCCCAACTTCGGCGCGGCGTTCCCGTCAGGGTCGCCGCGTTGAGGCATTCATACCCATCGAAACTCGAAAGACAGCGAGGAATCCGCGTGCAGACTGAGGTCACCGAGTCCGGACCGTTCGAACGACTGATGACGCTCCACATCGACGAATCCGAACTGGAGAGCGCCAAGTCCGCCGCCGCCCGCAAGCTCGCCGGTCAGATGAAGATCAAAGGGTTTCGCCCCGGCAGGGCGCCGCGCCAGGTTGTCGAGCGCATGGTCGGCGAGGAAACCCTCAGGCGCGAAGCCATCGACGAGGCGCTCCCCGAACTGGTCGGCGCCGCCATCTTGGAGACCGAGCTCGTTCCGGTGACCCCGCCTCAGGTCGAAGACATCCGCGATGGGGAAGGTGGCGCCGTCGAAGTCGACGTCAAGCTCACGCTCTGGCCGGAGCTCGAGAGCGTTCCCGACTACCGCGACCGGAAGATCACCATCGAGGTCCCCGAAGTCGAGGACGAAGAGGTCGAGGCCCAGATCGATCGGCTCCGCAACCAATACGCCGAACTCGAAGATGTCGAACGTCCATCCGCCGAAGGCGACTTCGTGATGGTCAACATCACCGCTCTCGACAACGGCGCCGAGATCGAGGACGCCTCCGCCTCCGACCTGCTGTACGAGGTTGGCTCCCGCTCGTTCATCTCTGGCCTCGATGAGATCGTCGCCGGCGCCTCCGCCGGCGACATCCGGGAGGGCGAAGGAATGCTGCCGGAAGGCTTCGGAGACCACGGCGGGCAGGAGATCACGCTGCGGGTGCTCGTCAAGGGCGTGCGCGGCAAGAAGCTGCCCGAGGTGACGGACGAGTGGGTCTCCGACGTCTCTGAGTTTGAGACCGTTGCCGAACTGACCGATCGGCTCACCGAGAACTTGCGCGGGATGAAACTCGGTGTCGCCGCCGATGCCTTCCGGGAGGGGCTGATGCAGGACCTCACCGAGGAGATGGACCTCGAGGTCCCCGAAGCGCTCGTTCAAGCCGAGATGGAGTCCATGGTCCACAACATCCAGCACAGCCTCGAGCAGCAGGGCATCGATCTGGGGAACTTCCTACGCATCACCGGTCAAGACGAGCAAGCGTTTGTCGCCGACCTCAAGGTACGCGCCACCCAATCGCTCAAGACCCGGATCCTGCTCGAGGCCGTCGTTGCCGACGCCGAGCTCACCGTCGAGGACGACGAGATGGCCGAAGCGATCGCCTCGATTGCCGCCCAGAGCGACGCGTCGGAAGACGACGTCCGCGAGGCCCTTGCCGAAGGTGGGCGGGAACAGGTACTCACCGGTGATATCCTGCGGAGCAAGGCGATCGAGCATGTGCTCGCACAGGCGAGCGCGATCGACGCCGAAGGCAACCCGGTCGACCTCAGTCCACCTCAGCCGGAGGCAGACGACGAGGAGGAAGAGAGCCAGGAGGATTCCGGGGAACAAGCCGACACTGAAGACGTTGATGACCGTGACGCCGACACCGGTGACGCCGAGTGACGGCCACTGAAACCACAGCCAAGGAGACCGAATGAGCTACCTGGTCCCGACCGTCGTCGAACAGACCCCACGGGGCGAGCGCGCGTTCGACATCTACAGCCGCCTGCTCAAAGAGCGCATCATCTTCCTTGGAACCCCCATCGACGATGGGGTCGCCAACCTCATCATGGCCCAGCTTCTCCACCTCGAAGGTGAGGATGCCGAGAAGGACATCAACCTCTACATCAACTCCCCGGGCGGTTCCACCACCTCACTGATGGCCATCTACGACACGATGGAGTTCGTCAAGCCGAACATCGCCACTTACTGCATGGGCCAGGCCGCCTCGGCCGCGGCGGTGTTGCTCGCGGCCGGTGAGCCCGGCAAGCGTTTTGCGCTGCCGCACTCGCGCATCATGATCCACCAGCCGCACATCTCTGGGCTCGAAGGCCAGGCATCCGACATCGAGATCCATGCCAGAGAGATCATGCGCATCAAGGTGGAGATCAACGAGTTGCTGGCGAGTCATGCCGGAAAATCCGTGGACGAAATCAAGGCTGACACGGAACGCGACTTCTGGATGACCGCCGCCGAAGCGCTCAAGTACGGGTTGGTTGACGAAGTGCTCACAGGGCGTACCCTGGAAGCCGTAAGCGGGTAGGAGACACCGACTTGGCAAAGTACGAAGGTAGCGAGCTACTGAAGTGCAGCTTCTGCGGCAAGTCGCAGAAGCAGGTGAAGAAGCTCATCGCCGGTCCCGGCGTGTACATCTGCGATGAATGCATCGAGCTGTGCAACGAGATCATCGAAGAAGAGCTTTCCGACACCGAGGAGGTGTCCTTCACCGAGTTGCCCAAGCCGCACGAAATCTTCGACTTCCTCGACAGCTACGTCATCGGTCAGGACCGCGCCAAGAAGGTCCTCGCCGTCGCCGTCTACAACCACTACAAGCGGGTGCGGGCCGGCCAGCGGTCCAAGGAAGACGACGTTGAGCTCCAGAAGTCCAACATTCTGCTCGTCGGCCCGACCGGCAGTGGCAAGACGCTCATGGCTCAGACGTTGGCGAAGGTGCTCAACGTGCCGTTTGCCATCGCAGACGCCACGGCCCTCACCGAAGCCGGGTACGTTGGTGAGGACGTCGAGAACATCCTTCTCAAGCTCATCCAGGCGGCCGACTTCGACATCAAACGCGCCGAGACCGGGATCATCTACATCGATGAGATCGACAAGATCGCTCGCAAGGCCGAGAACCCCTCCATCACCCGTGACGTCTCCGGTGAGGGAGTCCAGCAAGCGCTGCTGAAGATTCTCGAAGGGACGACGGCGTCGGTGCCGCCGCAAGGTGGCCGCAAGCATCCGCACCAAGAGTTTCTCCAGATCGACACCACCAACATGCTGTTCATCTGCGGTGGAGCCTTTGCCGGGCTCGATGGAGTCATCAGTCACCGGATCGGAAACACGACCGTCGGCTTCGGCGCGGACGTGCGGGCCAACGAAGAGGCCAAGCAGAGCGAGATCATCGCTCAGGTCATGCCCGAGGACCTCATCTCCTTCGGCCTCATCCCCGAGTTCATCGGCCGCCTCCCCGTCGTCACCACTGTCGAGGACCTCGACCAGGAGGCCCTGGTTCGGGTGCTCACCGAGCCGAAGAACGCGCTTACCCGTCAGTACGCCAGGTTCTTCGAAATGGACGGCGTCGAGTTGGTCATCACCGAGGACGCCCTCGAAGGGATCGCCACCCAGGCACTCAAGCGGGGGACCGGCGCCCGTGGGCTGCGCGCCATCATGGAAGAGGTGTTGCTCAACACCATGTATGAGCTTCCCTCCCGCACCGACATTGCGCAGGTCGTGATCGACGGAGATGTCGTTGCCGAGAAGGTCAATCCGACGCTGGTGGCGATCTCCGAGCTGGCCTCAGCCGACCTGCCCGAGGAACGCTCGGCCTAGGAGTGGCTGAGCCTTGGCCCCCTCGGCCGGCCCACTACCGTTCTTGTTTGCATTCCCGTGTACTGATTCGGATCGCCGTCTCAGCGATCCTCGTCGCCGGCTGCGGTGGAGGCGACTCCGCACAGACCACCACCACCACCGCACCGCCGAGCACCACCACATCGGCCGCGCCGAACACCACCACATCGGCCGCGCCGCCGCCGCCGACGACGCTGGCAGCAGATCGGCTTGCCGCGTTCGTCGAGTCCTGGAGCGAGACCAACGAGCAAGGTGTGGTGCTCGCGGTGGCGTCCGGCAACGGCGACCCTCATGTCTTCGCCGCAGGATTCGCCGACCCAGAAGCAGGAACTGCGATCAAGCCGGACGACATCTTCTACATCGGCAGCCTCACGAAGCCGATCGTCGCCACCGTCGTGATGCAGCTGGTCGAGGAAGGCGTCGTCGATCTGGATGCCACGGTCGACACCTACCTGCCCGATGTGCTGGTGGGGGAGCCCGTCACCGTGCGTGACGTGCTGTCACACCGGTCGGGCGTGTTCAACATCACAGACTATCCCGCCCTTGTGATTGGGCTGGCTACCGATCCTTTCCAGGAGATCACCCCCCAGGAGGCGATGGACATCGCACTCGAGCAGGATCGCCTGTTCGCTCCGGGCGAACGGTTTTCATACAGCAACACCAACTACCTGATCGCGGGGTTCATCGTCGAGGCGGTCACCGGTAGCTCACTGGCCGGCGAACTCGAGTCCCGGGTCTCGGCCACGTTGGGCCTCGAAGTCATGCGGTTCGCCGGCGATCCGGGACGCGCCGTCGTCAACGGTTTCGCCGATCTCGACGGCGACCGCCTGCCCGATCGAACCGAGCCCCTCCTCGAGTCCACCCTCTACACCGTCGCGTGGGCGGCCGGCGGTTTGGCCGCAACGGCCGGCGAGTTCGCCACCTTCGTCTCAGGAGCGTTCGAGGGGCCCCTGCTCGGCGCCGACGGTGTCGCCACGATGACAAGCGTCGCCGGCTCCGAATATGGCTACGGCCTCGGTGTCGTGGTGGAACCACTGGATGGTGAGACGGTGTGGAGCCACGGCGGCGCCATCCCCGGCTACACGTCGCAGTTCTACTACTTTCCCGCCGACGGCCTCGTGGTGGTTGCTCTCTCCAACGGAGAGAGCGCCAGCATCGAGACCTTCACTCAGACTGCGGCCGGAATTGTCCGCGACGGCCGGTGACCCGGCATCCAGATGCACCCCACGCAACGTATTGAGTGGCAAGGAGGATCCACATGCGACTAATCCGGGTCACGACGGGCCTGCTCACCGGGTTGATGGCGGCAACCATTGCCTACGGCATCGCCGCGGGCTCGTTCGGAGACGAAGGTCGCACCATTCTGGATCTCGCCTGGGGTCGGGTAACCCTCATCGATCTCTATGTCGGCTTGGCCTTGTTCGGCGGCTGGATCCTGATGCGGGAGCGCAGTTGGCGAGCGGTCCCCTGGCTCATCGCGCTCGTCTTCCTCGGCAATTTCGCTACGGCCCTCTACGCCTTCGTGGCCGCGGTTCGGGCCGACTCACCGACCGAGTTCTTCACCGGTCGAGTCGGGTCTGATGGTGCGATTGCGCCGCGGCAATCTTCAACCGGGACCTCGATGGAGGAGACGGCGTAGGTCAGCCGCCCGACCCCGAAGGCTGGCACGCAGGACACCACCACAGCATGCGGCCGGCCATGTCGGTTCGCATCACGGCTGTTCCACATCGTCGGCACGGTTCGCCGTAGCGCTTGTACACGTACAACCGCTTGGTAGGTCCCAGATCGCTCCGTCGCTTTGCGCCGACGTCCGGTGGATCAACGGTGACGATTCGGCCGGACCGCACTCCCCGCCGCAGGAGCTCGACGCTGGTTCTCCACAAGTCGAGCGCATCCTCCCGGTCGAGTTGTCGTGCGGGGAGATGGGGATCGACCCCGGTCAGGAAGAGGGCCTCGGCCCGGTAGATGTTGCCGAGGCCGGCGATCACCCGCTGATCGAGGAGAGCGGCGCCGATGGGGATGGACCGCCGCGACAGGTTGGCGATGAACGCTTGCGCCGGGCCCAAGCCGGCGCGCTCTTCAGGCGCCAGCGGGTCCGGTCCGAGCCGGGCGCGCAGCGCCTCCTCGGCATCCGGGTCGATCATTTCACAGATCGTGGGCCCCGAAAGGTAGATGACGACTTCATCGGTGGAGAGGGCCAAGCGGGTGGCAGGGGACGGCGGCGGCGGTTCCGACCGATGGATGCGGAAGCGGCCGTACAGTCCAAGGTGCACGTGGAGCGCTTCGGCTCCCTCCCACCGATAGAACAGATGCTTGCCGTGGGCGTCCACGGACGTGAGTCGGCGTCCGTCGATCAGGGCGGCGCCGACGGCAAATCGACCTTGTGGCGACGATGCCGCCACTCGCTGCCCGCCGAGTGCCGCCCGATGGGATCGGGCGTAGCGATGTATGACGTGTCCTTCCGGCATCGCTCCCATCCTTGTCGTTCGTCGAAGCCGCCGAGCAGTCACTCGATGTTCGATGCGCCGGCGGCTACCGGATGAGCTGGTGCCGCCGCGGGTGGGCCGGCTTGGGCGATGCCGGCTCCTTCAAGAATCACCGTACCGTTCGGGATCGGCTCTCCGGTACCGGGAATAGGCAGGGCGGCGTCGATACGGACGGTCATCGTTGGTGACGATCGGTCGAGAGCGAATCAGTCATCGTCCGGTGGTGGCGTGAAGGCATCGGCGTCGGAAGAACCGAGCGTTTCGAGTACCAGGTCGGTGACCCTCAATCGGGAAGACTCTGCGTAGATACCGGTGCGGCCGCGCCGGCTCCGTTCGTCCGCCAGCGACAGCACGACATACCCATAGAGCGAGAGCTCGATGTAGGTCCCGTAGCTGATCAACGTGAAGGGGATGGGACCGTGGCGAGGGACCTGATTCGACGTTTGGAGTGGTCGGTACTCGAAGGCTTCCTCAATCCCCCCGTCGGGGTTCTCCGCCCAGTACCGAATTTGGCTCAGGCCCTTGCGCTGGTCGAGCGACAGGTAGTAGCCGTCGCCTTCGTCGGACAGATGCATGACAAGCCCGAGCTTCCCGTTGTCCTCGACGTGGATCGTGCCGGACAGTCGGAAGTCGAGGTGGATCCCGGGGAGTACAAACGCCTCGAAACCCGATGGCGCTTCGAGGAGGCACCCGGCGGGGTCGTTCTGGCATGTTGCCCCGGGCACGCCAAAGAGCGGCTCAACCGGCATGAGCTCGGAACCCCGAGCCTCTTTGATCACCTTCTCGTCGAATCCGTGAAAGCTGCGCAGACGGAGAAGCCCGGAGTCGGCGACGACGAGCTCCTTCGGTGGAGGGAGGAGATGCTCGCCGCGCACACTGGCTTCCCGCAAGAAGAAGTTCCACACCAGCCAGGTGTCGGTATCTTCGTGGTACCACACCCGCGCCGCGTAGTTGCCTTGGGGAAGAAGCACGTTGTCGTGGAAGTTGCGGTAGGGGCCGAGGAGGTTGTCGGCATACCAGTAGTGGACTTTGACATCCTCGCGTACGGATCCGAGCAGATAGAACCGTCCCTCGATCTCCACGAGCCCGGGAACCTCGATGTCGTCATATCGCCCGGGGTGAAAGAGGGGGCGCGCAGTTCGAACTGATTTGGCGCGACCTCTTCGGCCAGTCCCACGCTGCCTCTCCGGACGACGGGACCGACGGGTGCTCGGGCCGCGATCAACAGGTACCCCGTGCCGTCATGGGACACGTAGAAGGGGTCACGGAAACTCACCCAGCCGCGTCCCTCGTCGAGGGTCGCTTCGTAGTAGGGAGCTTCGGCGACAATGGGGTAGCCGGCACCGGTGGCTTTCTCCCAGGAATAGAGGTCGCGACTCCGGGCCATCCCGATCCGTTGGATCCGACCCTGCTCGCCCATGTTCAGACCGGTATAGAACATCCGCCACCAACCAGGTTCGTGTGGGTCGGGCGTCACGTGCATCGTCCACAGCATGTCGTCGTCCCAATTGTCCGGATCCGAGATGAAGAGGGCGTTCTCGACCCGCCGCCATGTCAAGCCGTCGGTTGACACGGCATGCGCGATGTAGTCGTGGTTGGGCAGGACGAGGTGGAACAGGTGGAACTTGCCTTCGTGGAAGACCACGTCGACGTCACCGATTTCGAATGTGCGAAACCCGAATCCGGCGTACATCAGCCCATCCCTGGATTCAGGCTAGGTGAGGTGGAGGCCGGGCGCATGGCAGAAGCGTGGCACAACCGCCGTCCCTGTGCCACGTCGCCTAGCCGCGGCTGGTGCACCAGGCATCCACGATGGCGAGCAACTCGGCTTCGGCCGCGACGGCATCGTCGAGGTTCTCGAACTTCATGTAGCGGGCCGTTTCGCCGCCGCCGATGAGCCGAGGATGGTCGCCGGGTATGGCGGCTCCGGTGTGGAACATGAGGCTGACGTGCGCCTTGGTGCGCGGGTTGAAGCTCGCCATGTTGCCCTGGTACATGAAGGTCGGGCTTTTCCACTTGATCGTCTCGGTTATTCGGTCGTCGGAGAGAATGGTCGTGCGGACTCGCTGCATCGTGTCGGCCATCGGATGCTCATACTCGGCAAACCAGGCATCGACTTGAGGGTTGGTGTTCATGACCCCAGCGTACGCGCGCCCGCTCCCCGTTCCTGCGTGGCCAGGGAGCGAAAAACCGCGCCGTAGCCACGCCAGAACAAGAAGGGCGATGGCCTTGGCGAGATTGGGCAATAGCCATATGATAGGGCTATGGCTCGTACTCAAACCATGGTCCAACTCACCGACGATCTCGTCGTCGCCCTCGATCGTCATGCCGCCAGGTTGGGCAAATCGAGGTCGGCGGTGATTAGGGAGGCGCTCGAGGACTTCTTGGCTTCAACGAGGGAAGCCGAGATCGCAGCACAGCTCGTGGCCGGGTATTCGCAGGTGCCGCAGGGGGCCGGTGATGAATGGGGCACCCTGGCCGAAGTGGGCCGGCGCAACGCGGTGCGGACCCTACGCCGGCTGGACGAGGAAGAGGAAGCGGCAGGTCTGTCATGGTGACCCGGGGCGAGGTGTGGTGGTACGAACCGCCCGAGGCCAAGGCGCGGCCCCATCTCATTCTGACCCGATCCGAGGTCATCCCGTTGCTCAGCGATCTGCTTGCCATGCCGGCGACCAGAACCGTGCGAGGTATCCCCACCGAGGTTCCTCTCGATCAGGCTGACGGAATGCCGGTCGAGTGTGTTCTTACCGCCGACAACATCTCCCTCGTCCAATCAGGCTGTCTAACCCGGCCGATCACTACCCTCAGCGCGGCCCGGATGGGCGATGTCTGCGAGGCCATCCGCATCGCGACTGGTTGTTGAGGGCAAACCACCCCAGCGCTTCCTGCGTGGCCAGGGCGCGCGAAGGACCGCGCCTCAGCCACGCCAGAACAGACAGGGGCGGTGGGACCTATCCGCGGAATGGGACTTTGGTCCCTATCAGCGAAGCAGCTGGGGGGAAGCTCCAGGGGTCGCTGCGTGTGGGTTGGGAAGGGAAGCCCATGGCCGACTCTGTGGGGTCTGGCACTTGCGCTGGCATTCGTTGGAGTCAAGTGATCCTGATTGCGTTGTTCGTGGGCGGCGCCGTCATTGGCACTGCCTCGGCCTCGCTGGCCTACTCATTTCGCAAGAGTGGTTGCGATGGGCGTGACGCCATGTTCTATACCTTCCAGGTCGGTCCTTGGACGAGTGCACGCGAGTCGTGGTTCAACACTGCCGCGAGTGCGTGGGACGAGATAAGGGCGCCGGGAGCTACGACGTTCACGTCGAGCGGCGAAGGTGGAGTCATCGATATTCACATCGACGACCTGCCGGGTTTGCTCGGACGAACCAACTGTGGTCCGTTTGGCGACCTGGTCAGCATCGTGTTCTCCGACGAACCCAGTCTCATCGACAACCAGAGCAAGTTCACCACGGTCGCCATGCATGAGGTTGGCCATAGCCACGGGGTTTCGCACGCAGGCAACGGAGACGCGGCGTCTCCTGCTCTCATGAAGTGCAGTACCTCGCCTGGGCAATCGATCGTTACCGATGATGCTGCAGCGCTTGGCGCTGTTTTCAGCGAGGCGAGCTTTCATGCGAACCCGTCGTTTGAGAACGGTACCGATTTCTGGGGCAGTGCGGCAGGAGGGTATGCGACTTCCAAGACAGGTGGCGCAGCGAAGGGGTCGAAGTATGCTCGGTTGTCGGGTGCCCAGGGCGGGTACATATCGCAGACTCTGCGTGTCTCAAAGGTGACCGACACCTCCGACAACGAGGATCCGCTCGGGTTGCGCCCGCAGGTCCAGTACCGGCGGGTTTCGGGAAGCAACGGTTCTTTCACGATGGAGGTCTGGGTCCAGAAATACAACTACCAGGTGTCGGCCGACCTCGGCTGTCGCTATCGAGGTGTCAGCACCGGGTACGGGGATGGACCCGTAGCCCTCTCTGACGACGACCCAATGGGACCGAAGAAGGTTGGTACCTTCTACCTGAAGAGGTCGAAGACATACTCGCCCTCGAGCACAACTCAGTGGACCGCCGGATCCGACAGCCC
>CAVPHV010000025.1:0-43506 GCA_963704825.1 uncultured Acidimicrobiia bacterium
GGTGAGCCCGGCTTGCTCGTTCCAGCCGAGTTCAACCCTATTGATCCCACCTGGGGATAACTCTACGTTGGTCGTATGGATGCTGATCACGAAGAGTTCGAGCACATTCCGTGGGCCTCGCTGGTGGCGGAGACTCGTGACCCTCGGGTGCGCTGGCTCGGCGTCGGGGTCGGGGTGGTCCTGGCGGTGGTGCTGGGCTTGGTCGTGGTCCGGGTGATCGGCGGGGGCGGGGAGGGAACCATTGTGGTACCCGGCGAGAGTTCTGGCGGCACGACCGTTGCCGCCTCACCTGCCGCCGAGGTTCCCCCGCCCCCGGTCACCACCACGATCCAACCGCCGTCGCCCCGCCTTTACAGCGAGGCGGAACTGCTGGCCGACTCCTCCGTCGGCCCATCCACCGGCGCCGACGGGGTCGATGAGGCGGATGTGATGGCGTTGATACCCCAATTCGAGACAAGCGCGGTGGCGGCCCGAGCCGAGTGGTTCGTGACCGACTTCTTCACTGTGGACGGCGACGCCGTCGGGCGCGAGTCGGTTCGGGCGGCGTTGCCGGCCGGGGCGGTCGCCGCGGCCGAGGACGCGGGAGCGGGTGTCTCCTACGTCGAGTGGGCACGGGTCGTCTCCGTCGAGCAAACCGACGTGGGGAGGTTCACGGTGACGGTGGTGTTCCGGACCTTGGCCGGAGTCGACCGGGCGTCGCTGCGCCGTCAGCCGGTGCGAGCCGTTGCGGTGGGTGTTGCCGTCGATGAAGCCGGCGCCGTCGGCGTGGTTGATCTTCCCGAACCGGTGGAACTGCCACCGTCCCTCGATGTCGGGGCGATCGAAGGCGAGTCCGCCGACCCGCTACCCGAGTCGGTACGCGTCGTGGCGCTGGCTGCCGCCGACGCCTGGGGTGCGGACGCGGTGGTGGAGCGGTCTTCGCTCAGCGATGGCTCGTGGCGGGTGGAGGTTTCGGTCACCGATGCGTCGGGTCTGCGCTGGCCGCTCGTCGTTCGGCTCCCCGTCGACTCCTGATCCGGTACCTAGCTCGGATGGCGTGGCACTTGATCCCGGGCGTCATGCACAAGAACCGCCGCTGACCTCCTGCCGTATCTCTGGGTCGTACACCGGCCCACTGGGGCTACGCTCCCGCCATGGGACCGGGCGGCGTCGATTCAGGCGAAGTGGGATTCGAGGATAACGGTGGCTTCGGCTGCGATCGGCTCCCACGACGCGTCCGGCGTCTTCGACAGGGTCACGAAGTCGGCGGTCATGAACACACTGGTGACGCCGTCGAGTCCAAGCAGTTGAGCTGCGGCGGGGTCGTCGACTTCGCCACCGGCAACAAAGGTCTTGGGGCCGCCGACGTCTTGTCCCACCGTGAACTTGAGCGCGTTGGGGTTCGGGGTTGGATGGATCTGAACCGGCATGAGCTCCTCGGTCTCGGCTGGCTGAGATCGTAGTGAGCCCGGCGCCACTTCCGGTCGGCACCCGCCTCGGCGTAGACGTGGGTGGCACGTTCACCGATCTCGTGACCTGGGACGGTGCGGCCATCGCGACCGCAAAAGTCTCGTCAACTCCGGACCAGAGTGAGGGTGTCGTCGCCGGAGCCACCGCACTCACCAGCGGGGCCACCTCGAGTTTCCTCCACGGGACCACCGTTGCCACCAACGCGCTCCTCGAAGGCAAAGGGGCTCGGGTGGCGTTGGTCACCACCGAGGGCTTCACCGACATCCTCGAGATCGGGCGCCAGGACCGCCCATCGCTCTACGACACCACCGTCGAGCGGCCCGCCCCGCTGGTTGCCGTCGAGGACCGTGCCGGAGTGTCGCTCACCGTTGACGGCTTTGACGGGACCGTGTCCGCCGAGGCGGAGGCCGTTGCCGTGTCTCTGCTGTACGGCTATGAGCGCGGTGCCGAAGAGGAGTCCATCGCCGCCGCGATTCGGTCGCGGTATGGTCCGATGCCCATCTCCATCTCCAGTCGGGTCGCTGCCGAGTTCCGTGAATTCGAGCGCACTTCGACCACAGTGTTGAACGCCTATCTCATGCCCGAGGTGGGCCGCTACCTCGAGAACCTGGTGACTCGATCTGCCGCGGCGGGCTTGCCCACCGACATCGCCGTGATGCGATCCTCCGGTGGTCTCATGGCGGCCGCGGCGGCCGCGGCACTGCCGGCGGCGATCCTGCTTTCGGGTCCAGCCGGTGGCGTCGTCGCCGCCGCAGCCCTCGGCACCGCCCACGGCAAACGCCGACTGGTTTCATTCGACATGGGTGGGACGTCCACCGATGTGTGTCGGATCGAGGATGGTCGCCCCGAGGTCAGCTATGGCCGGGAGGTCGCCGGCTATCCATGCCTGATGCCGTCCGTGGCCATTCACACGGTGGGTGCCGGCGGGGGCAGCATCGCCTGGATCGATACCGGCGGGTCGTTGCGGGTCGGTCCGCAGAGTGCGGGGGCCGAGCCGGGGCCCGCCGGCTACGGACGCGGCGGCACCGCGGCCACCGTGACCGACGCCAACATCGTCCTCGGCCGGATCGATCCCGGCGGCACGCTGGCCGGGGCCCTCGCCGTCCGTCCCGACCTTGCCGGCCACGCCGTTGCCGGCCTCGGCAGACCACTCGGCATGACGGAGCCCGATGTGGCGCTTGGGGTCACCCAGGTGGTCGAAGAAGTCATGGCCGGTGCGATCCGGCGAGTCTCCATAGAGCAGGGCTCCGACCCGCGGGGCGCCTCGCTGGTTGCGTTCGGTGGCGCCGGGGGACTCCACGCCACCGCTCTGGCTCGCCGCCTCGACATGGCCGGAGTCGTCATTCCGGCGCACGCCGGAGTGTTCTCCGCGCTCGGCCTGCTGCTCAGCCCGCCGCGGGTCGATGCAGCCCGCACGGTCATGCTCGACCAATCCGAGGTTGTGGCTCTCGACCGTGCGACCGAGGCAGTGCGGCGCACGGCGCTCGCCGGACTCGAGGCGACATCGGGTGCTGGTGGAGCCGTCACCTCCCATGTCGATGTTCGCTATCGGGGTCAGAGCCACGAAGTCCCCGTCCCCTATGCCACCGGTGAGGGGTGGGAGCGCTTGGCCGGCCGCTTCCACGAACTCCATGCCGAGCGCAACGGCTTTGCCCGGCCGGATGATGCAATCGAGGCCGTGACGGTGCGGGCTGCGGCGACGGGCGTCCCGGCACTGCGCTGGTCCGAGTTGCCTGCTCCAGTTCCGGCCGGCGACGCCGTCGTTGCTGAACGCGAGGTGGTCACGGCGACGGGGTCGGTATCGGCCCAGGTGTACCGGCGGGCCGGTCTTGCTCCGGGCGATGTTGTGGAGGGTCCGGCCATCATCGAGGAGACCGAGGCGACGACCTTCCTGGACGCCACAGAACGCGGTGTCGTGCTCGACGACGGAGCGATCGAGGTGGAGTGGTGAGCATCGACCCGGTGACACTCGAGGTTGCCCGCAACCGTTTGGCGGCGGTGGCCGACGAAATGGGGGTGGTGCTGCGCCGCACCGCATACTCGCCCAACATCAAGGAGCGAGCCGATTGTTCGGCCGCGGTGTTCGTCCCCTCGGGCGAGATGCTGGCCCAGGCTGAGCACATTCCCGTCCACCTCGGGTCGATGCCCGCCTCGGTGGCTGCGGTGCTGGCCCGCTTCGGAGCCGATGTCGAGCCGGGCACCCAGTACGCCGTCAACGATCCGTACTTCGGTGGAACCCACCTCAACGACCTGACCCTGGTGCGCCCCGTGTTTGTTGGCACTCGGCTCATCGGCTGGGCCGCCAATCGCGCCCACCACGCCGACGTTGGAGGGGAGGCGCCCGGCTCGATGCCGGCCCATGCCGTGTCGGTTGACCAGGAGGGTCACCGTGTCGCTCCCACGCCGGCGGTGCGCAACGGTGCGTGGGTACCCGAGTTCGTTGAGCCGTTCCTCGCCGCCACCCGCACCCCGGCCGAACGCCTCGGCGACCTGTCGGCACAGCTCGGGGCCAATGAGGCGGGGGCCCGCCGTCTCGCCGAGCTTGCCGCCGAGGCCGGGGTCGACCGCTACCTGGCGGTGGCCGCCGCCCTGCTGGACTACGGAGAGCGGAGGATGCGGGCTGCGCTGGTAACGCTGCCCGACGGCACCTACAGGTTCACCGACTTCATGGAGTGGGGCGACGAAGATCTGCCGATCCGCGTCGCGGTCACCATCGAAGGTGACCATCTCGTCGCCGACTTTGCCGGCACCGCAGGCCAGGTTGCGGGAAACATCAACGCGGTTGAGGCGGTGACGCGTTCGTGTCTCTACTACGCGGTGCGGGTGGCGACCGACCCGGGGATTCCGGCCAACGGCGGCTGCTACCGGATGCTCGACCTGCGCACCCCACCGGGATCGCTGGTCGATGCCGCCTCACCGGCCGCGGTTGCCGCCGGCAACGTCGAAACCAGCCAGCGGATTGCCGATGTCCTGCTCGGAGCGCTCGCCTCGGCCGCACCGGACAGGGTCCCGGCCGCGGGCCAGGGCACCATGAACAACATCCTGATTGGGTCCGACGAATTTGCGTACTACGAGACGCTGGCCGGCGGCCAAGGCGGGCGCCCCAGCGGCCCAGGCCAATCCGGGATCCACACCGGCATGACCAACACCAAGAACACTCCGATCGAGTCCCTCGAATCGCACTACCCGTTCCGGGTCATCAGGTATGGGTTGCGCACCGGAAGCGGCGGCACCGGCCGCCACCCCGGTGGGGAGGGGATCGAGCGTGAGATCGAGTTCCTCGCCGCGGCCACGGTATCGCTGATGGGCGAGCGTCGCCGGATCGCCCCGTGGGGGCTCAACGGAGGCGGCCCCGGGGCGTGCGGAGAGGACTGGCTGATCTCGTCGGGCAGGGTTCCGGAGCGAGTGCCGGGCAAGTCAACGTTCGACGTCGAAGCCGGAGATCGGCTGCTGGTTCTGACCCCCGGTGGTGGTGGCTGGGGTGGCTGAGGGGTCAAGGGGGCGGCAGCGGCCGCCGAAGAGACTGGGGAAGCCGGCCACCATGTCGGGCCGAGGTAGTACTCGCCCGGTAAGCTCAAGCGGCCGGTTCAGCACTACCGCAACGCAGTGAGGACGTGATGGGTGCCGAGTTGATCCACGAGTCGTATGAAGGTGAGCCGTTGGTCGATGCCTCGATCGTGCTGCCCGTCTTCAACGAGTCCGGCCACCTGGAGAAAGAGATCTTCCGGATCCGGGAGTCGATGAACGCGTCCGACTACACCTACGAGATCATCGTGGTCGATGACGGTTCCACCGACGGCTCTGCGGAGCTGCTCGAGGGCATCGACGACATCCGGCTGCTCCGTTTCACCACCAACCGGGGTTCGGGCTCAGCTCGCAAGTACGGCACGCTGGCGGCTCGCGGCCGTGTCGTGATCTGGACCGACGTCGACATGACCTATCCGAACGATGAGATGCCAGAACTCCTCGACAACCTCGCCGGATACGACCAGGTGGTCGGTGCCCGCCGAACCGAAGAGGGCACCGTCAAGTTCCTCCGCAAGCCCGCCAAGTGGTTCATCCGCCGCCTTGCCAGCTACCTGACCGGCGTGAAGATCCCCGACCTCAACTCGGGATTCCGCGCCATGCGGCGCGACGTCGCCCTCCAGTTCCTGTACCTGCTGCCTGTGGGCTTCTCATGTGTGACCACCATCACGATGGCCTTCCTGAGCAACGGCTACGCGGTCAAGTACTACGACATCGACTACTTCCCTCGGGAAGGCAGTTCCAAGTTCCACTGGTGGAAGGACACCCGGCGCTACCTGCTGCAAGTGGTGCGCATGGTGCTGTCGTACCAGCCGCTCAAGGTGCTGATGCCCCCCGCCATCGTGCTCGGTGTGATCGGGTTCGCCAAGCTCGTATACGACCTGTTCGACAAGAACGGGCGGATCGGCTCCAACACGATCGTGATCCTGGGTGCCGCGATGTCGCTGGCGCTCCTGGCGATGCTTGCCGACCTCCTGGTGCACCTCAACAAGAAGCGCCACGACGTCATCCCGGCGACGTTGCATGACCGCACCGGGTGACGATCCCCGACCCTCCTCGGTGAGCGCAGACAGCGCCGGCGATGGCTCCCCCGAGGCGCTGGTCGCCAGGGTGCAACGGGCGCTGAACCGGATCCGGTTCGAGAACCAATCGAGACCCGTTCAAGCGACGATCGTGGCGCTCGGGCTCGGATTCCTCATCGTTGGGACGGTGCTGTCGCTCACTCGACTTGATCTCTCTGCGGCCGAGATGCGTTGGGACGCGATCGTTGCTGCCGCGGTACTCGGGGTGCTTCTCATTCCCTTGAACGCGCTCGAGTTCGCCGCGTCCGGGCGCCTCGCCGGAACCCAGGTTGCCTTTGGCAAGGCCGTTGAAGTGACGATCGTTGCCTCTGCGTTCAACGTGCTCCCCGTCCCGGCCGGGATCGCGGTCCGGATTCGGGGGCTCTATCGCTCGGGAACCGGGACCAAGACCGCGGTGTTGGCAACCGGCTTGATGGGCCTGACCTGGCTTTCGTGGGGTCTGCTGGTTGGCTCCGTCGCCCTTTTTGTCCTCGACACCGCCGGCTTTGGCTTGGCATTCCTGGCCGCTGGCGCAGTTGGCTTGGGCGTGGCGTGGTCGTTGCTGCGGCCCAAGCCCGGTTCGGAGCGATTTCGCCTGCTCGGCGCGGCGTCGATCCTCGAACTGGCGTTCCTGTCTCTGGCGGCGATTCGCTTCTACTTGGTCGTGGTCGGCATCGGTGTCGCCGTGGCGCCGGCGCAGGCTGTCGTGCTGGCCGTCGGCAGCGTCCTGGCCTCGACCCTAGGTGTCATTCCCGGCGGCCTCGGGGTGTGGGAAGGGATCAGCGCCGCATTGGCGCTGCTGGTGTCACTCCCCGCCTCCGTTGGGTTCCTTGCGGCCGCGATTCTTCGGGTGATGGGCCTCATCCAGAACTCACTTGGCCGCGGTTGCGCTGGCCTTGGCGCGGAGCCGCTCTCAGGGTTGACGTTGCGCCACGTAGATGAGTTGGTAACTCATCCACACCGGCGCCCAGCGAACCGGGAACCAAGGGTTCCAGAGACCGACGGGCACGATCCGAGTCACGTCGTAGCCGGATCGATTGAGGAGCCTTTCGGTCCAGCGCGGCAGGTAGTAGAAGACGTGATCGTCGGTGTAGAAACGCGAATGAGAGCGGGTGATCTCGGCGAGGATCACTGGGAAACCCAAAGGGTTGGGCGTTGACACGATCAGATTGCCGCTCCGGCGCCGATGCAGGGCTGAATAGCCCGTAGGAATCCGGTAGGGCTCCTCGAGGTGCTCGATGAATTCGCCGCACACGATCGAGTCGAACGGTTCGGCCCGGCAGCAGGCTCGGTGATTTTCGTTGCGTCGCCGACAACGTTTCCGGATAGCTGCAGTCCGCGGGAAGGTGGGTCGAGGTCGACTCCGACGAGTCCTGCAGTGGCCTCGAAGTACGGGTTGGGGAGTTGGGCGTAGCCAACGTCCAGGACGGATCCCTTCCCTGCCGAGCTGCGCCAGCAGCTTCAGGCGACGTTTCTCATACCAATCTGCGATCATCAGTTCGTAACCTTCCAGTCAACATCGATTTGCGGGCCGCGGCGAACATAGCCAGACCACGACGCGCCCGTCCGAAGGCCACTCCGCGGGAGCATCTTTCCAGGCTACTGCGGAGCCGGTCTCACCTTGCCATCGGCAGGTCGCGGCACGGTCTTCACCACTGCTGGCGATCGAACCAAGCGAGCATCCAGTCAGTCACGTCGACGCGTTCTGCGAGGAGTCGATCGTGCCCCGCGCTGATCGTGTCTGGGTCTGCTTCGAGATAGGAGTCGATGGCCGCAATGGCCGCCTCGAAATCGGTGGGCTGCACATTGCGGACCAGCCCATACCGTTCCTCTTGTTCGTCCGTGTAACCGCGTCCGGTTTTTGCGATGTAGACGGCGGGTGTGCCGAGGACTGCGGCCTCCGATGACATCGTCGCCGACTCACCGACAAGGAGCTGGGAATGGGCTAGGACGTGGTGGATGTCGATCGGGTTCCCCCGGAAGGCATACTGCTCGAGGTCGGCGGGAAGTGGCTTCTCGGATGAGATGACCACCCTGCCGAACGAGCCGAGGCGATCAACGAGTATCTTTTTCTGCTGGGAGCTGAGAGCGATCTCCCCGACGTCGTGGCTGGCATCCCAAGAGACGAACCGAACGACAAGGATTGGCTCGCTCGGGTCGAGTCCGGCGCCCCTGATCCGATCGACATCGGGGGTGAAATGATTGGGGTGGAGATAGGCCAGCTCGTGGTAGCCGGCGTAGGTAACGTGACGGCCCGGAACTCTGTTCTGATAGCAGTCCGGGGTGATGACCGTATTGGCCATCCGGTAGACCCAACGATTGGTGACGGCTGCGAACTCGGTGTCGTAGAAGACCACCGAGGGTATCCCGGACCAGCGGCCGGCCAGTGCAATGGTTGGGCCCATGATTCCAGTGAGCACGTCAGGTCGTTGATCGCGGACGATGGAGTTGAGCGAGCGCACTCTCGTCGCCAGTTCCTTTGCCAACCCGACTCGCCCGGTTCCCTGTGTGCTCAACACCTCGTGTTCGAGTCCGTACTGCGACAGCAAGTTGACGGTGACATCCTTGTCACGCGAAGTGATCATCACGTCGTGGCCACGGGCGGTCATCGCCTTCGCGAAGTTTCGGAAGAAATGGACGTGAGCGGGATGCAGTATCTCGATCAGGATGCGCATGAGATGCGAGCGTACGTGAACGTGGCCGACTGGTACGTCGACCTGATGGACGAACTGGTGGCGGGCCGGCGCTAAGTCCTTCAACCGGTCGGTGAGATGCCGACAAGGTCGGAGCGGCGCGGTACCGTGCGCCGCGTCATCGCCGCCGGGGAGTCTTGAGTGGCCGTCTCGAACACAGCCGAACTGAGAGAACGGGTCGACGCCATGTCCACCCGGCGGCTCTTCCTGCTCGTCGCCCTCCCGCTGTTCGTGCTGTTCCTGCTCACCTCGAATCGGGCGGTGCCCTATCACATCGATGCCTTCTCCAATGTCCTGCCGGCGTGGAGCCTGGGAACCTCGGGGAGTGTCTATCTGCCCGATCATGAGGTGCTGGTCGAACCCGACTACTTCGGCAATGTTGCCTGGCTGGTTCCTGCCCAGGACTCGGTGGCCAGCAAGTATCCCCCTGGTGCGGCCCTGCTGGCGTCGCCCCTCTACGCGATGTGGCCTCAGGATGCTGAGATCTGGACCGTGCGCGGCTTCAATCGACCAGAGGCGGCGCCCGTCGAGATCCCGGTTCCTTCGTTCTGGCCGGCCGCGATTGCTGCCGCACTCTCCGTCGCCCTTGCGATGGGGTTCCTGGCGATTTCGTTCCGACCGTTGACCGGCGGAGCGACAGCGCTGATCGCAGCGTACCTCGCAGGGTTGGGAACCTCGGCCTGGTCGGTGGCTGCCAACGAACTGTGGCAGCACGGCCCCGGCATGATGTGGATCGCACTGGCAGGAGCCCTGGCCGCCAGGAACCTGATCGCAGCAGGCTTTGCCTATGGCCTTGCCGTGCTCACCCGGCCGCTCAACGCCTTCATCGCGGGCGCCACCGGCCTCTACGTCGCCTGGCAGGAGCGCTCGTTGTGGCCTGCGGTGCAGGCGGGAATCGGAGCGCTGGCCGGCCTGGTCGCGCTGCTCGCCTTCAACGCGATCGTATTCGGTGAACCATCAGTGCTGGGCGGCTACGAAGCCGGCTTTGTCGACAACGCCCAGAGCCTCGACCTGATCGGCTACGGGCGCAACATCGTCATGGCGTTTGTGTCGCCCAGCCGCGGGCTGCTCGTCTGGTCGCCGTTCCTGATTGTGCTGATCCCGGGATTGATCGCAGGCTGGAAGGCGGCACCCGGGTGGGGGCGCGGGGCCGCGATCGGTGCCGTTGTGTATCTCCTCTTCCAGTACAAGGCCAACCGGTACACGGGGGGATCGGGCTTCGCGACGTATCGCTACCCGCTCGAGGCGCTCACCGCAGCCGCCCCGGTGCTTGTCCTGTCGTATACCGAGTGGGTCGCCGAACGGCCAACCGCCGTCCGCATCTTCCGCGTCCTCGCCATTGTCGCGGTCGTCGCCCATGGGACGTTTGCCCTCATCTACTGAGTGGCATCCGCCTTCAGTGGTTGACCTGATCGCGTCGGCGTTGTCAGCCGGTCGATCGTCGCCAGCCACACCGCCAGCATCACCATCCCGTTGGGGTGGAGGTAGGCGAACTTGTCGAACAGCAGGAAGGTACCGAAGCCGGCGACCACCGCAATGGCTTCGGGCGACGTGCGCAGCGCCCGAATCGCCAAGAAGATCAGCAGCAGCGTGAACAGGATCCCGATCGGCAGGCCATCTTCGGCGGCCACCAGCAACGGCACCACATGCACCGCATCGTCGAGTTCGGGATCGTGGTCCCGTTCCAGGGTGTAGCTGTAGAGACCGGGTCCAACGCCGACAACTGGTTGGTCGGCGATCAACGTGAACGACTGCTCGATATGGGTGATGCGGAAGGTCGTGAAGTCGTCGACGTCCGTCGTCGCCGAATCTTCGGCCCGAGTCACCCACCCATCGTTGAACATCAGGGCGGGCAATACCAGGGCGAGGACCATCACCGCCAGGGGAGCACGCAGCTCGGGGCGGCTCCGCAGCGACCCGACCAGGAGGGCGCCGAAAATGGCGATGACTCCGACCAGAGAGGCGCGCGAGTACGTGATGGCCAGCGCCGCAAAGGAAAGACCGATTCCCACCAGCCACCACGGTCGGCGCCGGTCTCGCGGCAGTGTCGCCAGTCCTACCGTCGCCGCCAGCACCCCGAGTCCGGCCAGGATGTAGGGGCTCAGCGTGGTGCCGGAGGCGCCGAAGGCGTCGCCAAAGGCACGCAATTCGGGCTGCTCACCCCACCCGCCGAGGCCGAGTGGAGATCCCTTGATCATCTGGGCAAACCCGATCAGCGTCTGCAGCGAGGCAGTTGCCATGAGCGGGATGGCGACTCTGGCTCGGAACTGGTCTTCAGTGAGCGAAACCATTTGGACCACCAAGATGAAAAGGGCGATCAGGCGCAGCATCACCATGACACCTCGCTCCGACGGGTGGAACCCGAAGGCGAACGCTCCTCCGGCGAGGAGAACGGCCGCCGTGATCACTCCCATCGTGAGGTGTGTGCGGATTCGCTCGACTAGACCGGGAATCGCGCCGATGACCAGGAGCAGCAACATAAAGTCGAACGGAGTGACAATGACCACTCGGTTGTATGCGGCGGCAGTTCCCGCCACGCTGTCGAGCACCCAACCGACCTCGAACGGCAGCAAGATCAAGGTACCGACGAGCCCAATCGCAGCCAGGCGCGACCAGATGGTGTCGGGGGCGACGGCGGTCGTGTCGGACATGTGCTCGGTGGTCACCTGGAGTGTGTCGGCTGCCGATCCGGTGGTCTTGACGCATGCTACGAGCTGCCGGGCCTCGCGTCGGTAGGCTGCGACGATGGGGCCTTGTCGAACAGCGCCGCCGCGGTCCGAGATCCGCCAGGAGCTCCGGCTGTGATCGCAGCGAAGTCGCGCTCGGCGGTCAATGCGATCGATGGGTTGTCGCCCGGGAAGCTGTTCATGCTCGTGGCCATTCCGCTGTTCGTTGTGTTCCTACCCACGGCTGCGTGGTCTCGCCAGCGTGTCGACGTCGACGGGTTCACCAACGTGGTGACGGCGTGGCGGCTGGGAACGTCGGGGACGCCCTATCTGCCCGACCACGTGCCGCTGACCGAGCCTGAGTACCCGGGCTACCTCTCGTGGATCGTGGCCTTTGAGGATACGGCCATCGGCAAGTACCCACCCGGGGCAGCGTTCCACGCGGCGCCGCTCTACGCGGTCTGGCCGCAGGACGCCGAGCTTCAGGATCTGGACATCAGCCACCTCGATCTGGCAGCCCCGCCACCTGTACCGGTGCCGCCATATGGTCCGGCGGCGATCACCTCGGCCCTTGTTGTCGCGCTCGCTATGGGATTCCTCGCACTCTCGTTTCGAAAGGTGGGCAGCGGTCGGACGGCAGCCGGGGGTGCCTACGTCGCCGGGCTCGGCACTGCGGCGTGGTCGGTTGCCGCCAACACCCTCTGGCAGCACGGCCCGAGCATGATGTGGATTGCGTTGGCCGGCACGCTGGCCGCGGGACATTTCTTCGCCTCTGGTGCCGCCTATGGCGTTGCCTTGCTGGTGCGGCCTCTCAATGCGCTCATCGCGGCAGCCACCGGGCTCTACATCTCGTGGAAGGAACGCGATTGGAGACCTGCCGTAAAGGTTGGTGCCGGTGCTTCGCTCGGGCTGGTTGCGCTCATCGTCTACAACACGATCGTGTACGGCGAGCCCTCGCTGCTTGGCGGCTACGAAGTTGGCTTTGTCGACAACGCGGCGAATCTCGATCTTGTCGGCTACGCCCGAAACATTGCTCTGGCGCTGATATCCCGGACCCGTGGTCTTCTGATCTGGTCGCCCTTTCTCATCGTTTTGATCCCCGGTATCCCCACCGCGTGGCGGAAGGCTCCGGCATGGGTGCGTGGCGGCGCTCTGGGTGGCGTCGTGTATCTGCTCGTGCTGCTGAAGGCCAACCGCTTCTCCGGCGGTGGCGGGTTTCCTGCCTATCGCTACCCGCTCGAGGCACTCACCGCCGCCGCGCCCTTGCTGTTCCTCAGCTACTCGAGTTGGGTGGCAGAACGCCCCGTGGCGCGTCGGGTCTTCCTCTGGCTTGTCGTCCTCTCGATCGCCGTTCACTTCCTGTTCGCCATCTGGTACTGAGCCGGGATCTGTTGCTGCCGGCAGCGCCCCAACAGGTCGGTAGGCTCCTCTGATGGGCTTTGTCGAAGAGCTGCGCGGTGTCCTGGGAGCGGATCGGATCAAGGACCATCCGCTCGAGCTGCACATCTACGAGAAGGATTCCGGGGTGACCCGTGGTCCGGTGGTTGCGGTTGCGCTGCCCGAGACCACGGAAGAGACCGCCCACTGCGTGCGCACCGCCCGGCGGTGGAACGTGCCGATCGTTGCACGTGGGGCCGGTACCGGTCTCGCCGGGGGTGCCGTTCCCACTCAACCAGGGCTCCTGGTGGTGATGACCCGGATGAACGAGATCTGGGACGTGGACGCAGAAAACCGGACCGCCTGGGTTGGGCCGGGCGTGCTCAACCTCGACCTCTCGGTGCACACTGCGCCGCTCGGGCTGCACTATGCCCCCGACCCGTCGTCGCAGTCGGTCTGCACCATCGGCGGCAACGTCGGCACCAACGCCGGGGGACCACACTGCCTCGCCGATGGGACCACCGTTGCCCACATCCTCGCGGTCGAGATGGTCACCGTCGACGGCGACGTCGTGGTCCTCGGCGGGCCCGCTCCCGACCCGATCGGGCTCGACCTGCGGGCCGTCGTTGTCGGTTCAGAGGGAACCATGGGGGTGGTCACTCGGATCCTGGTGAAGCTGACCCAGACCGCTCCGGCGGAACAGACTCTGCTGATGGCGTTCTCGCGGATCGAGGATGCCGCCGCCACCGTCTCGGGTGTCATCGCCGCCGGGGTGGTGCCGGCCGCACTCGAGATGATGGATCAGCCGATGGTCCAGGCGGTCGAGAACTTCGTCAACGCCGGCTATCCCACCGACGCTGCTGCCGTCCTGCTGGCTGAGGTATCGGGTCATCCGGCCGCGGTGGCGGCAGAGGCCGCCGTCGTTGCCGCGGTTGCCGCCGAGCAGGGGGCCACGGAGGTGCGGGTCGCCGCCGACGACGAAGAGCGACGCCTGTTGTGGCTGGGCCGCAAGTCGGCATTTGGCGCCGTCGCCCAGGCCGCCCCCGACTACTACCTGCACGACACGGTGGTACCCCGCACCCGGCTGGTTGGCGTGCTCACCCAGGTCTATGAGATCGCCGCCCGCTACGACCTTGCGATGCTCAACGTGTTTCACGCCGGCGACGGCAATCTGCATCCGCTGGTTGCGTTTGACGCCAAGGAGCCCGGAGTCCTCGACCGGGTGCGGGCCGCGGCTGAGGAGATGGTCAGGGTTTCGATCAAGGCGGGGGGCACCCTGTCGGGCGAGCACGGCATCGGCTTGGAGAAACGTGACTTGATGGGCGAGGTCTTTGCGCCTGTTGATCTCGACGCGCAGGCGCGGCTGCGTGATGCATTCGATCCGCACGGCGCGCTCAATCCGGGCAAGATCTTGCCGGCCGGTTCGCGCTGCTACGACTTCGGCATGCAGTTCGACCTCAGTGGTGGAGACAGGGGTGGAGAAGCGTGACGGACCTCGGCGCCACCACCCGCGAACTCCTCGAGTCGATGTCGATTCCTCCCAAAGCCGGCATGCCGGCGGCCGAGTTCGTGGTTGCCCCATCGTCGATCGAGCAGGCGGCTGCAGTGCTGGCGGCGGCGTCCGGAAGCGGACTCGCCGTCCGACCGTGGGGTAGTGGAAGCCATCAAGGCATCGGCTATCCGCTGGATGCCGACGTCATCTTGTCAACCGACAACCTGCAGGCCGTCGTCGACTGGCAGCATGAGGACCTCACCGTCGTGGTCGAGGCCGGCATGCGGGTCGCGGCGCTCGAGGAGATGCTGGCGGAGCGTCGCCAGACCGCGGTCTTGCCGGAAACGCCCGGCGATGCCACCGTCGGGGGCGTGTTGGCGGCGGGGCTCTCCGGTTGGCGCCGGCTTCGCTACGGTCCGACCCGGGACCGATTGCTCGAGGTGGTCATCGCCACCGGCGACGGGCGTGTGGTGCGCGGCGGCGCCCAAGTAGTCAAGAACGTGACCGGCTATGACCTGCCTCGCCTCATGGTTGGGTCGTTGGGCGGACTCGGTTTGATCGGGAGGGTCTGTCTCAAGCTGTGGCCCGCACCGGCGGCAACAGCAACGGTGACCGTTCCCGATCCCGCCGCAGCCTTGCAGATAGCCTTTCGACCGCTCGCCGTCATCGAAACCCATGACGGTGCTGCCGTGTACCTCGGGGGGACCACGGACGAAGTCGAGGCGCAGGGCAAAGAACTTGGCGGCGACACGCGCCCCGGTCTGCACTGGCCGGAGGCCCCGGCCGAGCCGTGGCAGCTTCAGCTGCGAGTTCCACCCCGCCACGTCGCCGCCGGCGTGAGGCGGGCGCACGCGGTGCCTGGGGCCCGATTTGCCGCAGCGCACGGCGTGGGTGAGATCAACGTCGCGGCGACCGAGGTATCACCCACCTGGCTCGAGTCGGCGCGGGAATGGGCCGAGAGCCTCGGCGGTGCGATGGTCGTCATGGCTCAGCCCGCAGACGGCGAGATCGAGCCGTGGGGTACCGCACCGGCTTCGCTCGAGCTACAGCGTCGCGTCAAGGCGGCCTTCGATCCTGCGGGTGCGGTCAACGCCGGCCGGCTTCCCGGGAGGCTGTGATGGGCTGGGTTACCTCGGATGCGCCCACCGCAGCCGAACTCGACGCCTGTGTCACCTGTGGATTGTGCCTGCCGCACTGCCCGACCTTCCGCTTGACGGGGGACGAGGCGGCCTCACCCCGCGGCCGGCTGGCGGCCATGGCGGCCATCGCAGATGGAGTGGTCGAAGTGGACGAGACCTTCGAGTCCATCCTCGATGCCTGTCTGCAGTGCCGGGCATGCGAAACGGCGTGCCCCTCGCTGGTCCCCTTCGGCCGGGCGATGGAAGGGGCCCGGATTGAGATCACCGCACAACGCCCCACGATGGCTCGCCGGCTTCGCCATTTGGCGGTGGGCCGGGTGTTGGCGAGTAGGTGGTTGGTGCGACTCGGCACCACTCTGCTGGCGTTGCTGCAGCGGCTGGGAGTCCATCGCCTCGGGTGGGGCCTCTTGCAGCCGCTGGCGGGGATGCGGCGGCTTCCGCTCCCCACCCAGACGGCGATCAACATCCGGCGCACTCCACAGGCGCCCGCACATGCCAGGGTCGCGGTGCTGGCCGGATGTGTGATGGATCCGTGGTTCCAGGGGGTCCACCAGGCCACGATCGGGCTCCTGGTGAGCGCCGGGTACGCAGTCGAGGTACCAAACCGGCAAACCTGTTGTGGCGCTCTGGCCGCCCATGACGGTGCCGGTCGGGATGCCAAGCGACTGGCGCGCCGCAATGTTGCGGCGTTTTCCGGCTTCGACCTCGTTGTTGCCGACGCTGCCGGGTGCAGTGCCCACCTCAAGGAGTACGACAACTGGGCCGAAGGTGGCGCCGAATTGGCGTTGCGCGTCCGCGACGTGACAGAGATCATTGCCGCCGAACTCGCCGCCGGGCGACTCCCAATCCTCCAACCGGGAAAGGGGGCCGTGGCCGTGCAGGATCCATGCCACCTCCGGCACGCCCAGCGGATCGTCGACCAGCCGCGGGCGATTCTGATCGCCGCCGGCTACACCCCGGTCGACGTTGATCCCGGCGGCATGTGCTGTGGCGCCGCCGGCGTCTACAGCGTGTCGTATCCGGAGACCTCGGACGAGCTGGGGCGGCGCAAAGCTGCCGAAGTTGCGGCGACCGGCACCACGTTGGTTGCCTCGGCCAATCCGGGCTGCGAGATGCAATTGCGCAGGCACATGGGTTCGGCAGTCCGGGTGGCACATCCGATCGAGCTCTATTGGGAAGCACTGCAGCGCGAAGCCTGAACCCAACGAGCGCTGATCAGACGGCGCCGGCGAATACGGTCATTCCCGAGAGCTCGAATCCGGCGCGGCGGGCGGCTGCGCTCATCCAATCGACGTCGGGGATCCACAGGGCGATCCGCTCGGCTCCGGCGGCGGTGGCGAGATCGACCAGCGCTCGCACCAGGTCGACGGCATCCTCCTGTCTGGTCTCCAGCCAGGAGACCTCGAAGGTCTCTTCGTCTCGGGTGGCGATCACCCATCCGGAACGTGCCGCCCACAACGCCTCGCGGCGGGCGGCGGCGGCGAGGTCTTCGGCGGTGAGACGGCGGAAGGACCATCCGATAGGGAAGAGGCCCCGGCCGGAGCGGCCCAGCGGACCCGCCGTCCACGACATGAACGCCGGCTCGGCCTCTGCCGAGTTGGCGCGAGTCAGCTGTTCGAGGGCCGGGACGCGACGTCCCCCATTTCCGGCGGGCAAAGGTGAGGCGTCGCCGACGGTGCGGCTGCCGCGCAACATCGCAGCAACCGGGCGCAGGCCCACCTGCATCACCTGGAGTCGAGCGGGTTCGTTCCAGTCCTCGATCAGCAAGCGGGCGACCCGGGCGCCACGTTGACGGGCCCAGTCGATCAGGGCATCGCCCATCGATCCGGCGACGCCGCGACGGCGCCAGTCTTCGCGAACTCGGGCGCCCTGCAGCCACAGCTCGGTGGGGGAGATCAGCGTGCCGCGACTCATGCCGACGGCAAGGTCGTCGTCGTCGACGGCGACGACGAGATGACCGTTGGGGTCGCTCAGCCAGTCGGGGAAGGCGTCGGCCACATAGTCGCCCCACTCGAACGTCTCGGTGGTGAATGACGAGATGGCAGCGCGATCGTCGCTGCGGGCGGGACGGATCCGATAGTCCATGGCGCCGCCAGCCTAAGGCCTCCTCGGCCTCTCCGGTCCGTCCGGGTTGATCAGTAGGCGGCCAACTGGGCAGCCCGGGCGACGATGCCGTCGACCGAAGGCATGACCATGGCTTCGAGAATGTCCGAGTACGGGAAGGCGGGCACTTCGGGAGCGCAGTAGCGCTGCACCGGAGCATCGAGCCAGTCGAACGCTTTCTCGGCGATCTGGGCGGCGATCTCTGCCCCAAATCCTGCGAACTCGTTGTCCTCGTGAACGATGAGGACCTTCCCGTTGGTTCGCACTGCGGCGTCGATCGACGGCCAATCCAGAGGCCGAATCGAGCGGAGGTCGAGCACGGCGGCATCGACTCCCTCCGACGCGAGACGCTCAGCGGCTTCGAGGGCAAAATGGGCCATGGTTCCGTAGGCGATGATGGTGAGGTCGTCGCCGCGGCGGCGCAGCCTGGCCTTGCCGAGTGGTACCCGGTGCTCACCGTCGGGGAACGGGCCGCGGGCGAGCCGATAGAGCTTCTTGGGCTCGAGGATCATCACCGGGTCGGGGTCCTCGATCGCCGACCACAACAGCCCCTTGGCGTCCGCAGGGGTCGACGGGATGGCGATCTTGAGACCGGGCACGTGAGCGTAGAAGGCTTCGATCGATTGGCTGTGATAGAGCGCACCGTGGATGCCGCCGCCGTATGGCACTCGCAGCACCATCGGGCAGCTCCAGCGACCTCCCGAGCGGTAGTGAATCCGGGCCGCCTCTGAGACGATTTGATCGAACCCGGGATGGATGAAGTCGGCGAATTGAATCTCCGCCATCGGTCGGGCACCTGCGGCGGCCATCCCGATGCCGAGACCGACGATGAGTGCCTCGGAGAGCGGGGCGTTGAAGGCGCGCTCCTCGCCGAAGGCCTCGGTCAGGCCGACGGTGGCCTTGAAGACCCCGCCCTTGGGGTCGGCGACGTCCTCGCCGAAGATCGTGGTCTCGGGGTAGGCAGCCATGATCTCGTGAAGCGTCCGGTTGATCCCGGCGATAAGCGTGATCTCTTCTCCGACCGCAGGAGGCTCCACCTCGGTGACTGGGTCGGTTGGCACTATCGGTTTCGCATATACGTAGCTGACGGCGTCGGTGGGGTCGGCGGCGGCATCCGCGTTGGCCACCGCGCCGGCGATGGCGTCGCCGACCTCTTCTTCGATGGTGCGCTCCGTCGCCTCGTCCAGCAGGCGTGACTCGACCAGATACTGCCGATGGATGGTGATGGGGTCCTTGCGTCGCCACAGTTCCACTTCTTCGGCGGTGCGGTACAGCTTGTCGTCATCATCTGAGGTGTGGGCGTAGTAGCGGTAGGTCATTGCCTCGATCAGGCTTGGTCCACCGCCGGATCGAGCCCGTTCGACGGCCGCGGCGACGGTGCCGAAGACCCCGAGCACATCGTTGCCGTCGATGGCGACTCCAGGTATGCCGTAGCCTGCGGCGCGGGCTGCCACGTTGCCGGCCACCTCCTGGTCGTGGGGCACCGAAATGGCATACAGGTTGTTCTCGATCAGGAAGATGACGGGCAGCTGGTGGATCCCGGCGAAGTTCATCGCTTCGTGCCAATCTCCCTCAGAGGTGGCACCTTCGCCCGAACTGGCGAGGACGACCCCAGGCTTGCCTTCCCTCCTGAGTTGGTAGGCGATGCCGCAGGCGTGGGGATACTGCGTTGCGATCACCGACGAGGCCGTGAAGATGTTCAGATTGGGTTCGGACCAGTGGTTCGGCATTTGCCGCCCTCCGCTGGCCGGATCCGCCGCCTTGGAGAACACCCCGAGAAAGATCTCTTCCGGGGTCACGCCCATTGCGAGGCTGAAGGCGATGTCCCGGTAGTAGGGCAGCGACCAGTCGATGCTCGAGTCGAGCGCAAACGCGGCGCCGACCTGGGTGGCCTCGTGACCCGAGACCGATACGACAAAGGGAACTCGTCCCTGACGGTTCAGGGCCCACATCCGATCGTCGAGACGGCGCGCCAGCAACATCGTCCGGTACATGGCAAGCGCCTGCCCATCACTCAGGCCAAGTGCCTTGTGGTCTCTGACGTTGTCTAGCTCCAGCATGCGAGGTGCTCTTCTCCTACTCGGTCCGGCTGCGCCCGGCCCGCCGGCGGGTGCCGAGACCACCGATGGCGGCTATTCGTTTTTGGGCAACGTCGATGGCTGCGACGTTCGGGTTGGTGCCCTGGGCATCGGCAGCAGCGAAGACCCTGGTGAGGTTCTCTCCGATCAAATCGACGGCGACGGCAGCGCGCTCCCACGAGTACCCCCTGAGCTCCTCGGTGATGTTGATGATGCCTCCGGCGTTGACAACGAAGTCGGGGGCATAGAGGATGCCGGCCGCCGCGAGCCGATCAGCATCGGCCTCCGTGGCGAGTTGATTGTTGGCGGCGCCGACAACGGCACGGCACCTGAGGAGGGGGATCGTCTCCTCGCTCAATGATCCGCCGAGAGCGCAGGGAGCGAAGATGTCGCAGGGCACGGTGTAGATGTCGTCGAGGGGTACGGGGCGGGCCCCGTACTCCCGCTCCATCTCGGCAAGCGCAGCATCGTTGACGTCGGCAACGATCACCGTGGCTCCGGCCTTGGTGAGTCGTTGGACCAGGCTTGAGCCGACCTTGCCGACTCCCTGGATGGCGACGGTGCGTTTGCTGAGGTCGTCGTCGTCCCAAAGTCGCATCGCAACCGACCGCATCGCGGCCATCACCCCGCGCGCCGTTGCCGGCGAGGGGTCGCCCGATCCGCCGTGGACCTCCGGGATACCGGTGACCCACCTGGTTTCACGCGAGATGTCGAGCATGTCGCGGGCCGTGGTGCCGACGTCCTCAGCGGTCACGTAGCGGCCACCGAGCGAGTCGACGACCCGTCCGTAGGCGCGCATCAGGCGCTCTGTTTTGATCTTGTGGGGGTCGCCGACAATGACGCCCTTGCCGCCACCGAGGTCGAGTCCCGCCGCGGCGGCCTTGTAGGACATCGCCTTGGAGAGGCGGAGCACGTCGGTCAGTGCCGCCGCCTCGGAGGCATAGGCAAAAAAGCGGGTCCCGCCGAGGGCGGGACCGAGGGCGGTCGAATGGATGGCGATGATGGTCTGGAGGCCTGAAACGGGGTCGGCGCCGTAGAGCACCTCTTCATGGGTGTCTGACCCGATGGCCTCGAATACTCCCAACGCAGATCTCCTTTTCGGGCAGCCACTCGTCCGTCAACGGCATGCCCCGGAACGTGGGCAAGTCTAGTGGACCACCCCTTGGCGCGACACGGTGACCCGTCGTACCGTTGGCCGCGCGTTTGTTGGCTGGGCGTCTGTTGGTCGGGCGATGGCTCTAGGCTGACCCGATGATTCGTTCTGCCTATCTGCGTGTCTACGTGGTTGCCGACCGTGCCGAGTCGTGGATGTCCCACGTGTCGGCCGCCCGGCACCGCACCATCATGCGGGCCAGTGACCATTTTGTGTGGACCGAGACGACCGCGGACGACGCCTTCACCGTCGAGTGGGAGGGGGGCCGCTACGTGTGCCCCCGGTACCCGCGGCTGCGCATGCTCGAGGGCGCGGTTGCCTTCAATGCAACCTACCCGGGGTCGATGCTGCTGCCGGACGTCACGGCCCAGCGCCTTGCCGCCGAACTGGACGCGATTCGCTCCGAGGCGCCGAATGCCCGGTCGTACATCCTGACCTCCCCGTGGCATGTCCCTCTGCGGTGGTTCGTGCCGTTCCTTCCCGAACAGAAGGAGATCTACGAACTGGCCGGAGTGACTTCGGCGCGCTACCGAACGACGGTGGGCGCCGGCCTGCCCCGCGTGGCGCGGGCGGCAGGGATTCTCGAGGCGGCCGGATTCGACGACGCCGTCATCGAGCAGGTGCGCGACCTCGAGCGGTGGCTGTCGGAGTTTTCAGCTGACGCCATGCTCGAACTCGACTACGCCGGTGTCGCCGGTCTGTTCCATGCCGCCGACATCGTGTTGGACGACTCGGCTGAGGAAGTGGCCGCAAGCCTGGCCGCGCTCGAGCAGTACAACTACGAGCGCGCCGGTGAGCAGTACGCCGCAGTAGCCACCCGCTGGGCTCCCGCCCAAGCGTTGGGCTACGTCAACTGACGAGATCGTCGCAGGCTCACCCGACTCGCGGGAGCTGCCCCCGCGCGGCTCCTGCGTCGCCTGGTGCAAGGTCTGCGGCTATTCGCATTGGGTGATCTGGTTGGCGTCACAGGTGTCGGTGCCGGGGCCGCCGTTGGCGAAGTCGTTGCCGGCTTGACCGGTGAGGTGGTCGTTGCCGGAGTTGCCGAACATGCGGTCGTTGCCTGCTCCGCCGAAGACGGTGTCGTTGCCACCGCCTGCGATGAGAAGGTTGGCCGCGCCGTTGCCGGTGATCGAGTCGTTGCCGCCACCGGTCGTCACATTCTCGACGTTTGTCAACGTGTCGGCCCCGGCGCCCGTTGCGGTTCCCGCTGCCAGGTTGATGGTGTAGTCGATCGTATTGTGAAACGACGCGGTGTCGATATCGGCGCCGCCATCAAGTGCATCGCTGCCGTTGCCGCCGACCAGCGAGTCGTTGCCGCCTTGCCCGCGCAGATCGTCAGCACCGCCGCCACCGCGTAGTTCATCGGCCCCGCCACCGCCGTCGAGCAAGTCGTCGCCGGCGTGCCCCCGAAGAACGTCGGCGCCGGCGCCACCACTCAGTGTGTCGTTGCCCGCATTCCCGATGAGGAGGTCCTTGCCGCCCCCACCGAGGAGCACGTCGTTCTCACTGTGGCCCTTGAGGGTGTCCTTGCCGTTGTTTCCGTAGAGGTTATCGATACCGACGCCCCCGATCAGTTCGTCGTCACCGTCGCCGCCCTCAATGGTGTCGTTGCCCGAGGAGCCGTCGACGAAGTCGTCGTCCGGCCCACCGAGCAAGTGGTCGGCGCCACCGGCACCGTTGATCGAATCGTTCCCGGTCCAGCCCCTGATCGTGTCGCCGTTGAGGCCGCCGTCGAGATCGTCGTTGCCGGCGTTGCCCTTGATGTGGTCCTTGCCGTCATCGCCTTCGATGACGTCGGCGCCGGTTCCTCCGACAAGAAGATCGTCACCGGGGCCGCCACTGATCTCATCGCTGCCGTCGCCACCGCGGACCGTATCGTCACCCCCACCGGCGTCTACCGCATCGTTGCCGGTGCCCGCGGCGATGGTGTCTTTTCCGCTGCCGCCGGCGGCCGAGTCGTCGCCGGCTCCCCCGAACAGCGTGTCGTTGCCGCCTTGACCATTCAGGGTGTCGTTGCCGCCGCGGCCGACCAGCACATCGACCCCGCGACCTCCAAGGAGTCGATTGGCTCCGCCGTTGCCTCGCAGGATGTCATCGAAGTCGCCGCCGGCGAGGTTCTCGATTCCGGCGAGAGTGTCTTGCCCTTCCCCGAATGCCGTGCCGGCGTCGAGGTCGGCCACCACCTGCTTTTTCGCTCCGGGGAACCCTGCGGTGTCGATGCCACTGCCGCCGTCGACGCTGTCGTTGCCGGCATTGGGGAGCATCACATCGTTCTGCGAGCCACCGAGCAGCGTGTCGGCACCCGGCCCTCCGTAGAGAGTGTCCTTGCCGGCGTTGCCCGCCACCCGGTCGTCTCCGCTGTTGCCGTGGGCGAAGTCGTTGCCATCGCCACCAGAGATGATGTCGTTGCCGGCACCGCCGCAGATGGTGTCGTTGCCACCGTTGCCGTTGATGATGTCGTCGCCCCCGAGGGCGACGATGACGTCGTTGCCGCTGGTTCCATTGATGGTGTCGGGGCCGGCTGTTCCGGTGCGAGTTGCCGCCTTGCCGTTGCATGTCTCGGCGGCAGCCGCAGCGGCAGGCAGCGATGCGACGACGAGCATGACCGCGAACACCAAGACGCGAAGTGAGCGACGTTTCATGACTTCCCCTTGTTCCCCGAGCACCTCGCCTGATTGTATCCGCAGCGCATCGGCCGTGCCCGGCGGCTACTCGTGGACTTCATCCTTGAGTTGGCGGGTCATCAGTTCGCCGCCGACGATCCTGGGGTCCTTGCCTTCGTACAACACCTGATAGACCTGTTCGGTGATCGGCATGTCCACCCCGAGGCGGTTGGCGAGGGTGCGGGCCGCCAGGGTGGTCTTGACGCCCTCAGCGACCATGTTCATGTCGTTCAGGATCTGAGTGAGCGACTTGCCCCGGCCGAGTGCCTCGCCCACGGCGCGGTTGCGTGACAGCGAGCCGGTGCAGGTGAGCACCAGGTCGCCCATTCCGGAAAGGCCGGCGAAGGTGCGCGGGTTGCCGCCCCTGGCAACGCCGAGCCGCGTGATCTCGGCAAGCCCCCGAGTGATGAGTGCGGCGATCGTGTTGTGCCCATAGCGCAGGCCTTCGACGATCCCGGCCGAGATGGCGATGACGTTCTTGAGCGCGCCGCCGAGTTCGACGCTCACGACGTCGTCCGAGGAGTAGACCCGGAAGGCCTCGGTGGCGAATAGGTCGCGCACCCGATGGGCGTGCGCCGCAACACCGCTGGCGGCGACGACGGCGGTCGGATAGTCGGCGGCGACTTCGCGGGCGAAGGATGGGCCGGAGAGTGCGGTGATGCCGGAGGCCACCTTTTCGCCGAGGACGTCGGCGAAGATCTCGCTCGGCGTCGCCAAAGTGTCGACTTCGATGCCCTTTGAGACTGTCACCAGTAGGTGCTCGTCGCTCACGAGTGGCACGAGCGGTCCGTAGGTTTCACGAATGAACTGGGTAGGCACGGCGTTGACCAGCACCTCGGCATCGGCCAAGGCGCCGGGGAGGTCGCCCGTGGCCTGCAACCGCTCGGCGAGACGGACGCCGGGCAGAAAGAGATCGTTCTCCCGGGTGGTGGCGATGGTGGCGACGACTTCCGGTTCGCGGGCCCACAGCGTGGTCGGCACGCCCTTGCCGGCGAGAAGGTTGGCCAGGGCCGTACCCCACGATCCCGCTCCGATCACCAGCGTCGCCGGTCGATCCGCCATTGTTCCCTCCTTCGCAGCTTGACGCCAATGGTGCCACGACGTGCTGTCGCGTGCCACGGAGGGTCGATGTCAGATCCAGAACCAGTGAGGGGCGGACCGTCTGGTCCGCCCCTCGGTTGTAGCCGCAAGCTGCTCGCCGCTACGGGAGCTCACACAGGCTGAGGTTCTCGCCGAAGCACGTGTCGATATCCGAGCCGCCGTTGACGGTATCGATGCCTTCCTCGCCGTCGAGGTAGTCGTCGCCGAAACCGCCGCGGAGGTCATCGTCGCCGGCACCGCCGTAGACGGTGTCGTCGCCGCCTCCGGCGTCGATCAGGTTGGCCTCGGCGTCACCCGTGATGGTGTCGTCGCCGCCACCCGTGTTCACGTTCTCCACACCGGTGATGGTGTCGTCGCCTTCGCCTGAGACCGTTGCCAGCGCAAGGTCCACGGTGAAGGGCGTGTTTCCGATCAGCTCAATCAGGTCGATACCGGTGCCGCCGATGATGGTGTCATCGTCGGCCCCGCCCCGCAATACGTCGTCGTCGTCGCCACCGTCCACGATGTCCACTCCGTCGCCGCCCCGCAAGACGTCATTGCCCTCGCCGCCGTCGAGGTCGTCGGCGCCGGCGTCACCCTTCAGAGTGTCGTTCCCGGCGCCACCGATGAGAGTGTCGTTGCCGGTCCAGCCAACGAGTTCGTCGTCGCCGTCGCCGCCGCTGAGGGTGTCGTCGTCCTCATGGCCCTTGAGCACGTCGTTGCCGTCTTCGCCGTTGAGGGTGTCGTCGCCGAAGCGTCCCTTGAGTATGTCGTCACCGCCGCCGCCGCTGATGGAGTCGGCATCGTCGCCGCCGTCGAGGTCGTCGTCGCCGAGCCCCCCGTCGATGACGTCTTCGCCGTTGCCACCGAGGATGGTGTCGGCCCCGGCGTTTCCTTGGAGGAGGTCGTTGTCGCCGCCGCCGTTGATGGTGTCGTCGCCGTCTCCGCCGCGCAGGTCATCGGCTTGCCCCTCGCCCAGGAGGGTGTCGTTGCCGAGTCCACCGGTGATGGTGTCGATGCCGTTGCCGCCGGTGAGAACGTTGTCGTTGTCATCACCGATGATGGTGTCGGCGCCGCCCGCGGTGGTGGCGTTTTCGATCCTGGTGAAGGTGTCGTCGCCGGCGCCGCTGGCGGTTCCGTTGACCATGTCGATGACGTAATTGGCTGAGCCGAAGAACACCGCGGTATCCACTCCGGGTCCACCATCCATGGTGTCGTTCTGGTCGCCGCCGACCAACTCGTCGTTGCCGTACTTCCCCTTCAGAGTGTCGGTCCCGGAGCCGCCACGCAGCGAGTCGTTGCCGTCGTCGCCGTTCACCTTGTCGTTGCCGTCCTGGCCGGTGAGCGAGTCGTTGCCGGCTTCGCCCCACATCTTGTCGTTGTTCTGTCCACCTTCGATCACGTCGTTGCCGTCCCCGCCGTAGAAGATGTCGTTGCCGGTTCGACCCTGGAGGATGTCGTCTCCCGGGCCGCCGTAGAGCTTGTCGTCGCCCTCGTAGCCGATGGCGACATCATTGCCCGCGGCCGAGTAGAGGATGTCGTTGCCGGTGCCACCCGTGAGCTTGTCATCGCCGGCGTAGCCCTTGAGCACGTTGTCGCCGGGGCCACCGTCGATGGTGTTGTTGAGGTTGTTGCCGGTGATGTCGTCGGCGAAGGCGCTGCCCGTGACGTTCTCGATCTTCTTCAGCTTGTCAGTACCTTCACCGGTCGCCTTACCTTTGGACAAGTTGACGACCACTGCGCCGAGAGCTTCCGAGTACGACACGGTGTCGATTCCGGCGCCGCCGTCCAAGAGGTCGTTGCCGAGCCCACCTTGGAGAATGTCGACGTCGTCGCCGCCAAGGATGGTGTCGATTCCGGCGCCCCCATCGATGCGGTCGGCGTCCGACGCGTTGGTGCTGTTCTTGCCGCCGCGGATCCAGTCGTCGCCGTCGCCACCGTCGATGATGTCGTCACCGTTGTTGCCGCAGATGGTGTCGTTTCCACCTTTGCCGTCGATGGTGTCGTCACCGCCGAGGCCGATGATCACGTCGTCGCCGGCTGTGCCGTTGAGCGTCTCATCGGAATTGTCACCGACGATGGTGCCCGGTAGGCCGTTACAGGTCGGCACTGCCGCCTGGGCCACTGCGGGCATTGTCCACACTGCCAGAGCGATGACAACCAGGATGAGCCTCGTGCGTGCTCTCACCATTGCTACTTCCCCTTTTGTTGTTGCTGTGGGTTGGCACGCCGCTCGTGCGCGGTCGTGCGTTGGGCTCAGACGAGTGAACCCGGATACCTCTTTTCCTACCTATGGCCCAATATAGGTCAGTCGATCCTGTGGAGAAACGGTGGTTCTGCGCCAACGCGTGGTGGCTAGTCACCGGCTCCACAGCGATCCGGCGCGGCCGTTCGGATCGTTGTGATCCGCCCGCCCGACCGTGCTTTCCTCAGGGCCCGCGAGGCCGGTCGTTTCCGCCGCGTCTCGTGGGAAGGGTTTCTCTAGGGTCTATCTAAGCTTACGTGGGAACATAGGTGGAGCGTGGGTGCGAACAAGACGAATGCCGGGGTGGGACCGCCCGGCTGGAAATCTCTCCTTTACCGCGCACCAATCGGTGCCGAGGGGTTTGGTAACGACGTCTCTCAGATGAGTCGACCTGACCGGTTGCGTTGCCCGCGGCGGGCCCAACGGCGAATCACAGCGGTGGTTGCGATCACCGACAACCCATACTTCCGGTGAATGCCCAGGAGGGCGGAATGGACAGGGGCCACCAACTGAATACGGCTCAGCCCAAGCGGGTCCTCTTTGCGCTGTCCTCAGGAGGTCACCTCGCCCAGGCAATCACGCTGGAGCCATGGTGGCGGGATTTCGAGCGACTCTGGGTCACCTTCGATACCCCCGACGCCCTGTCGGTCTTGGCCGGGGAACCCACCGTCTGGGCCTACCGCCCGACGACACGGAACATCCGCAATCTGCTGCGCAATAGCTGGCTGGCGTGGAAGGTGATGCGGCGGTATCGGCCCGACATCGTGATCAGCACCGGGGCTGGGGTGGCGTTGCCTTTCTTTGTCCTGGCCAAGCTGAAACGGATCCCAACGTGCTACATCGAAGTCTACGACCGAGTGGACACACGAACACTGACCGGGCGGCTGTGCCGGCCGTTCAGCGACCTCTTTTTGGTGCAGTGGCCCGAGCAGCTCGACCTCTACAAGGGCTCGGTGCTCGTCGGCAGGCTGCTGTGAGCCATCCGGACACCAGGCTCGAAGGAGAGTTGCACCTTCCGGAGTCACCGTTCGTGTTCGTCACCGTCGGCACCGACCACCATCCGTTTGACCGACTGGTGTCGTGGGTCGACGATTGGAGCGCCCGCACCGGCGTCGCCTGCTTTGTGCAAACGGGGACCTCGCAGCTTGTCGCCCAAGCTCCGGGAGCCGACTACCTCCCCTACCCGACCATGGTCGATGCGATGTCGGAAGCCGCCGCCGTGGTGTGTCACGGGGGGCCCGCCACCATCATGCTGGCCCGCCAGTGCGGCCGGGTGCCGCTTGTGGTTCCGCGCGACCCCAAGCGGGGTGAGCATGTCGACGGCCACCAGATTCGCTTCACCCGTTGGTTGGCGGACAAGGGCCAGATCGTGGCCACCCCCGACCTCGGCGAACTCGAGGACCAGCTTGCTTTGGCCCTCTCCGATGGGATTTCTCTCAGGATCGACAGAGACGGCGACGAGACCGCTGCCGCCGTTGCGCTCTTCTCGAAGCTGGTCGACGGCTTGATGGAGAGTCGAGGCCGCTGATGGCGGACGGTCCGATTGTCTTGTTCATCGCCGGTCTCGGCCGGAGTGGCTCCACCCTGGTGGATCGAGTGCTCGGCGAGGTGCCTGGCTACCAGTCGCTCGGCGAGGTCGTCCACCTCTGGCAACGTGGACTCATCGACAACGAACGGTGTGGCTCGGGGGAGCCGTTTCACGACAGCGGGTTCTGGAACGAGGTCGGCTACGTGGCGTTCGGCGGCTGGGATCAGCTTGACCCGACCGAGGTCATCGCACTCCAACAGGCCGTTGACCGTACCCGGTATGTGCCTTTGCTGGCCTGGCCTCAACTGCGACCGGGCTTTCAGGCCCAGATTGATCGATACGCCGAACTGCTCGGCAGGGTCTACCGCGCCGCCGCCGAGGTAGCTGGGGCGCGGGTTCTGATCGACTCCAGCAAACACGTGTCGACCGCGACGTTCCTTCGCCACGTTCCCGGCATTGACCTGAGAATCGTCCATTTGGTGCGGGACGCGCGCGGCGTGGCGTACTCATGGGGCAAGGTGAAGGCTCGGCCCTCGGCAGGGGAAGACGCGCTGATGGCTCGCTCTTCGCCGTCGCGAGCCGCGGCGTGGTACCTCGTCCAGAACCTTCTGGTTGAAGCGACCAGGACCAGGCAAATCCCGAGGATCCGGGTCCGGTACGAGGACTTCACCGCGGACCCCGAGGCCGTCGTTCGTGAGGTCCTGGCGTTGACTGGGGATGGTGGCGCCGCGTTGTCACATCTCGATGGGCACCAAGTCACCTTGGGTCCGAATCCCAACGTAGGCGGCAACCCGATGAAGCTCGAGGCGGGGCCGATCATGATCACCCAGGACGACGCGTGGCGCCGGGTCATGCCGACCCGCGACCAGCGTGTCGTGACCGGACTGACCGCGCCGTTGCTTGTTGCCTACCGCTATCCATTGCGGACCGCGGCTCCCCCTGCTGCTGTTGGTGCCAAGGAGGCGATGTGACTCAGCCAGACCTGCCTTCGGTGACCGCAGTCATCGCGACCCGGGATCGGCCGGAACTGCTCCGCAAGGCGCTGCGCGCCGTATTTGCTCAGGATTACGCCGGTCCCATCGACGCCGTCGTCGTGTACGACCAGTCGCCTCCCGATCCCCAGCTCAGCATCGATTTTGCCGACCATCCCCTGACGGTTATCGAGAACACCCATGCCCCTGGCTTGGCCGGTGCCCGCAACAGCGGCGTGGAAGCCGCCTCGGGAGACTGGATCGCGTGGTGCGATGACGACGATGAGTGGATGATCGACAAGCTCAAGGCCCAATTCGAGCTGCGTGGTGGCGACCCGGGCATCGGCGTCATGGCGACTGGGATCCTGGTGGTCTACGGGGACAAAGAGTTCCCGCGGGTGCCGACCGTGGAGCGTCTCAACAAGAACGATCTACTCGAGAGCCGAGTGTTTGCCGCCCACCCGTCGAGCGTCGTCGTTCACCGCACGACCATGATTGACGACATCGGCTTGGTCGACGAGGAGATCCCGGGGAGCTACGGCGAAGACTATGAGTGGATCCTGCGCGCGGTAGACGTCACTGCGATCGCGGTAGTGACCCGGCCCCTGGTACTCGTCAGATGGCACCGCGGCTCCTTCTTCGCCGACCGCTGGCGGACGATCGACGCAGCCATCGACTACATGCTCGAACGCGAACCCGCGTTCTACGACCACCCCGATGGGTTGGCCTACATGTACGGACGCCAGGCGTTTGCGCTGGCCGCCGCGGGAGACGGTGCTGACGCCAGACGAAAGGCGGTCAAGACGATCCGGACCAACTGGAAGGAGCGGCGGGCCTACCTCGCCCTGGCCGTGAGCCTCCACCTCGTGTCGGCCGAGCGCCTGATGGGATGGGCCCACAGCCGCGGCAAAGGTATCTGAGCGTGCCCGATCCCGACCTGGTCGCCACCAACGAGATCAGGGTGCTGTTGATCGCAGGACTCGGTCGCAGCGGCAGCACCTTGATCGATCGAGCCCTCGGGGCGGTCCCGGGGTGCACCTCCGTTGGTGAGTTGGTGCGGCTCTGGGAGCGCGGGCTTGCCGAGGACGCGCTGTGCGGCTGTGGTGAGTCGTTCTCGGCGTGCCCATTCTGGGGTTCCGTCGGCGACGCTGCGTTTGGAGGATGGTCCACCCTCGACGCCGCAGCTCTGGTTCGACTCCGAGGTCGCGTCGACCGGATCCGGTATCTCCCCTTCCTCGTGACCCGCGGTCCGCGACGATATCGAGCAGCCCTCGCCGAGTACTTGTCGTTCGTTGAGCGTCTCTATCGCGCCATCAGCACCGTCTCGGGCGACCGCATCATCGTCGACTCGAGCAAGGACGTGTCCACGGCGTATCTGCTCGCCACGGCCAGCACGCTCGATGTGCGAGTGCTGCATCTCGTCCGGGATCCCCGCGCCGTCGCCTACTCGTGGACCAAGCGCGTCGCCAAGCCGGGCACGTCGGTCGAGATGGATCGGTACCCACCGGCGAAGACTGCGGGTTGGTACATGGTGTTCAACGTGCTCATCCATGCCCTGCGGGTGTGGCGGGTTCCGATGCGTTTCCTGCGGTACGAGGACTTCACCCGAGAGCCTGAGCGGCACATCGGCGTCGTGCTCGGTTTCGCCGGCATCGAGGCACCGGAACTGTCGTATGTGTCCGGTCGTACTCTGGAGCTCGGCGCTCACCACAGCATGGGTGGCAATCCGATGCGGTTCCAGCGCGGCGCCATCGAGGTGCGACGTGACGATGCCTGGCGGCACGAACTACCCGCCGCCGACCGGCGGGTCGTGACGGCGCTGACTTTGCCGCTCCTCGCCATCTACCGTTACGTTCCCTCTCGCGGGAGAACATGACCACAACGCAGTCTCGACATTCGGCGTATCGGCGCCAGCGCCCGGCGTGGGCACCTGGGTGGCCGATCTACCTCATGCTGTACGGCTATCCGCTGTGGTGGGCGCTCGGCATCGATGTATTCCTGTGGTTGGGGTTGACCTTGCCGATCGTGGCGTGGCTCTGGGGCCGGCGCAACGTCCTCATGCCGCCCGGCGCCGGGTGGTGGACGTTGTTCGTGGCATGGGTCATGCTCTCCGGTTCACAACTCGCGGGGGTCGACGACTTCCCGTCGTTTGTGTTCCGATTGTCGATCTACATCGCGGCGGGCATCTGGTTCGTCTATGCCGCCAACCTCTCGGCGGAAGGCAACGCCAACCGTATTGCCCGGGCGTTTCTCTGGTTCTTCGCCTTCCTGGTATTTGCCGGCCTGTTTGCGCTCTTGACCCCCGTTACCGACTTTGTAACGCCGTTCGAGCGGGTGCTGCCCCGATCGATCTCCTCGATCCCGTTCGTCAACCAGATGATCCACGGCAACGTGTCGCAGGTGCATGATTTCATCGGGTTTGCGGTTGCCCGACCGGCGGCTCCGTTTGCGTTCACCAACGAGTGGGGTTCGGCCGTCGGCCTACTCGCGCCGGTTGTTGTGTTTGCCGTCACTCGGCTCCCCGCCGGACCCAAGCGGGTTGCCGGCTACGCCTTGCTGGTCCTCGCCCTTGTTCCTGCGATCTACTCACTCAACCGTGGTCTCTGGCTGAGCATCGCCTTTGCGCTCGGGTATGTCGCCCTGCGGGCCCTGCTGCGGGGACGCCCCCGGCCGCTCATGAACCTGATCGGGATTGTCCTCGTGGTTGCCGCGCTCTTTGTCCTGACCCCTTTGGGCGATCTGGCATCGAGCCGTCTCGAGACGGGTCACAGCGATGCCCGCCGCACCTCGCTGGTACAGCAGAGCCTCCATGGAATCGCTGAGGCGCCAATCGTCGGCCATGGTGGGCCGAGAGTGAATCCGGAAGAACCCGACCGAGCGCCGATTGGGACGCACGGCCAGATCTGGCTGATCGGCTATTCCCACGGGATACCGGCGGTGGTGTTGTTCGTGCTCACGATGGTGACAATCCTGATGGGAACCTGGCGAGCCAATGAGGACGAACTCGGGTTCTGGGTCAACGCCGTCGTGTTCGTTGCCATCGTCCAGGTGTTCTTCTACAGCCTGATCCCGGTGCAGTTGCAGTTCATCATGATCTTATCGGGGATCTCATTGGCGCAGGCTCGCGAAAAGGCCGAGCCGGCACCCGCCTGGGACGATTCGGAGTACTGACTAGTTCATCCGGCGCCTTCTTTGGATGGCCTTCCCAACCCTGGCCCATAACGGTACGGTGTGTTCAGGGCGTCCCTTGGGAGGAACCGTGGGGTGGAACCGTCTCTGGCTTGTGATTCTTGGCGTGGGCGCGATGGTCTTGCCAATGTTGCCGGTGCCCCAAAATGAGGCAGAAGCAGCCGGGCCGGACGGAACTGTGGCCTTTGGCGCCTACCCGCGTAATCGCGGAGAGGGCGACCGGGGCGCCGTCGAAGCGCTCGAGGGCCAGATCGGGCGACCGCTCGACATCGTGCGGGAGTACCTGACCTGGGAAGAGGACTTCCCGACGTCGTACTACACATGGATGGCCGACACCGATCGAACCCCAATGCTCTCCCTCAAGCCGAGGCGCAACGACGGCACCAGGATCCAGTGGGCTGCCTTGGCCGCGGCGTCGCCGGGATCATCGCTCTACAACGAGATCGTCGCCTGGGCCCAGAAGTTCAAGGACTTCGAGGTTCCGTTCTACTTCACGCTGCACCATGAGCCGGAGACCACCGGTTCCATCCCGTTCGGCACCGACAGCGACTTCAAGGCCGCCTGGCGCAATGTGGTCGACATCTTCCGGGCGCAGGGCGTCGACAACGCCGAGTTCCTTTGGATCACGACCGCGTGGGCCTACCAGCTCAATCCAACTGATCGTAGGTACGCCCCAAAGTGGTATCCGGGCGATGCCTGGGTCGACGCCATCGGTGCAGATGCCTACAACTGGTACAACTGCCTCAATGCCAACAACACGAACTGGCGAACGCTCCAAAACGTGATCGAGTCATTCCGCCAGTGGGGAGCAACCCACCCAGACAAGCCGCTCTTGCTGCCCGAGTGGGGGAGCGCCGAGGACCCGGCCAATCCCAGCCGCAAGGGGCAATGGATTACCCAAGCCCAGCAGCTCTTCAAGCAATCGGGTTACGAACAGTTCACCGCGGTGGTGTACTTCCATTCTGAGCACAATGCCCAGTGCCAGTGGTGGGCAGACAGCAGTCCGGCAGCTCTTTCCGCATTCACGACGATGGGCGCCGACCCGTTCTACAACCCAACCGGCGTGCCGGTTGTCGGCATCGACGTCACCAAGACGGCGTCGCCTTCCAGCGTGATTGCCCCGGGGGGTGATGTCGAGTTCACCGTGCAGATCACCAACGAGTCGCCGACTGAATCAGCGTCGATCGACGTGCTCGACGATTCCGCCTACGGCAACCTCGACAACCGCGGCTCCTGCGCGGTACCTCAGACGATTGCCGCCGGAGGTACATATGCGTGCTCGTTCACCGAGTTCGTGGGTGGCGATCCCGGAGACACCCATACCAATACCGTCACCGTCTCCGGGACCTCGAACGGCGTCCCCGTGTCGGCTGCGGATGCTGCAACCGTCGGGGTGACGGGCGAGCCGTCGGGTGAGGTGTTGTTTGTGGTTGGGGATGTTGGGTCGTTGAGTTCGGGTGAGGCGGCGGTGTTGTCGCGGGTGGAGTCGTTGGGGTTCACGGTGGTGGTGGAGTCTGGGGCTTCGGTGGTGACGGGTGATGCTGCGGGTAGGGCGTTGGTGTTGGTGTCGTCGAATGTGTCTGAGGGTGCGGTTGGCTCGAAGTTCAGGGATGTGGTTGAGCCGGTGATCATTTGGAAGCCGTGGCTGTATGACGCGATGGAGATGTCGGGCACGAATGGTTCGAATCGGTCGGTGTCGGCGGTTGATGTGGTGGCTGGGTCGCATCCGTTGGCGGCTGGGTTTTCTGGGTTGACGACGATTTTGTCGCCGGGGAGTCGGGTGTCGGTTGGTACGCCGTCTGCTGGGGGGACGGTGGTGGCGACGGCGGCTGGGGTTCCGGCGTTGTTTGTGTTCGCGCCGGGTGATGTGTTGGACAATGGGCAGCCGGCTGCGGGGTGTCGGATTGGGTATCCGGCGTTTCATGAGACGCCGCCGAATTACACGAGTAATGGGTGGGCGTTGTTTGACAATGCGGTGGCGTGGGCGGTGGCCGGCTGTTCGTCGGCGCCGGCGTCTCCGCCGGGGATGCCGATGAACGTTTCGGCGTCGGCCGGCGACGCATCGGCCTGGGTGTCGTGGACGATCCCGATCGATGACGGCGGTTCGCCCATCACCGGCTACACGGTGACCTCATCTCCCGGCGGCAGAGAGGCGTCGGTCGGTGCCGCCGAGACGTCGGCCACGGTGTCCGGCCTGACGAACGGTGTCACCTACACCTTCACCGTCGTGGCAACGAACGCGGTCGGCGACTCATCGCCATCTGAGCCGTCGAACCCGGTGACGCCCGAAGCGACGGTCGTATCGGGTGAGGTGTTGTTTGTGGTTGGGGATGTTGGGTCGTTGAGTTCGGGTGAGGCGGCGGTGTTGTCGCGGGTGGAGTCGTTGGGGTTCACGGTGGTGGTGGAGTCTGGGGCTTCGGTGGTGACGGGTGATGCTGCGGGTAGGGCGTTGGTGTTGGTGTCGTCGAATGTGTCTGAGGGTGCGGTTGGCTCGAAGTTCAGGGATGTGGTTGAGCCGGTGATCATTTGGAAGCCGTGGCTGTATGACGCGATGGAGATGTCGGGCACGAATGGTTCGAATCGGTCGGTGTCGGCGGTTGATGTGGTGGCTGGGTCGCATCCGTTGGCGGCTGGGTTTTCTGGGTTGACGACGATTTTGTCGCCGGGGAGTCGGGTGTCGGTTGGTACGCCGTCTGCTGGGGGGACGGTGGTGGCGACGGCGGCTGGGGTTCCGGCGTTGTTTGTGTTCGCGCCGGGTGATGTGTTGGACAATGGGCAGCCGGCTGCGGGGTGTCGGATTGGGTATCCGGCGTTTCATGAGACGCCGCCGAATTACACGAGTAATGGGTGGGCGTTGTTTGACAATGCGGTGGCGTGGGCGGTGGCCGGCTGTTCGTCGGCGCCGGCGTCTCCTCCGGGGGCTCCGACTGGTGTGGCGGCGGTGGCGGGTGATGCGTCTGCGTTGGTGTCGTGGACGCCGCCGGTCGATACGGGTGGTTCGCCGATCACGGGGTACACGGTGACGGGTTCGCCTGGTGGGGCATCCGTGTCGGTTGGTGGTGGGGTGACATCGGCGAACGTGTCGGGTTTGGTCAACGGGACGTCGTACACGTTCAGGGTGACGGCAACCAACTCGGCCGGGACCGGCCCGGCATCAGCCCCTTCCAACCCCGTCACACCCCAAGAGGGCACGGAGGGGCTCCCAAATGTATTGGTCATCGTCACCGATGATCAGCGGGACGCCGACGCGACGATGCCGGTGATGCCGAAGACCCAGGCATGGCTCGGCGACGGCGGCACTGAGTTCACCAACTCCTACGTGGCAACGCCGAACTGTTGTCCGGCGCGCGGGACTCTGATGAGTGGCCAGTACTCCCACAACAACGGGGTCCAAACCCAGGGCGATGGCGACCAACTCGATCAAGCGACCACCGTGCAGGCGTATCTGAAGGATGCCGGCTACTTCACGGCAACAATCGGTAAGTTCCTCAACCAGTGGTCGCTCCAAGTCGATCCGCCGAATTTCGACCACTGGGCGGTGCTTGCCGGCGACTACTACAACCGACCGTGGAACCTCGACGGCACCTACACCGTTGTGCCCGACTACACGACGACGTTCATGGGCGAGAAGGCCGTCGAATACCTCGGTGACTTCGAGATCATCGACGACAATCGGCCCTGGTACATGTACATCGCCACTATTGCGCCGCATAGTCCATTTACGGCCGAGCCGAGATACGAGAACGCTCCGGTACCGGCGTGGCCGGGGAACCCCGCTGTCAACGGGCCGGTGGCCGACAAGCCGCCCTTCATGCGATGGCGCCAGCCGCTCACCCAGGCGGAGATGGACGACACCAGGATTCCGCAGATGCGGACGTTGATGTCGGTTGACGACATGGTCGACACCGTGCTGACCGAACTCGCCGCCAGCGGGGAACTCGATAACACCCTGGTGATCTTCACTTCGGACAACGGGAATCACTGGGGGGAGTTCCGCTTCGTCAAGAAGTGGCTGCCGTACACGGCTTCCATCGAGGTGCCGCTCTTCGTGCGGTGGCCCGGCCACTTCGGGGCCGGCGTTGAGGACGACCGGATGGTCGTCAACGTCGACGTCGGGACCACCATTCTCGACGCCGTGGGCATCACCCCAGACCCGGCTGCGCCGCTCGACGGGCGGTCGCTGTTGGAGCCGTGGACCCGAAGCCGGGTACTCACCGAGCACTGGTGGGACGAGTACAACGCCCCGGCGTCACCGTCGACCTGGGCATCCATCCGCACCTCGACGTATCAGTACGTCGAGAACTACCTCGACGATGGGTCCATCTTTCGCGAGTACTACAACCTGGTGACGGACCCATGGCAGTTGGTCAACGTCCTTGCGGACGGCAACCCCGGCAACGATCCGAACGTGGCCGCCCTGTCGGCCCAACTCGCCGAGGATCGGACGTGCCTTGGTAGTGCCTGCCCGTAACGGCTGATCCCGTTCTTGCGTGGCTGAGGTACCAGAAACCGCGCCCGAGCCACGCCAGAACCGGTTTGGACAGCTGTCGACGAGGTCCGCCCTGGTGGCCTCGGGGCGCCACCAGGGCGGACCTCCTGCGGACTACCAGTCGTACTGGATCGTCGCCAACCCGAGTGTGTTCACGGACTGGATGACGACGTCTCTGCCGCTCGGGTCTCCTTTCAAGACGAAGTCGAAGAACCCGCGGGGGGCGTCCTGGAGGATGCCATGAGACCCGATATTGAGGTCATGGCCAACCCCGGCAAAGCGAATGATCCCCTTGGGTGTCTGCGCCGAGTTGTAGAACGACTGGGCCCAATCCCAGGGGGCGAACTCGTCCGCGTCACCGTTGAGGATGAGGATCGCCGGTCCGTTGTCGTAGTCGATCGTGCCTTGGATGGGGACTCCGGCGCGCGGGATGACGGCATCGATCCGAGCATCGCCGCAGCACTCGAGGAACGTGGCATATCCAATCGCGCCACCCTTGGAAGTTCCGATGAAGCCGATGTTCTCACCGTCGAACTGGGCGATCGGTCCGTCGTCCGCCCGCATCGCCATGACTTCATCGATGACGAAGCTGACGTCGCCGGCGAGCAGATCCCATTGGAACCCGGCTGGGAACGTTGGTCCCACGATCACGTAGCCGTCGTTCACGAGGAACCGGAACAGGTTCGCTCCGCTTCTTCCCGTCCCGCTGCCCCCGTGGCCGGTCATCACCATCGGGAACGGTCCGCATGCCGCAGGAGCGTTGACCCCGCTGGAGGTGGCCGGGTAGAAGATGGTGGTCTGGAGCGAGCGGCCTCGGCTGGAGTCGGTCAGGTTCACGGTCATCTCGCCGATACCGTATGGCGGACTATCCGGCGTGCAATCGCCGCGCCGCCGCCGCCGCCGCCACCGCCGGGCCCGGCTGAGGTGAACGACCGCCAGGTCATGGCGCCCGTGTTGCCGGCAGCATCAACCGAGCGAGCCATCATGCCGTAGGCGCCCGCGGTTGGCGGCGTGAAGGCCAGGGACCAATCCGTTGTTGCGGCACCGGGATCACTCAGCGACCCGTTGATCCACGCAAACCCTCCCCAGGTTCCGTTGGCATGTAGCCACTGCTGTGAGTCGTTGCGTCGGACGGCGATTTCGATGGCAACCACGGCCACGTTGTCTTGTGCGGCCCCCGCAAAGCCAACCGCGCCCTCACCAAACGCCTGGTTCGACCCGGGAATCACCACATTGCTGTTTGGCGGTGTGGTGTCCTCGAGGGGTGGTTGCGTGGTCGTGGTTGTCGTGGTTGTTGTGGGCGGTACCGTCGTCGTGGTCGTCGTGGTCGTCGTGGTCGTCGTGGTCGTCGTGGTCGTTGTCGGCGGCACCGTGGTGGTCGTCGTCGTGGTCGGCGTCTCGGTGTCGGAAACGGAGAACTGCACCCACTGCCGGGCTCTGTCGATGTTCCCGGCGGCGTCGTAAGCCTGCGCAGTCATGCCATAGGTTCCAGGCCCCGGCGGAGTCCATTCGAAGGTCCATTCGACGTTGGGCTCTCCCACGTCGGCTGTGGTGGCATCCACCCACGAGAAGCCGTTCGCCCAGGTGCCGTTCGGTTGCAGCCAGGTGTTGGCCGCGGGATTCCGGATCGCCACTGCGGTGCGGACGACACCGGTGTCGTCGCTAGCCTCGCCACGCAACACAAGCGGTGGCGTCCCCTGGAGCGCTTGGCCGGAACCGGGCGTTGTGATGGTGGCGTTGGGATCACCGGGCGCCGCGAACGCAGGGCCGGTGTCGACGGTGAGTGCCACGAACGCGGCGGCAAGAAAGGCCAGCAGTGCAATGACGACAATGGCTGATCGGTTCGTTGCCGGATTGGTCGTCGGTAAGCGCATGAGTACCCCTTCTCAGTTCTCTTGTGCTTCGACTTGGAGTCGGGAGCAGCGGCGCCGGCAATCCCAAGGACGCACCCCTCGGGAAACCGGCTTGTGTCATTTGTTGCTGATCGCCCCGTACGGATGGTCCATCGGAACGCACCAGGGAGGCATTGAGGAATCTTTCGCTGATGATTCCGAAGACCAGAGTGGCAAGATAGTCGGATGAGCATTGACCAGTGGGGCAGGAACCCAGCCGGCGAAACGTTGGAGCGGGCCACTCTCACCAATAGCCGTGGCGTGGTCGGCAAGGTCACCAACCTCGGTGCGATCCTGACCGAGCTGTGGGTTCCCGACCGCAACGGCGAGATCGGCAACATCGTCCTCGGGTTTGACCAGGTGGACGGCTACTTGGTTGAGCACCCCTACTTCGGGTCGACGGTCGGCCGAGTCGGGAACCGGATCGGCGGCGCCCGTTTCGAGCTCGACGGGGTCGTGCATCGGGTCACCGCCAACGAGGGCGCCAATCACCTCCACGGCGGGGCGAGGGGTTTTCATTGCCATCGTTGGGACATGATCCCGCACGGGGAACGGGCGGTGACCTTTCGGTTGCTCAGCCCGAACGGGGATGAGGGCTACCCCGGCAACCTCGACACCTCGGTTCGCTACACCCTCGAGGACGATGGGCTGCGAATCGACTACCAGGCGACCACCGACGCTCCCACACCGGTCAATCTGACAAACCACAGCTACTTCAACCTGGCCGGGTCGGGCACCATCGTCGACCACGTAGTTGAAATCGCCGCCGACTACGAAACGCCGACGGATGAGATGATGATTCCGACCGGCGAGATCGCGCCGGTGGCGGGTACCGGGATCGACTTCACCACGCCGACCCGTATCGGGGACCGCATCGACCGGTACCTCGACCATGCCAACGGATACGACCACAACTTCGTGCTCCGCAGCGGGGGTGGCGAGCTGGCCTTCGCCGCTCGGGTGAGCGAACCAACCTCGGGCCGGGTGCTCGAGGTGTGGACGACAGAACCGGCGATGCAGCTCTACACAGGCAACTGGCTCGATGGCACCCTCACCGGTACCGGCGGGATCACCTACCCAACCCACGGGGGACTGTGCCTCGAGACCCAGCACTACCCCGACTCGGTGAATCACCCGGAGTTCCCGTCGACGATCCTGCGTCCCGGCCAGACCCTGCGTAGCACCACGCTCTACCGATTCGGGGTCGACGCGCCTTAGAACTCGACACGCACTTCGACGACGGAGCCGGCCGGCGCATACGGGACCAGGGTGCTCTCGATCGGCTGCCCATCGACCGTTAGCCGAGCCGCCCCGCCGCCTTGATTGGCGATTGAGATCCGGTATTCGGCGGCGCGACAAGTCCGGCTGATCTCCACCCTGCCCATTTCATCTGGCAAGCATGGTTCGATTCGGAGGCCGTCGAATTCGGGTTTGATCCCGAGGATGTGCTGGGAGATCGCCACGTAATTCCACGCCGCAGTGCCGGTGAGCCACGAGTTCTTCGCCTCGCCGTGACGGGGAGCGTCCCTGCCGGCGATCATCTGCGAGTAGACGTAGGGTTCCGTGCGGTGGACCTCCGAGATCTCCTCTCGAAACGCCGGTGCGATTCGTTTCCAGATCTCGAAGGCCCGGTCGCCGCGGCCAAGCTCGGTCTCGGCAATCGCCACCCACGGGTTGTTGTGGCAGAAGATGCCGGCGTTTTCCTTGTAGCCGGGCGGGTAGGTGCTGATCTCGCCGAGTTCGAGGTAGTACCTCGTGTACGCCGGTTGCAGGACCACGATCCCGTGGTCGGTGTCCAGGATGTCCCTGACCGAATCGAGGGCGCGCGCTGCTTCGCCGGTGTCGACGCCGATGCCGGCCATGACACAGAAGCCCTGCGGTTCGATGTAGATCTTGCCCTCGTCACATTCGTGCGAGCCAACTTTGTTACCGAAGAAGTCGTAGGCCCTCAAGAACCAATCGCCGTCCCACCCGTGGTCGAGGACGACGGTGGTCATCGCCTTTGCCGCGGCACGGGCACGTTCGGCTTCGGCGGGCTGGCCCACCGCATCCGCCAGATCGGCGTAGTCCGGCGCGCAATGCACGAACAGTCCGGCGATGAACACCGACTCGGCGGTACCCCCGGCCCGATTCTCGGTGGTCTGGAAGGACTCGCCCGGTGTCTCGGAGAAGCAGTTCAGGTTGAGGCAGTCGTTCCAGTCTGCCCTCCCAATCAGCGGCAGACCGTGCGGACCGCGGTTGTGGAGCACGTGGTGGAATGATCGCCGTAGATGCTCGAACAGGGTGCCGGTGTCCTCCGGGTTGTTGTCGAAGGGCACCTGCTCGTCGAGGATCGTGAAATCGCCGGTTTCCTTGATGTAGGCGGCAACCCCCTCGATCAGCCACAGTGGGTCGTCGTTGAACCCGGTACCGATGTCGGCGTTGCCGCGCTTGGTCAGCGGTTGGTACTGGTGGTAGGCGCTGCCGTCGGGAAACTGGGTGGCTGCGGTGTCGAGGATCCGCTCCCGCGCCCGGTCGGGGACGAGGTGGACAAAACCGAGCAGGTCCTGGTTGGAGTCACGGAACCCCATGCCGCGGCCGATCCCGGACTCGAAGTAAGAGGCACTGCGCGACATGTTGAAGGTGACCATGCACTGGTAGGGATTCCAGAAGTTCACCATGCGGTCGACCCGCTCGTTGCCGGTTGAGGCGGTGTAGGTCGCCAGCAAGCCGTCCCAATACCGGCGCAGCTCGGCCATGGCGTCGTCGACCTGTTCGCTGGTTGAGAACCGTTCGAGCAACGCCCGGGCAGGCGCCTTGTTGACGACGCCCGGCGACTCCCACTTGTCGTCCGGCCCGTTCTCCACATAGCCGAGCACAAAGACCAGATCCCGAGTTTCGCCGGGAACGAGATCGAGATCGACTTGATGCGACCCGATGGGCTGCCCAGCCGCTGGCAACTGAGTTGCCACTCTGTCCGGCAACGACCGCGGCGGGGGCGTCCCACTTCCCGTACAGGCCGAAGAAGGCCTCACGGTCGGTGTCGAATCCCGCGATCGGGGCGTTGACCGAATGGATGGCGTAGTGGTTGCGCCGTTCGCGGTATTCGGTCGTGTGGTAGATGGTGGAGCCGTCGATTTCGACCTCGGCCAGCGACAGGTTGCGCTGGTAGTTGGTCTGGTCGTCGAATGCATTCCAGAGGTTGAACTCAACGAGGGAGAACAGCTTCACCGACTTGTCGGCGGCTCCGGTGTTGGTGACCCGCACTCGATGGATCTCCACGGTGGTGCCGAGCGGCACGACATAGGTCGTCTCGATCCGGACACCCCTGCGTTCGCCTGTGATCACGGTGTAGGAGAACCCGTGCCTGGTCTCGAAGTGGTCGAGGTCGGCCTGAACCGGTGCCCAGGTTGGGGTCCAGATGTCGCCTCCGTCGTTGACGTAGAAGTAGCGGCCGCCGGCGTCGGTCGGCACGTTGTTGTAGCGGTAGCGGGTGAGCCGCCGCATCCTTGCGTCGCGATAGAAGCTGTAGCCGCCGCCGAGGTGTGAGACGAGGCCGAAGAACTCCTCGGTGCCGAGGTAGTTGATCCACGGATAGGGGGTGCGTGGGGTGGTGATCACATACTCGCGAACCAAGTCGTCGAAGTGTCCGAAGCGCACGCTGGGTCCCTTTCCGGCGGCATCTCGAGCGCGATCGGCACCGGCCGCCAAAGCTGTGGTGGGGTGCGATCATGCTAGGCATGGCTGATTCAGCGGACTCCACTCGCTTTCGGCTCGGCGTCAACTACTGGCCGCGCCGCAAGGCGATGTATTGGTGGTCGGGCTTCGACGCCGCGGAGGTGGCCGACGAGTTCGATGTGATCTCCGATGTCGGCATGGACACCGTACGAATCTTCCTGCTCTGGGACGATTGGCAGCCGGCACCCGATGTGGTCTCGCCACAACGCCTGCGCGACTTCGGGGTGGTGTGCGACCTCGCCGCTTCTCGGGGTCTCGGCCTGGACGTGACCTTCTTCACCGGCCACATGAGCGGTCCAAACTGGTCTCCGGGCTGGTTGCTCGACGCCGACATGACGCATTATCCGGCTCGCAACCGGTTGCAGGTCGTGAGCGGCGGCCGGGTGGTGGTGGCGTCCTACCGGAACATGTTCCACGATCCCGTTGCGCTGCGGTGCGGAGCGTCTTCTCCTCGAGACGGTGGTCGGCGCCTATCGGGATCATGGGGCGATCTGGATGTGGAGCCTCGGCAACGAACCCGACCTGTTTGCCGAGCCTCATACCGCGGCGGCCGGCCGAGCCTGGGTGCGGGACATGACCGCAGTGATCAAGTCGATCGACCCTCACCATTCGGTCTCCTGTGGCCTCCACGCTGCGAGCTTGTTCGCGAACAACGGCTTGCGGGTCGATCAGGTCTTCACGGAGACGGACGCCGCGGTGATGCACGGCTACCCGATGTACGTCGATTGGGCTCGGGACCCGCTCGACCCCGACTTCGTGCCCTACCTGTGTGCGTTGGTGACGGCCCTGTGTGACAAGCCGTGCCTGGCGGAGGAGTGGGGCGGCTGCACGTCACCGGACACCGACGATTCCGTCATGTGGGAATGGACGCCTTACGGCAAGCCGCGGAGCCAGTTGATGGCCGGCGAAGAGGCCTTTGCCGAGTACGTGGCAGGTGTCCTGCCTCGCCTCGTCGACGTGGGGTCGACCGGGGCGTTCCTGTGGTGTTTCGCCGAC